>CACWPS010000001.1 GCA_902762875.1 Oscillospiraceae bacterium
AAAATTCAAAGAAGCGCACGAGGCGGACATACTGATCCATCAGGCGGCGAAGAAATACTTTGACGAGCTTGGAATAAAAAAGCTGCCGTCCGTGAAATCACTCCGGGAGGAATACGCCGGACTGCTTGCGCAAAAGAGGACGGCCTATGCCGCCTACAAGCAGGCGCGTGAGGACATGAAAGAGCTCTATAATGTCAAATCTAACGTGGAGCACCTTCTTGAAATCGACGAGCGGGGGCAGACCCCCGGCCGGGAAAAAGCGCGGCAGTAGCTTTTATCCGCTTGCGGTATTCAGCGTTCTTTGAACGCGCAGCCGTCACTGAAGGTGGCGATCTTAAGGGGTTTGGGGAAATGTCACCAACAAGCATTTTGCGAGGACAGGCCATCGGGCCGCCTCGCAAAATTCGCAAACTTGTACAAGTTTGCATTGCTTGCCAACTGTATCGCGAATATGAATCGCGAATATGAATGACGGTGACGGCTTTTATAAATTTGCTTATGGTTCCCGTTATTCAAATTTGAAGCATTTTCCCGAAACGCCTTGAAAATCAAAGAAATTGGAGTATAATATAATTGTATTTGTTGCTCTGTGGGAACGAAACGTAATGTATTGCTTATGGCAGGAAAGAAGATGTACAAGAATGGAGACTTTTACCCTTACCCCACGAACTCTGTACATGGAGAAGATTTTCCGTGTTTTGAACAATGACAATATAACGATTGTCGCCGGTGTGCGACGTGCTGGAAAGAGTTGTATTGCAAAGCAATTAGAGGGTGAACTGCGCAAAAGATACACTAACGGCGAACAAATAGTACGATATAATTTTGAAACGGTCAATGCTAAGCGTCTCACGGGGGACGATCTGATTGAAGGGTTCAATCGCGACTATATCTCGGATAAGCAAAATTTTATTCTGCTTGATGAGTTGACACATATAGATGATTGGGAGAAGGCTATCAACTATTTTTGCGAATATGCCAATTGTAAGATTATATTGTTTTCTTCCAATCGACGTATTATCTCCAGTGATCTTCGTGCAGTACGAGATGGAAAATTTGATCTTATTCATGCTCTGCCCCTGTCTTTGCCGGAATTCATGATTTTTCAGGGCTTCCAGGAGACCACGCCGGAAAAGACGCCTTTACTGGAAAAACGTTACTGTCGGTTTGACGAGCGCTCCTATACATTAGAGGAAATCTACAAGTGCTATATTACTTACGGCGGTCTTCCTATTATGAAGCCGGAGTATATGGATATCGAAAGGGCAAGGACCGTCACGGATGGTTCATACGGTGCTATCGTTACTAGGGATATTTTGGAGTTGGGCAGCACAAGAGAGAGTAGTGCGGTCACTGATCCCCTCTTATTGCGTAGCGTTATTTCTATCATGGCAGATAGTATTGGTGACAGCATCTCCGCAACATGGATTGGCAAACAAACGGCGAACTATTTGAAGCGTCCTTCCTCTACCAAAACCATAGAGAGTTATATACGAGCTCTCTTGAATGCACAGTTGTTTTATATTGCTGAGCCTTTTGATATACGTTTGGGACAGGTTACGAAAGCGCCGGCAAAATACTATGTCGTAGATGCCGCTCTGCACAATTACATGACTGGCATCCGTGCAGAAGACGAGAATCGAATGTTAGAAAACAAAGTGTTTTTCGAGCTGTTGCGTCATGATTATTATGTCTACACAGGCAGACTTGGTAAAGAAAAGGTTTCCTTCATGGCCCAAAGAGAAAAGGAAAAAGTGTATGTACAGGTGGCGGCGAATCCCGGCGATGAAAATATGGACGCGCTGGTGAATACTCTCCGTAAGATCCGTGACAACCATCCCAAACTTATTATTTCCTTCGGTCATGAAACACAACGCACAGACGACGGACTTCTGATTTTGAATGCGCTTGACTTCCTGATGGGGTATTCTTGGAGTCCAAGAGCTAAATAGAATAAGCATTACGTCTTTTAGACCTTCGGTATACACCGGAGGTCTTTTTGTTGTAGTGCGCCCGGCGGCGCACGTTTCTAACCGGTGAAAGTCCGGAATCCACCCGGTAGTGGGAAGGATATAGCCGAAGGCAAGGGTGTCCATTGTGAAATGGAATCTGAAGGAAGCCGGATTCGGGGAACATACTAACCCGAGGGCAAACCTCTGGCCTGACGAACAGGAAGCTCATATAAGGTTTCAGTTGAGGGTAAGACTGCTACTCAAGCCGAAGCCCGATAACTACACGGAATCAGCTGGAATAAATGAGACAGGTAGGTGGAGGGAAAGAAACGTGTGGTACCCGGGGAGATCTGTGCGACACGTCCCGAAAGGGATAACCGCCGCCCAAAGCGGCGCTGAACGCGCAGAAGTCAGCAGAGGCCATAGTAGGAGAAATCCGAAGGGCTGAATCAACAGGAGTTCCAAGTACGACCCGGAAAGGAGGGAAGGGCACATGGATACAGAAAACGCTGGAAACGGCGGCTGCTCACAGAGGAATAGTGCGGAACACGAAAAGTATGTGAGAGCGCATCGCTCTTTCAACCGGATATGGAAGGAAAGGGACAGTGCAGAGCCGGACATTCTCGGAAGAATACTGAATAAGGATAACCTTAACAGAGCCTATAAGAGAGTGAAGGCAAACAAGGGAGCGCCCGGAATTGATGGGATGACCATAGAGGACGCGCTTTCATGGCTAAAGGAGAACCAACACGAACTTATAGAGAAAATACGGAGCGGTCATTACACTCCATCACCTGTGAGGCGCAAGGAAATCCCGAAGTCGGACGGCGGAGTGCGAAAACTTGGCATTCCGACGGTAACCGACCGCATCATCCAGCAGGCAATTGCCCAGCAGCTGATGCCCATCTATGAGCCGCTGTTTTCGGACGGAAGCTACGGCTACCGGCCGGGAAGAAGCGCAAAAGATGCCATTTGCAAGATAAAGGAATACGCGGAGCAGGGGTATACGAAAGCAGTAGTTCTCGACCTGTCCAAATATTTCGACACGATCAATCATGTGAAACTGCTCAATCTTCTGAGACAGAATGTCAAAGACGAGAGAGTTATACAACTGGTCAAGCGATATTTGAAGAGTGGCGTGATGGAAAACGGTGTTGTGATTCCGACAGAAGAAGGTTCACCGCAGGGAGGAAATCTGTCCCCGCTGTTGGCAAATGTCTATCTGAACGAGTTTGACCAGGAGTTCAGCAGGAGAGGCGTACCATGTATCCGCTATGCGGACGATATAGTCCTGCTGGCAAAGAGCGAACGTGCGTCACAAAGGCTGCTGGAATCCAGCACGAAGTATCTCGAGGACACCATGAAACTGAAGGTGAACCGGGAGAAAAGCAGAACGGTCAGCGTGTTTGCAGTCCGAAATTTTAAATACCTTGGCTTCTGCTTCGGGAAGGGGAAGAATGGTGTATTCATACGAGTACATCAGAAGTCCTTCAAGAAGTTCAAGGATAAGCTTCGGAAGCTCACTTCCCGGAGCAGGTGCGGCAGTATAGCAGCGGCCATGAAGCGGATAGAGGTATCTGCCCGTGGCTGGCTCAACTACTACGGCATCGCGGATATGAAGAACAACATCGAAGTGCTGAACGGCTGGCTATACAGGCGGATACGTATGTGTATATGGAAGCAGTGGAAACTGCCAAGGACGCGTATGAGGAAGCTTGTAGGATTGGGAGTTGCGGAGCATTACGCGGCTACGATTGCTTATGATCGCAAAGGCTATTGGTTTAACGCTGGTAATAAGGCAGTGAACTGGGCCTTGAACAAGGAACGACTGATACACTGGGGCTTTTATGATCTGGCCACAGCATATCAGTCTGTGCACATCAACTGTTGAAACCGCCGTGTACCGAACGGTACGCACGGTGGTGTGAGAGGACGGCGGCCAATCACCGCCTCCTACTCGATTGACGGGCATGCCGTCAATCTGTGGTGAAAGTCCACAAGGGGCATAGTTGCCGACGAACCCCATATCGACTCCCAAGACTCAGGTCGCGAAGCTTGGGCGAGAAGAGGGAATAGTGAAATCGTAGCCTGACGAACAGAAACCTAATACAGAGGCGCGCACGGCGGATAAGCGGGCAGTAAAGTCGCGAAGTCCAAAAGGCAACCATAACCCGTACGTGTAAATTAGGTAGGTAGACAAGGAAAGAATGACGACTTATCCTGTGAGGTCTCACGAATGGAGCAATCCTCAGTAACTGAATACGAACCGTGAGAAGTCGGCCAAGGTCATAGTAGCGACATAGTAGTGATGAAACTCTTGTAATGGGAGTGGAGCGAAGGAACGAACAATCCAATAGTCAAATGAAACTGGGTGTCTAAGCAGTCTGCAGGGTTTGGCGACCACTACCAAGCGGTAGTGAAAACCATGGGACTGCACCTTATCAGCAAAAAATCCTCGCAAAGCGAGGGCGTCTAAGTTGTTTAGATTATTATTTGGGTTGAACCGCCGTATGCCGAACGGCACGTACGGTGGTGTGAAAGGTGCTACTCGTTAGCCCCTATTTGATTCTCGTCGCTCACATCGAACAAAATCCGACTTCACTTCGAACAAAAGAAAATCAAAATCATTTCCTCAAGTTCAAAATTACATCAAAAAATTTCTTGAAATGTATTGAAATTCAATAGAGCATATGCTATAATAACTTGTACTTGTTTCTTGAAAGACACAATTTCAAATATTAGAGGAGCGTTTTTAAGTGAAATCTCTAAAATATTTTAGACAATATAAGATAAAGGACTTGACAATGATATATAAGTTGCCAGAAAATCTTGACAGACAGACAGACAGACAGACAGACAGACAGAGAACGTCTGCCTTCTTTTCGTGCTGTAAAAATCAAATACTAAGACTATGAAGTGCACATGCGTTTTGGATTATTCTACCCAAAAGCTATGTGTACTTTTTGGTTGTCAAGTTTCAAAGAATATCGACAATATTTATCCTGCAAATTAAAAACGATAGTGCTTTGGATAACTCTCTGAAGAAACATCAACCTTGAAGATTTATGTAAGATTACTGCCTCGAAGGAGTTCATAAAACAATCCCTCCTTCGAGAAAAAGAGGAGGATTTTTATGACGAAAACAAAAAACGGGCGGTTTAACAGAATGATCGCCATACTGCTTATGCTGATTATGGTCTGCAGCTTACTGCCCACAACGGTATTTGCCGACAACACCTCGCAGAACGTCCCCGATATCGGTTCCGATTTTTATTCCGACACGGTGACGACGCGCTTGGATGACACTGTGGCAGTAACCGCAGACACTTATTATCAGAATGCCATCTCGACGGAAGTCGCAAATCCCACGTTGCCCACGATCGTAAAGCAATCGCAGAGTACAACTACGCTCTATGATTTTGCGGCGGGTCTGCCCTTGTCCGCCATCTTTATCGACGAGACGAAATTGGGCAAGAAACTTGGAACATTCGCATTGGAACCGAATGAAAACCAGGACTATACCGGCTTGATCACCCGTGATCCGGCCACAAATACCGTTTCGTATAACCCCGGACAAACTGTCGACAGACATTTGCTGAACGGAGCGCCGACCGTCCTGGAAGGTCCCTTGTTCTCCTTTACCTTCGACGATGCGGCGATCCTCCCGAACGGAACCCTTGCGAATCTGAAGATCACCTATTCCAATGCGCAACTGTTTACCGACGAGCGATTGGCGGTGATGGAGAAGGTCGCTCAGGAAGCGCTGGATGCTGCTCAGAAAGAGCTGGAAGATGCTCTCACACCGGCGCAAAAAGCCGCGGCGCGAGCGAAGATTGCTGCAGCGCAAGCGAATCTTACTGCGTCTTATCATCGTGGCATGGTTAGCTTGGCACAGGGCAGTACGCTTGAGTATTCCCACAACGATGCAAGGAACTTAACGGTTGCCAATACCTCTACCGGTTTCAGCCAGGCTCAGGTAGATGCGGCTAAAACGGCTTATGAGAATAGAATCAAGAAATATCAAGAACAAACGGATTTGGGCGATATTGCAGATGGTGGGATAAATTATCCGTCATTGGGTAAATCCCTCGATGTGACTTATACGGTTGTGGATGACGAAGGACATCCTATTAACGGGGATTTTATCTTTGCCTTCGTTGGGATCAATCTGGAAAGAGACCCGTATGCAATCACTGCCAATAATGGAGGCAGGGGCTTGTGGTGGGTGAATGATGAGTATCCGGACATGCATTTTTTCAATGAGCAGGTTGCCGTAACTAACAACTCGATCGCTTCCGACTACATCTATGTAAGACCGAATAATACGATGGTTGAGCCTATAAACCCTAACCTTAATCCGCCAAATGAAAGCAAACGGACCGGGTATTTTCCGCAAGTCGTGGAAGCGACGGAAAACGGAGTGCAAAAAACCAAGTTCATTGCCAATAGGGGCCAGAGTTTGGATAGTAATGATGGGTACTACTCCTCGGGCTTTGTCACGCTGGCCACCTCGGGCTTTACGATAACGGCTTACGGGCATAGTTATGGCAATGGCGGAAACATGAATACACAGGCCTATGGGTCGCGAAGGATCTGGTACCGGTACATTTCCACCACCGGGCCGAACGGCAACATCCAGACCACCTCGGAGGGTAATTTCGGCGGCGGGCTGAACGATGCAAGCGACGCCGGAAAGTCGGCGAATATCCTTGACCCAGGCACCTATGTCGTGCCGGAAGGAAAAACGGTCACCTATACCATGACGCCGAATCCGGAGTATCACATCTCCAAGCTTCAGGTGAGAAACGAAGACGGCGATATGCAGGAGGTCAGGTTTAACGGAAAGCCCCTGTATACCATGGAGGAGGGGGACACGGTTCAGTTCCGTGACGCCGCCGGTCAGCTCTGTACGCTGACCGCCTTGGCCGACGGCAAATTCAAATTGGAGATGCCCTATGCGCTGCACGATGAAGAGGTCCATGTGCAGTGGGAGCGGACCATCGCCACGGTGACCGTCAAGAAAGTGACGGAAGACAACAAAAGTGGCAGCTTCCCCTTTGAGATCATGGCGTGGAAGATCGAAAAGGTACCAATCTATACTCCTGTTCCGGCAGGCTCCATTTGGTATCAGGACGGAGATTTTTGGCTGGAGTACGGCAACGGCGAGGCCACTCCCGACACAGATGGGCTGGCCGCTATCGTTTCCGTCACCCGTTTGACCGACAGAATCGAGATTTCCGGCGGAAAATATCTGTGGAAGACGGATAAAAAGCTGTCGGATTTGGGGCTTTCCGCCTCGGGCGAAGACGATGATTTGTTCGTCGATTTCTTAAACGCGCCCTCCGCTGTTATCGGTGATACCCTTGATAATACTCTCAATACGGAACATGAGAGGATCTCTTTCTATCGTCTGAATTCAACAACGGAAGAGGTAACGACATACTGGAATTTTGCCGAGGGAGAAGGACAGACAACCGACCCCGTATTGTACGAATTCTCCCTGGCTAACGGTGAAGAAAAAACATTCGACATCCCGCAAAAATACGAGTATGAGGTTTATGAGGAAACCCCGGCTGGCTGGGTGTTGGTGAGCATCGACGGCACAGAAGACGCGAGCAGCGCCACCGGCCTCCTGTCGGAGGAAAATTACGCCACCAAGCACACCTTCCTCAACCGGCAGCTGCCTTGTGGTGATCTGATTGTAACAAAGACGCTTGCCGGCAACGCGCCGATCGCGGACGCGGAGTTCTCCTTCACGGTAACGCTCTCGGATACGAGCATCACTGACCCGTACGGAGAGATGAGCTTTGAAAACGGCGTGGCGACCTTCACCCTGACGGGCGGCCAGAGCAAAACGGCCACCGGCCTGCCCGCTGGGACGGGCTATACGGTAACGGAAGCGGATTACTCCTCTGAAGGATATGTCACCACCAGCACCGGCGATACTGGAACCATCGATGAGCAAACCCCAGCAGTTGCTGAGTTCACGAATACGAGAGACACCTTCGGCGATCTCACCGTGATGAAGACGGTGGTCGGCAACGCACCGACCGCGGACAAAGAGTTCTCCTTCACAGTAACGCTCTCGGATACGAGCATCACTGGCCCGTACGGAGAGATGAGCTTCGAAAACGGCGTAGCGAAATTCGAGCTGAAGCACGGCGAGAGCATAACCGCCGCCAACCTTCCCAACGGTATTTCTTACACTGTTGAAGAAACGGACTACACTTCGGAGGGCTACGTAACGACTAAAACCGGTGAGACCGGCACTATTGTTGGTAATGATGAGGTAACCGCCGCGTTCACGAATACACGTAACGCAGACGGGAGCCTGACGGTATCGAAGACGCTTGAGGGCAACGATACCGACAGCACCAAGGAGTTCAGCTTCACTATCACGCTTTCCGACAAGGCCATCAGCGGAGAATACAGCGGCGTTGCGTTCACGAACGGCGTTGCGACGGTCACCTTGAAGGGCGGCGAAAGCAAGACTATCGAGGGGCTGCCGAACGGTACCGGATACAAAGTAACCGAAGCGGCTTACACTTCTGACGGATACGAAACGACCTCGGTCGGTGACACCGACACAATCGATGAGAACGCACCTAAGGTTGCCGCGTTCACGAATACGAGAAACACCTATGGCAATCTTGTTGTAACAAAGACGGTGGACGGCAACGCGCCGATTGCTGGCAAAGAGTTTAGCTTCACGGTGACGCTCTCCGACAAGACCATTACCGGCGAATACGGGGAGATGACCTTCAAAAACGGTGTTGCCACCTTCACCTTGAAGAATGGCGAGAGCAAAACGGCCACCGGCCTTCCCAATGGCATTACCTATGTAGTGACCGAAGCAGATTACACTGCAGACGGGTATGTCACAACATCGACCGGTGAGACCGGCAGTATCACAGGCGGTGAAGCTGCTACGGTAGAGTTCACGAACACAAGGAACACTTACGGTGATCTCATCGTGAAGAAGACAGTCAAAGGCAACGCCGCCAGCACGACGAAGGAATTCACCTTCGCAGTGACTCTTTCCGATAAGACCATCAGCGGCGACTACGGGGAGATGACCTTCGAAAACGGTGCTACGACCTTCAAGCTGAAGGACGGTGAGAGCAAAACAGCCACCGGTCTTCCCAATGGTGTGGGCTATACCGTTGTAGAAAGCGATAACAGCGGCTATCAGGTCACCAAGATCGGAGACACCGGAACCATCATTGGAGGTAGTGCGCAAACCGCAGCGTTTACAAACACGAGAAACACGACCCCGCCGCCTGATGATCCGTCTGACGATCCTAAGACTGGCAATCTGACAGTCAGTAAGACAGTAACCGGTGAAGGCGCGGATCCGAACAAAGCGTTTACTTTCACGGTGACGCTCTCCAGTAAGATCACCGGCAAGTACGGTGACATGAACTTCACGAAAGGTGTGGCCACCTTCACGCTGAAGGGCGGCGAGAGTAAAAAAGCCACCGGACTCCCCGAAGGCATTACATACGAAGTAACGGAAACAGACTACTCTGCAGACGGATATGTCACCACGAAGACAGGAGATACCGGAAAGATCGTCGCTAATGGAACGGCAACGGCGGACTTCACGAATACCAAGACTACAACACCGCCGCCCCCGGATAACCCGCCAGATAATCCGCCGGATACGCCCCCAGTCACTCCGCCTGATACACCCGAATACGGCAGTCTGACGGTGAAAAAGACCGTAACCGGTGATCTGGCGAATAAAGATCAGTATTTCACCTTCACGATCACCTTCAATGCGTCCGGCAGCTACAGCTATACCGGAAGCAAGAGCGGAACGATAAAGAGCGGTGAGGCCGTACAGCTGAAACATGGTGAGAGCATCACGATCAGTGGTTTGCCAGCCGGAACGACCTATGCGGTAACGGAAAGCGGACACAGCGGTTACCGGGCATATGCCAGCGGCAATACCGGTACGATCGCGGCAAACAAGACGTCTACCGCAGCCTTCACCAATGCAAGGATCAGCGTACCGCAGACGGGCGACGACAGCAATCTGCTGCTCTGGCTGAGCATGGCAGGAGCAGCAGGCATAGGAATGGTGCTGACGGCCATTTTTGGAAAGAAACGCAAAGGCAAACATATCGCTGCGAGGTAAAGCAATAGAAATGGGGGCAGAAATCAATTCTGTCCCCATCTTCATTAAGGAGTATATGTATGTATCGTGGGCGACATCCAAAAAGAACGGCTATGAGAAACGTCCGTGAAATAGTGAAATTATCTCTTTTCTTTGTATTTGGTATCGCTTTTGTCACGGGCGCGTTTATGGCGGGAAAAATCCTGATTGAACAGAAAAAAGCGTCAGACGCTTATGACAGCATTCGGCTAAACAGGCAGAATATTCCCGTAATTACACCTGAAGAAACAGGTGAAAATACCGTCGAAGATAACAGCATAGAGGTTATAGAACCTGAACCCAACATGGAAAGCACCCCGCAGCACATCATATCTATGGATTTCAGGCCGCTGCAGGAGATAAATACAGAAATCGTCGCATGGCTGTTTGCAGAAGGAACGCCCATAGATTACCCTGTTCTGCATACAGACAACAACAGTTATTATCTGAACCATTTGTATACCAGAGAATCCAATAAATCCGGCTCCCTGTTTCTGGATTATCGAAACACGGGACGCTTTACCGAGCGCAACACCGTTATCTACGGTCACTATATGAATAACGATACCATGTTCGGCTCTTTGAAACTATACAAGGAGCAGGATTTCTATGAAGAATATCCCACTATGCTGCTATACACGCCGGAGGGTGACTATCTCATTGAACTAATCTGCGGCACGGTCGAGGACGGAAAATATGAGTTTGTGCAGTTTGAGTTTGAGGATGAGGATGCTTTTGCTGAGTATGTAGATGCTTTCCGCAGCCGGTCAACCTTTCAGAGCAATGTAAAACTGGAACCGGGCGACCGCATTATTTCTCTTTGTACCTGCTCCTATGAGTGGAACAATGCAAGATATATGGTAATCGGTAAACTCACGCCGGTCATGGGAACAGGTATTTATACGACGCTAAATAGGACTCCCTGAAACCGGCGATTGGCACACTGATGTTCTGTGCGGCAGGGCCTCTGTTGATTTTTGGCTCCCTTTTCCTGCTTCTGATAAGACAGCGAATGAAACAAAAAAGTGGAATCCTATTGCGAATGGAAAAAAGGCAGACATAGCTATTTGCTCTGACCGCTTTAGCTATGTGGATTTGCCGCGCAGATTTAACCTTTTTTCTCCTCACAACGATAAAGCGGCGACAAGCGCCCAAACGAAGTTATTTCGTTTGGGCGCTTTTTTCTATCTCCGGGATCGCTTATTCATCGGGTGTCGCTCTCCGCCCGATTATTTGAAACAGAAGACCATTACTCAATTAAGGGGGTAGACATTATGTCTGCTTCGTAAAAATTCATATTTTTTTCGTTATATTTGGCCAAAAGGCCACCCGTCACCGTAGTAGTGGCGAAAGGGGATGAAAGAATCACCCGCCTTTGCGGTTTTGCGAAGGGAGGTGAAATAACGAAATCTCATTCGCACGAAGAACACATACGGCACGCCTTTGATGCGTTTTGCAAAAAGGTGCTGCGGAATGAAGCAAGGGACTACTTTGACGAGCTGGCACGGCGAAGGCGCCGAGAGATCAGCTTTTCGGAACTCCCGGTGGAGGTCATGGAGCAGCTTTCGTTTTGTGATGATTACTTTGCCGAGGATCGGACATTTGATATTCTCGGCTACATCGTTCAAATCACAAGCGACGAGTTGGCAGAGGCGATTGCCTCCCTGCCAGCAGAGAAGCGCAACATTATCCTGCTGTCATATTTCCTTGAAATGACGGACAAAGAGATCGCCGAATTGCTGAACATGGTGCGCAGCTCCGTCACTTATCGCAGAGCTGCAACGCTGAAACTTCTGAAGGAATGGATGGGAGAAAAAACAGATGACAGCTAAAGATAATGGCGTGCGTCTGCTACCCTACGCAGTTATCCAGAACGCGACAAGCGGTGATGTGGAAGCGATCAACGCAGTTTTGAAGCACTATGAAGGGTACATTGCCAAATTATCCATGCGCGAGCTATACGACGAGTTCGGCAATCTGCGCCTGGGCATTGACGAAGAACTGCGCCGCAGGCTTGAAACCAAGCTCATTACCAAAATCCTTACTTTTCGGGTGAACTGAACACCCGCAGGCCGGACAAGCATATATTTCCCCCTTTCTGCTGTTCCGGTTTCTTGTACCTTGACAAACATACCCGCAAGATAACGGCGGCGTATCATAGGGCAAATGAACACATCCCTTTTGCGCCGAGCCGTGCGGCGGATGCGCCATGACACATATCCGGGAGGATATGCCGAGCGACAAACATCCGACGTAAAGCAAGCGTGGCATCTTGCGGGCGAGGACGCGCAAAAGGAATAATGGTACTCCCTTGCAGCCACAGTCCGAGCGTTCAAAGCGTCGCAGGCAATGGGCAGGGCTCCGGCAGACCGTCGGAGGGGTGGAACTCCCGTGGAGCTGCGCCAGCAGCCGTTCTGTTTGCCCATATCCTTTTTTAATCTTTACTAAGGGGGATTTATTTCTATGAGTGAAACAGCAAATCAGAAAACGACTGCCCCTGTTGTACGGGAGTACGAGATCGGGGGCGTTACCTATATTGTAAAGGCCGTCGCAAAAGACGGCGCAAAAGAGGACGCCGCGACAAAGATACGCCGTCTGATCAGAAATGATCTACAAAAGGCACGGAGCCACAAATAATTAACATCTTGCCTACTGACGGCGACGGCGGGTTATGGTATAATATCCATAACCTGTTTGTCCGGCTGCCGGAACAGGAGGTTATTTATGAAGCAGCCAGACAAGATGATCGCATATTACTACCGTGCGGCAACGGAAACAGATTTGCACCTTGACAATCAAATGCACCGTTTACGCTGCAAGGCTTTGAAAGGCGGTGAGCAGGCATGACAGAAAGCGCTTTCCGTTTTCAAGCTGTTCAGCCACAAAGTGCTTTGAGCGACGAGCTTCGCAGCGTGATCCGCGACAATGTTCTGCAGTTCTATGTGCAGGGGCAGGAACAAGAGCCGGAGGAAGAAGGTATCAACGCCTTGTACGTGCGGCTTTCACATGAAGATAAGTTAGAGGGTGAGAGCAACAGTATTGCCAACCAAAAAAAGATTTTGGAACGCTACTGCCGCGACCGTGGAATTACCGCCTACCGTTACTATGACGAGGACGATGGTTATTCAGGGACAAACTTTAACCGTCCCGGCTTCCAGCGGATGCTTGCCGACATTAAGGCAGGAAAGATCAAGCGCGTCATCGTAAAGGATATGAGCCGGTTAGGGCGTGACTATCTGCAAGTAGGAATGTACACGGATATTGTCTTTCCTGAATTTGGCGTTCACTTTATCGCCGTTAATGATGGTGTGGACAGTACACGAGGCGAGAATGAGTTTACCGCGATCCGGAATGTCTTTAACGAAATGTACGCCCGCGATACTTCCAAGAAGATCCGCGCCACATGGCAAAGCAAGGGCAAGTCCGGCGAACACCTTACGACCATCCCACCTTATGGGTATATGAAAGACCCAGAGAATAAGAAAAAATGGATCGTGGATGATGAAGCCGCTGCCGTCGTGCAAAAGATATTTCGTCTTTGCGTTGACGGTTTGGGGCCGACACAGATATGCAGATGGTTAAGAGAACATGAAATACTTTGCCCATCAGCTTATTGGCTTTCTAAAGACCGCAAATGTCCGGTAAAACCGCCTGCTAACCCTTTTAAGTGGACAAACGAAACTATTTCGTATATGTTAGAGCGCGTCGAGTATTTGGGTCATACCGTAAACTTTAGGACAACGAAACAATCCTACAAGAGCAAGAAGACGATTTGGAATGACCCAGCGGATTGGGTGATCTTTGAAAACACCCAGCCGCCTATTATTGAGGAAAGCGTTTTTCTCATCGTGCAGAACATCCGCAAATCTCGTCGCCGTCCCGCCAAGATGGGTGACATGGGGATCTTCTCCGGGCTGCTGTACTGTGCAGACTGTGGCGGTAAGATGTATCTTTGTCGGGCAACGAACTTTAAGCCGGATCAGGCATACTACATTTGCTCTACCTATCGGAAAGACCGCAGCCTTTGTACAACACATACGATCCGCAATGTGATCTTGTATGAACTTGTGCTGAAAAATCTGCGCGAGGCAATACAGTATGTGTGCGAGCATGAAGCCGAGTTTATGCGGGAAGCGGCAGACATCAGTATGCAGGATCGGGATGCCGAGTTTTCCAGAAAGCGCGAGGTCTATTCCAAAGCAGAGCAACGGATCGCAGAGCTTGATCTAATCATTTCCCGACTGTATGAGGACAATGTTACGGGCAAGCTGACAGATGAGCGGTTTATAAAGCTCTCCCGTGACTATGAGCGGGAACAGAGCAACCTGAAATCTATGGCAGAAGTCTTGCGCAAAGAGCTGAAACACCAAGAGCAGCAAAAGACCAACGCCAAAGCCTTTGTCTCCGCAGTACGAAAATACACGGATTTGCAGGAACTTGATGCAACCGTGCTTCGGGAGTTCATAGAACGCATAGAGGTATCCCATGCGGAAAGATGGGCAAAGACGCGGGAGATTACAATCGTCTATAATTTTATCGGTGCATTTGACTTCAACCGGGCTATCGAAGAAGCCCAAAATACAACTCAAAAAACGCAAAGAACGGCATAGCCGTTCAGCTATACCGTTCTTTGTGCCTTTGTTTTTCTAATTCAGGGCGGCTAATGGCCTTTTCTGATCGGCGCACTGCTTATATTAGTCGCGGTTGCACTTTATGGTTCAAACCGCATTGAGGATGTTCAGGCACGGCAGCAAGTGAAATCAATTCTTCTTGAGTTTCACGAACAGGCATCCATACCGGAGAGGTTCTATCAGCCGGAATTGTATCTCCCCAGCGGACTTGATGTGGAACGGTATCTACCGGACTATATTCTGAATTCCGATATGGAGATGCCTGTAATGGAAATAGACGGAAACTTATATGTAGGCAGCTTGTATTTTCCTGTTCTCGAACTGGAACTGCCAGTAATGAGTGGCTGGAGTTATGCTAATTTGCGAATTGCACCATGTATGTATACCGGGTCTATATACAGGGACAACGCCGTGATTGCTGCCCACAACTATACGAGTCATTTCGGACAACTATCAAAACTAACGCCGGGCGATGCTGTGGCGTTTACGGATATAGATGGGAATGTATTTTTTTATGAAATTGCAATTCTGGAGGTTATCGATCCGAGTAATACGGAAGAAATGATTTCAAGCGGTTTTGATCTGAGCCTATTTACCTGCACGCCAGGCGGAGCGGCTCGTTTTACAGTTCGCTGTATGCGAATTCCCATGGTTAGATGATTTACTGTGTTCTGACGGAAATTCCCCCTCTTCTCTTGGCTGCAACTTCTATTGAGCAATTGCAGAAGTGCGGCTATCGAATTGAAATGCAGACATAGAGGCTTCATATGCCGTATGGCATGGAACATTTTGAAGACAGTTTATAAAAGCACATGAAAGGAAAATGAAAGAATGAACAAAACAGATTTTGCGCGTAAGTTAGCTGACGTCACCGGTATTCCTACATCTAAAGCAATTGAAACTATCAACGCAATGTTATGTATTCTTTCAAATACTATGAAGGAAAAAGAAACCATTCAGTTTATAGGCTTTGGAACATTTGAAGTAAAGATTACTCCTGAGCGTAAGGCACGGAATCCACGAACTATGGATGAGATCATAATTCCACAGCGCCATAGAGTGATATTTCGGCCAAGCAAAACACTACTTTCTGATTTGAACGGTAATGACATATAACAGAGAATAGTGCATATGACGAGAGGGAGTTAGAGCATTCTCTGACTCCCTTTGTTTTTTATCCGAGTTTGAATAGGTGATAGAAATGAAGTGGAAATAAAAAAACACAGTTAAACATCGTCAAAAGCATAGAAAGCCACGGGTGAGATATTCCGAGGGTAGTTTTTTGCTTCAAAAAGCAGTCAATTATGATGCGTTCGTTGGTAAACGAGCGCATTTTTTGTTTTCCCCTCGTTGTCGATCTCCCCCCTCTGATTTCGATTTTGCCAACCTACAAAAAAGAAATCGGAGAAAAACAAATGAAAGAAATCAATCTGCGGGACTATTACCCGTATTATACGAAAGACAAGATCGTCGAGGTGCCGGACGAAGTGTTTGTCATTCTGGAGGATTTTAGACGCCAGGAAGAAAGCTACCAGCGCAACGTTCGCAGATATAAGGCGTTTTACTCTTTGGATGTGGACAATGGAATTGAGAAGGATATTCTGCTTGAACAGCCATCGCCCTATGAGATTTTGGAGCGGCAGCGAATGATTGCTTTGCTGTATCAAGGGCTTGATGCTCTGCCTGAAAAACAGAGCCGCCGAATTTATGCCCATTACTTCCTTGGTATGAGTATCTCGCAGGTCGCAAAAGCTGAATGTGTGAATAAAAGTAGAATCAGCAGATCAATCAGCGCGGGACTTCGAGGTCTGGAAAAATATTTGAAAAATTTTTTCTGACAGACGGCAACAAACGCCCCAAAATTGTCCTTATTTATAGAGGGACCTTTTCGGCGGGAATTATTTCTGTCATGAGGAGCGTCCGAACAGCGGAGCTTCCCGATAAAGAGAAAGTAACCACTGCCGCACCCTCGCGGCTCTTTGACAACTGAATATACGTTGCCATAGGTACATCATTCTGTGTTCCGAGCGGCAAATGGGGCGGCGCCATGACAGACAGCCAAGGAGGTGATGAACCGGACTGCCCGAGCGATCAACGCAGCTCATTGACCCAGCCGTGGCAGGCAGGGCGCGACGACGGCACAGATCATAATGGTACTTTCTCACGACCTCCCACAGACTTGAGGGGGAGTCCCTTCTGTATGCGCTTGCGGTGGCGACGCGGCGGTACAAGTAGGGCTATGATGCGGCGAAGCTATCCGCAGCCTATGGCAACCCCTATTCCGCTTTATGTGGATCCTGCCGGGGGGCGTGGCAAATACGGCAGAAACAAAATCGAAATCAGATACCATGAGCCGGGCTTGTGGTAACACACAGGTCCGGCTTATTCATGTGGTTTTGATTATTTCAAATATACAGATCACAGGAAGGAGCGTATTCTATGCAGATGACAGAACAGAGAGCGGAACCTGCCTCTACCATCCTGGTTGATATACGGGATGTATCGGTCAGTAAGGAGCTGCCGAGGGAGGAACGCATTTCAGAGTTTATCAGACAGATCAAAGACCCCTACTGCTTCAAGTGCGGCAGGTTTACCGTCCGGGCGAGCTTTGCTGCGGACGGCGCAACCTTGGAGGACTGCATTAAGGGGATCATTCGCTGAACAGAAAATTTCCGAAAAGGGGCTGACTTTTCCGCTTCTCCGATGTATAATAGGCATCGGAAAAGGAATTGAATACGGCAAACCACACTCCTTGAATTGCGGGATTTTTCTGCAAAGAAAGGAGTGTTTTTATTATGGAGCTTTACAAAGCAATCAAGTACATACGCCTGTCTTATACGGACGACAAGACCGTGGAGAGCGACAGCGTAGCCAACCAAAGGCGCCTGATCGATGATTTCGTGGAGAAACACCCGGAGATCGAGGTCGTTGCCGAGAAAATCGACGACGGATACAGCGGCGTTCTGTTCGACCGCCCTGCGTTTCAGGAAATGATGGACATGATCAAGCGCGGCGAAGCAAACTGTGTGATCGTGAAAGACCTCTCACGACTTGGCCGTGAGTATATCGAGACAGGCCGCTACATGCGCAGGGTGTTCCCGGCTTACGGCGTCCGCTTTATCGCGATCAATGACAATGTAGATACCGTGAATGACGCGGCGGACGATCTGACGGTCTCGGTCAAGAACATTATGAACGAGGCATACTGCCGCGACATATCGGTAAAGACAAGAAGCGCCCTGGAAGCCAAACGGCGCAGCGGCGATTTTGTCGGAGCGTTTCCGGTGTATGGATATTTTAAGACCGGGGAAAAGCACAAGAGCCTGGAGGTCGATCCCTATGCCGCTGATGTGGTGCGGGATATTTTCAGAAAGCGCCTGGACGGATTCAGTGCCCTTCATATTGCGGAAGAACTCAACCGCCTGGGCGTCCTATCTCCCCTGGCATATAAGCGGAACAACGGACTTCCTCATGCCAAGGGCGGCTACACGGACAGGAAGGACTGCAAATGGTCCGCTACCACCGTTATCCGTATTTTGCAGGATGAAACCTATACCGGCACGCTGGTACAGGGTCGTCAGGCTACGCCGCATTTCAAACTGAAGGAGTTGGAGAATAAGCCTTCATCCGAATGGGTCCGCGTTGCCGGCGCACATGAGGCGATTATCAGCCGGCATGACTTTGACCTGGTGCAGCGGATCAGAAGGATCGATACCCGCACTTCTCCCAAAGAAGACAAGGTATATCTGTTCTCCGGTATTCTGATCTGCGGCTGCTGCGGCGGGCGCATGACACGAAAGATCAACCGCTATAAGGACAAGGAATATGTTTATTACTTCTGCCCTTCCGGTAAAAAGCACGGTTGCACCTCCGGCGCTATGGTTAAGGAGAGCGATCTGATCCAGTGCGTCCAGGACAGCGTAAAAGGTCATATTGATAATATCGCCTCTTTGGACACCATGCTTTCCAGTATCAGCCAGGAGCGAATCAATCGGGAACTGGCGCGGGAGTATGCCGGACAGATCGGAAGCTGCGAAAAGCAGCTTGCGCAGATTGAAAAGTACAAGGCGAAGCTGTATGAAAACCTTGTGGGCGGCATACTCACAAAAGAAGAATTCTTATCCTACAAGCGCAAATACAACGCCGACATTGAGGGCTTGCAGGCGGCAATCGAAAGCTGGAACGAAAAGCTGACGGATGTTTTGGAAAACCGGAGCGAGCGCAACCGCTGGATCAATCATTTCATGGAGTTTTCGGAAATGGAGGAAATTGACCGGCGTGCTGTGATGCAGCTTATCCGCAGTATTCGGATCATCAGCAAAGAGGAATTGCAGATAGAGTTCAATTATCAGGACGAATATCAAAAGGCGATCCGCTTTGCCGAGCAGATGGAGCAAGCGAAGCGTGAAGAAAGGAGGGCCGGCTGATGGCAAGAAAAAGCAGAAAGACGGCAGCGCAGGAGCATATCTATCATGTCGCTGTCTATATCCGTACCGCCCTCTATATCCGTCTTTCGGTCGAGGACAACAAAAAGCGCGGAAATTCCATTGATAATCAGCAGCTTGTTCTCAATGACTATATCGCAGACAAGCCGGAGTTTAAGATCTATGATACCTATATCGACAACGGTCTTTCCGGGACCACCTTCCGGCGTCCTGCTTTTCAGCAGATGCTTTCGGATATTGAGGCGGGTCACATTGACTGTGTGATCGTAAAGGATCTGTCAAGGCTGGGGCGGAACTTCATAGACACCAGCTACTATATTGAGCAGTATTTTTCCACGCACAATGTTCGGTTTATCGCCGTTACGGATCAGTTTGACACGGCGGATGCGGACAACCTGCATGGAGGCATTATGCTGCCCTTGAAGAACATGATAAACGAGGCTTACGCCCTGGACATCGGAAGAAAGATCAAGGCACAGCAAAGGCAGGCCATGCAGGACGGCGAATTTGTAGGAGCCCGCGCCCCTTACGGCTATCGAAAGGATCCTGAGAACTGTCACAAGCTGCTGATCAACGAGGATACCGCAAAGGTGGTTCGTCAGATTTTCACATGGGCTCACGAGCGCGTTGGTCTGAGTGAGATTACCCGACGCTTGAACGAGGCGGGCATACCGACGCCGAGCCATTATAAGAAAAAGACCGGTGAGATCAGCCATGAAAATCTGATCGGCAACGGCAAATGGCAGACCCGGACGGTGGCCAAGATCCTGTCCAGTGAGGTTTATACCGGTGATTTGGTGCAGGGCAAAACAAAAAGCGTCGATCACCGCCAGACAAAGGCGGATGAAGAAAACTACATCAGGGTTTCCGGTACGCATGAAGCTGTTGTAAGCCACGAGGTTTTCAACGCCGTGCAGGAATATCGGCGTATGGTCAGTGAAGAAAGCAAGAACAGGAAAATCAATGCCTTCACGCCTAACATTTTCAAGGGCAAGGTTTTCTGCGCACATTGCGGCGGCAGCCTTCACAGGCAGCGTAACACGCGAAAGAAAGGCCCTGATGTGTACTTTTTCCATTGCCTCAGCAACAGCCGAATTGCAAAAGGAAGCTGCGAGGGCGTGACGATCCGGGAGAAGGAGCTGATTTCAACCGTAACAGCCATATTGGAAAAGGCATTGTCTGTTATGCTTGGTTCCTCATTATCTTTATTTCAATATGAGGTACGGCAAAAGCAGGAACGGGATCACATTAAGGAACAGCTTTCCGCAAAGCGCCGGGATATGGAGCAAAACCGCAAACTGATCCGCGGATTGTATGAGGACTATGTTCAGGGGATCGTGACCGGCGAGGAATATCTTTCTATGAAAGAGGATTACGAAAAGCGTATCGCAGTGTTATCCGCAGATATAGCAGCTCTGAATAATGATACTGCTGCGCTTGACGAACAGCTTGCCCGGTATCGTTCTATGGAAGAAGATGCTCACAGGCTGGAAAGCGACCACACCCTGACGGCGGAGCTGATCGAAAGGTTAATTGACCGCATTGAGATCACCCACGACCACGATATACATGTGACCTTTCGCTTTCAAAGCGAATTTACAGAACAGAGAAAGGCGGTGCCGCTATGCGCAAATACCTGATAGCACTATACATTCGCCTGTCTCTGGAGGATTCCAAAACGGAAAGCATGAGCATACCCAATCAAAGACTTATCTTACGGGAGAAGGCAATGTCGCTTCCTGAATGGGAGAATGCCGAAGTCGTGGAGTTTGTGGACAACGGACACAGCGGAATGAACTTTGAACGCCCCGCCGTTCAAGAGCTTTTGGAAATGGTGCAGGCCGGAAGGGTCGATTGCATTATTGTAAAGGATCTCTCCCGCTTCGGGCGAAACAGTATTGAGACGGGTTACTTCATAGAGCGCGTGTTTCCGCTGTATCATACCCGTTTTATTTCCGTCAGCGATCACTTCGACACGGCGGATTATAAGGGCGATACGGGCGGGATTGACGTCGCTTTCAAGTATCTTATCAGCGAGTGCTACAGCCGGGATATGTCCATGAAAACCAAGAGTGCCAAATACGCAAAAATGCGCCGCGGAGAGTATCAAAGCACGATATGCCCTTATGGGTATCAAAAGAGCGCAGACGGGCGTATGGAGCCGGATAAGGATGCCGCTGCGGTTGTAAAACAGATCTTTCTATGGGCCGCTGACGGTAATACCGTTGCGGAGATCATTAGAAGGCTGTATGCGCAGCATGTGCCTACCCCGGCAGAGTACAGAGCTGCCAAAGGAAAACCTATTCATGATACCAGCCGGTCAAATGGTGTGTGGTCGTCCTCGGCTGTCATACATATCTTGACCGACGAGCGATATGCCGGAACCTATGTGATCGGCAAGCGCGCCGTCAAAGAGATCGGCGGCACACGCTCCCGCCTGAAAGATGAAAGCGAGTGGATCAAAATCCCGGATCATCACCCTGCAATCGTAAGCATGGAGCTGTATGAGCAAGCCAATGCTGTGAGGCGTCAATTCAAGCTGCCGAAAAAGCAACGCCGGGATTATCTGCTGCGCGGGAAGGTCTTTTGCGGATACTGCGATCATGCCATGTCCCGCAAAGGGAAAACGACATGGTTCTATTGCAGGCATACCGATGTCTCCGACAGCTTTCCTTGTCACGGGCTGCAGGTTCGGGAAAATGATTTGGAGCAAGTGGTTTTTGAAAGCATAAAGGCGCACGTGCTTCCGATCCTGGGAGTTGATATAAGTAAGGATGATCTGGATCTGCGGACTGTCCAACAGGCGGAACAGGAAAAGAAGCTCCGCGCTCTGCAGGAGAGCAAGCGAAAACTCTACGAACGATATGCTCTTGGAGAGATTGACCTTGACTCCTATAAGGCAGAAAAGGAAAAGTTCGATATTGCTCTGGTGGGCGAAAAAAACACCCATGCCATAATTACGGCACGGGCAAAGCAGGCTCAGGGCGATTATGAGGCAAATCTGAAACACCGGGATCTTGCAAAAGAAATCGGTAGCTCCACGGCATTGACAAAATCGCTGGTGGACACACTGATAAACAAGGTCTATGTTTTCAGGGACGAACGAATTGAAATTGACTACGCTGTCCGGGATTTCTTCGAGAACGAGGCGGCACGGGAAATGCCGTCATGCGGCGCCGAGGGATAGGACCGGATGCTGCGAAAAACGCTCCGCTCCTGTCCCAAACAGATTTGCAAATTTTTTTGTTTTCCGCTTGACATACGGGTGTCGCAGGTCATGGAATCGAATATCGGGCAGGCCTGCATTCTTTAGAATGGTTTTCATTCTGTTGTATGCTGAGTTGGGTGATATAGGTCTTGACGGATCAAGCGGATTTTCAAATATCCATTCGCTTCGGCTTTTACGCTTACGTTCTTTTAGCACCTCTATTGTGCTTGGTGCTAATATTATTACGCGCTTTCCTTGACCTGTTTTGGTTTCACCTTCAACGATACCGCCTTTCTTATCGTGAGATACACTTCGGTTGATTTTTAATGTGCCGTCACGCTCATCGAAGTCAGTCCACTTGAGACCGCACAACTCACCTCTGCGAAGTCCTGTTGTTAGCTCGGTGTAGAACAGGTCGTGCCATATAATATCATTTTCTATGGCATCCATAAACCTTTCGAGCTGTTCTTCATTTAATATCTGAAGTTCGGGTTTCTTTTTCTTCGGTGGATTCGTACCGGCTGTCGGGTTTTTCGGTATAAGGTGTTCCTTTACGGCATCGTCCATCGCTTTGTGAAGCATATTGTGTGTGCGGACGATAGTCGAGTCGGACAAGGTTTTTCCGAATTTCGGGTGGTGGTTCTTTCTGCCTTCCTTTTTGAGTTTGACATACATTTTTTGTATATCGTTTGTTGTAACGAAGGCGATGGTTTTATTACCAAGGTTAGGCTTGATATAATCATCAATCATATGCTTGTAGCTATCGAAGGTGCTTGGGCGTATAGTGTTTCGCATATATTTTTCAAGCCATACATCCAACCACTCGCCGAGTGTCATTTTACTGTCCTCGGTTAGCTCGACACCTTCATACTCATTTAATTTACGGTGCATCTTTTCGGTTAGTTCTTTCTGTGTTTTGCCGTACACATAACGGAAGATGGGAGAGCCGTCAGCCTTATGACCGACTATGATTCTGCCTTCCCATTTTCCTTTGACCTTCCTAACCATTCCGTCACCGTTCGGTCTGCGTTTTGCCATATTATCACTTCCTTTCTTCAGCACAACACAATACCACACCTTTGGTACAATATCCAGACAATATTGACCATAGGTTCGAATAAAATTTAGGTTGCGCATACATTTTATGCGCAACCTCTTTACATGCTCTGTTCATAATAATTTTCATAATCACTTTGTTCGGGACGAATGCCGAGAGCCAACTTCTTCTGTGCAATTTTCGAACGGAGTTTGCCGTCCACCTGAGAGCGAAGTTTTCTATCCCTGTTATCATAACTCTGACTGATGGCACGAAGCAATTGACAAAGGATTCTGCCGAAAGCAGAGGCGGTATGATGCTGGGGAGTATAACTTTCACTGTGCTGTGTGTTATTAAACTCCACCGCCGCTTTCACGATAACATTTTTAATACTACGGAATTCCTTATTATCTTCAAGAGGAATATCCGGCAATTTCTTTTCGTGATACAGAGATAATTTCTCACGGTTGATTTCATTCCATTTGGAATAAAGTTTAGCGATGTCACCGTCCTTTGCAAGCTCAGCAACAATTTTATCTACCGTTTCTTTAATATCTTTCGGCAGGTATCCGTAAACCTTTTTGCCTTTTACCGTTTTTAACTGCTTGGCAAGATTAAAGAATAAAAATTCAAGCTGCGGCGTCAAGGTATAACCGTTATCTTCAAAGTGTTTTATCCTTTCCTTGAAGCGTTCCTTAACAAACTCACGCTGTTTGGTCTGCATTTCAAAGAGACGGTACTGCTCACCTCGGAATATTTCATTGCCAAACATACTGCGCATATCATCTATCGCTCGTTTTGTAATCCAACCTTGTTTGGCATCGGCGGCGTATACCATCAGATGCACGTGAGGATGATGATCTTTATTGTGGAACGCTGCATACCAACGAAGATTTTCTAAATCAATGTTATGGGCATCAGCAATCTCAGCAACGTTACTGCGAATTAAATCACGCCATCGGGACGGATTATCATACCGTAAGCGCTCGGCATCTTCACGGCGTAGACTTATAACGTGAGTCCATATAATTCCCTTGTGATTTGAAACTTCCTCGGCAACTTTATCAAGGTCGATCTTATCATCGGTCTGAGAAAACAAACCGTGTGAGCCGAGCTTTTCAACGCCGGGACGCTCTGCATAATACTTCACAAGATTTTTAACGCCGTCAAGCCTGTCAATGTTTCTATCAATCACCGCATCAATGAATTCTGTTGCGTTAGATTTGCACGGCTCTTTGAGATAATCTTCATATTCAAGATAGTCCTTCGTTTCGGGAAAGGCTTCAAGAATATTTTTAATCAAACGCTGTTGGCGGACTGTGGACGGTGAGCGGTCGAGACCGACCGCCACCTTTTCCACGCTCTCGCGCGTTGCCATATACCGTAGGAGCTTTCCTGAGTTCGATGCTTTCGGATTGCGCGTATACCGACTTGTGAATATAATTTTAGGCATTAATAATCACCTCCTCCGCTATTAAAATAATCGTAGTCGGTATAAACATTTTCTCTCTGCTGCATATCTTCAAGAGAAATAATACCGTTGGTCGATGCAACTTTTTCAGCACTCCAACGGTAAAGTTCTTCAAGATATTCAGAATGAAAGTTATGATCATCCGCAACCACTTGCGTGAGCATTGTGATTTGCACTGCCATTTTGAAAATAATTTCAGACATGTTTTGCTCACTGTTTTTCATTTCACTCTTGATACTTGATGCGAGTATCGGTGAAATATAATTTAGATTTTTCCCTTGTCTGAGGTATCCAAGATAAAAATCTATTGCCTTTAATACGAACGCATTGAGTGAGCGCACGTGTGCTTCGCCTAATCTTTCTTGCATTTCATCTCTGATTTTTTTGTCCATACGGACGGTTAAAGTGTAATTATTATCCATTTTCTTCTCCTTTTCTAAAGATAGCATAAATTTGTGTTTACGGCGCCTTTGAAAATCCCCAAACGGTCGGCTCTGCCGTCCGATGTGGTGCCGTGCGTGATAGCGCACTTTAACCCGCTTCAAATAATGACGACCGATTTCCGTCTATAATACCGTGTTTTCTGTCGTATTCTTCGAGTTTACGGATGACATTCAGCCGTGCCATTTCACACTCTGCTTTTCTAAGCTGTTCTGCATTAAAATGGTCGACTGCTTCCTGTATCGGACGGATGGTATAGAGCAAATTCCCGTTTTGCTTTTTACCGGATTTCAACGTTACTTTTGTCGGCTCGGTTGAGATAAGACACCTATCTTCAAGGCTTCGTACATATTTCATAACAGTTTTACGGGTGAGACCTAAAGCCTCACCCATTTTTCTGTAGCTCGGATAACACTGGTAGGTGTTATGATCTTCGCAATAAATAAGATAGTTATATATTGCGATTTCACCAACCGATAAACCGAGGCGCATTATTTCATTCGGAACCATATAAAAGTTTTTACACGGATCCCGTTTCTGTGAACCGAAAATCATTTAAGCACCCCTCCCGAAATCATACTCGACCATAAGTCCATACAATTCATCTTGGGTTAGATGCTCACGCAAAATTAACCACGCTAACAATTTTGCGCCTTTGGAATGGTATTGATTTTTGAAAAGTTCATAGGCATCTATCACGGTTCCTGATTCCAATTCATCACAAAGAATACGGCGCAAATCATTTTGATAATAAATTTTACCGAACACAATAATTTCTTCGCTGTAAGTGAGTTCGGCAAACGCCTGTATCAACATTCTGTATTCTTCAGCGTTATCATAAAGTTCACGCACCTCTTTTGTGAGGATGCGTTCTCGCAACGCTTCGAACACATCTTCTTCCTTGTACCAATAAATTAAATTTTTAGTCATTGCATTTACCTCCGATCTTCTTTTTTATCCACGCCTGAAATTCTTCCTTGGGGACTACGAACCGATTACCGATTCGTACCGCCGGGAAGTCCTTTTCGTGCATGAGTTCATAGGCTGTGGACGATGCCACGCCAAGTGTTTTCGCTACCAAGTCTGCATTCAAAAACAGCGGTAGCTCGTCATACGATTTAAATTGCGAGTTCTTCATTTTGCATTACCTGCTTTCTATATTTTTTTGACTCTCTTGTTTGAAAACGTAGAGCCTGCGTTTTGTTTTCTACCGCTGTTTTTGAATTTACAGCGGAGTTTTGTCTGCAATGAGCACCTGTCATCACTCCTTTCTTGAATATAAAATTTGCCCCCACCTTAAAAAGTGGGGGCAGTATTCATATTGCGTTTTATAATGTTTTGTGATATACTGAAAATAAATCGAGGTGATGTAGGTGCAAGTTAAATATCAGATTTACAGATTATCTGCGAAAAGCATAATGGGATACGCAGAAAACAGTGGGCGTACTACTTTTGAATATAGATATAAGCTTTCAAGATCCCAGACCGACAAATGCAAAATATACACCGTTCAGCACGAGCAGGAAGACAATGCCTTGTTCTTTCAGATAATGTGTCAGCTGCACGGCGACGATTTTCAAACACCGACTGATAAAAAACTAATTACAGATCTTTCAAGTGTTATTTGCATCGTGGATTTTGAGGGCGTTTTCGACCGCAATTCTTCATCTCCTAAATCTTTAGAGTTGCAGAGTAAAGCAAAAAGTATGTTTGACGGTGCAGGTATCGGATTAGATTTAGGTGCAGGATACCACCGTTACTATGCTTTCGAACGCTCGGCAAGTATGAGCCGTAAATCTCAGCTTACCTTTATCCGTGATGATTTTTATTATCCTGTTCGCCGCCGCATTATGATGGATATGGAGCTTGGCGACTGTCAGTTATCCAAACTCTACGCTTATAACGGGTTGATGCTTTCAAGCGGTACACGTGTAGATAATATAGAGATTGATAAACCGCACCGTGTTATTGTCATTGATAACCCTGAGTATATTGAAAGAAACGTTCCTATCATAACCGTTCAAGACACAACCGGCGAAGGTAACGTTCGCAAATATGAGCGTGTGGAAAAGGTAGAGGATATAACCATTACTGCCTTTGACGGTGAAGGTCTGATTTCAAAAGAATATGCCAAGGTAATGGATAAGGCATACTGCGGTGAACATGTTCATACCTCATTTCAGATCCGTATGCCGTATGTGAAAGGTATGCTTCACAAGGTTGATTTTAAACATTTTCTTTCCTCTACAGGTGTGCAAACCATAACCGATATTTATGGCAATAGTCATCGTATTGATGATGTGGATATTATCCTTACCAAGAGTATGTTTAAGGGATACGGTTGGCTTAAAGATTGTAATATGACTTGGGATGATTATTGGAATGCGTTTCGCAAATATAATCACGCTTTATATATCACAAACGTCAGCCACGTTATTCCGCAGGAATATACCGACCTTAACTATCAATTCATAAGCACCCTTGCCATAACCGACGAAGAATTCCGTCCAAAAGATTTGCCTGACGGATGGGATCATTCACCTAATGATGAACGTAATTGGCTAACGAAACGCACTGAGGTAGAATATTACAACCTTTGTTGTAATGAAGAATACCGCCTGAATTATTTTCTGAAGGCATTAAACATAAAGGGCTATGATAAGGAAAGTCGGCTCTACCGACTCGCGCGGATTTTAGAGAAAAATCCGTTATTTATTAATGAGTCTGTATATCACGATGAACTGAAAACAAGAGCCGAGAAAATATTTGAGGATTATGCTGTCGGCACTATCCTGATTGAAGGCGATAACCGTTTCCTTTCGGGTGATTTAATAGAATTTTTATATTGGTTATTGGACGATGACCGCAAGCAGAAATTTACACAGCGCATATTCAGCAAGGTCGCAAAGAAAACAAAATTAGAACCTTTTTCTTTTTATGCGCCGGGTTCAAAATATAATAGCGGACAGGTTTGCACTCTTCTCCGCAATCCGCACATAGCAAGAAACGAAGAGGTACAACTCAGAGTTCATACCGAAATCAAAAAAATGGATGCACTGCGCAGTTTATATCTACATCATCTTACCGATGTTGTTATGATAGATCCTACCATTTTGGCAGCTGAGCGTTTGGGCGGCGCCGACTATGACGGTGATATGATACGTACTATTTCCGACCCGCTTGTAAATGAATGTGTCAGTCGAAACTATGCTTCCGCCGATCTTGACCACCGCAGCAATATACCGCTATTAAAAATTCCGTCTGCCGAGTCTCAAATACAAAATACGAATGATAACATTGCGCAATATGAAACTATCCGCAACACCTTTTCTTCTCGTATCGGGCAAATTTCTAACGCTGCGCTTGACAGGAGTCTTATCGCTTATAACGAAAACTCCACCGCCGAGGAGCGTGAGCATCGCCGTAAGGAAGTGGAGACATTGGCTATTTTGACCGGTCTTGAAATCGACTCTGGCAAAAGCGGAGTAAAGCCTGACCTTTCAGAGTATTTAGGAAGCGGGCGGGCAGAAAGAAGCGTATTCTTAAAATATAAATATCTGCAAGAGAATAAGGATGTTGCGACCCCATGGTATCAACCTTCCAATAAAAAACAAATGAAAGAGCTTCTCAATACTACCGATTGGGACAGCATTACCTCTAATGTAGAGCGTATGCCGTATCTTGCAAATAAACTGAAAGATAATACCGTTCCTATAGCGAAAAAGAAAATACCCGATTCCGAACTATTTTCATTTGCAGTCCAGCCCGATTGGAAAGATACGCTCGATAGTGAAATGCTTTCTTGGATGGAAGGTCTGATTGCGGATTATAACGAAGCGCTTAACCGTATCCGCAGAAGCCGAGTTACCGTCAATAACCGAAGCCGCCAGAACGATGTCAATCGTATTCTCTACTCAATGGGAAAGGAATTAAAGTGTGATTCCGATTCGCTTTATTCTGTCTTTGCCGGTATTGATGATGAGTATATCGCTGTTGTTCGTGAGGCTATTATCAACGAAAAGTGGCATCTGATGGAGCGTGAAGAGCGTTACGATTTTGTAAAGCGACATTTTCCAAACGCTGATTTCTATCGGTACTATGATCTGCTTTGCGATTTTCGTCACGGCGGTTTCCGTCTGCTCGGCGATATTATTTGCGATATTGACGATGAAAATAAATCCGAAAAACGCAAGGAACTTCACAAAAAAGAAGACCGTGAGGAGCTTACCGCTATGCTTAACGGTTATCTTAATAAACCACCTGCCGAGCCATTCCGTGATGCTGTTATCCGCACATGTCTTGAAATTATTAAAAACAAAATGAAGCCGGGCGATGCTGTTAAGTATGCAGTTGCTCTCGGTAAGCGGAGTTTTATGTGGGACGTACTTTGCGAGTACGTGGAAGATACTGTTTTAAGGAAGGAGGAGAGCCATGCTTAACGAACAGCAGGAATTTTTATCTTATACAAGCGTTCCGGAATACACATCGAAAAACAAGCAGGACTTCTCCTATCTTGGCAGAATTGCATTTGCTACGATTCTCGATTTTGAAGGTTTACCGCGCATACTTTCAATAATTGCACGTGGGTATATGCACGGCGGAAGCACTCCCGATATTGACCGAGCATATAGAGCGCTGTGCGCTTGGTGCAGTATTCCCAATAAAAAAGAAAATGCCACCCGTGAAAAGTGGCAATATAAAAGCGATTTTAGAGAGTTGCATGGTGAGTTTCCTGAACTCGTTACCGAGGACGGACAAGGTTGGTTTTATCGCCATGTCCACGGTATTGCGGATTATATTTTAAACAATCCCAATAAAACAAGCAAGGGTGCATATGATAATGCCATCGCTATCAAGAGTGGCTTTGATAAAAAGTGGCGCAACAAGGTGATTCAATTTCAAATCCCTATCTTTTCCGAAAAGACAAAAGGTGCATGGATTGTTCGTTTTGATGATGTAATTGCTGATGCATTAGAACTCGGCAAATTAAAGATTTACCCCGAAACATTACCGGAGAATATATCCAAAAAGTTATCTGCTGTTCCTGATGAACTACGGGATAAGGTTTCTTATCTTGTAGCCTATTATCTTGCAAATATCGATGATGAGATTGAGTGGGTGGTTCTGCCAGTCGTTTCTTTTGATGCTTACTTCGGCGGAACGACCTTCAGTAAGAAAATTTTAAGCAAGCTGCCGAAAGATATTATTATCCGTGACCGTACAAGTTACGGTGTCAGCAGATACAAGGTATCTGAAAAGTTAATATATAAGGAATTGGAACGGCGAAAAATAGCTAAGTTAAGAAAATAAAATCCTTTTTTCTTTGGTTCATGCGTAGTAATTTTTGCCCATCAAAAAAGAGGTTTCTATTACATTTTGGCTTTAACCACTTTTGTTAAAATTTTGATTGATTTTCACCTCAAAAACCCAGTATTTATGCGATCTGAGGTTTGTGCAACAATTTGGTACAAACCACCTGTTTTTTGATTAAAATTTAGAGTATAAAAATCTCCTGTAATATTGCATAGGAAACGGCAAAAATTCCGCAGATTTAGCTTTGCTTTTCGGAGTGGAAACGGCTATATGACAGACTCTCCTGTGCAGAATGCCGAGGGATGCCGTACAATCAAATAGAAATACTATTATCGATGCCCACCCTTATCCGTACCAAACAAATCGCTACAAAGGCAAAACACAAAAAATCAGTCTTGAAGTTTTATCCTCAAGACTGATTTTATTATTTTGCTAATTCTACTAACGATTCAATGTTTTCATCTATCAGCTCATTTGCAGTTTCTTCGATTGTTTTATTATCGAGTACGATATCACAGCTTTTAGAATCGCGCATATTTGAAATTATATCTGGTTTAGCTTTAGTCTTTGATGCATTACTGTCTTTATTTGCCATTTTTACACACCTCGACTATGATTATATTTGATTAATAAGTTATATGCAATATTTTTGTGTTATCCGCCGTAATTTTCCTCACTCATACAGATGCACACATACCATTTTCCGTTGGCTTTGGCTACGCCTACGGCAATATAGGGATACTTGGAACTACCGACATACGACCAGTGTCCCTTGCTATAATGGAAGCCTTCTGCGATACGGTATGACATGCTTTCTGCCGTGCCGAACCATTCGCCCATACCAATGGCCTCTCGGTTGTAGCCTTGATAGTAACTGTCCTCGGCAGTGAGACCGTACAGTGTCATATCTACGAATTCGCCGTATTTTAATTCGTTACAGGCATCACGGGAACTTGTATGGGAGAAGTTAGTTGTTAGTTCGTTTGCTCTGTACCGTGCCACCTCTGTCAGTCCGGGGAGCATCGTAGCCGCTGCATCACCCTGTGCTATGCGGTAGGCATTAACTTTTTCTATGACAAGCCTTTCAATCTCCGCAGGATCAACCTCCGGCCATTGTATGCCTACATATATTTCTTCTTCCTGTGGAGGTTCTTCGACCTTTGGCACGGTGTTTTCCGCCGCCGATGACTCGGTCGGTTTCGGAGTTGCCGTTGGCTTGGATTCTTCTACTGGCTTTGCCGTTGTTGTCGGCTCTGTGACGGTTGTGGTCGGCTCTGTTGCCTGAGTCTTGCTCTCGGTGGGGACAGGCTCTTTTTCTTTCTCTGTCGGCTCTACCGCCGTTACAGGTGGTGTTGTTTCGGTAGGTGTTTCTGTTATTATCGTTTCCGATACCGTTGTTGGCGGACTCTCCGTAGGCGGAGGCGCGGTGTTGCCACCGCATCCTACCATACTTATGAGCATCCCACAGCAGAGAAGAAGGATAATGATTTTCTTCATATGTCCTCGACCTCCTCTAAACCTTGCATCACTTCCACCATGATGCGAGTGGCAAGGATAAATCCCGAACTGAACGCCTCACGCTCGGTGATGCAGGACAGCTCACTTGTGCAGTCCTTGAACTTTTCAAAGATTTCTTTCTGTTTTTCAGTTAGCCCTGCATTCAGTTCTTCCTCGTTTTTGCATATTAGCTTTACGAGCTTATCCACTCTCGTCCTTCGCTTAATATACCTTTCGTGCGGACTGATGTTACCGTAGTATAAATCTTCAAGTGTTGTCATTTGTGTTGCACCTCCTTTTGCAACACAAACATATACCACAACACCTTTCACAAGTCCAGCGAAATAAATAAAAACCGCCGAATACCTTTTTCTTAAGTAATCGACGGTTTCTATCGTTATTTGAAAATATCCCAAATACTAAATGATGTTTTTCGATAGATTTTATTATATGCTGCTTTTTTAGGATTTTTAATCCATCCAGCACCTTTTTTACCATAACCGGGGATCAGTGCTTTTTTGACCGCTCTTTTTGCCCGCCCCGTAGTCCTTGCTTTTAAAGACCTTTTTAAAGAAGGTGTTCTTAATCCAAATTTCATAAATAAAGTACCTCGCTTATGCACACTTACTACAAGCGCAACATTTACTTAATTTTTAAAGTCGTAAGATATAATATCTATTCTACAATCACTTTTACCATAAGAAAGTTCAACAATTGGCACATAGGTTTCTACCAAAACATCTTCGGTTATTTTATAATCATTAACCATATACTGTTCGCCTTCAAGATATGTTATTGTTTGGGCAATCTTATCATCAGAAATAGAGAAATCAAGAACTTTTATTACATCGGCAGCAACCTCAAGCATTTTTGTTCTATCGGTGGTTTCTTTTCCACCGTTAATTGAGATACTAAAGCACTCAGCAGCCGCATCGTTTGCATTTATCATTTCAACGTAACAATCGTTTGCATAAGCAAAGAATTTTGTTCTAATATTTCCTTTTCTTATATCGCTCATTTCAAAGTCAGAATACTTATTAAACTCATTAATGAAGCGGTTTACAACATCATCACTTGCATATGTGGTTTCAACAGTGCTTGAATTATCACTCGATGCTTCGGTAGATGTGACGATATCATTATCTTTCGTCGAATTATTATCAGTAGTGCTACTGTTAGCATCATCATTACTTTGGGCGATAAAACTGCCAGCACTTGTATCTGTAGGTGTTTCTTCATCACCGTTTGAACCGCCGATGATACCGATAACGACAATAGCAATAATTACCCAAAACCACCATTTTTTATAAATTGGTTTCTTTTTCTTCGCTTCTGCAACAGGTACAGAAGGAGCAGCGTTCACAACAGGGGTTTCTGTAGTAGCAGGAGCGCCACAATTAGGGCAGAATTTCCCTTCATAAGATGTACCACAAATATTACATTTCATATGCATACCTCACAACCAGTTAATCGGAAAACGAATGATACGTTATTTTTATATCCGCATCCTCGTCAAACCAATCACCTTTGCTAAACTTTGAATCTCCGTCAATAGTGATTTCCTTGACAGCGTTTTCCTTGTCGAACCAACCGACTACAAGATCTCCTAAAGCTTCTGTTTCAATATTATAAAAGCCCATATCTTCTAATCGCTCAATTACATTCTCATAGTTTTCACCTTTTAATTCATTTGAAGAGGCAGAAACTTTTACTTCACCGTCATGATTATCGAAGTAACCAGCCATAAACATACAGAAAGCCTCAAATGCAATAAAAAGTGCAACTCCTATGATTATCCAAGTTATTGTGCGCTTAAAGTTTGTTTTCTCTTTTCTTATTTCATGCTCTTGTTTTGCGATTACAATATCCTTTTTTGTTTTATCTTTTGAAAATTGAACCTCTTTATAAGCATCACTTTTTATTCGTTGTTTCGTAACTGAATCGCTTTCGACAATTAGTTCTGTTGACTCACAATATGGACAACTTAAAACTTTTCTATCAGAAGAAAGCGTCATGGTTCCATTGCAACTTTTACAGCGAAGCTGTACTGTTTCAACGGTGGCTTCGATACTCTCTGCATTTGTTGATTTTCCACATTTTGAGCAATAAGCATCATGCCCCGAAAGTTTGGCACCACACTTTGAACAATACATTTTTTCACCTCGCTGTATATTGTTAGTCATCCAAATGGTCAATAGCGTATTGAGCTTCTTCGGCGGTGAATTTCTCGCCATATTCGGAAGTTAATTGACTATATATTCTATCCTTTGACATACTCATTGTTTGTTGATAAGACTTCGCTTTTTCTAAAGCATTAGCCTTATAGTCGGCCTTCAAATTATCAACAGCATATTGTGCTTCTTCTGCAGTGAATTTTTCACCGTATTCTGAAGTTAGCTGATCATAGATTTTTTGCTTAGACATGTGCATTGTTTTTGAGTACGAATCCGCTTTTTCCAATGCGTTAGCTTTATAATCAACGTTTAAATTGTCAATAGCATATTGTGCAGCATCGGCAGGGAATTTTTCACCATATTCCGAAGTTAGCTGATCATAGATTTTTTGCTTAGACATATGCATTAACTTTGAATAGGATTCAGCTTTTTTTAGTGCGTTTTGATATTCCATAGACGGCTTTTTGCCTTTTGAAATTACAACTTTAATCGTTGCGCCTTCTTTAACGGTTTCGTTAGCCTTTTTATTTTGGCTAATTACAGAACCCGAAGCAACTGTATCTGAGTAATCTTCACTAAATTTAACGGTCACTTTATTTGTTGCAGCCCAGTTTTCGATATCAGCCTTACTCATTGTGCTAAAATCTGCAACAGTTACTTTGTTACTGTCCGTTTTGTTATCGGTTGTATTATTAGTTTCATCGCCACTTTGGGTGATAGAACTGCCAGTGCCAGTATTTGTAGATGTTTCTTCACCGCCGCCTGAACCTCCAATAATACCAATAACAACAACGGCAATAATTACCCAGAACCACCATTTTTTATAAATGGGTTTCTTTTTCTTCACATCTGCAATAGGTGCAGAAGGAGCAGCGTTTACAACAGGGGTTTCCGCCGTAGCAGGAGCACCACAGTTAGGACAAAACTTACCTTCAAATTGAGTTCCACATTGATTACAATTCATATTTATTTCTCCTCGTTATACTTTAATTAGCCCATTAAGAGCGTTCATCGCCAACTGATAGTTTTTCATACTGTAAAGATTAACTATATACTTTTGGCCATTTTTCATTTTAAACTTTATTGCACCATCATATATGAGAGCCTTCCTATATTCCGCCACATCTTTAAAATCAATATGCATTTCAACGGCGTTGGTTTTTCTATCCAACACCTCTGCATAAGTACGGTAAATTACAAAATTTTTCTTTTCAAAAACCGTCTTACCAATACATGGCACTGTTGATATAAGGATATTTTCCTCTATATGCGTTGGTTCTTGTTGTATGAATTCGGTAGCATTATCACTTATTCTGTTTTCAGTTCCGCAGTATTCGCAAACCGAAACAACAACGCCGTTTAATGAAGAAAGTGGTGCACCACACGATTCACATCTATAAACTGCCATAAATTAATTCTCCAAATCAAATTTCCCAAACAAGACAAATGTTAATACCTTTGGCAGAAACGGTAGGGGTGAAAGTATGTAATTTCCAGCCCTTCTTTGCACCCATATCAAGCAAAGGCTGAACCTTTTTGGGAATTAAGTCTTGTGCATCAGTCAACACGCCGGCCTTAACAACTACATTTTCAACCTTGTAATTATACAAAGGGCGAGTTTGGGTGACCTGAACGTTAGTGGCGGTTTTTACTGCCGGAGCCTGTCCCACAGGCGTTCCACAGTTGGTACAAAACTTTCCTTCGAATTCAAATCCACATGCATTACATTTCATATCTTTTTCCTCCCATATTTTACAGCGGAGATCCGCAATATTCACATTCATTTACAGCTCCAGGCACAACCATATTAGTTGCACCGCAATTTTTACATTTCACACTTGTAGGCTTTGCATCAGCGTGAGCGGTGTTTTGATTGACAGTAACATTAACCGATACTGACCTTTGTGGCATTATTAACTCTCTGCGGTTTAAGTCAATATACGCATTCATAAAATATCCATCATCAATCATCGACTGAATGTCTTCTGTTGCTTTTTCATAAGTTGTAGGATAAGCAGCGGCAATATTGTCAATTAACATATCATTGCTGCTGTTGATAATGGAAACATATCTGTTGTACTTTGTGCCTTTCTTTATGTACGAATGAGCTTTATACAATGCAAAAGCACCACCGCCGCCGAAGATCATAAGCATTACAATAACGCCACTTACAACGCTTGATCCATCTTCGGTTTCAAGCTCACCAGTGATACCCATAATCAAGTACATTACAGCAAAGCCTATTAATATCCATGCTAAAATTTTTAAAGACTTTCCGTTTTTGATATAGTTGAATTTTTCGTCAGTCATCTTTTTGACTAACATCCAAATACCAATGGGGAAAAACAGAAAGAACATTAATGCAATAATTCCCCATGAAAAAGATTTTTTCTGCATTTTATTCACCCTCCTATTCTGAAATCTGCGATCCGCAGAATTCGCATTCGCCTACCGTTCCCGAGACAATCTTATTTGTTGCACCGCAACCTTTGCACTGAACGGTGATATATTTTACCGTTTGAGTTGTTGCATTAGGAGCAGGTGTAGAGACGGTTGAAACTTGTTGCTGCGGCATTGTTGGTACAACTAACTTATTGTGCTGACCATCAAGATAGCAATTTGGGAAAAAGCCAGCCGCAAGCATATCGCTGATGTTTTTTGTTGCAATTGCGACAGTAACGCCAGTGGCAGAAGCCAATAAATCAATTGATTTTTCCGGATCGGCTGCAAGTCGTGCTGAATAATCGTAAAATGTTCTGATTAATTTAAACTTTTTATTTCCTTTAATAATTAACCAAACACCAACAGCGGCAATTGCCGAAAAGAACAGCACCAATGTTACATCGAGTGCCTCTTTAAATCCGGATGTCGCACATCCAACAAAGGCAATAAATCCGTTAAAAACAGCTATTATCCAACCAAATACTCTTTGAATTGTGCCTTTAACTTTTACCTTGTTAATTGCAGAATCAACACTATTTGACGCCATAATTATATACCTCCGATTTTCAATCTGCTCACTTCAGCGTTTCTCTGCTTAATAAGGCACATTGTTTTTTCGCAAATTTCAAGAATTCTGTCGTTATTTCTTTCTTTAAGATTCAACTGTTCCAACAAAGTATTAACGCTCTCGTCTATTAGATTATCGGTATTAACGCAAACACTCTGATCACAACTTCTTACTGCATCATCTATTTTTTTAAGCTCGCCATGAATGTTTTTTTCGCAGTCGATAGAGTTTAAGCTCTCTGTTTTATATTCCAGCGCTTTAAAGAAGCGGCAAGCGTTATCAACGGCATTAGCTCTATCAGAAACCTTCTTGCCGAAGAAATATACTAAGACTGACGAAATTAAAAATACTCCGGTTAGGCAAACAAATATAATTTTATATGTTGCAATTGCATTTCTGTAATAAAAAGCAAACAGCATCGATAATACAATAACTAAAACCTGATAACCGAAAAGTATTGTATAACCCCCTGCAGTCATCGTAAGTTTCTTTTTGCCGGACACAGTATTATAGAATAGAGTTCCCAACAGCGTAATCACTTCCGAAACTACGACACCAAACAAGGTAGTTTTATCCATTAACAATTTTTCATATGGAAGTAAATAATATATTGCAACCGTTAAGGCGATGAGCAGCAAAAAACCAAATGTAGAAATTAAATTCTTTTTGAGTTTCCTCATTGTTATCACCTTTACCTTACTCTATTTTTGTACCACACTCAGGGCAGAATTTGGGAGTACCGGTTATCGGAGAATTACAAGAGGGACAAGTTTTTATTAAAGACTTACCGCATTCAGGACAGAATCTTGTATTCTTACCGGGGAGAGCAGCACCACAATGAGGGCAAGGCTGAGGAGCCTCATATCCGCAGGATGTGCATGTTACAGCACCTGCTGGCAAATCCGCACCGCATTTGGGGCAGGGATTATATTTGTCGCCGCACTCGGGACAGAACTTCATGGTGTTTTTATACTCAAAGCCGCAGTTACTGCATTTTACAGTATCTTTTGCATTGTTCTCTTCCTTCTTGTTGGTATCACAACCACAGTCGGAGCAGAATCGTTTGCTCTTAGGCATTATAGCACCGCACAAAGGGCAAGATTTTGTATCTTCGGCATTTGTATCAAGCGTTTTTGCAATTCCACCAAATTGACCGCCAACTGCGCCTCCCATTGTAACGCCCATTCCGAGACCTAACCCAGCACCCATAAGATCTCCAGAGGTTCCGGGATTCTTTGCGGCGCCTTCCAACGTATCGAAAGAGCGCTCTTGCTGATAGTTATATCCGATAATATTCATCTCGGCCTTCTTGGCAAGAGCATCTTTGAGTTTTTTAACAGCTGTGTCATCTTCGGGAACACTGATGTCATTAACATAAAAGTTAACAAGTTTTATGCCGTATTCTTCAAGTACGGGCTGCATCTTTTCTTGCAGATATGTGGAGAGTTCTTCAATATAAGCATTGATCTCCATAATGCTTATTTGTTTATGTACCAAATAAGAGGAAATCGCATCTTTTACCTTTGTAAGATATAAACCGCGGAAATATTTAAGAATATTGGTTTTATCAAATACAGAAAGAGTTCCAACCAATTTAACGAGGAACTGTTTGGAGTTTTCAATTCTAATTCCAAACTGTCCGAAAGCTCTGACAGGGATAAATACAGAATATTTAGGGTCCTGCAATTGAATTGGTGAAGCTGTGCCCCACTTGATATCAAGTGAGTTTACCTTGTTTATGTACCAAACCTCCGCAGTAAACGGTGAACGACCACCGAAAGGGAGGTTGATTATCTTATTTAAAATCGGAATATTGGCGGTTTCTAAAGTATGACGACCACTCTGGAATACATCCAGTGCTTTACCACCCTTAAAAAGTATCGCTTCTTGCGACTCATTAACGATCAGTTGTGTCCAAGTGCCTAATTCTTCACTCGGGTATTTCCAAGCGAATACATCCGGACTACCGTTATACTTAACTACTTCTACAATTGCCATTTTTGTTTCCTCCTCAAATACTACTGCTCATCAATCTGATTTGCATATTTCTATCTTTTACTACTTTTTTGATATCGTTGATAATGGCTTCCATGCTTGTGATATCATCAGATTTTATTAAAACCAAATTATCAACTTCCGCAGAAAGCATCTCAGCCATCGAGCGAAGCCGTGTGTCTATATCAGAGACATCGACCGTTAGACCGAAATCTGAAAATCTTAACTCATCAAGAAGGCTATCTATAAGCGGCAAAGCCTTCTTCTTTGATTCGAGCTGCATGTCTATAAGTTTTGTTTTAATTTTTTCAAATTCATATATGAGAATTTGCATTTCACAAATTTTACCGTTCACTTGATTGTTTTGTTTTATTACCACATTCTTGGTTGCAAACATCAAGACGGTAATTATTGCGTATAAGGCCATGCAAATCAAATGAATACTGATGAATATATTAACAGCAGTGTTAAATATAAACCCAAACAAAATATTGATAGCGACCACAACAGCAACATAAATTGCAGAAAAAGCCACCATCGAAATTTCCAACGGAAATGCCGAACTTCTTTTTCGATTAGTCACTACTGTTATAACTGCGGTTAAGCCAACCGCAAACAGCACCATTGCAAAGCCGATCCAAAATACCGTGTTCCTATCGGTAGTCAAAATTAGCGATAAAGCGATATATAACGCTGCAATAATCGAATATACCGATAGAATTATCCCGTGCTTTCTCATTTTACCCCTCTTTTCCATCTGTATCTGTTTCAAGATTATCAATTGCAAATTCCAGACATAACATAATTATTTCATTTCTGTTTCGTCCAGTGTCCTCTGCAATTCGATCCAAATCCTTTATTAATTCGTTTGGTAATCTTGCAGACACAACAGAGGTATCACCCTTATAGCGTTTTGATGGTATAAATAATTTTTTACCAGCCAAGATTATACACCTCCATAATATTGCTGATATTATTCAACAATGTTATTGTAATACAAATGTTTACAGATGTCAACACTATTTTCGACATATCGCAAATATTTGATGTATAATTTTTTGCTCCTTAATGCATATTATAACACGAAAATCGCAAAATTGCGATATATCCCACACGATTTATCGCAATTTTGAGTAAAATTTATGTAATAAGGAGGTGCGCCGGTGAATACAAAAGAAGCAGTTGCCAAAAGAATACTTCAATTATGTGAGGAAAAGCATATTGCCATTAACGCTTTAGCCAATATCTCCGGTGTAGCGCCCTCTACAATTTATAGTATGCTAAATGAAAAGAGTCAAAATCCGGGAGTCGTTTCTATAAAGAAAATATGTGACGGTCTTGAAATAACTGTTCGTGATTTTTTTGATTGCGACCTCTTTGACAGCAGAGAACAAGAAATATACTAAAAAATGCTTATGAACTCGCCTGAATTCATAAGCATTTTATTTATTAGAAAATCAGTTTTTCTTCCGTCACATTCTGGATATCAGTAATATTGATCTGAATAAATGGGCCGCCATTTCTATGGTATTCACCATATTCATCGTATCCGTAAAAATGAACATTTATATATTCAAAATTTCTTTTAAAGAAGCCGCCACTTTTATATTCATATTCTTTTAATTGTTCTAAAACATTTTTGATTAATTCGGTAGATTGAACTTTTGTTACATCCTCTGAATATTTATCTTTAGGTGCAATATACAGTTGTATGTATGGATATTTATATGTATCGTAGCCGCCGTACTCAAAATATCCGTTTTCCAGAGCGGATTTCTCAAAAATATTCTTAACTAAATCAAAATAAACATCCGAACTTATATCAATAATATTATCTTCTTTGCTATCCTTTATATTTTCTTTTTTATTCTCTTTTTCCATAACCTCGGAGTTTGTTTGCTGATTACTGGTTTCGGGTGTGGAACTCTCATTTTCGAGAACTTTTTCACATCCACATAAAAGAAATAACATAAAAAATAACGTTATTATGATTTGTATGGATTTAATTTTCATATTATCACTTCCTTTTATCCTTCATTTTCATATTTAATTCTGAAATAATCTAAATACTTTTTGAAGGTATCCTGAGCAGAGAGGCAGGTATCGGTGAGGTAACCTTTCTCCTGATTCCACTCTTTAAGACCGCGATAGTAGAACATTTTTATTTTGTCTTCAATAATAAACGGAACTATTCCATGCTTTAAGCATTCCTTGAACATAATGAGTCTGCCGACACGTCCGTTACCATCTTGAAACGGGTGGATGCGCTCAAACTGAACATGGAACTCAATAATATCTTCAAGCTTTACATTCTCTTTGCCGTTATAATCGGCAAGAAGTTTTTTCATTTCAGCCGACACATTTTCGGGCAGTGTTGTTTCTTTGCCGCCAACCTCGTTAGGCAACTTTTTATAATCGCCAACGGCAAACCAATCTTTTTTAGCATCGCTTGTACCGGTCTTTAGAATAAAATGCAGATGCTTTATAAATTTTTCGCTTAGCTGCGACTTGGCACTTTCAATGATTTCATCAATACAGCGGAAGTGGGTAGCGGTTTCGATAATATCGTCAACACGAACTCCTTCCTCGGTTATGCCGATGGTGTTGGTTTCGAAAATATAACGAGTCTGATCGTGGGTAAGACGACTGCCTTCAATATGGTTAGAGTTGTAGGTCAATTCAATCTGTATTTTATGATAAATTCCGCCGTGAACCTGACCACGCTTTTCCTCTTTCAAAATATCAAGTAAAGTTTGTGGTGCAGGTTTACTTTTATTGCTTCTTTCGGGTTTCTCTGCGTTTTCGGGGATGTTCCAAGTCTTGCCCGTAAGGAAAGCACCGGGGACACGACCTGCAGCACAATAATTACGAACACTACGCTCAGATGTATTCCAAAGTAAAGCGACCTCTTTAACGGATAAATATTTCATATACAGACCTCCAAATTTACTGTTATTAGTATACCACGGCATCGGCAAAATGTCAATGCGGATAAAATGACATTTGTTTGTATTTTTGCCGATAACGGCATTTTTATTCAAGCTGTTTATCTTTGATTAATGCGTAGTAATTTTTACACCTCTTGATATTACGGCAGAGATAAGGTATAATACCAATACAGTTGGCGAGAGAAGAAATGACCACATATTTTTGTTGTGTGGTTCTGTTGTTTTGGCTTGGTATTTTTATTGTTTTCACGACCACATTTCATCCCACAGAGCCGTATGGAGTACACGGAAACAGTGGAGACAAGATGCGTGGAGACGATGGTTTGGCGGAGCAAAAACCACTATATGTAGTGTAAATTATTAGAAATTAACTATATTTTGCTATTCGGGACGCAGAGGCCGCAGGTTCAAGTCCTGTCACCTCGACCAAAAAACACGCTCTTTTCGAGCGTGTTTTTTTTTGCTCTTTTTCGGAAGAGCTTTATTAAATTCCAAATATTTTTTGAAACTTATCCATTTTATTTTTATCCGGAACAATGTAATCGGGCAGAACCCTGTTAAGAGCGGTATATTTGTTATTTCCCATGTTATGATATGGTAAAAGTTCAATTTTATCAAAGTTTATATTATTCAGAAACTCCTTTATTTTGTTCATCTCTTCTTTAGTGTCGTTGAACGAGCCAATAACCGGGATACGTATAAAAATACTTCCTTTAAAAACGGAAGACAAGGTCATCAGATTTTCTATAATCAGTCTATTGGATGCACCCGTTCCCGCAATATGTAAATTTTCCGAAATACATTTCACATCAAATAAGAACATATCGGTATACGGTATAATAAACTCAAAATATTTCCAAGGAACATTTCCTGCTGTATCGACAGCTGTATGTATTCCGTTTTCTTTACATTTTTTCAGCAATTCGCCAAGGAAATCTATTTGCAGCATACATTCTCCGCCGGAAAATGTTGCACCTCCATCGGAGGTTTCGTATAGTGCTTTTGGCGGATTATGATCATTCAAAATGTAGCGGATAAAGTTGACCGACCAAAGAAAAATGATTTTCAGCCGGTGTTCTTAACAGCTGAGGAAGCGCAGAAAATGTTTGAAGCCCTCAAGGGCACAAAGTTAGAGCTGCCCGTTTTGGTAGCGGCATTTTATGGGCTGCGCCGTGGTGAAGTACTGGGACTGAAATGGGATGCCATTGATTTTGAACGAGGAACGATTTCCGTTAAGCGAACTGTAACTACCATCAATTTGGACGGTAAGTGTCAGGAAATTGAAAAGGAATCAGCAAAGACAAAGTCAAGTTTAAGAACACTTCCGCTGATCGGCAGTTTTAAAGAATATTTTATGCAAGTCAAGGAAGCGCAGGAGCTAAACAAAAAGGTCTGCGGCAATTGCTACAACTATCAATACGACGGTTACGTGTTCGTGGATGAAATGGGCGAAAGAATGAAGGCTAACTATCTGACCACACGTTTCCCTGAAGTTCTCGAAAAGAAAGGACTGCGCCGTATGCGATTTCACGATCTTCGTCATAGCTGTGCATCACTACTGCTTGCAAACGGTGTACCACTCAAGCATATTCAGGAATGGCTCGGTCACTCGGATTTTTCAACAACAGCAAATATTTATGCTCATTTGGATTACAGTGCAAAAATCACTTCGGCGCAGGCGATGGAAAGCGGTTTGCAATTACCCGAAGCAGGCGGCTTCACAAGCCGTTGGAGCGGTGAAGTTCCAAATTAGGGTATGCAAAAAATGTTGTAGGCTCCGACCACTTGCTCTAAAAAAAGCAAAAAGAAAAAAGCCTGAAATCGGCTTGATTACAGGCTTTTTCGGTGGCGGAGAGTGAGGGATTCGAACCCTCGTGCGATTTCACTCGCAACTCGATTTCGAGTCGAGCTCGTTATGACCACTTCGATAACTCTCCGTGTATTTTCTAAACTGTAGTTTCTTATTCAAAAACGATTTGGAGAGAACTACAGGAGAGAACAAGAAAAAATATTCGATTTTAATGTTTTGAAACCCCGATGAATCAAGGGTTTTGTGCGGACGAAACCGCCTAAGCTACGGAGAATTTCGAGTCATGTCCGTTATGACCACTTCGATACGTCTCCGTGTTTCGGATATTAAAGCGTGTCGCTTAAAATATCAGCATAGGTAATTATATTAATTTTTACGGCTGTTGTCAAGCAAAATCAAGAAAATTATTTAATATTACAATTCGGAAGTTGAAAATTGTCGAAAAATGTTGTATTATAGGGCTTAATTAAGAGTGGGGAGAGTGGTAAAGTGGTTGATTACCTTAAAAGACGGCCGATGCTTTTATGCGGGCTTTGTGCTTCGGCGCTTTGTGTTATCGGTTTTTATTCCCGCACGGCAATTTTCTTTTTAGGGTTAATGCTGATTTTTCTATTCTTCTTTTTAATGCAAAAGGGAGTTTATCCTGTTTACATATTTGTGGTATTTATGCTGATTGCGGCTTCGGTTAGCGTGCTTAATACATATAATAAAATAGATGAAGTGAGCGGTTTAGACGGTGCTACGGTTAAGGGTGATTTTACTGTTGTTGAAGCACCCGTTAATCACGGGGAATACTATTCTGCGGTTGTTAAAGCCCTTAACTGCGACGGGCTTAAAGACGGCACACGGATAATGGTGTTTTGTAATGATGGTGCCTTTGAATACGGGGATAAAATTCTTGCTACCGTTAAGTTAAGCAAGATAAATGACAAATACAGGGCAAGCGATTATTCCGAGAAAATTTATCTTACAGGAAGTATGAACGGCTTTACCGTATACAGGGGTGAAGGCGGTTTTGTTATATCAAGGGTAAATAAGCTTCGCCTCTATATTGTTGATACACTTTTTTCAAATATGAATTATAAAGAAGCGGCAACCCTTACCGCTTTAACAGTAGGTGACCGTTCGTATTTATCAGACGAGTTTTATGCTAATTTAAAAGCTGCGGGAGTAAGCCACCTAATGGTGGTTTCGGGTTTGCATTTGGCGGTTATAGTTTCCCTCGTCAATAAACTAATAGAGAAGGTCATTTATAACCGATATTTAAAGGCGATAACTGTTTTGCTTACCGTTTTGTTTATGGCGGCACTTTGCGGTTTTACAAAGTCAATTATAAGAGCGGGATTATGCTATATTATTTATGCTATGAGCATAGTTTTAAAGCGTGATAATACCCCTGAAAATACATTAGGGGCGGCGGTCACGCTTATTTTAATAGCCGGGCCATTTGCGATTTTAAGCGTTTCTTTTCAGCTGTCAGTCCTTGCCTCCCTTGGTATTACGGCGGCGGCACTTCCTGTTACTAAGTATTTAAAGGAGAATGTATTTAAAAACACTTGGATTATATATATTGTGGACCTTGCCGTTGTAACCTTGAGTGCGCTTTTATTTACTCTGCCTGTAACCGCTTGGATTTTCGGGTATGTTTCGGTGGTAGCAGTAATTGCAAATATTTTGGTTGCTTATGCGGTGACCTTGGCGCTGTATTTTGCCGCGGCAGGACTTGTTTTCTATTGTATTTTTCCGCTTATCGGTCAAATTTTGCTTGTTGCCGCTTCCCTTGTGACAAGGTATGTTAATTTTATCATAAATATGCTGGGCTCTTTACCCTTTGCGGCGGTAAGGCTTAATGATTATAGCTTTATATTTGCAATTTTGCTCTTGTTTTCGGTAATATTCGTTTTATTTGCTTGTAAACGCAGAGAAGATATGTTAAAATTAAAAAAGATGCACGAAAAGATAATCAGCGAGGGCGGTGGGAAATTAAAATGGCAGTAATAAGCGAGGAAGTCTTTAAATCACGGATTAAATCGGGTAACCTTGCTCCGACCTATATATTGTTCGGCGACGACGGATATTTGAAAAAAATGTATGCTGAAAAGCTTACAAAAATGACGGCGGATAAGGACGACATTTTTAATTTCTGCCGTTTTGGCGCCGATTGCGATTTGCAGGAGGTTTACGACTTTCTTTGGCAGATTCCGATGATGGCTGATAAAAAATGTGCAGTACTTTGTGATTACGATTTTGAGCATTGTTCAAAAACCGATTTCGATAAGCTTTTAAGCCTTGCGACCGACTGCCCCGATACCTCGCTTTTGATAATTTGGTTTGACAGCCTTATAATAGATGCTAAAAAAAGCGCTAAATTTAAAAAGCTTGTGTCCTCTGCGGAGAAAGGCGGGGGTGCGGCGGTTGAGCTTAACCACAGGCGTGCGCCTGAGCTTGTTAAAATGCTTACGGACGGTGCGGCAAAGCGGGGCTGTAAAATGGACCCTGCGGCGGCACGGTATCTTATAGAGAGCGCAGGGGAGGATATTAACACCCTTGTAAACGAGCTTGATAAGCTGTGTAATTATGTGCCGAAGGGTGAGATAACCAAGGCAACTGTAGATTATGTGTGCGTAAAAACTCCTGAGGCATCGGTTTACAATCTTTCAAAGCAGATTTTTGCACGGCAGTCTGGCGAAGCCTTAAAAACCCTGGACGAGCTTTTCTTTATGCGTTTTGAGCCGATGATGATTTTATACACCGTCTCCTCGCCGTATATAGATATGTACCGCCTCTACACCTTAAAAAAGAGCGGAGCGGATAAGCGTGAGCTTGTGGAGCTTTACGGCTATAAGGGTAAGGAGTTCCTTATTGACAGAGCGGCGCAGAATTTAAGGCTTTTCGATTTTAAAAAGCTCTCTTTAAGCTTTGAAGCCTTGGTTGATGCTGACCGCAGGCTTAAATCCTATGGGGCAGACGGGCGGATTGTTCTTGAACAGTTAATTATCAGGCTAATTTATATTATCGCAAAGGGTGAGGCGCTTGATAAAGCTTGACAGACCCGTGATTGTTGAGGGAAAATACGATAAAATCACCCTTGAAAACATAGTTGATGCCTTGATTATCACTACAGACGGCTTCGGCATCTTTAAAAATAAAGAAAAGTGCGATTTAATAAGGCAATTAGCCAAGAAAAACGGCGTTATAATTATGACCGATTCTGATTCTGCGGGGGCGGTTATACGGTCTTATATTAAAAAAATAGTCTCCGATTGTGAGATTATAAATGTGTATGTTCCGGAACTCAACGGCAAGGAAAAAAGAAAGGATAAGCCCTCAAAGTCGGGTCTTTTAGGCGTTGAGGGAATGACCCCCGAAATAATTGAAAATGCACTCAAAAAAAGCGGAGTTTTCTCGGTAAAAACAGAGGAGAGACGGAAAATCACAAAAGCGGATATGTTCGCTTTCGGACTTTCGGGCGGGGAAGACAGCAAAGAAAAGCGCAAAAGCTTTTTAAGGCAGTTAGGACTGCCCGAATCGCTTTCCTCTTCCGCTATGCTTGATGTGCTTAATAACAGCTTCACCTTCGAGGAGTTCACCGAAAGGGCAGAGCTGTGGAAAAATAACGGAGAATTTTAAAAACGGAGATGTGGTAATGAAAAAAATCGGGTTTGACAATGAGAAGTATATCGAGCTTCAGTCGGGCAATATAAGGGACAGAATCGCTATGTTCGGTGGCAAGCTCTACCTTGAGTTCGGCGGTAAGCTTTTTGACGACTATCATGCGGCGAGGGTACTGCCCGGCTTTGCGCCCGACGCAAAGGTTAAAATGCTTTTACAGCTTAAGGACGATGCGGAAATATTAATCGTAATTAATGCTGACGCTATCGAAAAGAACAAGCGCAGGGGAGACCTCGGCATTACCTATGACCTTGATACCCTAAGGCTTATAGATGCCTTTAGAGGAATAGGGCTTTATGTGGGCAGTGTAGTTATTACAAGATATACGGGTCAGCCCTCGGCAAATGCCTTTGAAAAGCGGCTTACTAAGCTTGGTATCAAGGTTTACAGGCACTACCCGATTGAGGATTACCCCGCTAATATATCCCGCATAATAAGCGAAGAGGGCTTCGGTAAAAACGATTATATAGAAACTACAAGAAAGCTTGTTGTTGTAACCGCACCGGGACCGGGTAGTGGTAAGATGGCTACCTGTCTTTCCCAGCTTTACCACGAAAACAAACGGGGAGTAAAGGCGGGCTACGCTAAGTTTGAGACCTTCCCGATTTGGAATATACCCCTTAAGCACCCCGTAAATATTGCATACGAGGCGGCAACCGCCGACCTTAACGATGTTAATATGATAGACCCGTTCCACCTTGAGGCATACGGCAAAACCACCGTTAATTATAACAGGGACATTGAAATTTTCCCCGTGCTTGACGCAATGCTTAAGGCGATTTCCGGCGAGTCGCCCTACAAGAGTCCCACCGATATGGGTGTTAATATGGCGGGCTTTGCGATTTTTGACGATGAGGCGGTAAGTGAAGCGGCAAAGCAGGAGATAATCCGCCGTTATTATTCGGCACTTGTAAGCATAAGGCAGGGGCTAACCGAACAGAATGATGCGCAAAAAATAGAGCTCTTGATGAATCAGGCGGGCGTTTCTGTTAATGACCGTCCCGTTGTAGCTGTGGCGCTTTCTAAAGCGGAGGAAACCGACGCTCCCGCCGCCGCAATAGAGCTTGCAAGCTGTAAAATCATAACGGGTAAAACCTCAAGCCTGTTAGGCCCGTCTTCGGCAATGCTTTTAAACGCTCTTAAAGAGCTTGCAGGAATACCCGATGAAGTAAAGCTTATTTCCCCCACGGTTATTGAGCCTATCGGAAAGCTTAAGACGGATATTATGGGCAATCACAACCCAAGACTTCACACCGACGAAATCTTGATAGCCCTTTCAATCTGCGCCGCTACAAGCGATATTGCAAAAAAAGCGCTCGAACAGCTTAAAAACCTTAACGGTCTTGAAGCACATTCAAGCGTTATACTCTCCCGTGTGGACGAGCAGGTGTTCAGGAAATTAGGTGTTAATATGACCTGTGAGCCGAAGTATCAAACCAAAAAACTTTACCACAACTAATATTAATCCCTATAGAGTTTATTCTCTATAGGGATTTAAAGTTAAATATTATTTTTACGGAATTTAAGGTAATCCTCAAGAATTATAACCGCCGCAACGGCATCTATTACTTCCTTGCGCTTTTTGCCTCTGGTATCGGTATAGTTTAAGGCGGTATGCGCCGAAACGGTGGTACACCGCTCGTCCCAAAGGACGGTTTCCTTACCGCTTTCTTTGGCTATTCTTTCGGCGATTTCCTTACATTCTTGGGCTCTGCTTCCCGCCGTGCCGTCCATATTTTTAGGGTATCCCACCACAATAAGCTCTGCGCCGTACTCGCCCGAGAGTGCGGCGATTTTTTTTACAAGCTTTTCGGTGTTATATTCGGTTATTACGGTTTTTGGAAAGGCGAAGCTTTCGCCGCTGTCCGAAAGGGCGATACCCGTGCGGGCTTTGCCCAGGTCAACCGACATTATAATCATTTTTTATCCTCCGTTTCGGGTTTTTTACCCATAAAGGAGGAAAGGCGGCTGCGCTTGGGGATAAGCCCCTCTGGCAGGTGCGAGGTGTCATTGTAAAAGACAACCTCAGGATTTAAGTTGTCATCAAACCTTATAAGTGTTACCGCCGTGTTTTCGCTCCAGGGCATTTCCTTGAGTTTTGTGATGTCACCCTTTAAAAGGCGGCATAAAAGACAGCGTGTAACCCCGCCGTGGGTGGTGCAGGCTACAGCTTTGCCTTTGTTTTCTGCGGCGATTTTTTTAACAGTATTCCAAATGCGCTCGTAAGCGTCCCGCATTTTTTCGCCGCCCTCGGGAGCAAAATCCTCGGGGTGATTGTCCCAAGCATCGGCAAGACCGGGTATGGAATTAAAAGTTTCCTTAAAGGGCTTACCCTCAACAATTCCGCCGTCAAGCTCAATAAGTCCCTTTTCGTCTATCGGCTCTAAGCTTCTGTCGCCTATTACCGCAAGTGCGGTTTTGCGGGCACGGATAAGGGGGCTTGTGTAGACCTTATCAAGCTTTATATCTTTAAAACGGTTTTTTAAATACTCGAGCTGTTTTTCTCCTGTTTCGCTTATATCAAAATCCGAAGAGCCCTGAAAAAGTCTCATTACATTGCCCATTGCCTCGCAATGGCGTACCATATATATTTCGGTCATTTTTTGTCTCCGTTCATTGTTTTTATCATATTATATCACAATAATTACATAAAGCGCAAGAGCGGAGTATTTTTTATACTAAATCGTAACCTCGTTTTTAAGCTCCTCACCGTTAAAATAGGCGCTTAAATTTTCCAGTGTGGTTTCGGCGATGCCGTCGAGCGCCTCACGGGTTAAAAACGCCTGATGCGAGGTTACTATTACATTAGGCATTGATATTATTGTCGAGAGGGTGTCGTCGGGGATAATTTCGTCGGAGTAATCCTCGAAAAACAGGGCGGTTTCTTCCTCGTAAACATCAAGCCCCGCCGCCCCGATTTTACCTGATTTAAGCCCATCTATAAGGGCGGCGGTATCTATAAGCTGACCTCTGGAGGTGTTGATTATATAAGCACCGTCTTTCATTTTTTCAATGGTTTTATCACTTATTAAATGGTGGTTTTCTTTTGTTAAGGGACAATGCAGGGATATTATATCGCTTTGGGCCAGAAGCTTGTCAAGGGAGACATATTTTCCACCGAATTCCTTATTTTCATACGGGTCAAAGCCTAAAATATTCATACCGAAGCCCGCACACACATCTGCAAAGCACCGACCGATTTTTCCCGTACCGATAATACCTACCGTCTTACCTCTAAGGTCAAAGCCTATAAGCCCCTCAAGGGAAAAATTGTGGTCACGGGTTCTTATATATGCTCTGTGTAGCTTGCGGTTAAGGGTTAGAATAAGCCCCATTGCGTGCTCTGCCACAGAGTAAGGCGAGTAGGCGGGTACCCTTAAAATTTTAACCCTGCCTGCGGCGGCCTTGAGGTCAACATTGTTGTAGCCGGCGCACCGCATTGCGATAACCCCCACACCGTACTCCGAAAGCTTATCTATTACCTGTTTGTCAATGGTATCGTTTACAAAGGCGCACACACCGTCACAGCATGCCGCCATACTGACTGTGTCGGCATTAAGCTTATTTTCAAAATAACGGATATTAATTTCATCATTTGCAAAGCGGGAAAAGCTTTCTTTATCGTATGCTTTTGCATCAAAAAAGGCGATTGTTTTCATAAAAACACTCCAATTAACTAAAATTATTAATATTGTTTGTAAAAATAATGTCAATATGCGCACTTGTTTATTTATGATAAATTATGTATAATAGCATACAAGAATAGTTTTCCAAGGAGGAAGGAAAATGAAAAAGTATTTGAACAGGCTTTTCATTGACGGATTGTCGGGTATGGCGTACGGGCTTTTTTCAACCCTTATAATCGGCACGATAATCTGCCAAATAGGAAAGCTGGCAGGCGCAAATGTGGTGGGGGAATACCTCACCGCAATGGGCAATGTTGCCAAAACCCTTACGGGTGCGGGAATAGGCGTAGGCGTTGCCTGTAAGCTTAAAGCCGCCCCCCTTACCACCGTTGCGGCGGCGGTTGCGGGTATGATAGGCGCATTCCCGAAACTCACGCAAGAGGCATTCACCGTGGGTGCCCCCGGTGAGCCGTTGGGTGCCTTTATAGCGGCGTATGTTGCTATAGAAATCGGTGCATTGGTTGCGGGGAAAACCAAGGTGGATATAATAGTAACACCTATTTGCTGTATCTTAACGGGTGCTACGGCGGGCTATTTTGTAGGTCCCTACATATCTGCGGCCATGAAGTGGGTAGGCTCGCTTGTAAACATAAATGTTGAAAACAGCCCGATTATAGGCGGTATTGTGGTTTCGGTTGTTATGGGTATACTCTTAACCCTGCCTATTTCTTCTGCGGCAATCGGCATTTCAATGGGGCTTACAGGCCTTGCGGCGGGAGCGGCTACTATAGGCTGTTGCTGTAATATGGTGGGCTTTGCGGTTATTAGCTACCGTGAAAACAAGGTGGGCGGACTTATTGCTCAGGGTATAGGTACTTCAATGCTGCAAATACCTAATATTGTACGCAATCCCCTTATTTGGCTGCCCTCAATTATTTCAAGTGCGATTTTAGGGCCTATTTCTTCGGCAGTGCTTAAAATGGTAAGCAACCCTGTGGGCTCGGGTATGGGCTCGGCAGGACTTGTGGGTCAGTTTATGAGCTATGACAGTATGGTGGCGGCGGGCTTCTCTCCCGCAGTTACAATGCTTGAAATAATCTTAATGCAGTTTGTACTGCCTGCGGCTATCTGCCTTGGTATTTCCGAGGGTATGAGAAAAATTAAGCTAATAAAGCCCGGTGACCTTAAGCTGGAGTCCTCAAATGCGTAAGAAAGAAAGAGCTGAAAAAGCGGTCGAAGGACTTGAAAAGCTTTACCCCGATGCTATTTGCTCCCTTACCTATGATGATGCCTTTCAGTTACTTATAGCAACAAGGCTTTCGGCACAATGCACCGATAAGCGGGTGAATATGGTAACTCCCGCACTTTTTGCCGAGTTTCCTAATGCTAAGAGTATGGGCGAAGCCCCGCTTTCACGGGTTGAGGAGCTAATTAGAACCTGCGGACTTTATAAAACAAAGGCCAAGGACTTAGTAGCGATAGGCAAGGAAATAACCGAACGCTTCGGCGGTAAGGTTCCCGATACTATTGAGGAGCTTACAACCCTGCCGGGGATAGGCAGAAAAACCGCAAACCTTGTGTGCGGGGATATTTACGGCAAGCCCGCAGTTGTGACCGACACGCATTTTATAAGGCTTTGCAACAGATTAGGGCTTGTGGAAACCACTAATCCGCTATCGGTTGAAAAGCAGATGAGAAAGCTTTTACCGCCCGAAAAATCAAACGATTTCTGCCACAGAACGGTTTTGTTCGGCAGAGATGTTTGCACGGCGAGAAAGGCGCATTGTGAAGCTTGCGTGCTTTCCGATATTTGTCCAAAAAAGATTTAGTAAGTGGTGATAAAATGTCACAAAAAAGAGCCGCCGCAATACACGATATTTCCTGTTTTGGCAAGTGCTCCCTTACGGTCGCTTTGCCGATAATTTCGGCGGCGGGGGTTGAAACTGCGGTTATTCCGACCGCTGTTTTATCCACCCACACGGGCGGCTTTAAGGATTATACCTTTAGGGATTTGTCGGAGGATATTGTGCCCATAGCACGGCATTGGAAAAGCGAAAATATTACGGTTGACGCAGTTTATTCGGGATATCTTTGCTCAAAGTACCAAATTTATCTCGTCATGGAGGCGGCGCACCTTATAAGCCGTGAGGATACCAAGTTTATCTGTGACCCCGTAATGGGGGATAACGGAAGACTTTACAGCAGTTTTGAAGAGGATTTCCCTAAATATATGTTAAAGCTGTGTACTGCGGCGGATATTATAACCCCAAACATCACCGAGGCGGCGCTTATGCTGGGTATTGATTATAAAGAACCGCCCTATACGGAGGATTACATTAATATTCTGCTTGAGGGTCTGTACCTTAAAACCCATTCAAGTATTGTGCTTACAGGTGTCTGCTTTGACGAAAGAAAAATCGGAGCGGCGGTGTATGACGGGGAAAACAAGGCTTATGTTTTTTCGGAAAGAATAGATGCAACATACCACGGAACGGGGGATATTTTTACTTCCGCACTTACTGCGGCATTGCTACAAGACAGAAGCCTTAAGGCGGCGGCACAGATAGCGGCGAATTTCACCTGTGCTTGCATTAAAAAGACTATGGAAACAAAGTCGGACAGGCGTTACGGCGTAAATTTTGAATCCCAGATACCTAATCTTATTAAATATTTGGAGCTTTAAATGAAAGAGGAATATTTAAGAACTGCCGCTCTTATAGGCGAAGAAAATTTAAATAAGCTTAAAAATTCGACGGTAGCGGTTTTCGGGCTCGGCGGTGTGGGCTCCTATGCCGCTGAGGCTTTGGTGCGCTCGGGAATAGGCACGGTTTATATTTATGACAGCGATAAAGTTGCAAAAAGCAATATAAACCGCCAGTTAATTGCCCTTTCTTCAACTGTGGGAATGGATAAAACTAAGGCGGAGGCTTTAAGGCTTAAGGACATTAATCCTGACTGCAATATAATTGAAAAGTGGGAGTTTGTAACACCCGAAAGCAGTATTCCCTTTGAAAGCTTTGATTTTATAATTGATGCTGTTGATAATGTGACGGCAAAGCTTTTTTTGGCAGTCGAGGCTGAAAAACGGGGTGTGCCCATTATAAGCGTTATGGGAACGGGCAATAAGCTTGACCCCGCACGACTTAAAATCACCGATATTTATAAAACAAGCGTCTGCCCCCTTGCAAGGGTAATGCGGTACGAGCTTAAAAAGCGGGGGGTTAAAAAGCTGACTGTTGTATGGAGCGACGAAACCCCCATAAAGCCCGCAGACTGCGGCGAATACCGTGACACAGGGCGAATACCACCTGCAAGTATGGCTACGGTGCCGGGGTGTGCGGGGCTGTATGCCGCATCATATGTAATAAGAAAATTGACAGTCGGTATCAAATAGAAGTAAACGGCATATTCGCCTTTGCAGTTTTTAACAGCGGGACAAAAGAGGTATACTTAGCAAGGGGCAGGTTCGGTATAAAACCGCTTTTCTATGCCCTTTGCCGACCACAGAATACTTGAATATGTATTTAATGTGCCCTGGGAAATAAAGTTTGAAAACGGGGTTGAAAAGGCACTGCTTAGAAATGCTATGAAGGATTATCTGCCCGAAAAGGTATTTTCAAGAAAGAAAAGCCCGTACCCCAAAACACAGAACCCTGCATACGAAAGGGCTGTGATGAATGGAGTACGGGAAAGACTACGGGACAACAATTCAGTTTTGCACAGTATTCTAAATGTTAGGGAATTTGATAGCTTTATAAGCGGTGAAAACGAAACCTGGTTCGGTCAGCTTATGGCAAGGCCCCAATTACTTGCTTGGCTTATACAGCTTGACTATTGGGCTGACGCATATAATGTGAACTTTTCATTTTAAGGCTATTCACTTCTGAGTGCCTTTACAGGGTCACGCTTGGCGGCAAGCTTAGAGGGGAAGAGACCTGCAATAAATGTAAGCAGCATACTGATTACCACAAGGGCAATTCCGCCCTCAATAGGCAGAGCCGCAAGGCCTGAAATATCGGTCAACACGGTGATTATTGCGTTTGCGGGAATGAGAAGCAATAGGGTTATGCCGATACCTATTGCACCCGCAACGAAGCCTACAATAAGTGTTTCGGCATTGAAAACTCTCGAAACATCACGCTTTGAAGCTCCCATAGCACGCAGTATTCCGATTTCCTTGGTACGCTCAAGAACAGAAATATAGGTTATAATTCCTATCATAATTGAAGAAACAACAAGGGAAATGCTTACAAAGGCGATTAAAATATAGCTTATTGCGTTAATTATTGTGGTGACTGAGGAAAGCATAAGACCTATATAATCGGTATAGGTTATTTTGTTTTGGTCTTCGGCTTTATTATTGTAATCGGTAATAAGGTCGGAGACCGTTTCCTTTGCCTCAAAGTCCTTGGGGTAAATATTAATTGCAGAGGGCTCGTCTAAGTCCGAAACCCCCATAAGGCTTAAATTGCCATCAAAGGTTGCCGAGCTGTCCTCGGTTTCGATAGCAGACTTAAAACGCTCTACAATCTGCTCGTCGCTCATATTAGAGGCCTTCATCTGCCCGATATAGGCGTTGTATTCAGCCTGCTTATCCTCGGGTAGGGTGGTGATGTAAGCAATTAAGCCGTCATAGGTCATATTCTCGGTGTTACTCTCAAAGGGACGGCCCGTAAAAATGTTTTTATCGGAATTTTCTTTTTGCTCCTTTACAATTTCGCTGTCATTAACCTTGCTTATAAGGTGCTCCATAAGGTCGCTTCGATAGCCTACAAAACCGCTGGTGGCATCTGTAACCGATTCCTCAGACGGGCGGATAATTCCCACAACGGTTATATCCTCAGCATTTTGGAGCTTAGACTGAACATAAAGCTCGTCGCTTGTCTTATCGGTCCAGGTGCCGTCGGCATTTTTCTCAAAATAATCTGTGTTGCAAAGAAGCTTGAATTTTAAGCTTAAAATATCGTCATAGGAGTAGGAGACTTCCTCGGTTGCCTCAATTTTTTCACCTGCCTGTGCCTTTTTCATCATTTCCTCAAGCTCGGCAGAGTCCTTAAGTCCCAATGAATAAAGGGTATAGTCGCTTATACGGTTATTTTTATCCACCACAAGGACGATTTCGTTATAATTCTCCGGCATATGTCCCGCCACAACATCATATTGTTTTTCAAGGAGCTCTGTGTTATCGAACAGCCTGTTCCAGACCTCGGTGTTTCTGAAAGCAGACATCGGGGTTACCTTAGCGGAGTTCTCAGACGAGCTGCCCCCGAAAAGGGTGGAGAGCACGGTGTTGGGATTTACACGCTTTCCGTCCTCGGTGTAAATATTCATAATTGTGGAGTACTGATACTCAATCTCGCTTGAATTTTCCTTAAACTCGGGAGTTTCCTCAATATGCTTTTTGAGGAGAGACAGATTGTTTGAGGACAGACCGTTTACCATTGTAGACATCATATCGGTCATAATATTGTTGCTGTAAATCCTATCGGGCTCTTTTTCGGACTCTGCTGCTTCCTTTGACTCGTTCATAAGGTCGGAAACAAGGTTGCTTATATCCATACCCGTCTGCTCTATTGTGATGGGATAGCTTGAGAGGGTTTCCTCCTCAACACTTGCTATATAGGCGTTTACTCCGCTTGAAAGTGAGAGTATAAGGGCGATGCCTATAATACCTATCGAGCCCGCAAAGGCGGTTAAAAAGGTTCTTGCCTTTTTGGTCATGAGGTTGTTAAGGCTAAGTGAGAGGGCTGTGAAAAAGGACATTGAGGGACGCTTTTGGTTACCCTCGTCTTTATACTGCTCATTTTCAGATGTATAAGGCATAGTGTCGTCAATTATATTTCCGTCAAGCAGTCTTACAATACGGGTGGAGTACTCCTTTGCAAGCTCGGGGTTGTGGGTTACCATTATTACAAGACGATCCTTGGCAATTTCCTTTAAAAGGTCCATTATCTGTAACGAGGTTTCGCTGTCAAGGGCACCTGTGGGCTCGTCTGCAAGGAGTATTTCGGGATTGTTTACAAGGGCACGGGCAATAGCCACACGCTGCATCTGACCGCCCGACATCTCGTTGGGCTTTTTGCTTAACTGGTCGCCGAGGCCAACCTTTTCAAGGGATTCTTTAGCCCGCTTTCTGCGTTCTGCCTTAGATACGCCCGAAAGGGTAAGCGCAAGCTCAACATTGGATAAAACACTCTGGTGGGGAATAAGATTGTAGCTTTGGAAAATAAATCCTACAGAATGGTTGCGGTAATTATCCCAATCCCTATCCTTAAAGGTTTTTGTGGATTTGCCGCTGATAATTAAGTCGCCGTCGGTATAGTTATCAAGACCGCCGATAATGTTTAAAAGGGTGGTCTTTCCGCAACCCGACTGACCGAGAATTGAGACAAACTCATTCTTACGAAACTCAATGCTTACGCCCTTAAGCGCATGTACGGTTGTGTCGCCGGTTACATAATCTTTTTTAATATTTTCAAGCTTTAACATACTTCATCACTCCGTTCGGCTGTAAAAATTATACTTTTAATTTTTAAATAAAGTGTGAATGTATAAAAAATATTTGATAAATAACAGTATTGGTGTTATAATTTCATGTATATAACTTTGCGAAAGGTCAGGTATAATGGAAAAGGTATTCAAAAAGTTGACGGTTTTCTTATCGGGACTGCTGGTGGTTACCACGGTTTTCCTTATTTTTGTCATACCTACATATATTAAGTCGGAACGCAAAATTGACTTTTTTTCCTCAAACCAGATTGTGGATAATGTTCGCAATATGGAGATTAATATGACCTCGGTTATTTATGTTCAAAATAAAAAGGGCGATTGGGAGGAATACCAGCGTCTCCACGGCGCTGAAAACCGAATTTGGGTTGGATTAGACAAGGTCCCTCAGTATTTGAAGGACGCATTTATTGCAATAGAGGACGAGCGCTTTAATACCCACAGCGGTGTTGACTGGAAGCGTACTGCCGCAGCCGTGGGCAACAAGCTTTTAAAATTTGATTCAAGTGAGTTCGGCGGTTCTACAATAACCCAACAGCTTATTAAAAATGTAACCAACGACAAGGGCAGAAACGCAATGCGTAAATTCAGGGAAATTGTGCGTGCATTGCTTATAGAACGCAAGCTTAGCAAAACCGAGATTTTAGAGGCTTATTTAAACACAATCGCTTTGGGCAACGGTATCTGCGGGGTACAGGTTGCCTCAAACTATTACTTTAACAAGGATGTAAGTGAGCTTACGCTTACAGAGTGTGCGGCGCTTGCGGCTATTACCAAAAACCCCACCGCATACAATCCCGAAAGCGGGTTGGAGGCTAACACCGCCCGCCGCAGAACGGTGCTTGATAAAATGCTGGAGTTAGGCAAAATAACCTATGAGGAGTACGACGCAGCTTATAATGCCCCTCTTGTGCTTGATAATTCCAAAGAGGACGATTTAGAGGCGGAAATTAACAGCTATTTTGTTGATGCTCTTATTGACCAGGTTATCGAAGATTTGTCAGAGAAATACAATCTTAGTACCTCAATGGCTTCAACCATGTTTTATAACGGCGGATTTAAAATTTACGCCACCGTAAAGCCCGAAATTCAGTCTAAAATGGAAGAGGTATACACGGATATTGATACCTATTTTTCACAGACCAAGAAAAACGATAACGGCGAAACCGTGCATGTTCAGTCGGCTATGACCGTTATGGATTACAGCGGGCATATTGTAGGCATAGTCGGCGGAGCGGGTGAGAAGACCACCAACCGAGGTCTTAACCGTGCCACCGATTCGCCGAGACAGCCCGGCTCTACAATGAAGCCGATAGGCGTTTACGCACTTGCTATTGATAAGGATATTGTAAATTACACCTCAAGTGTGCTTGACCAGCCCATTAAAAATTATTACGAGGGCGGTAAAAGCGGACCTAAGGAGTGGTATGGCTATTACAAGGGTACCGTAAGCCTTAACTACGCTCTTAGAAAGTCTATGAATACTGTTCCCGTGCGGCTTTTACAGGAAATAGGAATTGATATCTCCTACGATTTCCTTGTAAACAAGCTTCATTGTGAGCATTTGGTAGAGGCGGATAAAAACTTGGCTGCTTTGGCTTTAGGCGGCACTAACTACGGCCTTACAACCACCGAGTCTGCCGCAGCATTTGCTATTTTCGGCAATCAGGGGGTTTATCACAAGCCCACAACATATTATAAGATTGAACGCCCTAACGGAGAAATTGTACTTCAATATGACGATACGGGCGAGCAGGTAATAGGGCGAGATTCTGCTACCATAATGAATCACCTTTTACAGGAGGTTGTTTACGGCAGTGAGGGTACGGGTCACTCGATTGCGGGCTACAGCTCTATGAAGGCATATGCGAAAACGGGTACCTCCAGCGAATCAAATGACCTTTGGATGGTTGCGGGCACACCCTATTATATAGGTTCGGTGTGGTACGGCTTCGATTTGCAAAGCAAGGTGAACAGCGGCGGTGCCGCAAAGATTTGGAGAGAGGTTATGAGGGATGTCCACAAGGACCTTGAAAAAAAGGATTTTGAGGACAGCGAGAATGTAGTCAAAAAGGGAATCGGATATTATAAAAAGAACGGCAGAATGGATAATCCTATTTATCAAAGTAACTCTTCAAGCGAAGCAAGCAGTGTGGTATCCTCTGAAGTAATAGCCGATACTTCGTCTGCAGTATCCTCTAATACTTCATCGGGACAAACGCCGTCGGCACCTAGTGACAGCACTTCGGAAGAGCCCACAACACCCTCCGACAGCAGTAGTGCGACTTCATCAAGCGATCCTGATGAATCTGCGGCTTCCTCGAAACCGACAGAATCTTCAAAGCCGACCGAACCGTCAGCTCCCTCATCTTCTGCAGTCGCTTTCTCTTCGGGAGCAGAGGTCGCGCCGTAAATATGGAAGAGTATAAAATGAAACCGATTGCGAGGATTTATACCGATTTTCCCGATAAATTCGGTATTCCCCGCCAAAGTGGAATTGTAAAGGAATTAAAGGGCAGGGTGGTTTTTGAGCCGCCCTACCGTGACTATAGGGCGGTTAAGGAGCTAAGCGAATATTCCCATATCTGGCTTTTGTGGCTTTTTTCCCGCTCCGAAAGGGAAGATTGGTCCCCTACCGTCCGTCCCCCAAGGCTTGGCGGCAATACCCGTGTAGGTGTATTTGCTACCCGCTCGCCCTACCGACCGAATCCTATAGGTATGTCGGCAGTAAAGCTTGACAGGGTAGTGGTTGATGAAGGCTTAGGCCCTGTTTTGGAGGTTTCGGGCATTGATATGGTTGACGGCACCCCTATACTTGATATAAAGCCCTATTTAAGCTTTGCGGACTCATATCCGGGTGCGGTCTGCGGCTTTGCGGACAGGCTTTACGGACAGCAGCTTAAGGTTATAATTCCCCACAGTATTTCAAAAACTATCCCTGATGATTTGACCGACGCACTTAAGGGCTTGCTTGCCGAAGACCCCCGTCCCCGTTATCAAAATGACCCCGAAAGGGTTTACGGATTCGCCTTTAATAAATATGAGGTGAAGTTCAAGGTTGACGGTGAAATTCTGACGGTTATTTCGGTTGAGTCTAAATAAAACAGACGATATATCTTATATGTAATATCGCATATATAATAATAGTATTTCCCGTTTAGGAGTAAAAGCTGTATAATATAGTCAACTAAAAAAGCAGATGCTTTGAAATAAAACGGAGGAATTAAAATGGCAAGATTTACTTTACCGAGAGATGTATATTTCGGCGAAAATTCAATGGAAAACCTTAAGAATCTTAAGGGTAAAAAGGCTATAGTTGTTGTAGGCGGCGGCTCTATGAAGCGCTTCGGATTTCTTGATAAGGCGGTAGGATACCTTAAAGAGGCAGGTATGGAGGTCGAGCTTTTCGAGGGCGTTGAGCCAGACCCGTCGGTTGAAACCGTTATGCGCGGTGCTGAGGCTATGCGTAAGTTCGAGCCTGACTGGATAGTTGCTATAGGCGGCGGCTCTCCGATTGATGCGGCAAAGGCTATGTGGGCTTTCTATGAGTATCCCGAGGTTACCTTTGAAGCCCTTTGCATTCCCTTCAACTTCCCCGAGCTTCGTACAAAGGCTAAGTTTTGTGCTATTTCTTCCACTTCGGGTACAGCTACCGAGGTTACGGCTTTCTCTGTAATCACCGATTACTCAAAGGGTATTAAATATCCCCTTGCGGACTTTAACATTACCCCTGATGTAGCTATAGTTGACCCTGAGCTTGCACAGACTATGCCCCAAAAGCTTGTAGCTCACACGGGTATGGATGCGCTGACCCATGCGGTTGAGGCATATGTTTCCACCGTTGCGAGCTCCTATACAGACGCACTCGCTATGAAAGCTATCGAAATGGTCACCGCATATTTGCCTTCTTCCTACAAGGGCAATAAGGAGTCCCGTGCTCAGATGCACGACGCTCAGTGCCTTGCGGGTATGGCATTCTCGAATGCACTTCTTGGAATAGTTCACTCTATGGCTCATAAGACGGGTGCGGCGTTCCACGAGGGCGCAATGGCTGACCAGCACCTTCCTCACGGTTGTGCAAACGCCATCTATCTGCCCTATGTAATTAAGTACAATGCTCACGACGGCAGAGCAGCTGAAAGATATGCCGATATTGCAAGAATGTTAGGTCTTGCAGGAAACAGCAATAAGGCGCTTATTGAAAACCTTTGCGCTCTTATCGATGATATGAACGATAAGCTTAACATTCCGCACACCTTAAAGGAATTCGGCGTTGATGAGGCTGAATTTAACGCCAAGGTTGACGAAATCGCAGCAAATGCCGTAGGCGACGCCTGCACAGGCTCTAACCCACGCACTATCGACCCCGAAACCATGGCTCGCCTTTTCAAATGTACTTATTACGGCACAGAGGTTGACTTTTAATTGATTTTGTTATAAAATGTATCAGCGCCTTCTGCAAAGAAGACGCTGATTTAAAATCTTTTAAGGACTGAAGACGATGTTTAAAATTGTTTACAAAAAGGCTCTCAATCCTACCGTCACTATGATGGATATTGAGGCTCCCCTCGTAGCGCGCAAGGCGCAGGCGGGTCAGTTCATCATTCTTCGTACCGATGAGGACGGGGAGCGTATTCCCCTTACCGTTGCGGGGTATGACAGGGATAAGGGAACCGTTAAAATTATTTTCCAGATTGTGGGCGCTACTACCGAAAAGCTTAACCACAAAGAGGTTGGCGACTGCCTTGCAGATTTTGCGGGTCCTCTCGGTAAGCCTACCGAAACCGAGGGACTTCGCAAGGTTTGCGTTGTGGGCGGCGGTGTTGGCTGTGCTATCGCTCTGCCGGTTGCCCAAAAGCTCCGTGAACAGGGCTGTGAGGTTCACTCAATTATCGGCTTCCGTAATAAGGATTTAGTAATCCTTGAAGAGGAGTTTGCCGCTTGCTCTGATAGGCTTACGGTTATGACCGACGACGGCTCCCACGGCACAAAGGGAGTTGTTACCGTTCCGCTTAAAGAGGCTATCGAGGCAGGGGAAAACTATGACGAGGTTATTACAATAGGACCGCTTATTATGATGAAGTTCGTTGTGGGCGTTACAAAGCCTGCTAATGTAAAAACCGTTGTTTCTATGAACCCGATTATGATTGACGGCACGGGAATGTGCGGCGGCTGCCGCTTAACCGTCGGCGGAAAAACAATGTTTGCCTGCGTTGACGGACCCGACTTTGACGGATTTGAGGTTGATTTTGACGAGGCTATGAAGCGTGGCGCCATGTACCGTGACTTTGAACGCCACGCCTATGAGGAAACCTGTAATCTCTTCAAAAAGGAGGCAGAATAATGGCCGCTAATATGAGTCTTAAAAAGAATGAAATGCCCGTTCAGGATCCGAATGTCCGCAATCACAATTTTTCCGAGGTGGCTTTAGGCTACAGCGAGGAGACTGCGCTTGACGAGGCTATGCGCTGTCTTAACTGCAAAAATATGCCCTGCGTTTCGGGCTGTCCTGTTAATATACATATCCCCGCATTTATCGAAAAGATAAAGGAGGGGGATTTTGAGGGGGCTTATCAGGTTATTTCAAAATCCTCAAGCCTTCCCGCCGTATGCGGCAGAGTTTGCCCCCAGGAAACCCAATGTGAATCAAAGTGTGTCAGGGGTATTAAGGGCGAGCCTGTAGGTATTGGCAGACTTGAACGCTTTGTTGCCGACTGGCATAATGCACATTCTTCGGATAATGTAGAGGTACCCCCTTCAAACGGTCATAAGGTTGCGGTGGTAGGCTCGGGTCCATCGGGACTTACCTGTGCGGGCGACCTTGCTAAACAGGGTTATAAGGTCTCTGTTTTCGAGGCTTTGCATACTGCAGGCGGTGTGCTTGTTTACGGAATTCCTGAATTCCGTCTTCCTAAGGAAATCGTTAGGAAAGAGGTTGACGGGCTCAAAAAATTAGGCGTTGAAATTGATACCAATGTTATTATCGGTAAAACCGTAACGGTTGATGAGCTTTTCGATATGGGCTATGAGGCTGTATTTATCGGCTCGGGAGCGGGACTTCCCAGATTTATGGGTATTGAGGGCGAGGCGCTTTGCGGCGTTTACTCCGCAAACGAGTTCTTAACAAGAAACAACCTTATGAAGTCTTATAATGTGGACAGCGCAACCCCCGTTATGCACGCCAAAAAGACTGTAGTTGTAGGCGGCGGAAATGTTGCCATGGATGCGGCGAGAACTGCCAAGCGCTTGGGGGCTGAGGTTACGGTTGTTTACCGCCGTACCGAGAACGAGCTGCCCGCCCGCCGTGAAGAGGTTGAGCACGCAATGGAGGAGGGAATTGTATTCAAATTCCTTACCAACCCCGTTAAAATTAACGGCGAAGACGGCTGGGTTAAGAGCGTTTGCTGTCAGCAGATGGAGCTTTCGGAGCCTGACGAGTCGGGCCGTGCGAGACCTGTTGCCGTTGAGGGAAGCGAGTATGATATTGAAGCCGACTGCGTTATTATGTCTATCGGTACTTCGCCTAATCCCCTTATTAAATCCACCACTGCAGGGCTTGAGGTTAATAAGCGGGGCGGTATAATCGTAAACGAGGAGACGGGCGCCACCACCAAGGCGGGGGTTTATGCAGGCGGAGACGCCGTAACAGGCGCCGCTACCGTTATTCTTGCAATGGGTGCGGGCAAAACCGCCGCTAAAGCGATTGACGAGTATATTTCTTCTAAATAAAGCTTTACCTGCGGGACGATGTGGGCATCGTCCCCTACGAAGGCTCAATTTACAAATGTAGGGGGCGATGCCCACATCGCCCCTAAAATGTTACGCTTAAAGCTCCCTTTATAAGCAAGGGGGGCTTTTTTGCATTAATTTGTCCTTTCCCTCATATTATTCTATGGGGTGAAAATTATGGAAATTTTAAAATACGGTGGGATTGCAGTTCTTGCTATCGGGGCATTGGCAATTTTAATCTTTGCGGTAAAAACAAAAAAGCTTTTTAAAACCTTGCTTTTTAATGCCTTTTTAGGTCTTGCAGTTATGATAATAATAGATTTAACCGCAAAGTTTACGGGAGCCCATATCCCCGTAAACTGGTGGACGGTAGGAGGCTGTGCCGTATTCGGTATACCCGCTGTGTGCGGTTATCTTGTTTTGCCGATTATTTTTATTTGATATTCCTTGAAAATGTTAATAGAAAATGTTATATTTATTTAGGGCGGCGGGCAAGTCCCGCCGTTTTTATATAATAAATTAACGGTGGTTTTTATGCTTAAATTTATTTTCGGGCGGCCCGCTTCGGGCAAAACCTACAAGGTGCTTAATACTGTAAAAAAATTAGCGGAGAGCGGTAAAAATACCGTTCTGATTGTGCCTGAGCAGTTTTCCTTTGAAAGCGAGCGGGCGGTGCTTAAAACGCTGGGTGATAAGGCGGCGCTAAATGTTTCGGTTATGAGCTTTTCAAGGCTGTGCGACGAGGTAGGCAGAGAGGTAGGCGGTATCGCAGGGGTTACCCTTACTGAAGCCGACAAGATTATTTTTATGAACCGTGCGCTCTTAGCGGCGGCGGACGGGCTTAAAATCTGGCGCAGATACTGCCATTCGGTTTATTTTGCAAAAACTATGCTTGATACCGTTGGCGAGTTTAAGATAAACACTGTTACGGCTGAGGATTTGAAAAAAGCGGCAAAAGAAACGAAAAGCCATTCCCTCGCTCTTAAGCTTCACGATATAGCGTTGATATACGAGACCTACGATACGCTTACAGGAGAGCAGTTTATCGACCCTGCCGACAGTCTTACTAAGCTGTTTAGACAGCTTGAAAACTGCCGCTTTTTCCGTAATAAAACCGTTATTTTGGATTCCTTTAAGGGCTTTACGGGTCAGCAGTTTAAGATTATAGACCGAATTTTGGCTCAGGCTGACGATGTTATTGTAAGCCTTACAAATGACCCTGAGCTTTCGGGTGATTACAATGTTTTTATGAATATAAGAGCCGCCGCAGAGAAGATAAGAAAATCCGCCGCACGCTTTTCTGTGTCCGAGGACAAGCCCTTAGTGCTCCGAAAAAGCCGCTATAACTCAAAGGATATGGCGGCACTTGAGCGGCTTTTGGCGGGCGGAGATTTTGAAAAAACCGAACAATGCGGGGATATTACCCTTTGTGCCGCCGCTTCCGTATCAGATGAGGCGGAGTTTGCCGCAAGGACCATAAGACGGCTTGTGCGCCAAAACGGCTACCGTTACCGTGATTTTGTAATAATTGCGAGAGACGCAGAGAAATACGAGGAAAGCGTTTATTCTGCCTGTAAACTCTACGGCGTACCCGTTTTCGGCGACAAACGAGAGCCAATTTCTGCCTTTCCCGCCGCTGCGGCGGTTAATGCCGCTTTGGAATTTGCCCTAAAGCCTGCAAGCGAGAGTATTTTGCGCTTTCACAAAACCGGACTTGGCACACTTTCAGGGGAGGAAATTTCCGCACTTGAAAATTATGTTTACCTTTGGAATATTGATAGCTCTTTGTGGCAAACCGACTGGACAATGGACCCCCGTGGCTTCGTTTCCGAAGACGAGGATAAAAAAGACAATAAAGCAGAGCTTGAAAAAATTAATGGCTTAAGGCAAAAGGCCGCAGCGCCCCTTTACGCCTTTAAGGAAAAATTCAGGGGTACTGCCGCAGATATGTCCCGTGCTGTTGTTGAACTGCTTGAAGACAGTAATGCCGCCGAAAAGTTATCGGTACTTTCAGGGCTCTTTGAAAGAGAGGGTGCCCAGTTTAGGAGCGATGTTTTAAAGCAAAGCTATGACCGCTATATGAAGCTGCTTGAAAGTATGGCGGTTTGCTTCGGCGACCGTGAAATTAAAAGACAGGAATTTTTCGAGGCTCTGTCTCTTTCGGTATCCCTTGACAGCGTTGGTGTAATTCCCCGTATGCTCGATGAGGTCACCTTCGGTGCGGCGGACAGAATTCGCCCCTCAAGGCCTAAGGTTGCCTTTATTTTAGGCGCTAATCAGGGAGTCTTCCCCAAAGGGATTTCTAATTCCGGAATATTAGGAGTCACCGAACGCAAAAATCTTATTGAGCTTGGCATTGAAATTCCCGACAATCAAATTTCCTCTGTTGTGGACGAGAATTATTTGGTTTACTGTAACCTTTGCTGTCCGTCGGACAGGCTGTATATTTCCTATGCTACTCACTCGCTTTCGGGAGAGGAGGCGGAGCTATCCGCCTTTGTGGCTGAAATTGCCGAAAATTTAGGTGCTAAAACCGTATTAGAACCGCAGGAGAATTTGAACGGTGAAAATCTGCCCGAAACCTATGAGAGCGCCTATTCGCAGTACTGCCGCAGAAGACTGACTGTAGACAGCGAAACCCTGAAAGACGCCCTTAAAGGAAGCAGAGAAGAAGAAAGGATAGAATATCTTTCTAAAATGCTGTCGGGTGCACCGCAAAAAATATCGGGGGCTACTGCCGAAAAGCTTTTCGGTAAAAATATTACAATGTCGGCTTCCCGCTTTGATACCTTCCACAAATGCCGCTTTTCCTATTTTTGCAAGTACGGGCTAACGGCAAAGAAGCTAAAACCCGCCGAGTTCGATGTTTTACAGCGGGGAACCATAGTGCATTATGTGCTTGAAAGAATAGTTGGCTCTTATAAAAAGGGTGTAGCCGATTTGTCGGAAAACGAGATTAATTCCCTTGTGGATAAATATATAAACGAATACCTTGACGGTATTTCGGGCTACCGCACTATTGAAAATGAACGGTCTAAATTTTTGGTTTCCCGTATCTCCCGTTCGCTTAAAGCGGTAGTACTTCAGCTTTCCCGTGAATTTGCACAAAGCGGGTTTGAACCTGTCGCCTGCGAGCTTAAAATCGGTAACGGCGGAGATATTCCCGAGCTTAAAATTCCTTTTGACAACGGTTATATTAATATAGTCGGCAGTATCGACAGGGTAGATGAATTCAGCGGCTATATAAGGGTTATCGACTATAAAACGGGTACTAAGAGCTTTAAACTGCCCGATATTCTTTTCGGGCTTAACCTGCAAATGCTAATCTACCTTTACGCTGTGGTTAGAGCGGGGGTCAAGGATGATGAAAAGGCAGCGGGAATATTATATATGCCCTCAAAGCGGGACCTTAGTGACAACGGTATGGCAATGAACGGGCTTGTCCGCTCGGAAAAGGATATTGTTGCGGCTATGGACAGAGATATGCAGGGCGAGTTTGTGCCCAAGTATTCAATTACAAAAAGCGGCGCATTGGATAAAAGGTGTACCTCTTTTGTCAGCAAAGAGGATTTCAGCGAGATTTTTGATTATATCGAGACCCTGATGAAGCGCACAGGCAATGGGATTTTAAGCGGTGATATTGCCGTAAGTCCCATTGACGGCAGGGAAACCCCCGCCTGCAAATACTGCGATTACTCGGCGGTTTGCGGCAGAGAAAATGCGCCCTGTGACAAGGTGCCGAATTTTAAAAATGACGAAATTATTAATCAAATAAGGCAGGTGAAGACAGATGGCATTTAATCCTACCCCCGAACAACAGGCGGCTATTGATACTAAGGGTAATGTATTGGTTTCCGCCGCCGCAGGGTCGGGTAAGACGGCGGTGCTGGTTGAGCGGGTTGTGAAGCTTTTAAGCGACAGGGAAAATCCCATAAGTGCCGATAGGCTCTTAATAGTGACCTTCACCAACGCCGCCGCCGCCGAAATGCGGACAAGAATCGAAAAGCGGCTTGACGCTGAATGCCGTGCCAATCCTTCCGATATAGGGCTCTTAAAGCAGAGAAAGCTTTTATCCTCGGCAAAAATTTGCACTATCGACTCCTTTTGTATTGACCTTGTAAGGGAAAATTTTGAGCGTGCAGGGGTATCCCCCGATTTTAAAATAAGCGAGCAAAACTCCCTTAAATCGGTAAACGAGGGTGTCCTTGCCGAACAGCTCAGAGAGTATTACGAAAAGGGCGGGGAGGATTTTTTTGAACTGCTCGACTTGGTGGGTGCTGAATATGACGACGGTAATTTTGCGGATTATATTCTTAAAATGTACGATTACAGCCGTCAGCTTGCCTTCCCCACAGAGTGGTTTGACTCCCTTTCCACTGCCTACAATCCGGACTGCTTCGGCGCCAAAAATGAATGGTATAAATATTCCGTAAATAAGGCCTTAAAGACCGCAGAGGAAATGCAGAGGGTGAATGCCACCGTACTTGACGCTCTTTTTGAGAACGAAAAGGCATATGATACATATGCTTTTTGCTTTGCTGCCGCCGCCGAGGAAGAGGCAAAGCTTTATGATGCGGCAAAAAGCGGGGATTGGGACAGTATTTTTGATGTGCTGACCGCCTTCAATTTGCCGGCTATTCCCCGTGCAAACGGCGAGCTTGGCAGAGCGGCAAAGGCGGCAAGGGACTATATTTTAAAGCTTGTCGAAAATCTTAAAAAGCTGTTTTTTGACGGCGGGGACTGCATTAAAAAGCAACACGCCTATATTTACGGCAAGGTTTTACTGCTTACGGAAATTTTAAATGAGCTTGACAGGAGACTCTTTAATAAATACCTCGAGCAAAATACCTTTACCTTTCATAACATTGAGCATTTAGCCCTTAAGCTTTTGTGCGAAAAAACGGCGGAGGGTATTATACCTGCTAAGGGTGCGGAAGAATTGCTTTCTCGCTATGATGAGGTTATGGTTGACGAATATCAGGACACAAACGATTTGCAGGATATGCTGTTCTTTGTGCTGTCAAACGGGGGAAAAAAGCTGTTCGCAGTAGGCGATGTCAAGCAGAGCATTTACGGCTTCAGGGGTGCTAAGCCCTCTAACTTCCTTAATAAAATTAACTCCGCAGTCCCTGTAGAAAAGGCGGCGGAAAGCGACCCTAAAAAAATAATTTTAGGATGCAATTTTAGAAGCCGCAGGGAAATTTGCGGATACATAAACTACTTCTTTGAGCGGCTGATGACCGAAAAAACAGGGGATATTGTTTATAACGAGGATGAAAAGCTTATTCCCGCCGCCCGCTATCCCGACCCTCCGGAAATTCCCGTAAGCTTTGAAATTGTTAAAAATACGGGAAATTCCGAGGAGTCGCTCCGTACCGAGGCTACGCATATAGCCGATTATATAATGCGCATTATGCAGTCGGGCGAGTGCATAAGAAAGGACGAAGAGACCCTTAGAAATGCAAAATTTTCCGACTTTGCGATACTTCTTAGAAACACCAAAACAAAGGCGGCAATTCTCGCCGAGGAGTTAAGGAAAAACGGAATACCCGTAAACTACACCTTGGAGGGCTACGCAGAGACCGCAGAGATATCGGTATTCTTATCTCTGCTTAAAATTATTGATAATCCTGACTCCGATGTGGAGCTGTTATCGGTGCTTTTGTCGCCGATTTTCGGCTTTGCTGCCGAGGATGCGGCTAATATCCGCATAAAAAGGCGGGAGGGCAGTTTGTATTCCGCACTTGTCTTTTCGGCGGAAAACGGGGACAGCCGCTGCGGCGAGGTTTTAAAAAGGCTCGAAAAACACCGAATACTTGCCGCAACCCTTACCTTGCCCAAGCTTATTTCAAGACTGCTTGAGGATACAGACTACCTTAACACCGTATGGGCAAGGGAGGACGGCGAACGCCGACACGGCAACCTTTTAATGCTTATTTCCTTAGCGGAGCAGTACTCGGCGGACGGTAGGTCAGGAATAGGCGGTTTTGTCAATTTCGTTTTAAGGCAGTCGGAAAACGGAATGAAATCAGCGGCGGCTTTGTCCGGCGGGGATACTGTTAAGATTATGAGTATCCACGCTTCAAAGGGACTGCAGTTCCCGGTATGTATAATAGCGGAAACGGCGAAAAGCTTTAACGATAACGATTCGAGAAATTCCGCCCTTTATTCCGCAGATTACGGCATTGGCTTTAAGTATTTTGACGAGACAGAACAACTAAAGCGCACCACCGTTGCAAGAGAGGTAATATTAGACGATATCCGAAAGAACACCCGTGAAGAAGAATTAAGGCTTCTGTATGTTGCAATGACAAGGGCGCAGGATAAGCTCCACTTTACCGCCGCTGTAGGAAATCTTGATGACAAGCTTAAAAGCTGTTTTTCCGAGCTTATTTTGTCCGAGGGGAGAGCGGACAATATGTTTGGCGGTATGACTTCTTATTTTGATTGGCTTATTAAGACCTCACTTATTCATCCCGACGGCAAGGAGCTGAGGGGAGAGGACAGCAATATTATAAGGGAAATCACCGAAAGCCGAATAGCCATAAGTATTTCCGAGTCGGCAAGAGAAGAAAAACCTATCGAGATAAATACGGCTTCGCCCGCGGTCGACAAGGAATTATCAGAAAGAATAAGAGAAAACATAAGCTACACCTACCCTTATGAAAAGCTTTTTGAGATTGAGGCTAAATGCTCGGTCTCTGCCCTTGCAAATAAGGCGGAAAGCGAGAAATATGCCTTTTCTGCCCGCCCTGCTTTTATGAGTGACGGCGGAATAACCGCAACCGAGAGGGGAACGGCTACACACAAGATTATCGAGTTTATTGACTTTGATAAAACCGACGATATTGAGGCTGAAATTGAGCGTCTTTACGAGTGGCAGTATATTTCCGAACGGGAGGCAAAGGCGGTAAGCCGCAAAAAGCTCAGAGAATTTTTCGACAGCCCGCTCTTTGCGAGGATAAAGGCGTCGCCCCTTGTTAAAAGGGAAATGCGGTTTTTAACCGAATTGCCCGTATGGGCTTTAGACCCCGATTTAAAGGATGATTTTCGTGATGAAAAGGTAATCGTTCAGGGAGCGGTTGACCTTTGCTTTGAAGAAAATGACGAAATTATAGTTGTAGATTTTAAAACCGACCGCACCGATAATCCCGAAAGTCTTGCATTAGCTTACGGTGAGCAGTTGTCAATATATGCCGCCGCATGCGAGAAGATTTTTGAAAAGAAGGTAGGGCAAAAAATTATTTATTCCTTTGCGCTGTCTAAAGAAATAGAGATTTCTGCTTAACATACTTGCCTTTGCTAAGTATTTGGTATATAATAATACTGATATGAGCAAAGGCAGGTATTTGTATGGATATAAAGGTTGGCGACAGGCTTTTAATGAAAAAAAAGCACCCCTGCGGGGCTGATACCTTTACGGTTACAAGGATAGGAATGGACTTTCGTTTAAAGTGCGACGGTTGCGGCAGAGAGGTAATGGTGCCGAGAGTCAAGGCGGAAAAAAGCCTTAAAAAAATTATTAAAGCAGACGGAGAAGAATAATGTTTGATAAGCTTGAAACGGTTGTAAACCGTTATGAACAGATTGCGGTAGAGCTGTCCCGCCCCGAGACGGCGGCTGATAATGCGGTTTTTACAAAATTAATGAAGGAGCACGCAGAGCTTACACCCATAGTTGAAAAATACCGTGAGTATACGGCGGCTAAAAATTCTGAAAAAGAGGCGCTGGAGATACTTTCCGAAAGCGGACTCGACAAGGACTTTAAGGAGCTTGCCGAGGAGGAACTAAAGACCGCTAAAGCGGATATTGAAAGATGCTCCGAGGAGCTTAAAATTCTGCTTCTGCCTAAAGACCCGAATGACGATAAAAATGTTATTGTGGAAATAAGAGGCGGTGCAGGCGGTGAAGAGGCGGCGCTTTTTGCGGGCTCCCTTTACAGAATGTATACAATGTATTCCGAATCAAAGCGCTGGAGCATTGAGGTTATAAACGCCAACGAAACCGAGCTCGGGGGATATAAAGAAATTGTATTTATGATAGAGGGTGCGGGGGCATATTCACGCCTTAAGTACGAAAGCGGCGTTCACCGTGTTCAGCGTGTGCCCGATACCGAAACACAGGGCCGTATTCATACCTCTACCGTAACTGTGGCGGTTTTGCCTGAGGCTGAAGATGTTGAGCTTGAAATAAACCCTGCCGACCTTAAAATTGATACCTTCCGTTCCTCGGGAGCGGGCGGTCAGCACATTAATAAAACCTCTTCTGCAATAAGGGTTACACACATTCCCACAGGTACTGTTGTAGAGTGTCAGGACGAGCGAAGCCAGTTTAAAAATAAGGATAAAGCCCTTAAAATACTCCGCTCCCGCTTACTCGATGCGGCGCAGAGAGAACACGACGAGGCGATAGCCTCCGACCGTAAATCACAGGTAGGCACAGGGGACAGAAGCGAGAGAATACGAACCTACAACTATCCCCAAGGCAGAGTTACCGACCACAGAATAGGACTGACGCTATATAAATTAGAGCAGATTTTAAACGGCGACCTTGACGAGGTTGTGGACGCACTTACCACACACTACAGAACTGAAGCGTTAAAGGCTGAAAACGAGGGATAATTTAATGCTGACTAAAAGGCTAAAAGCCGATAAAGAGGGAATAGAACAAGCGGCTAAAATCCTAAAAAACGGCGGAATTGTGGCAATTCCTACCGAAACTGTTTACGGGCTTGCCGCATCTGCTTATGACGAAAACGCCGTTACAAAGGTTTTTGGCGCTAAGGGCAGACCGCAGGACAACCCCCTTATAGTACATATTGCGGATATTGAGGATTTAAAGGCTGTTGCTAAGGATATACCCAATTCGGCATATAAAGCGGCTGAAAGGTTTTGGCCCGGACCCCTTACTATGATTTTTAAGCGTACAGATAAAATCCCCGCAAGCGTTTCTGCGGGGCTTGATACGGTTGCGGTAAGAATGCCGTCGGACAAAACGGCAAGGGAAATAATAAAGCAAAGCCTACCCTTAGCGGCCCCCTCTGCTAACACCTCGGGAAAACCGAGCCCTACAAAAGCCAAGTATGTTATAGAGGATCTTGACGGTAAAATTGACGCAGTTGTAATGTCAGGAGACTGTGCGGTGGGGGTGGAATCCACCGTTATTACCCTTGTTACAAACCCGCCGAGGCTGTTAAGACCGGGAGCGGTAACGGTTGAAGAGTTAAAAGAGATTTTTCCTGATATTGCCGTGGATAGTGCTGTCCTTGCAGAGCCTAAAAAGGGTGAAAGGGTTTCTTCCCCCGGTATGAAATACAAGCACTATGCACCCAAAACCGAAACATATTTGGTTGAGGGTAATACCGAACAGTTTGTACAGTTTGTTAATTCAAAGGAAAACGCTGCAGCGGTCTGCTTTAGCGAGGAAGAGGGTAAAATAACCGTACCGAAGCTTTGCTACGGAACGGCTGATGACGAAGCCACCCTTGCACACAGCGTTTTTTCGGTTTTGCGCAGGGCGGACGATTTGAAAGTTAATGCTATATATGTTCACGCCCCGTCAAAAAACGGTGTGGGGCTGGCTGTTTATAACCGACTTATCCGTGCGGCGGCATTCAGGGTGATTAAGCTATGAGTATTGTTATAGGACTTACAGGACCTACAGGCTCGGGAAAAAGCAGTCTTTCAAAAATAGCCGAGGAGTTTGGTTTTAAGGTAATTGATTGCGATAAAACCGCAAGAGAGGTAACAAATAAGGGAACAGAGGGCTTAATGGCGCTTGTTTCTGCCTTTGGGGAAGATATTTTACTGCCTGACGGTAATTTAAACCGAAAAGCGCTTGCTAACAGAGCTTTTAAGGATAGTAAAAGCACAGAGCTTCTTAACAAAACAATACTGCCCTTTATTGCGGATATAGTTATTAAGCAATCGAAAAATCAGGATACCTTGCTTGACGCACCCACACTTTTTGAGAGCGGCATTAATAAGATTTGCAATAAAACGGTAGCGGTTTTAGCCGATAGAGATATTAGGCTAAAACGAATAATCAAGCGGGATAATCTAACACTAAAAGAGGCTGAAATACGCATAAACGCAGGCAAGGATGAGGCGTTTTTTAAGAAAAACGCTGATTATGTTTTATATAATAACGGCGATGAGAATATGTTTTTAGAACGCTTTTCCGATATATTAAAGGAAATTACGGGAGGTAATTTGTGATGGCAGAAAAATCTAAATCAGAGGAATTAAAGGAAAGCCTTTTTTATAAGCGTAAAAACGGCAGACTTGTATCAAGCGAGGAAGTATTAAAAAAGGCGGACGATTACTGCGAAGGTTATAAAAGCTTTTTGAACTCGGCTAAAACCGAGCGTGAGGCGGTGAAAACCGCTGTAGCTATGGCGGAAAATAAGGGCTTTGCCGAGTTTGTTTACGGCAAGAAGTACAATGCAGGGGATAAGGTTTACATCAACAATAGGGGTAAGACCTTGGCTTTGGCGGTTATCGGCAAAGAGTCTGTAGAAAACGGCGTCAACATTACGGCGGCGCATATTGATTCACCCCGCCTTGACCTAAAGCCCAATCCCCTTTATGAAGACCTTGAATTGGCGCTTTTTAAAACCCATTATTACGGTGGAATCAAGAAATATCAGTGGACCGCAGTACCCCTTGCGCTCCACGGCGTTTTTGCCTTAAAGGACGGCACTGTTAAAGAGGTTTCCATTGGCGAAAAGGACAGCGAGCCTAAGTTTGTAATCAATGACCTTTTGCCCCATTTGGCTTCGGAGCAGGTTAAGCGCACCTTAAACGAGGGAATAAAGGGGGAGGAATTAAATGTGCTTGTGGGCTCTCACCCCTTTAAGGACGATAAGGGAAGTGAGCTTGTAAAGCTTAATATATTAAAGCTTTTAAATGAAAAATACGGTGTTACCGAAGAGGATTTCCTCTCGGCTGAATTAGAGTTAGTCCCTGCCGCTCGGTCCTGCGATATCGGTTTTGACCGCTCCCTTATAGGCGCTTACGGTCAGGACGACAGGGTTTGCGCCTATCCCGCCCTTACCGCTGTTTTAGAGGTTGAAAACCCCGAAAAAACCGCCCTTGCTATTCTTACAGACAAGGAAGAAACAGGCTCTGCGGGTAACACAGGGCTTGAATCCGACTTTTTGCGTTATGTAATAGGCGACCTTGCAAAAATGCAGGGCGGCGATGTGACCAAAGCCCTTAGAAATTCAAAGTGTCTTTCGGCTGATGTTAATGCGGGCATTGACCCGACCTTCCAAGATGTTATGGAGCGTAAAAACGCCTCTTTCCTAAATTACGGTGTTGTTGTCACCAAATATACCGGTGCGAGAGGCAAGTCCGGTACTTCAGATGCATCTGCCGAGTATGTTGCCGAGGTTCGTGCTATGCTCGACAATGCGGGCATTATCTGGCAGACGGGGGAGCTTGGCAAGGTGGACATCGGCGGCGGCGGAACCGTTGCGATGTTTATTGCAAATATGGGGGTTGATGTAGTTGACTTAGGTGTTCCGGTGCTTTCTATGCACGCACCCTTTGAGACCACCGCTAAATTTGATGTATATATGTGCTACCGTGCAATGTACGAGTTTATGAAGTAACAACCCGTCCTATTTCACATATACTGTTAATGGCTCAGGCCAGAAAAATAATGGGATGTGAAAGTATGTATGACGAGAGAAATTTAAGGGAAACCGCAAGGGAAAATTCAAGAGAAAATGCAAATGACTGTTGCCGCCGCAATTCCTGCCTTAGTGTGGTACTATTTGTATTAACCTCAATTTTCTTCTATGTTGTCGGCACTATTTGCGGCGCATTCGCTTCTCGGTTTGTGATATACTCTATAGTTCCTATCGCTATATTTGCAATAGTTCTGCTTTTAGCGATAGCTATTATAGTATACCTTATCCATTGCCGCTGCCGCCGCAGATAAGTCTTAATTTCCAAAATCAAAGCTCCTTCTCAAAAAGAAGGGGCTTTTTTGTGTCCGAAATATTAATAAATTGTAAAAGGTCAGGAAAAGTCAAAGAAATTTTTAAAAAACTATTGACTTTTGAAATTTTACGCATATAATAATAATCGTTCTCAGGTTTTTTATACGATATGATAATACCTGTTGCTTAATATAAAGCATCAATGCTTAGGCTATGGAGGAATGAGACGAGTGGCAGAGGAAACCAAGGTTACGGAAAACGAAACCGAAGAGACTAGCAAAGAGTCGGAAAAGGTTAAGGAAACCGCACCTAAAAAGGAAAAGAAATCCAAAAAGGATTCCGAGATTGAAAAGCTTAAGGCGGAATTGGAACAGAAAAACGATGTTCTGCTTCGTACGGCGGCGGAGTTCGACAATTACAAAAAGCGCACCGAGCGGGAGAAGTCAGGCGTTGCGGAGTACGCAAGAGCGGGAATTATTAAACAGCTTTTGCCGATACTTGACAATATAGACCGTGCCGCAGGCGCAGACAGGGAAAGCCCCGATTACATTAAGGGTATTGAGCTTATTGTAAAACAGCTTGAGGGACTTTCCGAAAAATTAGGTATTGAGGAAATTGCAAAGCAGGGCGAAACCTTTGACCCTAATCTTCACGAGGCGGTAATGCACATTGAGGACGAAAATCTGGGTGAAAATGTTATAGCCGAGGTTCTGCAAAAGGGCTACAAGACGGGCGATACGATAATTCGTCACGCAATGGTCAAGGTAGCAAATTAAAGTAAATTATATACATTTCAGGAGGAATTTATTATGGGAAAAATTATTGGTATTGACTTAGGTACAACAAACTCTTGCGTTGCAGTAATGGAAGGCGGTGAGCCTGTAGTTATCGCTAACGCTGAGGGTGCGAGAACTACTCCCTCTGTAGTTGCCTTTTCAAAGACCGGGGAAAGAATGGTAGGTCAGGTTGCAAAGCGTCAGGCTATCACCAACCCCGACCGCACAATAAGCTCCATTAAGCGTGAAATGGGTACTGCCCACACCGTTGAAATTGACGGCAAGAAGTACACCCCGCAGGAAATTTCGGCTATCATTCTTCAAAAGCTTAAGGCGGACGCCGAGGCTTACCTCGGTCAGAACGTTTCCGAGGCGGTTATCACAGTTCCCGCTTACTTTACCGACGCACAGCGTCAGGCAACCAAGGACGCAGGCAAAATTGCCGGTCTTGAGGTTAAGCGTATTATAAACGAGCCTACTGCCGCAGCCCTTGCTTACAGTATTGATAAGGAAGACGACCAGAAGGTTATGGTATACGACCTTGGCGGCGGCACCTTCGATGTATCTATCATTGAAATGGGCGACGGCGTACAGGAGGTTTTAGCTACTGCGGGTAACAACCGTCTTGGCGGCGACGACTTCGATAAGCGTGTAATGGATTACATTGTATCCACCTTTAAGGCAGAGCAGGGAATAGACCTTTCGGGTGACAAGATGGCTATGCAGAGGGTTAAGGAAGCGGCTGAAAAGGCTAAGATTGACCTTTCGGGTATGACCACCGCCGACATTAACCTGCCCTTTATCACCGCAGATTCAACCGGTCCTAAGCACTTTGAAACCACCCTCACAAGGGCTAAGTTCAACGAGCTTACCGCTGACCTTGTTGATGCTACAATGGGCCCTGTCCGTCAGGCACTTTCCGATTCGGGACTTGATAAGAGCGAGATTAACAAGGTGCTTATGGTAGGCGGTTCTTCAAGAATCCCCGCTGTTCAGGAAGCGATTAAAAACTTTATGGGCAAGGAGCCCTTTAAGGGTATCAATCCCGACGAGTGCGTTGCTATCGGCGCATCCTTACAGGCAGGCGTTTTAGGCGGCGATGTTAAGGGCCTTCTCCTTCTCGATGTTACCCCGCTTTCACTCGGTATTGAGACTATGGGCGGCGTTTCCACAAAGGTTATCGACCGCAACACCACTATCCCCGCTAAGAAGAGCCAGATTTTCTCTACTGCGGCGGACGGTCAGACCTCGGTTGAGGTTCATGTTTTACAGGGTGAGCGTGAATTCGCTAAGGATAACAAGACCTTGGGCGTATTCCACCTTGACGGAATTGCTCCTGCTCCCAGAGGAATCCCCCAGATTGAGGTTACCTTTGATATAGACGCAAACGGCATCGTCCATGTTTCGGCTAAGGATTTAGGCACAGGCAAGGAAAATAACATCACCATTACCTCCAACACCAATATGTCTAAGGACGATATTGACAAGGCGGTTAAAGAGGCAGAGCAGTATGCCGCAGAGGATAAAAAGCGCCGTGAATCGGTTGATGTTCGCAACAATGCCGACCAAATGATTTACCAGACCGAAAAGACTGTTAATGAGTTTGGCGACAAGCTTTCCGAAGATGAAAAAGCTAAGATAAATACAGCCAAGGAAGCCCTTAAGGAAGCCTTAAAGGGTGAAGATATTGAGGCTATCAAGGCTAAACAGGAGGAGCTCCAAAAGGAGATTTTCTCAGTAAGCGAGAAGATTTATAAGGCGGCTAATCCTCAGGGCGATCCTAATGCTCAGGCAGGTGGTGCACAGCCGAATGGCGACCCGAATGTTTACGAGGCTGACTACACCGATGTTGATGACAGCAATAAACAGTAATTATTGAGTTTCGTAGGGCGGGGGCTTTGCTCCCGCCGTAGGTTTAAACATATTTGTAGGAGAAATTTGCTTTGGCTGAGGATAAAAGAGATTATTACGAGGTTTTAGGTGTTGACAAATCGGTGTCGGACGATGACCTCAAAAAAGCATACCGTAAGGCGGCAAAAAAATATCATCCCGATTTGAACCCCGGAGACAAGGAAGCCGAAAAAAGCTTTAAAGAGGTAAACGAGGCTTACGAGGTGCTTTCCGATAAGGAAAAGCGTGCACGCTACGACCAGTTCGGTCACGCAGGAGTTGACCCCAACTTTGGTGCGGGCGGCGGCTACGGCGGCGGATTTACGGGTGATTTCGGTGACTTGGGCGATATATTCAGCTCCTTTTTCGGTGGTGGCTTCGGCGGCGGCAGAAGGGCTAATCCTAATGCTCCGAGACGGGGAAACGATACTGCGGCTACTGTTAATCTTTCCTTTGAGGAAGCGGCTAAGGGCTGTAAAAAGACCGTTAAGGTTACTAAAATTGACAACTGCAAGGAATGCGGCGGCAGCGGTGCCGAAAAGGGAACAAGCGCAAAAACCTGTCCCGTTTGCCACGGTACAGGTCAGGTAGCATCTACCCAGCGAACACCCTTTGGTGTTATGCAGACCCAGCAGGTCTGCAACAACTGCCACGGCAGCGGTAAGATAATCGATAAGCCCTGTCACACCTGTGCGGGTAAGGGCAGAATACGCCACACCGTCGAGCAGAGCGTGGATATTCCCGCAGGCATTGATGACGGACAGGTTATTAATCTTCGTGGCGGCGGGGACGCAGGCGTAAACGGCGGCCCTGCGGGCGACCTTAGGATAAATGTAAATGTCCGTCCCCACCCGATTTTTGAGCGCAGGGGCTATGATGTTTACTGTGAAATTCCGATTACCTTTACTCAGGCGGCTTTGGGGGACGAAATTGTTGTTCCCACGCTTGACGGAAAGGTGAAGTTTACAATTCACGAGGGCACACAGCCGGGCGACGAGTTTAAGCTTCGGGGGAAGGGTATTCAGCGCCTTAATTATTCAGGCAAAGGTGATGAATATGTTAAAATAGCTGTTGAAGTTCCGAAAGAGCTTTCAAAAGCACAAAAGGAAAAGCTTAAGGAATTTGACAAGGCAACAGACGAAAAGAACTATAAAAAGCGCAAAGGCTTTTCCGATAAAATCAAAGAATTTTTCGGCGATTAAACCTAAATCCCCGATAAGGCAGCATCCTTATCGGGGATTCTTTTAAAATAATAATATTGACTATAATATTTACAAGTGTTAAAATCTAAATGTCTAAAAGTTTATGTTAGGGTGTTTGTAATGAAACGGCTAATGATTGTAGTTCCGTGCTTTAATGAGGAAGAGGTTTTACCGACAAGCTTAAAAGAGCTTATTTCGGCAGTTGAGAATTTAATAAAAAAGGAAAAAATAAGTAGGGACAGCGGTATACTCTTTGTGAATGACGGCAGCCGTGACCGCACATGGGAGCTTATAAGCAAGGCTCATAAAGAGAGTAATTATGTTTACGGGCTTAATTTGGCGGGTAATGTAGGTCACCAGAACGCTCTGCTTGCGGGGCTTAATACCGTTAAGGATATTTGCGATGTTTCTATTAGCATCGATGCTGATTTGCAGGATGATGTGGGCGTAATTGAAGAGATGATTGATAAGTATTACTCAGGAGCGGACATTGTTTACGGTGTAAGAAGTGAGCGCAAGACCGATTCCTTCTTTAAGCGTTTCACCGCCCAGACATTTTATAAATTTATGTCGGCTATGGGGGTAAAGTCTGTGTATAATCATGCCGACTTTCGCCTTATGAGCGCACGAGCTATGCAGGCACTTTCCCTTTATAAGGAGCGAAATCTTTTTCTGCGGGGAATTGTACCGCAAATCGGCTATAAGACGGATTGTGTTTATTATGTACGCAAGCAACGCATGGCGGGAGAGAGCAAGTATCCCTTTAAAAAGATGCTTTCCTTTGCATTTGACGGAATAACCTCCTTTAGCATAAAACCGATTAAAATGGTTACTGCATTGGGTGCTGTTATCGTAGTATGCTCGGTTATCGCATTTATTTATACGATGATTTCTTATTTTATGGGACATACAGTACCCGGTTGGTCATCTCTTATGATTTCTATTTGGTTTTTAGGCGGTGTACAGCTTCTATCTGTAGGAATTGTAGGTCAATACGTGGGCAAAACCTATATTGAAAGCAAGGAACGCCCGCAATACATTATAGAAGAATTTTTAAATCATGATAAAAAATCTTAACCTTATCTTTTACTTTATTAATACAACAACCCCCTACGGATTATCCGTAGGGGGTTGTCTGTCAACAAAATTAATCGTGCTTTTTAAAACCACGGCGCTCTCTTCCGCCATCCCGTCTTGCGGGGCGGGGTTGGGGAACATCGTCTGCGTCGGGCTCCACAACTGCGCCGTTTACCTCAACAAGCGCATCTCTGCGGGAGAGGTTGATTCTGCCCTGGTCGTCAATCTCGGTAACCTTAACGATAACCTGATCGCCCACATTTACAACATCCTCCACCTTTTCAACACGCTTGACATCAAGTTTTGAAATATGGACGAGGCCTTCTTTGCCGGGAGCGATTTCCACAAATGCACCGAAGGTCATAAGGCGGGTTACCTTACCGCTGTAGATGCCGCCGATTTCAGGGTCGTTAGCGATAAGCTCAACAATCGAGATAGCCTGCTTAGCCTTTTCGACATCAAGACCCGAAACATAAACATGGCCGTCTTCTTCGATATTGATAGTGCAGTCGCACTGCTCCTGAATAGACTGGATAACCTTGCCCTGCTTACCGATAACATCGCCGATTTTATCGGGGCTAATCTGGGTTGTCAACATCTTGGGAGCATACTTTGAAAGCTCGGCTCTGGGCTCGGGGATACACTTAAGCATTATCTCGTCAAGAATGTAATCCCTTGCCTTATGGGTCTTTGCAAAGGCTTCCTTGATGATTTCAGGGGTAAGACCGTGAACCTTCAGGTCCATCTGGATAGCGGTGATACCCTTATGAGTACCCGCAACCTTAAAGTCCATATCGCCGTAGAAGTCTTCAAGACCCTGAATATCAACCATGGTCATAAAGTCGCCGTAAACGCCGTCATCACCTGTGATAAGACCGCAGGAAATACCCGCAACCGGAGCCTTAATCGGAACACCTGCTGCCATAAGGGCTAAGGTTGAACCGCATATTGAACCCTGCGAGGTGGAGCCGTTAGAGGAAAGTACCTCGGATACAACACGGATAGCATACGGGAAGTCATCAATGCTGGGAATAACGGGCACAAGTGCTTTTTCGGCAAGTGCACCGTGACCGATTTCACGGCGGCCGGGACCTCTTGAGGGCTTTGTTTCGCCTACAGAATAAGAGGGGAAGTTGTAGTGGTGAATATATCTCTTAGTAACCTCTTCGTCAAGGCCGTCTAATTTTTGCGCTTCGCTTATGGGGGCTAAGGTTGCAACAGAGAGAACCTGAGTCTGACCTCTTGTGAACATACCCGAGCCGTGAACACGGGGAAGAAGGTCAACCTGTGCGTTAAGGGGACGGATTTCGTCAATTCCTCTTCCGTCAACACGCTTCTTTTCGTTCTTGAGCCAGTCTCTTACAACATGCTTCTGAACGAGGTACATAATCTCCTCGATTTTACCCTCGCAGCCCTCGAATTTTTCATCAAACTTTTCGTGTACGGCATTGTAAATGGGGAGAAGCGCCGCATCACGGACGGTTTTATCATCGGTATCAAGTGCCTTTTTAACATCCTCAATGCAGAAGTCTTCGATTTCCTTGAAAATTTCGGGGTCGGGATCGTTGGACTCGAATTCAAATTTAGGCTTACCGATTTCGGCAACAATGCCGTTTATAAACTTAACGATTTCCTTATTAGCCTCGTGACCTGCCATAATGCAGTCGAACATAAGCTCGTCCGAAATTTCGTTAGCGCCCGCCTCTATCATAGCAACCAAATCCTCGGTAGAGGAAACGGTCAAATTAAGGTCGGACTTTGCACGCTGTTCCAAATCGGGGTTTATTATAATTTCGCCGTCAACAAGACCTACATTAACGCTTGAAATAGGTCCTGCCCACGGAACATCGGAAATTGCGATAGCTGCTGAAACGCCGATTGCGGCGGCAACCTCGGGTGAGCAGTCGGGGTCAACCGACATAACCGTTGCTACAACCGAGCAATCGTTGCGCATATCCTTAGGGAACAGCGGGCGAATAGGACGGTCAATACAACGGGAAGCAAGAATAGCCTTGTCGCTGGCTCTGCCCTCACGCCTTGTGAAGGAGCCGGGCAGACGGCCTACAGAGTACATCTTTTCCTCATAGTCAACCGAAAGGGGGAAGAAGTCAACCCCCTCACGAGGCTTTGCAGAGGCGGTAACGGTGCAGAGCACCTTGGTTTCGCCGTATGAAGCCATAACGGCGGCATTTGCTAACTGCGCCATCATACCTGTTTCAAGCTTTAAGGGTCTGCCTGCAAGGGTGGTTTCGTAAACCTTGTAGTTTTCAAACATACTAAAATCTCCTTATAATTTTTTTCAAGAGATTTTCGGTTAGCAATAAATCCAACACCCGATATTTCGGATACTCGATTTACCGCTAAATCACGAAAATCTCTTTTTTACATTTACAATAAGGCAGACCGAACAAAGTGCCGATCTGCCTTTAGAGTACGGATTACTTACGGATGCCGAGCTTTTTGATGATTGCACGGTATCTTTCAATATCGTTTTTCTGCAGGTAAGCAAGAAGGTTTCTTCTGTGACCTACCATTTTGAGAAGACCGCGGTAAGAATGACGATCCTTCGGGTGAACCTTTAAGTGAGCGTTGAGCTCGTTGATTCTGGTGGTGAGAAGCGCAATCTGCACCTCGGGAGAACCTGTGTCACCCTCATGAATAGCGTAATTCTTCATGATCTGCTGCTTTAATTCTTTAGTCATTTTTTTCACTCCTTTAAAATATCATCCGTCAACCAAGCGAAAGGCCAAAGTGACTCCCCAAAGGGGCGGACGCCAAAGGCTTAGTACACGGTAGCCTTAATATTATAGCATAACCAAACACAAAAGTAAAGCTTTTTTTACTGCGAAATTGAAACCTCGCTTTTTTCGGTGACCTTTTGTGTGCGCAGTAGCCTTTTCCGTACTGAGTTGGAGCATAAAAAGTGAATAAGTGCGGTCATTGCCCAGGAAATAGGATATGAAACATATATTATTCCGAGGGTGGGGCGGGCGGCAAAAACCGTAAAAATCCAGACAACACGGAAAAGGCAGGAGCCTATAAGCGAAACGATAGTGGAGGTTGCGGATTTGCCGAGTCCTCTAAGTATACCCGAGCCCACTTCCATAAAGGCTAAAGTGAAATATGGTGGGAACATATATAACAGTCGTGTAATGGCCGCCGAATATGCAATAGCCTCACCCGTACCTGCGGCACCGTTTACAACACCGTAAAGGGACAAAAGCGGATTACGGAATAACAGGATAAGCCCTGCCGAAATTTCGGCAACGAAAAATGTTATAAGATAGCAGTTGCGCATAACCGAACCTATGCGGTTGTATTTTCTTGCACCCAAATTCTGTCCCGTAAAGGTAATTGATGCCTGATACACCGAGTTTGTTGCGGTGTAGGCAAAGCCTTCTAAGTTTGCGACTGCGGAATTGCCCTTAACCACAGGCTGATAGTTTATGCCTGCAGGTGTTAGCATATTGTTGACCTTAATTATAGAGGACTGAATCAGCATATTGGAGAGCGAAAACAGCGCCCCCTGTATTCCTGCGGGAAGACCGATATACACAATGCTTTTAAAGGAGGTTTTATCAAGCCTTAATTTTCTAAAGGAAAAACGGCAGATACCCTTGCTCCGCCCGAGGTGTACCAGAAGAATCGCCGCAGAGGCGGCATTTGCAATGGTAGTGGCAAGTGCAACGCCCTCCACCGACATACCGAGAAATAACACAAAAAACAGATTCAGCGCCACATTTAAAAGGCCTGTGCCTGTCATCACAAATAAGGGTGTTTTGGTATCTCCCTCGGCACGGAGGATGGCGACCGCATAATTAGTAAGGGATAAAAACGGAGCACCTAAAAAATAGATTATTACATATTTGGAGGAAAGCTCAAGCAACTTACCGCTGATCCCCATTACGGACAGAATAGGTTTTTGAAAAGCAATACCTATAATGCCGCCTACCGTGCCGAATATAAGACTTGTGAGTATTGCAGTATGCACGGCTTTTGAAATCCTATCGGGGCTATTTGCACCTATATACCTTGCTACAACAACATTTGCACCTACTGAAAAGCCTATAAAAATATTTATAAAAAGGTTTATCATTGCAGTAGTTGTGCCGATTGCTCCGACCGCATCAGGCTCGTTTGAAAGGCTGACTATTACCATATCTGCCGCATTGTAAAGCACCTGCAAAATATTTGTAAGCATAAGCGGCATAACAAAACGCAGTATTTTGCCGAACAGCGGTCCTTCGGTCATATTTATCTGATTTGTTTTGCTCATATATACAAGTCCCTGACAATTTAAAATTCTTCGATTGTTATAGCACAGATACCTATAAAAGTCAAGAAGATATTTTATGTCGGTGAATGTCCGTAATAAGTGGATATATTATAGCAATCGCCGGGAGGAAAAGAAAATGCGAGAGAACGACAAGCTACTTTATAAAACCTTGAAAACGCTTTTAAATGAAAGGCTTTCAGATGCGGAGGCTCAGTCGCTTAAAGACGAGGGATTTGAGGTTAAAAATCCTACAAGAAAGACCGCAGTTATGATTGCACTTTACAAAAAGGCCGCTTCGGGGGATCTTTCGGCTATAAAGGAGCTGCGTTCGATCGTAAGCGAAAAGGATTCGGAAAAAACGGGTACAGCAAGGGCGGTGACAATAATTGACGATGTCGGAAATTAAGCTTTCCGAAATTATCGGCGGCGGGTATGATGACTTTTGGAGCTGTGAAAAACGCTACAGGGTTTTAAAGGGCGGTAAAGGCTCAAAAAAATCGGCGACGACAGCCCTTAATTTTATCTACAGACTGATGAAATACGAGGGAAGTAATCTTTTGGTTGTTCGTCAGGTTATGAATACCCACCGTGACAGCACCTTTGCACAGCTTAAATGGGCGCAGGAACGCCTGAATGTTTCACATCTTTGGAAAAATACCGTTTCGCCTATGGAAATGGTCTATACCCCAACGGGTCAAAGAATAATTTTCAGGGGCTTTGACGATGTGTTAAAGCTTGCCTCTACCACCGTCCCCACGGGTTACTTAAATTTCGTTTGGATTGAGGAGGCCTTTGAAATTTCTTTAGAAGCCGATTTTGATAAACTGGATTTATCGGTACCGAGAGGAAATGTTAAGCCGCCTTTATACAAGCAGACTACCCTTACCTTTAATCCGTGGAGTGGGACACATTGGCTGAAAAAACGTTTTTTTGATACCGTAAACGGGGAAACTGCCACCTTTTCCACCAACTACCTAATAAATGAGTTTTTGGACGATACGGACAGGGCGGTATTTGAGCGTATGAAAAGGAATAACCGCCGCAAATACGAGGTGGCGGGACTTGGTAACTGGGGTATTTCCGAGGGTTTGGTTTATGAAAACTGGACAGTAGGAAAAAAGGAAATTCCAAAACAAGAGCTGTATAAGTGGAAAAGCTTTTTCGGTCTTGACTACGGCTATACCAATGACCCGACGGGCTTTGTAGCATTTTTGGCAAACCCTATTGACAAGGAGCTTTACATATACCGTGAATTTTGCAAACGGCGTATGCTTAACTGTGATATTGCCGAGGAAATAAAGCGGCTTGGGTTTGCAAAGGAACGCATACGGGCTGACTGCGCCGAGCCAAAGTCTAACGACGATTTAAGGCGCTTAGGTATTTCGAGGATTACGCCGTCGGTTAAAGGCAGGGACAGCATCTTAAACGGGATTAACGCCATTAATGAATATAAAATTACGGTTAATCCCGACTGTGTAAATATGATACGGGAGCTTTCTTCCTATATTTATGACGACAATTCCGCCGAAAACGGAAAACGAATGCCAAAGGACAGCGATAACCATTTATGCGATGCTTTAAGGTACGCTTTTGAGGATGTTAAGCGGTTTCACCCTCAGCCTGAAAACGGGGACGGGGATTACCACCGTCCCGATATAACCGAATCTGACATTAACGGAGGTTGGGATATATGACGGCATTGACTATTATAGCGACAGCCGCCGCGGCGTTCCTTTTCGGATTCCTTTTGGGAACACACGGCTTAGGGCGCAGTAAAAGGACGGCTTACGGCAATCCCGCTGATAATGAGGAAATAGAAAAAATAAGGCGGGAATTCAGCAATTTTTTATCCTATGACGGCACAGAGCAGTCACAGCGATAACAGAAAGGAAGAATTATTTTGGAAAATCTTACTCTTAAATCCGAAGCTATACCAAAGGCTTCAGAGAAGGACGAGGCGGATATAACGCAGGACACCAAACCTGAAAACGATAACGAAATTTTCGTTCCTGTAAAATACAACAAGGAAATAAGGAATTTAGGGATCAATGAGGCGGCGGAATTAGCCCAAAAGGGGCTTAAATTCGAGGCAATCGCCGCAGATTATGAAAGCTTAAAACGAATCGCACAAAAGAGCGGGAAAAGCGTTTCGGAATTTTTGTGCGCACTCGAGGAAGAAAAACTCAGAGCAAGGAAAAAAGAGCTTTTAGATGAATGCGGCGGAAATGAAGAAATGGCCGACTATGTTTTAGGGCTAGAGAAAAATCCTGAAACAAATTTGGGATTTAATGAGCTTAAAGCCGAGTTTCCTAATATTAAGGATATTTCCGACCTGCCGCCATCGGTTGTTGAAAATGCGAAAATGAAGGGTACGCTTTTGCTCGATGAGTATTTAAGATACCGTCACAACGAGAAAAAGAACGCCCGCAGGGCGGCGACCCAAAGTGAAAACAACGAGGCCTTGAGTGTTGGTTCGCAAACCGACCGCAAGGGCGGAACAAGTCCCGAGACCGCCGAATTTTTAAAGGGTCTTTGGCGATAAAATCTAAAATTTAAGGAGAAAAATTATGTCTATTAATTCTATTGAAAACGCAACCAGATATTCAGCAGAGCTTGATAAAATGTTTGCACAGAAGAGTGCAACAGGCTTTTTTGCAGACAATGCCCTCGCCGCTAAGTTTGTAGGTGCTAAAACCGTAATAATCCCCGATGTGGATTTTCAGGGTCTTGCGGACTATGACCGTGACACCGGCTTTACAAAGGGTGCTATTACCGTAGCCAACACCTCCTACACAATGGCGATGGACCGTGCCCGTTCGTTACAGATTGACCGTGAGGATATGAGCGAGACAGGTATTGCAAACCTTGCAGGCAAGATTTTGGGCGAATATGTACGCACTAAGGTGGTTCCCGAGTGCGACGCTTATGTAATCTCTAAGCTGGCGGGTCTTGCCGCTACAAGAGCAAACCTTATAAACGGCGACACCGAAAAGCCCTATGAGGCACTTTGCGGTCTTATAAACGAGGTGCAGTCGGTTGTGGGATATGATGAGGAGCTGGTTGCCTTTGTGGACAGCTATATGTATGCGGCGCTCCAGAACTCTGCCGAAATTTCCCGTATGATTACCGTTTCCGATTTTACACAGGGCGACATCACCCTAAAGGTAAAATCAATCAACGGCGTGGCTATTATACCCGTGGTTTCCGAGCGTATGAAGACTGCCTACACCTTCAACAGCGGTGAGAACGGGGGCTTTGTACCGGCAGAAAATTCAAGAGAGGTATATATGCTGGTTTGTCCTAAGAGCGGAGCACACCTTGTTAAGAAAACCGAGAAGATGAGAATTTTCACCCCCGAGCAGAACATTGATGCCGACGCTTACAAGTTTGACTACCGTATTTATTACGATGTCTTTGTAAACAAGAGCGGTCTTGATGCAGTTTGGGCTTGGATTTCTCCCGAAATCACAATTTCTTCACAGCCTGCCAATAAGACTGTGACCTCGGGCAGTATCAGCGGTAACCTTTCGGTAACCGCAACAAGTGAGGCTACGCTTACCTACCAGTGGTACTCCTGCGCTGATGAAAACGGAAAATCTCCCGTTAAGATAAGCGGTGCTACAAGCGCAACCTACGCTATCCCCACCACACTTGAAAAGGGCAAATATTATTACTTTGTAAAGATTTTGGCAAATGGTATTGCAGGAACAGCCTCTAAGGTTGTAACGGTTACCGTAAACTAAGGAAAAATATATCAAAAGCTTAAGGGGAGCGGGTCTCCCCTTAAGCAAAGGCGAAAATCCGCCCTTTAAAATCGGGTTCGGATTTGTCGGCTTTGCTTAATCAGGTTTATCGAAAGGGAGAAATTATATGAACAGTAAGCCTTTTGAAATTTACAGCGAATACCGCACCGCATTGGATTTTAAGGCGGGGCTCGGACAGCGGGGAATGTATGAGCAAAACCGCATTAATGAGAGGTTCTACATCGGGGACCAATGGTACGGCGCTAAATGCGGAAATGACCGTCCCCTTGTAAGACACAATGTTATAAAGCGTATAGGGGAATACAAAATGTCCCAGATATTAGGAAACCCGCTAACCGTAAGCTTTTCGGCAGAGGGTGTGTCTACTGCTTTAGACGGTACGCATAACAAGGAGACCGAAGAAATTAACGGTATAATGTCCTTACTTGGCGGATACTACAATGTTACGGCAGAGCGGGTGAATTTAAGTCAGCTTTATGAACAGGTGCTCCGCGACGCCTATATTACAGGTACGGGAGTGCTTTACACCTATTGGGACGGCGAAATAAGAACAGGACTGTTTGCCGACGAGCAAAAAACCGTACCGGTTAAAGGCGACATAGCCTGCGAGGTGCTTAATATTGAGAATGTTTTTTTCGGAGACCCTTATGTAAAAGAGGTGCAAAAGCAACCCTATATTATTATTTCAAGCTGTCGTGAAACCGAGGAGGTAATACGGGAAGCAAGGCGCTACGGGGCTGATATTCCAACGCTAAGAGCTATTGAAGACGGTGCGTCCGACGGAAAAATCACGGTGCTTACAAAGCTTTATAAGGAATATAAATCCGACGGGAGCTATACAATTAAAAGTGTAAAGGTGACCGAAAATGCCCTTGTGCGTAAAGATTTTGATACGGGGCTGAGGCTTTATCCCATTGCGCTGTTCTCTTGGGAGAGTGGCGGCGGAATTATTTACGGGGAAAGCGAGATTACATATCTAATACCAAACCAGATAGCCATTAACCGTATGATAACGGCTAATGTTTGGTCGGCCATGACTACAGGTATGCCTATGCTTGTTGTAAACGGCGACACAGTGCCCGAGGGAATAACAAACGAGCCTGGGCAGATAATAAAGGTCTTCGGTACAAATGAAGAGGTTGCGGGAGCGGTAAGATATGTTGCACCCCCTGATTTCTCAAAGAATTTTGACAGCAGTGCACAGTCCCTTATCAACAATACTTTAACCCAAAGCGGTGCGAATGAGGTGGCTTTAGGCGACAGCCGAGCAGACAATGCAAGCGCACTTATTACCCTGCGTGATGCGGCGGTAATGCCGTTGCAGATAATAAAGAACCGCTTTTATTCCTTTGCGGAGGATATTTCACGGATTTGGGCAGATTTCTGGATTGCTTGCTACGGCAACAGGAAAATGAAGCTTTCGGACGATGGGGGGATACGCTATGTACCCTTTGAATCGGAGCGTTTAAAGGGAATGCTTATAAACGCAAAGATAGAGGTCGGCGCAGGAACAGTATACAGCGAGCGGGAATGCACAAATACCCTTATAACCCTTTATGAAAAGGGTATTATCGACCGTGTCCAACTGCTTAACCGTTTGCCTGAGGGTATAGTGCCCGACAAAAACGGTCTTATAAAGGATATTAAGGAGGAAAAAACCGATGACGGGGTATGATGTTATAAAAAGAGCGATGCACCTACTTGGATATTCGGGGCAAGAGGGTGACCCCAGCGAATCAAACAGTACGGCGTTAAAGGGACTTGAAATAATCAATCAGCTTTTGCCCGATTTAAACTGTAACGGTATTTTTTCACTTTTGGATTCTCTTGAAATTCCTAAAGCGAAGGAGGAGGCGCTCATCTACGGTGCGGCAATGCTTTTAGCTCTTACCGAAGGCGATGCAAACAAAAATCACCTGTTTGCCGAAATGTATAACGCAAAACGGGCAACTGCGCTGGCGGAAATATCGGGTGTAAAGGATACGCTTCCAAAAGTGATAACGGGGTAGAAAATATGAAATTCGAATCATTACAGCGTAACGAACAAAAAACCTTTAAGGTGCGGGGCTTTAAATCGGGGACCGTCACCTCGTCTCTTGCGTGCGATATTCCCGACAACGCACTTTGCGAAAGCGAAAATATGCGGTACGAGGGTGGCGTTTTATGTACGAGAGCGGGACTTAACGCCGATTCGGGAAATATAATTAAAAGTGAAAATCCGCCCGCTTATGACACATTTTCCTATAAGGTTACCGATTTCGGTGTCTACATAGACGGCAATTACAAGAAAATTGCAATAGAGGAATACTGCCAAGACGACTCAATTTATTATTGCAATATATTTTTTGTGGGTGCAGACGGAAACAGCTCTGCGGCGGGCAATTTAATTTTTAACCGTATTACCTTTGAGGATTTTTACCAGCCCACAAACATTCTTTTTTACAGCGCCAGTCCTGTAGAGGGCGCAGGCGTATTTGCCCTTGTGTGTACCCGCAACATATACAATTACTCTCAAGCAAGCTACTTGGTGTATGAGCTTGAAAGCGGCTTAAGCTCTTGGAAGGAGCTACACAACTTCTATGTTCCCGTGGTTTATATGAACGGCAGAGGCAACCGCTATGAGGAATCAAGGTCTTTAGGCTTTGCTTATACGGGAACGCCTATGTTTTTGGAATCCCGCAATATGCTCACCGAACGCTTTAAGGCATACTTCACCTCGGACGGTTATTCTTCTTCTTTCAGGCTTCCCTTTACCAATCTTAATGATGATATTGTTCAGTGCCGTATTTATATGAGCTCGACCGAATATACCGATTGGGTAATTATGGACTCTCAAAGTTCGGTCACAACTACCTTTGGTAATGCACGGGTAACTCTTACGGTAAACCGCGAAAAGGGTATGCTTAGTTTTACATGTGACGGCGGCGATTATTCAGTACCGCTGATGAACAAGTATTACGAGAACAATATATGCGTTATTGCAGGTAAAGCCCTTGAAAACGGCATTGAAAGCGCTGTTTCCTCAACCTGCTGTGCGGTGCTTGGCTCAAGGCTTGTTTTCTCGGGCGGAACAGACAGGGGCAGGGTAATAAGCGTGCGCACAGATAAGCCCCTGTACTTTCCCTGTGATTCCTCATATAAAATAGGCGGGGAAGACGGAATTAATGCGCTTTTAAGCTTTAATAACGGAATTTTAGCCTTTAAGCAGAATGAAATATACACCCTTACACTTAAAAACGGTAACGCCATAAATTCAACCTCACTGCTTGCGGATGACGATTCGGTGTTCTATACTAAGGACACCTTTACCGCCAAAAAAATCAGCGGGGACAAGGGACTTAAAAATAAATATTCCTGCCTGCTTTGCGGAAATGAGGCGATATGGCTCGGAAGCGACAGGGCGGTTTATGCGATTAGCACATCTTCTTTTGAAATTACAAAGCTTTCTGCAAATATTGACAGATATTTAACCTCGTTAAGTGAAAGCGAGGCAAGTAATATTTTTGCAGTTCATAATGACAACCGTTACCTGTTGCTTTTAGGAAAAAAAGCTGTTATAATGGATTACCGAAACGGGGGACTTAAAAACCCTGCTTGGTATGTTTGGAGCTTTCAGAATAATAATGTGTTGGGCGGATTTTCTTCTTTGGGTCAGCTGTACCTTTTTAGTACGGGAACTGACGGCAGAGTATTTTATACAGCCAAGCTTTCGGGCACAGATGACACCGATATTTGCCGAAGCGATGATGAGCCTGTTATAAATAAATACTCTGTTGCAGGTATGGCGGTGACAAAGGGCTTTGATTTCGGCAGTATGTCAAATAAAAAGCTTATTGACAGTATAAATATTTCTGCCTCATCAAAGGCAAGGCTTGAAATCTTTATTAACGGAAGGTCTTTAGATATTTTAGACTTAGGAGTGCCCGATATAGACTATACCTGCGGGACCCTTAAATCCGTAAAGCTTATACCGCATTTAAGACCTGTAAAATCACTTCAGCTTAAATTCAGCTCCGACGGTGCTTTCTCCTTGGGAGAGCTTATTATCAATTACAGAGAAACGCTTTAATTTTTAAGGGTGGTGCTATGAAAAAGCTAATCGTTTGTTTGCTTGTTTTTTGCCTTTTGCTTGCAGGTTGTACCCCCGAAAACAGTAGCAGTCTTTCAGATGAAAGCGAGAAGCTTACTTATAAAAACTCCTCTGTTTCGGGAGTGTGGCTGTCATTCAGCGAGATAAATTCTATGCTCGAAAGCGAGGCGGGCTTTAAGGCGGAATTTGATAAGGTTATAGAAAACTGCCAAGCCCTTAAAATAGGGGAAATATATGTACATATAAGGGCTTTTTGCGATTCGCTCTTTCAATCGGATTACTTTCCGCTTATAAATAACGCTAAGAATATTGATTTTGACCCGTTTCAATATATAATAGATGCCTGTCATACCTCGGGAATAAAGGTGCACGCTTGGATAAACCCCTACAGAGTACTTACCTCTTCAAGCGATAAGGAGGCCTTAGACCACGAAAGCCCCGCATACAAATGGCTTAGTGACGAAAGCACAGAAAACGATAAAAATGTCTGCTGTTTTGACGGGATTTACTTAAATCCTGCCGAACCTGAGGTGAGAGAGCTTGTGATAAACGGAATTCGGGAGGTGCTTAGCAAATACGAGGTGGACGGCATTCACTTTGACGATTATTTTTATCCCACAACCGAACCGGAGTTTGATTCGGCAAGCTATGAAAAATACGCCTCGGAAACCGAAAATCCCCTTTCCCTTGCCGATTGGAGACGGGCGAATGTTAATGCCTTAATATCGGGCTGCTATACCGCCGTAAAGTTTTACGGTAAGGACATTGCTTTTACAGTAAGTCCTATGGCTTCTATCGAAAAAAACTATAACGAGCTTTATGCCGATGTTAAGACTTGGGTGGAAAGCGGATGTTTGGATGCTGTAATCCCACAGCTATATTTCGGCTTCGATTATCCTGATAGGGAGTTCTGCTTCGATAACCTGCTCGACGAATGGATTGAGCTTTCAAAGGTAAATACAGAGGTTGAGCTTAAAATCGGGCTTGCTCCCTACAAAATAGGGACGGACTCAGAGGCGGACAGGGAGGAATGGAACACCTCGGAGGATATAATCGCAAGACAGGCGGAGATTTGCTATAAGAACGGTAGCGTATCGGGGTATGTGTTCTTTTCCTATTCCTCGCTTTTTTCAGACAAGGAGCTTAATACAAAACAGCGTGAAAAACTGAATAACATTACAAATTTTTACAGATGAATACTAAACTTTTAAAAATTTCTTTCCATAATTAAATATAAAAAACAATTCATTGTATGCAAAAAGATGTCGATATTTGTTAAATATTAACAAATATCGACATCTAACTTTTTCGTTTGTTTCGGAAATTTAACAAAAATCACTTGAAAAACACCGTAAATGCTGTTATAATAAATACATAAAAAGGTGACAGCGGTATTTCACGGGAAGGAAATTCGGCTGTCAGCAAAATAAAGAGGTGCGAAATGAAGGATTTTATTAAAAATTTCAGTTCGGGTATAACTTCAGAAGCATATAAATACTTCGGCTCGTTTTTAAAGGGTGATAATACCGTCTTTAGGGTCTGGGCACCGAATGCTGCGGCAGTTTCGGTTGTGGGTGATTTTAACAGCTGGGACAATGAGGCCAATCCTATGGAAAGGTCTGACGGCGGCATTTGGGAAACAAGCATAAAGGGACTTAAAAATTTTGATACCTATAAATATGCGGTTACCGCAAGCGACGGTATGACTTGCTTCAAGTCCGACCCGTATGCAAGACATTACGAAACCGCACCTGCCAACGCTTCTAAAATTTACATTTCTGACTATGCTTGGAATGATGAAAAATGGAGTGCGGAGCAGAAGGTCAAGAATATATACGAATCCCCCGTTAATATATATGAGCTTCACGCAGGCTCGTGGCGAAGATTTGAGGACGGCAGTTTTTATGATTATGTAACCTTAGCCCGAGAGCTTGCGAAATACCTTAAGAAAATGAATTACACCCATGTGGAGCTTATGCCGGTTACCGAGTATCCCTTTGAGGGCTCCTGGGGTTATCAGGTGTCGGGCTATTTTGCCCCTACATCCCGTTACGGTACTCCCGATGATTTTAAGAAGTTTATCGATATTATGCACGAAAACGGTATCGGCGTAATACTTGACTGGGTTCCCGCCCATTTTCCCCGTGACGGGTTCGGGCTTTTCCGCTTTGACGGAACACCCTGCTACGAATATGCCGACCCCCGCAAGGGGGAGCATAAGGAATGGGGAACCGTTGTTTTTGACTACGGCAAGCCCCAGGTGAGAAACTTCCTTATTTCAAGTGCGGTTTACTGGATTAAGGAGTATCACATCGACGGACTCAGGGTTGATGCAGTTGCCTCAATGCTGTATCTCGACTATGGCCGTCAGGGCGGGGAATGGGTGCCTAATTCCTACGGCGGGCACGAAAATCTTGAGGCAATCGCCTTTTTAAAGGATTTAAATACCGCTACATTTTCTGCTAATCCATCAGTTATGATGATAGCAGAGGAATCCACCGCTTGGCCCCTTGTTACGAAACCGCCGAAGGACGGAGGACTCGGCTTTAACTTCAAGTGGAATATGGGCTGGATGAACGATATGCTCCGATATATGTCCCTCGACCCGCTTTTCAGGAAGAACAATCACGATTGCCTGACCTTCTCCTTCTTCTATGCTTTTTCGGAAAACTTTATTCTTCCGCTGTCCCACGATGAGGTGGTGCACGGGAAATGCTCAATGATTGAGAAAATGCCGGGCGAATATGATATGAAGTTCTCCTCTTTGCGTGCCTTTTATGCCTACATTATGGCGCATCCGGGCAAAAAGCTTTTGTTTATGGGTCAGGAATTTGCCCAGTTTATTGAGTGGAATTATAAGCAGGAGCTTGACTGGCTGTTGCTTCAGTACGATAAGCACAGTATGATGCAGGATTATGTTGCCCAGCTTAATAAGTTTTATCTTAAGCATTCACAGCTTTGGGAAATTGACTATTCTTGGGAAGGCTTCTCTTGGATTTCTAACGACGATAATGCGCAGAGCGTTATTTCTTTCAGGCGTATTGATAAATCAGGAAACGAGCTTATTGCGGTTTGCAATTTTGTGCCTGTTGCAAGGGAAAACTATCGCATAGGAGTGCCCAAGAAGGGTTCGTACAAGAGGATTTTCTGCTCCGACAGTAAGAGCTTCGGCGGCGTTACAGAGGATACGGCTGTAAGCTATAAGAGCGAAAAAATACCGATGCACGGCTATGAAGACTCCGTAAGCCTTGATATTCCCGCAATGTCGGTAAGCTTTTACCGTGTTCCCGTGAGCAGAAAAACAGCATCACGGACAAATAGTAATAAATCGGCGACTAAAACATAATATTATACAGTTATATTAATAAAATATAGGGAGTGTTGTTATGAACAGCAAAAAGTGTGTCGCTATGCTGCTTGCCGGCGGGCAGGGAAGCAGACTCGGAGTTTTAACCAGTAAAATTGCCAAACCCGCAGTACCTTACGGCGGTAAATACCGCATTATCGATTTTCCGCTGTCAAACTGTGCAAATTCGGGTATTGATACTGTCGGAATTCTTACACAGTACAAGCCGCTTGAGCTTAACGATTATGTAGGCTCAGGCAAGCCCTGGGACCTTGACCGCACAAACGGAGGAGTACATATTCTTCCGCCCTATCAAGGGCAGAAGGGTGGAAACTGGTACAAGGGTACGGCTAACGCCATTTACCAGAATATCGAGTTTATCTCAAGGTACAATCCCGAGTATGTTTTAGTGCTTTCGGGCGACCATATCTACAAAATGGATTATTCCAAAATGATAAACGAGCATACCGAAAGCGGTGCCGCCTGCACCATTGCCGTTATGGAGGTCACTATGGAGGAGGCTTCCCGCTTTGGAATTATGAACACAAGGGAAGACGGCACGATTTACGAGTTTGAAGAAAAGCCCGCAAATCCTAAGAGCAATTTGGCTTCAATGGGAATTTATGTTTTCTCTTGGCAGAAGCTTAAAAAGTATCTGACAGAGGACGAGGCTAACCCCAACTCTTCAAACGATTTCGGCAAGGATGTTATCCCCGCAATGTTAGGTGCCGGAGAGCTTATGAAGGTTTACCGCTTTGGTGACTACTGGAAGGATGTAGGAACGGTGGATTCCCTTTGGGAGGCTAACCTTGACCTCTTGAATCCTAAAATCGACCTTAATCTTGCCGATATTAATTGGCGTATTTATTCAAGAACAACCGGTATGCCGCCGCAATATCTTTCCGAAGATGCCGAGGTGGAAAATTCCCTTATAACCGACGGTTGCGAGGTTGAGGGTAAGCTTGATTATTCTATCCTTTTTGAAAATGTAACGGTTGAAAAGGGCGCTTCGGTTGAGTACTCTCTGGTTATGCCCGGTGCGGTTATTAAAAAGGGTGCTAAGGTAAAATATTCCATAATTGCCGAAAACACCGTTATCGGTGAAAACGCCGAAATAGGCACAGAACCCGCCCATACCGACACAAGCGAGTGGGGAATTACCGTTATAGGAGATAACCTAACGGTCGGTAAAAAGGCGGTTGTCGGAGCTAAGAAAATGATAACCGAAAATGTCGGCGAGGAGGAGAAAATATGAGAACTTCTGCAGTTGCGGGAATTATATTTGCTAATATTAACGATACTCTGCTTAAAAGACTTACCTCCAAGAGGTCTATGGCCTCTGTACCCTTTGGAGCAAGATACCGCCTTATCGATTTTCCGCTTTCAAATCTTGTAAATGCGGGCGTTTCGAGCGTTGGGATAATCACAAAGGAAAATTATCGCTCGCTTATGGACCATGTGGGCAACGGGGTTTACTGGGATCTTGACCGTAAAAACGGCGGACTATATCTCTTGCCGCCATATGTTACCAGCGGCACAAAGCGTTATAACGGCACGGTTGACGCTCTGCACGGCGCTATTGATTATATAGACCGCTGTAATGCGGAGTATATAGTGCTTTGCAATGCGGATACGATTGCGAATATCGATTTAAATGCGGCACTTAAGAGCCACATTGAGAAAAAGGCAGATATTACCCTTGTATACCACAATGGAAAACCGCCTGTAAATAATGCGGATTTAATGCTTTTCCAAATGGACGGCGATGACAGAATAGAAAGCATCGGTTTCGAGCCTAAGGCAGACGAGGATACCGATTATTTTGCAGGAAGTATTATTCTTTCACGCAAGCTTTTGATGAGGCTTGTTGAGGAAGCTTATTCTGAAGGTCAGGTAAGCTTTACTGCCGATGTAATTGCAGATATGACCGATAGGTTAAGGATTTACGGCTTCCGTCATAATGAGTTTGTCGCAGTGCTTGACGGTACCGACGCTTATTATAAGGCCAGTATGGCACTGCTCGACACAAATGTACGCCGTCAGCTGTTCGGCAGGGGCCGTCCCGTATTTACAAAGACCCGTGACGATATGCCCACCCGCTACGGCACAAAGGCAAATGTTAAAAACAGCATTATAGCCGACGGTTGTGTTATAAACGGTACGGTTAAAAACAGTATTCTTTTCCGCGGCGTTACTGTCGAAAAGGATGCGGTAGTTGAAAACTGTATTTTAATGCAGGAAACCGCTGTCGGAACAGCGGCGGATATAAAGAATGTTATAGCTGATAAAAACGCCGCTATAGGGGATAATATGATTTTGAAGGGAACGCCCGAAAAATGCGTATTTGTTAAAAAGAATCAGGTACTTTAGAAAGGAAACAGCACAATGAAAGTATTATTTGCCTCAAGTGAGGTTTTACCCTTTGCGATGTCAGGGGGACTTGCTGATGTTGCGGGCGCTTTGCCTAAGGCTTTGCGCCGCAGGTTTGTGGGTTGCAGGGTGGTTATGCCCCTTTATAATTGCATAAGCGCAGAAATGCGGGAAAAAATGGTCTTTGTTAAAAGCATTACCGTATCGGTTGCGTGGAGACGCCAGTACTGCGGTATATTTGAAGCCCATGTTGACGGAATGATTTACTACTTTATCGATAATCAGTATTATTTCGGCCGTGACGGACTTTACGGATACTATGACGATGCCGAGCGCTATGCCTTTTTCTCCCGTGCGGTGCTGGATATAATTCCCCATATCGGCTTTACTCCCGATATTATTCACTGCAACGATTGGCAGACCGCCCTTGTTCCCGTTTACCTTAACACTATGTACCGAGGCACAGACACATACCGTGATATTAAGACGGTATTTACCATTCATAATATTCAGTATCAGGGTAAATACGGGCTTGACCTTAACGGCGATGTGCTTGGTATACCGTACGAAAGCCAGAGCATTATTGAGTATGACGGCTGTGTAAACTTTTTGAAGGGCGGTATTCAGTGCGCTGATAAAGTAACAACCGTATCTCCCACATATGCTAATGAAATTTTACAGCCGTATTATTCCCACGGACTGGACAATATCCTAAAACAGTTTACCTACAAGCTTACGGGCATTGTAAACGGTATTGATTACGAGGTATATAATCCCGAAACCGACCCGCTTATCTATAAAAATTTCGATGTTGACCATTTAAAGGATAAGGCGTATAATAAGAAAATGCTGCAGAATGAAATGGGTCTGCCCGAAAAACCGCAGGTGCCTGTTATCGGAATGGTGACACGCCTTGTAAAGCATAAGGGACTTGACCTTGTAAAGCGGGTATTTGAAGAACTGCTCAGAGCCGACCTGCAATTTGTTATTTTAGGCTCTGGCGAGTGGGAGTTTGAAACCTTCTTCCACGAAATGGCGCAGAAGTACCCCGATAAGGTTGGTCTGAAGCTTGGCTTTAATCCTCAGCTTGCACACCGAATATATGCAGGTGCGGATATTTTCTTAATGCCAAGCCAAAGCGAGCCCTGCGGACTGGCCCAAATGGTGGCTCTCCGTTACGGTACGATACCGATTGTAAGGGAGACAGGCGGTCTTAACGATACCATTTCCGACAGCGGCGACGGTGAGGGTAACGGCTTTACCTTTAAGAACTACAACGCCCACGAGATGGAAGACGCTGTATGGCGTGCGCTCGCCGGCTTTAGCGATAAGGACGGCTGGAATATTTTAAGGAAACGGGCAATGAATTGCGACAATAGCTGGGGGACTTCGGCTAACGCATATATTAAATTATATAAGGAAATTGCCGGCACTTGAGAGTGGCGACAAAGTCGCCGCTCTCTTGGCGGGAATGCCGCTCGCCGAAAATTTAAAATTTTCGGACTGCGCTCTACTCCCGCCAATACCACCCACGCACTCTTGAAAACCGCTAATCGAGCGGTTTTCGCCTGCAAGGAGTTTTTCCGCCGCACCTGTCGTCGGAAAAACGAAGATGCGGCTGAACGCCGCCAGTCATTGCAATACAGGCTTTTTGACAGACTGAATTGCCGGCAATTAAGCCGGCAATTTCTTAGCGCTTTTTGGAGGATAGGTATGGTAGAAATTTTAAAATCAATAATCTTGGGAATTATCGAGGGAATTACCGAATGGCTGCCGATAAGTAGTACAGGGCACCTTATTTTAGCCGATGAGTTTATTAAGCTTGGTATGGGCGAAGAGTTTAAGGAAATGTTCAATGTTGTAATTCAGCTCGGAGCAATACTTGCGGTTGTGGTAATCTTTTGGAAAAAGCTGTGGCCTTTTACACTTGACAAGTCAAAGGGCTATAACTACATAACAAAGGGCAGCGGAATAATCAAGAAGGACATAATGGATATGTGGTTCAAGGTTATTGTTGCAATGCTCCCTGCGGCGATAATCGGTATTCCGCTTGATGATATTTTTGAAAAATATTTCCATAACTATGTGGTTGTTTCGGCAACGCTTATTATATACGGCGTGCTCTTTATACTTATTGAGCGCCGTAATCGTTCGATTAGCCCTAAATATAACAGTATTTCGGAAATTTCTTACAAGACCGCTCTTATTATCGGTCTTTTTCAGGCTCTCTCGCTTATTCCCGGTACTTCACGAAGCGGCTCTACTATTTTAGGCGCTATTATAATCGGTGTTTCCCGAGTTGCGGCGGCAGAATTTAGCTTTTATTTAGCAGTTCCCGTTATGTTCGGTGCAAGCTTTATCAAGCTTTTAAAGTTCGGTCTTAATTTCACCTCTGCCGAGCTTGCGGTACTGCTTGTAGGTATGGTGACTGCATTCATAGTTTCTGTTTTGGTAATTAAGTTCCTTATGAGCTATATCAGAAAACACGATTTCACCGCATTCGGCTGTTACAGAATAGTTCTCGGCATAATCGTGCTCGCTTACTTCTTGATTTTTGCGTAGGTGCCTGATATGAAATTAATGATTGCATCTGATATTCACGGCTCTGCCTATTACTGCAAAAAGTTGATAGAAGCTTTTGAAAGGGAAGAGGCGGACAGAATCTTGTTGCTGGGCGATATTTTGTATCACGGGCCCCGCAACGATTTACCACTGGAATATGCACCTAAAGCGGTGATTTCTTTACTAAATCCCCTTAAAAGTAAGATTTTCTGTGTTCGGGGCAACTGCGATACCGAGGTTGACCAGATGGTGCTTGAATTTCCCGTTCTTGCGGATTACGGGGTAATACCCGTAGGCGAGCGCATTATTTACGCTACCCATGGGCATATATATAACGAAAATAAGCTTCCGCCGCTTTCTTATGGGGATATTCTTTTAAACGGCCACACCCATATACCTAAATGCACTCAGCACGGGGATTATATTTATATGAACTGCGGCTCGGTTTCCATTCCTAAGGAAGACAGTCCCCACAGCTATATGATAAGCGAAAATGGTGTGTTTTGCTGGAAGAACCTTGAAAACGGCGAAATATACAATCAGTTTAAGGTGTAAAATTAACGGCTGAAATGCAATTTGCATTTCAGCCGTTTTAAAATATCAATTATTAAGATTTTGGTGGTGGTATCCGTAGGCTTCGGGGGTTAAAGCCTCAAGTCGATAGCCCATATTTGTAAGCCCTTCTATTATTTCGGGCAGAGCCTGCACCGTTGTGGTTTTAGCCGCAGCGTCGTGCATAAGCACGCATATGGAGTTCTTGTTTCTTGCGTTGTTAAGAACATTATTTCTTATATAGGTGTAGCTCGGCGTGGTGGAGTCAGCATCTCCCGAGGAAATATTCCAGTCAAAATATGAGTATCCCTTTTCCTGAACGAGGGTTACAAGCTGAGTCATAATTCCTTTGCAGTATTTTGCGCTTACCTTATTACTGCTGCCGCCCGGAAATCTCATAACCGTAGGTCTTATACCTATGATGCTTTCAACCTTGTCCGAAATCTGCTTTAGGTCATTAAAATAAGCGTCCGTGCTTGAATATAATTGTGCGTAGTTATGGCTCGCAGTGTGAAGACCCACCGTATGACCCTCATCGTGAATTCTTTGAATATAGCCTATATCTGCAGAGTTTATAACAAAAAAGGTTGCCTTGGCGTTATAATTTTTAAGTATATCAAGAATTAGTGGGGTGTTTTTGGACGGACCGTCGTCAAATGTCAGATAGCAGACCTTCTCACCGCTTGGCACAGGGGACTGCGGCGACGATACCGCCGCCGCATCAGCCGCCTTTTGTGCGCTTAAGGTTTCAATTTTCTTCTTAAGTGCCGCATTTTCATCCTCAAGCTTCTTTTTTTCATTCTTAGCCGCTTCTAACTGTGAAGCAATGTCACTGTTCGCTTGGTCCTTTTCAGCTATCTGCTTTTCGTATTCGGCTATTAACGCCTCGGAATTTTCGATTAGGCTATCATTTTCCGAAATTTGAGCCTTTACAGATTTTATGTAGTTATCCTTCTTTTTAATGACTACCAGTGAACAGACAAGCGCACCGACAAGAACAAAAATAATACATGTGAGGATGATGTTTGTAGCCGATTTAAAGAATTTCACTTTTTTGGTCCTTTCGCTTTTATTATTCCTGCCAGAAAAAATCTGCAATTCTATTTTAACACACTCCCCCTAAAAAATATATAATATTTTAATTACAAATTATTACAGATTAGAAAAAAGAACAATAATTTCTGTTGCTAAAATGTAATTTTAATGTTATAATTTATTATACTACTAAATTTAGAAGGTGTTAATTTGAGTTCAAATGTAGTTATAACCAGCGACAGTACAACCGATTTAAGCAAGGAGCTTAAAGAGCGCTATAATGTTACGATAATGCCCTTAAAAGTAACCATTGGGGACAAGACTTATACCGACGGGGTAGATATTAACCCTGACGATATTTATGCCCACCACGATAAAACGGGGGAGCTTCCCAAAACCGCTGCCACCAATGTGGGCGACTGCATTGATTTTTTCAAGCCCTTTTGCGAGGCGGGAAAGACCGTAATTCACTTTACAATCAGCTCCGAAATGTCCTCTACATACAATAACGCTTGCATTGCGGCAGAAGAGATGGGTAATGTTTATGTAATTGACACCAAGAACCTGTCAACAGGCGGGGGACTGCTTGTTGTTGCGGCGGCGGAAATGTTAGCTTCAGGACTTTCTGCCGAGGAGACAGTAGAAAAAACACGGGCGCTTGTGCCTTGTGTTGACGCATCTTTTGTTATTGACAGTCTTGAATATCTTTATAAGGGCGGCCGTTGCTCCGCACTTGCGATGTTCGGTGCTAACCTCTTAAAGCTTAAGCCCTGCATACAGGTTAAAGACGGCAAAATGGATGTTGCAAAGAAGTACCGCGGCAAATTCAGCGAGGTAGCAAAGCAGTATATTAACGAAAAAATCGCCGATTATTCGGATATTGACCTTGACCGTGTTTTCGTAACCCATGCAGGCTGTGACCCTGAGCTTATGAATGAATTGGTTGATATAGTTAAAAGCAAAGCGCCTTTTAAAGAGGTGTTTTTGACCCGTGCGGGCTGTACCGTTTCTTCACACTGCGGTGCAAATACATTGGGCGTTTTGTTCATTCGTAAGTCACCGATTTAAAATTAAAGCATAATATATTAGCAGGGGTTGATTGCGGGATATCCCTAATATCGGCGGCTGTCTTTGACTGTCTTTAAATAACCGATAATACCCCTTGATATAAAGCTCCCGACTAACCTGTTAAGGTTGGTCGGGAGCAGCTTTATTTTTCAATGAATTGTAAAATATCTTTTATTACATCTTCCTTGCAGACATCATTGTGTATTTCGTGTCGGCAACCGTTATAAAGCTTGAGAGAAACATCGTTTACACCTGCGGCCTTAAGCTTTTCGTAAACCTTTGTAACTCCTTTTCCGTAAGAACCTACAGGGTCGTCACTGCCTGAAATCAGAAAAATAGGCAAATCCTTTCTGATTTTATTGAACCATTCGGTGCGGTTTGAAAGCTGATTTAATTTTACAAGGTCGTGCATTGCAGATACCGTAAATTTAAAATTGCAGTACTTATCCGCCTCGTATTTAGTTATAATATCACGGTCGGTTGTTATCCATTCAAATTCGGAATCCCCGTCGAACCGCTTGTTATAAGTGCCGAATGCCAGTTTGTTTACAAAATTTGACCTGTGCTTTTCACCGAAGATAAGCCCCATAATGTCGGTTGCTATAAGGCCGAAAGGAGCGGCGGGGTTAGGACCGCCTGTACCGCAGATAATAAATTTTTCTATCTGCTCACCGTAATTTTCGGCGGCAATTCGGGTAATAAAGGAGCCCATAGAATGTCCCATAAGGTAAAGGGGAATATTGGGGTACATTTTTCGTACTGCGTCCTCAAATGCCTTTACATCCCTTACAAGATATTTCCAACCGTTTCGGTGGGCTACAAATCCCAGCTCGCTTTCATCCCTTGCGGTTTTGCCATGACCTAAATTATCATAGCCGCAACACACAAAGCCCTGTTCTGCAAGGGCGGAAAAGATGTGTGCGTAACGCCCTATATATTCGCACATACCGTGAACAAGGTGAAAAATTCCCTTGATTTCGCCCGCAGGTATGTATATAATCCCCTTAAGGGTGTGAATATTATCGGTACTTTGTACCTCTAAAGTTTTAATTTCGTAGGTCATAGCTGTCCCTCCTTAGCTGTTATTTAAAAAAGCAACGGTGCTTTTAACTGCGCATTTCCAGCCGTTTAAAAGCTTTGTGCGCTCCTTTTCTGTTGTTTTAGGAGTAAATATTGTATTTTCGCAGTTAAGTGCCATAATCTCATCGGTACTTTTCCAAAATCCGATGCCAAGCCCCGCCAAATACGCCGCACCTGCGGCGGTAGCCTCGGTGCTATTGGGGCATACGACCGAAAGCGCCGAAATATCCGCCTGAAACTGCATTAAAAAGCCGTTTGCCGCCGCTCCGCCGTCAGCCTTAAGGGAATTGATTTGGAGACCCGTATCGGCTTTCATAGCGGTGATTAAATCGTTTGTTTGGTAGGCGATAGACTCAAGAGCCGCTCTGATAATATGATTTTTATTGGCCCCTCTTGTAAGTCCGCAGATTGTGCCCCTTGCGTACATATCCCAGTAGGGAGCACCAAGCCCTGCAAAGGCGGGAACTATGTAAACCCCTGCGCTGTCCTTAACGGAGAGGGCGGCTTTTTCGCTCTCCGCAGAGGTTTTAATAAGCCCCATTTCGTCCCTAAGCCATTGAACAACCGCTCCGCCTACAAATACGCTACCTTCTAACGCATAAGTTACCTTATCATTTTTAGTAGAGGCGGCTATGGTTGTAAGAAGTCCGTTTTCGCTTTCAAAGGGTTTATCACCCGTGTTCATCAAAAGAAAACAGCCTGTGCCGTAGGTGTTTTTAATGTCTCCCGCAGAAAAGCATTTCTGCCCAAAGAGCGCCGCCTGTTGGTCGCCCGCTATTCCCGAAACGGGGATTTCCTCACCTAAAATGTTTACATAGCCGTATATCTCACTGCTGGATTTAACCTGCGGTAACATACAGCGGGGAATATCAAGCCGTTTAAGCAAAGTATCGTCCCAATCAAGGGTATGTATATTATAAAGCATTGTGCGGGAAGCATTGGTGCGGTCGGTGATATGAATTTTGCCGCCCGACAGCTTCCAGATAAGCCAGGTGTCCACCGTGCCTAAAAGAAGCTCGCCCTTTTGAGCTTTTTCCCGTGCACCTTCAATATTATCAAGTATCCATTTAATTTTAGTACCGCTGAAATAGGCATCAATGCAAAGCCCTGTAACGCTTTTTACATAAGGCTCAAGACCCTCTGCCTTTAGCTCCTCGCACAAATCTGCCGTGCGGCGGCATTGCCATACTATAGCGTTGTAAACAGGCTCGCCTGTGGATTTATCCCAAATAATCACGGTTTCACGCTGGTTGGTAACACCCACCGCCGCAATTTGCGAGGGTGTTGCGCCGATTTGTGTTATAGCTTCGGTTATTGCGGAATATTGGGAAGAGAATATTTCCATAGGGTCGTGCTCCACAAAACCGGGCTTTGGATAAATTTGTGTAAATTCACGCTGTGCCACCGAAACGGCGTTGCCGCCCTTATCAAATAGTATTGCTCGGGCACTTGTTGTGCCCTCATCAAGGGAGAGAATGTATTTCTTCATTATTAATTTCCTTTTACCGTAATTCTCGGTACTCTCGGTGAAATTCCGCAGATGATTTCGTAATTGATTGTGCCGCACATATCGGCAAGCTCCTCTACAGGCAGAGTTTTTCCAAAAAGAATAACCTCGTCGCCCTGCTTTACTTCATCTATATCGGTAACATCTACCGACATTTGGTCCATACAGACCCTGCCGATTATATTAGCCCTTTTGCCGTTTATAAGTACATAGCCTTTATTTGAAAGCAGTCTCGGGTAGCCGTCTGCATAGCCTGCGGTAACGGTTGCAATTTTCATTTGTTTTTCTGCCGTAAAGGTTTTGCCGTAGCTTACGGTGTCGCCCTTTCCGATTGTTTTAACCATTGATACAACCGATTTTACCGTCATAACAGGGATAAAATCTTCCTTAAGCTTCAAATCGCTAGAGGGAGTAAGACCGTAAAGTATAATACCCGGTCGGCACATATCGAAATGCTTATCCTTATCAAGACAAAAGGCGGCGGAATTACAGCAATGGCGGTATTTAGGAGTAAGCCCTACAGAGTCAAACTGTTTTACTGCATTGCAAAAGCGGGAATACTGCTTATCGGTAAAGCCGTCCTCGCTGGTTTCGGTGCGGTCGGATACCGCAAAGTGGGTGAAAATCCCCTCGAATATAAAGCCTTTAAGCTTTGCGGCGGCTATTGCGTCCTCAATACCCGAAAGCTTTTCGTCACGGCAATCAAAGCCTAAACGGCTCATACCCGTGTCAAGCTTTATATGTGCCTTTATTTTAACCCCGTCAGCACAAGCTCTTTCGGAGAGGGCGGCGGCATATTCGGGGGAATATACACATTGCACAATATCGTTTAAATAAAGCTGTGCCGCCATGCTTACGGGAGTATAGCCCAATATCAAAATAGGTCTTGTAATCCCGCAACCGCGAAGGGTAATCGCTTCTTCAATGTTTGAAACGGCGAAGAAGTCCGCTCCGTGCTGTTCGAGTATCGGGGCGACAATTCTAACCGAGTGGCCGTAGGCGTCTGCCTTTACAACCGCCATCACCTTTGCTCCCTCGGCTTCTTTTTTAATAATATCAAAATTATGTACCAGGGCATCGAGGTCAATCTCAGCCCAGGTTCTGTGCAGAAATTCCAAAACAGCTTCCACCTTGCAAATAATATATAAACATTATACCACTTATTTTTGTTTTTGCAATCGCTTATTGACTTTTCCCGCAAAAGGTATGCAAACAAGGCTTAAAAGCACCCAAAGGCAGGAGTAGGGAAAACACACCTGACCGCCTATGTTCATCGGCATTTTGCTGTAGTCCCACACATTCTTTTTTAAAATTATATTAAAGACAACACCGAATATGAATTCCACCGCCGTGACAAAGGTACTGCCTAAAAGACTTTTAACAAAAAGCCCCGCGTTTTTAAATTTTTCGCTAATCGTTCCGAAAAACATAAAGCATATACCGCCTGCTCCAAGCATTGACCAATGGGTGTATCCCCGCCAGATTATCTCAATTAAGCCGTAGCCAACTGCACCTATTGAAAAAAGCATAAATTTTATTTTTCCTTTTTGCATTTTATCACCCTAAAATATTATCGGTGAAAAAACACAAAGCTATTCAATAGAAATAACGGGTTTTAATTTGCCTTTAATTTGAAAAAAATTAAAATCGTTTTTAAATTTTTTCGGCTCCCTTAATAGGGAGCCGAATATTTTACTTTGCGTCGTCGATTATTTTCTGTGCAATATTTGCGGGAACTTCCTCATAACGGGTAGGGGTAAGGGTGAAGGTAGCTGTGCCTTGTGTAATAGAGCGCATAGCCGTCGCAAAATCGGACATTTCAGCCATAGGCACCTCACCCACGATTTCCTGCATTTTGTTTTCGGCGGGATTCATACCTATAATTCTGCCTCGGCGCTTGTTAATATCCCCTATAACATCGCCGAGCATTTCGTCGGGCACAAGCACATTAAGCGTGCCGACGGGCTCAAGCAGTACGGGAGATGCCTGTGGGATACCTTCCTTAAAGGCTATTGATGCCGCTGTTTTAAATGCCATTTCCGAAGAATCAACAGGGTGGTAGGAGCCGTCAACAAGGGTTGCCTTAACCCCTACCATAGGATAGCCTGCGAGGGTGCCCTTAGCCGTGCTTTCACGAAGCCCCTTTTCAACGGCGGGGAAGAAGTTTTTGGGAACTGCACCGCCGAAGACCTTTTCTTCAAATACAAGCTCCTCAGACTCGCAGGGCTCAAACTCAATCCAAACATCGCCGAACTGACCGTGACCGCCGGACTGCTTTTTATGCCTGCCCTGTACCTTTACGGACTTTCTAATGGTTTCACGGTAGGCGATTTTCGGCTTTTTAAGCTCAACCTCTGCACCGAATTTGGATTTCAAACGGGAAACTATAACATCTATATGCTGTTCGCCAAGCGCCGATAAAATCTGTTCGTGGGTTTCGTTATCGGTATGTACCGAAATAGTGGGGTCTTCCTCGGCGATACGGTTAAAGGCGGAGGCGATTTTTTCTTCGTCGCCCTTTGCCTTGGGGTAAACCGCCACGGAAAGGCAGGGGGCAGGGAATTCGATAGCCGCCGCAGATACCTTGCCCGAGGCAGAAAGGGTATCACCCGTTAAAACATCACCGAGCTTCGCAACAGAGCCAATATCGCCCGCTTTTATGCAGTCAGCATCTTCCTGCTTACCGCCTTTGAGCCACATAACCTTTGAAAGGCGTTCTTCTTCGCCTGTACGGCTGTTTATAAGGCGGGTATCGTTCTTTATCTTGCCCGAAAGCACCTTAAAATACGAAAGCTTGCCTACAAAGGGGTCGGCAATGGTTTTAAATACAAGCAGGGCATTTTCGCCGCTTTCATCAAACTGCTTTTCCTCGCCGTCTGAAAGTGTGTATTTAGAATCGGCAGAGGAGGGGGCGATTTCAAGCAGAGTATCTACCAACATCGGAATGGCGGCACCCGTCTGTTGAACACCTGCAAATACGGGGCATATATCACCCGAGCAAACACCCTTTTTAAGGCCTGTTTTAATTTCCTCGGGGGTAAATTCCTCGCCTGCGAAATATTTTTCCATAAGTGCTTCATCGGTTGTGGCAACCGCCTCGAGCAGCATACTGCGCATTTCGTCTGCGTCATTGCTTACGGGCATACGCATTTCCTTTAATTCGAGACCGTCGCAGGCATAAGCCTTATTCTCGATTAAATTTATGTAGCATTTAACCTCGTCGTTTTCAACATAGGGTATAACTATAGGGCATATAACCGCACCGTAGTTTCCTACAAGGGCGGAAATTACACGGTAGAAATGCGCATGGGTGGAGTCAAGCTTACCTACAAAAAACGCAACGGCCTTTTTCGCCGCACGAGCCTTGGCAAAGCTAAGCTTGGCACCTGTGGTAAGTCCCGATTTACCCGAAATTGCGATAAGAGCTGTATCTGCCGCAGTAAGCGCCTCACATACGCCGCCCGCAAAATCGAAAAGTCCCGGTGCGTCTATAATATTAAGCTTACTGTTTGCGGCTTCAAGCGCATAAACAGAAGCAGAAACCGAAGTTTTGCGTTTTTTCTCTTCAGGGTCAAAATCCATAACAGAGGTACCTTCTGTGGTCTTGCCGATGCGCTCGGTTGCCTTGCCGTAGCAGAGTATAGCTTCTGCAAGTGTGGTTTTACCTGAGCCGCCGTGACCTAATAGGGCAACGCTCTGTGTGTGATTTAGGGGATAGTCTTTCAAAATAATGCACTCCTTTAAATTGCCTCGCCGTGGTGCGGGCAATATGTTGTTGAAATTATTATAACACACATTCTTGGCAAATACAACTAATAATTGTGATAAAATTTTAAAAAAATTATTAAAATGTCATAAACAAATATAATCTGTCGAATTTGTGCATTATTAGGTAATGCTTGTATACAAATTGACGGAAAATATTACAAACCTGATACTATTTGTAACCGAATTGTTTCTGCAATTTTTGTGGGTTTTGTGTATAATTAGTATATAGGATTATTTAAAGTAGGAGGCGGCAGTGTGAAAATCAAAAGTATAATTTCTTTATTCCTGACTTTGGCTGTACTCGCCTCTTTTTCGGTTATATCCGCTAATCCTGCGGATGAGGTTGATTCTTCCGTGGCTGATAATGCGGTAATCGCTCAAAATGCCGATATGGATAAGGTGCAGGAAACACGCTTCCTTAATATGCTTAACCACAACTTCGCCTATGACGAGGAGCTTGCTTCGGTTGAAGATTTAGTAAACTGTGCGGTGATTGCCCTTTGCGCTTCGGGCTCAACAGACGGCTCCTTTGTAGAGGAGAGCAGAGTTGAGGATTATCTTTACAATATGTACGGCGTTGAGGTTGAAAATTTATCCTCTGTTAATGAAAGCTTCCCTAAAAAAGAGGGTTATGTTTACATCATTCCCCGTGGCTATACGGTTTATAAGCACTCCGTTGAATCTGTAAGACTTAATGAGGACGGCAGCTACACCGTAACAACAAATGTTGTTTTGGATTCCCATGACGGTGATGAAGAGGGCAAGGCGGTTACGCTTTTTGTTAAAAACAGTAATTCACAGTTCGGTTACAATATAATTTCTTCCGATATTATTGTTACTGCTTTTGAGGTCTAAAATTATATGAAATAACTAAAACCGAGGATTTCGTTCCTCGGTTTTTTTATAGTCACACATTGTTTTTTGTTATTGCATCGGCGGCGCACAGTGCACTTGACCATGCCCATTGAAGATTAAAGCCGCCGCAATCGCCGTCAATATCTAAAATTTCGCCTATCGCATAAAGTCCTTTATAATCACGGCACATCATAGTTTTCGGGTCGAACTGCTCTGTGGAGAGCCCGCCTGAGGTTACCTGAGAATTAATAAAGCCCGTATTTCCCGTAACATTAAAGCTGAAACCCTTGATAAGCGCCGCAATTTTTTTCGGTGCGTTATTATCGAGGGAGCCAACGGATGTATTAAGCTTATATCCCGCTGACTTAATAATAACCTGACCGAGCCGTTTATTCATCATACCCGTGAAAAATTCATCGGTGCTTCTGGCGCTAAGGATAGATATTCTGTCCTGTAGCTCCTTCGTTAAAGCGTCAAGGCTTTTATCAGGCATAAGGTCGAGGGATATAACGGGGTTTTGATTCTTTGCCGCCGTACCCGAAACCTGAAGTATGGGCGGCCCGGAAAGCCCGTAATCGCAGAACAGTACTTCGCCGTATTCCCGACGCAACAGTTTCCCGCACGATTTAAGGCTTACATTTGCATTTACCTTAATTCCTTTAAGCTGGCGCACGATTTCGGGGTCGGTTTTAAGCTGAACTATAGCGGGGTAGGTTTTAACTGTATTAAAGCCTGCCTTCTTTAAAAGGGTGAGCATTTGACCGTCATTTCCCAGCTTTTCGCCACCTGAAAGCAGTCCTGCGGCAATTATAATATTCTCGGTCAAAAAGTTGAGATTTCCGGCAATAACCTTAAAAAGCCTGCCTGAAAGCTGAATATTTGTAACCCTTGTTTCGGTGCAAAGTATTACGCCCAACTCTTCTGCGGCAAAGCGAAGGCAGTCCACCACCGAAGCCGCCTGCAAGGAGGCAGGGTAGCCCTTGTCATCCTCGAAAATAAAATCAACACCCACAGAGTGAAAAAAATCCTCGGTTTGTTTGCCGCTGTAGCGTGATAGGGCATAGAGGGCAAAATAGGTATTTCTGCCATGATAACGCTCTTTTGTTATGTTTTTATTGGTTATATTACAGCGGCCGTTGCCTGTGGCAGCAAGCTTTTTGCCCACTCTCGGTAGGGCTTCAAGCAGTCTTACAGATAATGCGGGATTTTTCTGTTTAAGGGCAACTGCGGCACAAAGTCCCGCCGCACCGCCGCCGATTATAATTACATCATTCTTCATACTTTAATGCCGTTCTTCAAAATTTGAATATGTTTCGCAAAAGCGTGCCTGAAATGATGGGGGCTCATTTTCGGCGTAAAGGTGTGAAATATCGCTAAAGCCGCAACAGCGGAAATAGGCTTTTCCTCGCTCCCGTTCCTCGGTGATAAGGGTCGTTACAGAGGAAGTAAGCGCTACAAAGCCGTGCCAAAGCGAAACGGGGGAGATGTTAAGAATATGGGAAAGGAGTACGCACTCTATACCAAAATGGCAGAAGAGGGCTATCGTATCGGTACTTTCATTTTCCACTCTGTATAAATTACCCTCACGGAGATAGCCGTATTTTTGAAGAAGTAGGTCTATTCCCTCTACCGCCTCGGTGTATTTTTCCTTAACATTTCCGCTTGACATAAGGGAAGTATCAAGCCATTTATCTTTATCAAAAAATTTTGGCTCATTAGTCCAATATTCTGGCATTAAATCCCAAGGTATTCTTTTATTACCCGTTTTAGGGTCGACTATGTAGCCCGAAAATTCCTCGAGCCAAGGGAAAATTTCCGCTTCCTTGCCGAAGGCAGAGAGGGTAGGCGCCGCCGTTGCTTTTGCTCTGCCTAAGGGTGAACAATAAAAGTCCTTAATATCTTGCTTAACAAGCCTGTTTTTTAAAAGCTCTGCCTCACGGCGCCCCTTTTCGGTAAGGGAATCAATACTGTAATCGGGGTCGCCGTGGCGGATTATTAAAAGCTTCATTGTTTTTCACCTAATCAATCAGGGCGAGAATGGCGGGTTTGGGTCTCGCTCCCGTTTCACACCTTACAAGCTCGCCGTTTTTAAATACCGCAAGGGTGGGAATAGAGGAAACCGAAAAACGCTCTGCAAGGGCGGGAGCCTCGTCAACATTTACCTTGCAGACCTTAATATCCTGCCTTTCCTCGGCTATTTCGTCGATTATGGGGGAGACCATTTTGCAGGGTCCGCACCAAACTGCGAAAAAATCCACCAAAACGGGCTTGTCCGAGTTTAAGACTTCCGCTTCAAAATTAGATTGGTTTAAATTGATAACTGACATAATCACACAGTCCTTTCTTATCTATTATTAGAAGAAAAAAGCTGAAAATACAATATAGTCGGTAATGAATAAACATTACCGACTAAAATTTTCACTCTGCTTCTTTCTCAATTTCAATATCCGCAATGTTTACATTAACCTGCGTTACTGCATTGCCGGTCATAGTCTGAATTTTATCCTTTATGTTGTTCTGTACCTTTTCGGCGACCTCTCTCGCCTTAGCGTTTTGCTTGACGCAGATGTAAACGCTTATTTCAATAGCTCCGTTAATGTTCTCAACCTTAACGCCCTTGAAAGCGTTTTTAGTTTTAACGATTCCCTTTAAATCAATCGATTTTTTTGAGAGTCCTGATACTCCTTCAACCTCTTTAGCGGCAATTTCCGCCATTTTTTCGATTACCTCGGTGTTTACAGACAGCTCGGTTTTGTTATTTTCCATGGATATACCTCCGTCATTTAACATACTTTAAGTATATTATACCACATTTTTCAAATAACACAACACTTATTTTATCGGAACAATCTTAATATTTGAAAGGGGGATATTAGTTTCCGAGGTAACAATGTCCTGTATTTGCAGCGTTTGGGCAGAGGTAAGCCCCTCTGACTTTACAACAACGCTTATTCCCGTATCGCTGATGACGGCAAGGGCTTTTTCAAAACCTTTTGCTTTAAGCAGGGCTTCAATATTGGTTTCACTTTCCATTCTGTCTGCTATTTCCTCGGTTTTCGCCACGGCGGATTTTTTATCTTCCTCAGTAAGCTTATCGCTTTTAAGCGTCTCCTCGATTAGCTCCTGAGCCTCTTTGCGGGCGGCCTCCCGTTCCTTTTTTGCAGAAGCAAAATAATCATTGTCCTTTTCCTCTGCCTTGGCGGCGGTTTGCACAGCTTCGCTTTCGGAGCTTGTGTTATTTACATAAGCCGCCTCGCCTAAGTACTTACCCGATGAGGGCGTATATTTCATATTAAGCCAAATTGCCGCCGCCAAGGCTAATACCATAGCCGTTACGGCTATCTGACTTTTTCCGAAAACCTTACCTTTTTTCATTGAACCTTTCCTCCTGCTATGTATACTCTTTTTGAAGTTATGTTAAGCGCCGCAGTAACGGCGTTTTTAATTTTCTCATTTATCCTCTCATCGTCTCCTCCCTCGCACACAATTGCCACACCCCGAACCTCGGGCATTTCGGTAGTAACTAACAAAGCCTGTTCGCCGCCGTCGGCGGTTTTTACGGTTATATAGGTCTGTTTCAGCTCACTGCTGGTGCTTTCGGAATTGCTGGCAGTCTTATTTTCCGAAACACCCTCGCTAATATCGGCGTATGAATATTTAATGCCGCTTTCAAGGGTTATTACCACCTTTAAATTATCACTTCCCGTGATGCTCTTAACAATTTCTCCGATGCTTTTTTGGAGCTCTGCCTTGTATTCCTCGGCGGTTATAGTTTCCCCAAATTGAGCCTTGCTTTCTTTTTTCTCACCGCCGCCTATAAAAGAGGAAAGACAGATAAGCGCAATACCCACAAGACCTGCCGCCACAAGAAGCTTTGGATTTTTAATTTTTTCTGTCAGCTTATTTATTACTTCATTCATTTACTATCTCTACCTCTAAGTTTTTAGCCGCCTCGCCTAAGGCTGCCAATACTCTTTCCTTATTACAGTCCGAATAAATTATAACTTTACTAATTACTATGCTGTCGTCTTCTGTTTTATCCGTACAAACTGTAATTTCGGTGAAATTTATTTGATTGCTTTTAAGCACCTGCTCGTAAACATACCTTGCCGAGGCGGCTTTTAATTCTTCATCAGAGACTTCGGCGGCGGTATTAAAGTTAATATCAGTATTAAAACCGCCCTTTAAAAATCCCGCCGCAGAGATTATCGTCACAATAAAAACAAGGCTTAAAACATATTTTACGGGTTTTTCTAAGGTGCCGTCGGGACAGATAAGATGCACCGCACCTATAAAAACACAGGCGGTGCAAAGAGCGGTTAAAAATGTGATTAAACCGCTCATACCGCACGCACCCCCGTAACTATTGCCGCAAGTGAAATTACAAACATCGCCCCCACAATCAGTATAATTCCTATTAAAAGGGACATCATTGAATCCATAGCCCTTAAAAGTCCCGCTATTCCCCCTAAAGAAAAAAGCTCCGACACCGCCGAGGAAACAAGCAACACCGCCCGCCAGATAAGCAGTTCTATTATAAGCGGCAACAATGTAACCCCACAGGCGAGTGCTCCGTAAATTCCTATTGAGGATTTTAAGAGACCCATAGAAGCGGTGACGGTGTTCATCGCTTCGGAGAGTACCCCGCCCGCTACAGGAATAGAGGAGCCTATAATAAACTTTGCAGTCTTTGAGACCAAGGTATCTGCCGAGGCGTTAACAGCGGTTTGAATACCTAAAATAGCTAAAAAAACAGCAGAAATAAATGCCATTATCCAAAAAGCAAGCTTTTTAACCGTCTCGGCTATGCCCGATTTCTTAATCAGCGGAGAGACCGCACTGCTTAAAGATAATGCGAGGTAGCCGCCCATTAAGGGAAGAACCGCAAAGCTTGAAATATAGGTGACTCCTTCCGCCGCTGTAAGGAGTAAAGCGCTCATAGAAGCCGCAGTAACCGCCGACCCGCAGGCGGCGACGATTACCGCAAACACAGGAATAAAAGAAAGCATAAAAATCCCTGTTCCTTTAATTGCGTTTACCGAGGCGTTAATAACAGAAGAAACGGGGACTGCTATCACTGCGGCAGTGGACGCCGCAGCGGCATATACCGCCGCAGTCATTGCGCTGCTTTTAATTTCTAATGAAGTAAGTGCGGCGGAAATAAGTATTATTGCGATTATTCCCGCACCTGCCTTAAGGGGAGCCTTTGCGCCCGAGGAAATAAAGGAAAAAATATGCTTAAAAACGCTTTCGGCAGAGATGTTGTTTACCCAGTTGTAATCAGACGGGTCTATGCCGTTTTGTGAAAAATAATCCTTTGCAGAGTCGGGGAGTGCGTCTTCTAAATTTTCAGCCCCGCTGGTTTTGTATTGCTCGGTGTAAAACTCCTCGGGTGACCCGCTTTCTTCTGCTGAAACGCTTAGGGTCAAGAAAGCGGCAAAAATACAAAACAGAATTAATATTCTTAGTTTTTTCATAATCTGCTCCTTTGTATTTAAGTCAAAAAGCTTAATGCCGTATCTAATACCGCCGCTATCAGCGGAAGGGAAATAATGAATATTGCGCATTTTCCCGCAAGCTCTGCCTTGGCGGCTAAGGAGGCTTGACCGCTGTCTCGGCAAATATCGGCGATAAATCCCGTTACATACCCTATGCCCAGCGCCTTTAGAGCCACCGCAAAATATTCGATATTAATCCCATTATTAAAAAGCTTTGTGTTAATATATTCAATCGGCGCTAAAACGCCCTTTAATATATAAAGTGTGACAACAGTACCGCCTGCCAACGCCACCATAAGCGCATATTCGCCTTTTTGATGTTTTAAAACAACCGCTAAAACCGCAGTTATAATACAGATTGCAAGTATTTTAAAAATTTCCATTCTTACAGACCGAAAATACTCTTGACGGTTGTGAAAAGGTCGGCGATAGCGTTTACAATCATCAAAAGCACCACCACAAGCCCCGCCAAGGTGGTAAGCATAGCCTGATCCTCTCTGCCTGAGCGGACAAGTAAAAGATTAAGCACAGTCACTATTATTCCTATAGCCGCTATTTTGAAAATAAAGTCTATATCCATTTTTTCACCTACAAAAAGAATATACAAATAAAAAGTCCGCACAGTATACCAAGGGAGCTGTAAAGACGGCAAAGCTCACCGCATTTTTTCTCTGCCTCATCGCTGATTTTAAGAATAAGTGACATATAAAGCCCTGTGCGCTCATATTCCGAGTCCGAATCAGACATACCAAGGTCTCGGAAAAACTCCTCTAAAATCTCGACATCTGCTTTTTTCAGATACATAGCATTAATAATTGCTTTACCCTCTGAAATACTTGCTGTATCCTCCTCAAAGCAAAGGTAAACAAGTCTTTCTATCTCACCGCCGCCCATTCGTATGCGCTCCCGCAAATCCGACATTGAGCGATATATAGCCAGTAGCTTTTTGTGCCTTTTTTTAAGCCCGAAGGATTTTAAAAAACCTGCAAGGGAGCAGGCGGAGAGCACTGTTATAACTCCTAAGATTTTAAACAGCCATGCCACAGCAAAGCTCCTTTACGGGGACAATTTTAATTGCCCCACCGTGAATGCGGGGGAGTAAGGCTATCTTTGAAACCGCTCCGCTTTCTATCAGGGCGGCGGTAACCCTTCTGCACATCAGCTCCTCGGCAGTGCCTATATGTGCAGTCGTAATAACCGTCACACCTGCACAAAAGCTTTCGCTGACCTTTTTGAGCTCTTCTTCGGTGCCGATTTCATCAAATGCTACTATATCTGGGAACATAGTCCTTATGGCAATTTCTATGCCCGCCGCCTTGTCCGCAGTCAAAAGCACATCGCTGTCGGGGCCTAAATCATTACCCGCATCTCCGCCTATTCCGCCTGAAATTTCACCTCGGCTGTCGATTACCGCTACTCGGTAATGCTTTCCGCAAACCCCACCGGAGAGCTGTCTTACAAGGTCACGAAGTACGGTTGTTTTACCGCTTCCGGGCGGACCTGCAATAAGGAGTCCTCCGCCGTCAAAATCCATTACAATATCGTTTGCTGCACCAAAAATTTCCCTGGCAATTCTTATATTAACCGAGGTTATATCACGCATGACTCCGCCCTCTGTAAGGGTGCCGCATACTCCTGCCCGGTGACCGTTATCCATAATAATAAATCCGCTTTTAAGCTCATTTTCGTGGGCATAAACCGAGTTCTTGCAAAGAAGCCTGAAGCTTTCCTCTAAGTTGCATTTCTCTGCCTTTAACAGGTCACGGGTAATTATAAAAGAGGTTTGTCCGCTCTCCCTTATAAATACGGTTTCTCCCCCTACGGTAAGTGCTACAGGCAGTCCCGCACGAAGCCTTATTTCCTCTGTGCTTTCTTTAACGGTGGCGGGAAGTAGGCTTAGCACCGACCTTATTCTCGGTGCAACGCCGTAAAGCACGCTTTCAAATCTTTTTGTTTTTTCCACAGCTTTTCACCTCACACTAAATGTTATGACGGGGTTGTCCTCTATAGAACATATAAAAAATTTAATTTTTAAGTTGCGGAATTATTTTGCGATTTTGCGGAATGTTATTAAAAGAAATCATTAGGAGGTAAATTATGAAAAAACCGATTTCATTATTATTATCAATTATCTGTTTGCTCTCCTGCATATCCCTTGCGGGCTGCGGCAAAAAGAAAACCACAAGCGGTGAGGTGTATTTCCTTAACTTTAAGCCCGAATCTGCCGCTGTTTACGAGCAGCTGGCGAAAAAATACGAGGAAGAAAAGGGCGTAAAGGTAAAGGTTGTTACCGCCGCCGCTAACAATTATGAGCAGACCCTTAAATCCGAAATCGCAAAGTCAAGCGCACCTACAATTTTTCAGGTGAACGGTCCTGTGGGTTATGACGAATGGGACGACTACTGCCTTGATATTAAGGACAGTAAGCTTTACGATATGCTTTCCGATAAGGACCTTGCCATTAAAGATGACGGGGGAGTATACGCAATACCCTATGTTATCGAGGGCTACGGAATTATCTACAACAACGCAATTATGGATAAGTATTTCGCACTTCCTGACAAAAAGAGCGACCTTAAATCGGCTGACGAAATCGACAGCTTTGATAAGCTTAAAACGGTTGTAGAGGATATGACGGCAAATCTTCAGAAGCTGGGCATTGAGGGTGTGTTTGCATCTACCTCGCTTTCAAGCGGCGAGGACTGGCGCTGGCAGTCGCATCTTTTAAATGTTCCGCTTTATTACGAAATGTTTGAAAAAAACGACGCCGATTCCGACCTTTCCCTTGCTATGTATAAGGCGGATAATATCGAATACAAGTACGCCGAAAACTTTGAAAAGCTTTTCGACCTTTATATCAATAACTCTATCACAAAGCCTACGCTTTTAGGCTCTAAGTCGGTTGCCGACTCAATGGCGGAATTTGCCCTCGGCAAGGTTGCAATGGTGCAGAACGGCAACTGGAGCTGGTCACAGATTTCGGGCGTTAAAGGCAACACCGTAAAGGCTGAAGACATTAAGATAATGCCGATGTATACCGGAATAGAGGGTGAAAAGGGACAGGGCATATGCATAGGTACCGAAAATTACCTTGCGATTAACAAAAATTCAACCGATGAACAGCAGAAAAACTCCCTTGCCTTCCTTGAATGGCTCTTTTCAAGCGATACAGGCAAGGATTATGTTACAAATAAGCTTGATTTTATAACTCCCTTCAACACATTTTCCGACGCAGAGCTTCCCAACGACCCCCTTGCAAAGGAAATTTCCCGCTATATGAAGGATGATTCGGTAAAGAATATCCCTTGGATATTCACAGGCTTCCCCAGCGAGGCGTTTAAAAAGGAGGTCGGCAGTTCACTGCTTGACTATGTCCAAGGGGATAAGAAGTGGGAGGATGTCCGCAAAAGCATAACCGATAAATGGAAGAGTGAACGGGATTAAATGGAAAAAACGGTAAAACACTGGTTTCCCGTATTTGTACTGCCTACCCTTGCGGCATTTTTAATTGCTTTTGTAATACCCTTTGTTATGGGTGTGGTGCTGTCTTTTACCGAGTTCCGCACCGTATCCGACGCAACCTTTGTGGGCTTTTCAAATTATGTGCGTGCATTTACCGACAATAATCTGTTTTTACAGTCCCTATGGTTCACGGTAAAATTTGCGGTAATTTCGGTAATCGGAATTAATGTTATCGCATTTGCTTTAGCGCTCCTGTTCACACGGGAGCTTCCCGCCACAAACTTTTTCAGAACAATATTCTTTATGCCGAACTTAATAGGCGGTATAGTGCTGGGGTATATATGGCAGGTAATAATTAACGGCGTTCTTTATAAGTTCGGTTATTCTATAACCTCTAATCCGACCTACGGCTTTTGGGGACTGGTTATCCTTATGCATTGGCAGATGATAGGCTATATGATGATAATTTATATAGCGGGTATACAGAATATCCCCACCGATATTTTAGAAGCGGCGAGGGTGGACGGCGCTAATGCCGCTACGGTGCTTTTTAGAATCACAATTCCGTCGGTTATGCCCTCAATTACAATCTGCCTCTTTTTAACAATAACCAATTCCTTTAAGCTGTTTGACCAAAACTTAGCCCTTACCGCAGGCGCACCGGCTAACCGAACGCAGATGGTGGCACTTGATATTTACAACACCTTTTATTCCCGTTCGGGATATGAGGGGGTAGGTCAGGCAAAGGCGGTAATATTCTTTATTATCGTGGCGGTAATAGCCCTTTTACAGCTTTATCTTACACGGAGAAAAGAGGTTGAAAGCTGATGGCAAGAAAGCTTTTGAATACGGTATTTTTTGTTCTGCTTATTGTCTTCGCCGCTGCCTTTGTTTTTCCTGTGGCGGTGGTGCTTATAAACTCCTTTAAAGCAAAGTTTTCAATAAGCGAGTCTCCATTTACCTTGCCTTTTGGGGATGATTTTGTAGGGCTTTCAAACTATGTAGAGGGCATCAAAAACACAGGCTTTATCTCGGCATTCGGCTGGTCGCTCTTTATAACCGTTTTTTCTATTGCCGCAATTTTAATATTCACCTCAATGTGCGCCTGGTTTATTGTAAGGGTAAAAAATAAATTCACCTCGATTTTATACTATGCGCTAGTGTTTTCAATGATAGTGCCCTTTCAAATGGTAATGTTTACTATGTCAAAGGTTGCAAATGTCTTGCATTTAGACAACCCGCTTGGTATAATACTAATATATTTAGGATTTGGCGCAGGGCTTTCGGTCTTTATGTTCACGGGCTTTATTAAAACCGTGCCCTTAGGTATTGAAGAGGCGGCGACTATCGACGGTTGTAATCCCTTTCAAACCTATTGGCAGGTGGTTTTCCCGATTTTGAAGCCTACTGCTATTACGGTTGCGATACTCAATACAATGTGGATTTGGAACGATTATCTTCTGCCGTATCTTGTTATCGGCAGCGATTATAAAACAATCCCAATCGCCGTGCAGTATTTAAAGGGCGGCTACGGCTCTGTGGATATGGGGGCTATGATGGCGATGTTGGTGCTTTCTATAATTCCTGTAGTCGTATTTTATCTTTTTGGTCAGAAGTATATTATTAAAGGGGTTGCGGCGGGTGCTGTTAAAGGGTAACGAAACAAAATATAAAAAGGAAAGCGGCGTGCTTTTGCACATTTCCTCGCTCCCGTCAAACCACGGAATAGGCGATTTAGGTGACGAGGCATACCGCTTTGTGGATTTTTTAAAAAGCAGCCGCCAGACCTACTGGCAGCTGCTGCCGCTTTGCCCTGTGGGTAAGGGTAATTCACCCTATAGCTCGGTAAGCGCCTTTGCGGGGGAAATTCTTTTTATCGACCTCTACGGTCTTGTGAAAGACGGGCTTTTAAGTGCTGATGAGATACCCGAGCAGGATTTTCCGAAGAACGCCGACTACAAAAAAGCACGGGAGTTTAAACTTCCGCTTATAAAGAAAGCGGCGGAACGGTTTAATACAAAGTCCCGCGATTTCAAGATTTTTTTAAGTGAAAACGCTTACTGGCTCGACGATTATGCCCTTTTTATGGCGATAAAAGCGGCTTACCCCAATAAAAGCTTTACCGAGCTTGAGGATGGGCTTAAATACCGCCTGCCCGACGCTATAGAGCGTTTTAAAAAGAAACACGACGAGCAAATTTTATTTTACGAAATCACCCAGTACCTTTTCTTTACGCAATATTCAAAGCTTAAAAAATACGCCGCAGAAAACGGCGTAAAGCTTATAGGGGATATTCCTTTTTATGTTCAGCTTGAAAGCGCTGATGTTTGGAGCAATCCCGATATTTTCCGTTTGGGACGGGATATGACCCCCGTTCTGGTGGCGGGAGTTCCGCCCGATTGCTTTTCCGAAGAGGGGCAGCTGTGGGGCAACCCGATTTATGATTGGGACTACCAAAAATCCACTGATTATGACTGGTGGCGCAAGCGCCTTACCCATAACGCAAAGCTTTATGATGTGATAAGAATTGACCATTTCAGGGCTTTTGCAGATTATTACACAATACCCTACGGTGCAAAAACCGCAAAAAGCGGGGTTTGGGAAAAGGGGGCAGGCTTACCTTTTTGGAATTTGATGAAGCCGCATATAGATGCCGAAATTATAGCTGAGGATTTGGGCGGAGATACTCCCGAGGTTAAAAAGCTTATTGAAGACACAGGCTTTCCCAATATGAAGGTACTGCAATTTGCCTTTGATTCCGACCTTAACAATCCCTTTTTGCCGAAAAACTATGATCGCAACTGCGTTTGCTACACAGGCACCCACGATAACGATACAACAAGAGGCTGGTTTGAAAAATTAAACGAGCATCAGCGGACAATGTTTTCTCACCTTGTTCCTGCAGATAAATCGGGCTCGGCGGTGCTAAGCCTTATTTACTTTGCTATGAAATCTAAGGCGAGAACGGTCATAATACCTATGCAGGATTATTTACAGCTGGATTCCGCCGACCGGCTTAACACCCCGGGAGTGCCCTTCGGTAACTGGGAATGGAGACTGTCAGCGAACGATTTAACCGATGAGCTCGCAGAGGAAATCAACCGCCTCAGCACGGGACGGAATGAAGGATGAAAGAAAAGTTACACAGAGAATAGTGAAGTATTTTGCCTTGCGACAAAATGTGAAGTTGCTTGCCGTATCTACGGCTACGCAGTGAAGTTTAGTGTTCCGCCCCTATCGTGCGAAGCTCACTTCACGCACGCAGTGCGCTTCACATCCGAAGGACGCTTCTCGTTCCGTGTAGCGGAACACTTAGTTGAAAAAAGCACGCTTTTGCGTGCTTTTTTCTGGCTGGGGCGGCAGGATACTCTGTGCCCGCATTATTTTGACCGCTCCGAGCGGTTGACAAAATAATTTGCGGTGCTCGAGACTTCACAGCCCGCAAAGGTTAACGCACCTTTGCGGCTGCTTCGGCGACCTACGGTTCTCATCCTGCACTAAACATAATAAAACAAGCACCACCTAAAGGTGATACTCGTTTAATTTGGCTGGGGCGGCAGGATTCGAACCTACGCATGCAGCAGTCAAAGTGCTGTGTCTTACCGCTTGACGACGCCCCAATATTAATTTATTGAAGAAGTAATCCCCAAAGACTTACACCTTTGGGGATTTGGGGTGGAAGATGGGACTCGAACCCACGGTCTCCAGTGCCACAAACTGGCGCTTTAACCAACTAAGCTACATCCACCGTAGCGCAAAAACTATTATACCATATTTCTTTTTTTTGTCAACAAAAATTTTCTAAAAATACGGAAATATTTTTTAATAGCTACAGAGAAAAATCTTCGGGTTTATAGCCGTCGGCAATTTTTACCTTTTCGGGTATACGCCTTAGCGGGTCGTATTTATAATGCCGACAATAATCGTTGGAATTGGTCACGCCCCGTTTTTTGCATAGAACCTCTTTAGAAATCAGCGAGTCCTTGCCGAAAACACAGTATTTGCAGGAGCGGGGAAGCTCCTTGTTAAATATAGAAGACATATTCATCACCGTATGTATTATACTATATCTTTAAGTATATTTCCAGTCCTTTTTTCGGAAAACAGCGATATTATAAGCACTATCACCATTGAAAGCATTGATAAAGATAAGGCGATACCGTTATAGGTGGGCGTGTATTTAACTGCGGCAGAGACGGTAACGGCTATTCCGAATGCCTTTAAAAGCAGAGCCGTAATTACAGCGGAAAGAATTCCGTGGGCTATTCTCGAAAGGGTGAAGACGGCAAAATTAATCTTAATATGCTTACCCATACTAAATATTTGACACCACACAGAAACCCCTGCAAAGCCCAATAAAAACGCAATAATTACAATATTTCGCATACCAGTTACGGCGTTTGTCACCTCAAGCAGAGGGGAAATAAATTTAAAAACTGAAATTTTTTCGGAAAAGCAGTTTATATATTCATTTATCGCAGAAAATAAAATCACATAAGCGCATACCGAAAATACGGTTGAGGCAGCATCCGAAACAGCAGAAACAAAGTTATCCGCAGCAGAAAAATTCTCCACCGTATTTTTAGAAACTACGGTATAATTTTTTATGAAAAAGCCAAAAAACAGGCACAAAATTAAAGACGCCGTAATGTGCGCCGCAAGCAGTATGTAACCGATTTTTTTAGAGCCTAAAATTCCGCCGCCTACAGCCAGCACTATAAAAGCAGGCCCTGCGTTTACGCAGTAATTAAGCATAATTCCCGCATTTTCCTTTGAAATCTTGCCTGATTTTACCGCCTCGTTTAAAAGCTTTGCACCCACCGGATAGCCGCCTATAAAGCTTAAAAGCATAAGCGAAAACTGCTCGGGCGGCAGGTGAAACACCTTTTTTGCAAAGGGTGCTGTAAAACCTAATAAGCTAAGCCCGCCCGACTTCATAATAAAAAGTACACAGGCGGTAAAGGGGAATAATGACGGGATTATAACCCTGCCTGAAAGCAGCAGCCCCTTTGACGCTCCCGAAGTGCAAACATTCGGGTTTGTTATAACGAGAATTATAAACGCCGCCGCAATCATTAAGGATAACAGTTTTTTCATTTACTTCACCTAAAAGAGTATATGCTTTCGGTAATTATTATAATGATATTTTCATAATATTAATTACAGGGGAGTTGTATAAGGTGTCAAAAAAATTCAAATTCAAATCCGAAAAGCCAAAGGAAAAATGGCGGATATTTGATTGCTCCGAAATAGGCGAGCAGACAAAGCTTGCAAAAGCTCCGCACATTGAGCTTTTCGGTAATAAAGAAATAACCGTAGAGGGGTGTATAGGGGTATTTGAATACTGTGATACATACTTAAAGCTAAAATTACCTAAAGGCTCATTAATAGTAAGCGGCACTAACTTTGATATATCCGCTTTTGAGGGAACTACAATAACCGTTAAGGGGAATATGTCGTCCCTTGAATTTTGCGTTTAGCGAGGGTGGGCCTTATGCTTTGGCTTTACAGATTTGCAGTAGGATTTATCGAGGCCGAGTTTTCGGGTGATGTTGCGGAGGTAATTTTAAATATCTGCGCAAAAAACGGAATATCCCTTTGGAATATAAAGCGAAAGAGTGAAAAAATACGGTGCTATATAACCGTTACGAATTTTAAGACCCTGCCAAGGATTGCCAAAAAAAGCGGAATAAGGGTGCATATTTTAAAAAGATTCGGTCTGCCATTTTTTATAAACCGCTATAAAAAAAGGTTTGGAATACCTGTAGGTGCGGTAATATTTTTTTGCTTTTTATATTTTATGTCGTCATTTGTATGGACTGTTGAAGTAAAGGGAAATAAAACCGTAACCGAGGGAGAAATTTTAACCGCCTGTGAAAAAACAGGAATAAAAGAAGGGGTATTGAAGAGCAAAATAGACCCGCAAATTGCAAAGCAAGAACTGCTTTTAGAGTTAAACCGACTTGCCTGGGCGGCGGTTAATATAGAGGGCTCTATAGCTACGGTAAATGTGACAGAGGTTAAAGAAAAAGAAGAGGACAACAGCGTAGCCACTAATATTAAAGCGGCGGCGGACGGAATAATCACAAAAATAGATGTAACCTCGGGCAACTGTGTAGTCAAGGTGGGGGATACCGTCGCAAAGGGACAGCTACTGGTATCGGGGGTTATTGAACGGGAAAACAGCACCCGTTTTGTCCACTCCTCGGGCAGTATAACGGCAAAAACCGAGCGTGAAATTAAGGTTTCGGCAAATTTCAAGCGTACTGTAAGCCAAAAAACGGGGAAAATTAAAAAAAGGAGCGTTCTTTCCTTTTTTGGAATCAAAATCCCCCTTTACTTAGGCAGTGTAAACGGTAGCTTTGAGAGCTATACCGAAAAAAATGATGTCACACTATTGGGTAAAAAACTGCCCATAAGTATTCAAACAAAGCACTTTGAAATAACAGATGAAAATGTTGTTACTATATCTAAAGACGGTATTTTAAAGGAGCTTGACAGTTTATTAAAAGCAGAGGCTGAAAAAAGTAATATCAGCGTTTTTGAGGTAAAAAACCGAGAATATGAGGAAACAGAGGACGGTATAACCCTTAAAGTAGTAATTTCCGCCCAAGAAAACATAGCAGAGCCTGAAATTTTGTTATTTAATACTGGAAATTAAAAAAAAATGTGGTATAATGTAATAAAATATATTGAAAATTTTAAGGAGCGTAATAATTGTTCGAGCAGACGGTTGATATTGAAAGGATAGAACAGATTGTAAACCTGTTCGGAAACTTCGACGAGAATATAAAGCGTATAGAAAAGAAATACAAGGTAGTAATTACCTCTCACGGAAGTCAGATAAAGATTAAAGGTGATGTTACCGATGTGATGAATGCGGCACGAACTGTTGAAGGACTGCTTGCCATGATTAACAAGGGGGAGCAGATAACCGAGCAGAGCATTAATTATGTTGCAAGCCTTGTTGAGGACGGGGAAGACGGTAAAATCAGCGCCCTTACCGATGCCGACTGCGTTTGCATTACCTCAAAGGGTAAGCCTGTAAAGCCTAAAACAATCGGTCAAAGGCAGTATGTTGAGGCAATAAAGAAGAATACCGTAACAATAGGCGTAGGCCCTGCGGGCACAGGTAAAACCTATCTTGCGGTTGCGAGTGCGGTAAACGCCTTCCGTGCTAAGGAGGTAAACCGAATTATTTTAACCCGTCCCGCAGTTGAGGCAGGGGAAAAGTTAGGTTTCCTGCCGGGTGACCTACAGCAAAAGGTAGACCCCTATTTAAGACCCCTTTATGATGCCCTTTTTGATATGATGGGGGCGGAGAACTTCCAAAAATGCCAGGAACGGGGCGATATTGAGGTGGCCCCCCTTGCCTATATGCGAGGCAGAACCTTGGACGACAGCTTTATTATCCTTGATGAGGCGCAAAACACCACAACCGAGCAGATGAAGATGTTTTTAACCCGATTAGGCTTTAATTCAAAGGCGGTTGTTACGGGGGATATTACACAGATAGACCTGCCAGACGGTAAGCGTTCGGGCCTTAAGGACGCAGTAAGGATTCTTAAAAATATAGACGATATTGCAATTCATCACTTGACAGGCCGTGATGTTGTTCGCCACCGCCTTGTTCAGGAAATTATAAAAGCTTACGAAAGAAGTGCTGAAAAGAAATGAGTGTAAAGGTAACTATTACAGACAATCAGAAAAAAATTAAGCTTCCCACAGGCACAAGGCTTCTTATCAGAAAGGCTTGTACCGCAACCCTTAAGCTTGAGGGCTTTGATGACCCCGCCGAGGTTGAGGTTACTTTGGTGAACGATGAAACTATAAAAGAAATAAACGCTAAGTTCCGCAATATTGATGCATCTACAGATGTGCTTTCTTTCCCCCTTGGGGAAAACGGCGTTTATGACGAAAACCCCGAAACGGGGGCAAAAATGCTTGGGGATATTGTTATATCGGTTGAGCACGCCGTTTCACAGGCAGACCTTTACGGCCACGGCATCGAGCGTGAAGTAGCATTCCTTACGGTTCATTCTATGCTCCATCTTTTAGGCTACGACCATGAAAAGGGCGGTCTCGAAAAAACCATTATGCGGGAAAAAGAGGAAAAGGTGCTTGACGCTTTAGGTCTTGCGGTCAATAAAATCTAACAAAAGGGTAGGAATAAATGAAAGAGAAATCCGCTTTTATTACAATTATAGGCAGACCTAATGTGGGAAAATCGTCCCTGATGAACCGAATTTTAGGTCAAAAGGTTGCTATAGTTTCGGACAAGCCCCAGACCACCCGCACTAAAATTACGGGTATTTTAACTAAAGGTGCAGACCAGCTTGTTTTTATCGACACACCGGGTTTTCACAAGCCGAGAAATGTGCTTGATAAAAATATGAACAAGGCTGTAGGGGACGGTATGGCGGATGTGGATGCCGCCGTGCTTGTGGTTGAGGCTTCTCCCAAGTTTAGCCTTGAAGGCGGTTTGCCGCCGGCAGAGCTGGAGCTTATAAAGGAGCTTAAAAGGCGAAAGCTTCACGCTGTACTTGTTATTAATAAAATTGATATGCTCGAAAAAAAGGAAGCCCTTTTAACCCTTATAACCCTTTATACAAGGGAATTTGAATTTGATACGGTAGTGCCCCTTTCGGCAAAAACAGGGGACGGGGTAGATATCCTTTTAGGGGAGCTTTATAAATTTTCAAAACCCTCGCCCCATTATTTTGATGATGACGATATAACCGACCAGCCCGAAAAGGTAATGGTGGCTGAAATGATAAGGGAAAAGCTGCTTAGAAGCCTTAACAAAGAGGTTCCCCACGGTATTGCAGTTGACCTTGAACGCTTTGTAGAGCGGGATACGGCGGAGGGTGAGCCCATTGTAGAGGTTGAGGCTACGATTATTTGCGAAAAAGAGTCCCACAAGGGCATTATTATCGGCAAGGGCGGAGCTATGCTTAAAAAAATCGGCACCTTAGCTCGGCGTGATATTGAAGAATTTTTCGGAATTCGTGCATCTGTTAAGCTTTGGGTAAAGGTTAAGGAAGACTGGAGAAATAGGGAAGGTCTTATCCACACCTTCGGTCTTGATTAAAAACTGTTTACTGTAATTTCCTATTATAATACCGTCTTAAAGGTGAAAAACTTTTAATGTTATCTTAAATGACAGGCGGTAAAATGAATGGAAAACGAAAATTTGTGGAATAATTTTTTAAAAAGCGGCAGTGTAAGCGATTATTTAACCTTTGTAAATCTGCGTAAGGAGAACGAGGTAAGTGGAAGAGAATCAGTCCCGCTTTACAACCGAGGCTTTGGTGATAAAGGAAATGAGCGTGGGGGAGAATGACCGACTGGTCACTCTCTTTACCAAAGATTACGGCATAATCCGTGCTTTTGCGGCGGGGGCTAAGTCTATAAAATCGAAAAAAGGTACGGCCACCTCCCTGCTTACATACAGTAGCTTTACAATTCTCAAGAAAAAGGATACCTATAAAATTTACGAGGCAACCCCGATTCGCCTGTTTTTTAGAACGGGAAGTGAAATCGAGGAACTGGCATTAGCACAGTATTTTTGCGAGCTGTGCGGTGTAATTGTTTCCTCAGGCATACCTGACGGGGAATTTTTGCGGCTTATATTAAATTCCCTTCATTTTTTAACGGGGGAAAGGCGTTATCCGCCCCTTATTAAGGCTATAACCGAGCTTAGAGCCGCCGCTCTTGCGGGCTTTATGCCAAATCTTGTTGCCTGTGAGAGGTGTGGAAAATTCGAGGACGATATGATGTATTTCGATATTTCGGAAGGCAGGCTTTTATGTTCCGACTGTAAGGCAAATACGAGCGGGCTTACCCCGATTGAACCTACCCTATTATCAGCGATGCGCCATATTGTGTATTCGGAATTTTCAAGGCTATATTCCTTCACAATACCCGAGGAAAGTGCAGATAAGCTATCTGAAATTACGGGTAAATACATCACTTTACAAACCGACCACCGCTTTGCCACCCTTGATTTTTATAACAGCATATCTAAGGAGTAATTATGGAATATAAAATCGAGAGATATTTAAAAACTCTTGAATTGGATAAAATTTTAAATATGTTAGCCGAGGAAGCTACGCTTTCAGATGCGGCGGATGCCGCACGCTCTTTAATACCCCAAACCGATATTAACAGAGTGGGGGAAGCACTTAAAAATACGGGGGACGCTTATGATTTTATGTCCCGTTATTCCGCACCCTCTTTCGGTGCGGCTACTAATGTTTCCTCTCCTTTAAGGCGGGCAGAGGCCTCTGCAGTGCTATCAATACCCGAACTGCTTGATATTGCCGAAACTCTACGGGTTATCCGTTCGGTGAAAAGCTGGCGCAGTGACTGCTCGGGAATGAGGGAAACCTCTATTGACCCGCTTTTTTCAGACCTTGTGCCCAATAAATACTTAGAGGAAAAGATTACCTTTGCAATAAAAAACGAGGAGGAGCTTAACGATAACGCGTCTCCCGCACTTTATGATATAAGGCGCAAAATCTCCTCGAAATCGGCTAAAATCCGAGACAGTCTTGATAAGCTGATTAAAGGTCCCACCGCTAAATATTTGCAAGAGGCTATTGTAACACAGCGTGACGGCAGGTTTGTAGTACCCCTTAAAGCGGAGTACAAGGGTCAGCTAAACGGCATTGTGCACGATACCTCGGCTACCGGCTCTACCGTATTTATAGAGCCTATGACTGTAGTTGAAACCAATAACGAAATACGGGTGCTAAAGCTTAGAGAGCAGGAGGAAATAGAGCGTATACTGTCCGAGCTTTCAGCCGAGGCGGGAAGCTTTGCGGATAGCATTATTTATTCCTATAACGCCCTTTCCGAGCTTAATTTAATTTTCGCCAAGGCAAAGCTTGCCTATAAACTGAAAGCGAGTATGCCCGAGATAAATAAGGACGGTTACACCTATCTAAAGCGTGCGAGGCATCCGCTGATCAACTATAAAACCGTAGTCCCCATAACTCTGGAGCTGGGCAAGGAATACGATACTTTAATTATCACAGGCCCCAACACAGGCGGTAAGACAGTTACCCTTAAGACTGTGGGGCTGCTTACCCTTATGACAATGTGCGGACTTATGATTCCCACAGATGACGGCAGTAAAATCGCTGTTTACAGTAAGATTTTTGCCGACATAGGGGACGAGCAGAGCATAGAGCAATCACTTTCCACCTTTTCTTCCCATATGGTTAATATTATTTCCATAACCGAGCAGGCAGACGATGACTCCCTTGTGCTGTTTGATGAGCTTTGCGCCGGCACAGACCCCGTTGAGGGTGCGGCGCTTGCAAGGTCGATTTTAGCACGGCTTGCGGCTTTTGGGGCTAAAACTGTGGCTACTACCCATTACCCCGAGCTTAAATCCTATGCTATTGATACTAATCGGGTTGAAAATGCTTCCTGTGAGTTTGATGTGGCAACCCTAAAGCCTACATACAGGCTTATTATAGGTATGCCGGGGCGCTCAAATGCCTTTGCGATTTCGGGGCGCTTGGGGCTTGATAAAAGCATTATAGAGAATGCTAAGGAATTTGTATCGGACAGCGATTTGCGCTTTGAAAATGTTGTCGCCGCCCTTGAAACTGCACGGAAAGAGGCGGAGGACGAGCGTAATGAGGTAAAAAGCCTTAGAGTAAAGCTTGAAGAATCCCGCAAAAAGACCGAACAGCTCGAGCACGAATTTGCAATAAAGCAAGAAAAGCTTATGGATGAAACCCGTGAAAAGGCCAACCAAATAATAGAAAATGCCCGTTATCAGTCTTCACGGCTTTTAAATGAGCTTGAGGAAATGAAGAAACAGCTTAATGCCGAAAATGCGGCAAAGCTTGCAGAAAGGGCGAGAGCAGGCTTTAAGAAAACCTTAAGCGAGCTTGAAGAAAGCGCCGACCCCGTAACAAAGCGTACCGCAGGCGGCGAATCGGTGACTGCACTTCAAAAGGGTGATACCGTAATTGTTGCGGATATTAACCGTGAGGCAACTGTTCTTGATGTAAAGAATGACAAAAAGCAAGCTTTGGTAGTTTCGGGTGCTATAAAGCTGTGGACGAATTTTGATAATCTTCGCCTTAAAAAGCAGGGCACAAACAATCAGGATTTAAGGAAAACCCGCAAGGTTTCTGGGCTTGTTTCCCGAGGTCAGCGTTCAGTTTCAGGTGAAGTTGATTTGCGGGGTATGGCATCGGATGAGGCGATTTTAGAGCTTGATAAATATATAGATAATGCCGTACTCTCGGGAATTACTACAGTTACAATAATTCACGGCAAGGGTACAGGTGTGCTTAGAAAAGCCGTTCAGGCACACCTTAAAGCACATAAAAACATCAAAACCTTTAGAACAGGCTCCTTCGGTGAAGGGGAAAACGGCGTTACCATAGCCGAAATTAATGAATAGTTTGCATATAGGGAGACCTATATCATATAAAAAATCCAAGGAGGAAATTAAAATGAGCAAGTATGAAGGAACACAGACCGAAAAAAATCTTCGCACCGCGTTTTCGGGCGAATCTGAGGCGAGAAATAAGTACACCTATTTCGCTTCTGTTGCAAAGAAAGAGGGATATGAGCAGATTTCAGCCCTTTTCTTAAAGACCGCCGAGAACGAAAAAGAGCACGCTAAGATGTGGTTTAAGGAGTTAGAGGGCTTAGGCGATACCGCCGCTAATCTCCTTTCCGCCGCAGAGGGCGAGAATTACGAGTGGACAGATATGTACGACGGCTTTGCCAAAACCGCAGAGGAAGAGGGCTTTACAGAGCTTGCTAAAAAATTCCGTATGGTAGCGGCTATTGAAAAGCACCACGAGGAGCGTTACCGTGCACTGCTTAAAAATGTTGAGACCGCCGCTGTGTTTGAAAAGAGCGAGGTTAAGGTTTGGGAATGCCGCAACTGCGGTCATATTATGGTGGGTACTAAGGCACCTGAGGTTTGCCCTGTATGCGCCCATCCCAAGAGCTTTTTTGAAATACACGCCGAAAATTATTAATCTGTAATGAATATTTAACCGATTTATTGCCAATAATTTCTTTGAACAGAAAGGGGCAAAAATATGGTTAAAGGTGTAAGTAAAACGGTTATAGTCGTCAATAATACGGGAAGTAAGCTTTTTGAAAAGATTGTTTTCTATGTGACCCCCGAATATGGGACGCTGAGCGCAAAGCAGCTTAAAAAGGCGGCGAGCAGTTTTTCCTTTAACTATGACGATTCGGCTCCAAAGGCGGCTTTACGCCGTAGGATAAAGCGAAAACGGCAGATAAGGGCGCTCGTTTTGGCGTCTGCTGTTTTGCTTGCGCTTATTACAGTAGCTTTGATAATAATATTGTAAATATTTTATTAAAAATGCAGGGAGTACCACAGTATTTCTTGCATTTATTTTTTATATGTATTATAATAAGTGCATTATAATGAAATTTGGTGTGCTTATGAAAGAATTATTAAAGGGCGGCGGAAAGCTGTTTTTAAAAACTATTGTAATAAACCTTATGTGCTTTTTTATTGTGCTTTCGTTCAGCGTTATTACAACTATGCTTTTTAAGGGTGCTGTAGGCTCTAAGCTTTCAAACAGCGGAATGGCCTGCTTTTTGATTGTTTCTCAAATATTTGCTTTTTGCTTCACCTGCGGATTTATTTATCCCGAGCTTTGGCACATAGGTACAAAAGACAGCAATCTTTTAAAATTCAAGCATAAAAGTGAAGATAAATTTAAGGGTTTTAAAATCGGTGCTGTCGCAATTGTACCAAACTATTTATTCCTTGTTTTTCTTGCTATAGCAAGGGTAGGGCTTTTTCCGAAATTTCCAATGGCGCTTTACAAGCTGCTTAATTCGTCGGTATATTCCTTAATTCATGTAATTGTCGGTTCTGCTGTTGCAGTATCGGAATTGTCAGCTTGGCGGTTAGCTCTGCTGTTCATACTGCCTTTAATTGTCCCTGCTATTGCAGGCGTTTCATATATTTTAGGGTATAAAAATATTTCTTTAAGCGAAAAATTTATTTACAAGAAAAATTAGAGCAGGAGAGTTAAATAATGGCAGGTTTTTTTGGTTTGTTTAATTATGAAAAGGAAGGTCCGGGAATATCTAAAAATGCCCCAAAAAAGAAGACCTTTATAGTTTTTTTTGAGACCTTTTTCCGTAATTTCTGGAAATTTATTAATATAAATTTGGTATACTCTATAGTATCCATTCCTATTGTTACAAACGGATTAGCGGCGGCGGGTATTACCAATGTGACCCGTAATATCGCAAGGGACAAGCATTCTTTCGGATTAAGTGATTTTTTCGAAACAATAAAGAAAAATTGGAAGCAGGCGCTTCCTGTGGGGATAATTAACGCCCTTTTGTACATAATTCTTTTTTATGATATTTATTTCTTTAATTTCGCTTCCGAGGGTACAATAGCCATTGTAGGTCTGGCCTTAGCACTTTCTATGACCTTTATTTTTACGGTTATGCAGTTTTATATTTGGACCCTTATGATTACCTTTGATTTTAAGCTAAAGCAGCTTTATAAAAACAGCTTTAAATTCGTTTTTATTAATATGAAAATGAATTTGCTTTGCTTTTTTTCAATAGCCCTTATTTATGCCGTCAATATCGCAATTTTGTTCCTTTTTAAAAGTTATTTTTTTCCGGTACTTTCAATAGAACTGTTTTTGTATATTATACTTTTTCCTTCCTTTAGGTATTTGCTTGTTCAGTACTGTGTTTTCCCGTCGATTAAAAAGCATATAATTGACCCGTATTATAAGGAACATCCTGACGCGGATATTGAAAAACGCCAAAATCTCGGAATCGAGGTTGAAAGGAAAACCGAACCTACGCCTGACGGTGAGGACGGCGGGGAAGAAGAACCCGAAAATGTCTTTGAAGACTAAAACTCCCTATAGCCGCATATATTATCCTATAGAGTAATTTTAGGGGTGGAAAATATGTGCTGCAGAATAGCGGATATGCGAAATAAGCAGGTTGTTTGCATTAAAAACGGCTGTGTTTTAGGTTATGTTTACGATGTTGAATTCAACACGGCAGACGGCAGTCTTACCGCTGTTATAATACCGGGCAAGCCTCGTTTTTTGGGGATTTTCGGTAGGGAAGAGGATATTGTTATCCCTTGGTCGGAGATTGAGGTTATAGGCCCTGAAACAATCCTTGTAACAACCGATTCCACGCCCTTCGAAGCCCGTTCAAAAAAAGGCTTTTTATGGAATTAAATTTTAACCGCCTATTAAGGCGGTTATTTTTGTAATAACTATTTTATGATAAAATGCGCAAAATAATCACGGGAAGTGATTGTTTTGAAATTTGCACGCATTTTAACAAAAAGCCTATTCTATATATTTTTGGCACTTGATATTGTTATTTTTTCGATGATAGCATATCTTGATACGACAGTAACAGATGATTACAAAATTAAAAAGGGTGACCCTTTAACCTTTGACACGGCGGTGCCCATAACCGCCGTATATGAAGGCACAAAGCTTTCGGCAAGTGAAAAAAGCGACAGCATAGGTGAGGAATTTGATGTAGAGCTTAAGGCCTTCGGAATAATACCTTTTTCTACAGTAAGCGTTGAGGTAGTGGACGAGCTTCAGGTTTCAGTTTTGGGAACGCCCTTTGGTATGAAGCTGTATACAGACGGTGTTCTTGTAATTGATATGACAGATGTTGAAACCGAAAACGGAAATGTTAATCCCGCAAAAGAGGCAGGCATAAAAAAGGGTGATTATATCGTTTCGGTGGACGGCAGAGAAATAACAACCAATGAGGAGCTGGGTGCAGCAGTTGAAGCTTCGGCAGGTAATGAAATGAAATTTGAAATTAAGAGAAACGGGAAAACAAAAATCATCCGTTTTTGTGCGGCGCTTTCAAAGGAAACTAATAGCTACAAAATTGGGCTTTGGGTGCGTGACAGCAGTGCGGGAATAGGCACGCTTACCTTTTACAGTCCCGCTACAGGTGTAGTTTGCGGATTGGGACACGGCGTTTGTGATGAGGATACAGAAGAGCTTTTAGAGCTTGATTCAGGGGAGCTTGTCACAGCCGAGATTATTTCTGTGGAAAAGGGGAGCTCGGGAAATCCGGGACAGCTTAAGGGTAAATTCACCTACAGTACTATAGGTGCAATAGATTTAAACAGTGAATGCGGAATTTTCAGCCTTTTGCAGGGGAAGCTGAATCTTTCAAACCTGACCGAAATAGCTTTAAAACAAGAGGTAAAGGACGGGGATGCGCAGCTTTTATGCACTGTAAACGGTGAGTCGCCAAAGCTTTTTTCCTGCAGTATTAAAAAAAAGAATGCCGCATATTTGTCGCCTACAAAAAACCTTATCGTCACCGTAACCGATAAGGAGCTGTTAAACCTTACAGGCGGAATAGTGCAGGGAATGTCGGGCAGCCCTATTTTGCAAAACGGCAAGCTGGTGGGCGCTGTAACTCATGTTTTAATTGACGACCCGACCAGCGGCTACGGCATCTTCGCAGAGAATATGCTAAAAACCGCACAAGGAGTCGAAGAATTAAAAAAGGCGGGGTAATATTATAAACGGTCAGCATAATTGCTGACCGTTTGAGAGTGTCGATAAACCGTATTTCGCCTCCCTCTGACGAGGGTGCGGGTGTCCGGTGGACACCGTTGCGAAGCAACAGCACCGACCGAAACGGCAGTTGAGAGGTATGACTACCCCTCAGTCTGCTCCGCAGACAGCTCCCCTGACAAGGGGAGCCGAAAACAGTCTTTAATATAGTATTAAATTTTTACTCAAAGGACATAATACTGTTCATATCGTAAAGTCCCGCTTTTTTATTGTAAAGGAATTTTGCGGCACGCACAGAGCCAACAGCGAAAACTTCCTTAGACTGTGCGGAGTGGGAAATTGTTATAACCTCATCGTGACCTGCAAAGATAACATCGTGCTCGCCTACAATTGTGCCGCCCCGTACAGAATGTATACCAATCTCGTTTTTAGGCCTTTTACGGCGAACCGAGTGGCGGTCGTACTCGTAATTAAGCTTATCATCAAAAACCGAATTAACGGCATTTGCAAGCATTATAGCCGTACCCGAGGGGGCGTCAAGCTTTTGGTTGTGGTGTTTTTCGATAATTTCAATATCAAAGCCGTCACCTAAAATCTGCGCCGCCTTTGTTGCAAGGCTGGCTATAAGGTTTACGCCAAGGGACATATTGAATGTGAAGAAAATCGGCACTTTTTCAGCCGAAGTTTTGATTTTCTCAATCTGCGTATCGCTGTATCCTGTGGTTGCAATAACGGCGGGGGTATTGGTCTTTACCGCATAATCAAGTAAATCGTCAAGCAAAGCAGGGTTTGAAAAATCTATAATAACATCTGCTTTAAAATTTATATCGGCAAAAGAGGAGAAAATCGGGAATTTTTCACCGTTATTGATTTTATCAACACCCGCTGTAATTTCTAATTCTCCGTCAGCCTCGGCGGTGGCGGCAACAAAGCCCCCCATTTTTCCCGAAGCACCGCAAAGAATAGCCTTTATCATTTATTTCACATCCTGAACTTTATGGAATTTGTTTTACAGACAACCGCACTCTTGAAGCTTAAGCCTTAAATTTTCAAGCGCCTTTTCTTCCATTGGATAAAGGGGAAGTCTGCAAGGCCCCGCATTTAAACCTAAAAGATTCATAGCCGCTTTAACCGGTATGGGGTTTACATCGCTGAAAAGGGCATTCATAAGCCCTGTGTACTTAATCTGCAAATCAGCCGCTTTTTGAGTATTGCCGTTTAAATATTCTGCGCAAATTTCGTGCATAACATTCGGCAGGAAGTTTGACATTACCGAAATAACGCCGATACCGCCTAAAGACATAATCGGAACCGTCTGGTCATCGTTACCCGAATAAAAATCAAGGTCATCGCCGCATAAATAGCGGGTTTTGGCAACCGAAGCAAGGTCGCCGTTAGCTTCCTTTGTAGCCACAATATTCGGGTGCTTTGAAAGCTCCTTATATGTTTCGGGCTTAATGGCAACCCCCGTGCGGGAGGGCACATTGTAAAGAATAACGGGCTTGTTTACACGGTCTGCTATATAATTATAGTGGGCTACAAGACCACGCTGTGAGGTTTTGTTGTAATAAGGGGTGACCATTAAAAAGGCATCTGCACCCGCTTTTTCAGCATCGGCGCATAAACCTACCGAATAAACCGTATCGTTACTTCCCGTACCCGCAATAAGCGGAACTCTGCCGCCGTTTGCCTTTGCGGCGGTCTCAATAACCTTTACATGCTCATCATAGCCGAGTGTAGATTTTTCTCCCGTAGTTCCGCAGATTACAAGGGCATCAATACCGCCCTTTATCTGCTCATCAACAAGGGAGGAAAGGCGGCTGAAATTAACGCTACCGTCCTCATTCATTGGGGTGATAAGCGCAGTTGCGGCTCCCGTGAAAATTCTTTTTTTCATAAAAGACCACTCCTTTTAAAAGTGAATCAGTCCATCCAGCCTTTGGCGCAAAGAAGCTCTGCCAACAGCACAGCACCGCCTGCGGCTCCTCTTAAAGTGTTGTGAGAAACACAAACAAACTTGTAGTCATACTGAGTATCCTCACGAAGTCTGCCTACAGAAACTGCCATACCGCCTTCTAAATCACGGCAGAGCTTTGTCTGGGGCATATCGTCCTCGGTATAATAATGGAGGAACTGATTGGGTGCGTGGGGAAGGGAGAGCGCCTGCGGCTCGCCTGAATAGCTGTTCCAAATATCAATAATTTCGTCCTTTGAGGGCTTGTTCTTAAAATCAACGAATACAGCGGCTAAGTGACCGTCGGAAACGGGCACACGAATGCACTGCGCAGTAAATTTCGGGTCCTTAGCGGGTACAATCTCGCCGTTTTCAATCTTACCCCAAATCTTAAGGGGCTCTTTTTCACTCTTTTCTTCCTCGCCGCCGATGTAGGGTATTACATTGTCTACCATTTCGGGCCAGCGCTCAAAGGTTTTGCCCGCACCTGAAATCGCCTGATAGGTACATACAAGCACCTTTTCGATTCCGTACTTTTCATCAAGGGGATAAAGCGCAGGAACATAGCTTTGAAGCGAGCAGTTAGACTTAACTGCGATAAAGCCGCGCTTTGTGCCGAGACGCTTTCTCTGAGCATTAATAATCTCAGCATGGTCGGCGTTGATTTCGGGAATAATCATCGGCACATCGGGTGTAAAGCGGTGGGCACTGTTGTTTGATATAACAGGGCACTCGTGCTTTGCGTATTTTTCCTCAAGAGACTTGATTTCGTCCTTTTTCATATTAACGGCGCAGAAGACAAAATCAACCGCCTCGGTGATTTTATCGATATCTGCCTCTGCGTCAAAAACGGCCATATTCTTTAAATTCTCAGGTATAGTAGCCTTCATGGCCCAGCGACTGCCGATTGCCTCTTCATAGGTTTTGCCCGCAGAAGACGAGCTTGCCGCAAGGGCTGTGACATTAAACCACGGATGGTCGTGTAGCAAAAGCGCAAAGCGCTGACCTACCATTCCCGTAGCTCCGATGATACCTACATTGTATTTTTTCATTAGTAAAACATTCCTTTCGCAAACATATTTGCAAATTTAGGCTTGATATATATTGAAAACTGCAATATAATTAAACCGTCAGGCAAAAGAATTGTGTTTGCCGCATATTCTTTTACCATTTATCATAACATTACAAATAATGTTTGTCAATTTATTTTATGCGAAAAACGAAGGAAAGTTTTATATTATTATGAAAACAAGCGATTTTTTTTATGATTTACCGGAGGAGCTTATAGCGCAAACACCCTTAGAGCCCAGAAATTCCTCAAGGCTTATGGTTTTATCAAAAACCGACGGCAAAATTTCCCACAATCATTTTTACGATTTGCCGAAATTTCTTAAAAAGGGCGATTGCTTAGTGCTTAATGATACCCGAGTTCTCCCAGCGAGGCTTTACGGCGTTAGAGAGGATACGGCTGCGGTTGTGGAGTTTGTACTTCTTCGTCAGCACGGCAATAAGCTTTGGGAATGTCTTGCGGGACCGGGTAAAAAGGCTAAGACGGGGTATAGCTTTAAGTTTTCGGATAAGCTTAAAGCTACCGTCACAGATGTCCTCCCGGACGGCAACCGTATGATAGAGTTTTCCTGTGACGGGGATTTCTTCGCCGTACTTGACGAGGTCGGTCAAATGCCGCTCCCGCCCTATATTAAGGAAAAGCTTACCGATAAGGAGCGTTACCAGACGGTTTACTCAAACGAGGCGGGCTCTGCCGCCGCTCCGACAGCGGGGCTTCATTTTACCAAGGAAATGCTCGAAGAAATTAAGAATATGGGTGTAAATATCGCTTATGTAACCCTACATGTGGGCTTAGGCACATTCAGGCCCGTAAAGGTCGAGGAGATAACCGACCATAAAATGCACTCGGAGCATTTTTATATTCCCGAAGAAGCCGCAAAAACTATAAATGAAACCAAGAAAAACGGCGGCAGGGTTATTTGCGTAGGCACCACATCATGCAGAACCCTTGAAAGCTGTGCTACGCAGTACGGCGAAATTTGTGCTTGCTCGGGGGATACCGATATATTTATTTATCCGGGTTATAAATTCAAGGCTATGGACGCCCTGATTACTAATTTCCACCTGCCCGAAAGCACCCTTATAATGCTTGTTTCCGCCTTTGCGGGCTACGAAAACACAATTAACTCCTACAATACCGCCGTTAAAGAGAAATACAGATTTTTCAGCTTCGGAGACGGTATGTTAATTGTATAAAATCCACAAACACAACAGATAAAATCAAATATTATATGCATATAATTATCAATTAGTAAAGTGATTTTGCCGGTTGGTAATTTAATTTTAATGGCAGTTAAGCCTAAAAAATTTACACTTTTTACAGATATAAAATTTTGAAAATCTATTGACAATATGTGTTTTATCACATATAATATAAGTGAGGTTAAATCAAAGGAGTTGGTGAAACTGTTTGAGGTCGAATATTATGAGAAAAGTGACGGTACATATCCTGCTGAAGAATTTATTCTTTCGCAAGATATAAAAATGCAGACGAAATTATTCCGTCTCCTTGAACTACTCGAACTAAAAGGAAACGAATTGCGAGAACCGTATTCAAAATCGCTTTCAGACGGAATTTTTGAAATTCGTGCGATTCAGGGGAATAATATAACGAGAGTCTTGTACTTTTTCGTTGTAGATAAAAAAATCATACTCACAAACGGCTTTGTCAAGAAAACGCAAAAGACACCCGAAAACGAAATTGTACTGGCGAAAAAATATCGTAAAGATTATGAACTCAGAAAGGGGAATTTATAATGGGAAAAAATTTTAGAGAAACGCTGAATGAGCAACTCAAAAATCCTGAATTTAAAAAAGAATGGGATGCACTTGAACCCGAATATCAAATTATCAAGGCTATGCTTGACACTCGCAACGAAAAAGCTATGACACAAAAGCAACTGGCTGATATTACAGGTATACCACAAGCCGATATCAGCAGACTTGAAAACGGAAATGCCAACCCTTCCCTTAGAACCTTGCAAAGACTTGCCGACGGAATGGGAATGAAACTCAAGCTTGAGTTTGTTCCTGCGAACAGATAAAACATCTTTGGCGGTGCAGTATTAAATTCTGTGCCGTCCATTTGTGTTATGATTAAGTAATAAGCATTACCGATTGGCAATGCAATTTTACCAATCTTATATCCCGTGTACATCGGCGACGGTATGTTAATTTTATAATTGCAAGCTCAGTTACCAAGCGGTATTTTACTGCTTGGTAAATATTTTTGTATTCAACATTGACAATATCACGATACCGTGATATACTATTGACATAGAGATAGGGAGTTGATATTATGCCCGTTATATCACGCTTTTACGGAATAATAATAAGGATGTATTTTTACAAAGTGAACATAATCCGCCGCATATACACGCAATATATAACGATGATGTTGCGGCTATTGATTTTATGACAGGAAAGGTTCTTGAAGGACACTTACCCCAAAAGGCTATGAATATGGTTGAAGAATGGATTACTATTCATAGAGAAGACCTTAAAACAATTTGGGAGACACAGGAATTTAAAAGCTTACCACCGTTAGAATAAGGAGGGTTTGTATGTTTCATAAAATTAAAAATGTATCTCCGTTGCCTGAATATAAATTGAGTGTTCAATTTGCAGAGGGCGTTACTAAAATTTATGATGTAAAACCTCTGTTTCTAAAAATACCTGCTTTTAAGTCGCTTGAAAGCGGCAATGATTTCGGCGGTGTATATGTTGATGTCGGCGGCTACGGTATTATTTGGAATGATGAGCTTGATTTGTCCTGCGATGAGTTATGGGATAACGGTGTAGAAGTTGAAACACCTTTTGATGGGTTGATTGCTTTCTCTGACGCTACTGAATTATGGGGACTTAACGAAAGCACACTCCGTAAGGCAATTTCTTACGGTAAACTCATAAATGGTGTTGATGTTTGTAAATTTGGAAAACAATGGGTTGTATCGATTGATGCTATGAAACGAGAATACGGTAATATTACCAATCGGTAATGCTAACTTACCAATCACATATCCCGTAAACTTCGGAGACAGTATACTAATTGTATAAATGAAGAATGAATAATGAAAAATGAAGAATTAATGAGTGCCTGCGGCACGGATTTATAATATGTCGGCGAGGCCGACACCTAAATTATTCATTATTCATTATTAAATATTCATTATAAATGTTTAGGTGATTTAGTGAATTATTATGCCAACCAAGAAAAGTTAACCGAGCTTAAGGCAAAAGCTAATCGACTTCCGCTGACGGCGGGGGTTTATATAATGAAGGATAAGAACGGCTCTATCATATATATAGGCAAAGCAAAAGCCCTTAAAAACCGTGTTACCCAGTATTTCGGCAGCGGAAATCAGCACACCGAAAAGGTAAGGCGTATGGTTTCCAATGTGGATGATTTTGAGTATATTTTGTGTGACAGCGAGTTTGAGGCGCTGATACTCGAAAACTCGCTTATTAAGCAAAATCAGCCTAAGTATAACATTTTGCTCAAGGACGATAAGGGATATTCCTATATTAAGATAACCGCAGATAAGTGGAAAAAGCTTACTACGGCGAAGTCGGTTGATAAAAACGGGGAGTTTATAGGCCCTTATTCATCTTCGTATGTTGTAAAGGAAACGGTGGACGAGGCACGCAAAATTTTCAAGCTTCCCGACTGCACAAGGAGCTTTGACAAACCCTCAAAGCCCTGCCTTAACTACCATATCGGGCTGTGTGATGCGCCTTGTCGGGGTAAAATTTCGCTCGGTGAATACCTCGAAACGGTGAATTCCGCTGTAGATTTTATAAAGCACGGCGATTCGGACGGTGAGACTGTAGAAAAATTAAATACAAAGATGCTTGAAGCGGCGGAGAATTTGCAGTTTGAAACCGCCGCAAAGCTACGGGACCGCATTAATGCTATAAACAAAATCCGTGAAAAGCAAAAGGTTGTAAGAGCACCGTACAGGTCGGAGGATGTTATTGCCTCTGCTCTTATCGGTGAGACCGCCTGTGTAGAGGTAATTGTTTTCAGGAATTACCGACTTTCTGACAAGCAACATTTTATAATAGACGGCGTTTCTGACAGAGAGAGCCTTTATGCGGAGTTTTTACAGCGTTATTACTCCGATAAAACCGATATTCCGCCGAGAATTTTGATTGATACCGATTCCGATTTTTCGCTTACCGAGCGTTGGCTTAGCGAAAAATCGGGGCATAAGGTAGGCTTTATTAATCCAAAGCAGGGGGAGCAAAAGGCATTGCTTGATATGTGCCTTGCTAATGCCGCCGAAAATATTTCGGAAAAAACCGACCGCACCGGCAGGGAAATGTCGGTACTGGATGAGCTTGCCCGCCTTTTAGGACTTCCCACCGCACCGAGATATATTGAGGCCTACGATATTTCCAATACCGCAGGCAGTGAAAATGTTGCGGGTATGATTGTCTATAAAGACGGCAGACCCTTTAAGCCCGCTTACAAGCACTTTAAAATTAAGTCCTTTTTAGGTCAGGACGATTTCCGTTCTATGGCAGAGGTGCTTGACCGCAGATTCACCGAATACGAAAAAGGGGAGGACGAGGGATTTTCGGTCTTACCCGATTTAATACTGCTTGACGGCGGTTTAGGGCAGATGTCTGCAGTGGCTCCCGTTCTGCAAAATCATAATATAACAGTCCCCGTATTCGGTATGGTTAAGGACTCAAAGCACCGCACCCGTGCTATTGCGGCAGAAGGCGGGGATATATCAATTAAATCAAACCGTGCCGCCTTTACCTTTATAACGGGTATTCAGGACGAGGTGCACCGCTTTGCTATAGGCTATCACAAAAACAGGCGCAGTAAAGCTATGCTTAATTCCGAGCTTTTGGAGATTGAGGGGATAGGAAAAGCCCGTGCCACAGCTCTCCTAAAGCATTTTAAAACCGTAGCGGCAATTAAAAACGCCACAGTTGAGGAGCTTTGCGCCGCACCTTCGATGAACTCCCGCACTGCGCAAAAGGTATATGATTATTTTCACAATGTATAACAAAACTGCTCAATCATTTAGATGAGCAGTTTTGTTATTAAATATACTTGATTTTTGAATTATGGTCGCAACAGAAAGATATTTCGGTAAATTCTTGTTCTAAAAGCCTTTTCAAAGGTTCAATTACAATGTCCTCAGTATCAAAGTGTCCCGCATCAAAAAGCGAAATACCGAGACGCTGGGCGTCAAGGAATTGATTATGCTTAACATCGGAGGTAATAAGTGCGTCACAGCTGTGCTTTACAGCTTCTTCAAGATATGAGCCGCCGCTGCCTGAGCAGAGCAAAACCCTCTTAATCGCCTTATCAGCTCCGAAATACTTTACCGCTCCGCCGAGCTTTTCTTTAATATAAACCGCTAAATCATCGGGATAAAGGGGAGAGGTAAGCGCACCGATATTAAGCAAATACCCATCCTCAGCCGCAACCTTTGTTACATTATTAAGTGACAGGACAGAGGAGAGGCAATCGTTGACGCCGCCCATACCGACATCAAGGTTAGTGTGCATAGAAATTACCGAAATACCGTTTTTTATAACCTCATAAACCGCACTGCCCGCTAAAACATGTTTTAGCGGGTTGAATATTATAGGATGGTGGGTTATTATAAGCTGTGCGCCCGTATTAACAGCGGTATCAATAGCATTCGGGGTGCAGTCAAGTGCGATAATCGCCTTTTTAACTTCCGTATCAGGGTCGCCGACAAGCAGACCCACATTATCAAAATCGCAGGCAGTGTCGGTGGGAAATTTTTTGTTTAGAAAATTAAAAATATCTTGAACCGTCATAGCTTATGCCTTTTTCGCAAAGGAATCCTTTAAGGCTACCGTGCGGTTAAAGACGGTTTTTCCTTCGCTGCTGTCAGGGTCTACGCAGAAATAGCCCTGCCTCATAAACTGGAAGGTTTCGCCCGCCTTAACGCCTTTAAGGGAATTATCAAGCTTACAGCCTTTAAGGACGGTAAGTGAATCGGGGTTAAGATTATCCGCAAAGGAGGAAACGCCCTCTTCATCGCTGGGATTGGGAACATTGAAAAGGCGGTCATAAAGCCTAACTTCGCAATCAAAGCAGTCTTCGGCGTTTACCCAATGAAGTGTACCCTTAACCTTTCTGCCGTCGGGGGTTTCGCCGCCGAAGCTTTCGGGGTCATAGGTGCAGTGTACAGCGGTTATATTACCGTTTTCATCGGTTTCGTGGGAAGCATATTTAATGTAATAAGCGCCCTTCAGGCGTACTTCCTTTGCGGGGCAGAGACGGAAATATTTTCCCGGAGGGTCTAACATAAAGTCGTCCTGCTCGATAAATATTTCCTTGGAAAAGGTTACAGAGCGCTTGCCAAGCTCAGGCTTTGCGGGGCTTATATCTACGGGGATTTCCTCGGTTTTACCCTCAGGGTAATTGTCAATTATGACCTTAAGGGGGCGCAAAACCGCCATAGCACGCTGGGCGTTTTCATTTAAGTAATCCCGCACACAGGACTCAAGCAGGGCGTAATCAATCACGCTGTACGCCTTTGAAACCCCGATTTTTTCAACAAAATCACGGATTGCCTTTGCAGGGTAGCCACGGCGTCTCATACCGCAGATTGTAGCCATTCTCGGGTCGTCCCAGCCTGAAACAAGACCGTCGTTTACAAGCTTTAGGCACTTTCTCTTACTGGTAAGTGTGTAGTTTACATTCATTCTTGCAAACTCAATCTGACGGGGCGGGGTGGGAAGCTCCAGCACCTCTAAAAACCAGTTGTAGAGCGGGCGGTGGTTTTCAAACTCAAGGGAGCAAAGGGAGTGGGTGACACCTTCTTTAGCGTCACTTAGCGGGTGGGCAAAATCGTACATGGGATAAACGCACCACTTGTCCCCCGTGCGGTGGTGGGTAGCCTTCATAATGCGGTAGATAATCGGGTCACGCATATTAAGGTTTGAAGAGGCCATATCGATTTTAGCCCTTAACACCATAGCGCCGTTGTCAAATTCACCCTCGGTCATACGGCGGAAAAGGTCCTTTGTTTCCTCTATAGGACGGTTTCTGTAGGGGCTTTCCTTGCCCGCCTCGGTAAGGGTGCCCCGCATTTCACGGATTTCGTCGGGACTGCTTTCGTCAACATAAGCAAGACCCATATCAATAAGTTTTAAGGCACATTCGTAAAGAAAATCAAAGTAATCCGAAGCAAAATATACATTGTCCCAATGAAAACCGAGCCATTTTATATCCTCTTCAATAGCCTCTATATACTCAACATCCTCTTTTACAGGGTTAGTATCGTCAAAGCGAAGATTGCACTTGCCGCCGTATTTCTCGGCAGTAGCAAAATCTATAGTAATCGCCTTGGCGTGGCCTATATGCAAATATCCGTTGGGCTCAGGGGGAAAACGGGTTTGCACATGAGTGTAAACCCCTTCCTTTAAATCCTCGTCAATAAAATCGTGTATAAAATTCGAGGGAGCAGCAGTTTCCTCGGTTTTAATTATGTCTGACATATTAAAGTCTCCTCATAATGAATTAATCGCCGCATCAATGCGGGAAATGCAGGTGTCATAACCCAATACCTGCATAATACTGCAAAGGTCGGGGGTGTTGCGCCTGCCCGTTATCGCAATTCGCAGTACCGTGCTTAAATCGCCCGCATGACCCTTAAAGCTTTCGGGGTCGGCTTTGTACTGCTTTGTTTCGGCGGCAAAGCCTATTTCGGGTGCGATTTGCTTTATTCTGTCAAACCATTGCTGTCGGTCATCAGATACATTGTAAACCGATTTGTACCGTTTAAGAAACTCTGCCGCATCAGCGGGAGTGATATTTTCAGGCAAGGTGAAATCAGGGGTATAAAGCTTATCAAAGAAGAATGAGAAATAATCCTTTGCCTCGCTCCACTTGGCAATATCCTTTCGGGGCTTAGGTACATCACGGTCTATAGAGAGCATAGCCCTTGTGTAATCAGGGTTTTCGGTTAAAATTTCGTAAAATTCCGTATCAAATTCCTTTGCCCAATCGGTAAGCTTTTCGAAAACTGCCTTACTGTCAAGCTTTGAAATAACGGTTTTTGATACATCATTTAGCTTGTCCGAATCAAATAGTGCGCCCGACACGCTCATTTTCTTTAGGTTAAATTTAAAATCCTTATACGATTTATCGGGGTTGGCTCTGCGCCAGTCCTCAAAATCGGAGGCGGCTATTGTCATAAGGTATTCTATAACGCACTCGCTGTCATAACCCTCGCTTGCAAAGAAATGCACCGCCGCCTCGGGATCCTTGCGCTTGGAAATCTTACGCTTAGCTCCGTTATCAAGCTTCATAATAGGGGAGATGTGCCCGTATTTCGGCGGTTTAAAGCCTAAAAGCTTAAACAGCTGAATGTGCTTGGGAACAGAGGAAATCCATTCATCACCACGCAAAACATGGGTGGTGTGCATCAGGTGGTCATCAACAGCGTGGGCGAAATGGTAAGTGGGTATTCCGTCCGACTTTAAAATAACAAAATCCTCGTCATTTTCGGGCATTTCAATTTTGCCTTTAACCGTATCGTCAAAAACTATTCTGTTTTCTTCGCTTCCGGGGGATTTAAGGCGCACAACATAAGGCTTGCCCTCGTCAATTAAGGCTTTTACCTCATCAAAGGTTATATCACGGTGCTTAGCCCATTTGCCGTGATAGCCTGTACGCTCCTTTTGTTCCTCTTGAATTTTGCGTACCTCGTCTAATTCCTCGGCGGTGCAGAAGCAAGGATAGGCAAGACCCTGTTTAATAAGTGACTTTGCGTAGGTCCGGTAAATTTCGGCACGCTCGCTCTGCTTGTAAGGTCCGTACTCGCCCGATTGCTTATCGGCAGAAACAAAGCCCTCATCAATTTTTATACCAAAGCGGTCAAGACCAGAAATTATATCTTCAACTCCGCCCTCAATTTCACGCTTTTTGTCGGTATCCTCAATTCTTGTATAGAATACACCGCCTGTAGAGGTGGCGGTAATGCGGTTTACAAGGGCGGCAAATAGGGTGCCTAAATGCAAATACCCTGTGGGGCTGGGCGCTATTCTTGTAACCCTTGCACCCTCGGGTAGGTTGCGGGGCTTATAAATTTGCTCGTAATAATCGGGGGTTTTGTCAATATCGGGAAGCAAAAGCTCCGCCATTCTCTCAAAATCGTTCATTGTTCTCTCCAAAAATCAATTCTTTTCCAAAAGCTTATTAAGCTCCTGCATAAAGGTGTTAATGTCCTTAAACTGGCGGTAAACCGAGGCAAAGCGAACATAGGCAACCTCGTCTATTGCCTTTAGCTTTTCCATAACAAGCTCACCGATTTTTTCACTGCTAACCTCACGGTCAAGGGAGTTTTGCAGTACGGTTTCAATTTCGTCAATCATATTGTCAAGCATATCTATTGATACCGGACGCTTCTCGCAGGCACGGAGAAGTCCCGTCATAAGCTTGTCCCTATTAAATGTCTCCCTTGATTTATCCTTTTTAATAACAATAATCGGAAGGCTTTCTATAATTTCGTAGGTGGTAAAGCGTTTTCCGCAACTAAGACACTCACGGCGGCGGCGTATACGCTGACCCTCGTCGGTAGGTCTTGAATCAATTACCTTACTTTCTTCAAATCCGCAAAAAGGACATTTCATAACCGTTGCTCCTTTAAAAGTAATTACATATATTTCAAAAAGTACTTGTATTATACTATATATGGTGGTAAAATACAAGCATAAAATACGGCAAATAGCCCATAAATACAATATTTAAGGAGAAAATTTATGAACGCTTTACAGCTTAAAACCCCCGAAACAGGAGATACCGTTGCAGTTATGCACACGAATATGGGAGATATTAAGATAAAACTCTTTCCCGATAAGACCCCCAAAACCGCCGAAAACTTTATAACCCACGCAAAAAACGGCTATTATAACGGTCTTAAATTCCACAGAGTTATCAAGGATTTTATGATTCAGGGCGGCGACCCCTTAGGTACGGGTATCGGCGGCGAATCCATTTGGGGCGGCAAGTTTGAGGACGAGTTTGATGTAGAGCTTCACAATCTTCGCGGTGCCCTTTCTATGGCGAACGCAGGGCCTAATACCAACGGCAGTCAGTTCTTTATTGTTCAGGCAGATACCGCACCCGCTAATATGCTTGAGCAGATGGAAGAGCTTACTGACAGCGGTTTCCCCCGTGATATTATAGAGGCTTACAGGGAACTCGGCGGCACGCCGTGGCTCGATTTCCGCCACACCGTATTCGGTCAGGTATTTGAGGGTATGGATATAGTAGATAAGATAGCGGCTGTTAAGACCGTAAACGATGTACCCTGTGATGATGTGATCATTACTTCTATTGATATTGAAGCTTTATAATTATTCCTTTTATTTATTGTAAAAATGTAAATCTATGTAGATTTGTTAACATTTTTGTGATATAATTCTCTCATTATTTTGAGATTATGAGGTTATGAATATGGGTAATGAAAGCACGGTGGCTGAGTATTCCCTCGGTATTGATATCGGCTCAACCACTGCAAAAATTGTGCTTCGCAAAGGGGAAGAGGTGCTTTTTGAGCGTTACGAGCGCCACTTTTCACAGGTGCGTGAAAAAACCGCTGAATTGCTACGGCTCATAAGCGGAATTACAGGGGACAGCGAGATTGCCGCTGCAATTTCAGGCTCGGCGGGCTTAGGTCTTGCCGAGGCGGCTGATATTCCCTTTATTCAAGAGGTTTTTGCAACGGGTGAGGTTGTAAAGCTTAAAGAGCCGGACACCTCTTGCGTAATAGAATTAGGCGGCGAGGACGCAAAGATAATCTTCCTTGACGGCGGACTTGATGAGCGAATGAACGGCAGCTGTGCGGGCGGCACAGGTGCGTTTATCGACCAAATGGCGACGCTGCTTAATATAACGGTTGATGAACTTGATACATTGAGTCTCGATGCAGGAAGACTGTATCCCATAGCTTCCCGTTGCGGAGTTTTCGCTAAAACCGACATTCAGCCCCTTTTAAATCAAGGCGCACGCAAAGAGGATGTTGCCGCAAGTATTTATCAGGCGGTGGTTAATCAGACTATTGCTGGACTTGCTCAAGGCAAAAAGATTGAGGGCAAGGTGCTTTTCTTGGGCGGCCCTCTTTATTACTGCAAGGGCTTGGGGCTTCGTTTTAAGAAAACTTTAAATCTTGACGACGAGCACGCAATATTCCCCGAGTACGGCCGTTACGCCGTGGCATTGGGTGCATCATATTTTGCCGAAAAACAGCAGGATACATATACTATAGATTCTCTTATAACTGCCGTTGAAAATGCGGGCTCTGTATCTTCAGGCAAGGGGAGACTGAAGCCGCTTTTTGCAAATGCCTATGAGTACAGAAAGTTTGTCGACAGGCACGCAAAATCGGCGGTTAAAAACGCAGATATTGCCGAATATAAGGGCAAAGCCTATCTCGGAATAGACTGCGGCTCTACCACCACAAAGCTATGCCTTTTGACCGAAAATAATGAAATTTTATACTCCTATTACGCCTCCAATCAGGGAAATCCTGTCGAGATTGTAAGGGAACAGTTGACCGAAATATATAAGCTTTTAGGTGATAAAATTGTAATCGCAGGCTCTGCCGTTACAGGCTACGGTGAGGAGCTTATTAAGCACGCCTTTTCGGTTGATTACGGCATTGTCGAGACCATTGCCCACTACACCGCCGCCAAATATTTTGAGCCTGATGTGGGCTTTATTCTCGACATCGGCGGTCAGGATATTAAGTGCTTCAAGATAAGAAACGGTGCTATTGACAGCATTATGCTTAACGAGGCTTGCTCTTCGGGCTGCGGCTCCTTCCTTGAAACCTTTGCAAAGGCTATGGGCTATTCCATTGAGGACTTTGCCGAAAAGGGGCTTCACGGTAATTCCCCTGTTGATTTGGGCAGCCGTTGCACCGTATTTATGAATTCTTCGGTTAAGCAGTCGCAAAAGGACGGTGCATCTGTTGAGGATATTTCGGCGGGACTTTCAATAAGTGTTGTTAAAAACGCACTTTATAAGGTTATCCGTGCCTCTTCTGCCGATGAGCTCGGCGAAAAAATTGTAGTTCAGGGCGGCACATTTTATAATGATGCGGTTTTGCGTGCCTTTGAAAGGGAAATAGGCCACAATGTGATACGCCCCTCTATTGCGGGACTTATGGGGGCATACGGTGCGGCGCTTTACTCCAAAAAGTGTGCTAAATCGAATATAATCGATAGCGTTAGTCTTAAAGGCTTTGTTCATACCTCAAAATCCGCCGTTTGTCAGGGTTGTACCAATCATTGCAGACTAACCGTAAACTCTTTTGGTGACGGTAAGAAGTTTATTTCGGGAAACCAATGCGAAAAGGGACTTGGAAAGGCCGTAACAGAGGAGCCGCTCCCTAACCTTTACGAATTTAAGCGGAATTATCTTACTTCCTTAAGCTCTAAAGAGGGGACACGGGGAACTGTAGGTCTGCCGTTGGCGCTTGGTATGTACGAATTACTGCCCCTGTGGCACGGAATTTTCACGAAATTAGGCTTTAATGTTAAGGTTTCGCCTATGTCAACACGGCGCACCTACGAAAAAGGACAGTTCTCCATTCCGTCCGACACCGCCTGTTATCCTGCAAAGATAATGCACGGTCACATTGAAGCCCTTATTGAAGACGGTGCAGATGCGATTTTTTACCCCTGTCTTACCTACAATATGGACGAAAAAATGACCGATAATCACTACAACTGCCCTGTTGTAGCATATTATTCCGAGCTTTTAAAGGGTAATGTGGATGAACTGGCAAAGGTCAAATTCCTATATCCCTACCTTAATATCAACAATAAAAAAGAGCTTGCAAAGGAATTATATACCTACCTTGCAAAGTTCTTTGACGGAATTACTAAGGCTCAGGTTAAGAAAGCGGTTGATTTCGGACTCAATGAGTATGACAAATATATGCAGGCGGTAAGGGACGAGGGCGCAAGAGCGCTGGAATTTGCCCGCAAAAACAATAAACGCATTATGATTTTGGCGGGAAGACCCTACCATATAGATGCAGAAATCGGCCACGGAATAGATAAGCTTGCAAATTCCCTCGGCTTTGTTGTGGTAAGCGAGGACAGCGTTTTCCGCCTTGCCGAGCCTTTCACAGTAAAGGTTTTAAACCAATGGACATACCACGCAAGGCTCTACCGTGCCGCACGTTATGCCGCCGAGCATAGTGATACCGAGCTTGTACAGTTGGTTTCCTTCGGCTGTGGGGTGGACGCTATCACTACAGACGAGGTGCGTTCAATACTCGAAAGCGAGGGCAAGTATTATACACAGATTAAGATTGACGAGATTACAAACCTTGGTGCAGTTAAAATCAGACTGCGTTCCCTTATAGGAGCGCTTGACGAAAGGAGCGGGGACAATGGAAGAGCGTAAGTATGTTGAATTTACCGAGGAAATGCGTAAAACCTACACTATATTAGCCCCCAATATGCTCCCCCGTCATTTCAAAATGATGATGCGGGTATTCGCAAGCTACGGCTATAACATTGAACTGCTGGAAACCACAGGTCACAGAATAATCGAAACAGGGCTTAAGTATGTTCATAACGATACTTGCTATCCCGCAATCCTTGTAATCGGTCAGTTTATTGATGCTTTAAAGTCGGGCAAATACGATGTACATAAAACCGCCCTTATTTATTTCCAAACTGGCGGCGGTTGCAGAGCCTCTAACTATATTTTTCTGCTTAGAAAGGCGCTCCAGAAGGCGGGCTACGGCTTTGTTCCCGTAATTTCCATTAATCTTGCAGGACTTGAAAAGCATTCGGGCTTTAAGCTTACAGCTCCGCTTTTACACCGCCTGTTTTATGCGATAATTTACGGCGATGTGCTGATGAACATTACCAACCAATGCAGACCCTATGAGCTCAACAAGGGGGAGACCGAGCGCCTTGCGGATAAGTTTACCTTAGAGCTTGCAAACAAAATGCAGACCGAGGGTGTATCTTTTAAAAAGGTTAAGGCGAACTGCAAGGAAATGTTAGAAGCTTTCGCTAAAATACCCCGCTCTAACGAAACTAAGGTTAAGGTCGGCGTGGTAGGGGAGATATATGTTAAGTATTCACCCCTTGGCAACAATAATCTTGAGCAATTTTTGCTTGACGAGGGTGCCGAGGTTGTAGTGCCTGGGCTTCTTGACTTCTTTATGTACTGTATTGTCTCAAATCAGACCGATATTTCCCTTTACGGACTTCACAAAATGCGCAAGCCTGTACTCGATTTGGTCTTTAATTACCTTGTAAAACAGCAAAAAGAGATTATTGCGCTTATGGAAGAGGACGGAAATTTTGCACCCCCAACCCCTATTACGCATACAATGGAATTAATACAGGACTTTATGGGTCTTGGCACAAAGATGGGGGAGGGCTGGCTTTTACCCGCCGAAATGCTTGAGCTTAACGACGAAGGAGTGCATAATATCGTTTGTACACAGCCCTTCGGTTGCCTGCCTAACCATATTTGCGGTAAGGGTATGATGAAGCCCCTTAAGGAAAAAAATCCCGATATGAACATTGTGGCCATCGATTACGATTCGGGGGCTTCAAAGGTTAATCAGGAAAACCGCATTAAATTAATGCTTGCGAATGCGAGGGCGAACCTTGAGAATAAAGAGCGGGAAAACTCCGTTTTGCCAAGCGATGAAAATAAAAACCAAAAAAATTCTAAAAAAATACTTGACAAAGCGGAAATTTAGTGCTATTATATCGACAACAAAGAAAAACCTATGATTAAGAAGAGTAGCTTTACTTAAAACCTAAAGAGAGCAGTTGGCGGTGGAAATACTGCGGCAGAGAGTATCGTGAATGGACTTATGAGGGCGGCCGAAAGCATTTTGTGAGTAGTAGCCGACGGGATCCGTACCCGTTATCCAGACGGCTTACATATTTGTGTAAGAAATGAGCGGTCGGTTTTCCGACAACTTGGGTGGTACCGCAGGATTACAAGTCTTGTCCCATATTTGGGATAAGACTTTTTTATTTATCCAAAGGAGTAAAACTTATGATTCTATTAACTAAACGATGGCGAATTTCTCTTTAACCGCCAAAAACAAAACACTAAAACATTTTTAAGGAGAAAATCATCATGAAAAACATTAAAAAAATTATCGCTTTTGTATTAACATTAACACTTGTATTCGCCTTCGCAGGCTGCGGCTCTAAGGATACTTCTTTGGATAGATCTGGTAAGAAGACAATCGGCATTATTCAGTTCGGTTCGCACGCATCTCTTAACAACTGCTATGACGGCATTATGAAAGGACTTAAGGAAAACGGCATCAGCGAGGAAGATTACAACATAGAGCTCTTAAACAGCAACTTTGACCCCAGCGTTTCCCAGACACAGGCAAACAATCTTGTAAACAAAAATGCGGCTGTAATTATTGCCATTGCAACCCCCTCGGCTGTAGCCGCCGCCAACGCCGCTGCAGATAAGGATGTTCCTGTTGTATACTGCGCTATCACAGATGCAACCGTAATGGAAAATTACGATAATGTCACCGGTTCTTCCGATATTCCCAACTTTGAAAAGCAGTTAGAGGTTGTAACAGGCTTTATGAACAAGACCGCTCTTAAAATCGGTGTGCTTTACTCAACCGAGGAATCAAGCTCACCCGTTCAGGTAGAAAACCTCAAGAAAGCGGCAGAGAAGTATGAGGGAATGGAAATTTTGGATTCTGCTGTAGCTGATATCAACACCATAGATACTAAAACCAACGAGCTTATCGACAGAGGCGTTGATTGCTTTGTAAACCTGCTTGACAACACGGTTGTAGGCAAGCTCGAAACCAACATACTCCCGATTACCAACGAAAAGAAAATCCCTGTTTTCGGCTCTGAAATCGAGCAGGTAAAGGTTGGCTGTGCGGCAAGCGCTTCTATCGACTATATAGATGTAGGTGCATCTGCTGGTAAGTCTGCGGCGGAAATCTTAGGCGGCAAGTCGGCTTCCGAAATTCCGGTAGCTTATATCACCGAGCCTACCAACTACTATAACAGCAAGGTTTGTAAGGATTTAGGCCTCACCGTTCCCACCACCGTTACTGCGGAAGATGTAGCGAAATAATTAATTTTTAGTCTATATGGCGCGGCGAGCAAAATCGCCGCGCTGAAAATATCTTAAAAAGGAAAATGTTATATGCTTTTCTTTGCCACCACTATTGACGGACTGCAAATGGGTCTTTGCTTTGCGGTTTTAGCTTTGGGAGTTTATATATCCTATTCAATCCTTGATTTTCCCGACCTCTCGGTCGACGGGACATTTCCGCTTGGCGGCGTCGTCTGCACGATTTTGATGCTAAAACTCGGTATACCCGCCTTACCTGCAATACTTTTAAGCTTTTTTGCGGGGCTTGCAGCGGGTGCTATTACCGGCATTTTGCATGTTAAATTTAATATCACTAAATTGCTTTCGGGAATTATTGTAATGACAGCACTTTTGTCGGTTACCTTAGCCCTTACAAAGCTGCTCACAAGAACAGGATTTACCACTACGATTTTCTCCTTCAGGAGCGAAAATTTGAGCGGTATTTTCGGCGGCAAGCTTGTGGAGCTTTTAGGCAGTCAAAACCGAGATTATATGATGCTAATAATAGAACTTGTCTTTGTTATAGCTATAAAGCTGATTATCGATTTGTTCCTAAAAACAAAGCTCGGCTATATGCTAAGGGCGACAGGGGACAATGAAATGCTGGTTATTTCCTTAGGTAAGGACAGCGGCACATATAAAATTTTAGGCTTGGCACTTGCAAACGGCTTTGTTGCTATGTCAGGTGCGCTTTATTCAAACCTCTTTTCGCAGTACGACAATTCCTGCGGAAGCGGCAAGGTTGTTATGGCATTGGCGTCTGTAATTATCGGTATGGCGGTATTTTCTAAAATCCGCTTTGTGGCCGATACCACAGCGGTTATTTTCGGCGCTGTAATATATTCCCTCTGCCTTAACTATTTAGTGCTGGTTGATACCAACGGCATATATTTAAAGCTTTTAAATGCCGTAATGTTTGCGCTTATTCTTATTTTCAACGATAAAACCTCAAGCTTGGTATCAAAGCACAGTAAGCTGAAAGGGGGAACTTCCAAATGTTAGAGCTTAAAAATGTATCTAAAATTTATAACCCCGGAACTGTCACAGAGCTTTGCCTTTTTGATAACTTTAATTTGACCGTGAATGACGGCGAGTTTGTCTCGGTTGTGGGCAGTAACGGCAGTGGAAAGACCTCAATGCTTAATATTATCTGCGGCAGTATACCTGTAAGCGGCGGGGAAGTGCTGATAGACGGAAAGAATGTAAATTCTCTGCACGAATATCAGCGCTACCGTATGATGGGCAGAGTTTATCAAAACCCTGCGGCGGGTACCTGCCCTAATATGACGATAATTGAAAATATGTCCCTTGCGGATAACAAGGGTAAGCGATACGGACTGTCCTTTGGTGTAAATTATGCTAAAAAGCAGTTCTACCGTGAACAGTTGAGTACATTGGGTTTAGGTCTTGAAGATAAGCTTGATGTAAAGCTGGGCGCCCTTTCAGGGGGACAGAGACAGGCGGTGTCACTGCTTATGGCGACAATGACCCCCATTGATTTTCTAATATTAGACGAGCATACCGCCGCCTTAGACCCAAGAACAGCCGAGATTATAATGGAGCTTACCGATAAGGTAATTAAGGAAAAACACCTTACGGCTATTATGGTTACCCACAATCTGCGCTACGCCGTCGAGTACGGAACAAGACTTATAATGATGGATAAGGGCAATATAATCCTTGACAAACAGGGCGAAGAAAAGCAAAAGGCTAAGGTTGACGATATACTTGATATTTTCAATAAGATTAGTATTGAATGCGGAAATTAAAAAACTCCCTTGGGTGTATGCCCAGGGGAGTTTTTTGAAGTTATATTACATATCCGCCGTTAATACCTAAAACCTGACCTGTTATGTATTCGGCGTCAGGGGAGGAGAGGAAGTAGGCGGCGGCGGCAATCTCGTCGGCACTGCCCATTCTGCCAAGAGGTATTTCCTCAACAAAGCTGTTGAGCTCTTCGACCGACAGGTTTTGATTCATACTCGTCTCAATAAGACCGGGAGATATGCAGTTTACATTAATTCCGCTTGGGGCTAATTCCTTCGCAAGCGCCTTTGTAAGACCTATGACACCTGCCTTTGCGGCAGAGTAAGCAACCTCGCAGGATGCACCGACCTGTCCCCACATAGAAGAAATATTTATTATACTGCCTGACTTCTGATTCACCATAACGGGTGTGACAGATTTACAGCAGTTGAAAACTCCCTTTAAATTAACATCAATTATTTTATCAAAATCGATTTCATCGGTGTCGGTTATAAGACCCTGATAGGCTATTCCCGCATTATTAACCAAAACATCAACCGAGCCGAATTTGTAAAGGGCTTCCTTTACCATAATATCGACTTCCATTTTGTTAGCTACATTTGCCTTCTGAGTTATTACGGAATAGCCATTACTCACAAGGGAACGGCAGAGTATGTTTGCCGACTCATAGGAATCATTATAGTTAATTACAACATTATAACCTCTCTGCGCAAAAAGTATTGCGGTTGCCGCACCTATTCCTTTTGAAGCACCGGTTACTATTACAGTCTTTTTCATTTAACAGTCTCCAATCCCAAAATTATATCTATAAATAGTATAACATATAATAAAAAATTTTTAAAGTATTAATTACAACAAATTGGGTTTACATAAAGCGGGGGAAGGCATATGTTGCGTAGTTTACATAAACAGTTTACATAATATTTTAATAATCGAAAATTAGAGGTTGACATAAAATTAAAAATGTAGTATAAATATAGTAACGGCGTTTTTATCGGCTTTTTTCATATTACGATTTTTTCAATCCGCACCGATAAATTCATTATAATTGTAAATTTTGTTTACATAACAACTGTAAAATTCAACATTTTGTGTTGACTTTCTTTACTGCTTCAAAATATTGTTATTTTCTTTTTCTGCATATCTTGTCCTAAATTTGCATATTATTTTTTAGAAACGGGAGTGATGATATGCAAAAAGGAAAGGTGCTAAGTCTTAAGAATTTTAAGTTTATGGACTTTGTGGCAAGGAACAATATTTTAACAATACTTGTTGTTTTAATTGCGGGCGGGATAGCAGTTGGAATTTTTACACAATCAAAAATCCAGTTGATTTCAGAATATTCTGCCGACTATTTAGAGCGTTTTATCGCTTTGCGGTCGGGGGAATCTTTTGTTTCGGTTGCGCTTAGCTCGTTTATGGGGTCTGCGCTCGTACTGCTTTTGCTTTTTGCGGCGGGCACCTCGATGCTCGGGGTAGTGCTTGTTCCGCTATTAACAGCTGTAAGAGGTATGTTTTTCGGCGGAGTATCAGCGCTCTTATATTCGCAATATGCGGTAAAGGGAATTGCCTTTAACGCAGTTTTAATTATTCCTTCAGCTTTTGTTTTTGTGATAGCTTTATTGCTTGCGGCAAGGGAATCTATGCGGTTTTCGGTATTAATAGCAAAAATCTCTCTGCCGGGGTCGCCCTCTGTAAACTTGGCGTTTGATTTTAAGAATTACTGCGGAAGGTATTTATTTATTGCGCTTATAGTACTGGCGTCCGCTCTTGTGGATGCGGTGCTTTCCTGTTCGTTTTTGGACAGTTTGATTTTGTAAAATAATTTTAAGGAGGTTTAATATGACGGATTATATCACAGCTTACAAGGCATATTTGTTGAATGTTAAAAAATCTTCGTCCAACACAGTTGAATCATATATTCGTGATGTGCATCAATATTCGGAATACTGTACCTCTTTAGGCAAATCGGCAGAGAAGATGGGCACAAAGGATTTTCACGGTTATTTGGATTATTTAACCGCTTTAGGTAAGTCGGAGGCGACAAAGACCCGCATTCTCGCTTCACTTCGTTGCTTTTACAAATTTATGCTTTCCGAAGGTTTTTGCGAAGCGAATCCGACAGATGCGGTCAAAATTAAAAGAACCGAGAAAAAACTTCCCGGCATTCTCGATTCCAATGAAATTATGTTGCTTTTGTCTCAGCCCGACGGAACGGATTACAAGAGCAGACGGGACAAGGCCATGCTTGAGCTTCTATATGCTACGGGAATCAAGGTTTCGGAGCTTATAGAGCTTACGGTCAGCAATGTCAATCTTCAAATCGGAATACTGCACCTACATAACGAGAAAAAAGAACGCATAGTTCCTATGTATCCCGCAGCTGTTAAAGCGATTTCAAACTACCTTGTAAATGTAAGACCTGTTATAGTAACAGACGAGGCAGAGGACAGGCTGTTTACCAATATGAACGGTCAGCCGATGTCCCGACAGGGCTTCTGGAAGATTATAAAGCATTATGCCGAAACGGCGGGTATAAAAAAAGATATTACGCCGCACACGCTCAGGCATTCATTTGCGGCGCATCTGCTTGAAAACGGTGCACAGCTTAAGGATATTAAAGAAATGCTCGGCCATTCGGATATTTCGTCAACTCAGGTATATGCACAGTTTGTAAAAAGCAAGTATACTATGGCATATGCAAAATATCATCCGTTGGCCAAATAAAAATCGAATTCATTTAGAAAGGGGCGGGTAAAAACCGCCCTGATTTTCTAAATCATTAATTATACTAAATGAATATTTAGTATAATTAGGGGAAGTGGAAAAAGCTTATATTTAGATATTTAAGCACTTCTCAATATATTTCCTTATTATTTTACCGTGCAAATTCTTGACAAAATATTTTTTAAAGACTATAATTTACCGGATATAGGAATATTCAGGAAGTGCACTTTAATGAATAAGGATTTAACAACCGGAAAAACCTCTGCGGTACTTTTTAAATTTTGTCTTCCTTTATTCGGAAGCATAATTTTTCAACAGTTATATAATATAGCCGATAGCTTTGTTGCAGGAAAATTTATTGGCGAAAACGCTTTAGCAGCTGTTGGAAACAGCTATGAAATCACTTTGATTTTTATTGCATTTGCGTTTGGTTGTAACATTGGATGTTCGGTTATAGCGGCACAGCTTTTCGGAAGTAAAAGATACGGTGAAATGAAAACGGCTGTCTATACAACACTTATTGCAGGCGGCGTTTTATGTGCAGTTTTGGTGGTTTTAGGCGCCTGTTTTTGCACAGATTTGCTACATATTATTCATACTCCCGAAAATGTGCTTGCCGACTCAAAATTGTACCTTGATATTTATATTTTAGGTCTTCCTTTTGTATTTTACTACAATATTGCTACAGGCATATTTTCGGCTCTCGGCGATTCAAAAACGCCTTTCTTCTTCCTCACCTGCTCTTCCCTGTCAAATATTGGCATTGATATTGTGTTCGTCACGGTTTTCAAAATGGGAGTTGCGGGCGTTGCATGGGCAACATTTATTTGCCAGGGCGTAAGCTGTATTTTGGCACTTATATTCGTTTTCAGGCGTTTTAATAAGATAAAGACCGAAGAAAAACCTAAGATATTTTCCAGCAGACTGCTTTTAAAAATCACAGTTATAGCCGTACCCAGCATATTACAGCAAAGCTTTGTATCGGTTGGAAACATTATAATTCAGGGAATTATTAACTCCTTCGGCTCGGCGGTTATGGCGGGCTATTCCGCATCAATAAAGCTAAATAACCTTGTTATAACCTCTCTGGGAACAATCGGAAACGGAATTTCCAACTTTACTGCCCAAAATTTAGGTGCGGGAAAAACCGCCAGAATTAAGGAAGGCTGGAGAGCAGGCGTAGGCCTTGTTTGGCTTATCTCTATCCCCTTCTCTATCAGTTATTTCTTTGCGGGCAAATATATGGTTAACATATTCCTTAATAATCCAAGCGGCACCGCTATGCAGGTAGGCGTGGAAATTTTGCGTATTTTAGCGCCCTTTTATATGCTTATCGCCGCAAAGCTTGCTACCGACGGCGTGTTGCGAGGCCTTGGTAAAATGAACCGATTTATGGCGGCTACCTTTACCGACCTTTTGCTTCGAGTAATCCTTGCCTTTGTTCTTTCAAAACACCTTGGGGCGACAGGTATATGGCTTGCATGGCCCATTGGTTGGAGCGCCGCAACCATTATTTCTTTGATTTTTTATAAAACTCTTAGGTTTGAAAGGGCCAAAGATAATAAAAATTAAAATTCATTGTCATTATTTTAACATTAACTCTTGTCATTTAAAAAGAAATTTGATATAATACTAATGTATGGTCGAATTTTGTAAATACGGCTAAAACAGCACGGTGAATTATCGCCGCGCCGAAGGAAGGAGTACATATATGAACTATTCAAAAGAAGTAGAAAACATGTGTCCCTTAGCAAAGGGCGCATACCACGGTCCTGCTCCGATTCCGGAAGAGGGCAAATGGGTACAGGCTAAGGAAGTTAAGGATATTTCCGGTCTTACCCACGGTATCGGCTGGTGCGCTCCCCAGCAGGGTGCCTGCAAGCTCACCCTTAATGTTAAGGACGGCGTTATTGAGGAAGCTCTCGTTGAGACTATCGGATGTTCCGGTATGACCCACTCTGCGGCTATGGCTTCCGAAATTCTTATCGGCAAGACAATTCTTGAAGCGCTTAACACAGACCTCGTTTGTGACGCTATAAACACCGCTATGCGTGAGCTCTTCCTCCAGATTGTTTACGGTCGTACTCAGACCGCATTCTCCGAGGGCGGTCTGCCCATCGGTGCAGGTCTTGAGGATTTGGGTAAGGGTCTCCGCTCGCAGACCGGTACAACCTATGCTACAAAGGTTAAGGGTCCCCGCTACTTAGAGCTTGCCGAGGGTTACATCACCAAGGTTGCCGTTGACGAGAATGACACTATTATCGGCTACAAGTTTGTTCATCTCGGAAAAATGATGGATATGATTAAAAAAGGTATGGACGCTAACGAGGCTTTAGAAAAAGCCAGCGGACAGTACGGCCGTGTTGATGACGCTGCTAAGCTTATCGACCCCCGTGAAGAATAAGAGGAGGTAAACTTATAATGGCTTTATTTGAAAGTTACGAAAGAAGAATTGATCAAATCAACGCCGAGCTTGCTAAGCACGGTATCTCCTCTATTGAAGAGGCAAAGGAAATCTGCGACAAAGCAGGTGTTGACGCTTACAATATTGTTAAAGGCATTCAACCTATCTGCTTTGAGAACGCTTGCTGGGCTTACACCGTAGGCTGTGCTATTGCTCTTAAGGACGGCGTTTCAAGTGCCGCTGAGGCTTCCGAAAAAATCGGACTCGGTCTCCAGTCTTTCTGCATTCCCGGATCTGTTGCCGATGACCGCAAGGTTGGTCTTGGCCACGGAAACCTCGGTGCAATGCTTCTCCGCGATGAGACAAAGTGCTTTGCTTTCTTAGCAGGTCACGAGTCCTTTGCTGCGGCCGAAGGTGCTATCGGTCTTGCAAAGAGCGCAAACAAGGCTCGTAAAGAGCCCCTTAGAGTTATCCTTAACGGTCTCGGAAAAGACGCCGCTAAGATAATTTCCCGCATCAACGGCTTTACCTATGTTCAAACCAAGTTTGATTATTACACAGGTAAGCTTGAGGTTGTTGAGGAAATCGCTTATTCAAAGGGCGAGCGTGCAAAGGTTCGCTGCTACGGTGCGGACGATGTTCGTGAGGGGGTTGCTGTAATGCATCACGAAGGCGTAGATGTTTCCATCACAGGAAACTCCACCAACCCGACCCGCTTCCAGCACCCCGTTGCAGGCACTTATAAGAAAGAGTGCATCGAGCAGGGCAAAAAGTACTTCTCTGTTGCCTCGGGCGGCGGTACAGGCCGTACCCTCCACCCCGACAATATGGCGGCAGGCCCCGCTTCCTACGGTATGACCGATACAATGGGCCGTATGCACTCCGACGCTCAGTTTGCGGGCTCTTCCTCTGTTCCCGCTCATGTTGAGATGATGGGACTTATCGGAATGGGCAACAACCCGATGGTTGGCGCTACCGTTGCCTGCGCGGTTGCTGTTTACGAAGCACTTAATAAGTAATCAGAAATTTGCATAATTTAAGGACTCAGTGATTTCCCTGAGTCCTTTTGCTATTCTGTATAAAAGCAATCATCTTGCCATTTTTGCGGGTTTGTGTCGATATAATTCCAAATTTTCAGATAATCATTTTCTCTGCGAATTATATGGTCGTGGAAGGAGCGTTGCCAAAGTGTTTTTCCGTATTTATGGGTTGTGAACGATTTGAAATTACCGATTATGTCGTATATTTGTAGGGGAGGGTCTCCGCGCCCTCCCGTTTGATTTGTAATAATTAAATGTATATGATTTGGCATAATCACAAATTTATCCACCGATATGTTACCGTAATTATCAGCAATATATTTAATTGACACCTTTACAGCTTCACCGATTGGTGTTAGCTTTGTTATCGGGAGGGCGCAGAGACCCTCCCCTACAATGTCACATAAAATTTTTTGCTTTTTATGTGTGCATATAGTTATAAAATATGCTCCACAACTGCTATAATCATAATTTTTCAGTCTCGTAGGTTTTCGCTTGGGTAAATCCATTCAAACTACCCCTCAGTGAAATTAAACCGTCTCAACCTTTATTAAATTGGTATTCCCTGACTTGCCGTTTGTAACGCCGCCGGTTATAACAATCTTGTCGCCGCTATTAAGCTTAAGCCTCTCCTTAGTAAGCTTTTGGGCGCTGTAGAACAGTACATCGGTGGAGGGGTAATTCTCGCACATAACGGGAATTACGCCCCAGGATAGTGAAAGCTTATGCCAGGTCTTTTGGTCAGTGGTAAGGCCTATAATATCTACAGGCGGGCGGAAACGGGACACCATTCGAGCAGTCATTCCCGAGAGACTGCAAACCGCAATAGCCTTTGCGTTAATATCAATCGCCATTCCGCAGGTAGCGTGGGAAATAGCGTCCACGGTGTTTTTGATTTTAAACTCTGCTGATAGGAAACGCTTTTTGTAGTGAATATTTTTCTCGGTGCTTTCGGCAATTCTCGCCATTGTCTCAACCGCCAAAACAGGATATTTTCCTGCAGCTGTCTCGCCGGAGAGCATAATCGCACTTGTACCGTCATACACGGCGTTAGCAACATCGGAAATCTCCGCACGGGTGGGACGGGCATTTGTTATCATAGATTCAAGCATTTCGGTAGCGGTAATAACCCGTTTTCCGAGCATTCTGCATTTAGTGATAATTTGCTTTTGAATAGCGGGCAGTTCCTCAAAGGGAATTTCAACACCCATATCACCTCGGGCAACCATAATTCCTGCACATTCTTCACTGATTTCCTCTATATTGTCAACGCCCGAGCGGTTTTCAATTTTAGCAATTAGCTCGGTTTCACCTGCTCCGATTTCGGTAAGGTAATTCTTAACATCAAGCAAATCTTGCTTGCAGGAAACAAAGGAACAGGCAATGAAGTCTATCCCCTCCTTAATTCCGAATGCGATATCCTCCTTATCCTGGTCGCTTAAATACTTCTGCTTTAAGGTTTTATTCGGAAAGCTCATACTCTTGCGGTCGGAGAGCTCGCCCCCGATAATAACCTTGCAATTAACATCAGTATTAGTTGTACTTACTACCTCAAAGCATAAAAGTCCATTGTTCAGGAGTATCCTATCCCCTTTTTGAAGGTCATTAGCAAGACCCTTATAGTTAATCGATACCTTTGTCTCGTCACCCTCAATTTCGTCTGCTGTAAATGTGAAGCTCTCCCCTTCTTTCAGGGTGATTTTGCCGTTTTTAAAGGTTTTAATACGGTATTCGGGACCCTTTGTATCAAGCATAATGGCGATAGGAAGCCCTAACTTCTCCCTAACCTTTTTCACAAGGTCGATACGCTTTTTGTGGTCCTCGTGGGTATTGTGGGAAAAGTTAAGCCTCGCAACATTCATACCTGCCTTGCACATCGCAGTTATTGTAGCCTCGTCAGAACAGGCAGGGCCTAATGTACATACTATTTTGGTTTTTCTCATTCTGTTTCACCCTTTAATTTACTGAAATTTTCTGCTATTTCGTTTTCTTTATCACGCATTGCACAAAGTGTCATATCAAGGAGCTTATCTAAGTCCCAACCGAGCATTTCTGCGCCCTTTGCAATGATATCCCGTGAACAGCCGGCGGCAAACTTTTTATCCTTAAACTTCTTTTTAAGGCTTTTAAGCTCCATATCGCTGACGCTTTTTGACGGCCGCATAAGCGCCGCCGCACCTATAAGACCCGTAAGCTCATCTGCGGCAAATAGTACCTTTTCCATCTCGTGTTCGGGTTTTATGTCAACCGTTATTTCAAAGCCATGACTGCAAACAGCGTGTATAAGCTCGTCCGAAGCGCCTATTTCAGCTAAAAGCTCGGGCGCTTTTATGCAATGCTCCTCGGGGTATTTTTCAAAATCAATATCGTGAAGAAGTCCCACAAGTCCCCAATTTTCGGCCTCGTCACCGTAACCGAGCTGTTCTGCATACCATTTCATAACGCTTTGTACGGTAACTGCGTGCTGTAAATGAAAGCTGCCTTTATTGTATTTAAGGAGCAGTTCTACTGCTTGTTTCTCAGTAATATTTGTATTCATTTTCAAATCTTCCCCCATTTTAAAAATATACTGATATTTTAGCATATTTCTGCTCAATTTTCAATAGGTTAGTATGAATACAGTTAAATAATCGCCCGACTCCGAGTCGGGCGATAGCTTTTATCAGTTTTCCATTTGTTTGCCTAAGAATGATGCGGCAACTGTAGCTAATTTAATATCGCTGTCCTTTGCGACTTCACCATCAGCGGTTGTAAGTACCACCGCTCCACTCACATCACCCGCCGCTATTATCGGGGCGGCGACAGCAATGTTCTGGTTAATGCCCTCAATAGCAGGGACTGCACTCTCGGTCGGGTAAACCTCTACCCTTCTGCCCTCCATAATATCCTCAACATTTTGGGTCACACGGCGTTCCAGAACTTCCTTTTTTGAAATTCCCGAGGCGGCTATACAATGGTCACGGTCGCAAATAAGCACCGTTAAATCAGTAGCTGAGGTAAGCGCATCGGCATACTGTGCCGCAAATGAGGAGAGCTCCCCTATCGGCGAATACTTTTTAAATATAACCTCTCCGCCCGAATTTGTGTATATTTCAAGCGGGTCGCCCTCTCTGATTCGCATAGTTCTTCTGATTTCCTTCGGTATAACCACACGACCAAGGTCGTCTATTCTTCTCACAATTCCAGTTGCTTTCATATATACATTTCTCCTTAAATTACAAATTGTGTTGTTATTATCTGTATTTTGAGGAGATTTATACTGCACAGATTTACTTTTGAAATGAATTAAACTTATAACAAACACTTGACTTAACTTGTTGTATATGCTATAATTATTCATATAATTAATAATTGTGCTAAAAAGGAGATTTTTCCATGGCAAAAGTCACTGTATTCAATGATTCAAAGATAGCTACCGTTTTTAGTTTTCTTGGCTATTTATGTATGCCGTGTGGTGTTTACCTTTTATTTGAGGAAGAATTGGATAAAAGTGTAGGCATTATTGTAATAGCAGTCGGTTTTGCTTTGAAAATATTGGCGTTTTTCCTTGATAAATTTGTCAGCTGGATAAAAAGCAAACGGGCCGCCAAGAAAAACCAGACAAAAAGTGAAGGCGTCAGTGGTGCTTCTAACAACAGTCAAGAACAGGCGAAAGCACGAGCCGCCCTTGAGGAGTTCGTAAAATACAAAGAGTTATTATCTAAAGGAACAATAACTCGCGAAGAGTATGAAGCGAAGACAAGAGAACTCTTCAAAGACTACGCTAAACCAAAACAACAATAGAAATATTGCAAGCCGACAAAACAAACTTGTCAAATAATCATGATGGATATATTGAAAGCGAGGTGAATTTCACCTCGCTTGTTCTTTATATCGTTTCAAAATACTATGTACTGCAATCGCAAATTTTTCTTCAAGTGTCAATGAGTTATCCAGCGGGTCGCCCTCTCGGATGCGCATAGTTCGGCGAATCTCTTTAGGTATAACAACCCTGCCTAAATCGTCTGCTTGTGTCAAGTAAGGACAAAAATATTTTTTAGTGGTCTAAAACCCTTGATATTACTGGGTTTTTTAGCATTTCGCCATTTTCAAAAGGCAAAATTTGGCGAGGGGGAATGTGTTATTTTAGGACAAAAACCGCAAGACTCTAATCAGTCTTGCGGTTCGTGTTATAATTGTTTCTTCCTTATACATCTTAACATTATACGGGCTAATCTTTGTGCCATTACATGCTCTTGTATCCTCTTTTAGAAGCTCCTGAACAAGTTCAAAGTCTCTTCGGGATATGATGGGAGTATGAGTTCCCTCAACACGTGTCCATTCATCTTCACTTTTATAAACAAATTTCTTTGTCTTGTAGTTAGGTGTCGTGCGTTTGCCTTGTGCTAAAATTCCAACGTACACCTCATTCTGTAAAATCCTACGAACCGTAATGTGATTCCACCCGGGCTGACTACCATCCGGAATTGGAAAGTTGATTCCACAGGATCTCTTGTATTCCATTGGTGATAAAATGCCCATATCATTTAATTGTTGGGCAATCATTGCAGGACTAAGACCATCAATTTTCCATTTGAAAATATCGCGGACAATCTCAGCAGCATATTCGTCTATCACAAGCTGATTTTTATTATCTTCGGATTTAACATAACCGTATGGGGCAAAATTGCTAATAAAATCCCCACGTTTTCTTTTTGCATCGAAGTTTGATCTGACTTTCATAGATATGTCCCTGCTATAAGAGTCGTTCATCAAATTCTTAAAAGGAACCACCAGATTGTCCGATGAAGAAGCATTCGATGAGTCATAGTTATCGTTAATAGAGATAAAGCGTATCCCTAACTCAGGGAACAACTTATCAATATAGTAACCGCAGTCAATGTAATCTCTGCCAAAGCGAGATAAGTCCTTGACGATTACACAATTAACCTTGCCGGTTTTAAGGTCATCCAGCATTCGCTGAAATTCTGCACGATCAAAATTCGTGCCCGTTTTGCCATCATCCTTGTATTCTTCAATTATTTCCATTTCTGGATGCTTGGCTAAATAACCGAGAATAAGATCACGCTGATTGTTGATACTGTCACTCTCAGCTTTTCCGTTTGTAGAAAAAGAAAGATCGCCATCCTCTTTCGATAATCGAAGATACTGCATCCACACGGGAAGGATCGTCTTAATGTAATTGCTGATTGCTTCCTTATACTGCTTGTCATTGCCCGGAACAAAGCTTGAGAAACGCTTCTTACCGTCAAGTGCCACCTTTTCAAGGGAGGCATAGGCGGTCTCGCGCTTTTTGGCGCCGTCGGCGTCGGTTCTTGCACCGAACTTTCTCTCACTCAGGACAAAACGCACATAGGCATCCACCAGCTGATAATGATAGCCCATGGCCTTGTTGTCTGTCGTAATCGGAGCCGTCTTGCAGAAGGACTCAAAGGTTTCGAGAACGCAGATGCGGTAATTGACTTCCTGCATCTCAATCACTTTTTCAAGCGGAAGGTTGCCGGAATTGATCTGCGAGCAGAAGGACTGCTGTTTTTCACGATACTGTTGTAGAGCCATTCTGTACAATACCTTTGGATATGTAAATCATCATCTTCACCTCATGTTCTTTTACTTACATTACACGAGCAAAGGAAGACTTTTACAACTCCAGACTGAAATTATAAAACGTACATCAAAACGACGCACAGTGCGATGATGGCAAAAAGACATACCAGGATGATGGAAATCTTTTTGATCAGTTCCTTATCAATGCCTTCTCGACGTCGGCCTTCATCGGACGGAAGCACGTCATTATAGTATCCGTCATACCCATCCTCGATTATCTCAGGTTCAGGTGTGACAGGTACCTTTTTGGATTTCTTCTTGCTACTCTTCTTTTTGGACGTCTGTTTCTTTTCAGACTCAGTTTGTTTGGCTTCTTTCTTGGCAGGGGGCAGTTCCTTGCCGCATTCAGCGCAAAAAGAAACGGCACCCTCAATCAGATCGGCACCGCAAAATGGACAGTATTTCATTATTTTTCGCTCCTTTACGATAAAAGTAAAAGTGGATCTGAAATCCAGACCCACTTATCGACGATATAAGTATAACACTTTTTCTTTCACATGTCATCGGCAAAGAATCGTCTTTTTATAGGCAAAATATAGGCACAAAATAGGCACACCCAAGCAAATAGCGTTATTTCTAAACTTTTTTCTTGTTTGGTGTCACAAAATGTGCTAAAATTTCGTTGTATATAATAGAGGACATCAGGAAGGGGTGGTATGGAGATATCCTCGTTAAGTATGGTTCTGTGGTTGATATAGATATTGATGAGGTTCCATATATCAAACCCGAAACCGATATCAGCAAATATAATAGTTCAAGTTATCTTCAAAACGGAGATGTTGTTTTTGCTGATACGGCTGAAGACTATACTGTTGGCAAAACGTGTGAAATTACTAATGCGTCTGGACACAGGGTATTATCGGGGTTACACACAATGCCATATAGACCAACAATCAATTTTGTACCAATGTACTTAGGGTATTAGTGTTAAACATCATTCAATCTCCTTTACTCGTTCTCTTCATTCAATTTAGTTATACGTATATTGGGGACACGTAAGAGGATGCCATCTTCGGTCCCTATGATTTCGACCGGATCGTTCTTATCCAACTGATAGGTTTTGCGTATTTCAGAAGGAATCGTAATTCGGCCTAGGTCGTCTATGCGACGGGTTACTCCAACAACTACCATTATATCACTCCTTTCAACATTAGCAAATAGCATTGTTTCCTTGCTATGTGCTAATATTAACACAGGGATTATGCAGAATTTGTCGAAGCGTGGTGTCGAATAAAAATTTTTTGAATTCTGTCGATAAGTGGTACAAAAAAAGAGAGGTACCGTTCCTACCGAACGATAACTCTCTTGATATTCTATTACAGGTTTTTGATAAAGGCGTCTAATATATCTACCGCCGTCTTTCTTTGTTTTGGTGTAAGGCCCGCAAGCTTTTCTGTAATTTCATCCAATACGTATTCCTTCCCGGAAGGGAGTTCATTTCTCAAAATGTAATCAGCTGAGATGTTTAATGCCTCAATAAGCTTAATGAATATCTTCATACTAGGCATCTTTACGCCACGCTCAATCTCACCAAGGTACATTACACCGATATCCGCCTTTTCTGCAAGTTGCTCTTGCGTGAAGCCGGCTTTATTTCTTGCTTCTCGAAGATTCATTCCTAATTCGACCTTATCCAAACCATCACCTCCCAAGCCGATAGCATTACTTCTTTATTATTAGTATAAGTAATTGCCGTCTTCATTTGAATTAGCGTATAGAAGTGCATCTACGCTATATGCTAATATCAAAGGTAAGTTTTTTTCAAGGAATGATGGTTCACATTTGGCGGTGAACGACAACTGGGGCTATAATAAATATCTCTTTTCAATTTTCATAGTTGCTGCTCAACAATATGAATGACAAGAGAAATGCAGCCGTCGTTAATCGGCAGCCGCATTTAATTCTCTCACTATTCCATGTAAAACATATCGCGCGTTTTCAAATTCATAACTGCAAGTTGATAATGTAATTATTTTTTCTGTGACTGCGGGAGAAAGGGGGCTTGTAAACCACGACCGCTTCTGTGCTCCCTTTATCCACGCTTCAAAGTCCGCGTCAGACTCAAATTTTGTCTTCCAGGATGGATCCTCAACACTGGCTACGTAACCGGCGAAGAATTCTATCCGGTAAGTGCAATCCGGAGTGATAAGTAATCCTACCGGGTGCTCCTCGTAGTACGATTGCTTTTTATACTTGGTCAGTCCCGAGAACATAGTTCCATCTTTCATATGATGACCATAGATAATACTATGTCGGTCTGATATATCTTCGCTCACCCTGGAATCAAGGAAGATGCATCCCGCACTGTTCCACTTACCGTTAAAGAGGTGCTTGAGATAATAGCTGTTATCGGAGCCCTGAACGACGGGATAATTAACCGCTGTGCCTTCGATGTAAATCCAAGCGACACAATCACCATTTATTGAAGTCAGTTCTGTGAAATCTACTTCCGGCCCTGCAGGTGCCGGTTCTGTTTCTCCAGACTCAGTTGAATCTGTCTCATCAGTATCTTCAAAAGGAGGGACCTCGGGAAAAGAGATAAGCTCCTCAAGGTCAGAATAGGAATCGGCACTTTCCTGCCTCTCTCTGTGCTCCCGGATGAGATGATATCCGGCGAAGACCGCAATAAAGAAGAAACTCAGAGCCAGTATGACACTAATAACCCTTCTCATAGTTTATTTGCCTTTTCCTTCATCTGCCGAGCTGAAGGATTACTATAGATGAGTGTAGTTTGCACGTTACTGTGGCCGGCTTGATTTGCAACCTCGTGAATACGGTACTCACCGGTATCGAGAGCGTGGCTACAGAAATAATGGCGCAGCATCTTCGGCGTGATAATATCAGAATACTGATTGAATATCTGGTTGATCCTGGATGCTGCCATTCTGTCAGACTGACGGCTCACAAAGAGATACGGGCTCTCAGAGTTGCGGACCTTAAGGTATTCGCGAATCGCGTGTACCGTTTTATCATTCAGATATACGGTACGGTACTTATCACCTTTACCCACGATGTAGATCTCTTTGGCAATTAGGTCCACGTGCTCCAGTTTGAGATTAACACACTCAGATCGACGTATACCGGTGTAGGTGTACAGGGTCACGATCGCGAAGTCACGTTTGCTGCCACCTTCGAGGAGCCTCTGGCGGAATGCCTCTACATCCTTTTGCTCAACCGTACACGGATTAGCATACTGAACCTGCACCTTCATAAAATCATTCTTCAAGATTGCCATTTCGGTCTGGCATCCGGAGCTGATCAGAAACTCATTGTATGCCCGCAGGGAAGAGAGATGGTTGTTGACTGATTTTGGATGGTAGCTTTTGATGTTCCTCATATAGGAAATGTAATCGAGCACGTTTGCCCGGAACAGTGTGAGGGGTATGGTGCCGAAGCTGTCCACACACCACTGATTATAAATTCGTACCTTGTCGCAGTAATTCTTCGCTGTGTTTTCAGACTTACCGATGCTGCGCAGGTACTCGTAGAACTCTTTCATATTAGTATCGCCTCCTACTTCTATTACACGAGCAGGGGGCTCCGGATACAACAAAAAATTATGTTTAACTGGGTTCTGTGGAAAACATTGTTGATTATGTTTAACTCAAAGGCAGTTCGAAAAGCAATTGATATCGGCACTTAAACATAATTAGCATTATATTTAACCCAATCTGAGAGCACAAATCAGAGTGAACCAGATAGTGAATTCAAGAAAAGGACTTGATATTATTCCTCTAAATGAATATAATATTTAATAGTGATCTATGAAAGGAGTATTTGCAGTGGACTACATCTCAACAATCGAAGCCGGCGAAAAATGGAATCTGTCACATCGACGTGTTGCGATCCTTTGCTCTGAGGGACGAATCCCTGGTGTAAAGAAGATCGGTAACACATGGCTCATTCCGACTAATGCAGATAAACCTGCAGATGCTCGTGTAAAGACCGGCAAGTATATTAAATCTCAGTCTGAAGAATAAGGAACAGAATTTCAAAAAGGTGGTGAGTAGATGTCAAGACAATTCAGGGAGGCCAGAAAAAAGAATAACCTAAAGCTGACCGTAGCTGCAAAGATGCTGGGCGTCTCTCAACCCACACTCAGTTCCTGGGAGGCCGGACGTAAATCGCCAACGATCGACAATCTTGCAAAGATGGCAGATCTCTACGGTGTCACCACTGACTATCTTCTTGGAAGGGAAGCACAGGTATCATCGGAAAATTCTCCCCTATCTCCTACTGTTCAGCAAATTTCAATACATAACAAAAAACCAATGTGGTCTGATAAATACGGTTGGCTATTAGTTAATGAATCAGGAACCGGCTTGATAACAGCAAGCCGAGATATCTTAGATATTGAGGCAGCTGGCGAGTTAATGCCCTATGCTCCTCAATTCGCAGAGTCCCCTATCCCCTCATCTTCACCATTAAAAAGGGATGAACTGACATGCCAGACTCAGGTATGGGTGGAACCTATTTCCCCAGACCCAGAAATGCGTGAGTACTTGCGTGGCTGGTATCAGGTCAAAGACCGCTTTGTCGAGAATGAGTATGGTACCAAGTTCTCTCTTGATAGCTACGGCGCCAAATGGTTAGCTTTTTTAGGATTATAACATATATCTTGCTCTACTTACTTCCTTTTACTCAGCCCATATTTGTTTATGATATACTCCATAAGTGAAGTGAAAAAGATACCGCATGCGTCAGTGTTAAGTACGATAAGAATTATCAATGAGCATTTCGATGCTGTCGAAGTTCCTTACTAATAAAATCCAATTCAAGAAACTTGATTTTTTCTCTCGCGTTATTGCTGCGTGTGATATAAACATCGGAGCCGGTTTCTATATATCCTTCCAGTTGGACATAAGGATCGTAACCGGCCAACTTCAATGTGGTGATAATCTCATCTAACAACCTTAGCGATTCTTTTTCATTCAATTTGATCACCATTTTCTTTTAAGCTACACTTTGAATCAAGCGCTTCGTATACCCGTTTCCCAACATCAGTTACCTTTACAAATCCCAAGCATTCATTGTCTACATAATCGTCCGAGAAATGTACGCAAGTTTCGGGATGTTTCAAATCGGGAACTTTTTGGCAAAAGCAACACAATTCCAGTGCGGCCCTTCGTCCATCGCTAGCACAAAAGTTCAGTTTATATTTCTCTTTCACACAACCACTCCTTTTTCACTTCATAAATTCGGGAAGAAAGAAACACTTAACTCGCCATTGACTTTTTTTACACGGATTTTAATAGGGTTTTCTTCGGCCCATTGCGGATCTAATTCAGCGCGTTCTTTCCATAGCTGATAATGTTTTGCTGAGCCATCAAAAATCAGTTCTTCTGCAGCCTTCCGCGCTTCAGCCGCATCTTCTATGCATTCAAACTTTCCAAGATGGAATTGTTTTTTTTGAAACACAATTTTCGCAATCCATTTGCCTTTTTGAAAATAAACACCTTTTACACCAGAGGTATTATCCGCAGGGATTTTTTTGCTTTTAATCATATCCAATGAGGTTCCATCAATTCGGGTGAGGAAACTCTGCATTTGACTGTCGTGTTCCTTTTTCTTGCATCCACAACTTTGAAGGTTACAATGAACCAATTCGTTATAGCAAATATCAATCTCGGTTCCACACTCACATCTGCAGTGCCAGATTATTTGTCCCTTTGTAGATCTTTCTTTTGTTGGGTAAAGTGCAGTGAGACGATTGAAAACCTGACCAGTGATATCTTTGAAATAATAGTTTTTCTCCTCGGTTTTGCAACCACAATGATTTTTACGTCCCGTGACAAGCAGCGATGCCAAAACATCACACTCGTTCCCGCAACTGCATTTACAATGCCACCAGACGCCACCACGAGTATCCCTGGGATGATTCTCTGCTTTATGTATAACAGTTAGTTCGCCATATCTCTGGCCAGTCAATTCATATGAGTTGACTCTGACACTGTTTTCAACAGTTGTGCACCCACAGCTCTTGGAGCCACCATATAACAAACTTCTTTCCAGAACATATTTCTCTGTCCCACAGTCGCATCGGCACAACCATTTTCTTTCTGTCCGGTTCGACTTATTTTTGTATGTTACAGGACCATCGATGACAGCCCAGCGACCAAATCTTTGATTTAATAAGCTCTGTTTCTCATTCATTCTCTCACTCATCCTGTAATGAACTCAGTTTACCAACTAATACATACCGTGCGGCATCATACTCATACGAGCACGTTGATAGAGTCACAATTCTGTCTTCAGAAGAGCAGCTGAGTGGCGAAAAAAAAGTGGATTTCTTTTTGGCTTCTTGGATATATTCATATAACTCTTCCTGCGATACAAACTCGCTATATGCATCTGAGTCTGAGGGTGTTACATATCCTGCCATCAATTCAATTTTATAATTCACTTCGGGTGTCAAAAGCCATATGATCGGATGCTCATCGTAATACTCTTGAGATTTATAATCAGTAAAAGTACCAAACATCGAATCATTTTTCATATTGTGACCATATATTATTGTGTTAAGGCTGCTGTAGTCTGAATGGCATCGATAATCCAAAAAGACAGTACCGGCAATATTATATTTTCCATTTAACATCCGGCGAAGATAATAGTCATTATCATCGCTTTGTACAATAGGATAATTAACTGGTGTATTTTCGCAGTAGAGCCACCCGACAACATCTTTGTTTTGCGATAAAAGTGCATCAAAATCAACAGCTATTGGGGCCTGCACTATTTTTTCTCCTTCTTGCTCGCTAATATCGTCAGCATCCTTTATGGTAACAACATTGGCTACTATATCCTTATATGTTTCTTCACTTTCAGAATAGTGACATATTGTGCTTATAATTTGATATAGCGAAAAAGAGAAAATCAAAAGCAACAGTACAATCAACGCAATCCAGACGAGCTTTTTAGTCTTTCGCAGCATAAACACACCTTACGCACGTTGACATGTAACAAAGTCTACATCCAACAAGAATTTCTTAGCCTCATTGGGGGATGTAAACTCCTTCTTTTGTTCGGTCAGATACTCTACAGCACCATTCCACTGTTGAAGGGAAAAATCATGCGTTTCAAAATGCTGTAGTGCAGACTTTATTCTGCTTTTATCTTGAATAAATTTGAGATCAGATAAATACATGCATCCGATTTTCTCTGATAAAACAAGTAGTAAATCTTTTTCCATAATAGTCACTCCTCCACATTCTCTTTAAGTTCTAATCCGTTTTCTTCCAGGAACTCCCCGAAATAAATCTTTTCAGCTTCTTTCCGGGCAAATACCGCATCTTCAAAACGTGCAAAAGATCCGAAACTCATAATTTTACCCTTAAATGTCAATCGCGCTCTCCACTTATTGCTACGTTTTTCAAAATAAACACCACGCGCACCGCTTGTATTAGCTGCCGTTGGCTTCATATCTGCTATCTTTGTTATCTGTGTTCCACCAACGAACCCTGCGGATTGTCGTGCGATATCTGCAGCATATTTGCCGGCACATTCGTTGCACATACTCATATCAGGATTCGTGAGGGTATCTGTAGCTTTATATGTAATGGCACCACACTCACATCTGCATTCCCACATAGGGGTTGTCCGTTTCCCGCGGGGATTTCTTTTATCTGACCTACCAAGGACGGTCAATTTTCCGAAAACTTTTCCCGTTAAATCAGGAGACTTTTTGCATCCGCAGTTTGTAGTATGCCCACTATTCAAATTACCGGTAGTGGAAACACAAGTGCCTCCACAATCGCATCTGCAAAGCCATCGACGTTGGCCTTGCTTTGTTGATTCCATTTGCTCTACAACAACGAGCTTGTCATATCTTTTACCAATAAGGTTTTCTCTGTTTTTCAAAACTTACACCTATTATTTTCTGCGCAGCTGCTCTATAAGGCGACGCATTTCGTCTTCACTGCACACCGGTTTATTATTATTGTTTTTTCTGTCGCACTCATAACACATTTGTCCCAAACCGATTTCATAATGGTCCCTGAAATCTATGTGTGTATCTTTACGTACCGTTGTCAATTTTCCGCATATGACACATCGTTCAAAAGGGGATTCGTCATTTTCCTCTCTCCGCAATCGACGCTTTTTTGTGCGGTCCAAAACTTTTTGGAATATGTTTCTTATAATCACTTTCTTTTTCGCTCCTAAACAGAAATAAGCCCATTCATACTAATTGCATGAACAGGCTTATTTGTTAGATTTCTTCTTGCTTCCTGCGGCGTCCGAACACCAGCAAGAAAATTAAAACAAGTCCACTCACACTCGCAAGAGCGATATAAAGGGTTAAATTTGTTGTATCACCTGTTTGTGGGGGCTTCGGATCATCAGGCTCAACGGGGAGTTCTTCGACTTTGAATTGCCACTCAAGATAACCTACGGCCTCTTGATACTCATTGCCAAGTTCAATAGGCACATCAAGTGTGACATTCAGGTCAATTTCTGCACCAGAGTAAAAAGTGCCGAGATATACCCACTCTGTCAATTGAGCCGATTGATCAGCAGGGGCATCAAAAAGGTTAGAATCTCCGTTCTGCGATACTCTCAGATTCAGTTTCGATAAGAAGTCTTCTGAGCCTTCCTTCGCACCAAGGGAGCGAATGTAAAGCCTGATTTTAACATTGTTTGACACATCATTTTTGATATGTACCTTCTGTGTGATACTATCGCCAGGCATTACACCTTTGAAATCCGAAAACAGATCTGTCGGCGAATATTCACTTCCCGGTTCAAAGATGAACTTCTTAGCATTCCCGTCATAGGTAACGGTGCCTGCTGCAAATGCTGTGACTGTCATACTTGTTACCACTGCAAGAGCAGCAAGGAGGGTAAATAATCTTTTCAATATTCTTTTCATATTTAACCCTCCTTACTGTTTGATAACCAATGTGGTTCCGTCTACATCGCTTATTCCGCTACTCCACTGTTCCTTAACAACAGTTTCTGGAGCTGATTGAATAGAGGATGCCACGATTTCTACTGATAGGTAATATCCCTCCGGCGGTGTCACATTACAAACACAACTCTCAATGAGAACGCTCGTTTCGTCGCCCTCGTTAACCGGTACAGTATAGTACCAATACCCGTCAGATCCTTTTATCCAATTTGCATTTGATGCGTATGTCATTGCATAATCAGAACCAATTTCAGGTTTAATCGCAGTTACTGAGGTCTGATCCTCTGACTCTGACATCCATGTGACAACAACGGCAGCTCTGATATAGCTCTGAACATTACCAGTATTTTTAATGCGGACGTTCGTTTTTGTTTGCCCGTCAAATTCACCATTTCCACCAGGACCATTTTCAAGAACCTGACAGGCTACATAGGCGTTGTCAAATTCATTTTTTATGGAACCTGTTTTTGTGAACAAAAACGCCAAACTTACACACGAGATAATACAACAAAGGATGGCAATAATTGCAATGGTGAGGTGTTGTTGCTTTTTATGCTGTGATCTACGACGGCGATGAGTAGGAACGTAATATTTTCCTGAATATTTTCTATTAAACATTTACATTTCCTCCTCTCTTACTTATCTTTTTTCTTAAAGATGTTTACATTGTAATCGTCACCGTCAAGCCAGTATTTATAGGTGCGTTCGTTGGTGAAAGTTACCTTGTTAGCAGCAGCATCTGCAGATAGCTTAACAGTAATAGAGTTACCGCTTACCTTAGAACCTGCAAGATTAGACGACGGTGCACACTTGCCATATCTCCAGGACCAATCCGTTTTCTCGGTAATCTTGTACCGATGTCCAACTGTCATGCCATCAATTTTAATCGAACCATCCTTATGAATGGTTACTGTCAAATTGACGCCATTGCTTACTACGTTGCCACTTTCATCAACCTCGACTATATCAAATAGGAAACTCTGGTTAATATCCATGCTATAGTCAGCACCATCAGGGAACACCTTATCAATTGTTAAGCTGGTGAGATTGTATTCAAACTTAGCGTAGTAGGTAACATTTACCCAAAACTCACCCGGTTTTTGTGGTTTGATTCTGTTTTCGCTTACCCACTCTTCAGGGACAGCGTTTTTACAATCAGCATCCAGATACCACCCAACAAACTTATAGACATTGCTGGAGGCAGTAGCTGTGGATCCGTTTGCTTTGCCAGTCGATGCACCGATTGTCTCAGCCGGAGCATCAACTGAGCCACAGCCAGTAGGCCCAACAACCTGATATTTGATTGTCACATCCTTCACATAGTAGAAGGTAATGACATTCTCCAGAGAGTTATCGGAAATAGTAAGTGTATAGGTTTTGTTGCCTAATAACTCATAACCATTAACATCTACAGCTTTTTCCGTTACCTGAGCTTCCCATTTGGCAGTTCCGTTCTTTTCAGCAAGAACAGGAAGCCCTGTTACTTGATCTAAGTACTGAACCTTATAGGAATATTCGTTTCTGGTGTAGTACACCCACAATTCCAGAACATTGCCTGCGGTTACTGTACCAGACATTACTTCACCCGCATGGCCTTTGGCCCATGTAAAGTGTTGGATCTCCTTGGGTGGGTTGGGAACGGAATAAACCGAACCACTACTCATTTTTCCAGTAAAGGAAGAATGTTCGTCGAAACCAGATCCATCTGCCTTTTCGGTCATGTAGTGAACAACATACTGCCCATTTACATTGTCCTTCTCGTAAATGAAGTAGATTGCGTTCCGGGTATTGTTTGGATCGATATAAAGGCGCTTTTGGTATTCATCAAATACATAACCGCTAATCATTACTGCATTTTCCGTAACGATTGCTTTTTCATTTTTCTCAACCGTCTTGGTTTTTGCAATCAGATAATAGATCTCGCCCTTGTATGTCGTAGTTCCCAGACTCGTACCGGGATTATTTTTTGTGAGGTAGTATACCTGATAAGGAACATACTCACGATACACATAGTAGAAGGTGTATACATTCTTGGTTTCGTCTTCGATGTCAACGGTCAGGGAATGACTCTGAATTTCCGGGAAATATCTGGTTTGATATCCTGCTTTCAGAGCAGAACCTACCTTTGCCTCGAAGGTCTTAGTATTACCAGCCAGCGCAGAACCTGTGATAGGATCAGCAATCTCAATTTCATTGCCATTGCCGTCCTTATACACAAATTTGACTGTATAGTTCATAAGTATGTTGGACGTCCACTTGGCATATATCTTGACATCGGAAGTAACGGTAGTGTTTTTGAAATCCCAAAGTGTCTCGATGCCATTCTCGTTGATGTAGAACCAACCGAGGAAGTCGTACTTGCCGTTGGTAGGATCAGCGGGTGGCGTAAATGGAGATTGAATAATACTTCCATGTGGTACGTCATAATCATAAGTGATTTCATCCACTGAATAGATTTTACCAGCCTCAAGATCTTCGTAAGAATGGTAGAATGTAACATCGTGATTAATCGGTTCCCACCAAGCATAAAGAATCAGGTCATTTGCAGGCATAGTGGAATTTGCAAAGTCATATGGCTTTACATTATCAAAATTGAAATCGTTCGGTGTCTGCGGGGCCAAATACCAACCTTTGAAGGTCACGGAGCCGGGCTGGTAAACAGAAGGTGCCTTAGAAGCATCCAAGCTATACGAACCATAGGAAGACATCGGCGCCTCGTAGGAAATGATTTCATTTCTTACTGTAGTACCATAGTTGTCAAACACCAGGTTGTAACTATTTCGGTCGTAAAAGAATTCGGCTCCATTATAGCTGTCACCCGTTTCTGCGGACATCGCTTTGTTCAAGGTATATCCTTCTATGTTTTCAAATTCTTCTTCTGAAACCGTCAAACCAGTTCTGTACTTAAATTCAATTGGGAACAACACTTCATAGTCACTTTCCACTCCGGGTGTTCCGCCCAATTTTAATCCATAGTATGTGGCTTTATATGTGTTGTTAGAACTATAAACATAGGCATAATAGTCACGGTTCTCTTGTGGCATCACAGCAAGGAAGGATGTCCAAGGGCTCTTGGAGGCGTCCTTGTTTCTTGACCACATATAAGAGCCAGCATCTGTACTTGCGTCGATGAACTCAGTACGAATGTTTGCGCCCCATTTCTTTGTAACAGTAGCATAAGTTGTACCGCCACCATTGGACATAAACTTAACCGTAAAGGTTGTGCGGTCATAATACACATTCAATGTGGTAGTTCCGTCTGCAGAAACGGTGACATAACCAGTTTTTCCTTGGTTAAGAGTCCACAGGGGATTATCATCGTAATTTGTGGTATGTCTGCAACTTGCATCATGAGTATGTGCTTTTTTTCCACAACTATAGCAAGCGGCAGAATGTGAATGCTCTGTGGTTTGGCACTTAAGCTTATAGCAAGCATCAGAATGAGTGTGCTCTTCACAAGTCATTGCACATGAACTGTTGTGTTCGGCGTGCAGGTTGGTGTGGCAGTTAGAATTCTTCAGTTCTACAGTTGTATCATCGTCTGGAGAGGAAGAGTTCCACCAAGAACCAGTTGAATTCACCTGATAATAATCGTTACCGAGCTTATAGTAATACGTATAACTATATCGACCAATCCGATAAAGGCCACCACTTGTTATTGTTGAATTGTTGGTGATGTTAAATTTGGTTGCGTCGTCAACAGGGGTCGTGTTTAAAGTGCCCCTTGAGCTTTCATAACATGCAATCGTATGATTTCTGATGCCGCCACAGTTCCAACAAGAGTCGGTATGCTCTGTGTGTTCGTCCTTACCACATATCCGATCATAACAACCATCGGCTACAGAATGGACATGCTCGGTTTCACCACAAGTAGAAGAACAACCGGAACCGTGGGTGTGCACTTCAAAACCACACATGAGCTGCCCTGGAACATATGTAATGGTAGAACCGGTGTTAGCATAGATTTCGAAGGCTTCCTCTGAAACGTAAGAATATCCATCGTTATCAGCATTCTGTCCCCAAACAACAACTGTAACCTTGGCAGCATCGTTCGCTCTCCAAATTGCAGTATAGGAGGTATGATTTGCAGGGATAGGAATATTCATAAATTGCTCGATATCTGCCGAAGTATCTGTGTCCAAATCCCATTCGTTCACTTCGCCTGTAACAAAATCCTCAGTCCAACCTTTATTGGAATCCCATCCCACAAAGATGTATCCGGCCTTGATGGGGTTATCTACGGAAACGGGAGTTCCATAGCGAGCATAAACGGGCTGAACACCGTAACCACCGTCTAAATCAAAGAGCATTTTATAGTACAGGCGGTCATAATAGATCTCAATATTGGTAGAACCATCGGATGCAATCTCAGCGGTTTCAAACAGCAGCTGATAGAAACCGACAAAGCTTTTAGAGAACGCTTCGTTGCTGACATCGACCATTGCTCCTGTGATTCCCTCAAGGATAACGGAATCGCCATACTGCGTATACTCTTCATCCAGTACATTCTGCAGGAAGTAAGTAACCTTGTAAGTAGTTTTACCGGGCTTATAGGTTAGTTCAATTTCAAGGTTTTGGGTTACATCCGTCTTGTTGACAGTGTAAACGTATACATTCTTTGTAAGATCCGGTGTAAGAACAGTTCCGTTTGCTTCATAAAGGTCATAACCCTTTAGATAAGGGATCTCAACTTTTTGAGAAACTGCACCATTGTATTCCAGTTCATACGGCTCCTGAAGGATGATTGTTCCGTCTTCCTTTTTTGCAGTAAGAGTGACGGTAACCTTATCATCATTAGCTAGAGGCGTATCATCTTCTGTAACTGCAAAAACAAACTTGGAGAAACCATCCACATCAAAGGATATGGTATTGTTGGCAACCGCAAAGGAACCGAGGACCTTCACTGTTCCTTCGTGGAGGTGGTATACAACAACCTGATCACCGTTCTGGAGGCCGATTTTTGAGGCTTCCAAGGTCACGGTAACGGTTTCTCCAGAAGCAGGCTGCCATTCGCTGCCGTCTGCATTCTTGATGGAGATGTCAAGTGCCATAGCCACAGTTTCGCCGGACCCAACCTCAATTCCACTGGAGTCGGTTTCACTTAACTGTACAGATGCTTCTTCGGGGATAATACCAGCTACACTTACTTTGACAGTTTCGCCAGTAGAGGTGGTAAAGCTCTCGGAGACCTCGATTTCGGGTTCCTCAGGCTGATACATTGCAATCGTAACAGGAATGGGACTGCTGCAGACTACATTAATAGCATCAGAAGTCTTGCAACGGATATTTACCTTTCCATCACTTCCGAGCAACGTGCCAACCATACCGAAGGACAACTCGATGGCCTTTCCGTTTTCGCCGTAGATATCCATCCATTTTCCAGATTCGTATTCAATCTGCCATTGGTAATGAATATCAGCAGAACTGTTATGCAGCACCTTTGCCTGAAGCTCGGTTTTTTCGTACAATCCCAGTTTAACAGAATTTACGATATTGCCATTTTCATCTACGATAATTGTTTCAGGCTTATCTAGTTTGATACCCAGAGCAGAAGGGAGATAGCCCTTAATATCCATTGTATAGAAACAGTTATCTCCTACACCCCATTCATTTTCTTTATTCTCAAAAAGGACAAGAACAGCCCCATCAGAACGTTCGCTCAGGCAAGAATATATGAATTGATTATCTTTTTCGTTGACATAAATGGTTTTTTCCAAATTCATATCGCCATTAGACTCTACCGTGAAAACGAAGATACTTCCGTTCAAACGATTAGACGCTTTGGACGAATTGGAACCCTTTCTGTTAGGTCCGGTAGGACAAGAAACCAAAACAACCTGTTTGCCATTGGATGTTTTTGAATATGTAATTGCCGAAATTTGCGTATTGGAGTTGGTATTAACATCAGATAATGTAACTACACTACCCCAACCATTTCCCATATGATAATCAACATAGTTCAATTTCTTTGTGCCATTGCGGAAAAAGAAGCGCAAAGAACCATTGGTTAATTCCACAACTGCTGCTTCAGAAGCCCAGTTGTAATTAAACTCTGAAGATCTACTCCAATTTTCACCGTCGTTGGAATAGATAAAACTTAAACGCTGTGTGTTGCCGGAGGCATCGTTATCTCCGTGATAGGAGTAAACCGGGAAGATCATAGTGCCGGAGCTGGTTGTAATGCTGCTGCCAGGCGCTACAAGGCACACACGCTCAGAAGATGTTTTTACATTCAGCAGTGTCGGCTCAGACCATGTTGAACCACCATCTTTAGAAGAGGTGAGATACAAATAACCAGTACGTACTACTTTATAAGGCGAGTCTTCACAAAACAGGTTGGTGTTAATGCCATTAGGACCGCTGATATTGAAGTAAGCATCAACTTCGTAACCTTCAACTGGAGTATTTGCAGAATTGTAAATTTTCCCTTCTTTTAAGTAATAGGAATAAGATTTGTGATTATCTCCACTTAGGAGGAGATAACCGCCCTTGTTGAATCCAACTTTTTCGCTGGGCTGTGTATGATTTTTACCGTTAAGAGCCACACCGTAAGGATATAGGTCTACCAACATATATACGGTTTGACCATCGGCACCGACTACCAGACTGGGATCAAGGAATGCCGTAGAGGCAGAGCCGTTATACTTGTTGCCATTGTCACCGAGATAGTTGGATGCATTGTAGCTCCAAGTCTTACCGCCATCGGTAGATTTGGCAACCAAATTGTCCAGACCGCCTCCGTCAAAGGTAGTATTCCAACGGATATCGGCTGCAGCCACAATTGTGCCATCCGATAAAGTAACCATTGCAGGAATACGATAGCTGTTGCTAGTGACGGTATTGCCGTCCACCTCGAAAGGTACATCACTTCTAAACGGAACGGTCAATCCAGAAACTTCCGTCTCCTCCTGAGCACACACTGGAACTACAGGAAGAGAGGATAAAAGCATAACTATTGCAAGAAAAAATGAAAGAAAACGAGATTTTTTTGACATATCCTCACACCTCCTTATTGTGCATTAGGCCAGCCTGCAGCCTCTAAAACAGAATCGCCGTTGTTGGCAACCTGTGTAGCTTGCGCTGTCACTTCAATGATTGCTTTACTGTATTGATACATGTTATCCATAGACTCAGAAAAAACTACGGAAGAAAATAGATATTCCGTTGTATTTCCTGGGGTCAACATCGTGTAATAGTAATAGTATCCGTCTCTTTCAATCCAATACTGATCATTGATATCTAATTTGATAAGAGACAGATCGGCTTCGCCATCAACGCCTGCGGCAAGCTGAATTGCTTTATCGACAGAGATACGAACCCAAGCAGGCTGGTGTCCGGTGTTTTTGACTTCGACAATCTTAGATACCGCCATGCCTGGCTGTACGTCGATGACATCTTCAAAGGGAACCGGATCTCCACCAGTATCGGGTATAGCCCATTCCTGTAATTCGATTTTAACGTCTCCGGCAGTTATTACATTTGTTGCCGTATCCTCATAGGAGAAATATGCCGTTGTACCGTATGCCACAATAGATAGACATACGGCTATAAACGCACAGACAAACACTTTTTTCTTCATGGTTCATTTCCTTTCGCACTTAGGTCTGTGATTATATTTATATTTGCTCTGGTAATATGCAGGGCATGTATGAGTACCCCAAAATAAACCTTGAGATATTCATACATACCCTGCCCCCCGAAGGAAGCAGAGTACGCGAGGTATGAAGACAAAACAGAACTAATCGCAGCAGGTTCTGCCAAGCCTTATAAGTGGTTTAATCAATATTTGACAAACGGGATAAGAGAAAGCCATAATTGCCGTCTACGACGGATCCAATATCGTCTTTCTTCACCCGAAGTTCGCCCAATCTCACTGTTGAGATACTTCAGTTCTTGGGAAAATTCGTTGATGAACTGTGCAAATCCAAACAAGAGAAGTATAAGAAATCCAAAAGCAATCAATCCTACAAGGAGATAGAGTGCAGAGTCATTTTCATTCATCGAATGTGCAACCTACCTTCGTATCAGATTGTTCTTTATTTGTTTCTTTTTTATTTTTTGAACAAGAGAACTCATCGCGATCATCCATCTTTGCGACACCCAAAATGGCAAAGACGAGAAATGCAATTGTTCCTCCAACGAAAACTCCAACTATAAAACCTAACATTGACCTCAACTCACCTATAAAACTCGGCATCACCTTATGCCATTAATCCACTGTTTTTACTTATTCCAAGGAGCTACGTAGTCCTTGGAGCCGGGGGTACCAAATGCGGTGTTAAGCGCATCGTATGCATTTTCGAAAGTAGCGGTTTGAGCAGCTTCAGCAAACACCTTAATGGTTACATTGCCGTTCTCATCAGCAAACTGCGAAGGATAAACGGTGTTGCCCTTGTTGTCGGTGTAGTAGAAGCAATCTTGAGCTTCATCCCACTCGCAATCTACATTTTTATCAACATAGACTTTGTCGAGTGCCTGAGTAGCGGTCTGTTCGCCGGCTTTCAGCGCTGTACGATAAGTAACTACATAAACGCCGTAGTCGATACCGTCGATAGTAGCAGGATAGTAATTCCAGTTGCCTATGCCATTGCCACGATAACCAGTATCTTCGGTCATTTCAGGCAACCAGCTCCACTGTCCTGCTTCAACAGACTCATTGGTGAAATTGAAGTGCAGGAAGTTGTTGTAAGCCGCAAAGGAAGGATCACCATCATCCAGAGCTTCCGGGATAGCAATGTGTACTCTGACATAAGCATCGGATGTTCCGGTGTTTTCAACAAAAACATCCTTGTTAAGGTCGAGGCTAGGAATCAGTTCTATGTTCTCATCGCGAACCTCATTAATTTGAATTTTAATGCCTTTCATGGTAAACACATTGTCAGCGGAATCTTCAGCGGTGAAATAAGCCAAAGATGCACCGGCAATTGCCATGACTGCCAGGCAAGCAACAAGGCAAATCGCAACGATTTTCTTTTTCATTGTGCTTTATTCCTTTCTGGTGAATTATTCAGCCCAAGGGTTGTAGGTTCCAGGAGCGCCGAAGGAAGCATCCAGTGCGGTGTAAGCATCAGCAAAACCTGCAGCCTGAGTGCCTTCAGCAACAACCTTGATCTCCCAATTTTTGCCCAGAACTTTATTGATCTCAGTGATCTTTTCGTTGGTTACCTTAGGATCAAGGTAAACCTGATGTATTGCATTGTCAGCAACCTCATCCTTTTTAAGTGCAGTTTCATAGGTAACTACATATACGTTGTAGGTGACATTACCAATTACCTGCTGATAGCAGTTCCAAGTGCTGCCATTGCCGGGATAGTTAGCACCGTCTTTGTCAGCATTCCAGTTCCACTTGCCGTCTGCAAAAGACTCAGTGGACATATTGAAATGCAGGGTGTTGTTATAAGCAGCATACTGAGGCTCATCCTTAGAACCGCTATCGAGCATAGCAGGGATAGCAATATGTACGCGAACATATGCATCTTCGGAACCATCATTTACAACGTCGATTTCCTTGGTGATAGCGTTGTTATAAGTGGTCTTACCGGTAGTTTCGTCTTTTACAGGAACAGCCGGAATAAGTTTAGAATTGGGCTTGTAATTCTCATCAAGAGAAATAGCTACATTGCCCACAGTGAATACGTTGTCTGCCTCGTCGGTATCGGTAAGATACGCAAGAGAAGCGCCGGTAATTGCCATAACAGCGATTACCGCAACGAGACAGATAGATAAAATCTTCTTTTTCATTGTGATCTATTCCTTTCTAAATCATCAAAATTTTTAGTTATTGCCCATAGCAATATCCCATGCCTGAGCTGCAGTAGTGATGTTTGTATCACGTTGTACTGCGTAAGCGGTAAATGTAAGTGTAGGATAGTTACTTGTGTCATTTGCATCAAGAGCATTAAGGTTATCCTTTGTAACGGTTCCACGAACAGAAACCTCGTTATCTGCAAGAACCTCAAACGCCTGTTGTTCATTAGACGCATCTACTTCACGCCAGTAAATGAGATCAGTAATCGCATTGCCTTCAGCATCTACTGTCAACTGTGTCCAACCACTTGCAACACCATAGGTCATAAAATTGTCAAAGTTATCGGACTCTACGATCTTTACAAACAACCAGCTTGCTTCACTGTCCGCCTTAACAGTAACAGTAGGATCCTTCTCGATCTTGTTTCCAGGGATCATCTTGAAACCGGTTTGCTCTTTGCCGGTGAATACATTGGTGCTAAGAGTAAGACCATCTTTGTTCAGTTCATGCTCCCATAAGCTTATGTTAATGTCTCCATAGGTAAAGGTATTCTTGACCTCGGTTGTAGAGTCAACCAACCAAGCAAGCGTACCCCCCATAGCACAACAGAGTACAAGTACAAGTGCAACAACTGCAACAATCGCTTTCTTTTTCATAGCCAGTGCCTCCTTTCTTCAAGAGTTTTTTGATAAATAAAGGCTATTGCCATTATTTCAAATTAGTTTGCCTTTGCTTCTGCGCCAGCATCAGTCCAAGCTGCGGCAGGGGTATCGAAGCCATCTGCCTGGATTGCATAAGCGGTAACAACGATTTCAGCCTTTTCATACTTAGAAACATCGGTTGTTCCAGCAATCTTAAAGGTATCGAACACAACAACGTTTGCACCTGCAGCCTGCTTAGTAGCATACGCATAAACATCAGTGCCGTCCACTGTAGCACCAGTGACTTTTTCCCAACCGCGAGCTGCCATCTGTTTTGCGATTGTGTTTCCAGAAGCATCTTCAGCATTTAAAAGACCGTTCTTCACTGTTACAAACAGCCAGCAGTTCTCACTGTCATTCGCCACATGAATGGTAGGATCCTTTGTGTACTCATGACCGGGGATGAGTTTATATACGTTTGCTGTTTGGCGGGGAGCATCTTCCAAATACACTCTATTCCCGTCCTTATCAACAGGGTTACCGTATGCATCAACCCTAGCCTCATCGAGCGTTATGGTTACTTTTCCGACGGTAAATGTGTTTGTGACCACGTCTGTTTTGGAAGTGAGATACGCCATCGTTACAAATACTGTACTAACGACGAGTAACACCGCACACAGAGCCAAGGCCAGTGCTTTCGTTTTTGTTTTCATAACAAAAACCTCCTTAAAAAATATTTATTTGGGAGCCTTTCGGCGTTACCCCTGATTAATGTCCCCGTTACTATCGGGGAGTTTCTTGGTTTCCTTCTTTTCTGATTTAAGCAGATCCGGAAGAAACACAAGGATTAAAAGAATTGCACCCGCAGCTATTGCAATGTACATGCCGGGCGGATGTTGAATGTAATAGGCAATGTAGCCTAACACCGGAATTTTGAATACAGGCTTTCCTATCAGGTTATTAAAATGAACCGGAGGATCTTCCATATAAACCTTTTCACCGGTTTCCTCATTGATCTGATAGTTGGCATCGCCTTGAGTGTAAAACAGCTGCGCTTCTTTATCGATGGCGATAACACGATGAGTCGCTGGAGTTTCGTTGGAAAGCACAAATGTGATAACATCCCCAACTTCTACTTCGCTCGGCTTTACCTCTTTCACATAGATTAAGGCACCTACAGGATACTCAGGCTCCATTGAGCCGGAAATAACCGAATACACCTGTATGCCGAATAGTCGAACACCAATCAAAAGAACAGCGAATATTACAACTACTCCAACTAAAACGGAAGACGTAACATCCCATATTTTTTTAATAGGAAACTTTTTTTCCACTCTTACACCTCCTGCTGAGAATTCTTTAAATACGGTTTTATCGAAGAGTAAACAAGTAAAAACACATGCTCGGTTGTATTATCGCAATCCATCACAGCACCGTTAAACACTTTTGTTGCGAAATTTAACATCGTATTGAGTATGTGATTTAAAAGCATCCACACATTAGCTTTTGGGCGAAAGGCAGGTGTCATGATTTCAACAACCTTTTTGTACCTTGCTTGGTGAGCGTCAAAGGAATACTTTTTAAAATAAGGTGAAAAATAATAACGAATAAAACAGAGGCATTTTTCCTGGTTGCTGAGAATGAATTTCCAACAAGCAAAAAACAAAGCACGACATCTGGTTTCAAAATCCAATTCGTTTGCCGACATAATCGGCAGGTGCAATAAGATTTTTGAAATCAATTCGTTGTCAAGCATGGTAAACGCTTCTTTGAATAAATCTTCTTTGTCGTTGAAAAAACGATAAATGTAAGCTTCGTTCAATTGGGCTGCTTGCGCAATACTTCGTGTTGTCGCTTTGTCAAGACCATCTTTTGCAATAATCCGGACAGTGCTGTCGAGTAACGCAAGTCGCATCTCATCTTGCGTCATGGTATCTTTCTCCTTTCATAGCAGAATAATCATTTACTACAACAATGTAGAAAAAATAAGCAAACTACACCCTAGGGTGCAGCTTGCAGTCCAAGATAAGAATAGCGGAGTGAGTTGCTGTTCTTCTGATCTGCTAAAAAAGGAAACCCTTGAAAGCGCCGTTTTCCGACTTTCTCACCTTCGTAGAGTTCTACACTCCAATATGAGAAACAAATTTTCAAGTTTAGAAGGCTTTTTGAAAAAATGCATTAAAACAGAAAAACCCTTGTTTTATGCCACCTTCGTAGAGTTCTACACTCCAATAACTGAGCGTAAAAAATAGCATATCCAAGGGTTTCTATATGAAATTGACGGAAGTATTTGACGGCGTTAGAGTCCTTCAACAACTGGTAGTTTGTTCATATTATCTCTCTTCAATTCTAACGAAGAATGAACATACCGTTCCAATGTAATTTTCGGACTGGAGTGGCCGAGTATCTCACTTAATGACTTTATTTCAAATCCAACTTCAACACAACGTGTTGCGAAGGTATGACGGAGTGTGTGGAAATGTACGCCCGATAAATTACATTCCTTAACATACTTATCCATCTTATATTGAAGCGTTCTCGGTTCAATAAATCGATTGCTTTTGCCGGTAAGGACATACGCTGAGGGAACAGCAGTATATTTTCGGCATAGATTTGTAATATGATCGGTAAGCGGGATTATTCTTGCCGATGTATCGCTTTTGGGCGAGCTGATCACAATTTTGGTTTTTCCTGAATCTAAGCTTTCATAATCATGTAAGCGTTGCATTGTTGATTTAATTTTGATGATCTGCTCCTCTAAGGATATCGATTCCCATTTTAATGCACAGATCTCTCCTATGCGCATTCCGGTCAACAAAGCTAACAGAGTGCCAAACTTACATTCGTCCATATCTTTATACAAGTATTGGACAAATTGAATTTGTTCATCCTTAGTGAGCACCCGCATTTCCTTTTTAGGATCCTTGGGATAGAATATCTCAACATGAGGAAATACACCTGTATATTGCCGTGCTGAATACTTGAGTATCGAATTTAAGACAACCAAAATATCCTTTGTTGTTTTAGGTGCCAATTCATCTTCAAATAATAGTTCTTGTGTGAATTGCTCGATTAATGCCGTTGATAATGCCTGGATAAAGCATCCGCCCAATTTGGCTTTGATATGCTTTTCCACTATAGTGTTATACTTCACATAGGTAGCTTCTTTTACTTTAATCTTATTTAGTCGTAGCCATTCATCACAATAATAAGTGAATCGCCTTCGCCGACTATTGTCTGGTGCTGGCACATTGGTCAGTAGAGCTGCCTTTGCTCTTTCAACTTTCTCCTTGGCTTCTCGATATGTTTTGCCATAACAGTACCCGTAACGTGCAGAACCATCGGGATCGTACCCTTTGATATATCGGGCCTCCCATCGTTTATCCTTCCTTTTGTAAATGTTTTCGCCTTTTTTTGACATGACAAATAACCTCCTATTTAATATTTGGGCCGATAATAACGCGCGGGCTCTTTTGAACTGACGGAGGTTCTGACGGCGATTTGCCATAAAAAAACACCAAAATTGCCGCAGCTTTAGCCTCTAATCATATTCAAATGGAAAAACTTTTTGAATTTTCCTTGTTTAGAGGCCAAAACCACTTGCAATTTCAATGGTTTTATGCTAAAATCTTTCCCGTGGAGTGTAGAACTCTGCGAAAAAAAGAGCGTCGAGAGTTATTCTCGGCGCTCTTAATACGTTTTGAGAGCCGTTAAAAAGCAATGTCTTTTTAACGGCTTATTTTTAACATATTCAATTGTTCTGAGATAAGAAATGCTAATTTGCGATGAGTATACCATGATTACCTTATAGACCGGGGATGCGAATATGCGAACGGAAATATTTCGATTATATCACAAAATTGCCAACAATAAAACTGTCAACTTACGCAGGGAGTTTGTTGTTGAATTAATGGATGCAATAATCTGTTTTGCTGATGTAATAACTTTAAATGATATTGATTACTGGAATTCCTTTTTTCCTAGCATAATCAACCGTATTTTTTATGCCGCTTTTTTGGCCATTAAAAGCAGCGATTACTCTTGCCGAATGATTTACCATCCATTCGTTGCGAACTTGAAAACAACTATCATAATAATTTGATGAGGTATACTTGACCAAATCGGCTCTTCCTATAATTTCGTTGTACTGCTGTTGCCATTCCGGAAATAAAAACATAAAATCCGTCAGCATAAGCTCGACGGATCTCTTCTTCCAAGGCGCTCATAATAACTTTTTGTGATAGGTTTATTTTCTCTGGTCTATGTCCTGTAAAGCAACAACGATGTACTCTTTTTTCTTGTTCTGTCAATGGATTTTGCTCCTTTGCGAAAAATATTTTTGCAAACTATATAAACTGTATTATTTCTATACAAACTGTCAACTATTATAACAGGTTTTGAGATAAAATCAATACACAAGATATTAATTATCATTTTTGTATGTTGAAGGGAGGCACATATATGGCTAAAAGTCTTTTTTTGATAAGAGGTAATATTTGTGCTGATCGTGTTAGACTTGGACGTGCTTTGCAGAAACCACCGATGACGCAAGACGATTTAGCTCGTAAGATGCAACTTATGGGAATGGAAATGACTCCCATTATTATATCACGTATAGAAAAAAATCAACGTCATGTTTGCGATGCAGAATTAAGAATGATAGCTAAAGCACTAAATGTCTCTATGGATTGGCTATCTCCAGTCTCCAGATCATCAAAGTGTCTGAGACCGAGAATCAGGCTCCCGGCCTCAAGTGTTGGCTCCATGGACGACGTGGGCACGTAGCCGAGCATGAAGATATAATGAAAGAGAAGGACCACAATCATCGTAACAATGATTGGTATGATAAAAGGGCGTATTTTCTTGAATAATGCCTTCATATTTACCTCCAAATGAAAAAAGATGCCTAAAGCTTTTGACTCTAAGCATCTCTTTTTTCGCTATTGGGTTAGTTGTTTACCAATGCCGCAATATCAGGTCTGTTCCTCAGGAACTTACGTGCCTTGGACATCCATGCGCACACGAGCTTATCGCTGGCGTTATACTTTTCGCCAATCTCCTTGCAGGTGTATCCCTCGGCCATGAGCCTGAGAGCACGAATGCCTTTGGCAGTGGACGGTGGTGCTGCAGCTTCTGCTTTGTCGAGCAGCTCTTCCACGTCATACCCAATCCCTGCAATGTCCTCTATCTCCTCCGGCATCACCGGCAACGTATCACATGGAGTTTCGATTCCCATGCGACGCGTGGAGTAGATCAGGGCGTCACAGATCTGATTCCATATCAGTCTGTAGGCATATGTAGAGAAGTTGCCGCCTTTGTCTGTTGCTGCAGCTTTGCAAAGGCCAATACATCCAATCTGGAACAGGTCGTCCCGGGTGTACATTCCCAGGTAGTACGGACCATGGACCTTGTCATTGATGACTTTGTTCACAAGCCCCAGATTGTCTTCAACCTTCTTTTGCTGTTCTGCATTCAGTTTCATGAGGCAAGCGCACCTCCTCTCACAACTTGAAAGCGGTGGCAGTCGCTTTTCTTGTTGCGATTTAGGATCTTGCGACTTTCCTCGATGACCTGTTTGCAGTAATATTCGCCGAGGTGCCCGATGTGTGCCTCAGACAGAGGAGCACAAATCAGATCGGCGAGCCACTGATACGCATCCTGCTTCGACATGAAGCCTGATTCGTGCAGCTGGTCGAAATAATGATGAGCTGTACGTCTGAGCGAACGAAGCTCGTGATTTGCCAGACTACCGACCGGGATATTGGTGCCGGCGTGAACTCTGACATATGAATCGCATTCAGGATAGTTCGAACACACGTACAACATCATACCTTTGCTGTTGTCATGATAAATCCCGTCTGCGCTGCGATATACAACAGTGCCGCCGCAATATGGACAGCGCATGCTGCTCGCATTAAATCCCTTTCTTTTTTTCTTATTATGTTTATTCATCTTAACCTCCGATAGAAAAGAAAAAAGCCGGAAGGTCTGCAAAATAAACATACAGAGCCAAGCACTGGCGTTTTGGTGTCTCATCCAGTAATTGACTCTGTAGTATTAGCAGCCTTCCGGCTAAATATTCAATTGACCTGCGTTATTGTGGATTCGCTCATTGCACGGATCCGTAACGGTTCCTTATCCTCCCTTGGATAAGTCTGACGCATCTCTTGGCGTACCGAAAGCCTGAACGCAAGGCCCTGCCACGACTATATTATAGCCTATGGTTTTGGATTTGTCAAGCCCTAAAGTAATATTTACAAATTATTCATACATAAAATATTCCCATAGGGTTTGCTTTTTGCGTTCAGGCTCAGGTTTTATCGCTTATTCATCCTCGTCATCGTCATACGCAGAGTCAGACTCACGGCGCTTCTTCACCACATGCATTGCGATGAGTGCGCCAACTGCTACTACCATACCGCCTCCAAAGAGAACGATGTGGAGTACCGGAATGCCGGCAACAGTTGCTTGATTTTCTTCTGCCTTTTCGGTACCAGACTGATTTTCAGTATCCGGTTTCTCCGTTGTGGCAGAGTCTTGCGTCGGTTCCGGCACCTCAACTGCAGATTTCAAACAGGTCAGGATGTAGGTGGAGCTTCCTCCGATCTCAGTTCTGAGAACACCATCCTGACCAACAACAACGGTACCGGGATAAAGCCCGGCATCCGTTTTAAGTTGAAACTCAACACCGGCCCATTCAGCGCCGAGTTGAATTTCAAGTTTCTGAGCTTCCATCAGCTGGAGCTCATCACCATTGGTGCCTTGCTGTGTCTCTGCCATGACCTGTACAGGAAAGCAAAGTACACACAGCATTGCGATAACCAACAGAATGGATTTGATAGATTTATGCTTCATTGCTTATACCTCCGCATCTTCGCGTCTTCTTCTGCGACCGTAGATCACAGTGCCTACCATACCGAGACAGCTGAGCATTAAGAGACCGAACCAAAGACCCATATTAGAATTGTCACCGGTCTTAGGAGGCTCTTCGATGGTAATCTTATCGTTATGAACATTAACGGTAAGGGTTTCATCGGCTACAAGCTCTACCTCAACAGGATCAGGACGCTTATAACCCGCACTGACTTCATCTTCCACCTCGGTAACGGTATACTTGCCGATGCGGAGACCTTCGATGAGGATTTCACCATTAGCGTCAGTCTTGAAGACCTCGTCATAGTTCTCACCGGTTACGCGGAAGGAGAAGCCTTCAACACGACCATCGGAAGAACTCTTCACGATCTTGAGGTTGCCAACCATGTGGTTATTGATAAAGCCAATACCGGCTTCGTTCTCAACCTCTACCATCTCACCGTCGTTTACGATTGCGAAGTAATGATAAGCATCGTCCTTGACATAGTTAACAGGTGCCTGTTTCTCATAGAGGAAGTAGCCGCCGTATCTGAGGTTCTCAAGCTCGTAAAGACCGGGCTCATACTCAACCATTTCACCAACGAGGGTGTCTACGTCAGCATTGAATTCTTTGTTACCATCCACATCCATGTAGATCTCAAAGATGGCGCCGGCAAGGAGATTGTCCGGATAGTCCTTATCCACCTTAGTGGTATGGACCATACCATAGATGTGACGGTTTTCTGCATTGATTTCAATAACTGCACCGTCTGTGGTTACGTCGATCGGGAAAACAGTGTCATTGGCCACAAAGCCTTCTGCAGGGGCAAGCTCTTTTACGATCCATTTGCCGAAACGAATGTCATCGAAGAAGAAAATACCGTTTGCATCGGACTTAGCAGTAAGCACTGCGTTCTCTTCGGTAAACTCAGTGTCAGTCTCAGTAAAGAGTCCGAACAAAGCACCCTCAACAGGTTTGCCGTCTTCGTCTAAGGGACAACTCCTTTCTTCAGTTTGTAGGTGAGGGAATACCCTCAATCTTTAATTCTTACGTGTAAGCCGTTCAGCTTCGCTATGTAGACTCCTTTCAAATACCAGAAGTCACCAAGCTCAATTGTGGTTGGAACCCACACATCTCCGATCTTGACCTCAAGTGGCTCACCACAGTGCAATCCACCGTAGTAATCCAGCAAATCAAAGCGGATGTCCATTCGACCACTCTCGTGGTCATAGATAAGTACACCTTCTCTCATAAAAACCTCCTGAAATAGAAATAGGGACGATTATAGAAAATCGTCCCAGTCGCTGTAATGGATTCCATATTCGTTTAACTTATGAGCGATCTCAATAAGTAGATCCGAATCTCTAACATCAATAGAAAGTAGCTGCTTATTGGTAACACCCATACATTTCTCAATTGTGGTTACACCGATGGAATGCAGCCAGGCCACAGCTCTATCTGAAATCCCCAAATGGGAAATATCAAGCATTGTTTCCAGATCCGGATTGTCAAATTCGATACGAGCCAAAGGATTACTTACATACTCATTTTGATCCTCAAGATATTGTAAGTAACCATTCGCAAAACCTTTTTTATAGTCTTCTGAAAAATCGCCGTCTCCAAGGCGAGCCACAATTCCTTTTTCAAAGAAATCTTTTCTCTGCGGTTCTTGCAGCTTCTTAATAGCGACTTTTTCAAGTCTCTCAATTTCCTCCGCAGGCAAGTGCATCATTGAGCTTAATACCTCATAAGAATGACCGGCGCCATATCTCAGTCTGATGATTTCTCCCAAACGCTCACCGAGAGTTATCATTGCAACGGCAACACCTGCGGAAAGACCTCGTCTGTCTACATCGTTGTTCGGATGACCCAATACAACCTCTACTAAGTTTTGTGGATAATTCGTTTTTATCATTTTCCTTATTCCTTTCAGTTTATATTATAAAAGCCGAATGAGCTTTTATACCCATTCGGCCTTTATTTGTGACAGGGGATTCAGTCAATTGAAATCCCGTATTAAATTGTTAGAACCTCGCTTTCTTTTGGTCTAAAAAGTCGATTTACCTAAGGATTTGTGCAAATTGAGTTGGACAAAAATCAGCGAAAACCCTAGTGTTTATGCGGTTTTTTCAACTTTTGTCCTATTATAACACATTCCTCAATTCTTCTAACAATTCCTGTAGCTTTCATATATTTTAATCCCCTTATTGTATTAAATTGTGATTCTATTATTTGTTAAATAAGGGGATTTATACTGTGCGATTTATATTATTCCTTGAAATTAAAATCCAGTCCAACATAGTTTAAAGCTTCACGATAATCTGCCACTGATTTATCATCAATTAATTTAATTTCGCTGAACTTGTCACCCACATTCTTTCTTCTGAATAATACTGCATCAGCCAAACGCACCAACCAAAGTGCAGGCAAAAGCCAGCTGTTATTGTCCAAAATCGGATATCTTCTCTTCATAAAGCTGTATGACGGGAAAATTTCACTTATAAGCTTCGCCTTTTTAATGTTTTTGTGTTGCTCTTTGTTTTTTGAAAGCTTAAGTGCATCCGAAAGCACATGTGCCTGATTTGTTCCGTAAACACCGCTGTTGAATATAATTCCGGTAATGAAATCAGAAACCTCGTTATTTTCACTTTTCTCAAACCAAACCTTCAAGGTATTAATTATATTTTCATAAAAATTATAAAGCTGTAGCTTTTGCAATTCCGCCTCAATATACTTATCGTCCAGATTTTTGTAATATTTTTTGAATACCCACAAATCAACCATATGTCTTATTCCGATTCCCGAATCACGATAATGCTTTGCAAAATGAGTGAAAAGGTAAATTAGCTGGTCCTCGTCGGTCATTGAATACCTTGTACCGCCGGACAGCCTTGCCAAGCGCCAACCGTCGCCGTAATAAGCATAGTAATCCTTATTATAAGAAGGTATAAGTCTGCGATGCAGCTCAATAGAAATCATCGGCTTATTCCAAACCAACTCATTATCACTTACCCGACCCTCCGTGAAGCCGAGACTGTTCATAACAGGAATAATCTTTTCCGAGTATTCTTCGTATCTTATGAGAATATCCAAGTCCGACATAGAGCGCATTTCCGGCTTCGGATACAGTTGCTTAAGCAATACGCCCTTAATCGGCAGATAATCAATTTTTTCCTTGTCAAAAGCAGAAAAAATTTCTTTTATGGCATAAATTTGCTGTTCACTAACCGCAATATTGCCGCACACAAGGGTAAAAAGCTCTTGCATTAAAGGCTCCTTTTGTTTGAAGCCGCAGTTTAATGCACCGTAATAGAAAACACACTCTATTTTATGTTTCTTAGCAATTTTGACGGCGTTATAAAAGTTAAAGCTTTTTGGCAGAGAAAGACATTCTCCAGTCAAAGCGCTTTGAATAATATTTATAACTCCCCGTTGCAGATCATTCATAGTTTATTTCTTTCCCTTATAATGTCAATTTTTTCTTAGTCTGCCAACAAAATTGACTTATTCTAAAGCTTGCTTATACGCCGAATTTAATTGCAAATCCACTTGTTTGTTTCTGAAAATATCATATATTTCCGAAGCACCGCTTTGCGTTAATTTTTCTCTCAAATTTGAATCGTAAGCAAGTTCATTTATAGCCTCGGACAATAAATCAGCCCTTCCGGGTTCAATAAGTATTCCATTCAGCTTATCCTTTACTATCTCTGAGTTGCCGCCTACATCGGTTGCGATTATAGGCAAACCTGCCGCCGCCGCCTCAAGCAATGATATGGAATGATTTTCGTGAAGCGAAGGAAGTACAAAAAAGTCACCTGCAAACAAATATCTGTAAATATCCTTTTGATTACCGGTAAAAATAATATTTTTATTTGCCGTCTGTTTAAATTCTTTAAGATAATCGCCCTCACCGATAATAAGCATTTTCAAATTGCAGGGCATATCTTGGTGAGCTTTATTCAAAAGTTCCATACCCTTTTCTTTGGTGACACGCCCGACATACACACCGACAACAGTTTTTGCGTCAATTCCGAGCTCTTTGCGCATTTGAACCCGTACAGCAGTTGAATTAAGGCCGCTGTAATCGGGAATACGGTTGTAAACAAAGGGAAGCATTTTAGCTCGGTATTTATCAAATATTTTTCGGTCGTTTGCATTTTTACAAACACAGGATATACCATCCGCTAAAACGAATGTGAACCGTTCAACAATATTTCGGCTAATCCATCGTTTTATTCGGCTTATGTAGACCAAATCACTGTACATACCGTGGACTGAAACGAGTATTTTACATCTTCCAGCAAGCTTTGCCGCAATAACAGCATTAAGCCCGTCAGGCGCCGCACCCCTTATATGTACAATATCAGGTCTTTCCTGCCTTATAATCCTATAGTAAAAAGCAATATCCTTTTTATTTATTCCTTTGTGCGGCCGCATAAGTATCATAGGCACAAATTCGTATTCACCGCATAAGGAAGACTGCTTTAAAGCACGGTATTCCGCACTTACTCCCCCGCTTCCCGATGGGTCTAAAACCTGTTGCAAAACCTTAATTTTTTTACCCGTCATAATGCTTTATCCTTGAAAATCGATAAAAATCCTTTTATAAAATACTTGAATTTCTTTAAAAAATTACCCGGTGCCTTAAATTCAACCTTTTCCATAAGAGGACGCTCTTTAATAAAAATACATCCCTCATTTTTTTCAAAATATTCTTTAACCGTTCGCACAAAATTTCCCCGAAGAACAAGCGAACCGAAATCATAAGGAAATATATACAGTGAATTATCTTTAGGACATAAAAATTTGCCTCTTTTGAACCAAGATCTTACTGTTCCGCTGACTTCAAATTCCCATGCCGATTCATTTTTTCTTAAAACAGATAAAAGATAATCCTTGCGGTACAGAGTTATATGGGCTGTCATTTTATACAACGAAAATTGGCTTCGATAATAAAAGCCGTCCAGCCCCGTTTTAGATGTTTTCGCCCCGGGTTCGCAGAGGTATGTAACAGAAGCGACTGTCGGGTTGCTGTCCATATATTTTAATGTAGCGATAAAGCTACTGTTTTTAACAGGCGCTTTAAGGTAAAAATCGTCAAGCATAATCAGAACATAAGGGGTTTTTACCTTCTTAAGCGATAAACTTAAACGGTCACTCCAAGATGTTTCTTTGGGACAATTAAGCGGTTCGCTTATTTTAAGCCCCTCATATTCAAAAGCCTTGGTTTCTGTATTTAAAATAATTTCTCCGTCAAATTCAGGCCAGTATTTTTTTAAAAGCATAAAAAAATTCTGCCAAAGGTCCTCATATGCGTCACATGTACAAAAAATAACAGTCAACTCATTATTTAACATTGGTGCTTTCCCTTCTTCTGAAGATTTTTAAAATAAAATCATCCTTTTTCTGCGCCAAAACCAATAAAGCAAGAATACAGAATATTGCAATACCTAAAATGATACCGACCGTCAGGCGCACCGCATTGTTTGGGATAAAAGAAGTTGCGAAATCAACCAATACCAGCATTACCGCTCCGCACAACAGTGAGGTTATCCATTCAGACAAATATTTTTTTAGCGGCAGTTCCTTATAAACACCTATAATATGACCTGCCAATACAGAAATTTCCGCACCGACTGTACCGATTGCGGCTCCAATTGAGCCCAAAATAGGGATAAATATTATATTTAATATCAAATTAACTACAGCCGCCGAAACAATGGAAACAGCATAAATGCTGTCTTTCTTCATAGGTATTAAATATTGAGTTCTGATTATATTCGCAAATGAGCTTACCATAATTATAATACTCATTACCTGCATTAGCAAGCCGCATTCCGCAAATTCTTCCCCTAAATAAACAACAGATAAATCTTTAGCTATTGCCGCAATCCCAAAGCTCATTGCAGCCGCCAACAAAGAAATATATCTCATTGATATATCCATATATTTTTGTGCGCTGTTAGAATCATCCGAAGAAATCAGCGCAGATACCTTAGGCATCATAACCGCACCGATTGCAGATATTACAGTCAAAGGCAATCTAACTATTTTTTCTGCATACTCATATAATCCAAGATCGCTCGAGGATGATATAACTCCCAGCATAATTTTATCCATATAGACAAACACACTTGAAGCCAAAAGAGGAATAAACAGTACTAAATTCGGCCTTATATGTTTGACTACACCTTTTAAAGTAATTGCTTCAAAGGAGATTTGTTTTAGCAGGGGTATCCATAACGATATTTTTCCTAATAATGTCCCAACGGAAATAATAAGGATATAGAGAAGTAAATCCTTTGAAGATTTTACAAAAACAAATATTGCCGCAGTTTGCATCAACTTTATTAAAAATCCGCGTACTACAGTCAATTTAAACTGCTCTGTACCGGCAAAATACCAAGAAATATCAAGGGCTACAGAAAGCAAGTAAAAGACCTGAGCGTAAAGTGCGGTTTTATATTCTCCGCCGGAAACAGCAACAAATAGTATGAAAACCGCAATTCCTATTATTGAAGCAGCAATCTGAAAAATATACATTTCCCAGAATTTTTCGGATAAGACTTTTTTACCTTTCGACGCATTCATTGCTATTGTTCTGCTTCCGTAATTCGCAATTCCCAAAAGCATAAATAATGCAAAGTAGCCCGCAACCGAGTTTGAATACGAATATATCCCCACACCTTCAGGCTTCATTACCCGAGCGATATAAGGCGCCGTTATAAGCGGGATTATAATATTTAATACCTGATACGAAATATTAAAAATAAGATTTTTTATTGTTTTATTCATTATAGTAATTCCTGAATAGCGTTATAAATTCTATCGCAACAATTCGGATTTAAGTCTCCGAAAAATTCTTTTTGTCGGTCTGCATATAGGTTTTTAAAAACCGTACCGTCATAGGAGGAGACAAGTGTTTTTTCAAGAGAGGATACATCTTTCGCAACAGGCCCGAAGATTTCCTCATCAAAGTAACCTTTATTATAATGATTATTAAAAAAATCTTCTCTGTCAAATTGATAATAAATAATAGGCTTATGTAAATATGCAAAATCAAAATACACGCTGGAATAATCCGTAATCAGTAAGGCAGAAGTATTGAGAAGAGCTTGAACATCAAAGTCCTCAAAAGCGCAGATTTGAATGCAATCACATCTGACATCTTCAAAGAGGTGTAAATATTTTTGCATTTCATAGTGGGGATAAAACATAATTTTTAAACCGTTATCATTAAGCCATTCTATAATATTAGGATTAGATAACAGCCGGTGATAACGCATATAATATTCAGACTCGCAAAACTGTTTATCCGATAAGGAATTGAGCCATTTGCGCCATGTAGGCATAAGAAGTATCTGAGGTTTAACGCCGTCATTATTAAGGGTATCATATCTGGCAAGACCTGTAAAACACACTACTCCTTTTGGATGGTTATATGTGTTTTTAATATATTCGTATTCGGCATATGCGCCGCATATAAAACGATCAACCTGTATATTAGGGAATTTAAGACCTTTAATATCACCTTTAGTTATACCGTGCTGTAAGAATATCTGTTTTCCGGGAAGCTTGAAAATTTTGTTCTTTTGAAATACTGAAAAAGCTTCCGGAAAAGGTGTAAAACCCATAATATGCGAGCTTATAAGGCATTTTGAACGGATAACAGCAGCGTAATGGCGCAAGGAGCCATACACAACCGTCTTGCCGAGCAAAGCAACCTTTGAAAAATCAGGTGAAAATGGCGTTATAACATAACAGCAGTCAATTTCTGGATGATTTTCCCGCATATATTTAAAGAAGAAATATCCGTTATCTCTTGCGTCTGTGCCCCTTTCCGAAATAATCCAGGTCTCTTTAAATTCTTTTCCGTAACCGAAAAGCGACAAAAATTCAACCGCTAAAATTTTTATATACACCGGTACGAGCTTTGTTATGAAAAATCTGACTTTATTCATCCTGCTTCACCGTTAAATTTTCATCGCTTTTAATTATCGAAATTGCCGAAAAGATAATGGCTACCCAAAAATATTTATATGTAATAGAATCAAGGGTAATAGCCATAACCAATACACTGAAAAGCATACCTAAAACCGAATAAAGCTGTCTTTTATATGCTCCGAACAATAGCTTTGCAAGGCCGTAAACAAAGATTAGAAAACCGATAACACCGCCCTCAACAAAAAGTAAAATATACAAATTGTGGGAAGCACATTCCCTGTATACAGTTGCGATAGCCGAGAAAAAGTTTCCGCAACCGTATCCGATGATTGGTGCTTTCCAAATAAGGGTTAACGCATTTTTCCAAATGGTATAACGGTTGTGCGAACCGCTTGCTAATTCATTAAATCCAAATAATGTTTCCTTAGAAAATCTTGAAAGAATCAGCTCAGACGGCAGTACAGCAAGTGCCACAATTACAATAACAACACACAAAAAAACCATAAACAAAGCTTTTTTTCTTGTGTTTTTCTTTTTCATTTGTAAAAATAACTGAACTCCAAAGCCTGCCACTAATGAGATAAGCGCCCCTCTTGAACCGGTAAATAACATTCCGATAGCAAGAATTATCATAAGAAATATATATAATTTTTTTCTGCTTTTTTGGGAAAAGATTTTGCCTATTATCATAAACAGCCCAAGAGAAATGATACTCGCCACGATATTAGGATCAAAAACTTTGTCGAATATTATTATTGTGCGTCTGCCCTCTTCGGTTAATTGCGATGACGCAGGCATTAATATTAGCATTGCCGAGGCAATAACAGCTCCGACTATAAGCCCGTTCTTAAGATATTCAAAATTTATATGTTCGCAATACAAGACAACAAATACCACAAGGGCAATCTGTGAAATATATATTTTGAAGAAATAGCTCCACCAAGAAAAATCGTCGCTCCAAATAACCGATACTGCTGAATAGATAATCCATATTATAAATGGCGCTAATAAAAATAAATTATAACGCTTTACGGGTTCGCTTATAAACGAGAAAAAAATATAAGCTATTATTAAAACGCCGAAAATACGAAGTATACTTCCGAATGAGTAAGCGAAGGCCTCTTCAAAGGGAAGTAAAGCACAATATAAAAACATTAAAACAGATAATATTAAATCATTTTTGGTTTTACCAATAGCACCCGTTTTCAACAGATTTTGCATTTTCAGGTTTCTCACTTTCTGACGGTCTTTTCCAATCCGAGTTAAAATATTCTTGCATTTCAGGGCGTACATCCCACCGTGCTCCCCGTATGCCGAAAAGTATCTGTGTAGCCCCGGCAAGATGTATTACCTGCTTGCCCAATTTCTTGATTTTAGCGGCAAGGGGCAGTCCGTATGCTCCGCATCCTACAATAGCGACATCAAAGTCGAGCCTCTTTATGTCTTCAAACATTGCATCAAGCGCCTCAAACCAATCATTATATAGGCAGGTTCCGCCGGCGTTTGTCTGTATTGCCTTATATGTTATAAGCTCAAAATCCGGCAAAACCTCCGGATTTGTAAAAAGCCTTTCCCTCTTGGCATATTGCGTCTTAATCGACTCCTCAAATGGGTGCACCACAAGCACTTTTTTACCCTTGAGTGCCCTACTCCACGGGCGGCTGCTGCGGTAGGGCTCCAATGCGGTAAGTCTAACCAAATCTGCTTTTGGACTCTGGGTATGTATAGTATAATCCTCTAAAAGATTATACCATACTCCGTACAAATCCACTGAAGCCGCCGAATCCCAAAGTAAATGACCGAATTTAAGGAGCATTTCATCAGTTGCAGGAAAAAATCCTGCATTTACGCTCATTGCTTTTTTTATATATTCCGGAAAAACCTTGCACATACCGTAATCATAATCCAATGTATAAACCAAAGCACGCAGCTCTGCGTCCCCAAATCTTGCGGCAAGGAACGGCTCCCCTGACATTAGGCGTTCATAAATTATATCGTTTGTTTCATCAGTTTCTTTAATTCGTTGTCCGTAATATTTATTCCTTTTAAATCTTTCACGACCTATCAGCTTGCGAAGCGAACACCAAAATATATTTTGAAATTTGGCAAATAAATAAGTATTTTTATCGCTCATATAATATCCTCTTTAATAAAGTTTAACTCCATAATTCTGCTTGCAAGCGATTTGGCGGATAATTTTTTCATATATTCCTTTATACAAAAATACCTTTGGGCTTTTTCGGCTTCATTTGAGTTTACAGCCCGTTCGATGGCACCTGAAAGTCCAAATTCTTCAGCATTGTAAATGAATTCATTATATATCTTCGGCATACCGTCAAGGATATATCCAACCGTTGGATTTCCGGTCAAAAGATATTCGATTGTTTTAGACGGAAAAGAGTATTTTGTATATTCTTCGTCGTTTTTGCGAGGATTAACAAGTACATCTGCTTTAAGCATCCATTCGGCAGCTTCGTCAGGAGTAATCTGTCCTGTTGCGATTATGCGGGAATCAAGTCGAGCTTTCTCTTTTATATAGCCGTCAGCGTCGCCGCAGCCGCACATCACCAATCTGTAGGAAGGAGCCTTCATATTGCAAAATGCGTCAACTAAATCTTTTACCCCGAATTTTTCATTCATCTTGCCCGTATATACAATATATTTTTCATTAACCTTTTTATTGGAAACAATTTGCTTGCTTTTTTCCAATTTTTCGGTATCAACAATACCCTCTGCCACACAATACGGTTTATTGGATATATCAATTTTTTCACTCATTGCTTCGGTAAGCAAAACATAAGAATCTACATACCGATTTAATTTATTGAATTTTTTAATATCAAAGCTTTTTCCCAGTTTGTACAGCATACTGATATTTGCATCAAGATTCATATACTGCGGCAAATCCGGAACAACAAGACAGATTTTAATTTTTGAATCTCTTTTTTTAGCATATACAGCCGCTTCAAGGAAAGGGGTATGTGGCGAATATACAACAATTAATTTTTGGCAGTCCCTATCTTCGATAAACGGCTCTGCTTTTTGTTTTAATGAAGCCGCACGGGAAAAATTTCTGACGCCCCAAATATTGTTAAAATTCACATAATCAAATTCCGATTGGGTATTTTCAAAGCCTGAAAAAACACGAAGGTCTGACGCATTGGGATAACTTCCTATAAATGGTGCTGAAATCACCCTACAGTCAAAACCGCTTTCAATAAAACCGTTTATAAGCTTTTTTTGAAATATATTTGCCGAGAATTCAACAGGCCGTCTTGCATGTTTAATAATTTCATTTTCGTTTTCTGCGGCAAAGACTCCGCATAAAATCAAAACCTTCATATTTTCTCCCTATAAACAGTTTTACACATTGCATCGGCGAGGAAAAGAAAGATTTAAGGGAATCAATTATAAAAGAAAAATAATTTTTCATTCTTATATGCGCATAAGCTAAAACCGCATAATGACGCATTTTTATGTATCTAACTGTTTTTGAGTCTAAATTTTTGAAATAATTTTTTTTATATTCATAAAGCTCATTTTCGCCGCTGATTTTGCTTGCACCGCTTGAAAGGTTGTTTTCGGAGGTATGGACATACGCTTTTACATCGCAGTTCGGCAAATATCCAAACCTTCCCATTTGACAAATGGCTTTTTTCATTAAATAGAATTCATCGCCAAAATCTATTTCGTCAAATCCGCCTATTTCTTTCAAATAAGCTGTCCTGAACATTAAGGTATCGGTTCCCGTCATATGATACATAAAGTGATACTTTAAAAGGTTTTCCGAATCATCATATTTTATATATTTCCGCAATCTACGCTCAATCAGTCTGTCTGAGTCATTGTATAAAAACAGGTCTGTAATAGAATAATCAAGATTATTCTGTTGCATAAATTCAAGCTGTCTTTTAACTTTATCGGGCAAATAAATATCATCATCGTCAAGAAATGTTATAAACTCACCCGAAGCCGCTTGAATTCCTTTATTTCTCGCTTTTGCCGATCTGAGATTCGTGTGTTCGACAATCAGCCTAAAATCAAGGTCAGGATTATCGTTGATAAAGGACTCGGCTATTTGTGTGACTGCATTACTGAAATCCAAATCATCATTATCATCGACTAATATAATTTCAATTTGCTTATAAGTTTGTGCTGCAAGAGAATAAAGAGCTTTTTTCAGACTGTCATTTCTTCTGTAAGTTGCTACAATAATGCTTACCTTTGAATCCATTATTATACCTTTGCTTCTTCCCTTTTCTTTTGCTGTTTTTCTGTTTTATCATCAGTTGCTCCGTCTCCTCTCAAAACACTGATGGGAGTACCAAAGAAGCATCTGCAGTCGAATAGAAAGCTCATATTTTGAACATATTCCCCGTCCAATTTAGCCTTCGCTTCTATGCTCAGTTTATCCCTGCCGCAAATTTGCGCCCAGCCAGACAAGCCGGGTCTCACATCGTTTGCGCCGTATTTATCCCGTTCTTCAATTAAGTCTTCTTGATTCCAAAGGGCGGGTCTCGGCCCTATAACACTCATATCACCTTTTAGAATATTGAAGAGCTGGGGTATTTCATCAAGGGAGCTTTTACGCAAAAATCTGCCTACCCCTGTTATGTATTGCTCGGGATTTTCTAAAAGATGGGTAGGTATATCGCCGGGAGTTGATATTTTCATTGATCGAAACTTATATATCTGAAAGTATTTTTTTCCTTTGCCTATCCGTTTTTGTGAAAAGAATACGGGGCCGGGGTCGTCAATTACTATTGCTATAATGATTATCAAAAACAGCCACGAAAACAATATCAGTCCCGCAAGGGAAATTATAATATCTATGCATCTTTTTAAAAACTTTTTATACATAATAGCCCACTTCTTAAATATATTTGTGAAATCAAAACTGTTATACCCATATAATAATCATATAAAAAAATTGTACCACACAAACTATATAAAGTCAACTAAAAAGCTATTCATACAGCTTAAAAGTAATTGCAAAATCCACAAAGATAATAAATTTAATAAAGTGCCAAAAAGCCGACGGTATACCTTTTATAAAGATATACCGTCGGCTGGCTTTTTAAAATTTTGCGGCTTTGCTGAAATGCAGGGCGGTTTCTATTGCATCAACTCAGCGATTTTGTTATCTATATACTTCTTTGTGTCGGCATTGTATTCGCAGCTGATTACCACGGCATCCGAATTGCTGACAATTCTCAAATTGGGATAAATGCTTGTAAGATTTTCAACAATCCCATTTGAACTCGGTATAATTGTTTGACTGCTTGAATCACCTATAACAGATAAATTGATTTCTGAAAAGTCATCAATAAAAGGTGTATATTCTGCGGGGCTTTCTCCCTCAGCCAATATAATATCAGTACATTTCTCAAAAAACGAACTCAATCTTTCATTTGTAGGATTATAGAAGGATAAGTATAAAAGTCCCTCTTCATTTGATTTGATTGTTACTGATTTTTTGCAATAACCGCTATCCGCACTATTATGGCATATTGAATAACTCTCATACCACTTCCCTACATCTTGTCTTAAAGACACAAAGAAGCCATTATTTGATACCCCTCTCCAACCGTTTTCAGCCATCGAAAGAGTATATGAAGTCTCCTTTTTTAAACCCGATATCGGAAAATTCCAATAGCCACTAAGATGTAATGAATTATCGGTTTTCCAATTAGAGGCAATCAGCATTTTGCTTAAATTAAATAAGTTCTTATTTTGCACAGATATTTTAACAGTGTGGGTCACCGCAGAAATATCGTTTATATTTATTGGATTTCCTGACACACATTGTTTTATACAAGCAGCAAAAGCTTCTGACAATGCTTTACCGCTTTGAGCGTTTTCACTGGTCGGATTAAAAATTTCATCGATGTTTTCTATAATACCGGCATCTCCCTTTTCACCTTTCAAACCCGCTAATTGCTCGGTTGTAAAGTCTTCATAGGTAAAGGGGTCTCCTTTTTCGCCTTTTTCTCCGTTGAAAGCTCCGTTATCAGCCTCTTCCCGAACAGAGCGGGCTATCTGCTTTGTCTCATTTGCGAGGTTTATAAGCTGTTCGTATTCTAAGGGTGTAGGAGTTTCGGGAAAATCTCCCTTGGTATATCCGCTTTCGGTAACCTTAATAATTGCCTCGGCAGATGTCGCCCTTGAATCCCCTAAAACACCGAAAACAGAAACCGTAAACTGCGGCGCTTTTATAACTTCGTGGGGAACAAAGCATTCGTCCTTGCCTGTACACATAGTCTCATCTGCATTAAGCAATACATTAACGGTAATTTCGCCGTTTGTAAATACTGCTTTTTTAACATATTCTTTCCAACTCTCAGGAAAATTAAAATGGATTTTTTCAGTTCTGGCACTATCGCTTACAGTTGTACCGTATGTATTAATTTGACCGTTATTAAGTATATCTACATTTATCAAAACAATTCCTCCATATTAATCGTATATCAAAGCAAGCGCTTTTAATCCTCCTTTCGCGCTTATTATTTATTTGATACCGTTAATAGAAAGAATTATTTTTATAATTTGTAAACCTTGAAAACAGAAAAATTAAAAAAACATTCACTTGAGAAAAATACTGAATAATAATGCGAAAAAGTCGCTCGATTTATATCAAGCGACTTTTTCGTTTGGCGGAGTAGGAGAGACTCGAACTCTCGCGCCGGAGTTTACCCGACCTACGCCCTTAGCAGGGGCGCCTCGTCACCAACTTGAGTACTACTCCAAACGGAGAGGATGGGATTCGAACCCATGTGCCTTTTGGGCAAACGGTTTTCAAGACCGCCTCGTTATGACCGCTTCGATACCTCTCCGTATTGAGACCTGATTATTTTATCATAAAAAGTCAACAATGTCAACACAAAGATACGATATTTTTAAAAATTAAAAAAAAGCAGAAAAATTGCTTGACTTTAGCTTAAATTTATCATATAATATCAAAGTCGCATAAATTATGCTGCTATGGCTCAGATGGTAGAGCGCGTCCTTGGTAAGGACGAGGTCACCGGTTCAATTCCGGTTAGCAGCTCCAAAAATCCCGAATGTTTACACATTCGGGATTTTTACTTATTACCTCTTACTTCTTCACTCTTACTTCAAAATACTCATTCAGGATTTTTTGGGAAGTAATAAGTAAAAAGAAACATTGCAGCAATTTCTATAATTTGTGCGGCGATTTTGGAAGCTTTATTAAATATTCTCTTCGTTTAGAAACTGCTATTAGCCCAATAACACATCAGTAACTAACATAATACAAAAGCCCACAAGCAGAGCGTAGGTCGCTCCCCTTTCGCTTCCGTGAGCGTGGGTTTCGGGAATCATTTCATCGCTGATAACATAGAGCATTGTGCCCCCCGCAAAGGCAAGAGCAAAGGGCAAAACCGCCGCCGAAATGCTGACTGCAAAGTAACCGAGCAGTGTACCAACCACCTCAACAAGCCCCGTTATCATTGCAAGAATAAAGGTTCTGCGAGGAGAAATACCTGCGGCGAGCATTGGCCCTATAATAACCATTCCCTCGGGAATGTTTTGCAGAGCAATACCGCCTGCAATAATAAGAGCCTGTGAATTATCCCCCGAACCGAAGCCTACACCTGCGGCAATTCCCTCGGGTAAATTGTGAATTGCTATTGCCATAACAAACAGTAAAACCTTACTAAGCTTTGCGTTGTTATGAGATTCGGTTTCAACGCCCGCAAATTTATGTAAATGAGGCACTAATTTATCAATTAAATTTAAGCAAACCGCACCGCAAAAAATACCTGCTACAGTAATGAAAATCCCGTATTTCCCGCCGTAATCAAGTGACGGAATTATAAGACCCAATACTGCGGCGGCAAGCATAACCCCTGCGGCAAAGGATAAAACAATATCCGAAAACTTATGAGATATATTCTTAAATCCAAAGCCCACAAGGGCACCGATAACAGTAGCACCGCCAACACCGAGTGCGGTCAATAAAACAAGTTCCATATTTATCCCTCAAGCTCCAAACACGTATTTTAAAATTATAATCAGATTGAATATTTATCTATTTCATCAAGCTCGTCTTTTGTAAAGGTAACATTTTCGGTTGCCTTAATATTATCAAGTATCTGCTCCGGCTTAGAGGCGCCGATAAGCACTGAGGTGACTACACCGTCTCTCAGCACCCAAGACAGCGCCATTTCAGCCAAGGTCTGTCCCCTACCTTTTGCGATTTCGTGAAGCCCTCGTATTTGAGCAAGCCTTTCCTCGGTAATGGCACCCTCATTTAAAAATCTGCCGTCGGTTTTAATTCGGCTGTCCTCGGGAATACCGTATAAATAACGGTCGGTCAGCATACCCTGTGCTAAGGGACTAAAGGCAATAATTCCTTTATTAAGCTTTTGGGCGGTGGCTTTAAGTCCGTTATGCTCTATAGTGCGGTCGAATATAGAATAACGGTTTTGGTTGATAATAAAGGGACAATGAAGTTCATTAAGAATTGCGGTAGCTTTTTCAAGCCTTTCGCCGTCATAGTTTGAAAGACCGACATAAAGCGCCTTTCCGCTTTTAACCGCCTGTGCGAGTGCCCCCATAGTCTCTTCCAGCGGCGTTTCGGGGTCGGGGCGGTGGTGGTAGAAAATATCCACATAATCAAGACCCATTCTTTTTAGGCTTGCGTCAAGGCTTGCAAGCAGATACTTACGGCTGCCCCAATCACCGTAGGGGCCATCCCACATTGTATAACCTGATTTTGTGCTGATAATAAGCTCGTCACGGTAGGCAGAAAGCTCCTCACGCATAATTTTGCCTAAATTTTTCTCTGCACTGCCCGGTTCGGGTCCGTAATTGTTAGCAAGGTCAAAATGTGTTATACCGTTATCAAAGGCGGTAAAGCACATTTCTTTCATATTATCGTATTTTGCGGTGTCACCGAAATTATGCCAAAATCCGAGGGATACCGCAGGAAGCTTAATTCCGCTTGCCCCGCATCGGTTATAGGTCATATTATCATATCTTTTTTCATTAGCCTTATACATAGCATTCACTCCTTAGTTGAATCTAAATAATATTTTTTGAATATCAGCATCAAAAAGATTTTCCTTTGTCACAGTTGTAACCGTGGTGTAAAGTGTGTTCCCGTCGGTGGGCTCGCCCGATATAAGCTCTGCCGACTTTTGCACACCCAAATATCCCATTGCAAAGGGATTTTGAACTATAAGTGCGTCCATCTCCCCCGTTTCAAGCATTGAAACAGAAGAAATATTGCTGTCAAAGCCGACGGCACGCACTTTTTCAGAAAGCCCGAGTTCTTGCACGGCGTTTCCGACTCCTAAGGTCATCCACTCGTTAAAACCGACTATAACATTTATGCGGGAATCCTGTGTTAAAAGCTTTTTTGCGGCGGCGGTGGCGCTTTCCTCGTTGCTTTCCTCAGTTACCGAAGCCAATATCTGTGCGTTATTACGGGAATTGATATACTGCCTGAAGCCTTCCTCACGCTGATTTCCGTTATCTGTATCGGCGTTATAGTTAACAAGGCCTATATAAATATTAGCTTCCGCCGCAAAGCCGTCTATTGCCGCTTTTCCCGCCGCTTTTCCTGCGGCGATGTTATCCGTCCCGATAAAAAGGCTTACCGAATCGGAATTAAGCCCGCTGTCAATGGTAATAACCTTTACCCCTTTGCGGACGGCGGCGTTGACCGTATCCACCGACTTATTAAAGTCTATCGCCGAGAGTACAATAGCCCCCGCACCGTTTTTGACAGCTGACTCAATCAGGGCATTTTGAGTCTCATAATCCTCTTCGTTTTCAGGACCTTCAAAGGTGACCGTTACATTATACTCTGTGGCGGCGGAATACACGCCGTTTTTAACATTGTGCCAAAAGTCGGAATCAACCGCTTTTGCAATTACGGCGATATATTTCTTATCGTCTGATTTTCCGCAGGCGCAAAGTGAGAAAAGCAATGCAAGGGTTAAAAATAGGGATAATATTTTTTTAAAACTCATTTTCCGCCTCCTTAAATAGCTTTGGTATTCTTGCGGTGACCTTTGTTCCCACATCGAGCTCGCTTTCTATAGTAAGCCCGTATTTTTCGCCGAAATAAATTTTCAGTCGGTCGTTAACATTTTTGACCCCTATTCCGCCCGAGTCACTGCGCTCCTTTTTGAGGATTTTTTCGCATTGTTCTTTAGTCATTCCAACACCGTTATCGCCGACGGTAATAAGAATATCGTTTTCATCGTCCTCCGCCTGATTTACGGTGACAAGAATTTTGCCCTCGTCCACCATACGGTCTAACCCGTGATAAATCGCATTTTCTATAAGCGGCTGAACTGTAATTTTGTTGCACAGACAGCCGTCAAGTTTGGGGTCTGCTTCTATCCTGTAGGAAAACTGATTTCTGTATCGGTAGCTTTGTATTATAAGATAATTTTCGGCGTGCTGAAGCTCCTCTTTAATTGTTATCAGCTCTCGTCCTTTACTGATACTTATTCTGAAAAGCCGTGCCAAAGCTCTAACCATTTCGGCGGCGTCCTTTGTTTTTCCCTGCTCGCACATCCATTGTATCGAATCAAGGGTATTATAAAGAAAATGGGGGTTAATCTGTGCCTGAAGGGCTTTGAGCTCGGTTTTCCTAAGCTCCTTTTCTTCTCGGTGCACCTGCTCCATCAGGTTTTGAATAGTTTTCGCCATATGTTCAAAGGAGTGGGATAAAACCCTTAACTCGCTTACGGTTTCGGTGCCACCGGTATAAGAAAAATTATCCGCATGGCGCTCAAAGGCTTTCATAGCCCGCATAAGAGAACGCACGGGTTCGTTTACAATTTTTGAATATATAAGAAGTACTACAATCGCAATTACGGCACAGCAAAAGAAGGAAAATGCTATACTTACAACAATTTGAGTTCTGCGCTCAATCGCAAGCTCATCGGTAAATGTCACCCCTGCCACACGCCAGAGCTTATCGCTTGTTGTATTTAGCGTATATATAATATTATCTTTATAATGTACCCCGTCTACTAAGGATTTTACAAGCTCGGTATTTTCGGTTTTAAGACCTGAAAAAATCATCTGCTGTTGCGGATGGTATATTATGTTGCCGCCGCTGTCGGTTATAAAACAGTAGCCGTGCCCGCCGATGCCTACATTATCGATATACTTTGCAATTTCCGAAAATTCAAAATCAATCGCAACATATATTCCCTGACCGAATACGTGACTGTCGGTTTTTGAGGCAAGGGTTACCACCCACGGGTACTCCCCATTAAACATGGTTTGCACATGGGGGCTTGAAAGAGCAAAGTCCTCTGCATTGCCGAAAAGCTCCTTATCAAAGGAAAGATTTTGATAAACGGTGGCTTTTAGTTCTTTATCGCCGCCGGTACAGCTTATAATATTTCCCTCGCCGTCATATACGGATACTGCGTATATATCCTTTTGCATACGGGTTATTACCGAAATTTCATCTTCAAGCTCATCAGCCGAAGTGGACTCTGACACTGCGCTTGATATAAAGCTTAACTTATCCCGCATAGAATCGAGGTAGTTATTAACCGAAAGTGCGGTTTGCTGTACCGTCTGTTCTGCGCCAAGCTTTGTTTCCCTTAAAAGTGCCTCGCTGTAAACGGTAGCAAAGATTGCAATACATACCGAAACAGCGGCTGCAGCCGCCGCCGTTATTGCAATAATACTAAGCGCAGACAGGCTTACCGAAAATCGTCGGCGTTCGGTTTTCATTATGCTTCACTCCTGTTAAGGGTTCTTATTTTATTTGGAGACTCGCCGTAAAATTTCTTAAAGCAATAGCTGAAATAATGCTGGTCGCTGTAGCCGCATTTTTCCGATATTTCCACAACCTTCATATTAGTGCACAAAAGCATATCGTAAGCCGCCTTCATTCTGCGCTCGGTAAGAAGTGTTATAAAATTCTTTTTCTTGTGTTTTTTAATAAGTGCGCTCAAATAATTAGGGCTTACGGCAAGCTCGTTGCTGACGCCTGTTAAAGAAAGGGATTCATCCCAATAATTCCCGTCGATAATATGCACTACTTTGTCACATAGAATTTCTGTATCCCTTTTTTGAGAATTTGAAATCAAGGTCTTAGCGTCCCTGCAAAATGCGATAAGCTCATTTTTCATAACCCTCTCACTGCTGTGGGAGGTCATTCGGGCAAAAATCGGATTGGAAGAAAAAAGCTCGGAAAGCCCGCTTTTTTCGGATGCGGAGCTTACCACCCTGTAAACCGTTGCAATTATCTGCATTACAAGAAGTCCTGCATTTTCTGGGGTATTGCTTTCGTAAAGCTCGTTAATGAAGGCTTCAAGTGAGTCCTCGTCACCCACCTTTAACAGCTGTTCAAGTCTTACGACAGATTTTTCCGCACGGTCGATTTCAAGCTCGGCGTCCCTTTCTTGGTCGTTTATGAAACGCACCTCGCCCGCACCGTCCGATGTGTAGCGCCTTGCGGTTATTGCCTGAAAATAAGCTCCCGAGCAGGAAGAAAGCGCCGAAAATTCACGGCTTACACCTATAGTACAGGTGGAATTAAGTATTCTTTTTGCGGTTTGGACTATTTCAAGCAAAGGTAGCTCTAACAGGTTTGAAAGCTCCCCTTCCCCCTTGATTACAGCAAGTGTTACCGCTCTGCCGTAAAGAATAAGGCTTACCGAGTGCATATATCTGGACATTACAGAGTCTATAAAATCCGCATGGGTCTTTTCGGTATGGGAAATGCCGTCTGCGTTTTTAAATTTTGTAACCATTACGCAAAAGCGGACGGGGTCGGCGGTTTCCCCTATTATCTTAAGCTCCCTTGCCTTACTAAGCAACTGTTCTTCATCAGGCTGTTCCTCGTTACTGCCAAGCAGCAGGGGTATTAAAAACTTATCTGTCTGAAGCATACGAATCTGTTCGCTGTCGGTCTTTGCAGAAGAAATCATCCCCGCAAGGCGCTCGTCCATTCTGTGACGGATTTTAAGAAGCTCTTTGGACATCTCATCAGGCGAAATCGGCTTTAAGAGATAGCTTATAATATTGTAGTTTATCGCCGTCTGTGCGTATTCAAAGCTATCGTACCCGCTTAAAATCACCATTTGGGTAGCGGGTCTTATCTCCCTTACCTTGGCGGCCAGCTCAAGTCCCGAAATCATAGGCATTTTAATATCCGTAAGAATTAAATCGGGTTCAAGCGTTTCAAGAACATCAAGGGCTTCAACTCCGTTTTCGGCCTCGCCAACCACCTCAAAACCTGCGCTTTCCCAATCTACACGCTCTGTAAGGGCAAGCCTTTGCTCCTGTTCGTCGTCCACTACTAGTACGGTATATTTCACACGGTAGCCTCCCTGCATTAATTCAATATTATTATATCATTTATTGAGCGATAATGCAAACTTCAATTAATAGAATATATTATATTTTACAAAATGCGTTCGGTTTCCCGAACGCATTTAATCATTACTCAGCTTTTTCCCAGCCCGCATAAAGGGTCATACCGGTAGTAACGGTATCCGTTGTTATATCAAAGCTCTCTGTACAGTCACGGTCGGTATACCAACCGGTGAATGTATATCCCTCTTTAACGGGTTCTTCTTTGATATCTACTGTCTCGGAATGCATAACCTTTACGCTTTCAATATGCGAGCCGCCGTCGGTGTCAAAGCTTACGGTGAAGCCGTTATGGCTAACGATAAATACTGTAGCCGCCACAAGCAGAGCGATAAAGACCGTAACCATAATATTTGCGGTTTTAAGGGACATATTAACCCTTGCGTACAAACCGCCTGTTTTTGACTGTTTTTCGGTATTTTTTCCGTTTTCCATAGCTTTCACCGCCTTAAGATATATTATTTACGGGCAAGATATTTACGCATATCTATAGCGCAGGCAACAAGGATTATAAGACCCTTAATTACATACAGCATATTCGCATCAACCGAGAGGAAGTTAAGGCCTACGAATATAATCTGTAAAAGGAATACGCCTATTACAATGCCGCTTATCTTACCTGTACCGCCTACAAAGGAAACGCCGCCGATAACGCAGGCCGCTATAGCGTCCGATTCATAGTTAAGACCTGTGTTAGCAGAGCAGGAAGCAATACGGGCACCCTCAAAAAAGCCTGTGATACCGTACATAGCACCTGCCAGCACGAATACGAGTACAATAGTCCAGAAAACATTTACGCCCGATACATTTGCCGCCTCTTCATTAGAGCCAACCGCAAACATATTTTTACCGAATTTGGTTTTATTCCAGATAACCCACATAATCGCCGTGAGTATTATAGAATAAAGCACATATTTAGGAACGGCTACGCCGCCTATTGTAAAGAGGGTTCCTCTAACAAAATTAAGGTAGGATTCATCAAGTCCCGAAAGGGTCTGACCGTTGTTTCCGCCCAGCATTAAATACATAAGCACAAGACCGAAAACAATAAGCTGGGTTGAAAGGGTTACGATAAACGGATGAAGCTTAAACTTTGCAACAAAGAAGCCGTTTACAAATCCTATAGCCGCACCCACCGCTATTACTATAAGCAAAACCAACCAAAGGGGTACAACGGCGAGGTTCGGGAATATCTTATTGGCATAGCCTGTCATCTGTAAAAGCGATGCCGCTATACAGGCAGTTAAACCTACGCAACGGCCCGCCGAAATATCGGTTCCCGTAAGGACTATAGCTCCGCCAATACCTAGAGCTATAGGTAGTTTTGCGGCGGTAAGCGAAATAATATTTACGATAGACGATACCGAAAGGAATGCGGGCACCTGAATCGCAATATAGATTATTGCAATCACAATAATTATGTACATTGCGTTGTTAAAAAGTAAATCGCTTATTGCCCTGCGCTTATCTGCGCCGGATTTTGACTTAAAATCGTCAATAAAGGCATTAATACGCCCTTTTCTTTTAATATTTATACCTGACATATCTTACTTTCCCCCTAAGCGTATTTAGCGGCAAGCGCCATAATTTCTTCCTGTGTTGTTTCTGCGGCGTTTACCTCGCCCGCAAGCTTCCCGCCCGACATTACAAGTATTCTGTCGCACACACCCAAAAGCTCGGGCATTTCCGAGGAAACCATAATAACCGTCTTGCCTCTTGCTGCAAGGTCGATTATCAGCTCATAGATTTCATACTTTGCACCTACATCTATACCTCTTGTGGGCTCGTCAAGCAACAGCACAGTAGGATCGGTTAAAAGCCAACGGCCCAGAATAACCTTTTGCTGATTTCCGCCCGAAAGGGAGCGTATCTTGGTTTCCTGATTAGGCGTTTTAATGTGCATAGCATTAATACACCAATCGGTATTCTTCTTCATTTTGCCTTTGCTTAAAAACGGGCCCGCCTTGCACTTTTTAAGGCTGGAAATAACTGCGTTTTCCCTTATATCCAGAATACTGAAAATACCCGTGGCACGGCGTTCCTCGGTAAGCATGGCAAAACCGTTTTTAATGGATTCACGGGAATTTCGGTTGCGTATGGGCTTACCGTCAAGGGTAAGGGTTCCGCTGCGCCTTGTAGCTATACCGAAAATGTTTTCCAGCAGTTCGGTTCTTCCCGAGCCATCAAGTCCCGCAACACCTAAAATCTCGCCCCTTCGTGCTGAGAAGGACACATCACGAAGCTTTGAATACTCGGCAGAAAGGTCCTTTACATCAAGCAAAACATCGCCGATTTCATTAGTTTTGGGCGGATAAAGGTTTGTAAGCTCTCTGCCAACCATAAGCTTTATTATATCGTCTGTGGTAAGATTCTTTGCCTGCTCGGTTGCAATCCACTTACCGTCACGCATTATTGTAACCTCATCGGAAATACGGAGAATCTCCGCCATTTTGTGGGAAATATAAATTATTCCGCACCCTTGGTCACGAAGCATATTAATAATTTTGAAAAGGTGCTCAACCTCTTCCTCGGTAAGTGAGGAGGTGGGCTCGTCAAATACGATAACCTTTGAATTATATGAAACGGCTTTTGCAATTTCCACCATCTGCCTTTGGGAAACAGGCATACGGCTCATTACCGTTTTGGGGTCAACATTAATTTCAAGCTTTTCGAATATTTCCTTGGTCGCCTTATACATTTTTTGTTCGCTGGTAATAGGTACGCCCTTTGCGACCGTTGGGAAGCGTCCTAACCACATATTATCCATAACATTGCGCTTAAGCGCCTGATTAAGCTCCTGATGCACCATTGCAACTCCGTTTTCAAGAGCTTCTTTGGAGTTTTTAAAGTTAATTTCCTTACCCTCAAGGTAAATTTTCCCGCTATCTTTTGCGTAAACGCCGAACAGGCACTTCATAAGGGTGGATTTTCCTGCGCCGTTTTCACCCATCAGCGCATGAACCGTGCCCGCCTTTACCGTAAGGCTTACATTGTCAAGTGCCTTTACGCCGGGGAAGGATTTTTCGATGTTCTCCATTCTAAGAAGAACGGGTTCGTCTGCGTTTTCACGGACGCTGTGATTGAATTTTTCGTTATTGTTCATAAGAACTCGTCCCCTGTCCGTTTTGGTTTATTCCATTCGGGGCAGCCTTTTTTAAGGCTGCCCCTTAAGCTAATGTGTGTTAAATTATTCGCCTGTGTATACGCCGTAAGGAATATTTACTCTCCAGGTACCTACAACATTTTCGCTGTCGATTCCGTCAAAGGTGTCCTTAGCGTTTATATAGTTCTGTCCGATTGCGGTAATAGCGCTTGCCATTCCGTCGGCATCCTGCTTGATTGTACCAATCATAGAGCCCTTGCCGATAGCGTCCTTTGCCGCATCTGTAGCGTCAACGCCGAATACGGGAATAACCTTTGCGCCGTCCTTGTTGTAGCCGGCGGTTTGGAGTGCAGAAACAGCGCCTAAAGCCATTTCGTCGTTGTTGGCGATAACCAGCTCTACCATATTCTTGTTAGCCTCGCTGTACTGAGAAAGAATGGTATTCATATAGTCGGTAGCAGCTGCCGAAGACCACTGACCGTTCTGGTCAACAAGGTACTTCTTGGAGTTAGAAGCGTCATAGAATTCGAGTGCAGCTTTGCCTGCCGCTGTGAGCACCTTGTCAGCATCTTCAACGCCGTACTGGGTGCGGGCGATAGCTTCCATATTGCCCTCTTGACCCTTGAACATAACATAGCTGATTTTGCCGTCGCCGTTAAGGTCAACCTTGTCGAAATTTTCAACAAGATATTTGCCTATCATTTCGCCCTGCATATGACCTGCCATTTCGTAATCGGTTCCTACGAAAACGCACTTGTCATAGCTGGTTACTACAGATTCCTCAACAGAGCGGTTGAAGAAGATAACCGGTACATTCTTAGCCTTAGCTTGGTCGATAATGTTTTGAGCGGCATCGTTAGAGCCTGTATCAACAACATTTACAACAAGGAGCTTTGAGCCCTTAGCAAGAGCGGTTGTAACCTGCTCGGTCTGGGTGGTCTGGTTGCCGTTTGCGTCATAGTTCTGATACTTAAGTCCCGCTTTGGTAAGGAGCTTATCCATAGCCGAGCGCACGCTTGAAATGTAGGTATCGCTGTATGTATAATAGAAAACCGATACCTCGCCGTCGGACGAGCCAGAGCCTGAACCGCAGGCCGTAAGCCCTAAAACAAAGCAGAGTGCCAAAATAGTTGCCAGTAACTTTTTCATTTCAATTACCTCCTTAATTTTACGACTTGTTTTTGTCGTCAAGCGTATTATAGCTTTTAAGAGAAAAAATTGAAATGGATTTTTTTATTTAAAATGTATAAAAAATTATCATTAAGTTGATTTTTTATGTGCATTAATAAAAAATTTAACAATTCAGGTAATTTTTTCAACCTTCCGCATAAGTTTACATAAAAAAGTGGATAACTCGGTGGAAAAGTCTATTAACTCCTCATTTAAAGGGAAAAACTTATCCACCGAGCTACCCATTTCAGTGTTTATGTTAATTAATCCTTGTAGCTTCTGCCGTTTAAAAATGCAACCGTTCTTTCTACAGCATCTCTGCTGTCTCCCCAATCGGCATTTTCTCGGCTCCTGTAATCGTACATTGTGCAGTATTTCGATAAATCTTCATATAGCTTTTTAGAATATTCAGCGGTAATTCTGTTTAAATTATCGGAAAATTCCCCGCAGTGTGAGTGCATATTCTTTTTTGTGGCCCCGCTTAAAAGCCTCTCATAGTGCGGAAGACAGAAAGCCGACTGATTATTGAACATATCCCGAAAATCCTTCTCATTTTCATAACAGCGGTAAACCGTATCTATAAGGCGTGACATTCCCCACTCAATTTTTGAACATATAAAGCAGGAGTCACTCACCCTTTTAGCGGACTGCTCCTTTTTAGAGTCGGTATTAAAAAGCTTTTTCTTAAAAATTCCTTCGTTAATTTCGTCAATATGGGTTTGGAGCATAAGGGCTAATTGCAGTCTTCCCCGCCGAGACATCATTTTATCATAGTGGTACTCGCAAAAGCCTGCCTTGTTGGTCTCAATTCTGACATCAGGCTCCATCATAGCGTCGCCTAATATGTAACCCAGCATTCTTTCCTCAATAGTATCCCGCATACGGCAAATGGGACAGCCGTCGTTAACCTCGAAAATCTCGCTTACGGGTATAGTGCAAATATCGTTTCTCATAATTTTTCTCCTTTCAATTTATCTGCGATAACGGGCAGGCGTAACCCCGCACTTTTTCTTAAATATATTGCAAAAATAGTGTTCATCGGTGAATTTAAGCATATTGGAAATTTCCTTTACCGAAAGTCCCGAATTTTTTAAAAGATTTTCCGCCGTCCTGATTTTTTGCTCAAGAATATAGGAATATACCGTTTCACCGTACTCCGATTTGAAAATTCTGCCAAGCTGTGAAACCGAAAATCCTGCGTTTTCTGCGACCGAGGCGGCGGTAAGCTTTTCGTATATATTGCTGTCGATATAGCTTTTAATTTTCTCTGCGGCGCTTAAGGTGTTATCCTTGGAACTTTCCGCAAGACTTTGGACAATGCGGTGAAAAATAATCGCACCGTATTGATCAATTTTATCTGCCTCAGTATTTTTAGTGCAAAAATCAAAAAAATCATCAAATATTGGACTGATTGAGGTATTATGAAAATAGACCCTGTTTTTAATTCCGTATGCCGTAAGCAGTTTTTCACAAAGTTCACCGGAAATATTGAACCATTTTTTAGTCCAAGGGTTGTTTTTATCAGAATAATAGATATGGTCCTTCCCTGATGTAAGAATATATGCGTCTCCTTTTTTCAAGTGATATTCTTCTCCGTTATATATAACCGTACCCTCACCGTCGGAAATATACTCTGCAACACATACCTCCGAAGACTTTCGCTGTATCTTATAGGTTGGGTCGGGATATGTTATCCCCGCAAGGGCAACCTTAAATGCAGAAGCATCATATTGATTTTTAGCTGAAATATAGAAAAATTTTTCCATACGCTTAAAATCCTCACTTATTTGCTCAAAAAACACATTTAATTATTCTAATAACAATGATATTATACAATAAAAAGCATTATAATGCAAGAGAAGGAGTAAACACTATGGAAAAAACAATAATTCCCCGCCCCGAGCATCCCGAGCCGATGATGCAAAGAGAAAATTGGCAGAACCTTAACGGCGAATGGCTTTTTCATACTAACCCAATAGGTTCTGCAGAAAAGGTGATGATTGAGCCCTTCGCTACTGCGCCTTATACTCAAAAAATACTTGTCCCCTTCTGTCCTCAAAGCAAGCTTTCGGGAATTGAAAATAAGGATTTTATGCGTATGGTTTGGTACAAGCGCATTATAACCTTCACCGAAGAACAGCTTAAAGGACGGGTTATTTTGCACTTCGGAGCAGTTGATTATGAGGCAACAGTTTACATAAACGGTGAAAAAATAGGCAATCACTTCGGAGGTTATAGCTCCTTTAAATTTGATATTACCGACTATGCAAAGGTTGGGGAAAATGATCTTACCCTTAGTGCAAAGGATGTTATGGATAATATTCCGAGAGGAAAGCAGTGCCACGATTCTTATAACCCTTATGGCTGTCTGTACACCCGTACCACAGGAATTTGGCAGACCGTTTGGCTTGAGTTTGTTCCTAACGCATATATTAAAACAGCTAAATATTATCCTGATATTAAAGAAACCGCCTTTGATATCGAATTAACCCTTTCAAAGGCAGGAACCGTAACAGTAGAAGCAACCTACGAGGGAAAGCCTGTAGGAAGTGTTACAAAAGAAGCGGACGGAAACTATTTACGCCTTCATCTCCCCTTAAATGAAAAGCATTTATGGGAACCGGGTCACGGCAGACTTTATGACCTCAAATTAACCCTTGAAACCGAAAACGAAAAAGATGTGGTATCCAGTTATGCAGGTCTAAGAGAGGTTGCGCTCGATGGTTTTAAGTTTAAGTTAAACGGAAAAAGTATTTTCCTGCGCACCGTGCTTGATCAGGGATATTATCCTGACGGTATTTATACTGCGCCAACTGATGAAGACCTAAAGCGTGATATTGAAATGTCTATGGAAATAGGCTTCAACGGAGCCCGCCCGCACGAAAAAATTTTTGAGCCCCGTTACCTCTATCACTGCGATAAAGCAGGTTACCTTGTTTGGGGTGAGCATGCTAACTGGGGACTTGATATAAATAACGGTTGCGGCTTGCTTAAATTTATGCCCGAATGGAGTGAGGCGGTGGAGCGTGACTTCAATCACCCCTCAATAATCGGTTGGTGTCCCTTTAACGAAACCGGCGGTCAAAATAGCGTAACAGCCCGCAGAATACTTAAAGCAGTATATGAAGAAACCAAGCGGCTTGACCCCACACGCCCCGTTATAGATACTTCCGGCTTCTGCCATGTGATGACCGATATATACGACCAGCATGACTATCAGCAAAATACCGAAAAATTCCGTGAAAGCTATATCAACTATAACGGCAAACAGGACAGCTTCAAATTTGATGATTCCCAAAAGCAAATATATATTCCCGATTTACCTTTTTATGTAAGCGAATTCGGCGGACTCAAATGGGTTCCCGAAAGCAAAAAGGATTCGGTTCCCGAAAACGCATGGGGTTGCGGTGCTCCCGAAACCGAGGATGCTTTCTTCACACGCTATGAGGAATTTGTTTCTGCTATGCTTGAGGCACCCAACATTATGGGCTTCTGCTATACTCAGCTTTACGATGTTGAGCAGGAGGTAAACGGACTTTACACCTATGACCGTGAAAAGAAATTTGAGGATTACTCCCGCATAACAGCCGCCAATACCAAAAAGGCCGCTATTGAAGACTAAAAATCAAAAAAATTTATACGCCGTACAAACTAATGTGCGGCGTATTTTAATATTGAAAAATTTTGATTTTAATGTATAATATTATTCGGTGATGAATATGTTTTCCGCAAAATTCGACAATAATAATATATACATAACAAACTACGGCGGCTTTGACCTGCCCCATACCCTTGACTGCGGTCAGGCATTTCGCTGGGAAGAGGACGAAAACGGTATATGGCACGGGGTAGCATTTAATAAGTACCTTAAACTCCAAAAACTTTCCGACGGCACGGTTGTGCTATATAACACCTCTAAGGATGATTTCGAGGGTATTTGGCGGCATTATTTTGACCTTGACAGGGATTATAACGAAATTATAACCGCCATAAGCGAGGACGAAACCCTTAAAAAAGCCTCGGAATACGCCCACGGAATACGGGTTTTAAATCAAGAGCCGTGGGAGACCCTATGCTCCTTTATTATTTCCCAGAACAACAATATAAAGCGAATCAAGGGCATAATATCTCGGCTTTGCGAGAATTTCGGCGAGAATAAGGGCGGGTTTTACACCTTCCCCACCGCCGAAAAAATAGCGGGGCTTACCTTAGATGATTTATCCGTCTTAAGGAGCGGCTTTAGGGCGAAATACATACTTGATGCGGCAAACAAGGTTGTATCGGGTGAAGTGAGACTTGAAAATCTAAAAAATGCGCCCACAGACGGGGCGCGGGACGAGCTTATGAAGATAACAGGTGTAGGGCCTAAGGTTGCCGACTGCGTATTACTTTTCGGGCTTGAACACGCCGATGCCTTTCCAAAGGATGTTTGGATAAAGCGGGCTATGCAGGTACTGTTTGACGGTGAACTGCCCGAATGTGCAAAGCCCTATGCGGGAATAGCCCAGCAGTATATTTTCCTATATGCAAGAGAGACAAAGCTCACCATTGATTAATAAAATTCCGTAAAGGAGTGGAGGGTTCCCGAATCACGGTCTCGCCAACCGGGGATTGTGGCAAGATTTACATTGTGTATGCTTCTGAAAATATTGTCGTCCACATTGGGATTGACCTTTTTAATATCCTCAATCAGCGCCTTAATCTCCTTGCGCTTTGAAAGGTCTTCATTGTGCTCGCTGTCCTTAGTAAATTTGCAGGCGCACTGCAAAAATTTAAGCCCGTTATAGTTCGAAAAGGCGATTATATCCTTTTCCTTTACCTTATAAAGCGGGCGGATAAGCTCCATTCCCTCAAAATTGGTGCTGTGAAGCTTAGGCGGCATTGTTTTTATTTCGGAAGAATACATCATACTCATTAAAACGGTCTCTATAACATCGTTAAAATGGTGGCCTAAAGCGATTTTATTACAGCCAAGCTCCCTTGCCTTGCTGTAAAGACAGCCTCGGCGCATACGGGCGCATAGGTAGCAGGGCGAGCCCCCTGCCCTTGCGGTAACGTCGAAAATATCGCTTTCAAAAACCGTAATATCAATATTCATAAGCCGTGCGTTGTGTTCGATAAGCGCACGGTTTTCATTATTGTAGCCCGGGTCCATTACAAGATAAATACATTCAAAGGGTATCTCGCTGTGTTTCTGCAACTGTTCCATACATTTTGCAAGCAGCATTGAATCTTTACCGCCTGAAATGCAGACGGCAATCTTATCACCCGCCGAAATCAACTGATACTCCTGCACCGCACCCACAAAATTGTTCCAGATAGGTTTGCGGAATTTCTTTATTATACTGCGTTCAATTTCAATATGCTTTTCAAAATTTCTTTCCAATTTGCGCTCTCCAAACAAAAAATAACTCCTATACAACCATTATAATTATAGCTGTATCGGAGAGTTTTTTCAACTGTTTTAACCTTAAAATTATTATTGCTTCTTTTCCTTAAGATAATAGTAAAAATATAAGCAAATATCGGTAGTGACCATAATAAAATTAAGCACATAAAAAAACATAACATACCAAACAAGATTTAATGTTAATATTTTACCCACTATTCCGCACAAATAACCGGTATCGATAAGCAACAAAAACGGGAGACTTTTTCCTTTTGTAGATTTGTTCTTCAATGTTGTGGCAATATTATTAGGCCAAGAGAAACCGAATGCCACCATCATAAGTATTTCAAATATTTGCCCTATTTGATGCATAACTAAATTGACCCCACTGTTTTATTAACTGATTTATTAATTATTTTAAGTATATTTGGATCGGCTGTAATGCCTTCGGACTCGGGAACGAATGTAACATTTTCCGCATCTGCGCCGCATAGGTATGAAAACCAGGTGACTGCCGCGGCATATCTGCCGTAAAGATAGCTTAAATGAAAACCGTCTCGGTTTAAGCTTTCGCCGCCGTTTTTATAATCAAAATACTCAGTATTATCACGCAGATATTGTATTACATCGCCTGTGGGAATAATTCCTAATGAAAGCTTTTTTGCCGCCGTTTCATAAGCTTCGCATATTTTTTTATACATTTCCGATTGATTTCTGCCGTATTTTAAAAATCCATCGTGTTCTGAATCAATCTCATAAGCCCAGGTCTTGTGCAGATAAATTCTTGCATTTGGGTTTGATTTCTTAACATTTTCGTACAGGTCGGTTAAATACGGCTCAAATGTTGAATAATCACCGCTAAAATTACTTACCTGCTGTAAAGTTATGACATCCCAATTATCCGAATATAATGTATCGGTTAAAGCAGCTTTTCTTTGAAAGACTCCGTTTATTTCTAAATCATAAGCCTCGGCTCTGTCCAAAAAATGTTCCCAATGAGTGCTTAAAGAACAACCGCCTATAAATAAATTAACAGCGTAAATATCCTCTCCCGCACTTTCGGCAACCTGATGCAGCCACTTGTGAGCATCCTGTGAAAAACTGTTTCCTATGCTTAATATTTTCAAAAGAATCACTCCGAATTTGAATTATAATCAAGTAATAATAACCACCCGTTTGAGGGGTGGTTATTATTTTTAAGCGGATTTTCTTTTGCTGTTCACAAAATGAAGTATAAGCATAAGCGCGGTCAGGAGAACAATTCCTGTTCCGAGGATTACAAACACATTCTGAACAAAGCCCGCTAGTAAGTAGCATACAAGCGAAATTGCCGCTACTGTCATAGCATAGGGCAACTGGGTCGAAACATGGTTAACGTGATTGCACTGCGCGCCTGTGGACGCCATAATCGTGGTGTCCGAAATAGGTGAGCAATGGTCGCCGCAAACAGCGCCCGCAAGGCAGGCGGAAATGCAGATAACAACCATTGAGGGAATAGCGCCGGTAGAAGAAACATTCGCAAGCTGATTTTCAAATACACCTGTGACAATCGGAATAAGAATACCGAAGGTACCCCAAGAGGTTCCTGTTGCAAATGCAAGACCGACAGCCACTACAAAGAGGATTGCGGGCAGAAGAATCTGAACAGCGGTAGCCGACTCAACAAGTGAGGAAACATAAGAGCCTGCCTCTAAAAGACCTGTCATTGACTTTAACGCCCAGGCAAAGGTAAGAATAAGTATGGCGGGAACCATCTGTTTAAAGCCCTCGGGAATAGCTTGCATACAGTCATTAAAGCTTAATACCCTGCGGCAGATATAATAAATAACAATGAGGATTAATGCGGCGATAGAACCGATAGAAAGACCGTAGGCCGCATCACAATCTGCAAATGCGTCAATAAAGCCGGCACCCGAGAAGAAACCGCCCGTGTAAATCATACCCGTTACGCAAAGAACAATGAGAACGATAACGGGAAGTACAAGGTCAATAACCTTACCCTTTGTTGTAACGGGAGTCTCTGATGCTGAAGAATATGTATTATCCCCTGTTGTGAACAAGTCGCCCTTTGCGGCGTTTTGCTCGTGGGTGCGCATAGAACCGTAATCAACATTGAGTACAGACATAAGTATTACCATTAAAATGGTAAGCAGAGCGTACATATTGTAAGGAATTGTTTTTATAAAGAGTGATATGCCGTTTACGCCCTCAACAGTACCGCTGACTGCCGCTGCCCAAGAGGAAATCGGGGCTATAATACAGATAGGTGCGGCGGTCGCATCTATAAGATAGGCAAGCTTTGCACGGGAAATCTTGTGAGAATCGGTGACGGGGCGCATAACCGAGCCAACGGTTAAGCAGTTAAAGTAATCGTCAACGAAAATAAGCGCTCCGAGCCCGAAGGTTGCAAGAGATGCTCCCCTGCGGGTTTTAATTCTTTTTACCGCCCATTCACCGTAAGCACGGCTTCCGCCCGCACGGTTCATAAGCACAACAATTATTCCGAGAACAACAAGGAATACAAGTATACCCACATTCCAAGAATCCGAAATATTCTTGATAATACCCTCGTTTACAACGGCATTAAAGAATGCGGGAAATCCGCTTCCGAGAGTTGCATCCTCGCCTATCGAAATAGCGGTAGAGGAGAACATACAAAGCAGACCGCCTGTTACAATACCGAGAAAAAGTGAAGAATAAACTTCCTTAGTAATGAGTGCCAGTCCTATTGCCACAACCGGCGGCAATAGCGACCAGAGGGAGTTTACAGGGCTTGTTATCGGTGACTGAATAAAGCAGAGAACGACAAAAGCCAACACGATTAGCGCAAAAATGATTTTGCTTAATACACCTTTTTTCATTTTTTTACCTCCTGAAAATAAAGAAAAAAGCCGTGACTGCTTGATAAGCAATCACGGCGAATGCCTGAAAATGATATGTACAAGCTAATACAAAATGATAATATCACAGTATATTAGACTTGTCAACAAAAAATTAATAATCTGTTCAAAATTAGCTTATAAGGATTTAACCTGTCCTTTAATACAAAGGGAAAAATTACCGCCTTTAAGGATTTTCACAAGCTCATCTATATCTTCAATAGGCTTTTCGGTGAATATGCCCGCATTACCTATTCTGTCACTATTAGCTTCATGAATATCTCCGCCGGAGGTCATAAGTTTATTAAAACTTCGAGCATACTCAAAAGCTTTTTCGTTTTCCTCATCATAATTGCAGGAATTATAAATTTCAACCCCGTCAGCGCAGTAAAGCTCAGGCTGAACTGTAGGGTCAATATATTCCCGTTCTCTGTAAGGATGCGCCTGAACAACCAAGCATCCTGCGTTTTGCAAAAGCTTGCAAATATCCTCTACGGGCATACCCTCAATCTCGGGATGCTCATAAAGAAATTCCCTGTGAAGACCGTAAAACAGTATGTCGTGACCGCCGGCATAGGAATATTCGGCACCGAAAAACACCTTAAAGCCATCATATTCCTCCGCCGCCTTTGCCGCACGCTGATAAGCGGTATAATACCTATCAACCCTTTCCCGCCAAGGAAGCTCTCTCGGGACGGGGGTAGCGTTACAGCCGCAGATAAAATGGTCGGTAATAACAATCCCGTTATATCCCTTTTCGGCGTATGCCTTTACCTGCTCCTCGGGAGCGCTTCGTCCGCAGCAGCTACTTACGCTTGTATGAACATGTAAATCATACTTATACATAAGAATTCCTCAAACCTTAAATAATTAAACCGCTAATGTCGGCTCTTCCATTATTGCACGGAAGTCCTCGCCGGAAATCTTTTCTTTATCAAAGAGGATTTTAGCAACCTCGTGAAGCTTAGGCATAGCGCCGTTTAAGAGTTCAATCGCCTTCTTGTACTGGTTCATAACAATCGACTCGATTTCCTCATCGATTACTGCGGCGGTTTTCTCTGAATAGTTGGGCGTCGAAGAGAAATCACGGCCTAAGAAGACCTCGTTATCGTCGTGACCGTAGGTTACAAGCCCCAATTTATCGCTCATACCGAACTTTGTTACCATCTTGCGCGCCAAGTCGGTGGCTCTTTCAATATCGTTAGAAGCACCTGTGCAAACATCGTTTTGGGTAAGCTGTTCAGCCGCTCTGCCGCCCAACAGGGAGCAAATCTGCTCTAACATCTGATTTTTTGAAGTATGGCCCTTTTCGTCAACCGGCAGATACATTGTATATCCCGCCGCCATACCTCGCTGAATAATAGAAATCTGGTGAACGGGGTCTTGAGTTGGCAAGAAGTAGGATACAACCGCATGGCCCGCCTCGTGGTAAGCAGTTACCATCTTATCCTTATCCGAAACGATATGGGACTTCTTCTCTGCACCCATTACCACCTTAATGGTAGCCTCCTCGATTTCTTCCTGTGTAATAGCCTTCTTTTTATGCCTTACCGCAAGAAGAGCCGATTCGTTTAAGAGATTTGCAAGGTCTGCACCTGTAAAGCCCGAGGTGGATTTTGCTATAGTGGCAAGGTTTACATCGGGGCCTAAGGGCTTTCCTCTTGAATGAACCTTCAAGATTTCCTCTCTGCCCTTAACATCGGGGTAGTTTACGGTGATCTGGCGGTCAAAGCGGCCGGGTCTTAACAGCGCCTTATCAAGTATATCGGGGCGGTTTGTAGCCGCCATTACTATAACGCCCTCGTTTGTGCCAAAGCCGTCCATTTCAACAAGCATTTGATTGAGGGTCTGCTCACGCTCATCGTGACCGCCGCCGAGACCCGCACCGCGCTGACGGCCCACAGCATCAATTTCATCAATAAATATTATTGCGGGGGCTGCCTTTTTAGCCTCACCGAATAAATCACGCACACGGGAAGCGCCCACGCCTACAAACATTTCAACAAAGTCAGAGCCGGAAATCGAGAAAAACGGCACTCCCGCCTCTCCCGCAACTGCTCTTGCTAAGAGAGTTTTACCCGTTCCCGGAGGGCCTACAAGCAAAACGCCCTTAGGAATCTTTGCGCCGAGCTCATTGTACTTTTTGGGGTCTTTGAGGAAATCGACTATCTCTGCCATTTCCTCCTTTTCCTCGTCGGCGCCCGCAACATCGGCAAAGGTGGTTTTCTTTTTACCGTCGTCCTTTCTGGCCTTGGCCTTTCCGAAGCCCATGGTCTTGTCCGTCCCCATTGAGGCGTTCATACGCTTCATTATGAATATCCAGAAGACAACCATAATGGCAATCATAAGGACGGTGGGCAAAAGATTCATAAGCCACGCCGCCTGACCGCCCGACTTATAATCGTATTTAATGATTTTATCGGTGCCGCTGTTCTTCTCGTTAATCGACATAACGGCTTCATTAACATCGTTATAGAAAATTGAGGGGTCGGCAATGGTATAGTGGTATTTTTTGCCGTCGTCACGCTTGGTGTAAACAAGGTCGCCGCTGTAAAGGTTAAGCTCAAATTCGGAAATTTCATTATCCTTAACCATATCGACAATCTCGTAATACTTCGTCTCAACAGTGTTTTTTGAAAGATAGGAAACCGAAAGTATAGCCATAATAAAGACTATAGGTATACCTATAAACAAAAGCACATTTTTTAAATTCTTGTTCAAAAGGGGTATGCTCCTTTCCTATTTGTCAGCGTAAACCTTGGGCGATAAAACACCGACATAAGGCAAATTTCTGTATTTTTCGTTATAATCAAGACCGTAGCCTATAACAAACTCATCGGGTATAACCTTTCCGACATAATCGGCTTTAATATCCGCCTGCCTGTTAGCGGGCTTATCAAGAAAAGCGCACACCCTAATGCTTGCGGCGTTCCTGTCAAGCAGAACATTTTTAAGGTAAGCGAGTGTAATACCGGAATCGAGAATATCCTCAACCAAAAGTATATCGCAGCCGTCGGGGTTGATATCAAGGTCCTTTTTGAATTTTACAACACCTGTGGTTTTAGTACCGTTGTATGACGATACCGCCATAAAATCAATCTCGCAGTCGCAGGTAATATTACGCATTAAGTCTGCCATAAATACCACCGCACCCTTAAGCACGCTTACAAGCAACAGCTTTTTACCCTTGTAGTCACGTGAGATTTCCTCGCCTAATCTTGCGCATATCTCTTTAATTTCCTCCTCGGATACGAGGATTTTTTCAACATCTTTGTCAAGCGACATTTTTTCAACCCCTAATCATTAATTTTGCTCTGTGATGCGTTAATTATCATAATATCACGGGAATTCTTTGTGACTGCGCATCTCTGCGCAACGCCTATTCCGAAAATCCAGATAACTCCCGCATCGTCAGCAAGAACAGGAAGACTGTCTCTAAGCTCGGTGGGCACACGATACTCATTCATAAGCTTTTTAAGGGATTTTGTGCATCCCCGCCCCGCAAGTCTTATACTGTCCCCTGTCTGTCTTGTCCTTAATACTGATTTTCCTATAATTTTATCACAGTCAAGCGAATTATTTAATAACAAATTATTAATTTTTTCGCCGTTTGTAAACAAATCGTTAATGCGGCGCTGGGTTTTAACCTGAAAATCAATATTTTCACTGTTTTCAGTTTGTTTTATAAACAGTCGGCCCTTCTTTACTTCGGCATAAAAGCCTGAGGGAAGCCCTGTTCTCCCGCCCGCACCGCATATTCTGTAAATTTCCGAAATATGCAAATTGTCAAGGGATAATTCGTCAGCAGAAATTTCCGCAAGCTTTTTTATGGATCTTTTTGCAATAGGCGCTTTCGGCAGAGAGGATACATCAAGTCCTCCCCCGCTTAAATTTTCATACAAATATCTATCCGCACATTCCTCTAAAAACAAACTATCCTCGGATAATTCCGACGCTGCTCTTACCGCCGCTCTTTCAGCACTCGGGTTAATCTCCTTCAAAACAGGGATAACCTTATGCCTGATTTTATTGCGTGTATAATCATCGGATAGGTTTGTTGAATCGGTGACATATCGGATACTGTTTTTTTTACAGTAGGCCTCAACATCTTCCCGTGTGCATAAAATCAAGGGTCTAATAAAAATTCCCCGTTTAGGCGGTATTCCGCAAAGTCCTTTAAGTGCAGAGCCCCTTGTAAGGTTGAAAAGCAGAGTTTCAAGGTTATCGCTTGCGGTGTGTGCGGTTGCGACCGCACCCTTGCTTACCCGAGACAGAAAGTCATATCTTACCTCTCTTGCGGCAAGCTCGGTGCTTAATTTTCTTTCCTGTGCGTATCTAGGCACATCAATCCTCTCGCAAAAGAGCGGTACGCCTAATTTTTCGCACTGCTTCTTTACAAATTCCTCGTCCCTTACCGCCTCATCTCCCCTAATCATATGGTTAAGGTGAGCCGCAAAGAGATTAATACCGAGCTTTTCTCTGAGATTAAACAGCGCATATAAAAGGGACATTGAGTCCGCCCCGCCGGAAAGGGCAACGGTCACCTCTTTTGTGTCTTGTAAGAGAGAAAACCGTTCTATCGCCGTTAAAACCGATTTTTCCATTATCTGAACACATCCACAGAGGTAAATCTTGTAAACTGACCGTCCCAATGCAGGTCAACCGTGCCGATTTCGCCGTGGCGGTTTTTAGCAACAATACACTCTGCTCTTGTTTCGTCGCTCCTGTCCTCATCGTCCGACTTTTCGTTATCATAATACGATTCACGGTAGAGGAAAAGCACTATATCGGCGTCCTGCTCGATAGAGCCTGATTCTCTAAGGTCCGAAAGGGCGGGTCTGTGGGATTTTCCCTTGGTTTCGGTACCACGGGAAAGCTGAGCGCAGGCGATTACAGGTACCTTTAAATCCTTTGCCATAATTTTAAGATTACGGGTGATTTCCGAAACCTCCTGAACACGGTTTTCGGTAGACCTTGCCGACTTCATAAGACCTAAATAGTCTACCACAACAAGGTCAAGCTGTTTCATTCGGCGTAGCTTCGCCTTCATTTCAGGTACGGTTATTGAAGAGGTTTCGTCAAAATAGATATTAGCCTTTGAAAGGGCGTCGCCTGCTTGGGCGAGTCTTGTCCACTCGTCGTCATCAAGCTCGCCTGTCCTTAGCTTTTCGCTCTTAATTCCCGCTTCACTTGACAACATACGCTGTGCTAATTGGTCCCTAGTCATCTCAAGGGAGAAAAAGCATACGGTTTTTCCCGTATTCATAGCCACATTTCTTACAATGTTAAGGGCGAAAGAGGTTTTACCCATACCCGGTCTCGCACCCAAAATTATAAGGTCGGACTTATTAAGGCCAGTTATCATTTTATCAAGGTCACCGATACCGCAGGGTATGCCCACATAATCAGCCCTTGTTTCGGGGTCTGCCATTTTAGAAAGTCGGTCATAGGTCTCGTTCTCAATAACGCTCTTAATATGGGTAAGACCGCTGATTTCACGCCCTTGGCGTATTTCAAAAATACGCTGTTCGGCGTTGTCTATCAGTCTGCCCGAATCTAATTCGTTTTCATTAATGTCCTTTATAATATCCTGTGCGGCGGTCATAAGGGAGCGTGCATAATACCGCTCACGGATTATTGCGACATATGTAAGCACATTTGCCGCCGAGGGGACAGTCTGGACAAGCTGTGTTAAATACGCCTTGCCCCCCGCCTCGTCATAAACGCCGTCGCTTTTCAATTTTTCAAGGAGAGATACAAAATCTATAGTCTGGCTAAGCTCGTACATAGCCGACATTGCGGAGTAAATTTCCCTATGCTGGGGGATATAAAAATACTCCGTTTTCATTTGTACGGCAATTTCGTTTAAACACTGCGGGTCTATTATAACAGAGCCCAAAACCGCCTGCTCCGCCTCTACAGAATAAGGAAGCCTGCCGCCCTCAAGGTCGTAAATAAGCTTTTCGTCAGCCATATTTTTACTCCGAAACCTTAACGGTAATTTTTGCAGTTACGCCCTGATAGAGCTTAATTTCGGCCGTATATTCACCGAAATTCTTAATATCGGCAACATTCATTTTTTTGCGGTCAATCTCAATGCCGAGCTTTGCTTTAATCTCGGCGGCAATTTCCTTTGAGGTGACAGAGCCGAAAAGCTTGCCGCCTGCACCTGCTTTAGCGGTAATGCTTACGGTTTTTCCGTCAAGCCTTGCGGCGGTTTCCTTTGCGGCGGCGATTTCCTCTTTTTTGTGATGCGCCGCAGACTCCTCACGGTTTTTAAGCTCGTTTAAAGCCGCATTATCGGCTTCAATTGCTAATTTTTTCGGGAAAAGAAAATTCCTTGCGTATCCGTCGGATACATTGCAAAGCTCACCTTTTTTACCCTTTCCTTTTACATCCTGTAACAATACTACCTTCATATTGTACACCCTTTCAACTAATTATACTTCCATAATAATCGGCAAAATCATAGGAGCTCTTCTCGTTTTTGTGCTGACAAAACGGGATACCCTCTCCTTAATTCTGGTTTTTATAGTGTTCCAATCACCTATGCCTTCGTCATAGCAACGCTCGAGTATATCACATACCAGCTCGTTAATATCGTGCATAAGCTCTTCGGACTCCTTAACATATACAAAGCCACGGGACACAACATCGGGGCCTGAAACCACCTCTCTTGTTACACTGTCAATCGAAACGGCGACAATTATTATACCGTCGTCGGCTAAATGCTTTCTGTCCCTAAGAACAATACTGCCCACATCGCCTACGCCGAGGCCGTCAACAAGCACCCTGCCCGCAGGTACGGTTTCGGTGGACTTAAGCGTTTTTTCCGAAACCTCGATAACACTTCCGTTACCCGCTATAAGGATATTTTCCTCGGGTATGCCCATCTGGCGGGCGAGTCCCGCATGCTTCATAAGGTGCTTTTGCTCGCCGTGAAGCGGAATAAAGTATTTCGGCTTTACAATGCTCATCATAAGTTTCAGCTCTTCCTGACAGGCGTGACCCGAAACATGAACATCATACATCCGCTCGTAAACCACATTAGCTCCCCGTTTCATTAGCTCGTTGATAACCTTGCCTACCAGCTTTTCGTTGCCGGGTATCGGGGTTGCCGAAATAATAAACATATCCCCGGGGATAATCTCAACCTGCCTATGCTCCGAAAAAGCAATACGGTGCAGGGCTGAAAGGGGCTCGCCCTGACTGCCTGTAGTGATAATCACAAGCTCGCTGGGCGGGTAATTTCTTATCATTTCAATATCAACCAAAATATCCTTGGGCAGCTTCAAATAGCCAAGCTCGGAAGCGACGGTTACAACATTTATCATACTTCTGCCCGAAACCGCCACCTTGCGGCCGCACTTTGCCGCTTCATCGATAATCTGCTGAATGCGGTGTATATTAGAGGAGAATGTAGCAACAATTATGCGGTGCTCCTCGGCCTTTTTAAAGAGATTTGAGAGTGACTCGCCCACAATTCTTTCACTTGGTGTAAAGCCGGGTCTCTCGGCATTAGTAGAGTCCGACATTAGTGCTAAAACGCCCTTTTTGCCAAGCTCTGCAAAACGGCCTATATCGATAACATAATCGTCAATAGGGGTGGTGTCAATCTTAAAGTCGCCTGTCTGCACCACCGTTCCCGCAGGACAGGTTATAGCAAAGCCCACAGCGTCGGGTATAGAGTGGTTTACATGGATAAACTCAATTTGAAATTTCCCAAGCTTTACTACATCCCCCGGTTTTGCAACATTAAGCTTTGCGTCCGAAAGGAGCTTATGCTCCTTAAGCTTGCCCTGAATAAGCCCGACAGTTAAATTTGTTGCGTAAATCGGAACATTGAAATTCCTTAAAAGGTAAGGAATCGCACCGATATGATCCTCGTGACCGTGGGTCACAACAAGGCCCTTAATTTTATCCTTGTTCTCGAGCACATATGTGAAATCGGGAATTACAATATCAATTCCGGGGGTTTCCTCATCGGGGAATGACATACCGCAGTCCACAAGGAACATATCACCGTCATATTCGTACAGAGTGATGTTCTTGCCTATTTCGCCGAGTCCCCCTAAGAGTATGATTCTAAGGGGTTTAGTGTTCTGCTTACTGTTATATCTGCGGGTACTGCCCGAGACCTTCTGCTTTGTGCCTGCGGTCGTTTTTCTGGCCGCAGTATTACCCTTTGCGGGGGCAGTTCTCTGGGATACGGGCTTTCCCGCCGCCTTTGACGACGATGTTTTCTGAGTGGGTTTTCTATACCTCTGTTGAGTTTGCCTGCGAGGGGGTGCTGTACCTTCTTTTTTCTTATTATCTTTTTCGTTTGTTTCTGCCATTAAAAAATTTTCCTCCAAAATTATTTTGATTTATGTATAGGAATATATCGGTCAGCACAGCCGATATTAATACAATACTGATTTTGCACATAGCAATACATAATATATTTTACATTCAAATGAGTATAATTGTCAAGAGATATTATTGACAATACCTAAATTTTATATTCAACAAAAAAGCTCCCTGTTACATTCGGTCAAAGCCTTAGTATAAGGGAGCGAACGCTATTTATATGTATTTATGACTTTTTCCTTTATTAACCCCTATAATTCCTCCTATAAGTGAGGAAAGCATTATAATTATAAAATGAAAAAGGGTATTAAGGGTTATTCCCCCGCTGTTGACTATAAGAGATACGAGGGTAATGAGTATAAATGCTATCCCGCCTATAACTGCCCCCACAAGTAAGCCCTTGCTCCCCTGCATTTTTGCCGTAAAAAAGGCGGCGGCAAAACAGCCAATCGCTACCGAAAGGGTTGCAAAAACAGGGGCGTATTTAAAGGCCGCACCCGAAAGATACATTACAAGCGCAAAAATCAAAATAAAGACAGCGGTTACAATCGCTCCTATAAGAAAGCCGAAAATATAGCTTAAATAACCTTTTTTATCATTGCTGTAAAGTGCGTCTTTGCCCATAAAAAATCCCTCCTGAATAGTAAAGTATATTCAGGAGGGACAAAACATATTACGAATAGTTTTACTTTGAAGCAGTATCGTCGTGAACGGTCAGATTTGACTGAAGAGCCCAGCGTGCGACAGTAAGCTTACTGTGGTCACTGCTGGATTCGATAACGATGGTGTCCTCCTTAAGGGAAATAACTCGGCCGTAGATACCGCCGATGGTGACTACTTCATCGCCTACCATCAGGTTTTCACGCATCTTCTTTTCTTCCTTTTGCTTTTTGCGCTGGGGGCGTATAAGCAAAAGATACATAGCGCCGAAAATCAAGGCATAAATTAAAATCATAACGATTAAGCTGCCCTTTGATGAGCCGGAATTGGCTGCCGTAGTCTCCAAGGTGTAAAAATTAAAATTCATTTATATTGCCCTCCAAATAGCTGTTATGGCTATTATATCCTATTATTTACTAATTTGCAAGAAAATTATATCCTTGTGGATAAAATTATTTCTTTTTCCGCCTTAAAGCGGGCAAATTCGCCCCTGTCAAGTGCGTTTCTAATATCTTCCATAAGATGATTGTAAAACCACAGATTGTGCATTACCGTAAGCCTTTGGGACAGCATTTCCTGACTTTTCAGAAGATGCCTTACATAAGCTTTGCTGTAATTTCTGCAAACGGGGCAGCCGCATTCCTCGTCAATCGGCGACATATCGGTTTCATACTTCTTATTATTAAGATTTATGATACCCTTTGAGGTAAAAAGGTGCCCGTGCCGAGCGTTACGACTTGGCATTACGCAGTCAAAAAGGTCAACACCCCGTTCAACTGCGTTTAGGATATTTGCAGGGGTTCCGACACCCATTAAATAGCGTATTTTATCTTTAGGCATATGTGGTGTTACGCACTCAATAATATCATACATAACATCTGTAGGCTCGCCCACCGCAAGACCGCCTATAGCATAACCGTCAAGGTCTAAATCGGCAATCCGCTTCATATGGTCGGCCCTAAGGTCCCTATAGGTACAGCCCTGATTAATACCGAAAAGCATCTGTTCAGGGTTGATGGTATCTTCCCTGCGGTTAAGCTCCGCCATTTTTTCCTTACAGCGAATAAGCCAGCGGGTAGTTCTCTCACAGGACTCCTTAGAATATGAATGCTCGGCGGGGTTTTCAACGCACTCGTCAAAGGCCATAGCAATAGTTGAGCCTAAGTTTGACTGTATGGTCATACTTTCTTCGGGACCCATAAAAATGCGTCTGCCGTCAACATGGGAGGCAAAGGTTACCCCCTCCTCGGCAATATTGCGAAGAGAAGCCAACGAAAAGACCTGAAAGCCGCCGCTGTCGGTTAAAATCGGTCCGTCCCAAGTAGTAAATTTATGCAGTCCCCCGCACTCATTTATAATCCCGTCACCCGGGCGGACATGAAGATGATATGTGTTTGAAAGCATTACCTGACAGCCCAGAGTTTTTAAATCCTCTGCCGAAACAGCGCCCTTAATAGCTGCCGCAGTCGCCACATTCATAAATGCAGGGGTCTGCACCGTGCCTCTGTTCGTGATAAACTCGCCTCGGCGGGCACTTCCCTCTTGTTTTAAAAGCTTATACATTAATTACCGATACGCCCTTGTTTTTAATCTTTAATAGCCTGTACTTCATCAAATACATCGGTTGTTTCTTTATCCGGTGCAGAAGTTACCAAGCTTACAACTATGATTGCTATTGAAGCGAATATGAATGCGGGCAAAAGCTCGTATATATTAAGTATAGTATCCGCAAAAATTCTTGCAACAACATACTTCCAAACAAATACCATAACTCCGCCTGTTATCATACCCGCAAGTGCGCCCCATTTGTTCATTCTTCTCCAGAACAGGGCGAAAAGCACAACAGGGCCGAATGCTGCGCCGAAGCCCGCCCAAGCAAAGGAAACCACCGTGAAAACAGAGCTTTTCTCGTTAAGTGACATAAAGACGGCAATTACAGAAATTACGATTACAGAAATTCTTGCTACTATCATAGCTTTCTTTTCGGAAAGCTTTATTCCGAAGAAATCGTGCATAATATTCTGCGATACACTTGAGGATGCCGCCAAAAGCTGTGAATCGGCGGTGGACATTGTAGCCGCCAAAATACCCGCCAATATAACACCTGCAATAAGTGCGGGCAAAATGCCGTGGGAGCTTATAAGCTTTGCAATAGCTACAATAACACGCTCGGTATCGGAAAGCTCTGCTATAGCGCCGCTCTTTACAACGCCGAAGCCCACAATACCGATAAGAATTGCCGCCGCCATTGAAATTATAACCCAAATAACGGCAATTCTGCGGGAGGTCTTAAGCTTGTTAGCATCCTTAATCGCCATAAAGCGGAGGAGTATATGGGGCATACCGAAATATCCAAGTCCCCACGCAAGGGTTGAGGCAATAGTCAGCCCGTTGTAGGGCACAACCCCTTCGGAACCTGCGTATACCTCTGTAAAGCTTACAAATCCCCTAATGGAGCTAACATTTGCAACGACCTGATCCCAGCCGCCTGCGGCATTTATGCCGAAAAGCAGAACCACAACAAGGGCAACAGTCATAACAATACTCTGAATAAGGTCGGTTGTGGACGCCGCAAGGAAGCCGCCTAAGGTGGTGTAAAGCACGATAACAGCAGCGCTTATAAGCATTGCTGTGACATAGTTCATTCCAAAAAGGGTGTTAAAAAGCTTGCCGCAGGCGGAAAATCCCGAAGCAGTATACGGAACAAAGAAAACTATAATAATAAGCGCAGAAATCAGACTTAAAATGTTCTTATTGTCGCCGAAACGCTTTGAAAAGAAATCGGGAACGGTAAAGGCATCAATATGGCTTGAATACCGTCTTAAACGCTTTGCAACGATAAGAAAGTTAAGATATGTACCGATTGCAAGACCGATAGCCGTCCAAGAAGCCTCTGCAAAGCTTCCCGCCATTGCAAGGCCGGGAAGACCCATTAAAAGCCATGAACTCATATCCGATGCCTCGGCGCTCATAGCGGTCACAACAGGGCCTAATTTTCTTCCGCCCAGATAAAAATCGTCCGAGCTTTTGTTTCTTTTAGAGTATATAACTCCGATTGCAATCATTACGCCAAGATAGGCAAAAATTGCAATCAGGATACATATATCCGCAGTTGTCAATTTAATTCCCCCAAAACAAAAAATATAAGTTATTCTAACACATTAATTCACCTTATGCAACAAAAAGTTTTAGAGCATAATTGTAAATAATAAAAATATAATAAATTTAAAGGAGTGATGATATGAAAAAAGTAAACAGTATTTTAGCCTTTATTATAATAGGTATAGTGGGCACGCTATGGCATTTCATATATGAATGGTCAGGCGATAACCCGATTGTGGGTGCCGTTGCTCCCGTTAATGAAAGCGTTTGGGAGCACCTGAAGCTACTCTTCTTCCCCGCTGTTTTTTACTTTATAATAGAGTGTTTTTTAAGTAAAGAGCGATACGAAAACCTTATCCCTGCAGGTGCAATCGGTATTTTCACAGGTATGCTGACAATTATAGCGTTCTTTTACACATACAAAGGTATTTTAGGCTATGATGCAGATGCACTTAATATATTAAGCTATTTTATAGGTCTCGGAGTTACGCTATTTGTAAAATCGCAGATACTAAAGAAAAAGTCCTTTACCTCTAAAACCGCAAAATACCTGTCCCTTATAATAACAGCGGTCACGGCGGTTTTATTCTTTATTTGGAGCTTTTGCCCGCCAAGGCTTGGGATTTTTATTCCCCCTGTTTCTTAGAAAGAAAGCAGGGATATACCCTTTTCCTTGCACTTGTTTATCTCTTTTTCAGGCCATACCGAAACCTGAACCTCGCCGATATGCGCCTTTTGAAGCAGTAGCATACACAGTCTTGACTGACCGATTCCTCCGCCTATTGTAAGCGGAAGTGCGCCAGAAATCAACAGCTTATGAAACTCAAAATCAAGCCTATCCTCGGCATTTTCAGCCTTGAGCTGTGAAATAAGGCTTTCCCTGTCAACCCTTATTCCCATAGAGGAAATCTCAAAGGCGCTATCGAGCACTCGGTTGTAAACAACAATGTCTCCGTTTAGTGACCAATCGTCATAATCGGGGGCTCTGCCGTCGTGCTTTTCGCCGTTTTTAAGCCTGCCGCCTATCTGCATAACAAATACTGCACCCAATTCCTTAGCCGCCGCATTTTCACGCTCCTTTGGCGTAAGGTCGGGGTATTTTTCCTCTAACTCATAGGTGGAAACAAAGCTTATTTTATCGGGCAGATAGCAGTCAAGCCCGGGATATTCCTTCTCAACCGCCTTTGCGGTGCGCAGAACTGCGCCGTATATGCTCCTTACCGCCGCCTTTAAATATTCTTCATTTCTGTCCTCTGCGGTAATCACCTTTTCCCAATCCCACTGGTCAACATATATAGAGTGGATACTGTCGCATACCTCGTCACGGCGAATGGCGTTCATATCGGTATAAAGCCCTGTATGAATCGGGAAGCTGTAGCGCATAAGCGCCATTCTTTTCCATTTAGCAAGGCTGTGGACAACCTCGGCAATCTCCCCCGTTTCCTTAATATCAAAGCTGACGGGGCGCTCAACACCGTTTAAATCGTCATTAATACCGCTACCCTGCTTTACAAAAAGCGGAGCGGAAACCCTTGATAGGTCAAGGGCGTCGCAAAGCTCTGATGAAAATTTATCCTTTACAAGGGAAATTGCACTCTGGGTATCAAATTCGTTAAGCTTTGAAGTGTATTTTTCCATAAAACTACTCCTTTACTGAATATTTCCGACCGTGCGTGGATAGAGAATTACATCACGTATGTTTGAAACTCCCGTAACATACATAATTATACGCTCAAGACCGAGACCGAAGCCGCTGTGGGGAACAGATCCGAAACGGCGCAGGGCAATATAGTGCTCGTATTCGTCAAGGGACATTCCCCTAACCTTCATAGCCTCTAAGAGCTTATCAAGGTCTGCCTCTCTCTCACTGCAGCCGATAATCTCGCCCACACCGGGCACTAAAAGGTCGGTTGCGGCAACGGTTTTTCCGTCGGGATTCTGTTTCATATAGAAAGACTTAATCTCTTTCGGATAATCGGTAAGGAAAACAGGCTTTTTGCAAATCTCCTCGGAAATATAGCGCTCGTGCTCGGTCATAAGGTCACAGCCCCACTCAACGGGGTACTGGAACTGAACACCCGAATTTTTAAGCTTTTCCACAGCCTCGGTATAGGTCATAACCGCAAAATCGTGACCCGCTACATTCTTAAGCTTCTCAATAAGTCCGTTTTCAAAATGCTTATCAAAGAACTTAAGCTCCTCGGGGCATTTTTCAAGTACGGTATTTATAATGTGCTTAATAAGCGCCTCGGCGATTTCTATAATATCAGGAAGCTCGGCAAAGGCAACCTCAGGCTCCACATGCCAGAACTCGGCAACATGGCGGGGAGTATTGCTCTTTTCCGCGCGGAAGGACGGGCCGAAGGTATAAATCTTGCCCATAGCCATAGCGGCGACCTCACCCTCAAGCTGACCTGAAACACTAAGCGCCGCCTTTTTACCGAAAAAGTCATCGGCATAGTATTCTTCTTCATTTTTATATTGGTCGCTGTAGCCTATTGTGGTTACCTTAAACATCTCCCCTGCACCCTCGCAATCGCTTGCGGTGATAAGCGGTGTATGAATATAAACATAATGTCTTGACTGGAAAAATTCGTGAATTGAGGCTGAAACCACCGAACGCACCCTGAAAACTGCGTTAAAGGTGTTAGTTCTTACCCTAAGGTGCGGAATTGTGCGCAGGTATTCAAGGGTGTGGCGCTTTTTCTGCAAGGGATATTCGGGCGGACACTCACCCAAAACCGAGATTTCCTCGGCATTAATTTCAACAGAATCGACTGCGACAGCGGAATTTACAACCGTACCCACAACCTTTAGTGAGGTGCCCAGCTTCATAAAATCCGAAATATCCGAAAAATCCGCTTTGTTTATAACAATCTGCAGATGCTTAAGGCTTGTTCCGTCATTAAGCTCAATAAAAGCCATATTTTTAGAGTCGCGGGAGGTTCTCACCCAGCCGCAGACCGTAGCTTTAGTGCCGATAAAGTCCTTTTTTTCAAAAATTTCAATAATGTCTGTATGCTTCATTTTACACACTCCTAAAAAATACTAAAATCAATTATTTAGACGCAAAAGCAAGTTATTTTTCAATCACGATGGCAGATTTACACTTTTTTTTCTTGCGGATAAAGAAATATACACCTACACCCACGGCGGTCAAAACGGCAAGAGACAACCCAACTATAAGCAAGATTATACCAAATGACAACCCTTGGGATGTAGTTTCTTTAATAAACCAGAGTGAGCAATGATTTGTAGAAAAAGTCAGTTTTCCGTCAGATGTAACCTTTCCGGTTCCCTCTAACACGGCCTCACCGTCATTATTTATCGAATAAATATCAACTTTTTTACCGGCAAAATTTTGGTCAACATTGATGCAAATTTCTGCTTCACCCGGAAGTGCCCCGTGATGCTCGAAACTAAACGGAAAATAGTTTTCCCCTTGATTGATTTTTTCAAGGGTTGAAATATCTTCATCAGAAACTTCATTTCCAAGGTGGATAGCTGTATTGAGAACTGCCGAAGCATCATATTCCGTAAGTTTATTTCCGTTAAAGCTCCAACTGTATGACTCGCCCTGTAAAATCAGTGTTCCGCCGTTTTGTCCTATATTATCCAATATGTTAAGTGTAACATCAGCATTGTTGGTAATATCTACAATTTCAGCCGCCGGTTGCGAAACAGTATTCCCGTTCTCGGTCTGTGTATCGCCGGACTCGGTCTCGCCTGTTGTGACGGTATTTTGACTTACCTCTGCCTTGTTATAACTTGATGTAGCAGGGGTTGTTTTGTCACCGTTTGTAGATGTAGCCGGCTTACTGGTGCCGGTAGATGTGGTTGGCTTGCTACTATTTGTAGATGAGGCAGGTTTGCTTGAAGGTGTTGTATTATCTCCTGCGTTGTCTGAAGATGTTGTTTGTCCGTATGATGTAGAAGAAAAATTGCAACCCTTATCTTTCTCTAATTGAGCAAAGACGTTTTCGCTTGAAGAGATATACCCTTGCAAACTATCCATACCCATTAACAAATATTTACTGTTCATATAACTTCCTTCGTCACCATAGGTGCAGTCAACACCGTACCATTTTCCGTCCAACTCTACCACATTCCAGGCATGGTTTACTCCGGTTGCAATATAACTCTTGTACCCTGCAAGTTCCATAAACCGCTGAAACAGAAAAGCGTATGAGGAACAGACAACATTAGTGAAATTTCCTGTCATCAAATCGTATACACCGTTTACAGTATCATAACCGCCGTCCGGCAGTTTCTTAAATCCGGCTTCAACATTTTTACAGATATACTCTGCAATGTATTTAATTTTGTCCGCTTTGGAATAGGAAGAAATCTTGGATAACTCAGCCTTGACCATTTTATCCCCTTTGGCGAGTTCGTCCGCAGAATCCACATAGGAAATTTCAATATCTCCATATTCCCGACCATTTTCAGAATCACAATAATAGTCGGTCATACACACTGTGCTTATCGAATATTCGGCATAACTGTAATATATGCGTTCTTTAGAGTAATCAAAATTACTGACATTATTATACCAAAATTTATTAGACTTATAATCCGGAAATTTTGCGTAATCAATACATGCAGAAACAGCGGTTAAACGATTTTCAATGCCGTAACGTGCCGCCTTAAAGTAGTCATCTTTACCGCTCAGGTTGTAATAAGTTTTCCCTTTGTACTGAATTGTTGGGATATCCAAATTTGTTGCCGCAGATATTCCCATAGGCAATAACATTAGCACCGCCACCATTAGTGCGATTAGTCTTTTCATTATAAGCCACTCCTCATTTTAAATATAATTTAAAGAATATTAAGGTTACTTTCAATTATTGTACGAATTACACACTCCTAAAAAATATTAAAAGCGTCTATTCATCCTAAAACATTAGGACGAATAGACGCATATCCGCGGTGCCACCTAATTTACCAATAAAGGTCAGCTTCACCTTAAAAAGGCTTCGATTTAACGCATCGTTACGGCTCACCTACTAACCGAAAAACGGCGTTCAGCTTGCGGCTTACGAGTGTTATTCATATTACCGTGCAACCGACTTACACCAACCGTCGGCTCTCTTAATGCCCCTAATAATACTACTTCTCTCGGTCATAGCCTTTATAATAATTGTTGTTATTATACCACCAAAGCCTTAAATTGTCAACAGTTCGCACATAGGCAAGGCGATTATTTCAAAGTAATGGCTTTTTTAGCTTTCTCTGCTATATTTACAGCACGCAGACCGAACTCGTCAAGCAGCTTCGGAGCAGGTCCCGAATGGCCGAAGGTATCGTAAACCCCTAACTTTAAAACGGGTACGGGATATTCTTCGCTTAGAAGCTCGCTTACAGCGCCACCTAAACCGCCTATAACCGAATGCTCCTCAGCAGTAACAATAGCGCCGGTTTCCTTAGCGGCTTTAATAACCGCCTCATTATCAAGGGGCTTTATGGTGTGCATATTGATAACCCTCGCATTTATGCCTTCCTTTTTAAGAAGCTCATATGCCTCAAGCGCCTCGGCAACCATAAGACCCGTTGCAATGATTGTAACATCATTTCCCTCTTTAAGCTCTACCGATTTGCCCACCTCAAATTTATAATCTTCTCCGAATATAACGGGTACTGCAAGGCGGCCAAATCGCATATAAACAGGGCCGTCAAGCTCAAATGCCGCCTCAACCGCTTTTTTAGCCTCGGTTTCGTCCGCAGGATTGATTATAGTCATTCCCGGAATTGTGCGCATAAGCGCAATATCCTCGCAGCATTGGTGGGTAGCGCCGTCCTCACCGACCGAAATGCCTGCGTGTGTAGCGCCAATAATAACATTAAGGTGGGGATAACCTACAGAGTTTCTTATCTGCTCAAAGGCACGGCCTGCCGCAAACATAGCAAAGGAGCTGCAAACAACCTTTTTACCCGTCGCCGCAATACCTGCCGCAATCCCTATCATATCCGCCTCTGCAATACCGCAGTCATAGAATCTATCGGGGAAGGCTTTTTTAAACATACCCGTTTGTGTGGCGGCGGCAAGATCAGCGTCAAGCACCACAAAATCGTCCCTTTCAGCGCCTAATTTAACAAGAGCGTTACCGAATGCCGCTCTGGTAGCAACCTTTTTAATTTCTGACATTGTTCTGCTCCTCCTTACTGTAATGTCTCAAGCGTAGCCTTAAGCTCGGCCATTGCCTGTTCGTATTGCTCGTCATTAGGGGCAGAACCGTGCCAGCTAACCTGATTTTCCATAAAGGAGACGCCCTTACCCTTAACGGTTTTTGCGATAATCGCAACGGGCTTATCAAGGGTCTCCGCTTCAGTCAAAGCGGCTTCAATTTGGTCGAAATCGTGACCGTCAATTACGATTGTATGCCAATTAAAGGCCTCAAACTTCTTATCAATCGGAGCGGCGGAATTAACCTCCTCAATAGTACCGTCAATCTGAAGATTATTGTAATCAACAAAGGCAGTAAGGTTGGAAAGTCCCTTATTTGCGGCAAACATAGCCGCCTCCCAAACCTGACCCTCCTCAATTTCACCGTCACCTAAAACGGTATAAACCTTAAAGCCACCGCCAAAATGCTTTGCGGAAAGAGCCATTCCTACAGCGGCGGAAATTCCCTGACCTAAAGAGCCTGTGGACATATCAACACCGGGAATATGCTTCATATCGGGATGTCCCTGCAAAATACTGCCAATCTTACGAAGCGATTTCAAAAGCTCGGTATCAAAGTATCCTCGGTTAGCAAGTACCGAATAAAGTGCGGGTGCCGCATGACCCTTTGAAAGCACAAAGCGGTCCCTGTTCTCCATTTTGGGATTTTTAGGGTCAATATTCATTTTAGCAAAATAAAGATATGTCAAAATATCCGCACAGGAAAGCGAGCCGCCGGGATGACCTGATTTTGCGCTGTGTACCCCCTCAATAATTCCCATTCTAACCTTGCAGGCACTAAGCTCTAACTGTTTTTTAGCTGCCGCATCCATCAAATCATTCCTTCCTAATTTTTGTTAAGTAATCTATAAAATCGGCTACTGCGCCGTCCTCACAACTGCAAGAGATAAAATCGGCATAAGCCTTTATATCCTCAGGTGTATCATAGGGAACTGCGCTTACATCCGCTTGTTTTATCATTTCAAGGTCGTTATAGTAATCGCCCATTGCGAAATAACAGCCCTTTTCTATTTTAAGGATTTTTTTAAGCTTGTCAAGCTCAGAGGCCTTTGAAACCCCTGCGGGAAACTGCTCGTAATATTTTCTTTTTCTTCCCGCTATCACCGCCGAGGTGTCCGAAAAGGAAGAAACAACCTTTTCTTTAGCTATCATATCCTTTACTAAGGCTAACTCCTTTTCATTATCAAAAAGGTAAACCACCTTATTCCAAGGGTATTTTGATGCCTGCTCAAAGCTTACATTTTCACCGCTTAACCACTCATATTCCTGATGATCCCGTGTTTCCTGATTTTCGTGTATTGTAAGAATATTTTTACCGCTGTGCGCCTCAATCCCCACATTAAGCCCCATATCGAGCACCTTTTTGGCGATATAATACTCATTTTCGGGCAAAAACAGCTCGTCGAGGACTTCCTCTTTTTCATAATCGTATATCATACAGCCGTTGGCCACGACCGAGGGAGAAACCCGTTTAATTTTATCAAGCACGGGGCCTACCGCACCTACCGTTCTGCCTGTAGAGAGGGAAAAACACCCGCCCTCGCTCATAAAATATTCGATTTTTTCAATGTTTTTTGGATTGATTTTGCCGCTTGACATAAGCGTTCCGTCAATATCACAGGCAAAAAGACAGCCCGAAAAAATACCCATTTTATCTTAACCTTTTCAAAAAATTTACAAAATAATCGGGAAGCGGAGAATCAAATTCCATATACTCCCCTGTTCTCGGGTGAATAAACCCGATTTTTTTAGCGTGCAGGCATTGACCGCCTAATTCCTTTATCACCTTTTTAGGTCCGTAAACCTCATCACCTGCCACAGGATGGCCGATATAAGCCATATGCACCCTTATTTGGTGAGTTCTGCCCGTTTCGAGCTTTAGTCTGATATGTGTGAAGCCCTCAAGCTTTTCTATAACCTTGTAATGGGTTACGGCGTTTTTACTGTTTTCGTAAATTACCGCCATCTGCTTGCGCTTTATGGGATGTCTGCCTATAGGTGCGTCAATAACGCCGCTATCGGATTTCAAGCTGCCGTAAACCACAGCCTCATACACACGGGTAAAGGAATGCTCCTTTATCTGCCCGGCTAATTTATTATGTGCAAAATCGTTTTTTGCAACCATTAAAAGTCCGCTTGTGTCTTTATCAATTCGGTGGACAATACCCGGGCGCATAACCCCGTTAATCCCCGAAAGCGAATCGCCGCAATGATACATAAGCGCATTTACAAGGGTGCCGGAATAATTACCCGCCGCGGGGTGCACTACCATACCCTTTGGCTTGTTTACAACGAGCAGATCATTATCCTCATACACTACATCAAGAGAGATATTCTCGGGGGTTATATCATAAACCTCAGGGTCGGGCAGAGTAATTTCCACCCTGTCCCCAGCCTTTACCTTGGCATTTTTGGCGGCCGATTTGCCGTTTATAAGCACATTTCCGTCTGCAATAAGTCCCGCCGCACGGGAACGGGTTATCTCGGCTTCCTTAGCGGTAAAAACATCAATACGCACCGTTTCCCCGCTAAAGACCGTTTCAATCCTCTCCATTGCTCTGCTCCGAAAGCTTTAGAGCCTTTTTTTGCTTTTCTTCCTTTATAGTATCTAAAATAAAGTAAAGAATCAAAAGCCCCGCTCCGACAACAACGGCACAGTCAGCCACATTAAATACGGGAAAGGACGGGAAAAACTCAAAATGCAGAAAATCAACAACATTTCCCCCTCGGAATATGCGGTCAATCATATTACCGATACCGCCCGAAAGCACAAGGCTTATAGCCCACAGCAGAAGACGGTTTTTTTTGCCGTATTTAACATACAAAAAAATACAAAGGACCATTATCACAACGGTTATCGGAACAAGGATTAAGGTGTGACCGTACAAAAGTCCCCATGCGCCGCCACGGTTATGAATATAAGTAAGGTTAATAAAGCCGTTTATAAACTCTCTGGACTCACCGAGAAGAAAATTAGCCGAAATATAATATTTTGTAAGCTGGTCAACTAAGATTAATAAAGCTCCGCACAAAACAGCTAATATATATGAAATCAAATACTTCGCTCCCTGTATATAGTTTATTCTTCGTCTTCTTCGACAGGTGTATCGTCGGTCACCGTAAAGCCCTTATCGGGCTTTGCCGTCTGTGTGCTGTCAACCGTATCGTTTTTAGTAGGCTCTGCTGTGACGGCGGGTGCCGCTATAAAGCTTTCGGGATTAGGCGCTTTGTCAACCGCCGCAGACACCGCCTCGGCAATGCGCTTCGGGTCCATAGGAACTGTATCCGGCAGGGCCTTTAGCAATTCAAGATGCTCCTTATATTTAGCCGAAACCGCCGCCTTAAATGCGGACATCTCCATTTTAAGCTTGTCATAAAGCAGCTGCTGTCTTGCTACGCTGTCCTCAGCGGCGGCTTTCATACTGTCTGCTTTAATCTGTGCGGTCTTAACCATATCTGCAAGCTCTTTTTCAAGGTTTGCCTTGCGTTCCTGCGCCTTAAGCTCAAAGGCGTTAGCAAGCTCCTTTTCATGTGCGGTTATAACCTCAATGTTAGTCTCGGCCTTCTTTACAATCTGCTCGCTCTTCTGCTTTGCCTCGTCCACAATCTGGTCGGCAAGCTTCTGTGCCGAAAGAAGTACATTTTGAATGCTGTTCTGAGAGCTTTTAAGGCTTTCTATTTCCTTATCCAAGGACTCGATTTTTGCTCTGTACTCCTTAATTGCTCGGTCAAACTGGGCATAGTCCGACTCGATTTTATCGAGAAGAACATCTACCTCCTCCTGCTTGTAGCCGCTCATTGATTTTGTAAATTTAACATTCCTGATTTCAGCAGCAGATAACATTGGATTGCCTCCTAAATATATTTTTTGTAATTAATTATAATCCTGTTCTTTTTTGTCCTATTATTAAGGGAGCCGATTAAAAATCTGCCCTTTCCCCGAACCGAGATTATATCCCCCTCGGCAACCGATTTTGTCGGCTTGCTTACAGGCACAGAATTAACCGACACAATACCGTAAGCTATGGCTTCAAGCGCCTTTGTTCGTGAAAAGCCGCAGAGAGCTGATATTACGCAGTCAATTCTATCGGATGCGGCTGTGTCGGTAAATTCTATAAGCTCATCACCCTTTGGAAGGGGGAGAGTGTATCCGTCGGTCACGGCAACCCCTGTACGGCCTATTTTTGTAACCTGATTTTTTATGTAATCGCATATTTCATCGGTCACAAAAACCACAGCCCTGCCCTGCTCGGTTAAAATATCGCCAACGGTTTCCCGCTTTATTCCAAGGGCCATAAGGGAGCCTAAAAAATCACGGTGGGAAAGGACATCGCTTTCCCTGAATTTAAAGGTAAGGGCGCTTATTGGGAAGGAATCTTCCGCCATCCAATCGGGAAAACAGCCCAGCATTACCCTTTCGGCGGTATCATAGCCGCCGAAAAAGGCGGTACGGCAAACTGTATTTTTGAGGATTTGACCCGCTAAAACCGCTTCGGCAGCCGAAAGAAAGCCTAAAAATTTAGGCTTTGAGGTTTTGGCGCAAATATCGGCAGTATCCTTTAGCCTTGCTTTAAAAAGCTCGGTTTCCATTAAAAGTAGCCTTTGGTGGCATCATCAAAATCCTCGAGCATCAATTCACCCATAACATCCACATTAGTAGGAACGATTATAAAGGTGCTGTTTGCAACCTTGCGAATATTGCCGCCGTTAGCGTATGCAACGCCGCTTAAAAAGTCAATAATTCTGCGGGAAACATCACGATTAGCCGCCTCAAGGTTTAAAACAACCGTCTTTCTTGCGTTTAAATGGTCGGCAATAGAGGTTACATCCTCAAAGCGGTCGGGCTTAACAAGTACTACCTGCATCTGCGACTGATTAAAGTTTACGGTTTTACCCTTTCCGCCCATGCGTAGAGAAGGCTCGGGGCGTTTGGGGGCAGATTGCTCATAAGATGCCGCTTTTTTCGGCTTCTCTACCGGCTTTTCCTCTTCTACATCCTCGATTTCTTCCTCGAACTCGTCCTCATCGGGTACATTCATTATGTTTTTTATGCTGTCTAAAAGTCCCATTTTTTCTGCTCCTTATTTATTATTATTTATATATGCGTCTGCCGAAAAGAGAAGTACCCACCCTAACAAGGGTAGCCCCCTCCTCGGCGGCAATATCAAAATCATTTGACATTCCCATCGACAGTACGCTCATATTACTATTATCTATTTTTTTGTCCCTAATGTCAATAAACAGTTTATACATTTTACGGAAATATTTTCGGCTTTCTTCGGGAGAATCGGTTGCAGGCGGTATGGCCATTAGTCCTTTTACCCTTATTGCTGGCAATTTTGTAATTTCTTCTACCGCATTTTCCAATTCATTAGGCGAAAAGCCCGACTTTGACTCTTCACCGCCTATATTAACTTCAAGGAGAATATCCATCTCGGTTCCGTTTTTTAACGCCTGTTTTGAAATTTCGTTTGCAAGCCGCAGGGAATCAACCGATTCAATCATTTCTACCTTGTCGATAATATCCTTAACCTTATTGGTCTGCAAATGGCCTATAAAATGGCTGTGGGCGGGCTTTAATAGACTGTGCTTTGAAAGCAGCTCCTGCACACGGTTTTCGCCGATATGGGTGATTCCCTTTTCTATTGCGTAGTTTATTGTGTCGGCATCCACCGTCTTTGTTGCGGCAAGTAGGGTTATATCTCCTATATTGCGCCCCGACCTTTCCGCTGCGGTATTCAGTCTTTCCAAAACCCTTTCAAAATTAAAATCAAATTCCTCAGCTGATAATTTTTCCATCATAAAGGTTCTTTCCTTTCACGATAACCTCATCGTAGAGTCTAAGTACTGAGTTATCATCCGTCTGCTTTTCGCATATCAAATATTCACCGTCGGTAAAGATTACATTCACCTCAACAAACTTCACCTGCATACCCGTAAGCACATAAACACCCCGCTTTGAATCCACAACACGAAGGGCGCTTTTGGGCACCTTTAAGCCGCTGTATTCCTTTTTCACAACCGTCATAGGGCCTGTTCTCATAGAGGCTAATTCGCTATTCATATCGTTGCAGGCGAAAAGCACAACCGCACTTGAGCCGCTTTCTGATATGTTGATTTTGCTTACGGTAACAGGCAGCTTAGGATAGCTTTTTACCGAGGTATATAATGTAAGATTGTCCCCTTCTTTATAATTAAGAGACTCATTAATTGTCACCTCTGCGGCGATATACCACTCATAATCCGAAACGATTTTTCCTACAACGCTATCTTCTACGCTTTCGGCCTTTATACCTTCAAGATATTCGGGAGTTATAGCATCTAAATTATCGCATTTAAGGCTATTTTCATAGCCGTCCGCATTAGAGACAAAATAGCCCGACATCTCTGCTTTTAATGTACTTTTTGCCGTAGGCAGAGATGCGGAAAGCTGTTCCCTTTCGGCATTAAGAGCCGTGAGCTGAGCCGAAAAATCTGCCGTTTGACCCATAGCCGCCTGCCGTCTGTTATAAGTGGAGAGGAGCTCTTCCGATTTTTCCGAAAAGCTGTCGTAATTACCATTCGCACCGCTTAGGATAAGACTGTTCAAATTCCTTGCAATCTTTGAATTTATCATATCAAGGTCGGCCGCCTCTAAATCGTTGTAGCTTAACATTTCCTCGATATCCGCTATTTTACCGTTTACCGAATCCAATCTTTCAAGGGTGATTGAAGCAGACTCGCTATCATAAATATTTGCGATTACGCCGTCCTTTGCAACACGGTTGCCGTCCCCTATTATAAAGTGCATAACCCCGCCCCCCGACGAAGTTACGAGAGTTTCGTTCCTTATTATTATTCCCGTAATATTCAGACCGTCCGCAATATCGCTGAAAACTGCCGTTTCGGTCTTTACGGGCTTATAAATGGAGGAAACTGCCTGATGAACAGCAAAAACCGCAATCAGCAGAATAACGAAGCCTTTAAGTACTGTTGTTCCCTTCATTCTGTTTCCTCCCTTTCTAAAAATTCCTTTATGAGCCTTGCGGCATCATTTACAGGATTCGCTGTCTCGTCGGCGTAAATCCAATTTATGCGTTTATCCCTGTTAAACCAGGTGAGCTGTCTTTTTGCGTACCGTCTTGTTTGCCGTTTAAGGTTTTCTGCAGCTTCACTGAGACTGCACTCGCCCCTTAAATAACCCGCAAGCTCTTTGTGTCCTATCGCCTGGACCGCACCGCCGTTCTCCTTAAGGGCGGTTTTTGCTTCCTCGGAAAGCCCGTTTTCAAGCATTATATCAACCCTTTGATTTATGCGTTCATAAAGCTTTTCACGGTCTCGGTAATTAATCCCTATCAAAAGCGGCTTAATATACTCCTCTCCCCTGCGGGAAAGCTCGTTTTGTTCAGTAACGGTTTTGCCTGTTGTTTTATAAATTTCAAAGGCACGGATTATTCTGCGGCGGTTATTCGGGTGCAGTCTTTTGGCAGTATCGGGGTCAAACTCGGATAACTCTTTAAGCATTTCCTCTGCGCCGATTTGGTCAAAACGGTTTTCGAGAATTTGCCTTAAATTATAATCGGTCTCCTCATCGGTATATTCCGTGTTATCGGCAAGGGAGCTTATATAAAGCCCTGTTCCGCCCACTACTATAGGTAGCCTTCCCCTGTTTTCAATATCGGATATAACCCCTCTTGCCGCCTTTACATAATCGGCCACAGAGTAGCTTACACTCGGCTCTAAAAATTCCAACATATGGTGGGGTATTCCCTGCATTTCAGCAGTATCGGGAGCGGCAGAGGCGATGTGTATTCCTTTATAAATCTGCATAGAATCGGCAGAGACTATCTCCCCTGAAAACTTCTCCGCAAGTGCAATTCCGAGTCCCGTTTTGCCCGAGGCGGTGGGGCCCACAATGAAAACTGTTTTTATCCTGTTCATTGTATTCTTCCGAACTGCTTTTCAAGCTCCCGACGCTTGATTTCAAACGCCACGGGACGACCATGGGGACAGTACATAATATCGTCCGAGTAAAGCACCCTTTCGGCTAATTTTTTTTGCTCTGTCGGGCTTGTTTTACTGCCCGCCTTAATCGCCGCCTTACAGGCGACGGTGTGATAAAGGTCGTCAAGTTTTTCCACTTCGGCGGTATGGTTTTTAATTAAGCTTTCGGCAAGCTCTCCGATTAAAGCCTCTGCATCAGATGCGGTAAGTGTAGAAGGAACCGACAAAATCCTCACCGTAGAGTTTCCAAAATCCTCAATTTCAAATCCGGCTTTTAGAAGCTCATCTGTGTTTTGTATTACCGCAGAATATTCCTCACGGGGAAGTACCGCCGTCACAGGGGTTAGGAGCGCCTGAACGGCTACCCCCTGTTTACTTTTAAGCTCATTAAACAAAATACGCTCATGGGCCGCATGCTTATCTATCATATAAACGCTGTCACCCATCTGGACGATTATGTAGGTCAAAAATGCCTCGCCTATAAGAATTATCTCGGGGCGTTCGTCCTCTATATCCTTGGTTATGTCAACCGATATTTCTTTTTTGGGGGTGATTGGAATTACTGCCTCGGTTTTTTGAACTGTCGGTATATTTTCTGATTTTACAGGCATAACCTTTTCGCCGTGCGGACCTACTGTAGAATAATTATCTACAAAAGCAGGTCTTGAGGGAGCCCTTAAAGTATTGTTGTTATGTAAACCTACCTTTTGCGGATAGGCTCTTTCTGCCACGGTGGGCTCTTTTATCGTCTGTTGGCGGTATTCCTCGGTCTTAAGTCGCTCAAAGGGATTAAATGAAGGCTCCTTAAATTTAACCTCTGGTCTTGTATCTCCCGCCGTCAGCGCATTTTTAACCGCAGAATAAACAGCGTCGAAAATCCTTCTCTCGTCCGAGAAACGCACCTCTGTCTTGGCGGGGTGAACATTCACATCAACAGTATCAAACGGTACGGTAAGATACAGCACAAAACCGGGGAATTTGCCAATCATTGCACTGTTCTTATAAGCCTGCTCCGCCGCAGCGGTTACAGTACCCGAGCGGACAAGTCTGCCGTTTAAAAAGACGAACTGGTAATTTCTTGTAGGCTTACACGAAACAGGCTTGCAGGTAAGCCCCGAAACGGCAATTCGTTCTCTTTCACCCGAAACGGGAATAAGCGTTCCCGCAAACTCTCTGCCTAAAACGCTGTAAACCGTGCCGCCTATCTTGTTATCGCCAGCAGTATTAAGGGCTTGTTTGCCGTCTCGAATGAATTTAAAGGCGATTTCAGGATGGGAAAGGGCAATTCTATCCACCACAGCGGCGGCGGCGTTTGCCTCGGAAACATCCTTTTTAAGAAACTTCATTCTTGCGGGGGTATTGTAGAAAATATCACGGATAATTATTGTCGTCCCGTCAGGACAGCCCGCCTCTTCATACAGCTTTTCCTCTCCGCCCTCTATTATATAGTGGGTGCCAAGCTCGCTGTCCTTGGTTTTTGTGAATATTTCCACCTTAGAAACCGAGGATATAGCCGCAAGCGCCTCGCCCCTAAAGCCCAAGGTGGCTATCTCATTAAGGTCGGCATCCACTTTAATCTTGCTTGTGGCGTGGCGCAAAAACGCCGTAGGAACATCGCCGTGCTCAATTCCGCAGCCGTTGTCGGTAATCCTTAAATAGGCTATACCGCCCCTGTTTATCTCAATAGTGATGTTGTTAGCACCCGCATCGATGGAGTTTTCTACAAGCTCCTTTACAACCGATGCCGGTCTTTCCACAACCTCGCCAGCTGCGATAAGCTCGGCTACCTCTTTAGGTAAAAGATAAATTTTCGGCATTTTTACGCCTCCTTTCACATGGATTTTGCCTTGTTCACCAAATCGAATAATATCTGCATTGCCTCAATGGGTGTAAGAGTGTTTACATCAAGTATTTGTAACTCGTGCAAAATATCCTGTGCGCCCTGCATTTCAAGGGGCAGCTGCATATCGGGGTCGGGGGCGGTTTTGTAGGTTACAAGCCCCTCGTCCTCGGTTTTCTTTAAAATCTGTTTTGCCCGTTTAATTACATCTTCGGGTATGCCGCCGAGCTTTGCTACCTCTATTCCGTAGCTATCGTCCGCACCGCCTCTTACAATGCGGCGCAAAAATGTTATATCGTCTCCCCGCTTTTTAACGGCAATATTATAGTTTTTAACACCGTCGAGCTCGTTTTCCATTTCGGTAAGCTCATGATAATGGGTGGCGAAAAGTGCCTTTGCACCGAGTTTCCTTTTATCGGCAACAAATTCAAGCACCGCCCTCGCTATTGACATTCCGTCAAAGGTAGAAGTACCTCTGCCAATCTCATCAAGTATAAGCAGGCTTTTATTAGTGGCGTTTTTGAGAATATCAGCAACCTCGTTCATTTCAACCATAAAGGTGGACTGCCCCGCCGCTAAATCGTCCGACGCACCTACACGGGTAAAAATCGCATCAACCACGCCGATTTCAGCGTCATCAGCAGGAACAAAGCAACCGATTTGTGCCATAAGGGTGATAATTGCAACCTGTCTCATATATGTGGATTTACCCGCCATATTGGGGCCGGTTATAATAGCACAGCGGTCTTCCTTCATATTAAGCATAGTGTCGTTCGCCACAAAGGGAGTTTTAATCACCTGTTCAACAACGGGGTGTCTGCCCGATTTTATGATGATTGAACCGCTGTTGTTTACAAGGGGTCGGCAGTATCTGTTATTTACGGATACCTCGGCTAAGGAGCAGAGAGCGTCAAGCCGTGCTATGGCGGCGGCGGTCTTCTGAAAACGCTTAAGCTCATTCGCAGTCTTTTTTCTGACCCCGTCAAACAGCTCGTATTCAAGCTGAACTACACGATCCTTAGCGGTAAGCACCCGCTTTTCAATGTCCTTTAGCTCCTCGGTAACAAACCTCTCGCAATTAGTAAGGGTCTGCTTTCGTATGTAGTCCTCGGGGACCTTATCAAGGAAGGAGTTTGTAACCTCTATATAATAACCGAAAACCTTATTGTAGCGAACCCGCAGATTTTTAATCCCTGTGCGCTCCCTTTCTCGGTTTTCCATTTCGGTAAGAAAGGATGTTCCGCTGTTCATATCACTGCGAATAAGGTCAAGCTCTTCACTGTATCCGTCTCTTATAAGCCCGCCCTCACGAACGGTAAAGGGGGGATTATCAACTATAGCCCTGTCGATAAGATCGGCTATATCGTCAAGAGTATCAATCTCGGAATATATTTCCTTTAACATCTTACAATTAACCGAAGACAGCAAATTTTTAAGTATGGGGAAACGGTGCGCCGCATCTGCAACAGCGTTAAGGTCTCGGGCAGAGGCGGTGCCGTAAACCACCCTCGACATAAGGCGCTCTACATCCTTTATGCCGGACAGGTATTCCATAGCCTCGCCCCGCAAAACGGTATCCGAGCAAAGCTCCTCTACTGCGTTTTGCCTTAAATTAATGCCCGTAATATTAATAAGCGGTTTTTGAAGCCAGCTTCTGATAAGACGCTTGCCCATTGCGGTTTTGGTTTTATCGAGCACCCACAAAAGCGAGCCCTTTTTGGACTTGGTACGCATTGTTTCGGAAAGCTCCAAATTGCGTATTGCGGTCATATCAAGCCGCATATACTGTGTTCCCGAATAAACCTCCAGCTTGTTAACAGAAATATTGCCGTTTTTACCCGTTTCGTAAAGATAATCAATGACAGCCCCCACAGCCGAAGCTATCGGGTTTTTAGTATCAACAGAGAGCTCCTTAAGCCGTGATTCGCCGAAATGCTTTAAAAGCAGCGGCTCGGTTTTTTGAGCATTAAAGCTCTCTCTAGGCCTTACGGTTACGGTTTGGGGGAATTTTTTTGAAATATAAGTGCAAAGCTCTACGGAAGCCTTATCTAAATCCTCCGAAACCAATAGCTCTTTAGGATTAAAGCGCGCAAGCTCATCCGCAACAAAGCTAACCGAATTGTCTGTGCCTAAAACCGTAGCCTGACATTCGCCTGTTGAGGCATCGGTAAAGCAAAGCCCTACCCCGTCCTCGTTTAGAGAAACGGAGGCTAAAAAGTTATTTTTACCCTCTTCAAGCATGGCGTCTTCTATAACAGTACCGGGGGTCACAACCCTTATAATATCCCGCTTTACAAGCCCCTTTGCGGTGGCGGGATTCTCGGTCTGCTCGCAAATAGCCACCTTGTAGCCCTTGTCAACAAGACGGGCTATATAGGCTTCACAGCTGTGATAGGGCACTCCGCACATAGGCGCACGCTCTTCCTTGCCGCAATCCTTACCCGTAAGCACCAAATCAAGCTCTTCGGAGGCTTTTTTTGCATCATCAAAGAACATCTCATAAAAATCGCCGACCCTGAAAAACAGAATACTGTCTTCATTTTGCGATTTTATTTGCATATACTGTTTCATCATAGGAGATAGCTCGTCCACTTTAACTCCCCCGCTTTCAAATAAAATTAGAATTTCTTAATGACAGCCGCCACAGGAGTCACAGCTGCCCGAACAGCCTGCGCTTGTGTCGCAGGTGTCGGGGTCTTCGCCCTCAAGCGACTTTGAAATTATTACATTAACCTCGTTTACCATACTGTCAAGCTCCGCCTTTGCGGTGTTGTACTCCACCATAGCGGGGGAAGACATAATATCGCTGTAAACCTTGCGGAGCTTTTCGTTGAGCTCCTTAACCTTTTGGTCGTCCTTATTATCGGAGCTAACCTCTTTATCAAGCTCCATACGGACGATATTAAACTGCCCTATAGCGTCCTGAAGTTCGCTGTCCGAATCGTTTGCGAGCCTTGCCTTTGCGTAGCGGATAAAACGCTCGTCCTGCTGGATTACTCTGCCTAATTCTCTTGCCTTGTCGATAACATTCATTGTAAAAATTCCTCTCGTTTAATTTATTCTACCGTGCCTAAAAGCACGCCGTCATATGAATTTACTTTAACGGTTACAAATTTGCCGAGGAGACCTTTGTCCCCTTCAAATTCAATAACCGCCGTACCCGAATTGTGGCCCGACATAAAGCCGTCCTTACTGCCTACAGAATCACAAAGCACCCTATAGGTTTTACCGATATGCTTTTGTATATTCCTTTCGGCGATTTCCTCCTGAGCCTTTAAAAGCTCGGTAAACCACCTACCCTTTTCTTCCCTTGAAACGGGGTCTTCCATTACAGCTGCGGGCGTTCCCTCCCTGGGAGAATAAATAAAGGTGAAGAGCGAGGAAAACTCAACCTCTTTTACAAGGCTTAAAGTCTCCTTAAAGTCCTCGTAGGTTTCCCCTGGAAAACCTACAATTATATCCGAGGTAAGGGACAAATCGGGTATCTGCTCCTTAGCGTAATTTACAAGCTCTAAATACTTTTTGCGGTCATAATGCCTGTTCATACGCTTTAGTATCCTGTCGCTCCCGCTTTGGAAGGGCAGGTGCAGATGACTGCTTACCTTTTCGCAGTCCCTTATGGTATCTATAAGCTCCTTTGTGCAATCTTTTGGATGCGAGGTCATAAAGCGGATCCTGAAATCACCTTCAAGGGCGTCAATCTGCCTTAAAAGTGTGGCAAAATTAATGCCGCAGTCGGTACCCTTGCCGTAGGAATTTACATTCTGCCCTAAAAGGGTTATATCCTTATATCCCGCCGCAATCATTTCCTTAGCCTCGGCCAAGATTTTTTGCAGCTCACGGGAACGCTCACGACCTCTTACATAAGGTACAATACAGTAGGTGCAGAAATTATCACAGCCATACATAATAGGAAGCCAACCCTTAAATGTGCCGTCCCTTTTAATCGGCTGGTCCTCTATTATCTCGCCGTTATCGAGGGTTAAATCGAAAATCCGCTTTCCGCCCGACAGGCGTTTATAAATAAACTCGGGCAGCCGGTACTGCACCTGAGTACCGAAAACCATATCTACATAAGGATAGCTTTGCTTTATTTTATCCGCAACGCTTTGCCTTTGCGCCATACAGCCGCAAACCGCAACAATAATATCGGGATTAGCCTTTTTAAGCGCCTTTGTCGTTCCGATATTACCGTATACCCTGTCCTCCGCATGCTCACGAACGGCACAGGTGTTGAATATTATAAACTGGGCTTCGTTCATGTCCTCGGTAATAGTATATCCGCATTTAGTAAGCATTCCCTTAAGCCGCTCGGAATCGCTGACATTTTGCTGACAACCGAAGGTAATAACGCAGGCTTTCGGTGTTTTTTGGTATAATTTAAGCGCAAGGGCGGCGGCTCTTTCGGCATACGCACCCTGTTCAGCCGTAATTTCGGCTGTGCCCATAAAGTTTTGCAATTATAATTCCCCATTCAATCATTAATCACTTTATTATACAATAAATCCCGCCGTATGTAAAGCCCTTACGGCGGGATATTTTTTACAAAATGTAGGATTACAATAGATGTGTTACAGAAACCAAAAAAATAGTGACGAATGGAAAATCCTGTGTTACAGTTAAGTTGCCGAGACAAAACAGACAGGAGG
>CACWPS010000002.1 GCA_902762875.1 Oscillospiraceae bacterium
ACAAAAAAATCAAGCTTTTTCTCATATTTGTTTGAGAAAATCGCTTGTTTAAGCCTTTTTCTAGCGCGTATAGGTTAATTTGGATGGGAATTTAGGATATAACTCGTCGTAAGGCGAATATAACTGAAAAAAGCACTTGCGATTGCAAGTGCTTTTTTCTTGGCTGGGGAATAGGGATTCGAACCCCAACAAACAGAGTCAGAGTCTGTCGTGCTACCGTTACACAATTCCCCAAAATTTTCACAGTAGTATTATTATACCCCATATTTTAATATTGTCAAGACCTTTTTTAAATTTTTTATTGTTTCGCCCTTAATTTAAGCCGTCAAACAGCTTGAAGCCTGATTTTTTTAAAATTGCGCTTATCATTTTACCGCCCTTTACAGGCATAATTTTTCCCATCAGCTTCATAAACTGTGCGTCTGTACCGATTACGGTAAGCTCCCGTTTTTTTGCAATACTTTTGACAATCCTTTTAACCGCATAATCGCACGATGTACTAATTATACGGATTATTTTTTCTTCCCTTTTCTCGGTTAGGTTTTGACTGCGGAAAATATCGGTTTTAGTAAATCCCGGGCATATAAGTCCCACATAGCACCTGCCCCGAAGTTCCTCTCGTATTGCCTCGGTGAAGGCTTTAAGCGCCGCCTTGCTTGCGGAATAGGCGGCCGTTCCCGCAAGGGGCATAAGCGCCGCCGAAGAATCGATATTTACAACCGCAGGTGTTGAGGATTTAAGAATTAACGATAGCAGTTCTTTCACAGAATACACCGCTCCGTAGAAATTTATGTTCATTGTCCCCTCGATTTCTTCTGCGGAAGTATTCTCTGCCTTTTTAAATTCAGGCAAAATACCCGCATTATTTATAAGAATATCGGGCTTAATTCCCTTTTTCTCAAGGTATAAACGGTAGTTTTTCCAATTTTCCTTACTTGACACATCAAAAAGACAGTAAGAAAACTTTTCCGAATCCGTGCCCAGCTCGGCAGAAAGGCGCTCCATTTTTTCCTTACTCCTTGCAATACCTAAAACCGTGCAGTTATATTCCTTAATAAGCTTTATTGCAATGCCCCTGCCTATGCCGCTTGACGCACCCGTGATAATTACGGTTTTATTATTAAGCCAGTTGTTTTTCATATAAATCCCCATTTTATATCAAAAAAAGCCCCCAAGTCTTATGGGGGCCTTTATTTATGCTGTTTTTAGCAAATTTCTGCCAAATCAAAAAGCTTCTTCGGGAGCTCCTCTTTATCAGCCGAAACCGTAAAGATGAACTCTACATCCGAGATTGAGGAAATTCTCTCTAAGAAAGCGGCAAGCTTATCATAATCACGCTCGCCTATTCTAAGTGTAGCATCGCCGAAAATGTGGGTTACATCGTTGTTGCCTGCCTTGATGCCCGCAACCATACCGAAATACTCACCATAGCCAAAAATGCCGTAGCTTTCCGCGTCAATAAGGCGCGCCTTATGTGTAACGGAATAAGTAAGAGTATCGCCCTTTTCAATGCATACAACATTGCCAAGACTGGTTTCCGTAGCGGCGTTCACCATATCTACGAGCTTTTTGGTTTTACCCGAACCTTTTTTTCCGATAATGAGTTTAATCATTTGTCACAACTCCTTTTTTATTTCACTGCAAAAGCAGTTTCTTCAAAATTTAATTTATCCGTTAAGACGGGCTTCAAGCGCCGCCTTCTGCTCCTCATAACCGGGTTTTCCGAGAAGAGCAAACATATTTTTCTTGTAGCTTTCAACGCCGGGTTGGTCAAAGGGGTTTACGCCCAGCATATAGCCCGAAACCGCACACGCCTTTTCAAAGAAATAGATAAGGCGTCCCAAATTTTCTTCATCGGGCTTATCTACATTTACAACAAGGTTAGGAACGCCGCCGTCGGTATGGGCGAGCACCGTACCCTCGAAAGCCTTAGAATTAACAAAAGACATCGTCTTTCCTGCAAGGAAGTTAAGTCCGTCACCGTCGTCGCTTTCAGCCTCGATAGTAATATCCTTATCGCTCTCGCCAAAGGCAACTACCGTTTCAAACATTACACGGCTTCCGTCCTGAATGAACTGACCCATCGAGTGAAGGTCGGTTGAAAAGGTTACAGATGCGGGGAAAAGACCCTTATTGTCCTTACCCTCGCTCTCGCCGAAGAGCTGTTTAAACCATTCAGCCATCATTGTAAATCGGGGCTCATAGCTTACGAGCAATTCAACAGCCTTACCCTTACGGTAAAAGGCGTTGCGAAGTGCCGCGTAAAGATAGCAGTCGTTTTTATACATATCAGGCTCGTTATAATCGGCCATAGCCGCCGCCGCACCTGACATAAGCTTATCAATATCCGCACCCGCCGCAGCAATGGGAAGAAGACCTACGGCTGTTAATACCGAGAATCTGCCCCCTACATCATCGGGTACTACAAAGCATTCATATCCCTTTTCATCGGCAAGCTTTTTAAGGGTGCCCCGTGCCTTATCGGTTGTGCAGTAAATGCGCCTTGCCGCCTCTTCCTCGCCGTACTGCTCCTCAAGATACTTGCGTAATACCCTGAAAGCTACGGCGGGCTCGGTTGTTGTGCCCGACTTGGAAATAATGTTGACCGAAACACGCTTGCCCTTGCAAAGCTCCATAATATCCGAAAGGTACGCTCCGCTTATGCTGTTGCCCGCAAAATAAATTTCGGGAGCGCCGTTCCTAAGATTATTGTAATACGGTCCTTTAAGAAACTCTATAGCCGCCCTTGCGCCTAAGTAAGAGCCGCCGATACCGATAACTATAAGAATATCTGTATCCTGTCTTATTTTAGCCGCCGCCGCCTTAATGCGGGAAAATTCCTCCTTATCGTAATTAACAGGTAGGTCTACCCAACCTAAAAAGTCATTGCCGAGACCCGACTTTGCATTCACCGCTTCGTGGGCGGCGGCAACCTGAGCCTCAAGACCCTTAAGGTCGTTTTCCCTGATAAAATCTTTTGCGTATGCTGAGTTAAATTTTAGTGCCATTTGAAACCCCTGATTCTTTTGAAATTCTTTTATTATATTCTACTATATATCTTAAAGTTTTTCAAGATAAAAAACGCATATTCATTAAAAGTTTTCATAATTGAAATAATCCTTTTAAAATCCATCCAAAAGTAACGCCCAAAGTAAGCCTTTTTACATCCTCTTTTGCAACCAAAGCTATCTCGCCCAGCTGTTCTCCGTTAAGGGTTACGGTGACCGTGCCCAAAACATCGCCTTTTTTTACAGGCGCTGTTACATTCTCGCTTAAAACGGTTTTCCGTTCGATATTACCCGAAGCGGTTTTCGGGAGCAGAACATTAAGGGTGCCTTGGGGCAAAATTTCTACTGTTTTTTGAGTACCCTTTAAAACTTCCAGCTGAGTTTTTTCTTTAAGTCCTGCATCAATACTCGAATAATTGTAGTTTGCGAAGCCGTAATCAAGCAGTTTTTTTGCCCCGCCGAATCGATCGTTACTGCTCTCTCCCGCCATTACTACCGCCACAAGCTCAAGCCCGTTACGCTCTGCCGTTGCCGAAAGGCAGTACTTTGCGGTGGAGGTGGTTCCCGTTTTAAGCCCTGTTGTGCCCTCGTAAAAGCGCACCAGCTTATTTGTGTTTACAAGCTCGCTTTTGCCGTCCCTTAATGTATCCATCCAAACGGTGGAATAATCCTTTATAAGGTCGTGCTTTATAAGTGCGCCGGACATTAAGGCTACATCGTAGGCGGTTGTTAAATGCTCCTCGGCATCAAGACCCGTGCAATTAACAAAACGGGTATTCGTCATACCAAGCTCCTTTGCACGCTCGTTCATAAGGGCGACAAAGCCTTCCTCGCTCCCCGCTACAGCCTCACCCAGCGCCACGCAGGCATCGTTTGCCGAGGCTATCACCGCCGCCTTTAAAAGGTCGTTTACCGTCATGGTTTCACCCGGCTCAAGCCATATTTGAGAGCCGCCCATACTGCAGGCGTGTTCGCTTGCGGTCACTACCGTTTCAAGTGAAATATCCCCTCGGTCAATCGCCTCCATAACAAGCAAAAGCGACATTATTTTGGTAATGGATGCAGGCGGCAGCTGTTCATCGGAATTTGATTCATACAAAACCTTGCCCGTATTAGGCTCCATAAGCACAACCGATTTTGCCTTAATATCAAGGGTTTGACCGATAGCGGCATTAACAGGCGTACTGTCAAGCGGAACATCAATATCCGAAATGTCGCACTCGCTGGAGACCGTAACCGATTCCTTAGCAGAAACCGTCATACCAAACAGCATACAAACCGAAAGCATAAAAGCAATTATTTTTTTCAAAACGGCACACCCCTTAAAGATAATTATCTGTTAAAGGATATGCCGTTTAATTAATTTTAATAACCCAGCGTTTCGCCGCAGAGAATTACATTTATGCGTCCCTTTTCCTTTTGAAAGCCCGAAACAAGGTATTCTATACACATACGGCGGGGACTTTTACAGCCGTCGGTCATAGCGGGGCAGTCGCTTTTTTCCAAGGCTATGCAATGCCCTAATTTTTGGCAGGGCGTGCCCGTATTAAGTCTTACCGCATTTTTCGGTGCGGCAATTTTCTTTATTCTGAGCAGACCCTCGTCTATATCCTTTACGATTTTGTTGATACCTACAACCATAACAACCTTTTTAGGCCCGAAGGCGATAGAGGAAATGCGGTTGGCGTTGCCGTCCACATTTACAAGCTCCCCCTTTTCGGTGAGGGCATTTGTGGAGCAGAAGAAAAAGTCACAGCCTATAGCCGATTTAAAAGCTTCAAGTCTTTCTTCATCACTAATTCCCGATTTGGTGCGGTCACGGAAATCGTATTCGGGAGAATTTATAATATCCCAAACGCCGCTTTCCTTAAGGGACATAGAACCGCCCGCAGTTATCACCGCACCGTAGGAGAGCATATTTTTTACAATTTCACAAACCTCTGCCTTGGTTTCGGCATAAACCGCATTAATATTGTTGCTTTCAAGGCCTATTAAAACCTTGCTTACATTCTCGTTCATATCAATCAATTCCTTTCACGATTGTGCCGCCGCCCACAACAATATCGCCGTCATAAAAGACCGCCGCCTGACCGGGGCTTGGGGCACGCTGGGGCTCATCAAACTCAACTGTAACTCCGCCCTCTGTAGGGTAAATCACCGCCGGCTGTTCGGTATGACGGTAGCGAAGCTTTGCGGTGACCCGCATCTCCCCCTCTAAATTATCAAAGGGAATAAAATTAAGATTGTTTACAAGCACCCGCTTATAAAAAAGCTTATCCTCATCGCCAAGCACTACAGTATCGTTTTCGGCGTTTTTACTTATTACAAACTGCGGTTTGCCAAGGGCAATTCCAAGCCCCTTGCGCTGACCCACGGTATAGCGGATAATACCCTGATGCTCCCCTAAAGCCTTACCGTCTATATCGGTAAAATCACCCTTTTTCGCCGTTTTACCTGTATACCGTTCAATAAAGGAGGCATAATCCCCGTCGGGAACAAAGCATATATCCTGACTGTCGGGCTTTTTAGCATTAACAAATCCGTTTTCGGCGGCAATTTCACGCACCTGCGCCTTTGTAAGGGATCCTAACGGGAAAAGGGTTCGGGAAAGCTGCTCTTGAGTAAGGCAGTAAAGCACATAGGTTTGGTCCTTGGATTTATCCGCCGCCTTTTTTAGCAGATACCGCCCGTTTTCGCACCTTTCGATAACTGCATAATGACCTGTTGCAATTTTACTGTAGCCAAGTGTTTTAGCCCTATCAAGCATTGCCGCAAACTTAATTTTCCTATTGCACTCAATGCAGGGGTTAGGGGTTCTGCCAGATATATATTCATTTACGAAATTGTTTATTACGCTGTCACCAAAGGCGTCCTTAAAATTGAAAACATAATGAGGTATGCCAAGCCTCATACAGACGGCTTTAGCGTCCTCCGCATCGGAAAGGGAACAGCAGGTTTTTGTAAGTCCCGCATCATAATCCTCGCCGTCATAAAGGCGAAGGGTCGCACCCGAAACCTCGTACCCCTCTTTTAAAAGCAGTGCAGCGCAGACCGAGGAATCAACCCCTCCACTCATTCCCGCCATTACCTTGTTGTGTTCCAAGCTATTGCCCCCCTATAAATCCGCCCGAAAGACAAGTCTCTCGGGCGTAAAAAACATCTTAAATTGAGGTTGTATTGGCTATCTCATACATCTCATTGTCAAAGGGCTTTTTCATATTAAGACCCTCGTAAATGTCATAATTAACGATGTCGCCGTTCTTCCAGCCGATAACACGGTTGCCGATGCCATCATTCAAAAGCTTAACTGCAGCATAGCCCATTTCGGTAGCCATAACACGGTCTCTTATGGTGGGATTGCCGCCTCGCTGAACATGGCCCAAAATAGTAGCTCTTGACTCAACCCCTGTTCCTTCCTCTATCTTCTTAGCGATTTCCTCAACTCCGCCGACACCCTCGGCCACAACGATGATAAAGTGCTTCTTACCCGTTTTTTGAGTTGCCTTGATTTTTTCGATTACATCCTCAATTTTAAACTCAACCTCGGGAACTAAAACAGCGGTAGCGCCTACAGCAATACCTGTCTGGAGTGCTAAATATCCCGCTCTTCTTCCCATAACCTCAACTACCGAGCAACGGTCGTGGGACTGGGAGGTGTCACGAAGTCTGTCCACCATTTCCATAGCGGTGTTCATAGCGGTATCAAAACCTATGGTGTATTCTGTAGAAGAAATATCGTTATCAATCGTGCCCGGAACGCCTACGCAGGGAATTCCACGCAAGGACAGGTCACGAGCACCGCGGTAAGAACCGTCGCCGCCGATTACCACAATGCCCTCAATACCGTGCTTTTTGCAGTTGTCGATTGCCTCTTGAATACCCTCTTCGGTTTTAAAGCGGGGGCTTCTTGCGGTGTAAAGCACTGTGCCTCCGCGATGAATTATATCCGATACCGAGCGGACATCCAAATCAATAATATCCCCCTCGATAAGTCCGTTATATCCTCTGCGGATGCCCTTAACCTTCATACCCATAGCTATTGCCGTTCTTACAACCGCACGCACTGCGGCATTCATTCCCGGTGCGTCGCCGCCGCTTGTAAGTACACCTATTGTATTCATAAGATCATCTCCGAAAAAACATTATTGATATCAGTATAAAACATATTTGTTAATTTTTCAACAATTTTTTTGACTATTTAATAAATTTAACATTTTCTTTACCCAAAATGTCGCCCAAAGCCGAAAAAAGCGGCTCTGACGGGGTAATTTTAAGGCGTTCGGGTGCTTCCAGCTTCTTTTTTGTTTCGGTACAATATATGAATACCGAAATACTTCCGTGAAAGTTCTCTAAAATACCCTTTACCATTTGGAACTCCTCGCACTCGGTATTCTTAACCTTTAAATAAAGCCCGCTCTTATATTTTGAAGCTTTTATATCCTTTGCGGATTCAGGAATTTTCTCTGCCCTATCTACCACGATTTCGGCGTCTCTGTCCTCCCTTTCGGAAATTCTGCCTATAATCACAAGCGGTTCACCCGAAGTAAGGAGTGTTCGGTACTCCGAAAGTGCGGCGGCAAAAACCGTAATAGGCACCGAGCCGTCAATACCCTCGATAAAGCCTGAGCCCATCAAATTGTTGTTTTTAAGCTGGCGCACCTTAAAGCCCGAAACAAGCCCCGCAACAGTTACCTTTTCCCCATCGCAGCATTTGTGCGCCGCTATATCCGAAGCCTTATTAAGTCTTGCAGAGGAAAGATACCCCGCATACTCATCAAGCGGGTGACCCGAAAGGTAAAGCCCAGTTGCCTCCTTTTCAAGGGACAAAAGCATTTCCTTGGGCATTTCCTCGACCCTTTGGGGCTCGTATTTAACGGCATCTCCCATTTCGTCAAAGAGGTTTAGCTGACCCTCTGAAGAAAAGCGCTTTTCGCTGTCCACCGCCGCTAAAACCCCTTCTATATTGTAAAGCATCTGTCTGCGGTTTTCACCGAGACCGTCCATAGCACCGCTTTTGATAAGTCCCTCAAGGGCCTTTCTGTTAAACTCACGGGAATAATTACGCAAGCAAAAATCATAAACAGAGGTATAAAGTCCATTTTGCTCCCGCTCCTTTATAAGCCTTTCTATTATGCCTATTCCCAGGTTTTTTACCGCCATTAGTCCGAAACGGATATTTTTTCCGTCAGGGGTAAAGCCCGCAAGGCTGTAATTCACCGAAGGGGGCAAAACCTTAATCCCCTCCCGCTTTAAATCGGCGGTATAAAGGGCAATTTTAGAGCCGTTATCCATCATAGAGGTCATAAGCGCCGCAAAATATTCGGAAGTGTAGTGACACTTTAGATAGGCCGTCCTGAAAGCCACAAACGAGTACGCCGCCGCATGCGCCTTATTAAAGGCGTAGGAGCTAAAGCTTGACATATCGTCAAAAATCTTGTTTGCGGTTTCTTCGCTTACTCCGTTTTTAAGGGCACCGCAGCACAAAACATTGCCCTTTTCATCCTTTTCGCCGTGTATGAAAAACTCCCGCTCCCGCTCCATTACAGCGTGCTTTTTCTTTGCCATAGCACGCCTTACAATATCCGCTCTGCCAAGGGAATAACCCGCAAGGCTCCTGAAAACCTGCATTACCTGCTCTTGGTAAACAATACAGCCGTAGGTTACATCAAGTATGGGCTTTAAAAGCGGGGTATCGTATTTAATATCCTCAGGGTGGTGGCGGTTGTGAATGTATTTAGGAATAGAGTCCATAGGTCCGGGGCGGTAAAGGGAGAGTATAGCCGTCAAATCCTCAATGCTCATAGGCCCGAACTGCCTTAGCACACTTTTCATTCCCTCAGACTCAAACTGGAAAACCCCGTCGGTATGCCCCTTGCCCATCATTTTATAGGTATCTATATCGTCAAGGGGTATCCTTTCAATATCAAAGTCGGGCTCTTTTTTCCTTATAAACTCCTGCGCATCGGCAATAACCGTCAGGTTGCGAAGGCCCAAAAAGTCCATTTTAAGAAGTCCCAGCTCGTCAAGGGCAGTCATTGTATACTGGGTCACAACCGCATCGTCATTAACGGCAAGGGGGACATATTCGGCAATCGGCTTGTCCGATATAACCACCCCCGCCGCATGGGTAGAGGCGTGCCTTGGCATACCCTCTAATTTCATTGCCATATCTATAAGCTCTTTTATCTGCGGGTCGTTGTCGTAAAGAGCACTTAGCTCCTTAGAGCCTGTAAGCGCCCTCTCGATAGTCATACCAAGGGACTGTGGGATTAGCTTTGCGGTTTTATCGCATACGGCATAGGGTATATCCATAGCCCTGCCCACATCCCTTATTGCCGCTCTTGCCGCCATAGTGCCGAAGGTGACAATTTGGGAAACACGCTCTGTTCCGTACTTTTTTATAACATAATCTATTACCTTTTGGCGGTTTACATAGCAAAAATCAATATCAAAATCGGGCATTGAAACCCTTTCGGGGTTTAAAAAACGCTCGAAATAAAGGTCATACTTAATCGGGTCTATTCCCGTAATTCCTATACAGTAAGCCGCAAGGCTCGCCGCACCCGAGCCTCTGCCGGGGCCTACGGGTATGCCGTGGCTTTTGGCATAATTAACAAAGTCGGCTACTATCAAATAGTAGTCAACATAGCCCATACGGTTTATAATCCCCAACTCATAACTAAGGCGGTCGGTCACCGCTTTATCGGGGTTTTCGCCGTAAATTCTATAAAGTCCCTCAAGGCATTTATTCTTAAAATATATAAAGTGATCCTGCTCCCCTATATCAAATCGGGGGAGCTTTATTTTGCCGAATTCAAAGGTGACACAGCACCGCTCGGCAATTTTTTCGGTATTTGTTAAGGCTTCGGGCGTACTGCCGAAAAGCTCTGCCATTTCCTCTGCCGACTTTAAATAAAACTCGTTTGTTTTAAACTCAATCGGGTTATCCTCGGTGATTTTTGAGCCTGTTTGTATGCACAAAAGCACCTTGTGCATCTTAAAATCGCCGTGATTTATATAATGCACATCATTTGTAGCCACAAGACCTATTCCCGTCTCCTCGGACATTCGTATAATCTGAGGATTAACCCTTCTTTGCTCATCAATCCCGTGGTCCTGAAGTTCTAAAAAATAATTGTTCTCGCCGAAAACCTGCTTGTACCAAAGGGCGGTTTCCTTTGCCTTTTCGTATTCGCCGTTTAAAAGAAGCTGGGGAATTTCCCCCGCAAGGCAGGCAGAAAGAGCAATTAACCCGCCGTGATATTTTTTTAAAAGCTCACGGTCAATGCGGGGCTTTGAATAAAACCCCTCTGTAAAGCCCGCCGATACAAGCTTTATCAGGTTTCGGTAGCCCTCGTTATTTTCACATAGCAATACCAAGTGGCTGTAACGGCTGTCCGCTCCCTTTTGCTTATCAAAACGGCTTCGGGGAGCAACATAAACCTCGCACCCGACAATCGGCTTAACCCCTTTTGAAAGAGCGTATTTATAAAAGCTTATCACACCGTACATAACGCCGTGGTCGGTGATTGCAAGCGCAGTTTGACCCATTTCGGCGGCACGGTCGATAAGCTTTTCAATTCTACAGCAGCCGTCTAAAAGGCTGTACTCGGTATGCACATGCAGGTGTGTAAAATCCATACGCTCCCTCCTTTTATCGGTTTCTAAGCTCGTTATAAATTTCTATTATTTTATTAAGCCTGTGATTAAGTCCCGATACCGTAATATGTTCATCGGAAACAGCGCAAAGCTCCTTTAAGGTTGCCTCGGGATTGCTCTCACGAAGCAAAGCCGCCTTTAAAAGCTCCTCGGGCAGACTGTCAAGCCTGTCGGTCTTCCTCAAATACTCAATCGCCGCACGCTGCTTAATCGACGCCTCAACGGTCTTCGAGATATTCGCACTGTCACAATTATTCGCACGGTTAATATTATTCTTAACGCTTTTCATTATTTTAGTATCTATGAAATCAAGGGTTCTGTGGGGAACACCCATAAGGGTCAAGAGATCCTCAATAAGCCCGCTTTCCTTGGTATAAAGCACGGTTGTATTTCCCCGCTGGGTTTTTTTAAGGGGTATTCCGCAGTTGGACAAAAGCTCCCGTAACTCCCCTGCCGTATCGCCGTTCCGTATCATAAACTCGGCACGGTACTCCTTTTCGGGGTCATTGATGTTACCGCAGGCTAAGAAAGCCCCTCTAACAAAGCTTTGAAAGCAGCATTCACGGTCTATTATTTCGGAATCGATTGAATTTTCGGCTATACCGAAATCAAAGGCGGCGAGGATTTTAAGCCTGTCCGCCTCAGAGACCACCTCTGCTTTATAGGTAGGCCGCACGCTCCCGCCCTCGGTTATTTGAGCCTTAGCGCCAAAGGTGCCGTAAAGCAACCGGGAGTAATACTCGGCAGTTTTTCTGTTATTGGTCTGCATAGAGATACGCTTTACCGAAAAAGACCTGCCGAACAGCATAAACCCGTATGCAAGGGGCAATTTACAGCATTCCGAAACTTTTATGCCCGCAAGCTCATTCTTAACATCCTTACAAAACGACATAATCTTAATGCTTATAAATATCACGGTGCTCTATAGAGCAGTTGTAATTTTCGTCTATCAAATGCTCGCCGATAAGCTTAGCAAAGGTAACAGAGCGGTGCTTTCCGCCCGTACAGCCGATTGAAATTATCAGCTGGCTTTTACCCTCTTTTGCATAAAGGGGTACGGCACAATCTATAAAGGCAAGCAGTCGGGACAAAAACTCCTTGCTTTCGTTGCTTTCCATAACATAGTCCCTTACTTCCTTATCAAGGCCTGTCTTTTCCTTTAGCTCATCAACATAAAACGGGTTTGGCAGACAGCGCACATCCACCACCAAATCCGCCTCGTTATCCGAGCCGTATTTGAATCCGAAGGATTTGCACTGAATTTTAAGCACATTGCTTACACTGCCGCAAAAAATATTTGAAAGCTGTACCTTAAGCTGAGAAATGGAAATACGGCTGGTATCCACAATAAAATCGGACATATTCCGTATTTTCTTAAGCATTTCCCGCTCTTTTTTTACAGCGGCCGAAACCGACATATTCTCCCCGTCTGAAAGGGGGTGCTTACGGCGGTTTTCCTTATAACGGCGTATCAGCACATCGTCCGCCGCATCAAGAAACAGTATTTTATATTCTGTGTGATTATTTTTAAGGTTTGTGAGCACATCCTCAATCTCATTAAACAGAATGCCGCCCCGCATATCGGTTACAATCGCCATTTTATTAAGCAAATCACCGCTTCGGGCCGAAAGCTCCACAAACGAGGGTATTATAGCGGGGGGAATATTATCAACGCAGTAAAAACCAATGTCCTCAAGAACATTTGCCGCCTGAGATTTTCCCGCTCCCGACATTCCCGTTACAATTAAAAGCTCCGTCATTTTACTCTTCCTTTCCCTCTCGGCCGATAAAGATTACCTCTCTCTCTAATTTCACGCCATCGGCAGAAAAGACCGTATTGCTAACCTTGCGGCCAAGTTTTTTCACATCCTCACAGGTGGCGCCGCCAAGGTTTATTATAAATCCCGCATGCTTTTGACTTACCTGCGCACCGCCTACACAAACTCCCTTAAGCCCGTTTTTTTCTATAAGCGCACCTGCAAAATAACCCTCGGGGCGTTTAAAAAAGCTACCCGCACTTGGGTATTCAAGGGGCTGTTTTGATTTTCGGCGGGATATATAATCCACCATTTTTTCTTTTATTTCCTTTTGGTCGCCCTTTTTGAGTCTCAACACTGTGCTTAATACCGTCATACCGTTTTCCTTAAAAACACTTTTACGGTAGCCAAAATTCATATCTTCAACTTGGACTCTTGCAATATCTCCGCCTTTTGTGAGGCATTCCGCACTTAAAACCACAGCGGACATTTCGCCCCCGTATGCTCCCGCATTCATATAAACCGCACCGCCGATACTGCCCGGTATTCCGTAAGCGAATTCAAGCCCCGTAAGGGAATTATCAAGCGCCGCTCTGCACACATCGGAAAGAGCCGCTCCCGCACCGCATATAATTTCCTCACCTTTAACCTCAACACCGTTCATATCCGCAAGGCTTATAACCGCACCCTCAATACCAAGGTCAGAGACCAAAAGATTAGAGCCCTTCCCGATAATAAAGTAGGGAATATTAAGCTCGCCGCACATTTTAAGTACTTTAGAAAGCTCTAAGGCAGAGCGGACGGAAATAAAAATATCCGCCGCACCGCCGATTTTAAAGCTTGTATGAAGACTCATCGGCTCATTTACCTTAAACCCGATAGAATTTTCCCGGCAAAAGCTTATCAATGTGTTAAGACTCATAACAACTCCGAAATTAAAAATTTATCTGTAAAGGTCGCAAAGGTAGGCAGCACCGATTATTCCAGCATCATTACCAAGCTGGGCAACCTTCACCTCGGTTTTTTTCGCAAGATTTCTTGCGTAATTCTCGCCCTCTAAGAAAGCCTTTATGGGCTTTATAAGGTTGTCTCCCTCTTTTGAAATTCCGCCGCCTATGCAAAGCACCTCGGGCTGGAATATGTTAATATTATTGGAAACACCCACCGCAACATATTCAACATACTTATCTACCACCATTTTGCCCGCAGCGTCATTTTGGCGCATAGCATCAAATGCGGTTCTTCCGCTTACCCTGTTAATATCATTTTCGCAAAGTTCCCACATAACTGATTTCGGGTACTTTATCATCGCCTGCTTGGTCTGGCGGATAAGCGCAGTTGCAGAAGCATAAGCCTCCCAACAGCCCTGTCTTCCGCAGGAGCACATTTCACCCGACATTTCAATAACCGTATGACCAAGCTCTGCACCTGCATAGTTTGAGCCTGAGTAAAGCTTACCGCCGATTATAACGCCGCCGCCTACGCCTGTGCCCAAGGTAATAGCAATAAAGTTATTTGTTCCTCTGCCTGCACCTGCAATATACTCGCCGTATGCCGCCGCATTGGCATCGTTTTCAATGTAAAAATCTACACCCATACGCTCCTTAAGCATCTGCGCCATAGGAACATCGTAAAAGGCTAAATTATTGGCGTAGCAAACAACGCCGTGTACCGGGTCGATAGCTCCGGGAGAGCCTACGCCCATAGACTCAATATCCTCTATTTTGAGTCCCGCATTCTCAATCGCAATATTTGCCGCCTTCACCATATCATCCACAATTTCCTCTGCGGGGCGGGGAAGACTTGTTTTAACCTTGCCGGTGGCAACTATATTATAATTATCGTCAACAACACCCGCTACAATATTTGTTCCTCCGAGATCAATTCCAAGCTTATACATTTTTTACACTCCTATAAATTTAATTTATCATTTAAAACGGCTCTACCGTTTTTGCTCTATTGTCTACACCCTCCGCATCATCAGCCATACCCAGCTTTTGAAGCAGATCCTGCGCCGCATTGTAGCCGAGCTTCTTCTGGCGGCTGTTCATAGCGGCAACCTCGATTATAACCGCAAGATTGCGCCCGGGCTTTACCGGTATTGTATGTGAGGGCACCTCCAGTCCCAAAATATTTGTGGTCTGGTTTTCAAGCCCCATACGGTCGTAAACCTTGTTTATATCCCAGGGCTCCATATTAATAACAAGGTCAATCTTTTCGGTAAGCTTTACAGCGCCTGCACCGAAAATACGGCTTGCGTTAATAATACCTATTCCCCTAAGCTCTATAAAATGCCTGATATTATCAGGTGCCGTGCCCACAAGGGATTTATTTGATACACGCCTTATTTCCACAGCATCATCTGCTATAAGGCGGTGGCCTCTTTTAATAAGCTCAATGGCAGTTTCGCTCTTACCTACGCCGCTTTCACCAAGCAAGAGTATACCCTCGCCGTAAACCTCAACAAGCACGCCGTGGCGGGTAATCCTCGGTGCAAGGCAGAGATTAAGGTATGCAATAAGCGCCGCAGTAAACGAGGAGGTTGACTCCCCCGTTCTAAGAAGCGGAACGCCGTATTCCTTAGCAATTTTAACATAAATATCCCCTACATCAAGGTCACGGCATATTATTACCGCAGAAGGCTTGTGAGAGAAAAACTCCCGCAGTCTGCTTTCCGCCTTTTCGGGGGTAAAGCGCAGGATAAAGCCTTCCTCGCTTTTTCCGATAATTTGAATTCTTTTTTCGTCAAAGAACTCAAAATATCCCGCCATATGAAGCCCCGGTCGGTTAACCTCGGTTGTGGTGATTTTGATTTTTTCAGGATTTTCGGGCATATTGAGCTGTTCAAGGGAAAATTCCGAAATAATTTTTTCAAGCGAAATGGTAAAATTAGTATGCATATCCTCACTGTCCTATAATTTACTATATACCACACTAATTATACTATAAAGATATTAAAAAATCAAAGCTTTTTATATCTTTTTGCAAAAAAAATAAAAGCGAACTACCCGTCCGCTTTTAGGTTTCTGTTTTTAAGCATTTTTACCCGCCGCAAAGCCTGTTGAAAAGGCAATTTGCAGGTTAAAGCCGCCTGTATATGCGTCGGCATCGATTATCTCCCCCGCAAAGTAAAGCCCCTTTATAAGCTTTGATTCCATCGTGGTTGGGTTAATCTCTTTAACAGAAATTCCGCCACCCGTAATTATCGCCTCTTCAATGGGTCTAAAGCCCGTAATATGAAGGGGTAAGGCTTTAATTACCCTACAAAGTGATGTCCGCATTTCACGGCAAATTTGATTGACCTTTAGGGTGGGCTCTATACCCGACAGGGCTATTATTACGGGAATTAAGCTCTTAGGCAGTAATTTATCAAGAGAATTTGCAAAATCTTTATTTTTTTCGTCCTCAAAATCCCGTAAAATGCGGCTGTCAAGTTGTTCGAGACTTAGTGCGGGCTTTAAATCGATATATGCGGTGTAGGTTGTCTTTCCCATTCTCCGCATATGAGCCGATGCGCTTAAGGTAAGGGGGCCCGATATTCCGAAGTGGGTAAAAAGCATTTCGCCAAGCTCCGAAAAAACGGGCTTTTTCTTGCCCTCTTCAAATACCGAAAGGGTTACATTTTTAAGCGCTAGTCCCGAAAGTCTTGAGCAAAAGCCCTCGTGTACCGTAAGGGGTACTAATGACGGTTTTAGCTCTGTCACCGTATGCCCCAAAGCCTGTGCAATTTTATATCCGTCCCCCGTAGAGCCTGTAAGAGGGTAGGACATTCCTCCGGTGGCTAGAATCACGCTGTCCGCCGAAATAACCTCGCCGTTTTCAAGCAACACACCCGCAACAGCACCATTTTCGGTAAGAATTTTTTTCGCAACAGCGTGAAGAATATCGGCACCGCTTTTTTTGACCGCTCCCACAAGAGCGTCAACAATATCCACCGCCTTGTCCGAAATGGGGAAAACCCTGTTGCCCCGCTCGGTTTTAAGGGGAACCCCCAAGGTCTCAAAAAGCCCCATTGTATCCTTTGAATCAAAGCCCGAAAAGGCAGAAAACAGAAATTTCCCGTTTTTAGGCACATTGGCAACAAGGGTGTCAACATCACAGTTATTTGTAACATTACACCTACCCTTGCCGGTTATCATAACCTTTCTCGCCGGCCGCTCGTTTTTTTCTATAACGGTTATCTCGGCACCTTTGCCGTATTTAAGCGAGGCGCTGTAAGCCGCCATAAGTCCTGCCGCACCGCTGCCTATTATTACAATTTTTTTCATTTCGTCACCGCATAAATTTTTTATAGTATTATTTTACACCAAAACCCCAAAAAAGTAAATATGATAATACTAAAAGAGCATCGCCGTTTTCGGCAATGCCCTTAAATTTAATTTCCTATTAAATTACTCGAACGCGGATAACGCCGTCTATTGCGCCGATTTTCTCGGCAACCGCCGAAATATCAGCCCCGCATATATCAAGCATAGTGTAAGCGTAGTCACCACGGGATTTATTCAAGAGGTTTTCAATGTTGATGTTATCCCCCGCAAAAATTCCCGTAATAGCGGTGAGCATATTCGGAATATTTTTGTGGATAACGCATACACGGTTTTCGCCGCTTCTGGGCATTGTAACCTCGGGAAGGTTTACAGAGTTGACGATATTACCGTTCTCAATGTAATCCATTAATTCCTTAGCCGCCATAGATGCACAGTTGTCCTCCGATTCGGGGGTAGACGCGCCCAAGTGCGGAATAGCTATAACGCCGTCAACACCTAAAACATCATCGGTGGGGAAATCGGTAACATAAGCCGCTACCTTACCCGACTCTAAAGCCGCCTTTAGGTCGGCATCGTTCACAAGTGCCGCACGGGAGAAGTTAAGAATTCTAACACCCTCCTTGCACTTTGCAAGGGTATCGGCATTAATTAAATTCTTAGTGCTGTCTGTAAGCGGAACATGAATGGTAATATAATCGCAGTTTGCGAAAATCTCGTTAATATCGTTAATATGAACCGCATTGTGATTTAAGTTCCAAGCAGATTTAACCGACAGATAGGGGTCGTAGCCGTAAACGGTCATACCAAGGTGGTTAGCGGCATTAGCCACCATAACGCCGATAGCGCCGAGGCCTATAACACCAAGCTTTTTGCCCTTAATTTCAGGACCTGCGAAAGCTCCCTTGCCCTTTTCAACAAGCTTGCCCACAGCATCGCCCTCGCCCTTTAATGTCTTTGCCCATTCAATACCCGAAACCACTCTGCGGGAAGAAAGCAAAAGACCTGCAATTACAAGCTCCTTAACGGCGTTTGCGTTAGCACCGGGGGTGTTGAAAACAACGATACCCTGCTCGGAGCAACGGTCAATCGGGATATTGTTTGTACCCGCACCTGCCCTTGCTATAGCCTGCAAGCTTGCGGGGAACTCCTCATCGTGCAAGGCGGCGGAGCGGACTATGGCACCGTCCGCATTTTCTACCTCGTCGCCTATTGTATATTTATCGTCAAAAACCTCAAGACCGCTTTTGGAGATTTTATTGTAGGTTTTAATCTTATACATTATGCGTTTTCCTCCTCAAACTTCTTCATAAACTCAACCAACTTTTCAACGCCCTCTACAGGCATAGCATTGTAGATAGAGGCTCTCATTCCGCCTACAGAGCGGTGACCCTTGATGTTTACAAAGCCCGCCTTCTTTGCCTCTGCAACAAATTTAGCGTCAAGCTCCTCGTTGCCTGTAACAAAGGGAACATTCATCAAAGAACGGTCCTCGGGAACAACCGTGCCCTTAAAGAGCTTAGAATTATCAAGGAAATCGTAAAGGATTTTAGCCTTTTTCTCGTTGACCTTCTTCATTTCGTCAAGTCCGCCCATCTTCTTTATCCACTTAAAGGTAAGACCCGCAATATAAATTGCATAGCAGGGCGGGGTGTTGAACATAGAGCCGTTGTCTGCGTGGGTAGCATAGTTAAGCATTGTGGGAGTAATATCCATAGCGTTGCCGATTAAGTCCTTACGGATAATTACTATTGTAACGCCTGCAGGAGCAACATTCTTCTGCGCACCTGCATAAAGCATACCGAACTTTGTAACATCGATAGGCTCGGACAAAATACAGCTTGAAATATCAGCTACCAGCGGAACATCCCCTGTGTCGGGAAGCTCGTGATACTTTGTACCGTAAATGGTGTTGTTCATACAAATGTGAACATAGTCCGCCTCGGGGTCAAAGTCAGCGGCTGTGGTCTTGGGGATATAAGAGAAGGTCTTATCCTTAGAAGACGCAACCTCACGGGCCTTACCGTAGCGTGCCGCCTCTTTATAAGCCTTGTTAGCCCACTGGCCTGTGATAATATAGTCTGCCTTGCCGTTTTTATTCATAAGGTTAAGGGGTACCATAGCGAACTGAGTGGACGCACCACCCTGCAGGAAAAGCACCTCGTAATCCTCGGGGATATTCATTATTTCCCTAAGGTCCGCTACGGTTTGGTCGAATATTGCCTGATATTCCTTTGAACGGTGGGACATCTCCATTACAGACTGACCTGTCTCACCGTACTCTAACATCTCTGCGGCAGCGGTCTTTAAAACCTCCTCGGGAAGCATCGACGGCCCCGCACTGAAATTGTAAACTCTTGCCATTTTAAAACCCTCCATATTATATAGCGTGATGTATAACATTATATTCCTACAGAGGTAATTTGTCAATAGGATTGTTAAAATGTTGTCAATCTTTTTTCTGAATTATAAAAATTATGAAAAAAGATTGTTATTTTTTTAACAACGACATTAGTTTTAAATGCTAATAAAGGATGATGTGGGCATCATCCCCTACTCATACTCAATTAGCATATGTAGGGGACGATGCCCACATCGTCCCATATAAATAAAGCAGAAAGGACGGCGCATTACCGTCCTTTACATAAAATATTTCAGCTAACCGCATTATTTGACCCTACCGTAACCGTGGTGGTATAATACCGTCCGCTGCGGTAGATTTTAACATTTACCTTATCATTCGGCTTGCAATCCTCAAGCGTTTCGCTTAAAACGGTGTAGTCGCTGATTGTCTTACCTGCAAATTCGGTTATAATATCCCCCTTTTGGAGACCTGCGTTTTGGGCAGGACTTCCCTCGGCAACGCTTGAAATAACCGCTCCTGTGGGATAGCCGTAATATTGAAGCACGCTTGCGGTATACTTTTCACTTATAGTAACGCCGATATAAGGCTCGGGGTCGTTTTGCTTCTCGATTATTTTTTTGCAGATTTCCTTAACCGTGTTTGACGGAATTGCAAAGCCCATTCCCTCAAACTCCTCGGAAACGATTTTTGAGCTGTTAATTCCCACAAGCTGACCCTTTACATTCACAAGGGCACCGCCGGAGTTACCGGGGTTAATTGCGGCGTCGGTCTGGATAAGCTTTACATCGGAATCGGAAGAAACCACCCTGTTAAGACCGCTTATAACGCCGTAGGTTACGCTGTCCATAAACTCAAGTCCACCGGGATTGCCCACGGTTATTACATACTGACCCACCTTTAAATCGGAAGAATCCGCAAACTCTGCGGCGGTAAGCCCGCTTGCGTTTATCTTTAAGACCGCAAGGTCGGTATTTATATTGTAGCCCACAACGCTCGCCTCATAGGAATCCGAATCAAGGCTATCCACAAACACCTCTATTTTAGAGGCCGATTTGTTTGAAACTGCGCCCGAAACCACATGGTAGTTGGTGATTATATATCCGTCCGAGGAGTAGACAACGCCGCTTCCCTCGCCTGTTGACTCGCTTGTACCGCCGAAAAAGCTCATAACCGAGGTTGTTGTTCTTATGCCGACTACGCTGGGAGTCACCTTTTTCGCCACCGCCTCAACCACCGATTCGGCGGTTTCATCAATATTGATATTTACATTTTGACCCGATACATTCGAGACAGTAGATGCAGAGCCGATATCGTCGTCACTTTTACCTATACCTACCGCCGCTATTCCGCTTACCGCACCTATAACCGCCGCAAGCAGAGCCGCGGCAATTACTACACCCGCGCCGTATTTCCTTTCCTTATTAGGCTTTTTTTGTTTCGGCGGTTTATAGCTGTAAAGGGGTCTTCCCGTATGGGGGTCAAAGTTTGCGCCGTACTCACCGCTCGGGAAAAAGTCCCTGCGGGGCGGCGGGGTCTGCTGCGGGCTTTCTTTCTGCTCACTATTGCCCACAGGCTCCGCCGTATAAGCGGTATCGCTCCCCGAAAAAGCCCCGTCCTGAATAATATCCTCACGGCTTTTGGTGTAAAAGCCGCCGTCGGGCGTTACGGTGTATCCGTTATTTTCACCCGGTGTATCATTACCGTTTACCGAATCAAATCCGTTCAGCTCGCCGCTTTGCTTATTGAAATCGTCCATAATGCAACGCTCCTCTTGTTTGTTTGAGCTTATTATATATTCTTTTTGTTGCATTTCTAATTCAAATATGTGAATTTTCGGTTAATAAATTTGGAGAAATTTTCATTTCATCGGATAGCGTATAAACAGCTCCAAAAATCCCTTTAAATTAAAGGGTATAATGGGATAAAGATAATTTCTGCCCGAAAGGGTTTTAATAAACAGCATACATATAAATATAAATACTATCCCGCCTGCAAAGCCCCAAACACCTAAAAGCTGGGTTAAAACAAGGAGTAACAGCCGTTCAAACTTCATAGCGTAGCCCATTTCAAAGTTTGGCAGAGAAAAGCTGGCTATGGTGATGAAAGCCATAAAAAGTATCGCCTCGGTTATAAACCAGCCTGCGTCAATAGCAAACTGAGAAAGCAGTAAACCGCCGACAATTCCCAGGGAGTTTGAAAGAGAATCGGGGGTATTAAGGGAAGCAAGCCTTAGCCCGTCCACCATAAATTCAAGTATTAAAAACTGTAAAAATAAGGGTATCTGCCCTGTATCCTTCGGCATAATAACCCGAAGCCAATCGGGCACTATTAGGGGGGTATTAACAAGCAGTAAATAAAGCGGAGTTATAATCACATTCGCAACCGACACAAGCATTCTGATAATCCGTGTGTAGCTTGCGACTATGGGTTGGAAGTAATAATCGTCGGTCTCCCTAAAGAAGTCGGAAAGGGAAATCGGCATTACCATAACCGAGGGGGCATTGTCCATAACAAGCACTATTCTGCCGTCAAAAATACAGGCAGAGGCATAGTCGGGGCGCTCGGTGGTCTTAAATTTCGGAAAGGGATTGAAAAAGGCGTTTTTCTGGAGCTTTTCGGCAATGGCCTGCCCTGTCATTGAAGCGCCGTCAAGCTCCATATTTTGAAGCTTTTTCCTTAAAATACTAAGCACCCTTTCGTCCGCAACCCCCTCAAGGTAGCTGATGGCTATATCAAGCTTTGTGCCCTTACCTATCTGCATATATTCCATACGAAGTCGGCTGTCCCGTATTCTGCGGCGTATCATAGCGGTGTTCATAACAAGGGTTTCAACAAAGCCGTCACGGGCGCCCCTTAATGACTTATCCTTTTGCGGCTCCTCAACACCTCGGGCGGGATAGGTGCGGGTGTCTATCATCAGCGCACCGCTTATGCCGTCTATAACAAGCACAGAGGGGCCCGACAGCACCGCCGTCACCGCCGCATCCTTATCCTCTGTGCTGTCCACCTCAACATAGGGCATCTTAAGCCGTGCAAAATGCGTCATATCGGCGATTTTTTCAATATCCTCGGGTGTTTGTTTATAAAGAAATTCCAGTATCTTTTCGTAAACCTCGTCCTTTATAAAGCCGTCAATAAAGTAAAGCGCCGCCCTTCTTCCCCCTATTTCAAGCTCCCTTTTAATAATATCAAAGCTTTTATCGGGCTTTAGCTCACCGTCTAAATACTTGGTCCACAGGTCATAATTATTCATTAAAAAAACCGCCCTTTCTCGGGATATTATTCCCGTAAAAGGAGCGGTTATTTACCCATTATTCAAGATTAAGCTTTTTTGTAAGGAAATGACGGGTGATTATAAAATAAACCGCCGAAAGCAACGCCGAGTAAACAATCAAAAACGCTAAAAATACCTCTAAATACAAAATCATTCAAAAACCGATTTTAATTCTATCATATGCTTTTCGTCGGGTACATTAAATTCATGCTTTACCATATTTAGCGCATCATATTTATGTGTTCCCAAGCTATGATACGGCAAAAGCTCAATTTTTACAGGACAATACGGTTGCAAAAAGCTTTTAATTCTTTGCATCTCGCCGACTGAATCGTTAACGCCGCAGATAATCGGTATTCTGATACAGATATTTGCTCCCGCTTCAAATAATTTTTTCAAATTATCCAATATAACTTTATTGTCAGCTCCCGTATATCGTTTATGTTTTTCCCGATCAAAAAGCTTTATGTCATACAAAAACAGATCGGTATGCTTCAAAATTCTTTCAAAATACTCCCAAGGAACATTTCCGGCGGTATCGACAGCAGTATGTATTCCGTTTTCCTTGCATTTTTCGAGTATTTCGCAAAGAAAATCAATTTGTAGCATACATTCTCCGCCGGAGAAGGTTACCCCTCCTTTTGAATTTTCATAAAAAGCTTTGTCTTTTAAAATCTCATTTAGGACTTCGTCGGAATTATATTCTTTTCCGCAAATTTCTTTTGCGCCGTTAAAGCATATAAAGTCAGCATCATTTTCCGTTACATTTTGGCAGCGTCCGCACCCGGTACATTTATCACTGTAAAACATAATTTGCGGTTTTGCGGATTGGCTTTCGGGATTGTGACACCACGCACATCTTAAATTACAGCCTTTGAAAAATACCGTTGTGCGAATACCCGGTCCGTCCACAAATGAATTTCGCTGTATATCAAAAATTGTTGCTTTTTTCATAAAGCCTCCGTTTCATACTCCGTTAAATTACACCGGCATTTTTTGCAGTTCCGATATCCTTTTCTGCCATATTTTTGTATTATCAACCTCAGCATTAAACAAAATTTCAAATATTTGTTTAGCTTGGCTCAAATGTGCTTCGCATTTAAGCAAATCATAATTTCCCGATGCATCATAATCGGTTAAATTATCAATATTTTTCGGTAATTGCGGAATCCAGATATGATTAAGAGACCAGCCTTTAAAATATTGCTTTAATTCAGAAGGGTTTTGTATTATTTCAGACAAATTATCAATGTATCGATTCATTTCAGCCTTGCTTTCGCCGTCAAAAACAGTTATTTTTGTACCCAGTATATCAAATTGATACGGAACAATATCAAAAGAAATCTTTGACTTATTTATGTCGAGTATTGTGAAATATCCGTAATACCACGAATCTTTATTGTCGGTTTTTTCGGTATTCTTAAAAAGAAAGTTTCCCATACTGTATATAATCGGTTTTCCGTTATAAGTTTCATATCCTTGCGGACAGTGGGTATGCCCCGCAATAACAGCATCCGCACCCATATCACAAATAAATCTGTAACGTTCTACTGTATCGGGCGACGGCAGCGGATTGTGCTCATTGCCGCCGTGAAATACAACAATAATGAAGTCGGAAACATTTTTTTCGGCTTGGATTTTGTTCATCAAAAGTCTTGGGTTGTATCCTGCCGAACCTGCTTTATTTTCCTTGGCAATTCCAAATTCATTTTCGCATACAGATAACAAGGAAATTGTAATGCCCGCTTTTGATATTCGCATAGCTGAATATGCCTCGGAAATATTATTGCCTGCGCCTGCATATTTTATATTATTCTCATCTAAAAGCTTGAGAGTGTTATTCAATGCTCCGTCACCATAGTCTCCTATGTGATTATTGGCAAGTGTAACCGCATATGTATTCATGGCTTTCAAAAAAGAAATGCAATTTTTCGGGCAAATTAAATTCGGACCGGCTTTTTTAATTGGCATATAGTCCTCTTTGTTACCCAAAGGACATTCCAAATTCGGTATTACAAAATCCACACTTTTGGTATAAGGTATTATATCATTTAATATTTCCAAAGATTTATCGTAATCGAGATTATCTATTCCTCTGAAATTTATATCTCCCGTAAATAACAGTTTCATAATACTTATTCCTCCGTTTTATCACATTCGATAAGCATTTGTAAAGTCAGCTCCAGTGCCTCCAAAAAGCCTTCAATGTTTATACATTCATCCGATTGGTGCGCTCCGCCGTGCCCCTTAGGTGTGTTATCGGGAGTGCCCCATCTCAGCGTTGTTCCAATCTCTGCAGCACACGGGAGTTGTCTTGCATATGTTCCGCCTGCGTTTATATATGCTTGCGGTTTACCGTCACCGGTAAAATCACTGTATGCTTTGAGACACGCATTTATATAGCTGTTATCCGTCGGCACAATATAGCCTTTCTTTTCTTCTTCAAATTTGACTGTGCAGTTGTTTTTTTCAAAGAAAGAAACAATGCTTTTTTTGATATTTTCGGTATTGGCAGACAGCCCGAATCTCATATTAAATCCAAGCATAATTTTTTTGTTGTCGTTTTTAATTATACCGTTTGTGCAGGTTAGTTTTCCGCACTCGTCTTGGTGTTCAATCCCATAAACTTCACCATAATATTTTTCCAAAACGCTCATTAAAAACAGCATTTGTTCTCTGTCTGATGCGCAAATATCCTCACGCTCGGAAAGCTTTTTTGCAAGCAAATATCCCGCATTTAACGAACCCTCCGGCAGCGCAGAATGACTTGAAATTCCCGTTTCGGTTACAGTTTCACCATTCACCACAGCCGAAGCTTTGTCGAGAATGATATTCATTGCATTTCCGCCGTGAAAATTTTTAATGTCTTTTAATTCTGTATTTAAAGTAACCCAAAAATTCATCATACTTTTATCTCCTCTGTAAAGAGGAAATGCCGTATCGCAAATCAAAGAAAAATCAGGTGCGGTATGCTTTTTTGAATATTCCTCAATATCCGACATTCCCGTTTCCTCGTTTGCGCCCGTAAACATAACCAGCCTCGAATTAAACGGAATATTAAGTTCCTTTAAAATTTTTGCGCAGTAGAGCGATATTACAACGGCGGATTTATCGTCAAGCATGCCACGGCCTATTAAATATCCGTCCTTTTCAATCGGTTTAAAAGGCTTAGTATGCACCCAGTCTTCACCGACATCAACCACATCTGCATGGGCAAAAAGTCCAAGCGTCCTTTTTCCGTTACCGAAATACGAAAGCAAATATCCGCCCTGTCTGTCAAGCTCTGTTTCAAAACCGTTTTCTGAATAAAGCTTCTCTGTATATTCCAAAACATCGGCACAAGCCTTTCCGAAAGGTGCTTCAAGCTCCGTAGCTCCTCTTACTGACGGAATTTTGACGAGCTCCTTTAATGTTTTTAATATTTCATCTTTGTGTTCACCTACATAATCATGTATCTTTTCCGTGTATTCCATAACCAATTCTCCTTTATTTTCCGCATAGCATTGTCAGTGGATTTTCCTTCAATATTTTCTTTGCGATATTCTCATCAAGCTTAGGTACTATATGCTCAAACATATATGACCACCGCGGTGCCTTTATTTGCGGCATATCGCAAAATCCTTGAAAAACCGAATCATCATGGGATAAAAGTAATCTATCTGCATATCCCGCTTCGCAAAGAGCATTTATCTGATTGATTTTTGATGTTATATAATCTTGCCGTTCGTTATCATACATTCTGTCAAGAGCAACATAACAGCCTAACTTTGCAAAATTTTTAATATATTCATTATCATTTGTGTCACTTAAATGCCCTACAACTATATTTTTCGGATTTACATTTTCGCCGAGCAAAATTTCAACCGCTTTTATTCCGTTTTTGTTATTTGCGTTTGTATGCAAAATAATAGGAAGTCCTGTCTTCTTTTGAGCAAGTGCTGAGGCTTTCAAAAGCTTGATATTAAAAGGTGAAACCGTGTCATATTCAACCGCCGATTTTATTACTCCGGCACAAGTATTATTTGCATCCTCAGCAATAAAATCCGCAAGTGTTCGGGCGGACATACAGTCTAAAATCGGCTCATCGTTATAATAAAATCCCGTTGAGCAAACTATATCGACTCCCGACAATTCAGATACTTTTTTCAACAGTTCAACATCTCTGCCGATATTTACGGGAGTGCAATCTATAAACAACGCCAAGCCGTATTTTTCTTTCATATTTTTCAGAATATCGGCTGATTTTTCCGCAAGCGTAGGCTTATCTAAATAGCCTTTTGACATTATATTAAGATATTCGGAATAACAGCATATATGCTCATGAGAAAGGGTTACTGTATTCTTGCTGATTTTCTTTTTTCCGAAAACGGTTCTTACTTCAACAAAATTATTCATTGTGCGTTGTCCTTTTTATAATATCATTTTGTATGCTTTCCTGAAGATTTACAAAATAATCTGAAAATCCCGTAACTCGTACCCGAAGACTGTTATATTTTTCAGGGTCTTTTTGAGCGGCAAGAAGGTCTGCCTTTGAAACATATGTAAGCTGAAAATGCACACCGCCGTTTTTGAAATATGCCTCAAACATATCAACTACCTTTTCAAAATAGTCATCGTTTTTGATTAGCTGTTCATCAAGCGAAATATTCGTAACCGTACTTCCGCATGAAATTCCGTATGGGTCAAGCTTGGCAACGGAATTTAAAAGTGCTGTCAATCCTTCCCTGTCCTTGCCCTCGCTCTGACCGATACCGAATTTAATCAAATCACCGTTAAAACGACCGTCGGGAGTGGCTTTTGTTTTTTCGCCGAACCATTTATGATGCTCGTTGTATCCCAGAAGGTCGCCTATAAGCCATTGATAGCCGAATACATTTTTCTTATCCTTTAAGTGGTTATAAAAGCTTGTGTACACCCTCCCGGCAACATAATTGGATATTTCGTCATCGTTGCCGAAAAACTTCCCGGTTTTTAAAATCATTCTTCTCAAATTTTCATACTCGTTCCAATTAGACTGAACCGCATTAATAAGCTCGCTCATAGTTATGGCTTTGCTATCAAAGACAAATTGCTTTACAACTATAAGAGAATCGATAACGTTTGTTATTCCCAAAAGCATAGGCGAGGCGATTACAACATCTCCGCCGCCTTGTGTAAGGCTTTTTGCATTTTCTATGCAATCGTTAAAAACCAGACTTGATACATAGTTTATATCCTTTGCACGAGCAAGATTATATTTGTCATCGTATTCATAAATTTTATCAATATCAGAGAGCATTTCTCTTTCAAATACTTCGTAAAATTCGTCAAAGCTTTTGACTTTTTTTATACTCTCGGATTTTTCGTGGAAAACAGTTTCCACACACTTTACAATGTTGCCCTTTGAATTACTTCCTGTAATTGCTCCCAAAAATGCAGGCTCATTGCAGCCGACCATAGTATAATTAACGGCTCGCTCAAAGGGAAAGCCGCAAATTTCGGTATAGCACTTAATACGCTTGTCATCATTTGTAAATGCAAAACGCTTGAATTTATCCTTTCTTTCGCAGTCCATCACAAATTTCAGCACTTCTCGGGGTGTTTTTTTCGTCCATCGTAAAGTGATTTGGGGGCAATAAATAGGTAATTCAATCAAGCTTTCGACAATCAATTCAGACACTTCGTTAAATCCGTCCTCGCCGTTCGGTAAATATCCGCCTATACAAAAATGCGATTCTCCGCCGCGTGTAAAATTGCCCGAAAGCGGCGATTTTGCCTGAATCATCAAAAATAATTCCTGCAAATATTCCTTTGCTTTATCTTTTGTTATCGCCCCCGATTTTATATCATTTTCATAAAACGGTGTTAAATATCTGTCAAGAGTTCCCACACTGTCGGGGTCAAGGCTGAAGCAAACATAAATAGAAAGTACAGCCTCATAAAAATTGCTCGGACCGGTTTTCGGAACATTCAAAATCGCCTCTGATAATTTTTCCAAATTAGCTCTATATTCCGCTTCTTTAACGGTTTTTGAAAATTCAAGCACTTTAGCGGAGCATTTTTCCGCCCATCCGATTACAGCGTAGGCAATTTTTTTCAGGCCGTTTAAAAATTCAATTTCTTCCGTTTTATTGTGTATTTCAAGAGATTTTTCAATATCCCCGATTATTCCTAAAATACCCTTGTTTAAAACCTTGGCATAGTCCGCCGTTGCGTGCTGCCATTCCATTGTGGAAAGATTATCCAAAGGCTTCAGATAAAACAAATTCATTATTTCTCCGGTGGCTTTATGCACGCTCCTGCCAAAGGCGTCACCGACAACACTTCCGTCAAATCTGAAAAAGCCCGTCAATGTTGAATATTTTGTAATTTTGGGTTCTTGATTTAATATGTATTCGCAAATTCTTTTTACCTGCATCTCATTTTCAGATAAAAATAAATCCTCTCGGTCAAATTTTGTTTTTATCGGATTTACATACATTTCTCCGCTTAATGTAAGCTCTGTTAATTTTTCTATTCTTTCAATCATACAAATCACCTTTTTGCATTTTTGTTTATTATATCGAATTTATGCTTTTCAGTAAATGTATTATATAGCTTTTTTATATTTTTCATCACTTTTTTATTGACGTATAAAAATGCCCGCGATATAATTTATACGGTGATTAAAATGTTCGGAAATAAAAACTTTAATATTAAAGAAATATCATCGGTGGCTTTGATAAAGCCAAAAGAAAACGAAAGCAGAATAATACACTACGGCAATAAATTACCGAGATATGAGCTGATTTATAAGCTTTCGGGCGAAGTTATAACTCACTTTAACAAAAAAGTATTCCATATAAAGCCCGGTGCGGCGTATATTATCCCTAAATCCGAAAATGCCGATTATTATATAGAACGAACAATTCCCGGCGATTGCATAGATATATTTTTTGACACGGATATTTCGTTAGGACAAAATCTGCTTTTACTTGATTTTGATGAAAATAATAAAATTTTGAATTTGTTTCAAAAAATATATAGACTTTGGCTTACAAAACCTAACGGATACTATTTTAAATGTATGTCTGCTGTTTATGAAATTTTATATGAAATGCTTTTAAAAAGTGAACAATATTCTACCAAAAGCAATTACAAGAAGCTTGAACCGGGTATAGAATATATCCATAACAACTTATACGATGACATAGATTATAAACGGCCGTCGGAAATTTGCGGAATAAGCTATACGTATTTTAAAAAGCTTTTCATTGAAAAGTTCGGTGTGCCGCCCGTTCGCTATGTAAATGATATGCGTCTTGAGAGAAGCAGGGAACTGCTTTTGACGAATAAATATTCGGTAGGTGAAATTGCAAAAATGTGTGGATTTGAAAATACATATTATTTTTCAAAAAAATTCAAAGAAAAATATCAATCTTCCCCGACTGCTTATAAAAATTCGGCACAATAAAAATATGTTTCTCTTATTGAAAATCTCATCAGCAAGCGAAACATATTAATGTTTACAACTCCCATTCATCCTTATAATGCCTATAGAATATCGAAACGCTGGAGAGCGTTTCGATAAGCCGATTTTATCGGCTTTTGCGAATTCAAATAAGTAACTTTTTGAATTCGCTCTATATTCATTGCAATGGGTATAGACAAATTTTACCACTATTTCGATTATCTATAACCATTATCATTATGCGAGATGTAATGTTCGGTTGATTGTTCCTCATTTCATCGTAAGCGGTATTGCTCACGTCATTTTAAGATGGAGCGTTTTTTGGTTTCGACGACTGATTTATTCGTTTCAGAAGTTACTTCATCGAACATATCCACAGAAAACGAATTTCCGTAAATATGGTGCAAATCTTTTACCCATTCAAAGCGCAGATACATATATTAAGGATATTGAAAAAAGGAAAGCTCTGTCCCTCTTTGAGAAAAAAATCCCTCCTGTCCGGTGTTGTTTTACCTGACAGGAGGGACTGTTGTTCATCCAAATCATAAAGGGCGGTTATTTACATATTATTCAAGATTAAGCTTTTTTGTAAGGAAATGACGGGTGATTATAAAATAAATCGCCGAAAGCAACGCCGAATAGACAATCATGAATGCCAAAAATACCTCTAAATACATCACCGAATTATTTATGAGGTTGTTAAACTCCTCCATACCGCCTGCGCCCACAAAGGCAATCGGTATCATAATAAGCGAAGTGATTATCTGAACTGCGGCGTAAAGGCAGATATAGGATATCGCCGCACCGCCGACCTTGTTTTTAAACTGCTGACCCAGCGCCATTGCCGCATAGAACATCAAGAGCGACTGTAAGGGTGCCAATAGCAAAAGCAGTACTATTTCCGAAGAAATTAAGGCAATCTGCCCTACCGACAGATACTCGGGTAATACTGTAATTGTTAATTTTACAGCATCTAATATCTCCCCTAAGACTTCGGTTCCCGCACCTAAAATAAGGAGCGAGCCGATAACGATAATAAAATCAATTATTATCACAACAGCCCCGCAGACAAGCTTGCAGACTATGTGCTGTGTTGGGGTAAAGGGCAGAGTAAAGGTAAGATACCCCTCATGGGTCAAAAGGTTTTTGTAAAACCGCATTACCACGATTACAAGGCCCACTATAAATACGGCTATTATGGCGAATATGTATGCCGTTACGCTAAGTCCCCTAACCATATCTAAAACATCATTCTCCAAATCGGTTAAAAAGGTAAGGCGGGATAACGCCGCAAACCCGATAAGCGCCGCCCAAATAGGCAATAGGCTACGGAAGAGCGAATGAAATTCGTGTTTATAAAGCTTCTTTAGCATCTGAATACCTCCCTGAACAGCTCGTCAACGCTTTTACCCTCATTCTCGCGTATATTGTCAACCGTGTCACACAGCACAATATCGCCGTGATTGATGAAAACCACGTCGCTTAAAATCTGTTCCACATCCGCAATTAGGTGGGTGGAAATAATTATAGTTGCGTTTTCGTTGTAGTTGGCGATAATAGTGCGCAAAATATAATCACGGGTTGCGGGGTCAACTCCCGCAATCGGCTCGTCAAGCAGGTAAAGCTCAGCTTCCCTGCTCATCACAAGGATAAGGGCAACCTTTTCCTTTGTGCCCTTTGAAAGGGTTTTTATCTTCTTGGTGCGGTCAATCCCCAAGCTTTCAAGCATTTTATCGGCTCTGTCAGGATTAAAGTCGCTATAAAAGTCGGAAAAATACTCAATCATTTGATTAACCGTCATCCACCCTGTTAAAAAATTATGGTCGGGCAGGTAGGAAACTATCTTTTTAGTTTCAACCCCTATGGGCTTGCCGTCTATAAGAATATCCCCCATAGTTGGAGTAAGCAGACCGTTTGCAAGCTTTATAAGGGTGGTTTTACCGCTCCCGTTAGGGCCTAATAAACCCACAATTCTTCCCTTTTTGATTTGCAGATTAACGCCCGACAGCGCAATAGCATTTTTGTAAATCTTTGAAAGATTTGCACATTCTAAAATATTGTCCATTAAATTTACCTCCCTAATTCGTTATTTACCGCCTTTAAAATTTCCTCATCATTAAGCCCCAACGCCTTAAGCGATTCGATAAACAAACGCACCTTGCCGGAAGCATAATCAGTTTTAGCCTCAGTTATTTTTTCTTCATCCTCGGTGACATAGCGCCCGTCACCCCGCTTTGTGAAGATAAGACCCGTGCTTTCAATTTGGGTAAGTGCCCTTTGCATTGTGTTTGGGTTTACCCCCGCCACAACTGCAAGCTCTCTGACCGCTTCCAGCTTACTGCCCGCAGGGTATTCACCGCTTATTATCTTTAGCGTAATAATATCGACTAGCTGTTGGAAAATCGGTTTGTCGTTTGAAAAGCTCCAAGACATTTTATCACCTCACTTCATTAGTGTATTAATGAACTAATACGATAATATACTATTTTTTTGCTTTTGTCAAGCATTTTATGAATTATTTTTATTTTTCGGCAGATAATATACTTGACAAATACCCCCACGGGGTATATAATTCAATCAGATACCGGAAAAACAAACATTTTCGGAATTTGTGCGGGACGATGTGGGCATCGTCCCCTACAACGGTAAATCGGATATTCGTAGGGGGCGATGCCCACATCGCCCCGTTTTAATATAGGGTGACAAAACAATGAAACAAGAACAATACAATATAAGCGGTATGTCCTGTGCGGCCTGTTCAAGCTCGGTACAGAGGGTGGTTTCACGGCTTGACGGGGTCGAAAGCTGCGAAGTAAACCTGATAACAGGCAAAATGACCGTTAATTTTGATGAAACCAAAACAGGCGAGCCTGATTTTATAAGGGTTGTTGAAAAGGCGGGCTTCGGCATTGAGGCGGATAAGCCAAAGCCGCAGGAAGCAAAAGAGAAAAAGGAAAAAAGCGGGACGGCACCCCTTATAATCTCGGCGGTGCTGTCGGCAGTATTACTTTATATATCAATGGGACAAATGCTCACAGATAACCTCCCCGTGCCCTTTTTTATGAATATGCACTCTTCCCCGTGGGGCTTTGCGCTCACACAACTATTACTCTGTATTCCCGTACTGTTTTTGGGCAAAAAATTCTTCACTTCGGGAATACCCCTATTATTTAAAGGTCACCCGAATATGGATTCGCTGGTGGCTGTAGGTGCGGGTGCTTCCTTTATATACAGCGTCGTGATGACATATATGATACCTTATAATGCACACGCCGTGCATAATCTTTATTACGAAAGCGTGGCGGTGGTAATAACCCTTGTGGCTCTGGGCAAGTATATGGAGAAGCGGAGTATGAAAAAAACCGCCTTAGCCGTAAAAAAGCTTATGGAGCTGTCGCCCGATACGGCGTTAGTACTGCGGGACGGCAAGGAATACACAGTACCGACAGCCGAGGTGGGTGTAGGCGAAACGCTTATTATAAAAGCGGGAGCCAAAATTCCCCTTGACGGGATTGTGACAAGTGGGGAATCCTCCGCAGATGAAGCTATGCTTACGGGCGAGAGTATGCCTGTTCCAAAAGCGGTCGGGAGCGAGGTTATAGGCGGAAGTATCAATTTAAACGGGGTTATATATGTAAAAGTAACACGGGTCGGCGGCGATACCGCCCTCTCTAAAATAATAAAATTTGTTGAGGACGCACAGAACAAAAAAGCACCTATATCCAAAACCGCAGATAAGGTTGCGGGCGTATTTGTACCCGCAGTTATTTTAATCGCCCTGCTTTCTGCCGTAGCTTGGCTAATAGCCGGTAAGGATATTTCCTTTGCGCTAAGGTTATTTACGAGCGTACTCGTAATCGCCTGCCCCTGCGCTTTAGGCCTTGCAACCCCTACCGCCGTGATGGTGGGAACAGGTCTCGGAGCATCTAACGGAATTTTAATTCGCAACGGCGAAATTCTTGAAATTACCCACAAGGTAAAGGCGGTTATTTTCGATAAAACGGGGACGGTCACAGTCGGAAAGCCTGTTGTAACAGATATTATTTCGGACAACGAAAGGTTCTTGCTCGGAACCGCAGCGGCGGTAGAGGCTTTATCCGACCACCCCCTTGCAAAGGCGGTAACCGAATATGCCGAAAAAAACGGTATCGCAATTAAAAGCCGCCCTGAAAACACCGAGAATATTTCGGGCAAGGGTATCAGAGCCAACATTGAAGGCAAGGAAATTTTGATAGGCAGTCTATCCTTACTGAAAGAAAAAGGAATAGATACCTTAGAATACGAAAATATAGCAGAGAAGCTTTCAAGCGAGGGCAAATCCCTTATTTTTACCGCTGTCAACAAAAAGGCAATAGGTATAATCGCCGTAGCGGACAGCCTAAAAGAGACCTCGACAGAGGCGTTTTTAAGACTTCAAAAATTAGGGGTTAAAACCGTACTACTTTCGGGGGATAACAAGGCCTGCGCCGAATATATAGGAAAAAGCCTTAATGCAGACGAGATTTATTCCGAGGTGCTCCCCGAGCAAAAGGCGCTTATTGTAGGTAAGCTACGCAAAAAATACGGCACGGTTATGATGGTAGGGGACGGCATTAACGATGCCCCCGCCCTTACCGAGGCAGACATCGGCTGTGCGGTGGCGAGCGGAAGCGATATAGCCATAGAGTCGGCAGATATTGTCCTTATGAAAAGCGACCCTAACGATATTCCGAGGGCTATCCGTTTAAGCCGACTTACAATTACAAATATAAAGGAAAATCTATTCTGGGCGTTTTGCTACAACACGGTCTGCATACCTATAGCGGCGGGGCTGTTATACGCCTTCGGCGGGCCGCTCTTAAGCCCGATGTTAGCGGGGCTTGCAATGTCCCTAAGCTCGGTTTTTGTTGTGGGAAATGCCCTTAGGCTTAGAGGTAAAAAGCTATGAGTGAATGTAACTGTCAAAAAAAGCTAAAGCACCGTGAGGAAAAGGAATACCGCTCCCTTATAAACCGCCTTAACCGCATAGAAGGGCAGATAAGAGGTATTAAAGGTATGCTTGAAAACGACGCATACTGCACCGATATTTTAATTCAGGTGTCGGCGGTGTCTGCTGCGCTTAATGCCTTTAACAAGGAACTGCTTTCAAGCCACATACACACCTGTGTGGCTGAAAATATAAGACAGGGGGACGATTCGGTTATTGACGAGCTGGTTGCCACCCTTCAAAAATTAATGAAATGAGGAAATGAAAATGGAAAAAGTAATTTTAGTACCCGATATGCACTGTGACGCCTGTGTAAGGCGCATAACCAATGCGCTAACAGAGGCAGGGCTTAAATTCACGGTATCCCTCGAAAACAAAACCGTAACCATTGACGGCTGTGAGCATTGCCTTAAAACCGCTTTATCCGAAATAGAGGACTTAGGCTTTACGCCGAGCGTATAAAAGCCTTTCACATAACAACGTTAATATATGACCGATTTGACTGTTGATTTTCAAAAATCAATCAAAATCGGTCATATTTTTTCTTTAAACCACATAAAATTAACCAAACAGCCCCTTATTCCTTTATATGCTTGCACGAATTTGATTGAATATGATTAAAAACGATTGAAATTACTTGTGATTTGTGTTAAAATACACTTGACGAAAGAAGGCGTATTAAAATGCTCAATCAGGAAAGGCGCGAGGCCATTCTCAAAATAGTAAACGAAAAGGGCGCCGCATCGGTTGCCGAGCTTACAGAAGTGCTCGGAGTTTCGGAATCAACTATCCGCAGGGATCTTCTTGAGCTTTCAAACAGCGGCAGTCTTAAAAAGGTTCACGGGGGAGCTACCCTTAACCGAAAACAGTTTATTGTAAGCGAAGATACAGTAAGCGACAAGCAGGACAAAAATGTTGAAGAAAAGCGCCGAATTGCAAAATACGCCGCCGAGCAAATAATCGACAGCGACTTTGTATATCTTGATGCGGGAACGACTACCCTATTTATGATAGATTACCTACCCGAGAATCTGAAAGCAAGCTTTGTCACCAACGGAATAAGCCACGCAAAGCTGCTTTCAAAAAGAAACTTTCGGGTTGTAATTCTCGGGGGACAGCTTAAAAGCACCACCGAGGCGGTCATAGGCCTTGCTGCGGCAAACAATCTGCAAAATTACAATTTTACAAAGGCGTTTTTGGGGACAAACGGCATAACCGAGACTCAGGGCTTTTCCACGCCCGACAGCGAGGAGGCGTTTGTAAAGGCGGCGGCGATTAACCGTTCCTTTGTCTCCTATGTGCTTGCAGATTCTTCAAAGTTCGGTAAGGTCTCATCTGTAAGCTTTGCGACGGTTGACCGCGCCTGCGTTATAACAGGCATAAAGCCGGACGGACTTTTTGAAAAGCTGACGGTTGTAAAGGTTATAGAATAAGCTTAGAAAGGAGAACAAAAAATGGTATATACGTTAACATTTAATCCCGCTATTGATTATGTGATGAATCTAAGCGCGCTTTCCGCCGACGATATAAACCGCACCGAATCCGAGGAGCTTTACTACGGCGGCAAGGGCATAAATGTGTCGGCGGTTCTTTCACAGCTCGAAATTCCCAATATTGCTCTCGGCTTTACTGCGGGATTTACGGGAAAAAAGCTTAGGGAAATGCTTGACAAGGACGGGATAAAAAACGATTTTATTGAGCTTGAGAACGGCTTTACCAGAATAAATGTAAAGGTTAAATACGGCAAAGAGCTTGATATTAACGCAAATGGCCCCGAAATCACACAAGACAAGCTGACAGAGCTTTTTTCAAAATTAGGGCAGCTTAAAGAAGGCGACTGGCTGGTGCTTGCAGGAAGCGTCCCCCCCTCTCTTCCCGATGATTTATACAGCAAAATATTAGAAGCGCTTTGCGGCAAGGGAATACGGGTTGTTGTTGATACCACGGGGAATCAGCTTTTAAATGTTCTTAAATTTAAGCCATTTTTAATAAAGCCCAATCACCACGAGCTGGCGGAAATTTTCGGGCAGGAGATGGTAACAGCCGAAAAAATTACCGTTTACGCTAAAAAGCTTCGTGAAATGGGTGCGGTAAACGTCCTTGTTTCAAGGGGAAAAGACGGTGCGGTGCTCGTAGATGGGGACGGCGGCGTTCATATAGCAGACGCAGTAGTGGGAAAGCTTATAAACTCGGTAGGCTGCGGCGATTCAATGGTAGCGGGCTTTATTGCAGGCTGTATTAAAAGCGGCAATTATAAGGAGGCGCTTAAGCTTTCGGTTGCAAGTGCGTCCGCAACGGCATTCTCTAAAGAATTGGCTAAAGCCGAGGAAATAAATAAAATTTATAAAACTTTATGAAAGGGGAAAACACTATGCGCATCACCGATTTGTTAAAATCAAACGCAATAGAGCTTGGAGTCAACCTCACTTCAAAGGACGAGGCTATCGACAAACTCATTGCACTCCACCAAAAGGCGGGCAATCTTAACGACCCCGCAAAATTCAAGGAGGACATTTTAAAGAGAGAGGAGCATTCCACAACCGCTATCGGCGAAGGGATAGCCGTACCTCACGCAAAATCAGCCGCAGTTAAAGCTCCCGCGCTTTCCTGCATCACCGTTCCCGCGGGCGTTGATTACTCCGCACCCGACGGCAAGCCCTCTGACCTGTTGTTTATGATAGCCGCCACCGAGGACGGAGATGTACATCTGGAAATTCTTTCCCGTCTTATGGTTATGCTTATGGACGCAGATTTCGCGAACACGCTCAGAAAGGCTAAAAGCGCCGAGGAATTCTTAAAAATCATAGACGATAAAGAAAACGAAAAATATCCCAATGAGAAAAAGGCAGAGCCCAAAAAGGAGGGCTACCGTATTTTGGCGGTTACCGCCTGTCCGACAGGTATAGCTCACACCTATATGGCGGCGGAAGCGCTCGAAAAGGCGGGCGAAAAAATGGGATACGCCCTAAAGGCGGAGACCAACGGCTCGGGCGGCGCTAAAAATGTACTTACCAAAAAAGAGATAGCCGAATGTGACGGCATTATCATCGCCGCCGATAAAAATGTTGAAATGGCCCGATTTGACGGAAAGCCCGTCTTAAAGGTATCGGTTTCAAGTGGTATAAACAAGCCCGAAGAGCTTATACAAAAGGTTATTGACGGTAAAACACCCATTTATCATCACGACGGCGAGGTAAGCTCTGATATTGACGGCGAAGAAAAAGAGAGCTTTGGCAGAAAGCTTTACAAGCACCTTATGAACGGTGTTTCTCATATGCTTCCCTTCGTTGTGGGCGGCGGTGTGCTGATTGCCCTCGGCTTCCTTATCGATACAATCGCAGGCAACGCCAATGTCGGCGGCAACTTCGGCTTTACCAATCCGATAGCGGCGGTTGTTTTCTGGATAGGAAAAGCGGCATTCGCCTTTATGCTCCCGATTTTGGCGGGCTACATCGCACAGTCTATCGCCGACCGTCCGGGACTTTTACCCGGTATTGTAGGCGGTTATCTTGCGACCACAGGCGCTACGCTTACTTCCCCCACAGGCGACGATACAGCAATTTCGGGCTTTTTAGGCGCTCTGCTTGCGGGCTTTATCGCAGGCATACTTGTAAATCTGCTTAAGAAAGCCTTTAACTGGATGCCCAAATCAATGGACGGCATAAAGCCCGTGTTCATTTATCCGCTCTTAGGAACACTTCTTATAGGCTTGTTTATGCTTATAATCAACCCGATTATGGGTGTTATCAACGGCGCAGTTTCAAGCGGTCTCTCTTCTCTCGGCGACACAAGCAAGCTGCTTCTCTCCATTGTGCTTGCGGGTATGATGGCGATTGATATGGGCGGCCCGTTCAACAAGGCGGCTTATGTATTCGGCACCGCGGCTATTGCCGATGGCAACACCTGGATTATGGCGGCGGTTATGATAGGCGGTATGGTACCTCCCATTGCAATAGCCCTTGCAACCACCTTCTGCAAAAACCGCTGGACTAAAGAGGAGCTCAAGAGCGGCCCTGTAAACTATCTTATGGGACTTTGCTTCATCACAGAGGGCGCAATCCCCTATGCCGCTTCCGACCCGCTGAGGGTTATCCCCTCCTGCATTGTCGGCTCTGCGGTAGCGGGCGCTGTCACAGCACTCTTCGGCTGCACCTGCCCCGCTCCCCACGGCGGAATCTTCACCTTCGCGGTTGTAGGCAATCCGATCGGATATTTGGTGGCTCTGGTAGCAGGCTCTGTAGCGGGCGCACTTATGCTGGCTCTCCTTAAAAAGAAAAGAACTAATTAAAGAGGTATTGGATTATGGTATCAAAGGACACGGTAGTAGTAGATAAAATGGGGCTTCATATGCGCCCCGCAAACAACTTCATCTCCGCTATGACAAAGTACAAGTCGGACATAACGATTGTCTTCGGAGACAAAAAGATTAACGGAAAGAGCATTATGAATATTATGGCGGCCTGCATTAAGTATGGCAGTCATATTACAATCATCTGCGACGGCGAAGACGAACAGGCAATGCTTGACGAGGCGGTAAATCTTATCGAAAGCGGGTTGGAATAATGAAAACTCTTAAGGGTATCGGCGTAAGCCCCGGTTATGCCGTAGGAAAAGCAATAGTAATAAGGGAAGCTCTAATAGATATAAACTCCTCTGCCTATACCTCGGCAGAGGAGGAACTGAAAAAATTTCAGAGCGCCGTAGCCGTTTTCACAAAAAAGACCCGAGAGCTTATCGAAAGTCTTACAAGGTCAGCGGGCAAGAAAAACGCCGACATTTTAAACGGTCACATTGTAATGCTTAACGACCCCTTTATGCTTTCCCAGATAAACGACAGCATACAGGGCGGAAAAACGGCGGCTCAGGCAACAGACGCAGTATGCAACAGCTTTTACGATATGTTCGCCACGGTAGATGACGAAATGATGAAGCAAAGAGCCTCCGATATTCTTGACATTAAAAACAGCATTATCGGCATACTCTGCGGAGAAAACGGCGTTGCTATCGAGGATGTTCCGAAAGGCTCGGTGATGATAGCTAAGGACTTCACGCCCTCTATGACCTCCAGGATAAACCGTGAAAATGTCTACGCTATTATAGCCGAGGCAGGCTCGGTCACCTCACATTCCGCCATTCTCGCAAGGGCTATAGATATTCCCGCCGTTTTGAGCGTTAAGAACGCCTCCGAGCTTATAAAGGACGGCGACCTGCTTGCAATAGACGGAAGTAAAGGTAAAATCCTTTTCGATCCCGACCAAGAAACCGTGCAAAAATACGAAAACGCACGCCAAAGCTATTTCGAGGAAAAAGCTTCCCTTGCCGAGTACTTCAGCAGGGAAACCGTTACGAAAAACGGGGTCAAAAAGGCTGTTTACGGCAACATCGGCAAGCCCGAGGACGCAGAAGCCGTTATACAGAACGGCGGCGAGGGAATAGGCCTTTTCAGAACCGAGTTTCTCTTTATGGATCGCCCGTCGCTACCCACCGAGGAGGAGCAGTTTGAAGCATACTCTACGGTTGCTAAAGCGATGGGAACCAAGGAGGTAATTATCCGAACACTGGATATCGGCGGAGACAAAGCCGTTCCTTACCTTGAAATACCCAAAGAGGACAATCCGTTTTTAGGCTACCGCGCCATCAGGTACTGCCTTGATAATCCCGATATTTTCAAAATTCAGCTCAGAGCAATTTTAAGAGCCGCATATTTCGGCAATATAAAAATTATGCTGCCCCTTATTACCGATACCGAAGAGGTGCTGTCCGCCAAGGCGCTTATAGCGGAATGTGAAAAGGAGCTTGAGTCAGAGGGAGTCCTCTTTAAAAAGGGCATACCCCTCGGCGTTATGATTGAAACCCCTGCGGCGGTGCTTATCGCCGATGAATTAGCAAAAATCGCCGATTTCTTCAGCATAGGTACAAATGACCTGACAGGCTATGTTATGGCGGTTGACCGCGGAAACGGCAAGGTATCAGGGCTTTACAGCGTACAAAAGTCTGCGGTGCTTAAAGCTATTGAAATGACCGTAAAGAGCGCTAAAAGCGTGGGTATTCCCGTAGGTATGTGTGGCGAATCCGCAGCAGACAGCGAGCTTATCCCTAAGCTTGTAGAGTGGGGACTTGACGAGTTTTCGGTAACGCCCAATTCAATTTTAAGAACACGCAAGGAAATTTGCGAGTGTGACTGAATATAACGGCTGTAGGCTATGCTAAAAGCATAGCCTACAGCACATTTTTAAGTACGAAAGAAAAACCGCAAAAAACAGCCGCAACGCTTCCGTTACGGCTGTCTAAAATTTTATCATATTCAGTTTTTTCCTTTGCTCAAAATTAAATCTTAATTCGTTGACCGATAATTCGGTGACATTTTAATATTAATTGAAACTGTCGAACTTACTTTGAATTGCAAAGACAATTTAATATCTGATTTTAAGAATGCAATTTAACTGAGCGCTAACTCATATTGTACATTGGAATCACCTTTAATAATTTATTTGATAGCGACTTTTCTCACAATCATAATAAATCTCCTGTTAAGGTTTTAAATATTTTTATCCCTTTTCGGGAGTTATAAACTTAATACATTGGTTTCACCGTTTTGTGTAACATTTCGGGTTTACAAGTTCTTACTTCATTGGAATCACCGCTTTCATTTTATTTTGACAATTTGCCGGCGGAGTTGCTTCTTTCATCTTCCTTAACTCCTTTCCCTTTGTCTGGCTTTATTATAAACTATAAAATTCAATTTGTCAAGCATTTTTTAAAAAAATTTTAAAAAGTTAATAACTTTTGTGCAAATTAACAGTTTATTAAAAATTATGGCAAACTTTCTAAAATGTGTTAAAATATAATATGTACATATTGATGTAAGGAACGGAGAATTTAAATGAGACCTATGATGCCGCCTCCAGCGGGTATGAGGGGGCCTATGCACATCGGCGGAGGACCCCGCGGATATTTAACCGAAGAGGAAAGGGAAACCAGACCTCGGGTCACAAAAAAGCTGTTACTTAGAATACTCGGCTACCTAAAGCCCTACAAATGGCAGTTTATTGCAGTTTTTGTTGCAATATTAATCTCGGCGGTGCTGGGACTGTTCCCCTCTATTATTACTGGAAAGATTGTTGACGCCATAATAAGCGACAGCCGAGAGATTAAAATATTGGCACAGCTTGTAGTGCTTGCCTTTGTGGTGCTTGCGGCGGCGCAGATAATAAGCGTGCTTGAGCAGTACATAAACTCCTGGATTTCGCAAAAAATAATCTACGATATGCGAAATCAGATGTACGACCATCTGCAGCATATGCCCCACTCCTTTTTTACAAACGAAAAGCAGGGGGATATAATCACCCGTATGAATAGCGATATAAACGGCGTAAGCTCGGTAATATCGGTAATGCTGACCTCAACACTCAGCAACGTGCTCACGGTTGCAACCTGTGTATTCTACCTTTTCTACACCGACTGGCGGCTTGCTATTGTAGGGTTGCTTGTTCTGCCGCTCCTTATTCTTCCCACAAAGGCGGTGGGCAAAAAGCGCTGGGAGCTTGTAAGTAAATCTCAGGCAAAGCAGGACGAATTAAACCAACAGGTTGACGAAACCCTTTCGGTCAGCGGTTCAATGCTTGTAAAGCTCTTTACTAAAGAAAAGACCGAATACGAAAAATTCCGTAAAATCAATAACGAGGCGACCGAAATTACAATAAAGGAACAGCGGGCGGGCAGTTGGTTTCATGTATTCCTCGGTATGTTTATTCAGATAGCTCCCCTGATGATTTACTTTGTAGGCGGTTTTCTGATAATAGGCGGTCTTGATTCGGGGCTTACCGTGGGTGATATTTCGGTGGTGGTAGCACTTGTAAACAGACTTTATCAGCCTGTAAGGCAGTTGCTTGATTTGCAGGTCGACTTTGTGCGTTCCCTTGCCTTGTTCACCAGAATTTTTGAATATTTCGACCGCAAGTGTGATATTGAAAACCCCGAAAATCCCGTTAAACCGCCCCTTAATGACAGCACGGTTGAGTTTTGCGATGTTCATTTTTCATACGAAACTGGTCACGAAATTTTAAAGGGAATAAGCTTTTTTGTGCCCAGCGGCAAAATGTATGCGATTGTGGGCACTTCGGGTGCGGGAAAATCAACTATTATAGGTATGATACCAAGGCTCTATGATGTAAGCGAGGGCTGTGTAAAGGTGGCGGGCACCGATGTGCGTGACTTTGACCTGGCCTACCTTCGCACAAATATAGGAATAGTAACCCAGGACACATACCTATTTAACGGCACTATTCTTGACAATCTGCTTTACGCAAAGCCCTCTGCCACAAGGGAGGAAATCGAGAACGCCTGCAAGGTGGCAAATATCTATGACTTTATTATGGGTCTTCCCGCTAAATTTGACACTGTTGTAGGCAATAGAGGGCTTAAGCTTTCGGGTGGGGAAAAACAGCGTGTATCCATAGCGAGGGTGGTGCTTAAAAACCCGAAAATACTTATTCTTGACGAGGCCACATCTTCCCTTGATTCTATTTCGGAAAGCCTTATACAGTCAGCCCTCAATGCGGTTATGCAAAACCGCACAAGCATTGTAATAGCCCACCGACTTTCCACCGTTATCGCCGCAGATAAAATAATGGTTGTGGAAAACGGGGAAATCACCGAGACGGGAACCCACTCACAGCTAATTGAAACGAGTGAAAAATACCGCAAACTTTATGAAACCCAGTTTAAAAAGGTGATTGATTACGAGTCGGCCAAGACGCAAAAAATATAAATTTACACCTTTTTACCATTGACTTAAATAAGGTTTAGGGGTACAATATAGAAAAGACTTTTTTCGGAGGTCAAGTTATGGACGAAATTAAGAATAAAGACGATTACAATCCCGATATAGTAACCCTTTCGGATGATGATGGCAAGGAGTACACCTTCGAGGTGCTTGATGCCATTGAAACCGATATGGGGCGTTATCTCGCTATGCTTCCCATATACGATAATCCGCAGGACCAGCTTAATGACAGCGGTGAGCTTGTTATAGTAAAGGTGGGCGAGGAAGACGGCGACGAATACTATTACGAAATCGAGGATGACGACGAATACGAGACGGTAGCCGACGCCTTCGTTGAAAGACTTGAAGATTTTTTTGAAATCGACAATCAGTAAATCACAGTAACGTCCTGCGCTGTACGCGGACCGTGTCTTATATAACCCTACAACCTTTTTAAAAAGGGGCCAAAGCTTATGCGGCGGGCTTGCAGACCTCCCGCGGCTGTGCCGAGTTCGGAAGAAGGGAGCACGAAACCGTATAGCCGGCACCCACCTGCTTTACGCAGGTTATTTTAAGCACATTACGGCAGTGCGGGACAGATTGTTTTGTATTTTCGGCCGCCGAAAAGGCGGTTTGTTTTTTCTATGTAAAAATAAAAACAAGGAAAGTAAATTATGAAATACGAGGATTTTGAATTAAATTATAACTACGATGACGAGGACGAAAATATAGATTTGTATTCAAGCTCCGGTAAAAGAAAATCCGCCTCGGAATATGAGGATATTTCTTCAACCTCAAAACAGCACCGCACACACACCGCAAGCAAGAAGAAAAAAAAGAGCAAAGCCCGCACACTTCGCAATGCGCTTATAATAGTTATCTGCGTTCTTATTGCGTCGATAGGCGCTCTTTACGGCTATGCTTATAAAATCCTGTCGGGAATGGACCGCACCCCCCTTGACGAAAACAATTTGGGCATTGAAACCTCGAATTATGACAGTGTACAGAACATAGCTCTTTTAGGAATAGATTCAAGGGCTGACAACGATTCGGGCAGGAGCGATGCAATAGTTATTCTTACAATCGATAAAAAGCACAAAAAGCTTAAGCTTACCTCTATTGCAAGGGATACATATGTGTCTATTGACGGTCATTCCAAGGACAAGCTCACACACGCCTACGCCTACGGAAAATCCCAGCTTGCAGTAAAAACCCTAAATCAAAACTTCGGCCTTGAAATTGAAGATTATGTCACAATGAACTTTTACGGGCTTTCAAGGGTTATTGACTACATCGGCGGTGTGACGATAGATGTTGACGAAAAAGAAAGGGTTGAGCTTAATACCGTCATTTTTCCTGAATTGCAGGATTTAGGCTTTGACTGCCCCAATATTACAAACGCAGGCACTCAGCTCTTAAACGGCGCACAGGCGGTTTGCTACGCCAGAATACGCCATACCGACAGTGATATTATGCGTGGAAACCGCCAAAAGGAAGTACTTACGGCTATGTTTGCCGCAGTAAAGAGTATGAATCCGTTAAAGCTTCCCAAGGTTGCCGAGATGGTTATAAGCGAGTGCCAAACCTCATTTTCGGCAAACGATATTATAGGTCTCGGCACATGGGCCCTCACCTTCTCCCCCGAGATTGAACAGCTGAGCATTCCCAACGAAAATATTTCTTCATCGGGAAAGACTATAAAGGGCGTTTGGTATTATGTGTATGACCTTGATTCGGCAAAAAGCGAAATACATGATTATATTTTTGAAGAAAACTACTACTCTGCGGAATCGGTAGCACAGCGTGCCCAAGAAGAGGGCGAATAACAAAACACGGGAAACGGAGGTGAAGCTAAGTTGAAACGCAGAATTATTATCGCCGACTCTGATAAGCAGAGTAGTAGGCTTATTAAAAATCTGCTTTCCGCCGCAGGCTACGAGACGGTGACGGCCTCTAACTTCAACGAATGCTTTACCATGGTTTCACTTAATACGCCGGATATTGTTATAATAGACCCGGCCTTTCCCCTGCCCGACGGAGTAAGAACAGTAAAAAAGCTGAGGGAACGGAGTTCTTTTCCGATAATTGCGGTTTGCGAAAACGGGAGTGAGCGTGCAGTCACCGAAACTCTTGATGCGGGGGCTGACGATTATATTAGAAAGCCCTTTTTATCAGGGGAGCTACTCTCCCGCATAAAGGCCGCTATAAGGCGGATTGAGCAGTACGAAAAGCTTTTGGGACTCGATAATCTTGAAGGCTACGAGCATGGCAAACTGCGGGTTGAATATGACAGGCACTCTGTAACGGTTGACGGGAACGAGGTTCACCTCACAAAAAACGAATTTAAAATATTAACCCTGCTTTGCAGATATTCGGGCAGAGTGCTTACCTACGATTTTATAATAAAATCGGTATGGGGCGACGGAGCGACAGGCGGAAACGGGATATTAAGGGTTAATATTACAAATTTGCGCAAAAAAATAGAACAGAACAGCAATGCTCCGCTGTATCTGTTCACAGAAAACGGTGTGGGCTACCGTATGGCAGAAAATCAGCGGGATACCTCACGCTGATTAGTTAAAAATGCTCCTAAAAAGTCGGCTTTGCGCCATTGAAACATAATCGTCATCGGCGATTACGATATGGTCAACCAGATTTACATTTATGTGCCGTAATGCACTTTTTATATTTTGCGTTACAGCAACATCCTCATTACTCGGAACCGCCACACCGTTTGGATGGTTGTGAGCTATAACTGCGCATACCGCATTTCGTTTAAGTACGGTTTCAACCACTTCCCTGATTGAGATATTAACCTCGGAAACATTCCCCTCGCCCAGAACATCAAAGCCGAGCATACGCCCGTTGCCGCCAAAAGAAACAACCGAAAACACTTCCTTGGTGTAGCTAATATACTGTTTCAGTAAAAAGTCGCACACATCATCAGTATTTGTATAGTTTATAGTTTTTTCGTTCTTTTCGGAAACATAAAAGCGGATTATGGGAATCATAAGCTTCAGTAAAGATGCGGTGTGAAGGCTTACGCCGTTTACCTTTACAAGCTCTTCCACAGGGGCTTCAAAAACACCGGAAACAGAGCCAAAGCGATTTATCAGGTCGTGTGCGATTTCGTTGGTATCCTTTCGTGCAATACCGTAAAATAAAAGCATCTCAAGTATTTTATGCGGCGGTGTATTTTCGTTAAAGCCGTTTTTCAAAAATTCCTGCTTTACCCTTTCACGGTGGCCGTCGTGAATGCCTTTACCCATTTCCTTTTGCCCCCCTTTCGCTTTTTGTATTATTATATTATAAATTCCCTTTGCTTTCAAGTTTTTTCGACATATTCTTTAAGGAGTTCTAAATGAAAAGCTTTACCGTGACAAAAAATGACTCAAATAAGCGCCTTGATAAGTTTATCACCCAAAACTGCCCAGCTCTGCCCTCTTCGCTTATGTTCAAATATATAAGAACTAAGCGCATAAAGGTAAACGGAAAGCGTGGGGAAATTAGCACCAGACTGAAAGAGGGCGACACCGTAGAAGCTTACATAAACGACGAATTTTTTGTTTCGAAGCAACCGAAATACGACTTTTTATCCGCCCCCGCAAAGCTTGATATTGTATACGAGGACGAAAACATACTGCTGGCAGATAAAAAGCAGGGCTTACTTGTCCACCCCGATAAAAATGAGTATAACGATACGCTGATTGCAAGAATACAGCATTATCTCTACGATAAAGGCGAGTACAACCCCGAAAATGAAAACAGCTTCCGCCCCGCCCTTGCAAACCGAATTGACCGCAACACGGGTGGAATAGTAATCGCCGCAAAAAACGCCGAGACGCTTAAAATTCTTTGCGATAAAATTAAATACCGAGAGATAGAAAAAAAATACCTTGCGGTTATCCACGGCATACCCGAGAAAAAAACCGCCCTTTTAGAGGGTTTTCTCGAAAAAAATGAGGATAAAAACAAGGTGTTCTTAAAAAATCACAAGACCGAGGAAGCACGCACGGTAAAAACAAAGTACACCGTGCTCCAAAGCAAAAACGGGCTTTCTCTTATTGAGGTTGAACTGCTCACCGGCCGCACACATCAAATAAGGGCGCATATGGCATCTGTGGGCCACCCGCTTTTAGGTGACGGGAAATACGGCAAGCTTGCCGCCGATAAAAAGCTTGGTTTTAATAAGCAGGCGCTTTATTCCTACAGCCTTAAATTCACCTTTAATACCGACGGGGGAATACTTAATTACCTTAACGGCAAACGCTTTACCGTAAATGAGGTATGGTTTGCAGATGAGCTTTTCGGCGAAGGCTACCGTCGGCTTTTGGAAAAATAATTTTCCATTTCTTATTAACAAAAGTCAATTAAACAGCCGTAGGGTAGGGGCTTAAATGCCTTCCCGAATCTAACATCTAATATCTAACATCTAAATTTGTAGGGGACGGTGCCCACACCGTCCCGTTTTTAATTATATGTTCTGCTTTTTAATTCCGAAAATCATTCTTAAAATACCGCTTAAAAACTTCGGACTTTTAACTAATACTACCTTCATACAAGTACCCTCCGCTTTTTAAATTTATCAGCAGCGCCAGCAGGAAATTCCGAGTATTATAACCCAAATTGCGAGTATCGCCACCAAAAATTTAGGAGGGCAAAAACAGCTTATCAGCAGCCCCAAGGCAAAGGTAAGACCCACAGCCCCTTTGTTGATGTTGAAGCGTTTACGCATCTCGTTCCCTCCTTACAGTACCATTATATAGAGAAAACGAAAAAAGGTTACTTTAATTTATTTTTAGCGGTATTCCAGGGCTTTAAATTCTTTAATTCTTCAAATAAAGCCACATACGATTTATGTCGGCTTTCCGAAATTTCGCCGTTTTCTACAGCCCCGATTATATTACAGCCCTTTTCAACCGTGTGGGTGCAGGAGTTAAATCGGCAACCGTCCGCATATTCACTTAAATCACGGAAGCAGTATACAAGGTTTTCCTTAAAGGAATAATCGTTACACTCACATTCAAGGGAAGAAAAACCGGGAGTATCGGCAACAAAACCGCCGTCAGGCAGACTGAACAGCTCGGTATGGCGGGTGGTGTGCCTGCCTCTGCCAAGCTTTTCGCTTACAGCGCCTGTTTCCAGCTTTAAATCGCCGAATAATACATTAAGAATACTTGACTTTCCAACCCCCGAATTACCCGTAAAGGCGCTTATACAGTCTTTAAGCTCCGTTCTAAGCGCATCAATGCCCTCCCCGTTCTCGGCAGATACCGTATAAACCCTAAAGCCTGCGGTTTTGTATATATTTTCCCAGCTCTCAAAGCCGCCCATATCACATTTGTTGAAGACTATTATCGGCTCTATATCCTTATACTCGGCAAGGGCGGTCAGCTTATCAATAATATAAGCATTTGGCGCAGGCTTTTCGTATGAGGAAATGATAAAAAGCTTGTCAATATTAGCCACAGGGGGTCTTGAAAGCAAATTTTTGCGGGGCAAAACGGCGGTTACAACCCCTTTTTGCTCCCCTACCTGTTCAAACTCTGCTCTGTCTCCGACCAAAGGGGAAACTCCGCTTTCGCGGAAGCTTCCCCTTGCCTTACATTCATAGATTTTTTCACCGTCGGAAACATAATAAAAGCCTGAAATCGCTTTTATAATTATTCCGTTCATCATCTACTTACTGTGCTGTTTGTGCTCGAAGTACTGCTTGTGCCGGATGAGCTGTTTGAGTCCGTATCATCCAAATCCATATCAGTGCTTGGTATCAACAGTTCCTCCCATTTGCTGAATTCGCCCACTTTATTACATTTTCTGGTTTTAAAATTAGCGCTGATGCTGCACATATCAAGCTTCTTGCTATTTGCGGTCTTAATTTTAACAGTATAAATGACCGATTCGCTTGTAGATACGATATTTTTGAATGTGTAACTCTTAGTATTCGAGCTTACCATTGAGCCCTCAGCAACCATTTTGCCGTCTTCATCATATAAAGACAGGCTGTAATCTCCGTTAATTTCCTTATCGCTTGGTATGTTAGGCAAATCCACGGTAATATTCATTGAAGAACCGGTACTTACATAAATTGTAACTGTAGAGCCCTCGGGAATCTTTGAAGAGCCGGTATCAGGCTCCTGCTTTACAACATAGCCTACGGGGCAATATATGTCTTCTGCAGTTATAGTAACCTCTTTAACCTCAGGTACAAGCTTTTTGTCCTTAAGCTCTTCTTCGGCATCTTCTTTTTTCATTCTTACAACCGAGGGAACCGAAACATCCTGAATTGACTTTCCGCTGCTTACATAAACCGTAATTTTAGCGTTTTCTTCTACAACCTGAGTGCGCTGGGGCTCTGTTTTAATAACAATTCCCTTTTCCACATCCTCGCTGGGCATTTCGGTAACAACGGTCTCGAAGCCTGCGGCTTTAAGCTCAGAAACGGCGGCAGACTCGGTTTTACCGTAGGTATCGGGCACCTTTTTAGTGGTCTGACCCTTGCTTATATAAAGGGTAATTGTCGCTCCCTTTTTAAGCTTTTGACCTTCAGCCTTTGACTGCTCGTAAACATAGCCGTATGCGTAATCCGCATTAGTCTGCCATTCCTGCTCAAATTTATAGTTATCGGTATATTCCTTATTTGCCGTGATTTCCTCTATGGTTTTACCCACAAAGTTAGGACAGCTGAGCTCATCCCCCGTGCCCGAAAGGAGCTTGGGAACAAAAATTGCGGCGAGTATTACAATAGCAATAACGAGGGTGACCGCTATTCCCGCAAGAATAGGAATCATATTGTTCTTTTCTTTTACCTCTTTTTCCTCTTCGGCATCCTCTATCTGCACGCTGTCGTAATCAAAATTAGAGGAGACGAACTTTGTGGGAGAATCGTCCACAAAATAAGAATAATCAAAGGTAACAGAGGGGTCTTTTCTGAACTGGCCTAAATCACAGAGCATCTCTGCCGCAGACTGATAACGGCGCTCGGGATTTTTCTGCATAGCGTGCATTGTTATCTGCTCAAGGCCCAAAGGTATAGAACCGTTTATCTCGGTGGGGAGCTGCGGGTCACGCTGAAGCTGCATTATAGCCACCGAAACGGCGCTTTCTGCTTGGAAGGGCAGCTGGCCTGTAAGCATTTCATAAAGCATAACGCCTACCGAGTAAACATCTGCCTTCTCATCGGTGCGCTCTCCCCTTGCTTGCTCAGGGCTGATATAATGAACCGAGCCTATCGCCTTATCGGTAATGGTGCGCTGTTCGCTCCTTGAAAAACGGGCAATGCCGAAATCGGCAACCTTTATAGTGCCGTCGGGCAGTACCATTATGTTCTGGGGCTTAACATCCCTGTGAACGATACCCTTATCGTGTGCGTGCTGGAGACCCTTTAAAATCTGAATAGTAAAATGCACCGCATCCTTCCAGCGCAGGCTTCCCTCCCGCTCGATAAATTCCTTAAGGGTAATGCCGTCAATATACTCCATTACGATATACTGAATAAGGTCGCCGAAGCTTACATCATATACCTTAACGATATTCGGGTGGGAGAGCATCGCAATAGCCTTGGACTCATTCTTAAAGCGGCGCACAAATTCCTCGTTGGAGATAAACTCCTCCTTTAGAATCTTAACCGCAACCGTACGGTTTTCCTGATTATCAAACGCCTTATAAACAACCGCCATACCGCCGACGCCGATAATCTCCTTGATTTCGTATCTGCCGTCAAGTCGTTTTCCTACAAATTTATCCATAAGTCTTTTCCTTTCTGCTTAGTAGGCAAAGCTAAATGCTTTGGCTAAGTGTGACAACTGTTATATTATCTCCGCCGCCGTTCTGATTTGCCTTTAGGACAAGCATCTCCGGTACGGAGGATATATCCGTATTCTTAAAAACGCTTAAAATCTCGTTATCGTCAAGATAATTGCTAAGCCCGTCTGTGCAAAGCAGCAGCGTATCCCCGCTGTTAAGCTTTATAATGTCGCTGTCCGCCGTAACGGTGCCTTCAGCTCCTATCGCCCTTGTAATCACATTTTTTCGGGGGTGGAACTTTGCGTCCTCGGGGGTTATCTTGCCGCTTTCGATAAGGGACTGCACAACCGAATGGTCTCGGGTGAGCTGTTTGATTTCCTCATTTACAAGGTAAATTCTGCTGTCCCCCACATTTGCGATAACCGCTTCCCCGTCCTTTATGAGGGCAATAACTGCTGTAGTACCCATTCCTGACAGACCCTGTTCGCTTGCCGACATATCAAACAGCTCGATATTAGCGCTGGCGACTGCGTTTCGCAGGGTTTTTTCAAGCTCGACCGCATCCATACCGTCTCTGTAAGACCTTATAATATACTCCGAAATGTGCCTTACGGCGTTCTCACTCGCCACATTCCCTGCGTTTGCGCCGCCCATTCCGTCGCACACAACCGCAAAAGCCGCATTATCGGCTATACTGCCTGCAAAATATGCGTCCTGATTATCGGTTCTTACCTTTCCCTTATCGGTTTTACTGAATATTCTCACTTGCTTCCCCCTCCTTTGCTCGTTTTCTTAACTGCCCGCAGGAAGCGTCAATATCGGCTCCCAGCGTTCTTCTGACCGTGGCGTTTACGCCTTTTTTTATAAGTAAATCCCTGAAATGGATTATCTTATTTTTATCAGGCTTTTTAAAGGAATTTTCCTTAACGGGATTAGCAGGTATCAGATTAACATGGCACATAATACCCTTTAGCCTTTTTGCCAACTGAGCCGCACATTCATCACTGTCGTTCACCCCGTCAATAAGGGCATACTCAAAGGAAATCCGCCGTGTAGTAACCGCCTGATATTCCTTACAGGCCCCAAGCAATTCCTCAATATTCCATTTTCTGTTGACCTTCATTATTGAGGAACGGATTTCATCATTGGGAGCGTGGAGCGAAATTGAAAGTGTTATGGGGAAATTATATTCTTTTAGCCTTTTTATCCCGCTTACTACCCCTGAGGTTGAAAGCGAAATATGTCTAAGCCCGATATTAAGCCCCTTATCGTCCGATACAAGCCTTAAAAACCTTACCGAATTATCAAGGTTATCAAGGGGCTCCCCCATACCCATCATTACAACATTGGAAACCCTAATGCCGTTATCCCGCCCGGCGGCGGTTATCTGGGCCAACAATTCCGAGGCGGTGAGGTTTCTTGTAAGCCCCGCAATACCCGAGGCACAGAAACTGCACCCCATTCGGCAGCCAACCTGTGTCGAAATACAAACCGTGTAGCCGTGTTCATACTTCATCAGCACCGACTCGATATACTCCCCGTCATAAAGCTCGTAAACATATTTAACCGTTTCGTCAATCCGGGACTTAAATTTTCGCACAATCTTAACATCGGCAATATAGGTCTTTTCCTTTAGCTCATTTCTAAGAGACAGGGGTATATTTGTCATACTGTCAAAATCGGTCTCGCCCGACTGCAACCAACGGAAAAGCTGTGCGGCGCGGAATTTAGGCTGTCCTAATTCGCCGAGCATCTCTTCAAGCTCGGTTAGATACATAGACCTTATATCCTGTTTTTCCAAGCGCCGCCCTCCTTTACTCTTTTACAATCAAGGCGCAGTAGAACCCGTCTGTTTTATCAATATGCGGAAAATAGGTATGTTCATACATTTTATGAAACCCATTATACTCCATTATAAAGGAATTTACAAGCTTTTCATTTTCTTCCCGTCTTAAGGTGCAGGTTGAGTACAATATTCTACCGCCCTTTTTAAGGTATTTCGAGGCATTTCGGAGTATTTTATACTGTAGCTTCTGAAGCTCCTCAAAATCTTCTTCGGGCTTGTATTTTATATCAGGCTTTCGTCTTAGAACCCCTAATCCCGAGCAGGGAACATCACAAAGAATACAGTCAAACTCGCCTAATTTTTCATTATAGCAGGACGCATCCGCCGTTAAGGGCTTTATTATATCAATACCAAGCCTCTCTGCACCGCTTTTAATAAGACCTACCCGCTGTTCATACAGGTCGCAGGAAATTATCTCCCCTTTGTTTTCCATTAAAAGCGCCATAGTAAAGCTTTTGCCCCCGGGGGCGGCGCACATATCAAGCACCCGCTCCCCCTTTTTAGGGTTAAGCACCGAAACTGCGGTTTGAGAGGAAAGGTCTTCCGCATAGAAAAAACCTTTTTTATATAAATCAAAATCGGCGGCATCGATACCTTTTTTAAGTATAAGCGCATTTTCTTTTTCCGCTGTGTCTGACGGTACACCCTGCTTTTCAAGCTCTGCTTTAATGGTATTCGTATCGGTTTTCAGGGTGTTTACCCTTATAACAACAGGCGCCGGCTTAAGGCTTTCCTTTAACAGCTCCTCTGCCGTATCTGCGCCGTAATCCTTAATAAAGCTGTTTATTATCCACTCGGGGCAGGAATACCGCACCGAAAGAGAACGCAGGTCTTTACCGTCGGGCAGGGTAATTTCATTTCTTAATACATTACGCAAAACCGCATTTGCAAAGCCCGCATTACGGCTCTCTCGTGAAGACTTTATAAGCTTTACCGCCTCGTTTACCGCCGCACTGTCGGGCACCTTGTCCATAAACATTATTTGATAAACTGCGCTCCGCAAAGCCTCAAGTGTATAGGGAGCAACCTTTTTAATCGGGGTTTTAATGAATTTTGAAAGGACAAAATCTATCGTTATTTTACGGTCTAAAACACCGTAGAAAACCGCTGAGGCAAACGCCCTGTCTGAGCCGTCTAAACCGCTTTCCCTTAAAACGGCGTTAAGGGCGATATTTGAATATGCTCCGTCATTTTCCACCTTTAAAAGCGCCTTTACCGCCGTCTTCCTCGGGTTACTCACAGCCTATCACCGTGCCTTGTGCTATCGGTCTTCCGCAAAGCATCTGTTTCGCAGTCATCGGCTTTGAGCCCTCTGGCTGAACGGTTACAAGCTCAACCGCCGTACCGTCCTTACAGGCTATAACAAGGCTGTCATCACTTTTAATAACCGTTCCCGCCCGAGCGTCCGTATTGCCGGCTTTCGCCGCCTTTATAACCTTTACTCTCTTATTTTCAAGGAAGAAGTAGGCGCAGGGCCATGAATAATAGCCCCTTACCGCATTGTGGATTTCGGTTGCAGTTTTATTTATAAAATCAAGCTGTGCCATTTCTTTTTTTATTATAGGCGCATAGCTTGCCTTTTCTTCGTCCTGTTTTTGAGGGGTTATATTTTCTATATCCTCAAGTGTATTTACCAAAAGCTCGGCGGTGATACCCGATAAACGCTCAAACAGCTCCTCGGCGGTTTCCTCTTCACCGATTTTCGTTTCAGCTGTTTTTAGTATATCTCCGGTATCTATACCCTCGTCCATAAGCTGTGCGGTAACCCCTGTCACGGTTTCACCTGAAATTATCGCCTGCTGTATAGGCGCAGAGCCTCGGTATTTAGGCAATAGTGATGCGTGCCCGTTTACACAGCCGTATTTAGGAATTTCGAGTATTTCTTTAGGCAGTATCTTTCCGTATGCCACAACCACAATAGCGTCAGGCGCAATTTCCCTTAAAAGCCTCTCGGCTTCGCCGTCCCTTAAGGTATTCGGCTGATAAACCGCAATTCCGTGGCTTTGGGCGCAAACCTTAACCGGGGGCGGGGTTATTATATGCTTTCTGCCCACGGGCTTATCGGGCTGTGCGAAAACCGCCGCCACATTATGCCCCGCCGCTATTAACGCCTCCAAGGTATTAACTGCGTAATCGGGCGTTCCCATAAAAACAAGCTTCATTTATTCACCTCTGCGACGAATTTTTTTATCGCTCTTATCTATATAAAGTATGCCGTCAAGGTGGTCAATTTCGTGGCATAAAGCCCTCGCCTTAAAGCCCTCGGCGGTTATGGTAAAGCTGTTACCCTTCCTATCCTGTGCACGGACGGTAACCGTCATTGGTCTTGTCACGCTTTCATATCTGTTAGGGATGGAAAGACAGCCTTCCTCCCCCGTCTGCTCCCCGCTCATACTCTCAATAACGGGGTTTACAAGCTCAATTATGCCGTCTCCCACATCTACAACGCAGTAACGCCTTAATATTCCAATCTGCGGTGCGGCAAGGCCTACCCCCTCCGCCTTATACATTGTCTCCGCCATATCGTCAAGTGTAGTCGCCAGTTTTTCATCAAAGGTCATCTGGGTACGGCAAACCTTCCTTAAAACATCGTCGCCTAACTTTACTATATTTCTTATAGCCATAACCTTTCCTCCTAAATAATGTTATCAGGATTCATATCCGCAATAATCGCCGTATCTGGCGGACGCTTTATTTCGAGTGCACGCCTTAGCATTTCCCTGAATCTTTTGCTGTTTTTGCATTTTATAATCATTCTGTATCGGTATTTACCGTTTACCACAGGCACCGCCGCAGGGGCGGGACCTAAAATTATCAGCTTAACATCACTGTATTCACCCTTTAGCATTTCCTTAATATTACCAAAAATGCCGTTTATTGCCGTTTCTGCGTTTTTGTGCTCTCCCGCACGGGCAGAAATTACGCAAATATCGCAATAGGGCGGGTAAATCATAAGTTTTCGGGTCATTATCTCGCTTTCATAAAAGCCCTCATAATCCTGCTTTGCGGCAAGGCCTATAAGCTCACTGTCAGGGTTAATAGACTGAACTATGGCAAGACCTGCGTTTTCGCCCCTGCCCGCTCTGCCTACAACCTGTGTAAGGAGCGAAAATGTGCGCTCAAAGCTCCTATAATCCTCGCTGAAGGCGGCGCTGTCCGCCCCCAAAACCCCCACAAGGGTTACATTCGGGAAGTCAAGTCCCTTTGCAACCATCTGGGTTCCTAAAAGTATATCGTACTCTCCCGCCGCAAAGGCGTTTAAATACTCGGAATAAGACTCCCTCGCTAAGGTACTGTCCGCATCAACCCGCAGGACCCTCGCTTTAGGGAAAAGCTTTTTAATCTCTTCCTCTAATTTTTGAGTTCCCGCACCCAAAAACTTCATATGGCTGTTACCGCACTCGGGACACTTAGTATCCGCCGCAACAGAATAACCGCAGTAATGGCACATCATTCTGTGATTAGCCGAATGGTAGGTAAGGGATATACTGCAATTAGGGCAGGTCATAACATACCCGCAATTAGGACAGGAAATATATGTATTATGCCCCCTGCGGTTTAAAAGCAGTATAACCTGTTTTTTATTATCAAGGGTTTCATTTACCGCCTCATAAAGCCTGCGGCTTATAGGGGAAGAATTACCGCTTAATATCTCTTTTTTCATATCCACGGTTTCTACCTTAGGCAAAACCGCACCGCCGTAGCGTTTTGTAAGCTTATAAAGGGAGTATTTACCCTTACTCGCCGCCGTAAAGCTTTCAACCGAAGGTGTAGCCGAAGCCAAGCACAAAAGCCCCTTATTATACCTTGTTCTAAAGGTAGCAAGCTCCCTTGCGTGAAAGCGGGGGGACTGCTCCGATTTATAGGTGTGCTCCTGCTCCTCGTCAATTATAATAAGACCTAAATTTTCAAAGGGAGCAAAAATTGCACTCCTTGTGCCTAAGGCTATCAGCGCTCTGCCGCTTCTCACCCGCTCCCATTCGTCCATACGGGCACCTTGGGACATTGCACTGTGAAAAACTGCAATCTTATCTCCGTAACGCTCGGTAAAAATCTTCAGCATCTGGGGTGTAAGGGCAATTTCAGGCACCATTACAATGACCCCTCGCCCTTTAGCGGAAACCTCGTCCACAAGCTTCAAAAAGACCTGCGTTTTACCCGAGCCGGTTATACCGTAAAGCAGGGAAACATTGCCCTTTTGCTCGTTATATTTTGAAATAAGCCCGTCAAAGGCGGTCTGTTGCTCCTCTGTAAGGGTGATTTCGGCATTTTCGGAAACCATGATACCTTTCCTCTCGGTTCTGAAAACCCGCTTTTCAAAGCTTATAAGCACTTCTCGGCTTATTAGACCGTCAATCACCGATTGGGAAACACCCGTAAAGTATTTAATCTCTTTAACGCTAATGCCGTCGGTTCCGCTTACAAGCTCGGCTATTTCACGCTGTCTTTTAGTGAGGGTTATGCCTTCAAGCTCATCGAAAGGTACAGCAAGTCTAACCCATTTTTCATTAGCGTCGCCAAGCCTGCGTTTAGGCTCTCGACTTAAAATAAGGGCCTGCTTTTCGGCCATACAGTCTAAAAGCTCACCCGTTACGCTGAATATCCTTTTAAGGCTGTCTGCGTCCTTTTCTCCCTTTGTTTTAAGAAACTCATATATTTCTTTTTCAGTACCCTCAAGCGAAGAAAGCAAAGAAAACTCCTCGTTAGCCGAATAAAAGCTTGTAAGCTTAAAGCTCATTCCTGCGGGCAGGGCGGCGTGTATGGCTTCATAATATGTGCAGAAATAATTTTCCCGCATATATTCGCAAAGCACCAGCATTTCCTCGCTTAAAACAGGCGTCTTATCCGTAACCGAAAGAATAGCCTTAAGCCCCTTAAGCTGGGCAGTTTCAAGGTGGAAAATCATACCCTGTTTTTTAAGGTTTCCCTTTCCGAATGGCACGGTGACCCGCATACCGGGGTAAGCCTTTCCCTGAAGCTCGGGGGGAATTATATAGGTATAAAGCCTGTCAAAGGCAAAGGTCGCACCGTCAAGTGCGATTTGTGCCGTAAGGCCCTCCATTACAATTCCTCCCTACTCATTTAAGCTTCAAATTTTCCCGCCAATTTATCAATAGCCATACTTACGGGCTTTTCGGTTGTAATCTCGCCCGATTCCTCTATGCCCTTTGAAATCTCACGGGCATTGTATGCAATGTCGATTACAAGACGGTATCTGTTGTCATAATTCTTAATAAGTTTTCCAATGTTGGGATTCAGCATTTTGAAAGCACCTCATCAATAATAGTTTTCTGCCTGTCGGTTTTAAAGCTTGCGCTTAAAATCACAGATAATATATTATCGGCTGCCGCCGTAATATTGTCGTTTACAATGATATAATCGTATTCTGCCGCACGCTTAATCTCGCCGAGTGCGCTGTTAAGCCGCTTTTCTATAAGCTCCTCGGACTCGGTTCCCCTGCCCTTTAATCTTCTTTTAAGCTCATCAAAAGAGGGTGGCATAATGAATATGCTGACGGCTTCAGGCAGCTTCTCTCTTATCTGCGCCGCACCGTTTACATCAACCTCGATTATAATATCCTTACCCTCTTTGACCGCATTTTCAACAGGCTCACGGGGAGTTCCGTAATAATTCTCCACAAAAACATTATGCTCAAGCAGCATATCGTTTTCAATCATATAAAGGAATTTTTCTTTAGAGATAAAGTTGTACTTTTCCCCCTCTTTTTCACCCTGACGCATAGGTCTTGTTATAGAGGATATGGAAAAAAGCAGATCGGGCTTGTTTCTAAAAAGCTCGGCTAAAACCGTATCCTTGCCCGAGCCTGAGGGGCCCGATATTATAAATACACCGCCTTTATTCATCTTCTTCCTCCTCGTCGAGTACCTCCTCATCCTCGGTTATACGGTTTGCAACCGTTTCCGACTGGAGATAGGTTAAAATTATATGGTCGCTGTCGGTTATAATAACCGCCCTTGTGCGCCTGCCGTGGGTGGCGTCAATAAGCGTCCCCCGCTCCTTTGCGTCCTGAATTATACGCTTTATAGGCGCAGATTCGGGGCTTACTATCGCAACCATACGGCTTGCCGACACCATATTACCGAACCCGATATTAACAAGCTTCATATTTTGCCACTTCCCTTATTCGATATTTTGTATCTGCTCTCTTATCTTTTCAATTTCGGACTTTATATCAACCACAGTGTGGGCGATTTCAATATCCTGTGCCTTTGAGCCTATGGTGTTTGCTTCTCTGTTCATTTCCTGAACGATAAAGTCAAGCTTTCTGCCTATCGGCTCGCCAGAGTCAAGCAGACTGCAAAATTGCTTTATATGGCTTTTAAGTCTTACGGTTTCCTCGGCGACCGCCACCTTGTCGGCAAATATGGCAGTCTCGGTCAAAAGCCGCTGTTCGTCAACCTGAACATCCCCTATAAGTTCCTTGATTTTCTGCTCTAATTTCTCACGGTATGCCCTTACGGTTTCGGGTGAGCGCTCTTCTACAAAGGCCACCTTTTCCAAAATAAAATCGGTGCGTGCCTTAACATCGTTTTTAAGGCGCTCTCCCTCAGCCTGCCGCATTGAAATAAAGCTTTCCATAGCTTCTTCTGCGGTTTTAAGCACCGCCTCGGTAACAACTTCTTCAGGAAGCGACTGCTTTTTTACCGTGAAAAGCTCGGGATTGGTTACAAGGGACGACATTTTCACATCATTTTTTATATGATACCGCCTTGACATATCCTTGACAGCCGCAAGATATGCCTGCGCATACGCCCCGTTAATCTCAACTACGGCCGCACTTTCGCTGTTATCCTCAATTATGACCGCCGCCTCTACCTTCCCTCGGGAAATTTTCTGCTGACAAAAGCTCTTGAGCTTTTCATCAAGGAACATATAGCCCTTAGGCAGCCTCGAGGTAAACTCAAAATACCTGTGGTTGACCGATTTAAATTCAACCGTTATGTTGAGTCCGTTTTCCGAGTATTTTGCCCTGCCGAAACCGGTCATACTTCTTACCATAATTTTCACTTCCTAAAAATATATAGTAGTTCATATTATTTTATCAAAAAAAGCCCCTTAATGTCAACCTTTAAATGCGTTTGTAACCTTTTTTAACCATTTCCGCCTTATTAACACAATTAATTTATAAGCGTATACTATTTGTAGGTGCCAATTAACATATTTTCCTGAAAACCCGAAAAATTTAAAATCTGCTATTGACAAATCTGTATTTTATGTTATAATAATTCTTGCTTGTTTGGGGCATTAGCTCAGTTGGTTAGAGCAACCGGCTCATAACCGGTCGGTCCGCGGTTCGAGTCCGTGATGCCCCACCAAATAAGCATTTAGGGGTATAGCTCAGCTGGTAGAGCATCGGTCTCCAAAACCGAGTGCCGAGGGTTCGATCCCTTCTGCCCCTGCCAAAAATCCCGATTGCGTAAGCAGTCGGGATTTTTACTTATTAAGTTTTCACTATTAAAAATCCGAGACTCACTTATTATGCGAATCTCGGATTTTAAGACCGCTTTTTACAACGATTTTTACTAAGTTGATATTAAAGCTTTAATGTTTCATTCCCACGGGCTGAAGCCGCCCATATCATCCCAATCATTATCGCTTGCAGTAATAATATCCTGCGCCAAAAACTCTATAACCTCTACTAAGGACTTTTCAAACTTTTTACCGTTTTTGTTTAAGGGCATGTAAAAGTGCCGATGAATCGGAATATCCGCAAGCCGATGCCGTTTCCGAAAGGGTATTTCCCTCCTCCAGCATATAGCGGGCGGTCCGCAAGCGCAGTTGCTTTAAATAAGCATAGGGTGTTACGCCTACCGTACGCTTAAATCTTCGTATAAGTGCATCCGGTGTTATATATTGTTCTGCCGCAAGACTTTCTACCGTAAGCTTTTTATTTATTTTTGAAATCATTTCTTCCATTACCGCTATTACGATTTTATCATTAACAACGGTTGCGGAAGCGGATTTTGCGGCGGTAATAGCAAGATATACCGCTCCGGCATTGCAAAGCGAATATAATTCGTTTTCATTTTTGAAATCGCCTACAGTAAGCCCGTTTACGGCGATTGTTTCAGCACCGCTCAAAAAAATATCCGTAGCGGCCTTTACCGACCGATTCTCATTAGGATTAATTTTGCAGATTTTTGAGCAAAGTATCGGCGGAACCAGCTCGAAATCCATATAACTATGCACAATAGGGTCGGTATGGCTGCTGGTTACTTTAAAATTCGATGTATACGGGAAATAGTAAAGCATATTTTTTTGGAAAATATGGTCCCTTCCGTTTTCGATATACCCGCCGCTTCCGCCATGGATATAATACAATCGGTTTATCCCCATTATAACATTATCCGGCCAATTTTCCGGAACCGCACATCTGCCGTAATAACGGATTTCACTTAGCCTTTCCATATAAAACCTCTTGATTTTTGCATATAATCGATTTTGAACAATACACAAGCGATATTAAGCATTGTAAAAAACACCCATCGCAAGGTATAATACAGGTGTGATTTTACAGTGTTTAACCGCTGTCATCATCATAGCATAAAAGCAATTATTATGCAATACTTTAATAAGGAACGGAGATTTTTTATGGATATGAAAAAATGGTTTAAAGAAGAAGCAAAATTCGGTATGATGATTCACTTCGGCTTATACAGCCTGCTTGCAGGTGAATATAAGGGTAGGCGCACGGACAATCTGGGCGAATGGATACAAAAAACCTTTAAAATTCCCTGCAGCGAATATTCCGAATTAGCCAAAGCCTTTAATCCGATATATTTTGATGCGGAGGAATGGGCAAGGGTTGCAAAGGAAGCCGGTATGAACTATATGGTTGTCACATCTAAGCACCATGAGGGATTTTGCCTTTTTGATTCGGAATATGACGATTTCAACTGTGTTAAGGGCTCGCCCTTTGGCCGCGATATTATTGCGGAATGTGCGGCGGCATGTAAAAAATACGGCTTAAAGCTGGGTATTTATTATTCACAGGAGTTAGACTGGCACGAACCAAACGGCGGCGGTTATGTAAGAACCTCTCAACTTAATACCAGCAAACCCCATTGGACAAATGACTGGGATTTTCCCGATGATGACGCTAAGGATTTTGATCAGTATTTCCGCGCCAAGGCACTCCCGCAGGTTCGCGAACTGTTAACAAAATACGGTGACCTTTGCCTTATGTGGTTTGATTTGCCCTCTGTTATAACTAAGGAACAAAGTACGGAATTGCGCCAACTTGTCAAGTCCATTCAGCCCGAGTGTCTCATAAACAGTCGCATCGGCAACGGCTTAGAGGATTACGGCTCCTGCGGAGATAATCAAATCGTCAATAATTACCATGAAAATTTAGCCGAATCTCCCATAACACTTAACGATACATGGGGCTTTAAGTATTTTGACGATAATTGGAAGAGTGCCGACAGGGTTATCGAAATTAAGGAAGCCCTTAATAAAAACGGCGTAAACTGCTTGCTTAATGTAGGACCTGACCATTTAGGCAGACTTCCCCTTCCCGCAGTTCAAATTCTTAAAGAGGTCGGAGAAAAATTAAGATAAGAATAGAAAAAAAGCGATACAAAAAGTACCGAAGAAGCCACAGTGATTTACAGTGTTTACTGTTTACCCAAAAAATATCTTAATGCAAAAAGGAGTCAAACTTTATGTCAGAAAATAGATATATAGGCGAATATCCGGTAATAGGAATCAGGCCTACGATAGACGGTCGCAGAGGAGTTTTGGGCGTTCGTGAGTCGCTTGAGGAGCAGACAATGAATATGGCGAAAAGCGCCGCGAAGCTGTTTTGCGAGAATCTTAAATATTCAAACGGCGAGCCTGTAAGGGTTATAATTGCCGATACTACAATCGGCAGAGTGGCCGAAGCTGCCGCCTGTGCGGATAAATTCCGCAAGGCAGGAGTGGATATTACTCTTACGGTCACTCCCTGCTGGTGCTACGGCGCGGAAACCATGGATATGGAAAAGGACACAATAAAGGCGGTCTGGGGCTTTAACGGAACAGAACGCCCCGGAGCGGTGTATCTTGCAAGCGTGCTTGCAACCCACGCGCAAAAGGGACTTCCCGCATTCGGTATTTACGGCAAGGATGTCTGCGACGCGGACGATACCGAGATACCCGACGATGTAAGAGAAAAGCTTTTGCGCTTCGGCAGAGCGGCTGTAGCGGCGGCTACAATGAGGGGAAAATCATATCTTCAAATTGGCTCTATATGTATGGGTATAGGCGGTTCTATTATAGACACTGCTTTTATAGAGGATTATCTTGGTATGCGTGTAGAGTCGGTGGATGAGGTGGAGATTATCCGCCGAATGACCGAGGGTATATATGACGAGGAAGAATATAAAAAAGCCCTCGAATGGTCAAAGAAATACTGCAAAATGGGCTTTGATAAAAACCCTGCTGAATTGCAGAAAACCGACGAGCAGAAGAAAGCCGACTGGGAATTTACCGTTAAAATGTGCGTTATTATAAAGGACCTAATGAACGGCAACAAAAATCTCCCCAAAGGCTGTGAGGAAGAGTCGGTAGGACACAATGCGATTGCTGCGGGCTTTCAGGGACAAAGACAGTGGACAGACTTTTATCCCAACTGTGATTTCCCCGAGGCACTTCTTAATACCTCTTTTGACTGGAACGGAGCGAGAGAACCATACATACTTGCAACTGAAAACGATGTGCTTAACGGACTGGGCATGCTCTTTATGAAGCTACTTACTAATCGAGCGCAAATGTTTGCCGATGTCCGCACTTGCTGGAACGGAAAATCGGTTAAACGAGTAACAGGCTACGATTTAGAGGGTCACGCCAAAGAGGCAGGCGGCTTTATCCATCTTATAAATTCGGGCGCTTGCTGTCTTGACGCTAACGGCTCTGCAAAGGACGAGAACGGCAACGCCGTTATGAAACCTTGGTATGAGGTAACCGAAGCAGACCAAAAGGCGATAATGGAGAATACTACATGGAACTATGCCGATTTAGGCTATTTCAGGGGCGGCGGCTTCTCCTCCCGCTTTGAGACAAAGGCGGAAATGCCTGCTACAATGATAAGACTTAACCTTATAAAGGGCTTAGGCCCCGTTTTACAGATCGCCGAGGGCTGGACCGTGGCTTTGCCTGATGAGGTAAGTGATACACTTTGGAAACGCACAGATTATACTTGGCCTTGCACATGGTTTGCACCGAGAGTTACAGGCAAGGGTGCGTTTAAGTCGGCTTATGATGTAATGAATAACTGGGGAGCCAATCACGGCGCAATTTCCTACGGTCATATAGGCGCGGATTTAATCACCCTTTGCTCAATACTTCGCATACCGGTTTGTATGCACAATGTACCAGAGGAAGATATTTTCCGTCCTGCGGCGTGGAATGCATTCGGTATGGATAAAGAGGGCGCAGACTACAGGGCTTGTCAAAATTACGGCCCGCAGTTTAAAAAGTAGGTGTCAGTATGGAATATATGGAAATCAGGGAGCAGATATGCGATATTTGCCATAAAATGTGGCAACTCGGATGGGTGGCGGCTAATGACGGAAATGTGTCTGTGAAACTTCCCGATGGTAATTTTTTAGTTACCCCGACAGGGATTTCCAAAAGCTTTATAACCCCCGAAAAGCTTGTGATAATAGATAAGGATATGAATGTTATTGCGGCTCAGGGTAATTACAAGCCGTCAAGCGAGATTAAAATGCATATGCGCTGTTATACCGAGCGGGACGATGTGGGAGCGGTGGTTCACGCCCACCCGCCTACAGCCACCGGCTTTGCGGTTGCGGGCAAAAGCCTTGATGAATACAGTATGATAGAAACTGTAATTGCGATAGGCTCAATTCCGCTGACTCCTTACGGCACACCGTCTACAGATGAGGTGCCCGAGGCGATAGCACCTTATTTAAAGGATCACGATGTATTACTTTTACAAAATCACGGAGCCCTGACTGTGGGCTGTGACCTTATCACCGCATATTACAGAATGGAAACGCTGGAGCTTTTTGCAAAAATCTCACTTACCGCTCACCTTTTGGGCGGTGCAAAGGAAATCCCCAAGGAGCAGATAGATAAGCTTTTATATTTGCGAGATAATTACTATCATGTTACGGGCAAGCACCCCGGTTACAAGCATTATAATACTCCAAATAAGAAATTATAAAAGGAATACCAATATGAGAAATACCGAAGAAACCACAGTGATTTACGGCTTAAGAACAGATGATCTTATCGATCCCATCGGTCTTGACTCGCTGTGCCCGAGATTTTCTTGGAAGCTTAAATCTGAATTAATCGGCGAAAAGCAGACAGCGTATCAAATCATTGTAAAAAGCGACGAAAAAATAGTATGGGACAGCGGAATTGTAAACAGCGATTGTTCTGTAGGAATTAAATATAAAGGGGAGCAGATTTTCTCCTCTTCAAAATACAGTTGGAATGTTTCGGTTTGGAACAAAGATAAGACGAAATTCACCTCAAAAGAAGCCTATTTTGAAACAGGTCTCTTAGAAGCAGACGCTTGGAAGGACGCAATATGGATAAGCTGTCCTTCAAGCGATGAAGAAGAAAATAATCTTGCCGCTTACAGAAAATCGGTATATGTAAGAGACGGATTGAAAACCGCAAAGCTCTATACCTCGGGTTTGGGCGTTTACGATAATTTCATTAACGGTGAACGCGTAGTAAGACTCCTACAAAACGGCACTACCGTTTATGATGAATTAAAGCCAGGCTTTACAGAGACATTCCAGCGGAAATTCTATAATACATATGATATTACACATATGTTAAATTCGGGCGAAAACATTATTTCCTCTACAGTCTCATCGGGCTGGTATACAGGCGAGGTGGTAAAAAGCTGTAAAGGTAAAAAGACCGCCTACCTTGCTAAAATTATTCTTACATACGCCGACGGGACAAGTGAGGTTATAAACACCGATACCACTTGGAAATGCTCGAAGGCTTCTCCCCTACAAAGCCCTACCGGCATATATGACGGCGAAACCTATAACGCTATGGCTGACCTTTCTTATATGAAACCGTTTTTTGATGACAGCGGTTGGATTTTTGCTGAGGAAAACAAGGAATTCAACGGCAAGATTTCTGCCTGGCGCGGGTCTCCTATCAGGGTTCGCAAGGATTTGGAAAGAAAAGCGCACAGCTTAAAAAAATACACCTTAGAGGATATAATCAACGAGGTTAAGGATAATTATTACGGAACGATTAACTATAAGTCGGAAAATATTTTCACCGAAATTCCGGAGGACGGAATTGAAATTAAAAAGGGTGAAAAACTTATAGTTGATTTTGCTCAAAACGGCGCAGGTTGGGAAAATTTCGAGATTAAAGCAGGCAGAAGAACGGTTATAACGATACAGCATTCCGAGGCTTTGTGCGAAAGCAACGGTTGTATTAAACGGGGAAATCCCCGTCCCGAAGGAGGACTTTATGTAACCAGCAACCGCGGAGCCGCCGCCAAAACCACCTATACCGCAAGCGGAAACGGAATTGAAGCTTACCATCCGACCCATACATTTTACGGCTTCAGATATATCGAGATTTCCGCAACCGAGGATATCGTATTATACAATGTTACGGCTCAAACCGTTACCTCGGTTGAGGAAAATATCGGCTCTGTCAAAACCGATAATAAGGATATAAACCGATTGATTGAAAATGTAAAATGGAGTATGTACTCTAATTTTCTGGCTGTTCCTACCGATTGTCCGCAAAGGAATGAACGGCAAGGTTGGACAGGCGATATTCAGTTATTTGCGACAACCGCAAATTATTTAGGCTTTTCAAAAAGCTTACTTATGAAATATATGGATGATATTAGAGATGAAATGGAAATCAGAAGGATTGCCGCATTTCCTGCGATTGCACCGTGCGGAATTTACGGCGGTGGTATGGGAAATATCGGCTGGTCGGACGCAGGCGTAATTATACCCTATATCGAGTACGCTATGTACGGTGATACCTCGATAATCGAAGAAAACTGGGATGTAATGGCGGATTATCTCGACTATCTTAAAAATCTCGGTCCTTTTCTTGAACTTAACGAACCGGAAAGAATCAGATTAATGCGCTATTGCGGACATCTTTCACTTGAAATGAACGCCGATATTTGGACCGATAAAGGAGTATTGGACGGTCAGCACGAGAAAATTCAAACCTGCATTGCCTATTATGCGTGGGACGCTATGCTAATGTATAAAATGGCTTTGGCAATAGGAAAAAAAGAAGAAGCGGATTACTACAAAAAAATATACGATACCCAAAAGCAGTATTATATAGTCAACTTTGTAAATAGGGACGGTTCGCTTAATGCCGAATCACAGCAAAGCTATCTGCACGCATTATATCTTGACCTTTTACCTGATGAAAATTCGGTAAAAGCAGTAACTAAGCAGCTTGTGGATAATTTGGAAAATAATCGCATAAGTCTTAGAACAGGTTTCCTTGGTACAGGTATACTGTTGCCTACACTTACAAAGCTCGGCAGAGACGATTTGGCATATTCCTTGCTTTTAAATCACAATTATCCCTCATGGTTATATGCCGTCGATAACGGAGCCACCACAATGTGGGAAAGATGGGACACCTTTGTTAAAGAGATAGGCTGGAATAATTCGGGTATGAACAGCCTTAATCACTACGCATACGGCTGTGTTGTAGGATGGATTTTTGAAAACGCGGCAGGAATAGGTTTTACCGATGAAGCAGCGGGCTTTAAGAGGATTGAATTCAGACCCACTCCCGATAAAAGGCTTAAAAATATATGCGCCGAATATGAATCGGCTTACGGTATAATTTCTGCTGAAAATTTATACTCCGATGACCGTTTCGGCTATAAAATATCGGTTCCTGCTAACTGCTGTTCGGCAGTCTATCTTCCCGTAAATGAGGAATATTGCGAGAATATAACCGTAAACGGAAAAGCCTTACAGGAGCTTAATATTTACACCGACGGTATTGAATATTTAAGTTATCAGAACGGCAGAGCTGTTTTTAATACAGTATCGGGTGAATTTAATTTTATGACAAATAAATAATATCCCTTGATAAAAGGCTTGAAAGGGCGGTTATCCGGCGGCTTTTGCCGTTAAGCAGCCGTTCCAAAACCGAGTGCCTCGGTACGCAAATGCGTAATCGAGGTGCTTCTTTTTTTGCAGCTTTTTCTCGCGCGTCAAGGCGGCATCTTTTTGCTGCATATTTAAAAAATTTATTTTATTATTGACATTAGATACTAATTGATATATAATATCATTAAGATAAGATTGCAGGGATTGAATATCTATGATGAAGCGAAAGACGATTCAGCGCTCTTTGGTATTGGACGCTGTGAACAAATTACATAATCACGCAACGGCGGACGAGATATATGATGCCGTTATCATTGAACACCCCAACATCAGTAAGGCGACAGTATATAGAAACTTAAATACTCTATCGGAAATGGGAGAAATCCGCAAACTGGAAATCCCGGGCGGCGCTGACCGATATGACCACTGTACCCATAATCACTGTCACATAAAATGCGACAAATGCGGCCGCCTTTTCGATGTGGATATTGACTATATTTCGGGTCTTGAAAATAACATCAGGGATACCCGCGGATTTGATTTTACAGGCTATGATATTATTTTTCGCGGAACTTGCCCTGACTGTAAAAAGCATTCGATGTCTCAAAAAGAGAAGGATGTATAACGGAAAAACCGCGACTGAGCGTTTTTCATATAATGAATATTTAGGAGGATTGTTATGAGAAGCATTACCACATTAGATTTGCAGTACGCGCACCGATTTTACGGATTTAAGGGAGAAGCACAGTATTTGCACGGACATACCGGTGTTCTTACCATTGAAGTTGAGGATACCGTTGAGCCGAGCGTAAATATGGTTTTCCCCTGTAATGAAATCCAGAAAACAGCTTGGGAGGTTCTAAAGAACTTTGACCACGCATTGATTTTGAGAGAGGACGACCCTCTCCTACCCGCTATCCTTGATGTTTACGAAAAGCAGGGAATCAAAGCAGGTGCGCCCACCAATAAGATGAAGGGCCCCGCCTTCAAGACCGAGCTTGCAACGGCTTATCCCGATTGCCGTTTGGTAGTTACCAAAGAAACTATGACGGTTGAAGGTATGATTAAGATTGTATATGACCTTCTCAAGGATAAGCTTAATATTGCCAAGCTCACCTTTACAAGCGGCGTAAATGCGGCATCCGAGGAGTTTGAGACAAGAAAAGAAATTGACCGCTGTCCGTTGTGCGGCATAGCGCTTAATGAAAACGGCATTTGCCCCAAGTGCGGATACAAAAAGAACTAAATTATTTTAATCGGGTGAATTAAGGTGCAGTAAGTAGCTTGTATCTTTTGCAAACAACCCTGACGGCACGCCCGATATGAAAAGCCCGCCTGATAAAGCTCTTTTGCTTTATCAGGCGGGTTCTGTTTTTAAAAAATCATATTAAATTGGTATATCCCATTAGATACTCGTCAATTTCCTTTGCCGCCGCTCTGCCCTCGGCTATAGCCCAGACTACAAGGGACTGTCCCCGCCGTGCGTCGCCTGCGGCGAAGACCTTTTCTGTATTTGTTTTATAAGAGCCGTCGGGGGTTGAAATATTGCTTCTTGCATCTCTTTCGGTTCCGAATGCGTCGGCAATATAATCCTTCGGGCCTAAGAAGCCTGCGGCGATAAGCAAGAGGTCGCAATCCAGCGTTTTTTCACTGCCCGAAATCTCGCTCATAACCGTTCTGCCTGTCTTTTCGTCCTTTTTAGGCTCTAATTCTACCGTCACTACCGCCTTGATATTCCCCTGTTCATCGGGGATAAATTCCTTTACGGTTGTGCAGTAAACACGGGGGTCGTTGCCGAAAACCGCCTTAGCCTCTTCCTGACCGTAATCGGTCTTGCAAACCCTCGGATACTGGGGCCAAGGATTGCTTTCCGCTCTTGTGTCGGGCAATTTCGGCATCATTTCAAGCTGGGTTACAGACCTGCAGCCGTGACGGATACAGGTGCCGACGCAGTCGTTGCCCGTATCACCGCCGCCTACTATAATAACATTTTTATCCTTTGCCGAAACAAAGCCCTCTTTAAGCCCGTTATCCAAGAGAGCCTTGGTTGTGGATTTTAAGAAATCCACCGCAAAGTATACACCGCCCACATCTCGGTTTTTCACCTTAAGGTCACGGGGATTGCCCGCACCGCAGCAAAGCACCACAGCGTCATATTCTCTTGTTAGCTCCCCGGCGGTTATATCCTTGCCGACATCTACCCCCGTCTTAAAAACAACGCCCTCTTTTTTCATTATATTAACCCTGCGGTCAACAATGTTTTTCTCAAGCTTCATATTCGGTATGCCGTACATCAAAAGTCCGCCGATACGGTCGTCCTTTTCGTAGACGGTAACCGAATGTCCCCGTTTATTAAGGCGCTCAGCGCAGGCAAGTCCCGCCGGACCCGATCCTATTACCGCCACCCTTTTACCTGTTCTGACCTCGGGGGCGGCGGGCTTTACAAAGCCGTTTTTAAAGCCGTTTTCAATTATTGCAAGCTCGTTTTCCTTTACCGTTACGGGGTCGCCGTAAAGTCCGCAGGAGCATGCCGCCTCGCAAAGGGCGGGGCAAACTCTGCCGGTAAACTCGGGGAAAGGGTTGGTCTTTGTAAGCCTTTTAAGGGCGTAATCCCAGTTACCCTTGAATATCTCGTCATTCCATTCGGGGATAAGGTTGTGCAGCGGACAGCCTGATACCATACCGCCGAGCTTCATAGCCGACTGGCAAAAGGGCACGCCGCAGTTCATACAGCGGGCACCCTGAGACTGCCTCTGGGGCTTTGACATACCCGAATGAAATTCCTTAAAATTCTTAATTCGCTCGTTAGGCTCTACCGCCTTATTTTCTTTTCTATCGTAATCTAAAAATCCTGTTGCTTTTCCCATTGTTATCCCCCCTTAATTCTGCACCGAGTAGAAGGCTTCAAGCTCCGCCTCATCACGGGAAAGTCCCTTTTCCTCAAAGCGGCTTATCTCGCCTAACATACGGCTATAATCGTTGGGCAATATTTTCTTAAAGTAGGGCAGGTAATTTGCAAAATCGTGAAGTATGCGCTTACCCTTAGGGGAGCCTGTGGCTGCTACATGCTTTTCAATCAGCGTTCTAAGCTCCTCTATATCGTGCTTTTCCTCAACCCCCGTCATAGTTACAAGGGATTTATTAAGCCGCAAATAGAAATCGTGATTTTCGTCTAACACATAGGCAATACCGCCGCTCATACCTGCGGCAAAGTTCTTGCCTGTAGGCCCTAAAATAACGGCTCTGCCCCCTGTCATATACTCACAGCCGTGGTCGCCCGTACCTTCGCAGACAGCGTACGCACCCGAATTACGAACGCAGAAGCGCTCACCTGCAATACCGTTAATGTAGGCCTCGCCCGAGGTTGCGCCATAGAGAGCCACATTACCGATGATTATGTTTTCCTCTGCCTTGTAAGCGGCGTTATCGTCGGGCTTTACAATAAGCTTGCCGCCCGAAAGTCCCTTGCCGAAATAGTCGTTACTGTCCCCCGTAAGGCTTATTGTAAGACCCTTAGGGATAAACGCACCAAAGGACTGACCGCCGCCGCCGTGACATTCTACCTTATAGGTATCGTCAGGCAGGGTGTTTTTGTACTTCTTGGTGATTTCCGAGCCGAAAATCGTGCCGACAGTACGGTTTGTGCTGGAAACCTCAACCTTGATAGTTTTAGGCTTACCTGTTTTAAGGGCGGTCTTAAAGGCAGGGATAATAACGCTCTCGTCCACCGTCTTTTCAAGCTCGAAGTTGTAAGCATTTTCCTTTCTGAAATGCTTTTCCTCTTCGGGTGCGGGGACATTATAAAGTATCTGTGAAAGGTCCGCCATAGCCGCACGCTTTGTAACGGTTTTTTCACGCACCTTGATTAAATCGGTTCTGCCGACCAATTCCTCAACCGTTCTGACCCCTAAGGAAGCCATAATTTCACGGAGCTCTTCGGCGATATAGGTCATAAAGTTCATAACATATTCAGGCTTACCGCAAAAACGACCTCTAAGCTCTGGATTTTGGGTAGCAATGCCGCAGGGGCAGGTATCAAGATTGCAGACACGCATCATAATACAGCCCATTGTGATAAGGGGAGCAGTAGCAAAGCCGAACTCCTCTGCACCCAATATTGCCGCTATTGCAACATCTCTGCCGCTCATAAGCTTACCGTCGGTTTCAAGTATAACCCTTGAGCGAAGACCGTTGCTGATAAGGGTCTGGTGCGCCTCGGCAAGACCTAACTCCCAGGGCAGTCCCGCATTGTGAATAGAGCTTTGGGGGGCGGCTCCGGTACCGCCGTCATAGCCCGAAATAAGCACTACCTGTGCCCCCGCCTTTGCAACGCCTGCGGCTATTGTGCCGACCCCTGCCTCGGAAACTAATTTTACCGAAATTCTGGCATCACGGTTGGCGTTTTTAAGGTCGAAAATAAGCTGTGCTAAATCTTCTATAGAATAAATATCGTGGTGTGGCGGGGGTGAAATCAGGGAAACACCTGGGGTTGAATAACGGGTTTTGGCAATCCAGGGGTAAACCTTTTTACCCGGCAGATGTCCGCCCTCGCCCGGCTTTGCACCCTGTGCCATTTTAATTTGAATCTCATTTGCGGAAACTAAATATTCGCTTGTTACGCCGAATCTGCCCGAAGCCACCTGTTTAATGGCGCTGTTGCGCTCGGTGCCCAGTCTTTCGGGTCTTTCGCCGCCCTCGCCCGAGTTCGACTTACCGCCTAAGCGGTTCATGGCAATCGCCATACACTCGTGGGCCTCCTGCGAAATCGAGCCGTAGGACATAGCGCCCGTCTTAAAGCGCTTTACAATCTCGCTTACAGGCTCAACCTCATCTATGGAAATGGGGGTGACATTTTCGGTTTCAAAATCGAGAAGACCACGCAAGGTATGGGGACGGTTTTCGTTATCCACCATAGCGGTGTACTCCTTAAACCGCTCGTAAGAGCCTAACTGTGTAGCCTCTCGAAGGGCGATAACGGTTTCGGGGTTATACATATGGTCTTCCTTATCGTTGCCCGAGCGGAGCTTATGCTCGCCCACGCTGTCAAGGGTGGTGTCAACACCTAACCCCAACGGGTCAAAGGCGTGGCTGTGGCGGTATTCAACCCCCTCGTTTATCTCTTCAAGACCTATTCCGCCCACACGGCTTACGGTGTTGGTAAAGTAGCGGTCGATAACCTCCCCTTTTATACCGATAGCCTCAAAAATCTGTGAGGACTGGTAGGACTGAATTGTGGAAATGCCCATTTTAGAGGCGATTTTAACAATACCGTGAAGTATGGCATTATTGTAATCTCTGATAGCGGTGTGATAATCCTTGTCAAGCAGCTTTAAATCAATAAGCTCGGTAATACATTCCTCGGCAAGGTAGGGGTTTACCGCCCTTGCGCCGTAGCCTAAAAGGGTTGCAAACTGGTGAACATCCCGAGGCTCTGCACTTTCAAGAATAACCGAAAGAGCGGTGCGCTTTTTAGTGCGTATAAGGTGCTGTTCAATAGCCGACACCGCAAGCAATGACGGAATAGCCACATGGTTTTCGTCCACTCCTCGGTCGGAAATTATAAGTATATTCGCTCCGTTTTTATAGGCACGGTCGCACTCCACAAAGAGGTGGTCAAGCGCCCTTTCAAGGGGAGTGTTTTTATAATAAAGCAGAGAAACCGTCTCAACCTTAAAGCCCGGGCGGTCGATTGCCTTAATTTTTACAAGCTCCGCCGAGGTAATAATCGGATTTGGAATTTCGAGCACAACGCAGTTTGAAGCCTTTTCCTCAAGCAGGTTTCCGTCCGAGCCCACATATACGCTGGTATCGGTTACAACCTCTTCCCGGATAGCGTCGATAGGCGGATTAGTGACCTGCGCAAAAAGCTGTTTGAAATAGTTAAACAGGGGCTGATGCTTTTCCGAAAGCATTGCAAGGGGAATATCCGTACCCATAGCGGCTGTAGCCTCGGCACCGTTTTTAGCCATAGGGATTATAGCGTCCCTTATATCCTCATAGGTGTAGCCGAAGGCCTTGTAAAGGCGGTCTCTTGTCTGCTGGTCGTACCGCTCAATGCGGCAGTTGGGCATTTTAAGCTCGTCAAGCCTTACAAGATTTTGGTCAAGCCACTCGCCGTAGGGCTTTCTTGTGGCGTAATATTTCTTGCATTCCCCGTCGGATATTATGCGCTTTGATTTGGTATCAACAAGCAGCATCTTGCCCGGCTCTAAACGGCTTTTCTTTACAATATGCTCAGGAGATATATCGAGAACGCCCACCTCGGAAGACAGTATAAGCATATTATCGTCGGTAATATAGTATCTTGAGGGGCGAAGACCGTTTCGGTCAAGCACTGCGCCGACGGTATCGCCGTCCGAGAAAAGTATTGCGGCAGGGCCGTCCCAAGGCTCCATCATTGTGGAATAATAGTGGTAAAAATCCCGCTTGTCTCTAGTAATAGTCTTGCTGTTGCGCCAGGGCTCGGGTATCGTAACCATTACGGCGAGGGGCAGCTCCATACCGTTCATCACAAGGAATTCGAGGGTATTATCAAGCATAGCCGAATCGGAGCCAGAGGCATTTACAACGGGCAAAACCTTATCCATATCCCCCTTCATAACGGTGCTTTCCATGGTCTCCTCACGGGCAAGCATTCTGTCCACATTGCCTCTGATAGTGTTAATCTCACCGTTATGGAGTATAAAGCGGTTGGGGTGGGCACGCTCCCAGCTGGGGGTTGTATTGGTGGAAAAGCGGGAATGAACGAGGGCTATTGCACTTTCAAAGCTTTCGTCAAGCAAATCAAGGTAAAAACGCCTTAGCTGACCCACAAGGAACATACCCTTATATACAATCGTGCGTGAAGAAAGGGAAACAACATATGTATTATCGTTGCTCTGCTCAAAAACACGGCGGATTATATAAAGCTTGCGGTCAAAATCAAGCCCTTTTTTCACATCGGCAGGCTTTTTTAAAAAGCATTGCATAATGTGGGGCATACAGTCGAGGGCCTTTTTGCCGAGGGTAGTGCTGTCAATCGGCACCTCACGCCAGCCCAAGAACTCCACCCCCTCTTTTCTTGCAATAACCTCAAGCATTTTCTTTGCCTGATTGCGCTTTAGGGTGTCCTGCGGGAAGAAGAACATACCTACGCCGTATTCCCGCTCGCCGCCTATATCTATACCAAGCTCCCTTGCGGCTAAGGAAAAGAATTTATGCGAAATCTGAACGAGTATACCGACGCCGTCGCCCGTCTCGCCCGAAGCGTCCTTACCCGCCCTGTGCTCAAGCTTTTCAACAATGGAAAGTGCGTTATCAACAACCCTGTGGCTCTTTATTCCGTCCACATTCACAACTGCGCCTATACCGCAGGCGTCGTGCTCAAATTGCTGTCGGTAAAGTCCTTTATCCGTCATTTAAAATTCCCCCGTTTTTACAAAATAAAAAAGCGTTCAAAGATAAGGAATCCCTTATCAATGAACGCCATTGCTCATTTATACTTTTAGCAGTATACCACAAACTAAACCGTTTGTCAATTATTTATTAAATTCTTTTGTAACAACGCAGAACCGCCCCCTTTTGTTCCTCTAACCGATACGCTGTATTCACAGTTGGGCTCAAGTCCGGCAGGAAAAGGATATTTTTTTGTCATAAATAAAGCCTCAGTTCAATTACTTTACTCCGTTAAAAGCGTTAATAAGCGCCTTTGTGCGGTCGGTTTTTTCCCACGGAATGTCAAGGTCGGTTCTGCCCATATGGCCGTAAGCAGATAGCTGTTTGTAAATCGGATTCCTAAGCTCTAAGGTGTCAATAATAGCGGAGGGGCGCAAATCAAACACCTTTTTTACCGCCTCAGCGATTTTTTCATCATCATATTTGCCCGTGCCAAAGGTATCCACCATAACCGAAACAGGGCGTGCAACGCCTATTGCGTAGGCCAACTGCACCTCGCATTTTGAGGCTATTTTCGCCGCTACAATATTCTTTGCGATATAGCGTGCGGCGTAGGCGGCGCTGCGGTCAACCTTTGTAGGGTCCTTGCCCGAAAACGCTCCGCCGCCGTGACGGGCAAAGCCGCCGTAAGTATCGACAATTATTTTACGCCCCGTAAGTCCCGTATCCCCCTGCGGGCCGCCGACAACAAACCGTCCTGTCGGGTTTATGTAAACCTTTGTGTTTTCATCGAACAGCTCGACGGGAACGGTGGGTTTTATCACCTTTTCCAAAATATCGGCACGAAGAGTCCCTAAATCAACCTCGGCGCTGTGCTGTGAAGATACTACAACTGCGTCTATTCTAACGGGCTTGCCGTCATCATATTCCACGGTCACCTGGGTTTTGCCGTCGGGTCTGAGGTACTTAAGCTCTCCGCTCTTTCTGACATCGGTCAAGCGCTTTGCCATTTTGTGCGCAAGGGAAATCGGCAGGGGCATTAATTCGGGCGTTTCGTCGCAGGCGTAGCCGAACATCATACCCTGATCCCCTGCGCCGTTAAGATTATATTTATCCTCTTGACCGTCCTTAAATTCAAGGGAATTGTCAACCCCCATAGCAATATCCGGCGACTGCTTATCAATAGCCGTCATAACCGCGCAGGTGTTGCCGTCAAAGCCCGCTTCGGGGCAGTTGTAGCCTATTTCACAGACGGTATCCCGCACAATCTGTGGAATATCAACCTGACAGCTTGTACTAATTTCGCCCATAACCGTAACGCTTCCGGTTGTGCAGAAGGTCTCACAGGCAACACGGGCGTTAGGGTCTTTTTTAAGAAGCTCGTCTAATACAGCGTCCGAAATTCGGTCGCAGACCTTATCGGGATGACCCTCGGTTACCGATTCAGATGTAAAAAGCATTTTTGACATTTTTAATTCCTCCGTTTTTTATGTCCTAAAAGCAAGAAAAAAAGCCGCTCACCGAAAGGCAAGCGGCACAAAACCTCATCTTTCGGATAATCCGCCGGAATTGGCACCTTGATAAAAATCAGGTTGCCGGGCATCACAGGGCCGGTTCCCTCCGCCTCTCTTGATAAGGACATATTTAATTTTACGGTTACTATTGTAACACATTATTTCCGTTTGTCAACAAGAAATTTTAACCGTTCTGCTTTTTAAGCCCGTACTTTAGTATCGGGGAAATTCGCTTATAAACCGCAAAGCATACGCCTGCGTCAATTATTCCCTTAATAAAGGTAAAGGGAAGATTGAAGATTAAAAGGGATTTTATAAGCGTGTCGGACGCAGGCAAAATAGCCTGATACATTCCGATAATCGCCTCCATTGGCATACCGTAAAGCACCACATAGGCGGGATAAACCACAAAATAATTTGTAACAACGCTTATCGCCGCCATTGCAAAGGAGCCGACAAGGGCACCTACAAGTGCACCCTTATGGTTTTTGTGCTTCATATAAATAAGTCCCGCAACGCCCGTGAAAACCGCTCCCAAAAGGAAGTTTGAAAGCTCCCCCACGCCCGCCGAGGTGGTGACGAAAAGGTGCAGAAGATTTTTAATAAGGCAAACCAATACTCCGTACTGCGGGCCGAAGGCAAAGGCGGTGATAATTGCGGGAATTTCCGAAAAATCAAGCTTGATAAAGGACGGAATGATAAAGGGCAACGGAAATTCAAGGAGCATAAGCACAAATCCGAGCGCTCCCATAACTGCGCTTACCGCAATACCTCTGATTAAATTTTGTTTTTTCATTTTACATTTTCCTTTCTTTTTGGGTTCTATTCCTAATGTTGGGGTTCTATGAGATTTCGCCTCCCTCTGACGAGGGTGCGGGTGTCCTGTGGACACCGCCCAGAAGCAACAGCACCGACCGAAACGGCAGTTGAGAGGTGGCACGGCAATGCGCCCCTTGCCTAAAGGGGAGAGGGCCGACCGTTAGGTTGGCGAGGGGATTCCCGTGACGGAGGGAGAGAAAGGGTAAGGTTGCAAGAAAACGCAACTTTTTCTCTCCCTCAGTCTCGCTTCACTCGACAGCTCCCTCGTCAGAGGGAGCCAAAATACATCCAACATTTGCAAAAGAGCCTCTTTTTTCAGGGGAATTAAAAGAAAAAGAAGAAACGCCCTTACATAAAGTAAGGGCGTAAAAATGCAAATAATTATACATTCTTCTTTCATCCGGACTGTAGTCATTGAAGAGTCGAACCCGACAAGCCTGACAATGTAAATTTTGTGTTATCAGTTTGTCTTGTCTCTTGAAAGGCATCAGCCTTTCGGCGTTTCGCAACTTCCTGACAACAAAAAATTTTTCATTGGCAGGTCGTGCCGAGTTTCTGCCACCGATTTTTCTATTCGGCGAAGCGTGAATTTGCAGGAATACTGGCGTATTTCAAAAATGAACGCAAAGCCGTAATATAAAAAGCGGTATGCGAAACCTTATCGTGTTCGACTCTTCAATGACTTAACCGTCGGCTTCGGAGTTTCACCGAATCAGCCAAAAAGGCTCGCGGGCTTTACCGCCGGTGGGGAATCTCACCCCGCCCTGAAGATTATGTTAATATAATATTACTAAATTTTAAATTTGTCAACAGTAATATGAAAATTATTCCTTACTATTTTTAAGCGAATCACGGATTTCACGAAGTAACAGTACCTCTTCGCTGGGCTCTGCGGGCTTTGCCTCCTCGACTGCCTCCTCTTTTTTGCGCTTAAATGCGTTCATTCCCTTTATTACAAGGAAGATAACCATTGCTATAAGCAGGAAATTAACCACGCACTGAATAAAGTTGCCGTAGCCGATTGCCGCCTCCTCTGTAGTTTCGGTGGCCTCACGGATAACAAGTCTTAAGGAAGTGAAATCAATTCCCCCGAAAAGCACACCTACAGCGGGCATTATAATATCGTTTACAAGCGAGGTTACGATAGCCGTAAAGGCACTGCCCATTACAACGCCCACCGCAAGGTCGATTACATTGCCTCTTGAAATAAACTCCTTAAATTCCGCTATGATTCCCTTTTTCTTTGACATTTTTACCTCTCCTTATTTTTAAAATACATAAACAACTGGCATTTTATCATACCGTTGTAAAGCTTACGCCGTTTATCTGCCGTTCTGCCGAAATATTTTTCAAACTCATCGTGGGGGCTTATAACATAGTACTTTCTGCCGCCCCCCTCTTTAAAGCGGTTACCCATTACGGTGTAAAGCTCCTCTGCCGCCTTAACATCCAAAAGCCGCTCGCCGTAAGGGGGATTTGTAATTATGAGGCATCTTTCCTCGGGCGGGGTAAAATCTTTTACATCTGCAACCGCCGCCTTAACATATTTTGAAACTCCCGCCTTTTTAGCATTTTCGAGGGTCAGCTCCACCGCATTTTTATCAATATCAAAGCCCTGCGCTCTGAAATCCACATTATGAAGTATTAAATCCTGCGCCCTTGTTCTTTCCTCACGCCAAACCTTTTCGGGAATAAAGCCGAAGCGCTCCGCCGCAAAAAATCGCCTTAACCCAGGGGCGGTTTTGGTCGCCATAAGCGCCGCCTCTATAAGCAAGGTTCCGCTGCCGCAAAATGGGTCTAACAGCTTGGTATCAGGGTAAATTCGGGCTAAATCGCACATTGATGCCGCAAGTGTTTCCTTTAAGGGGGCGGCGTTGGAATTGCGCCTGTAGCCCCGCTTGTGCAGTCCCTCGCCCGAGGTATCAATCATCATTGTGACGCTGTTTTTGTGAATCGAAAATCTTATTCTATATTCGGGCCCCGTCTCGGCAAAGCGGGAAACAGAGTATTTAAGCTTTAATCTCTCAACTATCGCCTTTTTGATAATCGACTGGCAGTCGGGTATGCTGTGAAGAATAGAATCAATGCTCCAGCCGTTTACGGGAAAGGCGTCGTCCTTACCTATAAAATTCTCCCAATCAAGCGCCTTTACCCCGTCAAACAGCTCGGTAAAGGTGGCGGCGTAAAACTCCCCCACATTGATTAAAATTCTCTCCGCAAAGCGGGAGCAGATATTGGCACGGGCCAGCATATTAAAGTCGCCCGCAAGCTTTACCCTGCCGTTTTCGGTGACAATCTCCGTAAAGCCCATACGGCGAAACTCGTCTGCGGCGATGCTCTCTGTTCCGAAAAGGCAGGGAGCTATCAAATTAATTTTTTCCATCATATAACCTCCGAAGAGTGCCGTGTTACATGACAGCCTATATTAACCGCCACGGGAAGTCCGGCAATATGGGTGGGTGCCGTCTCAATATTTACGGCTAAAGCGGTGGTTTTTCCGCCGAAGCCCTGCGGGCCTATATCAAGCTGATTAATCTTCTCTAACAGCTCGTCCTCAAGTTCCTTATAAAAAGGGTCGGGATTGCGCTTGTCGGTGCTTCTGCAAAGAGCAAGCTTTGAAAGCAGGGCGCATTGCTCAAAATCGCCCCCTATGCCAACCCCCACAACCATAGGCGGGCAGGGGTTGTTTGAAGCCTTCTTTACAATTTCGAGCACTGCCTCTACTACGCCTTCTCTGCCGTCAAAGGGGGTAAGCATTTTAACTCCGCTCATATTCTCACTGCCAAAGCCTTTAGGCGCAACAGTTATTTTTACCTTGTCACCCTCGGTAATAACGGTGTGGATAACTGCAGGGGTATTATCATTTGTGTTGACCCTCTTTAGCGGGTCGCCCACAACAGACTTGCGCAGAAGTCCCTTTTCGTAGCCTTGCCTTACGCCCTCGTTTACCGCCGCATAAAGGTTGCCGCCGGTAAAGTGCACATCCTGCCCGATTCGGAGAAAGACTACCGCCATTCCCGTGTCCTGACAGATAGGCAAATCATACTCATTTGCCGCCGCAATATTTCTTTTAAGGTCGCAAAGCACGCTTTTTGCCAACGAATTTGTTTCGCACCTCTCACAGACGGTTATTTTTTCCTCAATATCCTTTGGCAGTTTTTTATTAGCTCTTATGCAAAGCTCGCTTACTGTTTCGGTTATTTTTTCTACTGAAATTTCTCTTATCATTTTTTCTCCTGAATTAAATAAATTTAAAGGCAGAAATCGCCTAAGGGCAAAATCCGCCTTGAATAAAATCTTATTTTGCCGCTCCCCGCTTGGTGCGTCTGGCTTCGGGGTTTTTGCGCTTTAGGTCAGAAAACTTTTCATCGCTGGTCTGCTTGAAGCGGTTCATCATTTCCTCAAAGCTTTGGGGCTCTTCCTTCTTGGGCATCCAGGTATAGGAGCCGTCTATCTTAGGCTGAGAGTAGCTGCGTCTTTCACGGCGTTCCTTTGGCTCGGTCTTTTCGGGTTCAAGAGCACGCTTAATACTAAGGCTTATCTTACCGTCCTCCCCGATATTAAGCACCTTCATTTTAACGGTGTCGCCCACCTTCACAAATTCATTAATATCGTTCACATAGGTGCGTGCAACCTCAGAAATATGTACCATTCCCGATTTGCCCTCGCCTATGTCCGCAAAGACTCCGAAGTTTGTGATTCCGGTAATTTTTCCCTCAACAATCTGTCCTACAGTAAGCTCCATATAAGCTTTGTATCCTCCTCAAAAATTAATTGCCTGATATATCGATAAAAACCTGTTCGTCGGGATAGACGAAGCCCAGTCTTTCTCTTGCCGCTTTTTCAATTATTTGTGACTGCGAGCCGTCCTCAAGCATAGAGCGAAGCTCCTCAATATCATTTTGCTCTTGGTCGTACTGTGCCTTCAAGGCTTCAAGCTCCTTGCGGCTTTGACTCAGGGTATTCCAAAGCCCCGAGAGGGTAGCTATCATATAAACGCATACACCCAAAATCAAAACCCGCAGTATAATACTTTTATTTTTTCTTTTTTTCTTTTTCATAACTCACACTCCGTAGAAATGCAAGACCGATATTCTATCGGATTAAGTATACAACAAACACTATTTCTTTTTCAAGTGTTTTTTTAAAGTATTTGCGGGTAAACTGTATATTTTTTTAACTTTTTCGCCCAAATGCTCGGTTTGCGCTGAAATTACGGTGAAAAATCGGCTGAAAATCACCGAAATCCATTTAAAAACAAACCGCATACCCCGTAACACTTTAGAAAAAGCAAAAAACAAAATGCGTGAAACCGTAAGCCTTGTAGCCAAAAAGCCTACCGCCGCTCCCGCAAAAACAAAGCCTCGGGGCTGACCGCCCGTTACCGCAAGCAAAAAACAAAAACAGGTAACGGCGCAAAAAAGAGAATACAAAATATCCGAAACAAAAACTGCGGCTGTGCTAAATTTAATTTCTTTTCTTAAAGCACGCAGGCAATCGTATACAATACAGTAAATTCCGCCTAAAACGGCGGAATATAAAAAGCCCAGCAGTTGAGAGAGGTTATCTATTTCCCACATAGCTCACCTGAAAATACGGGAAAATACACCGCCGCTTTTCTCTTCCGAGGTATATACAAGTGCGTATAGCCGCCCTTCTGCCGAAAGGTCGCCGCTTTTGGTATCGAAATTAATTATATGTAACCCCGAGCCCTTTACGGTAAGTCTTCCAAGCGAGGTATCAAGCACCACGGTCTCCTCGTCAAAGGAAAGAACATCCTTTACCCCTGTAAGGGTCATTTTCTTGCGGTCCTCAACTATTATATTATGATTTAAGCGCACATTTTCTTCCACAGCCAACACCTCTAATTAAATATATTTAATCAGAGTATGTTTTATACCGCCATAGGGCTTAAGGTATTATTTTATAAAGCCCCGCCGCATCGTCCTTTTTAACGGTCTCTGCAACCGAGGTGACCTGAGCTTTAAAATCTCTGGCGCCGAAGGATATTTCGATAACATCCCCCACCTTTACATCATACGATGCACGAGCCGTCTTGCCGTTTACCGTAACTCTGCCCGCATCGCAGGCCTCATTAGCAATCGTGCGCCTTTTAATTATTCTTGAAACCTTTAAATATTTATCAAGTCTCATTTTCTTCTCCATTCAAAAACTAAAGCCGCCCTTACGGACGGCTTTTCGTAAGTACAATTATTTGGAAACTGTATCCTTAAGAGCCTTGCCTGCCTTGAATACGGGATTCTTGGAAGCGGCAATCTTAATGGTCTGCTTAGTCTGGGGATTGATACCTGTTCTTGCAGCACGCTCACGAACCTCAAAGGTACCGAAGCCTACGAGCTGAACCTTCTCGCCCTTCTTTAACTCGTCTGTTACGGTGTCAAGAAAAGCAACGAGAGCCTTTTCAGCGTCCTTCTTAGAAATGCCGGCCTTATCAGCCATAGATGCTACTAATTCAGTTTTGTTCATTGTAAGAACCTCCAAAAAATTTTTTCAACGAATAACTCCGTTAGAAAGCTATATTGTACAAACTCAAGCCTGTACTATATATTTTTACCATACTTTCTTGGAAAAATCAATATATTTTCGTATATATTTTAAATTTTCTGTAAAAAAACATAAAAAATGCGTTTTTTGAGTGGCAATTCAGCGAATAATTCTATGTTTTTTACAAAAATCCGTAAGCTTTTCTGCCTTAGGAAGAGACCTTAAATCGTCTTCCTCCAAAGCCTTCAGCAACACAAGACAAATTATATAAACTAAAACCGCCGCCAAAATTGCCAAAGTCGTTATAAAAAACGAATTGCCTATATATAAAACCATCTGTGCGGCAACTCCGCAAAACAATGCGGCAGCAAGGGGTTTAAAAAATACGGCTTTAATATCAAGGGCTGTTTCTTTGCTTTTAAGCAAAACCGCCATATGCAAAACAAATATCACCGCATAACAGGCAAGGGTACCTAAAGCCGCTCCCTTAACATTAATTTCGGGGACAGATACGGTAAGCATTCCTATTATAAGCTTAACCGCCGCACCTGCACCTATGTTTATAAGCGCCGCCTTTTGTTTACCCATAGCCTGCAAAATTCCCGTTAAGGGAATCCCAATACCCGCAAAGACCGCCGCAATACCGAATAACTTAAGCATAGGAGCGCCTATTTCCACCGAGGCGGCGCTGTCATACAAAAGCTCCATTATCCTATCCGATGCCACAAAAAGACCTATGCCCGCAGGGAGAGAAATAAGGGAGACAAGCTTTAAGGCAGAGTTTAAATTGCGGTTTAAAGCCTTATAATCCTTTTCGGTGTTAAGTCCCGCAATTACCGGCACAGCGCTTACACCGATAACCGTAGTAAGGGTAGGAACCAAATTAAAAAGGGTATAGGCCTTTCCCCTTATGCCGTAAAGCAGGGCGGAAAGCTCACCGTTTGTTATGGGAGCCGCCGCAGTTTTATTATAGTCTGCTACCGAATAAGCATACATTTCCCTTATTATATTGAAGGAGCTTTCGTCAAGCCCGCCTAATTGCCGCCTTACGGTAAGTGCGTCTATAATAAGTGCAATATTACCCGCAAGTGAGGCGAGTGCTACGGGAACGGCAATCAAAACGAGGGCTTTTGCGGCAGACCTGCCCCCTAAAATCGGACTGCCCGATAATTTAACGGGAGAGATTCCGTCCCCCTTAAACCTATAATAAAGCTTTAAATAAAGGGTTGATACCGCCGTACCCACCGTAATTCCGAAAATCGCCGCCGCCGCACCGAAAGCGACATTACCGGTTATTTTAACCGTCAAAAGTCCAAAGCCAAAGCCCAATACCAGCTTGCAAAGCGCCTCTAAAAGCTCGGAAACCGCCGTGGGAAGCATATTGTTAAGCCCTTGATAATAGCCTCGGTAAGAGGACATAAGGCAACAAAAAATAACCGACGGGGTCATTGCAAAGAGGGAATATATGCCCGCCCCTGTAGAATCGGTAAGTCTCGAAAAGGGATATATAACGGCACTAAGGCACAAAAAGCAGATAAGCCCCGCCGAAAGATATACCCTGCGGCTCACATTCAGCATCTGCTTTACATCATTATATCTTCCCTTTGCTAAATATTCCGAAACCGTTTTTGATACGGCAACAGGGAACCCTGCCATAGCAAGGGCGTAAAAGGGTGTAAATAAATCGTAGGCAGAGGAAAAATAGCCGAAGCCCAAATCGCCCAGACAGTATTTAGAGGAAAGGGGAATTTTAAAAAGTGCTCCTATAAGCTTTACAATAACCGCCGAGCATAAAAGCAAAAGCGCACCCCGTTGAAAGCTCTTTTCTTGTGTTTTCATATCACAGCTCATTTGCGGCGGCTTTAGCGCATTCGAGTATAAAGTCAGATAAAACCGTCTCACCCGAAGTGTTCATTTCACGGTAGCTTTCAAGTGCCGATTCACCCGCGTCGTCGGAAACCCTGCGCACCGAGGCAAAGGGCACCCCCGCATACTCGCAGACATAGGCGATGGCCGCCGTCTCCATATCACAGCACATAGCGCCAAATTCATCCTTTAAAAAGCTACGCAGCTTTTCATCGCACACAAAGCAGTCGCCTGTTGCGGCAAGCCCCTCTTTAATATGGGGCAAAAGGGATTTTACAATACCGTTTAAGCGCTTGTCCGAATTATAAACAAAGCTCTCCTGCCCCGGCTTTTCACAGGGCTTATAGCCGATTGTTGTAAGGTTGAAATCGTGCTCTAAAAACTTATTGCAAAGGCAAATCTCACCCCGCCTTACACCGCTTATTCCGCCGGAAAGCCCGTAATTAAGTATAACTTCACAGCCTATATCCACCAAATGGGCGGCCCCCGCTGCCGCATTTACCTTGCCAATTCCGCAAAGCATAGCACAAAGCTCGGTGTCTCCGATTTTAAATTCGAATATCCTTCTTTTAAGAAAGGTTTTTTCGGTATATTTGCCCCTTTTGATGTTTTCCTCAAGGGGTGCAAACTCGTCCGAATCGGCGACGATTATGCCTATTTTCTTAATTCTTTCCATATATTCTCTCCGTAAATATTTTTACACAAAAAAGCCTCCCAAGCCTCATGGGAGGGGGACCGACCGTTAGGTTGGTGGAGGGATATATTTAAGATTTCCAAAATCCTAATATCCCCCAGTCAGCTTTGCTGACAGCCCCCTTTAGGCAAGGGGGCCCATTGTTTTATAAAATTTCACATTAATTCAACAGTGGTCGGTTTTTACTCTGTCTTGTCTTCCTCGCTGTCGTAAAAAAGCTTTTCGCCGCAGGCGTTGCAGTAATTGGAGATTTGGTCGATTGCCGCTCCGCACTTAGGGCAGATGCGCTTATTCTTAGCGCTGTTAATTTCTGCCTTAAGGGCATCAATCTTATCGCTTTTTTCCTTTATTGCAAGCACTAACTCGCTGATGTTTTCGGCATCACACTCGCCGTCCTTGATTTTATTGTAATAAATCTCGCCCAAAACCGCAAAATCCTTTGCTCTTTTGCTTTCAAGAGAGGCTATGTCAAACTTCTGCTTTTGGGTATTAACAACCTCGCCCGTCTTCTTAGAGGCAACATCAATCGCATCCTTAGCCTTGCTTAGCATATCGTCAAAAAAATCCATTGTTAAAACCTCCGTTTTTTCTTATTCTATCACAAATTTATGAACATTTCAAGTAGAGTTACAGTTGATATTTACCGTTGCCCACAAATTCCGTAATCAGGGAATCGGGCGGCAAAAGGGATATATCAATCGGGACGAATTTTTCAATAGCCTTAACTGTTTTAAAAAAATAGCCCCTGAACGGCACATCATCCTTTACCTCGTCTGCAAGCTTTAAAAACTCGTTACGGTAAAGGCAGGGCTCATATATGTGCAGGGTTTTAATCTGCGCATCGGCAGTATCCTTAAAGCAGTAAAGATACTTTTCCTCACCCTCCACAACCCCCTGCCAGAGGCACAGGGTATCATTAACGGGAGTGCCCCTAAAGGTGCGGTCACGAAGCAGACGCCGCATTAGCCTTATTTGCTTGCTTGACAAAAGCTTACTGCCGTCCTCATTATCAATACCTCGGTTTACGCTGATGTACGCCTTAAATATATTCTTTCGGGGCACTAAATCGGTTATAAGGGGATTTAATGCGTGAAGCCCCTCTACTATAGCTATACCCTTTCCCGAAACATCAATTTCTTTAGCTTCAAGAAGCCTTGTTTTATTGGAAAAATTAAATTTCGGAAGCAATGTCTTACCCGTTTTAATAATCTCGCTAAAGCATTTGTTAAGGAGCTTAATATCAAGGGCATTTACCGATTCAATATCTTTAGTTCCATCCTCTAATACGGGCAGTTTATCCACAGGTAAATAAAAATCGTCAAGAGATATTATTTCGATTTTTTCGCCCAGATTTCTTAGCTTTTCGCAAAGTATATGGGCAGTTGTAGTTTTACCCGATGCCGAGGGCCCCGCCAATGCTACAATTTTAATATCCTTATTATCGGCTATTCTTGCGGCAATTTCGGTAAGCTCTTTTTCGTAATGCCGTTCAGCACGGGATACTAACTCCCCCGGATTATTAAGTGCTAAATCATTTATTGTTTGCAGGGTACTTTTCATAAAACCTTAAAACACCGTCCTTTCTCGCCGCCAGTTCATTAAAGCGGCTTATATATTCATACGGATATTTATAGTTAAATATTCTTTCAATATAAGGGCCGTTCGGCTCTCTGAGCTTAGTGACCGCCGAAGCACCGCAGGCTAATACCGTATGGGTTTCGTCCATTGTGTAAACATTATAAAGGCATTCTTTACCCCTTTTAGCATAACCTACATTTTCAAGATTACCCACAGTCTTGCTCTGCCTATACATATAATACGGGAAAATTCCCTTTTCCGTGAGGGTTTCACGGGCAAAATTCACCATTTTTGCCGCCTCGGCACCCATTTGCGCCTCGGGAAACAGCCCGTTTACATTAAGGGTAGACGACCGTTTCATAGAAAGAGAGTGAACAGTAACGCTTTCAGGCTCAAGGGACAAAACACGCTCCATAGTAGTTTTAAAGCTTTCATAGGTATCCCCGTGAAGTCCCGCTATTAAATCGGTATTAATATTGCAGAAACCACATTCCCTCGCAAGCAAAAACGCCTTTTCGGTCTCCTCGGCGGTGTGCCGTCTGCCTATAGACTTTAGTACCTCGTCATTCATAGTCTGGGGATTGATGCTGATTCTCGTCGCTCCAAGGCTCTTTATTGTTTCGAGCTTTTCCCTTGTTACGGTATCGGGTCTGCCCGCCTCGACTGTGTATTCCCGCAAACCGCTTAGGTCAAAATAAGCTTTAACGGCAGACATAATTTCGCCTATCTGCTCTGCTGTAAGCGATGTGGGTGTTCCCCCGCCGATATATATTGTTTCAAGCCTTAAGCTAAGCTTTTTTGCAATTTCGGCAGTAAGCCTTAATTCTTCCTTTAAAAGGCGCACATAGTCGGGTATTAAGCCCTTTGCCTGCTCAACCGAGTGGGACACAAAGGAGCAATAGGCGCACCTTGTGGGGCAAAAGGGTATGGAAATATAAAGGCTGTAAGAATCAGGTTTGGAAAGGGCGGTAATTTTATTTTCACTTTCCACCGTCTCACGGCACAGCGAAATTTTATTTTCGCTTACCATAAGCCCCTTTTTAAACCAATCTTCTGCCAAAGTCTTGCCGTTATCGGCAGAAAGTCGGGAGAAAAGCTTTGCGGGGCGGACTCCTGTAAGTATTCCCCATTCGGGAACATAGCCCGATGCCTTAACAAAGCAGTTATAAAGAGCTACCGCCAAAAGCCGCTCACATTCATTATCATAATCGGGATTATCGTTTGAAAGGGTTTCAGAAAACTCAAAGCTTTTATTATCGATTAAAAGCTCTGCCGAAAGGCGGGTTTCCTTTTCGCCCCTTAAAAGCGAGGTTATAGAAGTGCGGTCTTCCCTTTCTTCCCCTTCGCAAAACTCGATTTTCTCAAAGGGTGAAAAAATTCTTATGAGCTTTTCAAGCTCATATTTATATGAATGATTTATAAGACAAAGCTTCATTTCCTCACCCTACAAACATATTGTTTTCCTTTTCACGGGCTATGGTAGTAGCGTCGCCGTGACCGGGGTAAACCGCTGTGTCAGGCGGCAGTGACATAAGCTTTTTTAGGGAGTGCTGAAGCACCCTTAAATCGCCGCCGGGAAAATCGGTTCGTCCTATAGAGTTTTGGAACAAAGTATCTCCCGAAAAAAGGCAATCACCTACAAGATAAGATACACCGCCCACCGTGTGCCCCGGTGTGCTTATAACCTTAATCTCAATATCCCCTACCGTTATTATATCGCCGTTTTTATAGGTGAAATCAGGCTTAAAGGGGGATATATGGGCGTGGAACATATCAGAGAGGTTAAGCTTAGTGTCATTAAGTCCGTCGGCGTCAAGCTCGCCTATCCCTATTTTGGCCCCCGTTTTTTCACGCAGTATTTCCGCCCCGCCAATATGGTCAAAATGGGCGTGGGTAAGAAGAATAAGCCTCTCCTTATCGGCGTTTTCATTTAAAAAATCAAGGGTGCTCGGCCTGTCAAAGCCGGGGTCTATTACAACCGCCGCCTTCCCGGTTGAAAGCAGATAGCAGTTGGTTTTAATAAGTCCTAAATGTAAGGTTTTAATTTCCATTTTTACTCCATATATCGGTATCAAAAAGTATGGTCACGGGTCCGTCGTTTATAAGCTCGACCTTCATATCTGCGCCGAAAATCCCCTTTTCAACCCGCTTTACGCCAAGCTCCTTAAGCCTTTCACAGTAAAAATCGTAAAGCTCTTCCGCCTTTTGCGGCTCTAATGCGCCGATAAAGGAGGGGCGGTTGCCCTTTTTAACATCAGCACAAAGGGTAAACTGGGATATTGCCAAAACCTCTCCCTCAACATCAAGCAGGGATTTATTCATTTTATCGTTTTCATCACAAAAAACACGGAGATTAACCGTTTTCCTTGCAAGCAGGTCGGCTTCATACTCGGTGTCACCCTCTGCGGCGCCGAAAAGAATCATATATCCCTTATTACAGGAGCCGACAGTCTTACCGTCCACCCTAACAGACGCACTCTCCACCCTTTGAATTACAGCCTTCATTACTGATTTATCCTTTCAATACTGAACACGCCCTTTAGCTTTTCAAGGCGTGAAATAATGCTCCTTAAATGCTCCACGCTCTCCACCGAGATTGTAAGCACCACAATACAGTTGCCGCTCTTTGTAGGCCTTGCGGTAACGCTGTGGGCGGTAACCCGCATATTGTAAACCGTGTTCATAACATCAAGCAAAATTCCGTCACGGTCAATAGCCGCAATTTGAAGGGTTGATATAAAGGAATCGGTCTTTGTGCCGTCCCAATGGGCGGGAATCCAGCGCTCCGGCTCGGCGGAATCGGCAATATTAACAGGTACATTCGGGCAGTCCCGCTTGTGAATGGAAACCCCGTGCCCCCTTGTGATAAAGCCTATTATATCGTCCCCCGGAAGCGGAGTACAGCACTTTGAAAGCTTGATAAGGCAGTTATCAATGCCGTCTACAATAACCCCGTCAGAGGATTTAGTTGACTTGGTTTGGGCAATAGGCACAACCTCGGGGGGGCTTGCCGCCGCATGCTTTTTGTTGTACTCCTCTTTAATGCGGGGCATTATTTTTGAAAGCAGTACCCCGCCGTAACCGATAGCCGCAAAAAACTCCTCTGCATTTGCAAATTTCTGCCTTTTAGCTATCTCGTCAATAAACTCGGCGTACTCTTCATCTGTCATATCTATGCCCGCACGGCGGAATTCCTTTTCCATTTCAAGCTTGCCTGCGGCAATATTCTCGGTACGCTTTTCCTTTTTAAACCAGGAACGAATCTTTGACTTTGCCTGAGAGGTAACCGCAATATTAAGCCAGTCACGGCTGGGTCCGTGACCCGCCTGATTAGTGGTTAAAATCTCAATAACCTCGCCTGTTTTAACCTGATGGTTAATAGGCACAATCTTGCCGTCCACCTTTGCGCCCACCATTCTCGTGCCTACGGCAGAGTGAATGGCAAAGGCGAAATCCACAACCGTAGCCCCCATAGGCAGATTTATAACATCGCCCCTCGGGGTAACCGCAAAAACATCCTCCTGCGACAGGTCTACCTTAATGCTCCTTACAAGGTCGGAAGCGTCGGTTGACGCCGCCTGGGAATCAAGAATCTGTCTAATCCAGGCGAGCCTGTCCTCCATTTTTTTGTTATTATCGGTTATTCCCTCTTTGTATTTCCAGTGTGCCGCAATACCGAACTCGGCGGTATGGTGCATTTCAAAGGTGCGAATCTGTATCTCAAAGGGTATCCCCGCACGGCTTATAACCGTGGTGTGGAGCGACTGGTACATATTCGGCTTCGGTGTAGAAATATAGTCCTTAAACCTATTTGGAATAGGTCTGAACATATCGTGCATAATGCCTAATATATTGTAGCAGTTAGCCACCGTATCGGTTATAATTCTAATTGCGTAAATATCGTAAATCTCGTCAAAATCCTTGCCCTGAACATACATTTTACGGTATATTCCGTGAATAGACTTAACCCTGCTCTGAAACGCCATTTCTACGCCCGGCATAGCCTCTTTAAGCCGTTCCTCTATATTGGCTTTTATTTCCTTTAAAATCTGCTCTCGGTGCTGTTTGCGGTGGGAGAGCAAATTTTCAATTTCCTTATAAGCTACAGGGTCAAGGTGCTTAATCGCAAGGTCTTCAAGCTCCTCCTTTACGGGGCGGATACCTAAGCGGTGGGCAATCGGGGCGTAAATTTCCAGCGTTTCAAGGGATTTATCACGCTGTTTCTGCTCGGGCATAGCGTCAATCGTGCGCATATTATGCAGTCTGTCCGCCAGCTTAATAATAATAACCCGTATATCCTGACCCATCGCTATGAGCATTTTTCTAAGGCTTTCCGCCTGCTGCTGCTCCTTGGTGGTGAAATTAAGTCTTCCTATCTTTGTAACCCCGTCCACAAGCAATGCCACATCGTCGCCGAAGTCCCGTTTTATGTCCTCAACCGTGGTGTCGGTATCCTCTACAACATCGTGCAGAAGCGCTGCGGCTATAGATTCGCTGTCCATTCCGAGGGTAACGATAATAAGCGCCACATTTAAGGGGTGGATATAGTAATCCTCATTGGTGCACCTTTTCTGCCCCTCGTGCTTTAAGACGCAAAACTCAAAGGCCTTTCTTACCAAATCATAGTTATAATTGCCGCCGAATTCCTGCATTTGCTTATATAATTTTTCATAATCTCTTTCCTGTTCGGGCTTCATACCGTTTCCCTCCTTTCAAGTAAAGCTCTGTAAATCGCCGAGTTTGTAAGCTCGGTTTTGGTATGTACTCCCGTACTTCTGTAAATTCCCCCGCTGTCCTTAATTATAAGCCCTAATTCGGTCAGCGTCATAAGAGATATTGAGGTTTTAGCATATCCCACCGAATTTAGGTGGACATATTTAATTCTTTCCTCTGAGGCGGGCGATGCAGTTATGTATTTATATATTATGCCAATTTCCGCTCTTGATGGGAGAAGCAGGTTTACATCAAATTCTCTGCCCGCCATATAGCTATTAAGACTGTCAATTTCCCTGAACAGCCGCTCATCATCAGTACCGCTCATTCTAAGCGCCTTTACCTGAACAGAAAGGTTTAATTCCCCGTTATAAAGGGTAGTATCCACCGTTACGGCGGCGTCTAAAATATCGCCCTCACTAAAGCAGAAGCGTTCCTTAGTCATTCCGAAAAGCAGGGCCTGAAAGGAATTTTCACCCTTTGAAAACAAAAGCCTTAAATGCTTGCCGCCGCCTATAGGGGTGATTCTTACAAGGGTTACGCCGTATACCCCGAAAAGCGGGGTGGGGTTGCCGTGGCCGAAGGGCTCCAAGTCCTTTAAGGCCTCGGCTAAATCAAGGCTTAATGCCGAGGGATTAAGCCTACAGTCAAGCTTAAGCACAGGCGGCACATATTCCTGCCCCGCCGCATATTCATTTATTTTTTGCCTGAACAGCTCTATATTTTCGGATTTAAGGCTTACCCCTGCGGCAAGCTCATGACCGCCGAATTTAAGTAGAGTGTCCGAGGAATATTTTATCGCATTATAAAGCGAAAAGCCCTCTATACTTCTGCCCGAGCCGCTTGCAGTTTCCCCGTTTTTAGAGATTACAACAGAGGGACAGCCGTACCGCTCGGTTATTCTTGAGGCCACAATTCCCACCACACCGTTATGCCAGTTTTCACCGTCCACAACGATAACGCGGTCGTATTTATACCCCTTTTCCTCAATTATTTCCACAGCAATAGCGAAAATTTCCTTTTCTATGCGCTGGCGTTCGGCATTTGCATCGTCAATTTCCCCTGCAATGCCTAAAGCCTTTAGCATATTGTCACAAAGGAGTAGCTCCACCGCCCGCTTTGCGCTGCCCATTCTGCCTGCGGCATTAATACGGGGGGCTATTCCAAAGGAAATTCTCCCCGCATTTACCGAATCAGCGGAAATCCCCGCCACATTAAGAATAGCCGAAAGCCCCGTCGCAGGTGCGGTTTTAAGCTTTTCTACCCCGTATTTTACAATCCCGCGGTTCTCAAAGGTCAAGGGCATAACATCAGCCGAAACCGCCACGCTTAAAAGGTCTGCAAAATAGGGCAAAAGCTCCTCGGGCTCCTTGTCTTCCATAACGCATATAAGCTTAAAGGCAACCTCTGCTCCGCAAATTTCCTTAAATTCCGAGGGGCAGTCAGATCTGTGGGGATCAACCACCGCATCTGCCTCGGGCAAAGTATCGGGCGGCAAATGGTGGTCGGTCACCACAACCGAAATACCAAGTTCCTTTGCAAGCTTTATTTCATTATGGCAGGCAATGCCGTTATCCACCGTGATTAAAAGACCTACACCGTCTTCCTTGAGCTTTTTAACGGCATCGCAGTTCATACCGTAGCCCTCGTCAAAGCGGTCGGGTATATAGTATGTGCAATCCGCTCCCCTGCCTGAAAGATAGCCGTACATAATAGCGGTGGCAGTTACGCCGTCACAGTCATAATCCCCGAAAACCGCAATTTTAGTACCCTTTTCAACTTCGGCGTTTATTATCTCTGCCGCACTTTCGATATCCGCAAGATTTCGGGGGTCTTCAAAATACGGCTCGTCGGACAAAAACTCCTCAAGGGCGGCGGGGTCGGTATATCCCCTTGCAGAGGCGATAAGCGCAATTATCGGGTCAACATCGCACTCTTCTGCCAGTTCCTTCGCAAGAGCCTTATCAAAATCCGCAACCTGCCATTTCTTCATACCCATACGCTTCACCGCCCTTTAATTCTATATTATATCTATTATATTATACTTTCCTTTCATAATCAACTGCAATTTTGAAAAGAAATTAAAAACAAATTTTGAAAAGAAATTAAAAACCGCCTTAGATATGCTTGAAAAGCGTATCTGTGTTGTGCTATAATCAAACAAAACAACATAATAGTGAGGAGATTAAAATGCAGGTTTTTTCGGCAACACTCAATCAAATGCTGGTGCTGTTTATATTTATGGCGCTGGGCTTTATGTTAAACAAAAAAGGTCTCTTACCGCAAGATGGCTCCACGGTGCTCTCTAAGCTTGAAACCTATCTTTTTGTACCCTGTCTTGTTTTCTCGGTATTTTTTAAATACTGTACGGTGGAGAATTTCAAGCAAAAATCGGTTTACATACTGTACGGAACGGCTGTAATGGCAGTCTCTCTTATTATCGGTATTTTTTTGGCAAGGCTCTTTGCAAAGGACGGCTATCTTCGCAAAATATATACATATTCCTTTGCGGTTGCTAATTTCAGCTTTATGGGTAATGCGGTAGTGCTCGGCGTATTCGGCGAGGAAATCCTTTTTGATTATATGATTTTCACCCTTCCCCTTAACCTCTATGTCTACTCCATAGGCACAGCCTCACTTATACCAAGCGATAAGGGAGGAAAAGTAAGCCTTAAAACCTTTGTAAACCCGATTTTTATTTCCTTAATTTTGGGGGCGGTTTGCGGGCTTTGCTCGGTTCAGCTGCCTAAATTCATAACCTCTGCAATTTCCTCGGCGGGGGCTTGTATGTCACCCCTCGCAATGCTGCTTACGGGCTTTGTTATAGGCGGCTACAGCCTTAAAAAGCTGGCGAGCGACAAAAAGGTATACTTAGCCTCGGTTATTCGCCTTATAATTCTCCCCTCTTTGTTTATGCTCGTTTTACTGGCCATGAAAACCGATAATGCGATTATCCGTGCGGCGCTTTGCGCTACCGCTATGCCGCTGGGGCTTAACACGGTGGTATTCCCCGCCGCTTACGGTGGAGACACTACTCCCGGTGCCTCAATGGCGCTAATCTCTCATTTAATTTCAATTATCACAATCCCCGTAATGTTTGCGATTTTCTTATAAAAATTTCTCGATACATCTGCCGACTGATGAAATCTATATATGTTCTATCCGTCCTTCAAAAATCATATTTTAAAAACAGTAGCGACTGGAGTGATAATGTGATTTTTAAGAAAAAAATTGCGGTGATTTTGGCGGTTGTTTTGTCCCTTGCGATACTTAGCACCGCAGTAGCAAAGGGATATGAATATATCGCCGTCGGCGGTACTGTGACCGAACAGCGGACAATAATCCTCGATGCAGGCCACGGCGGGTTAACTAATACTATAGATTAGGTCCAAAACTGCCGTGAAAATTCAATAAAAAACCTTAGAAAACCCGCATAAACAGCGGGTTTTCGCCATTTTATGACAATTTAACTAAGGGAAGTGAATTTAACCTACAAATTTCTAAATTTTAATGCAATGCAGGTTAAAATATGGTATAATATTTTATAGTAGGTGACGAGATAATGGATAAAGCTATGAAACGAAAGCAAGATTTATTTAAACTTTGTAACGGTATGGATGAACTTAATATAAATATAAAAGAGAAATGTCTTTCTTTTTCTGAAGCAATGCTTTCAATTGAGGGAATGAAGGTTAGCAATGAGGTTACACTTGCTCTTGAAGAATGGAAAGAAGGTAAAGCAACTTATTTATCAATTTTCGAATCAACACTTCAAAGATACGGGTTTAACACATAATTAAATGCTTAACAGTTGAATTTTAAAATAGAATCGTGTATAATATATTAAAAACAAAGAAAGGAGAAAAAGTTTATGAAGGATTTTGAGATTTTAAGCCGTGATACAGTTGTCGCTGTTTGGAAAGATAACGAGCTTAAAGTGTTGAACAGCGATTTATTGCCTTTATATTTAAAGCGTGTAAACGATGCTAAATCTTGGCTTGAAACAAGGGCTATTGACTCACACAGAGCAAACTCTAGACTTCTCAAAAAGGCATTGCGACTTGCTGAGAAAGACGATGTTTCAACTGTGCTTCACGTTAACGCCGCAACTATTACCGACACATATTGGGTGCGCGCTATCGGCAGTGATTTGAAATATGAAGATGTTCGCTTTAATAAAGACTATTTCTCCAATCTGGCACTAAGAGGACTTTATTCAAGCTTTAATTCTGCCGCAAAGCGTAAGGATACAAAAACACCGGAGCTGACCAATATCGGTAGCTTTGAAAAGTGCTGGAAGCTCAAAGACGGAAAATGGTGGATTTATAAATCTGCTAACCAAAAGGAGCAGTTTTCGGAGCTTTTTGTATATGAATTAGGTAAATCCCTTGGAATGAATATGGCTCATTACGAAAAGGGTGACAAATGCGTTAAGTCGCTTGATTTTACCGATTCGGCAAAGGTCATATTTGAACCGGCTTCATCCTTTATGGGTGACGAGGAAGATTATATTAAAGTAGTTGAAAAGTTAAAAGAACTTTGTCCTAAAGCGATTCCTGACTATATTAAGATGATTTTCCTTGATACCATAACTGCTAACCCTGATAGACACACCGGAAACTTCGGTTTAATGCGTGATGCTAAAAGCGGTGAACTGTTAGGACTCGCACCTAACTTTGATAACAATATGGCGCTTATTGCCCGCGGATATCCTACAAGCAAATCCGCAAATGACCTTTTAATAACACTCTTTAATGAACTAATGGAAAAACATCCTGAATATAAAGAATACTTGCAAAAAGTCACAGAGCAAATGATTAAAAAAGTCATTAGCAAACTTAATATGAAAGTGAAATCTCAGGTAATTGTTGATTTTGTAATCAATCGTTATCAAGCAATTAAATAAATGACAAAAACCCTTGTAGCAGATAACATTCGCTACAAGGGTTTTTTGTTTATGCTTTAGAAGAAAATGAAGTTAAAATTGATTATGACAAAACTTTATGCAAATCTTTTTTATAGAACCAAAGTAATGACTTTTTAAAGTTTTGTATGTTTAATTTAAAGGCTTCAAATAATTACATTTCTACAACCGAACTACAAAAGGAAAATATGGTGTACTACGAGGTTTTTCGATTTGAGGGTTTTGGTTATTATTGCTTTTTTCCCTTGTAGCGACACACGCTTGGTTGTGGATGCTTACTATGCTTTGGAATGATTTTGAAAAAGTTGGTTGTGCGGCCCATTTTCGTGCACACTGTAACAGAGAATAACTATAGTATCCGCCTTTTCTACTATCGTCTCCAGCGGTTTCGTTTAAATCGCATGCATATGCAACGACTGTTCCATCTGGACAAGCAGCAAGTAACTCTTCGTAATATTTTCGTGCTGCAATGCCGTTCATATCTCTTTTTTCTATTAGTGAAGAAAATTCATGTATTAGGCTTTCATTAATAGATTCAGCGTTTTTTCTGCAACAATCTAAAATAATGGTTCTTTTCTTAGCATCATTATTTAATAAATGTGCATAAATTTCACAATCTTTTTTTAACTCTATTATTGTTTCACCTTTATATGAACAACCGTGTCCACAAAAAACAATGATTGAATAATCAATATTTTTTAATAAATTCAAATGAATTTCAAGCAAAATTGATGAAGGTTTATTTAAACATTCAATCTCACTTTCATACCAATAACCACCTTGTGGAGACATTAAAAAATTCTTATAATTGACAACATCTTTATTTACTCCTTCACAATAGTTTTCAGAACCTATTTCACCCGGATTAGATATTATTAAAGCTTTTCTAGTCATTGCAACAGTTCTCCTTATATTCTTTATTTTCAAAATTACTAATAATTGATGGTACTAAGCGCTCGCTAAAACCCGCTATAATACATATAAGTATCAAGCAGTATTGAGAATTTTCTTCTGAATGGAAATTTGCAAAAATTAAATCTAAATTATATAAATATATAACTACAAAACCACTAATAACACTTGCGAACATTCGTGATAGAATTTCAAGGAAATTAAGAAATCTTCCTGATTCGCAATCATAACATTTTTTACCGCTTTTTTGAATTATTGAAAGTGTTGCTCCAATAGTTCCTAAAACAGAATACCCTAGGGTATCAATAACTTCAGTGGATATTCCTAAAAAATTAGATATAACCAAATAGTTTTGTTTGGCAAACCCAGCTATTAATAAAATAACAAATAAAATTATGAAGCAAAACTCTAATTGCCATTTTCGGGTTATTTCACAATTTCTATTGTTTAAGTATTGCTCTGCAGCGAGGATATGTTTATCTGCCTCACAAAATTCGTTTTCTAATACTAAAACAACCGCTTCTGCCAACATATAATTGAATTCTTTATATTGTTTTTTAGACAAACAGCGGGCTATTGGCTGGTGCTGCAATAAACCTATTTTTGAAATATATGTATTAATATCATTTTTATTATCTGTGTCATATTTTTCTGTTGTTTCCCAATCAAACTCATTTTCACTATCAAGCCATACTATATATCTTTCACTACTGTATCGGACCAAAGTGTTAACGTTATCTACCGATATGTCAGAAAAATTTTTTAATATTTCAAGAATTTCTGTGCGTCGTATGTTGTTCTTGTTTATAATCCGTATGTTTCCTATATCCATATTGCCTCCTATAAATTTTACTTTAAAATATTATACCTTATTTTTCCAAGTAAATCAATTGTTTTCGACAGGTTTGGTGTGAATATAAGGATATATAGGATTGCAAAAGACATAATTTTGTGTTGTCATATAAAGAGAGTAATTATAATTGGAAGCAAAAATTAAATATGGTCTCAGCACAAAGATTGGCGGTGTGGTTTACACTGCATATGTGCTGTATTTTTTCTAGTAAATTAAATGAAATACTCTTAGAACAAACACAAAACAAATGATTTTTTTATAAAGTGAATATTAAATAAGCAACAAGCCGCACCCATTGAAGGTGCGGCTTGTTGCTTATTTTTGTTCTTTTGTCAAACGGCGAATATGCCCGATAATCAGCATCATATCGTCATCGTTAAGTTTTCTGAGTTCATCAATCGCACTTTGAAGCAGTGCAGGGTTTTCAATAGAATCATCGAAGAATTGGCTGGGTGTAATTTCAAAATAATTACATATCTCAAGGAACTCTGCCATAGGCGGCAAGGACTTGCCAGAAGATATGTTATAGATATAACTTCTGCTATGACCGAGGTCATAACTCATTTGGTATTCTGAAACACCCTTTTTGAGCCGCAATTCTGTAATTCTATTTCTAATAAAAGTTCCGTCCATATTGTTCACACCTCTCTATGTTTATATTTTAGTCTATTGGGAGGGCAAACTATTCCAAGAATATATGTTGAATTATCTTGTTTAATAGCGAATAATATGTTATAATCGAATATAATATGTTTACAAGTTCGTATTATTGCAAAAACATCAAAAATAATATTGTTAAAACATAAATACTTGGAGTTTGATATAACGTGTTGGGGATTTTTACTGTCGCCTTTTTCGGTCACAGGTATATAGATAATCCGTTGAGGGTTGAAGAATTACTTGAAGAACAGATAAGGAAACTTATTGACGAAAAAGAGTATGTGGATTTTTTGGTGGGGCGTAACGGCGAGTTTGATCAGTGCGTTTCATCAACCGTGCTTCGTGTACGAAAAAATTATAGGGATGATAACAGTTCTCTTGTTTTGATGCTACCATACCCAACCGCCGAATATATTAATAACCAAAATTATTATGAAGATTATTATAGTGACATTGATATTTCATATGCAGCTTCAAAAGCGCACCCGAAAGCTGCTATACAAATTCGTAATCGAGAGATGGTAGATAGAGCTGATTTGGTTATTTGCTATATCGAGCATAACGAGGGCGGTGCTTATAAAACCATAAAATATGCTTCGGAACAGAATAAACCCATAATCAATCTTGCTGATTGTGTTGACTATTGAAAAGGAGAAGAAAATGAAAGTTTTTAAATTTATTGTAGTAAGTATTCTAGTTTTAATTACGCTTCAAACCGCATATTTTGCTTTGTTATATAAAGCAAATACAGCAACCGGGACTTTTCTTATATGTTTAGGGATAACACTATTTGTCACTTGTGATGGCGGACTAGAGAGAAAGAAATCACGGTAAAAATGCTTTGGTTGACATAAACTTTCACAGTTTTCTGTTGTATGCACCTTTAAAGATACACCCTAAGTCAACTAGACAAATTTGTAAGCGTGAAATGGTAGTTGTAGCAATTATAATTTTAACCAAATTCCGTTAAAATTATGTTGATTTTATCGAAAATTGGTGTTATAATAGATTTGGTAAATATTAGAAGGAAGTGATACCTATGGATAGTATTACTAATTTAATAAAATCTGAAATCAAGCGTCAGTATAAAAGTCTGCGCCAATTCTCAGAGCAAAGTGGTATTCCGTACAGCACCTTATCCAATGCTTTAACTAAGGGCATTGGCGGAACATCATATGATACTGTTGTTAAGATATGCGACCTTTTAAATCTAAAGCAGATTTATGATACTGAGGTTTCATTGTTTAACGAGCAATTTCACGAAATAGGTACAATGCTTACCGCTCTTGACGAACAGGGTGTTCATACGGTTAAAACTATTTTAACGTTAGAATATAACCGTTGTATAGATAAGCAGTCCGAACCGGCTATAAAAGGATTTAACGGTATAGCGTACGCAGCAAAAAAGATACACGACGAAAAGCGAAATGAAATTAAGCGCCTGGTTGATGAGGTAAAGAGTAATGAATAATACTGTCATTCGTCAGAAGGCTTCGGATTTTTTAAAGAAATTTTCTGTTAGCCAATTGTCGCTGGATAGCCTGCTTAAAGTTTTTCAGAACCAAGGTTTTGATATCATTGAATATAGTTCTTCAAAAAATTCAGAATCGGTCAGTAAATTAATATCTGCATTAGATATTGAAAAATATCTGTCGGATGGCAAGGCCCTTGCATATAAATCGGATGATATAAAATTGATATTTATTTGTGAGGATTTAACTGCTGACGAAAAATTATATGCTCTTGCACATGAAGAAGGACATGTATTTTGTGGACACTTGCGCGACGGAAATGTTTTGTATAGTGTTGAGGAAGAACGTGAGGCAAACGAATTTGCTCATTACATTCTACATCCAACTGTATTTCAAAGAGCAAAGTCTTTTATAAAGGAAAATAAAAAGCTTTCAATCGCTACAATATGTCTTGCTTTAGTGATAATCGTAATGATACCGTGTTCGATACATATATTCACTTCAAAAGATAAACCGGTCTATTCCGAAACATATAACGGCAATTACTATATTACTCAAAGCGGAACCAAATATCATAGAGAAGATTGTACTTATATAAAAGGTAGAAAAACGCAAGTTTTGACTGAAAAGAAATTGAAATCAGGACATTATGAGCCTTGTAAGGTTTGTTTGCCCAACGAGTAAAGGAGATTTAATATGTATTTCTTAACTATAGTTTTAGCGGTTATATTTATAATTTGTGCATTAGCGGTAGAAGAAGCCGGACTGGCAGCTTTCTTAGTAATCTTATCTGTGATTATGATTGTTTTATCAGCTATTTTAATCTACAGAGACTATAAAAAATCAAAAAATATTACATATAAGCCACAATTCTTTGATAATGATACTCCTACCACTGTTGATAAGAGTGGATACGGTTACAGTATGGATAATCCGATATATACGAGCTCGGTTCATAATGCCTACTCATTTCTTGATAATTTAAGAACATCGGATGGCAAAAAGATTAAATATAAACGTTCAGGAGCATATTATGGCGTTGTTTGTAATGGCAAAAAAGAAACTGCTGTAGATAAATATGAAATAACTGTTTCTGGTAGAGTATATGCCACACTTTATATTTGTCCCTATGGTAAAGATTCTAATAAGGTTCCTAACGGATTTTCTCTTCAAACTAAACCACTTAATAAAAAACAGGCTATGGAAAAAGCTATAGCTAACTCTTCTAATGATGATATAAACAAATTATGTGATGGCTTAGAAACCGAACCACAAACAATGAAGATGGCTTTTCCTGGCGGTGAACGTCAAAAAGGCAGTGTTGTTCGTTCGCTTTGTAAAATATTTAATATTAATTCATCTGATGCACTTATGCAAAAGAAATTAGTGAGAATATATCTTGACGTTTTAGTAAGAAAAGTAATAATAAAATGTTCGGATGAAGACATTTTATCAAGTCTTAAGATTAATCATAATGATTTAATTAAAACAAAAGAAACAGCAAATTCTGTTATGACATATATATTTATGAATATGATGAATAACGATTTTGAGATTAAATCGGATGAAGATTTGGAAATGATAGGTATCGTTTCTACTGGATTTGCAGAAAACGAAGAAAGTCGCGAAGAGAATGAAGTTCACCAAACCGAAAATCTTGATGATGCTGACTATGGTCTTGTACCCGAGAAGCCTATATATACAAATGGTGTTGCAGGTTCAAATTCCTATTTGGAGTGATTAACAACAACGCTTGGTGAAACACTTTCATGGGAAAGACAAGGTTCAATGAGTGTTGACGGTATAAACGGTATGATAGATATTTATGAAGGATACTTACCTTCAGGAAAGCGTTATAAAACCTTATATGTGAATATGTATGGTACTGCAAATTCTACAACTGCACCAAAAGGATTTAAAATGAAGTAAAAATTGGAGGTAAAAATGAGTATTCCTTATCGTTTCCCAAATGGCTCTTATGGAAGAATAATGATTGCTCCTGGTGGCTTTAGAGAAAGTATGGCGCATCTTTCGTTTAGGGAAGATTCCGATCCTGTTGAGGGAAAATATATAAAGGTAATCGAAGATTGTAATTGTCAATTATTAACTGTATCAGATAATTATATATGTTATTTTTCTAAGATAACAGATGTTAGTAAGTATCTATATGGTATTACGGCAGATGAACTTTGTACACCAAACGATCCAGAGTCTAGATATTCGTCTTATCCAGAAATGATTGAGTGGAACAATGATAAAGTATCCTCTCTGAATTGGGATATGTTCCTTCTTGCATTTTACTTATTCGTATTTTCGGATAGTGATTTTTCTTCTTTTTATTGGCGGCAACTTCAACAAATTTTACGTATTATTGAGAATGATAACAATTTATTTAAACGAGTTACTTTTGGTAAAACAAAAAACTTTAATGAAGATGTAAATATATTTTGGAACAAAATATACGAAGAACTTGGAAAAAAGGTTTTGCGTATGTGTTCAGCACAAACTTGTTGGCTTGCTTTCCAAGGTTTAAAAGAAATCCAAGAAACCTTTTCTATAGCAGAACATACACAATGCATTGAACTTGAAAAAATGTTTTGTATGTTAATGGATGGTATTGCTGTTGAAAAAATCCGCCGTGATGATAGAGATAAAATAAGGTATCTTACATTTGATTCGTTGGATATAAATAACATATTCTTTTATGACGAATATTTCGAACTTGAATCTGTTGATTCCAAGACAAAAGAAGAAGTGTTCAATATGGCTTTTGAGCGCTTTTTATGGGCAGCTGATTTATTAAGAGATAATAATCGAAACTATATTTCTGCAGATAAATTATACGAGAAGGCTTTAGAGTACGCTAACGCTGAGCAAAGGTTATTGATAGATTCTAGACGAAAAGCAATTATACCATACATTAAAGAGCAAGAAGAAATCAAAAGAAAAGAAAAACAAAAAGAAACTAGAATTAAACTTACGGAAAATATAACATTTTCTATTATTTTAGTTACAATCCTTGCATTGATTGTTTTTGTGATTTTATTAGTTGTTTCATTAATCTTTTCGTTAAAAGGATTGTTAAATGTTTCTTGGGTAGGTGCTGTTATATCTATAGCAATTGCTATTATTAGTTTTTTGGTTGGGAAAATATTTGATCCGGAATTAAAACTTTTTTAACAATGTATGTGTGAGGGTTTATATGAAAGATATAGAAGTTTTACAAAATTCAATTGCTAATATTTCTTCGGAATTATGTAGATTTAAAAATGTGTTTGAAAAAGCTATAAGTAAACTTGATTTTGAAGAACAAAGCAAGTATATGAGCCAATTTGCTTGGTTTTCAAAAAAGGTTACAAAAGCTGTCGAAGAGGCAGGTCTTAGAATTGTAAGTCTTGAAGGACAGGCGTATGACCCAGGCATGGCGGTTACGCCGCTAAACATTGATGATTTTGAGGTTGAGGATGAGCTTAAAATCGTTCAAATGATAGAACCTATTATTATGCAAGAAGATACTGTATTAAAAACAGGCACTGTTTTACTTGGGAGGATTTGAAAATGAAATATTACATAGGAATTGACTTAGGCACAACAAACAGTGCTATTTGCTCGTACGACGGTGAAAATATCCGTGTTTGGAAAAGTCCTGAACAAAACGATGTAACACCATCTGCTATTTATGCGGATAAGCGTGGCAACCGCTATTACGGTAATAAAGCATACAATCAGGCACCGTATAACCCTGATAATTCAGCAACCTTATTTAAGCGTTATATGGGTACGACAATGAAGCTTGAACTAAAAGCTTCGGGGATTTCGCTTACCCCCGAAGAATGCAGTGCAGAAATATTGAAGGTTTTATACGGATACTTACCTGAAGAAATACGCAATAGCGATGACACAGCAACCGTTATTACAGTTCCCGCTGCATTTAATCAAATGAAGAAAGATGCAACCTTGCAAGCTGCGAAGCTTGCAGGGCTTGGTAATGTTGCTTTAATGCAGGAACCCGTTGCTGCTATTATGAGCATTATGCGCCTTTCTAAAAAAGAAGGCATCTTCTTGGTTTATGATTTGGGTGGCGGTACATTTGACGTTACTATAGCAGAAAATATTGGCGGTAAAGTAAATCTACTTGCAACAGGCGGCGTTGAATCCTGCGGTGGTAGAGATATTGACCGAATGATTTTTATGCAAATTGTAGTTCCGTGGTTAAAGCAAAATTTTGCTCTACCTGATGATTTTCTTGGCAACAGCAAATATAAAACCTTTATCCGTGTAGCACAATGGGCAACCGAGCGTGCAAAAATCGAGTTATCTGCAATGGGCACAAGCACTATTGCTCTTAGCGAAGGCGAAGCCAGAACAACGGATGAAGAAGATAATGAACTTTATTTGGATATTGACCTTACTCGTGAACAAGTGGATAATATTATTGCGGACTTAATTGCAGAAACCGTAGCCGCAACGCGTGAAACCTTAGCTAAGGCAGGACTTTCTGCTAATGATTTGGAGCGTATTGTTTTTGTTGGTGGTCCTACCAACTATAAGCCTTTAAGGGATAAGGTTGCATTTGAACTTTCTTTGCCAGCAGATATTGATGTTAATCCTATGACCGCTGTTGCTGAGGGCGCAAGTATTTTTGCCGAGTCTATCGACTGGTCAACATCTAACCACAACCGTAAAGCAACTAACGAAACTGCGAATACACAGTTGGATCTTTCGTTTAAATACACAGCGAGAACACCTAATGATTCTGCAAAGATTATGTGTGTGCTTGGCAAAGAACTTAACGGATATACTATTCTTTTCACAAGTCTTGATACAGGTTGGACTTCGGGTAATGCACCGTTAAAGGATAAGGCTATGCTTGATTTACCCTTATCTAAAAACGGTGAAAACCGCTTTTCTGTAAAAGTATTTGATGAATTTGGTAAAGAAATTAGCGCAGTATCCGAGCCAATTATAATAACTAAAACTTTAGCTACTATTGGTGCTATTCCTGCTTCACATTCTATCGCCATCGAGGTTATTGATAAACTAGGTGGAACACCAACCCTTGAATTCCTTGTAAAAGAAGGAGATGCTCTACCTAAAAAGGGCGGTATTAACTTTAAGGCTGGTCAGACAATTAAAGCCGGTTCAAACGATTCTCTTAACATCAAGCTTTGGGAAGGCGAAATTAAATCACCCATAGATGATAATAGATTTATTGGAGTTTTGAAAATAGCTGGAACTGATATTGATAGCGGTGTAATACCTACCGGTGCAGATATTGAGTGTGAATATGAAATGTCAGATTCAGGCACAATTAATCTTGAAGTATCTATTCCTTGTATAGGTGCATCGTTTGGAAATCATAATTTCTATTCCCGTCAAGAAGGACAAACTGACCTTGAAAACATCGATGCTTTAGCTGAACAAGGTCGCAAATTATTAGAACGTATTGAAGATATGTCCGATAAGGTTTCAGATCCAAATTTAGAAAATGCTCGCAAAAAGGCAGAACTTGCTGCAAATATTGACAGTATGGAAAACTGTGAGCCTGAGGATGTTCAAAAGGCGAATAACGAGCTTCTCGATGCTAAAAAATTGATGCATCAGTCCCGTCAGGATAATTTACAGATTATCAGACAGATGGAGCTTGATAATTGTGTAGAATTCTTTAATGAGGTTGTTCGCCAGTATGCTACATCTAGTGAACAGCAAATGTATGATAATTTAGTTCGTACTGCTCAACATGCTATTGACCGCAATGAAAATAGTTTTGATAATCATCTTAGCAATTTGAGAACTAAAAATACTATGATTTTATTGCGTCAAGATTGGTTTATTGTTGACTGGTATAATCGTGCAACCTCCGCAACTGCGAATTATATTGATATTGCTCGTTTCAACGAACTAAAAAGACGCGGTGATATCGCTCTTGCAAACGATAACATTGACGAGCTTCGCCAGATTCTGTTTGAGCTTCTTTCAATTCAAATTCATGCAGATTCCGGTGACGGTATGTATGATGTAGCAAATATAATAAAGGGGTAAATTTATGGAACAGTGGTTACCGAGAGGCTATAATATTGCCGATGACAATAGAATAAAAAGAGTATTTTCACAGGATGATAGTTGGCAAATTTATCTTACTAACAGGGATAATTATGTCCTTGCGGTGACCGCTGATTTATACCGACTTTGGATAGAGGAATATAGTTTACCCGAGAAAATTTTTTCAAAGTTAGATTTAGGATATTTCATATTCTGCGGTACTAATACATATTTGGTATCATCCTTAAAAAGTGGACCGTATCCCGAAAATGGCGGACAGGTTGAGGCTTTTTCTCTTGCTTTTAACACCGCAGCAAGATTATATCCTAATGCTGATTTGCAAAATGCGGTTTATATTGAGGAATATTCTTTACTGTTACCAACAGAGTTTAATCTGCCCGAAAGCAATAACGCTATTGCATACGGTAAATGGCTTACGGGTGGTATAAATATTCCCGTAACATCAATTAAAAGAATCAGCCAAATTGCGTCTTGGCTGAATAAAGACTTTCTTTATAATTCCGTTAAACTTGCAGGATTTGATGTTGAACCTATAGAGTATGATGATAATTCAGCTCTTGTGACAGAAACAAAAACTGAAACTGTCGCTCCAATGGCACCACCAACTGATTCTGTATGTAACGGTCAGTTCTCGTTAATAGGAAGGCCTGATCTTGAGCAGTTCTTCAACGACAATATTATTGATATTGTTACAAACCGTGAAGCATATGCTCGTATGGGCATAAACTTCCCGGGAGCTACTATTCTTTACGGACCTCCCGGTTGCGGTAAGACATATGCAATTGACAGATTGGCAGAATTTTTAGGGTGGCAGAGATTTGATATCGATTCAAGTAATATTGCCAGCTCGTATATCCACGATACCCCTAAAAAGATATCCGAAGTGTTTAATTCTGCAATAAAAGCTGCACCATCTATTTTGGTTATAGATGAGATGGAAGCCTTTTTGATGGATAGAAATTCTTCGGGACCTGGTACACATCACATAGAGGAGGTTGCCGAGTTCTTGCGCAGAATACCTGAAGCTATTTCAAAAGGTGTATTGATTTTTGCTATGACAAACATGCTTGATTCTATTGACCCTGCTATTCTTAGACGTGGTCGTTTTGACCATATTATTGAGGTCAAGATGGCAAGCAAGGAAGAGTTAACGGCACTCTTCTCAGCAAAACTTAGCGAATTGCCTACAGAAGATGATGTTATTGCTGAAGACTTGGCGGTAAAACTTGATAAGCATCCGTTGTCCGACGTAGCCTTTGTGCTTAGAGAAGCAGGAAGACTTGCCGTTAAAAAGAAGTTAGATAAGATTAGCAAGGAATGTTTTGATGAAGCGGTTAACGCTTTGCCAAAAGAAACGGAAGACAAGCATATAGGGTTTTAATTTTGGAGTGTGAAAATAATGCGGCTTATAGATAATCCTTTTTATATTTTGGATGTATCTACAACTGATAATCGCCAAACTATTATTTCTAAGGCGGAAGAAAAGAGCTTTTTTGAGGATTCTTCTGTTTGCAGTGAGGCACAAAATATTTTATTAAATATCATTAAGCGAACATCTGCAGAACTTTCGTGGTTTCCGGGTGCGGATAGCTCTAAAATTCGGGAAATTTCTAATGCAATAAAGAATAATCAGTCGATTAATCTTTCGGGTCTTGGTTCTATTGCAAGGTTGAATGCTTGTGTTTACAATTTTTCAATAGGAACACAGGTAGATGTTTATGAAACCGGATATTCTGTTTTAGAAATTGATGAATTATTTGAGAGCTTAGATGCAGTTGAAGTTACCGATATTATAAATAATGACCGTCAAAAAGCTGGAATTAAAGAAATATCAGAAAACGAAGTTTTAGCAGAACTTCAGAAGATTCGTGAATACATAAGCCATGTTATTACAGAAAAGGTTCAGAGTTTTCCTAATAAACAACGTATTGATTTTCATACATTAATTGCGGAAAAATGCATTGCTGATAGTTCTTATAACGATGGTGTTATAATTGAAGATATTATCAACCAATATGAGATTTTTGTTCAATCAATGCTTGAATTAAAGGAAACTGGAATAAGAAAACTGATTAGTGACGTTAGATTGTTAATAAGCGGAGAACGGAGCATTTCAAATATTGGTCAAAACATATCTTATGATGAATGTTTACAGAAAGAAATAAGAATTAATGTTGATGCTATTCTTCACACATTAAAAGACTGGGATGTTTATGCTCAACCTATACAGTTGCGTGATACCGCCAGAGGATACATTAATACTAATAGTCAAAAACTGGCAAACGAAATAAGAGACTTAGGAATACTTATTTATAATGAAAAAGGGTATACAGAAATATCATTGAAAATTTCAAAAATACTCAAATCAGTATTTGCAGAATTACCTGAGTTTGTTGACAAGGTTAGTAATGATGAACGTATTCTTAATGAGAATAAGGCTAAGGAAGCGTTAGATAAATTAAGAGAACAAAATAGACAAGTTGCGGTTGCTCAGCAACAGAAAAGAAATTTTGGCTCAAATTTAATTGGTTGCTTATCACCGTTTGCGGGATTTGCTATTTTTATAGTGATAATTTTGATTATAGCAGGACTTTCTGAATGTTCTTCGGATTCTAACGATAGTAGCTCAAAATCGACCAAACCATCTTCCTCGTATTCGGGTGGTACAAATAATTACTACGATTATGACGACTATGACTACACCCCATCACAAAATTATGATTCGGGCAATTCAGTAAAGGCAAATCAACTCAAATCCGAATTAGAAGATTTAAAAGATGAAATTGAGGATATGGAGTGGGATTTAGATCAACTTAAAGACGATATAGATTATTATGAGCGTCAATATTACAACACTGGTTATGATTTTTATATTAATTATTACGATGATGCAGTTGATGATTATAATGATTTATACGATGAATACGAAGCCGCGATTGATGAGTATAATGATAAAGTGAATGAGTATAATCGGTTAATAGGTGCTTATTAATCTTTTCTTGAAACTAAATAATAACCTTATGTAATAAAAATATGACCTTTAAAGTTTTATGGCTTTAGAGGTCATATTTTTTATGAAAAGAGGATAAAATCAATGAAAAAGTACATTGATACAGCAGTTTGGGAAAATGATTACAGAGAAAGGCTTAAGAAACTTATGGAGCAAAAGAATATTACTGCTCGAGAATTAAGTTTAACGCTCGGGTATAACGAGGGGTATATCAGCCGAATTCTCAAAAGAAAAATTGACCCGTCATTTAAATCTATGATGGATATTATGTTGTATTTTGACATAAGTCCAGCTGAATTCTTTACGCTTGATTTATAAAGTCATACTAAATATTAATGTTTTCTTGAAACTTGAAAAACTCTTTCTTAGAATTTAAGTGTCATCTTAAAATCTTGAGAAGGAGTTTTTAAATTTATTTAGGTGTACGAAGGAATGTTACACCATTAGCACGGGAAGTAAGGGTATCTTCGACAAAGGTTTGTCGAGAGATGATGAAGTGTACCTGAAAAGGTCCGACTTGCACAGCTGCCGAAATGTTGCAGGTTGAGTAGCAGATTTAAGTTTTAAGTTGTTAACGAAAATCTGCGGCAGCACACCTGAGCGATGACAGGTAGGTTCATCGTTGCTACCGTGAAAGACACGGCTGAAAAATATTTGCTTGGATATATTTTCAGTATTTTAATCAAGCGCCGAAGTTATGGGATTTAATCGGTAATGAAAATCCTTGCCGTACCACTATTCAGCGGTGGACCGATCCATTGTATCGGTATATGGTATTGCGTTCTCTTAAGTTAGAGGCTTAGGCACACCTAAGTATACGCTGGGCTTGTCCCATTATGCTGACCTTCAGCCAAAATTAAATATGATTTACGTTTCGAGATAATGATGATTATAATTTCGAGAGTCATTTCGAAATCTGTTCTCTTTTCGAGAGGTATGATTATCTTTTCGATATGATAGATGACAGAGATGATGCTCATTTTGAAATGATGATGACTTTCATTTTGAGAGGCGCCGGTTTCTATCTTTCCTAGCAAGGAAGATAGAAACGCGACCGAGGGCCTGCCCGAGGGAGCGGCGCCAAGGCATAGTACGCATAGTTAGAAAAAGAAAATTGGAGAAACGTATGGTTTTTATATAAAAAAGTCCCTGGGCGTACTATGCCTTGCTATCATTTTTAGATGATAGATGACAATATTTCGAGATGATATTTTGATATGATTTATGATACACATTTTGAAATGATAGATTAACTATCTTTTCGAAATTCGTTTTGAAATTAACTGTCGGTGCTTAGTATGAAAATATGATTTACTTTTTGATATGCTCCTAACAGATTCTTATAAGAGTAAGCAAGGATATAAAATATTAATGAGACCAATCTTTAACAAATCTGCAAAAGAATCTATCCTGTCTTTTTGAAATGATATATGACTGTCATTTCGAAATGAGTGTATGATCATCATTTTCAAATGAGTACAGGAAATATGATTATCATTTATAGAGCGGCTCCCATAGACTGCGAATCAGTCTGTGGGAGCCAAAATTTTTTGTGATTAAAATTTTCGTTAATAAATTTATTTGTACAGCAACCGCCTTAATCAAAATTTTTCGTACACAAACCTATGATTTTATAAATCATACAAAAAGTTAATGTTTTCTTGAAACTCGAAAAAATTATTCCTTATATATTTAACATCCAAATATTTTGGTACACAGTTTCAACCTGAACCACTGAGATTGTGAACGAAAATTTAGATAAATTCATATGAGTTAATGTTTTCTTGAAATGGCATAAAAACATTATCCACATTTAAGTATCGGAAATTTGTGAAGGGCATCGAGTAGCACATAGATGTTTTTTTATAAATTCACGAAATATTACGAAAGGAGTAATACTTATGAGTTTAACCCCTGAAGAACACGAACGAAAAGCCGAGAACCAAAAGCAGAATTTGCTTAATCAAACTCTTCCTGTGATTGATAGGTCAAATCAAGGAAGTTTTAAAACACGTAGACGCTATAAAGCAGTAATGAATAGATTCTGTGGGTATTTAGGAGAGAATACCACATTGCAGAATTTTAGAAATGTTGAAGTCCGACACGTGCGAAGTTATGTTGAGCATCTTCAAACCAGCGGTTGTAAGCCAGGATATATACTCACCGAACTATCCGGCATAAAGTGGGTACATCAGCGAATGAACCCTAAACGAAATTTGCCTAAGAGTAATAAATGCTTTTTTGTTGCTAAGCGCCAATTATATGTAAAGGATAAATCTATTCTTCCGCATGAGTTTGATGACCTTATAAAAGTTGCACTAGATATGGGCCGTATGGATGTGGTTATCGAAGCGTATATGGATAGATACTTCGGACTTCGCCACGAGGAGTTTGTAACCCTTCGTGTGCATCAAATTGAGTATGCGCTTAAATATAAACAATTAAATCTTACAAACACCAAGGGCGGCAGGCCAAGAGATATACCCGTTGAAACTAAAATGCAGGAGAACATTTTAAGACGAGTATTAGCATACACTCAGAAAAACGGTAAGTGTTCTATGGACTATGTTATATGCGATAACCATACAAACAGTGTTAAAAAGAAAAGCAAATCCTTGGATAACTGGATGAACAACAATAAAAAGAAATTTATGGACTCCGAGCGCACCAAGTACAAAAGCCCAGGCAAACGGCCGAGAGAACAATCGATACATTGGCATAGTCTCAGGCATTTGTTTTATCAAGAAACTAAAGAACGATACAAAGCCGAAGGCAGAATGACCGATGCACAAATTGAACGAGAACTTTCCGAATCTATGGGACATTCTCGCAACGATGTTAATAACACTTATTCGAATGAAATTAAAAGAATACGGTAAATTATTGTTTTCTTGAAACTTGAAAATAATATTACTTAATACTTTCCCGACAATCGAGCAAAGCTCAAATTCTGGTTGTCGGAAAGGATTTTAGTAATGCTGAAAACATTAAATTATTTAAATCAGCATAAACATTATGTAGGCAAGGAGGGCGTGTTATATGAAGAAAAATAAAACCGAATATATTGTAGTTAATACGTTCTCCGAAATTAGTGAGGCAGAACGCAAGGAAAAAATAAATAATGCAATTAGAACTCTTTGCGTTATGGATATTGAAAAATTATACGAATTGGATTATAATAATAGTGTTGCATTTCACGGCAGCACTCAGGACCTAAGTGGGAAGGAGTGCTTTGAAAATGCTAACTGAAATTGCGGATATTTATGTTCGCCTTTCTTCAGAAGATAGGGATAAGAAAAACAAGACTGACGAGAGCGAAAGTATCCAAAATCAAAAGACGATGCTTATAAACTACTGTATCGAGAAAGGATGGCAAATCAACGGCATTTACTGTGATGAGGATTACAGTGGTGCCGACGCTTCAAGACCTGCTTGGAATCAGGTGCTAAAAGACTGCGAAGAAGGCAGATGCACGATAGTTGTCTGCAAAACACAATCCCGTTTTTCACGTGATATGGAAATGATTGAACACTTCATTCACGGAAAGTTTCCTGAATGGGGCGTGCGATTTGTTGCGGTTGTTGATAACATTGACACAAACGTTAAAGGCAATAAAAAAACACGGCAAATCAACGGGCTTGTAAATGAATGGCAGTTGGAAGAGTTATCCGACAACGTTAAAGCCACTTTAAGTGTTAAACGTAAAAACGGCGAATTTGTCGGCTCTTTTGCACCTTACGGCTATTTAATTGACCCCGATAACAAGAATCATTTAATTATTGATGAAGTTGCAGCGCCTACAGTTCAACGGATATTTGATTTATATATCGGTGGACTTGGGTACATAAGCATTGCGAAAATATTAAATGATGAGATGATTCCACCACCTTGTGTTCACAAAAAGGAGCTTGGCACTAAGTATTATAACGGTAATTATGAGAAGAACAATGCGCCACGGACAACCTGGTCCGATTCGGCTGTTTATGCAATTCTTCGCCGCTTTGAATACACAGGTACTCTGGTCCAGGGAAGACAAGAAGTTGTAAACTACAAAACGGGCAAACGCCGTAAAAAGTCGCAAAGTGAGTGGGATATTGTAGAGGATACCCACGAGCCGATTATTTCTAAAGAAACCTTTTATAAGGCACAGGAGATTAGGTTATCACGTGGCAGAGGTCAAAAAATCCCAAGCGGTAGTTGTTATTCGCTTGCTAAAAAGGTGTTTTGTGCCGAGTGCGGTAACACGATGTGGAAGATGAGCTATAAGTTGCGTGACGGAAGATATAACTATCTTTCTTGCAGAACTCGAAAAACCACTAACGGAGTTTGCCAAAACGCACACAGTATTCGCCTTGACGAGTTGGAACAAATCGTAGTAGATGAAATCAATAAGTTACTTGATAAATATTACGATGAAAAGCAGATCGGCAAGTTGGATGCACCCAAAAGGAAAAAGAACGGTGCTAAAACCTTGCAGTCGCAAATTGCAGAGCTTGAAGAAAAGGTGAAGCGGAACGATAACCGAATGGCTCAGATGTACACCGATAAATTAGATGGTATCATCAGCGTAGCGGAGTTTACAAAATATCGAGAAAGCTATCAAAAGGAATCTGCAGAAACAGAAAAACGCATCGAAATTTTGAAATCAAAGCTTGCTACACTTATGGGCGGCGAAACAAAAATGGATACTACTCAGGTACTTGAAAAGTACAGAAAAATTGACACTCTTACTTTCGAGATTGCCGATGAATTTATAAGCAAAATCTTCATCGGAAAGCTCAAAAAGGATGGCAAGAGAGAAATCAAGATTGAGTGGAAAATTTAGTGAAAATAACCACTCAAAAAACGACAAAATATACAAGAACAACAAAAAAGTGTAGTATTGGCTAACTCAGCCCACGGCGGGTTTGACGGCGGAGCGGTGGCGCCCGACGGTACTGTTGAAAAGGACATAAATTTAAAGATTGCCCTTACCCTAAAGGATTTTCTAAAGCAAAGCGGCTTTAGAGTTATAATGACGAGGGAGAGCGATGTTTCAACCGACGATGTTGAAACTGATAAGATTGCAACCCGCAAAAAAAGTGACCTTAAAAACCGCTTGGAGCTTATGAGAGATAATCCGAATGCAGTTTTTGTGAGCATCCACCTTAACAAATTCACAACCTCGGCGGCGAACGGCTCCCAGGTGTTTTACAGCGCAAAACAAGAGGACTCCAAGGTGCTTGGCGACTGCATACAAAAATCTATCGTTAAACTTTTACAGCCCGAAAATACAAGGGTCAACAAGCAGGCCACCAGCAGTACCTATCTTCTCTACAACGCCACCGTCCCCGCTGTGCTGGTGGAATGCGGGTTTTTAAGCAACACCGCCGAGCTTAAAAGGCTTAAGGACGAGGAATACCAGAAGAAAATGGCATTTTCGATTTTTTGCGGAATAATAAGCTTTTATTCCGATAGCAGTATATAATATTTAGGAGAATTAAAATGGCAGGAAAAAGTAAAACGGTATATGTCTGCACCGAGTGCGGCTTTGAAAGCCCGAAATGGATGGGCAAATGCACCGAGTGCGGGGCGTGGAATACTATGGAGGAGGATGTGCGGCTGCCGCAGAAAGCGGCGGTAAGCGCAGTAAAGCCCGTCCACTCCTTTTCGGCAAGACCGCTTTCAGAAATCAGCGCCGACGATGAGCACAGGTTTGTCACCGGTATTTCCGAGCTTGACAGGGTTTTAGGCGGCGGAATTGTAAAGGGGTCTGTGGTGCTTTTGTCGGGCGACCCGGGTATCGGTAAATCCACAATCCTTTTGCAGGTCTGCTCCGCTTTGCAGGACAAGCTTGACATACTTTATGTATCGGGCGAGGAATCTGCTATACAAATAAAGCTCCGCGCAAGGCGCATAGGTGTCGACAGCGACCGAGTCTCTGTTATGACTGAAACCGATGTTCAGACCGTTTGCGAATATATAAACTCCGCAAAGCCGGGACTTGTGATTATCGACTCCATTCAGACTATGCAGCACAGCGACATCTCCTCTTCCCCCGGCAGTATCGTGCAGGTAAGGGAATCTACAAACCTGCTCCTTAGAACGGGTAAAAGCCTTGATATCCCCATATTTATTGTGGGGCATGTAAACAAGGGGGGCGACATTGCAGGTCCTAAGGTTATGGAGCATATTGTGGATACAGTGCTGTATTTCGAGGGCGAGCGCAACCAGTCCGGCAGAATTTTAAGGGCAATGAAAAACCGCTTCGGCTCCACAAATGAAATCGGCGTTTTTGAAATGACCGAAACGGGGCTTAGTGCTGTAGAAAATCCGTCGGCTATGATGCTGTCGGGCAGAATGAGCGATGTTTCGGGCGGGTGCATCACCTGCATTATGGAGGGTACAAGACCAATTTTAGCCGAGGTACAGGGGCTTGTAACCGCAACCGGCTTCGGCAATGCAAGGCGCACCTCTGCGGGCTTTGATTACAATCGCTTAAATCTTATGCTTGCTGTCCTTGAAAAGCGGTTGGGTCTTTATTTTTCAAATCTTGACACCTACCTTAATATAGTGGGTGGCATCCGTCTTGACGAGCCCGCCGCCGACCTCGCCGTGGCTATGGCGCTGGTTTCGGGACTTCGTGATATACCCATTGACGAATACACAGTAGCCTTCGGGGAAATCGGTCTTTCGGGGGAGCTAAGGTCTGTTCCCCGTGCCCAGTCCCGTGTTACCGAGGCGGCACGAATGGGCTTTAAAAGGTGTATTTTACCTAGAGCCTGTCTTAAGCAAATTACCAACTGTCCCGACTCAATCGAGCTTATCGGCGTCAGGCGGCTCTCCGAGGCTGTCGCCCTTATCAAGTGATTTTTCGGTAAAGTACGGGCATACCCCTTTAAGCGAATTAACCGTGCCGCAGTTGTTTAGCTGACAGTATCCGTCAGCCTGATATTTGCAGTTTTCGGCGCACCAAATAACACCCAAGCAATTTCACCCCATAAGCTTTGCTTAAGCCGTGAGTAAAATCACGGCTTGGTTTTTGCAATAATTATTATTGTGTTTTAGCCTTTCAATATTCATATGGAAAAATTTAAAAAATATGTTGACTTTAGCACGCTGATGTGATAAAATGCTAAAGTATTTTAATTCAGGAGTGCGTAAAATATGCATAAGCTTGATAAAGAAAGAATGAGCCTGCTTTACAAAGCGGTGCTCTCCCTTAAAACAGAGGAAGAATGTGCGGCGTTTTTCGAGGATGCCTGCACCGTGCAGGAGACCGAGGCGATAGCCCAGCGAATAGAGGTTGCCTGTCAGCTAAACTGCGGCAAAAGCTATGTTGACATTAACAAAAGCACAGGAGCCAGCACCGCAACCATTTGCAGGGTAAGCCGTTGTTTAAATTACGGCAGCGGCGGCTACAAAACGGTAATCGGGCGTTTGGAGGAGAATAAATGAGCTTTGACGAGAGTATTTTAAAAAGCGACGAACGGGCGGTATATGAGCTTCGTGCCCTTTACAGGGAATATGGCTACAGCCAGTTTAAAATGAGCAAGTTTGAGGAGTACGATTTATATTCCGAAAACAAGGATTTTTTGGTTTCGGACGGGGTAATAACCTTTAACGATACAAACGGCAAGCTGTTGGCCTTAAAGCCTGATGTCACCCTTTCTATTTTAAAGAATTTTAAGGATGAGGCGGGCAGTACCGAACGCCTTTACTACAACGAGAATGTTTACAGAATTTCCGAAACCTCACATACATACAAGGAAATTATGCAGACGGGCCTTGAATGTATAGGGGATATAAACGGCGATAGCGAGGCAGAGGTTATAATACTTGCCCTTAAAAGCCTTTCCCTTATAAGTAATGACTTTGTGCTGGACCTATCCCATGTGGGGCTTGTTTCGGCCTTGCTTGACGGCTTCGCTTTAGAGGGCACGCAAAGAAAAACCGCTCTAAATGCCATAGTTGCCAAAAACGGCGATTTGTTAAAGGAAGTGTGCGGCGAGGAGCTTTTCGGCAGTCTTAAATGCCTTATTAAAAGCTTTAAAAACGCAAAGGATGCCCTTAGTGCGGTAGAAAAGATTTGCAATACCGATGAGGCTAAGCAATACGCCAAGGAGCTAAGCGACATCTACAACCGTGCGGAAAATGAGGGATTTGGCAGTAATATAAATATCGACTTTTCTATCGTTGACTCCGCCGCATATTACAGCGGAACGGTATTTAAGGGCTACATCGGCGGTGCGGAATCAAGGGTGCTTTCGGGCGGCAGATACGACGGTCTTATGCGCAAGATGGGCAGACGCTCGGGCGGTATAGGCTTTGCGGTATATCTTGATGCCCTTGAACGCACAGACGAGAAGGCAGAAACAGACAGCGGATATATAAATGTAGCCCTACCTAAAGGACGGCTTGGGGAAAAGGTTTATTCAATGTTTGAGAGTGCGGGCTTCCCCTGCCCCTCTATTAAGGAAAACAACCGCAAGCTGATTTTTGAAAACGAGGAATTGGGTCTTCGCTTTTTCTGGGTAAAGCCCTCCGATGTTGCTATCTATGTTGAGCGGGGTGCGGCGGATATAGGCGTTGCAGGTAAGGATATTCTGCTTGAATACGAGCCTGATGTTTACGAGCTGTTGGATTTGAAGCTTGGCATTTGCCGTATGGCAGTTGCGGGCAAAAAGGGCTTTAAGGACGACACCTCTAAAACACTTCGTGTGGCCACAAAGTTTTCCAATATAGCAAGGCAGTACTACGCAGAAAAGTGCCGAGATATTGACATTATCCACCTTAACGGCTCTATTGAGATAGCCCCTATTTTAGGGCTTTCCGATGTTATTGTGGACATTGTGGAAACGGGTAAAACCCTGCTTGAAAACAACTTAGAGCCCTTTGAAACCATAGTACCCATAAGCGCAAGGCTGATTTCAAACAAGGCAAGCTTTAAGTTTAAGGCAGAAAAAATAGAAAAAATCAAAAAGGGACTTTTAGGTCTTACGGAGAATGAAAAATGATTAAGATTATGAAATACGACGAGGTTTCGCCCGAGGAAATATTCGCCCGAGGTACGGCGGCAACCGATGTTTCGGAAATTGTACGGGATATTATAGATAATGTAAAAGAGAACGGCGATAAAGCGCTTTATCAGTACTGCGAGAAATTTGATAAGGCGAAATTATCCTCCCTTGAAGTAAGCAAAGAGGAAATTGACGAGGCGTTCGCTACGGTAGAGCCCCAATTTATCAAGATTTTAAAGCAAGCAGCGGAAAATATACGCAATTTTCACAAACAGCAGGTGCGCCAAAGCTTTATTTTAAACGGGGACGGCTATGTGACAGGTCAAAAAATCACCCCCATTGAAAAGGTGGGGCTTTATGTGCCCGGCGGCACAGCGGCCTATCCCTCTACTGTTTTAATGGACAGTATTCCCGCTAAAATTGCGGGCTGTGAGGAGATTTGCATTACCACTCCCCCGTCGGCTGACGGCAAGGTTAATCCCGCAATACTTGCGGCGGCAAAAATAGCGGGGGTTGACCGCATCTTCAAAATAGGCGGAGCTCAGGCGGTAGCGGCGCTTGCCTACGGCACCGAAACAGTACCGAAGGTTGATAAAATTGTAGGCCCCGGCAACGCCTTTGTAGCCGAGGCTAAGAGACAGGTTTTCGGGCTTGTTTCAATAGATATGATAGCGGGACCCAGCGAAATTTTGGTAATTGCGGACGGCAAGAGCAATCCGAAGTTTGTGGCGGCGGATTTGCTCTCCCAAGCAGAGCACGATAAAATGGCATCGGCGGTGCTTGTGACCGACAGCGAGGAGTTAGCCGAAAAGGTTAGTGCCGAGCTTGAAAGGCAGATACCTTTGCTCCCCCGTGCCGAGATAGCCCGTATTTCCATTGATAACAACGGCAAAATCATAGTAGCCGACAATCTTTTTGATGTAATAGATGTGGCAAACGAAATAGCCCCCGAGCATTTGGAGCTTTCGGTTGATAACCCCTTCGATTACCTTGACAAAATAAAGAACGCAGGCAGTATTTTTATGGGCAGGTATTGCCCCGAGGCTTTGGGCGACTATTTTGCAGGGCCTAACCACACACTGCCCACCTCGGGCACGGCGAGATTTTCAAGTCCTTTATCGGTTGACGATTTCGTTAAAAAATCCCAGTACACCTATTATACTAAAGAAACGCTTAAAAAGTCTGCCGAATCGGTGGCTTTCTTTGCCGAGAAAGAGGGACTTTCCGCCCACGCAAGGAGCGTTACGGTGCGTTTTGAGGATGAAATAAAATGAGCAGATTTTTAAGCCAAAAATTAGCGGGGCTTGAAGCTTATGTCCCGGGTGAACAACCAAGGGACAAGCGCTACATAAAGCTTAACACAAACGAATCCCCCTATCCCCCGCCCGCAGATGTTGTAAAGGCTGTAGGAAAGGCGGAGATTGAAGATTTACGGCTTTATTCCGACCCCGAGTGCACCGTCCTTAAGGCGGCGTTAGCAGAGCAATACGGAGTAAACACAAAAAACATATTTATCTCCAACGGCTCAGACGAGGTTTTAAATTTTGCCTTTATGGCATACGGCGATAAGGGGGCGGTTTTCCCCGATATTACCTACGGCTTTTATTCGGTTTTCGCCGATTTGTACGGCATTAATGCCGAGGTTGTACCGCTGAAAGAAGATTTTACGGTTTATATTAACGCTTTTTGCGGTAAAAACAGCCTTGTAGTAATAGCAAACCCCAACGCACCCACAGGTATCGCCTTAGAGCTTTTTGAAATTGAGAAAATCGTTTCTTCAAACCCTGACGGGGTTGTTATAATAGACGAGGCTTATGTGGATTTTGGGGCAGAGAGCGCTGTAAAGCTTACCGAAAAATATTCAAACCTGCTTGTGATTGAGACCTACTCAAAGTCCCGCAGTATGGCGGGGGCAAGACTTGGCTTTGCTTTTGCAAATGAGCAGATTATCGAAGACCTTGAAAAAATAAAATACTCCACCAACCCCTACAATATTAACAGAATTACCCAGATTGCGGGGGCGGCGGCGCTTAATAATCAGGCGTATTTTGACGAAAACTGTCACAAAATCGCCGTAACAAGGGAATATGTAAAAGAAGAGCTTATTAATTTAGGCTTTACGGTTACAAACTCCAAGGCGAATTTCCTATTTGCCAAAAGCGATAAAATAGGCGGTAAGGAGCTTTATTTATCCCTTAAGGAGCGTGGAGTTTTGATAAGGCATTTTGAAAGCGAGCGTATTAAGGACTTTAACCGCATTACTATAGGAAGCCGTGAGGAAATGGAAATTTTCCTTAAAAATGTGCGTGAAATTATGGGAGGCAGGAAATGAGAACTGCGGAAATTAACAGAAAAACCAACGAAACCGATATTAAGCTGAGGTTAAATTTAGATGGTACGGGAAAAAGTGAAATCAACACAGGCTGTGGTTTTCTTGACCATATGCTCACCCTTTTTACCCGTCACGGCGGCTTTGACCTTGCCGTTTCCTGCAAGGGGGACACAAATGTTGATTACCACCACACTGTGGAGGATATAGGCATAGCTTTGGGTGATGCTTTTAAATCGGCCCTCGGTGATATGCGGGGCATCACCCGCTATGGAAGCTTTATTCTTCCTATGGACGAGTCCCTTATTATGACGGCGGTGGATATTTCGGGCAGAGCGCATCTGTCCTACGGTTTAACAATCCCCGCCCAAAAGGTTGGAGATTTTGATACCGAGCTTACAGAGGAGTTTTACTTAGGATTTGTCCGTCACTCGGCAATTACCTTGCACATTAAACAGCTTAGCGGCACAAACTCCCACCACATTATTGAGGGTGCCTTTAAGTCTGTTGCGAGAAGTCTTGCGGCGGCGGTTAAGATTGACGAAAACCGCAGGGATGAAATTCCGTCCACAAAGGGTGTGCTTTAAATGATTGCAATTATTGACTACGGTGTGGGTAACCTTTTTTCCCTCTCCTCTTCCCTAAAAGCAGTAGGAGCTGATGCGGTTATCACGGGGGAGCCCGAGCTTATAAAAAAGGCAGATAAGCTGATACTCCCCGGTGTAGGTGCCTTCGGCGACGCTATGGAAAAGCTTAAAGCCGACGGCTTAGACATACTTATAAAAGAGGAAACCGACAAGGGCAAACCGCTCCTTGGCATCTGCCTTGGTATGCAGATGTTATTCCAAAAAAGCTATGAGTTTGGGGAGCATAAGGGATTAGGGCTTATAAAGGGCGAGGTTGTGCCTATGGAGGGCAGAATCCCGCAAAACCTCAAAATCCCCCATATCGGCTGGAATGCGCTGAAATTTAACGGCGACTGCCCGATTTTTAAGGACAATAAAGACGGTGATTTCGTTTACTTCGTCCATTCCTTTTATGCGGACGGCTGTAACGAGAGCGTTACCGCCACCACCGAATACGGTATTACCGTTACTGCGGCGGCGGCGAATAAAAATGTTTTCGGCTGTCAGTTCCACCCCGAAAAAAGCGGCGAAACGGGGCTTAAAATTCTTAGTGCCTTTTGCGGCTTGGAGGCAAATAAATGAACATTTTCCCTGCAATAGATTTATATGAGCACAAGGCGGTACGGCTTTTTAAGGGCGATTACGCCGAAATGACCGTTTACAGCGATAACCCCATAGAGATTGCCCGTGATTTTGAGGCTAAGGGTGCAAAATATATCCATATAGTTGACCTAGAGGGGGCTAAAAACGGCGAGACCCCAAATTTTGAAATCGTAAAAGAAATTGCCCAAAACACGGGGCTTTTTTGCGAGATAGGCGGCGGTATACGCAGTCTTGATACCGTTGAAAAGTACCTAAACGCAGGGCTTGACCGTGTTATCTTAGGCACGGCGGCGGTAAATGATGAGGCATTTTTGCGTGCCGCAGTTAGTAAATACGGCGATAAAATAGCGGTAGGGGTAGATATTAAGGATGGCTTTGTGGCGGTAAAGGGCTGGACCGAAAAATCCAGCTACAGCTGTTTTGATTTCTGCGAAAAAATGCGGAAAATAGGGGTTAAAACCCTTATTTGTACCGATATTTCAAGGGACGGCGCAATGAAAGGCACTAACCGTCAGCTTTATAAGGAGCTTTCCGAAAAATTTGATATGAACATCACCGCCTCGGGGGGAGTTTCAACCCTTGAGGATATAAAAGCATTAAGAAGGCTCAACCTTTACGGCGCTATAATCGGTAAGGCGTACTATATCGGAGCAATCGACCTTGAAGAAGCATTGGAGGCGGCAAAATGATTACCAAAAGAATAATTCCCTGCCTTGATGTTAAGGACGGCAGGGTTGTTAAAGGCGTAAATTTTGAGGGGCTTAACGATGTCTCCTCCCCCGTAGAGCTTGGCAAGTATTACAGTGACTGCGGCGCAGACGAGCTTGTGTTTTACGATATTACCGCCTCGAGTGACGGAAGACGGCTTTTTACCGATATTTTAAAAGAGGTGGCGAGCAATATTTTTATTCCCCTCACCGTTGGCGGCGGAATTAATACCTTAGAGGACTTTGACCGTGTGCTTAAATGCGGGGCGGACAAGGTAAGTGTTAATTCAGGCGCTATTAAAAACCCCGACCTAATAAAAGCGGCGGCGGAAAAATACGGCAGTCAATGCGTGGTTATATCGGCAGATATTAAGCGGGTTGACGGCGAGTTCCGTGTTTTCGCCCGTGGCGGCAGGGACGATACTGGAATGGAGGGGGTCTCCTGGATAAAGCGGTGCGTGGACAACGGCGCAGGCGAGGTGGTTGTAAACTCCATTGATACCGACGGGGTTAAAAAGGGCTTTGACATAGAGATGCTAAAAGCCGTATGCGAAGCGGTTAATGTACCGGTTATCGCCTCGGGCGGTGCGGGCAGAGCCCAAGATTTTGTGACCTTATTTAACGAAATTCCCGATATTGACGCAGGCCTTGCCGCTTCAATCTTCCATTTCGGCGAGGTTAAAATATCCGATTTAAAGCAACTTTTAAATAAAAACAATATTAATGTGAGGCTGTAAATTATGATAAACATTGACGAGCTTAAATTTGACGAAAAAGGGCTTATCCCCGCAGTTGTGGTGGACGCACACAGCAAAAAGGTGTTAACGGTGGCTTATATGAATAAAGAAAGCCTTAAAATCTCTATGGAAAAAGAGCTTACCTGCTTTTACAGCCGTTCAAGGGATGAACTGTGGCTCAAAGGGGAAACCAGCAGCAACTATCAGCACATTGTTTCAATAACCGCCGACTGCGATAAGGATGCGCTGACGGTGGTTGTGGAAAAGGAGGGCCCCGCCTGCCACATGGGTAGCGATTCCTGCTTTACAAACCCCGTTTTTCAGAGTGAAAACCGTGCGGAATTTTCTATGGACGGACTGTATGAGCTTTTAGAGGGCAGAAAAAAGGATATGCCCGAGGGCTCTTACACAACCTACCTTTTCCAAAAGGGAATTGATAAAATCCTTAAAAAGGTGGGAGAAGAATCCACCGAGGTTATAATTGCCGGCAAGGCAAATGACAAAAAGGAAACGGTTTACGAGATTGCCGACCTTGCATACCACATTATGGTTATGATGGTTCAAATGGGCATTTCGGTTGATGATGTAAGAAAAGAGCTTGCCTCACGCCATGTTATCGACCACAAGGTTAAGCAGGAGAAAATGGCAAGCGATGAAATGTAATTTTCATACACACTCCTACTTTTGCGACGGCAATGACTCTCCCGAGGAGCTGGTAAAAGCGGCACTTAATAAGGGCTTTTTCGCTCTGGGCTTTTCTTCCCATAGCTATACCGAAATGGACAAAAGCTTTGCCTTGAGCCCAGAAAATGCGAAAAAATACCGTGACGAAATTGCCGCTCTTAAAGAGGAATATAAAGGCAAAATCGAGCTTTACTGCGGAATTGAGCAGGATTATTTTTCAGAGGAGCCCACAGACTGCTACGATTTCGTTATAGGCTCGGTGCATTATTTCTTAAAAAACGGGGAATATGTCTGCGTTGATAATACCGCCGAAATCGTAAAGGATGCGGTAAACAGGCTTTACGGCGGCGATTTTGACGCTTTAGCCGAGGATTATTTTGCCCTCGTCGCAAAGGTTGCCGAGAAAACCAACGCCGATATAATAGGGCATTTTGATTTAGTTTCAAAGTTTAGCGAGAAAAACGGCTACGGAGAAAGCAAGCGATTTTTAGCGGCGGCTCAAAAGGCTGTAAAGTCGCTTATACCTTACGGCTTGCCCTTTGAAATCAACACGGGCGCTATGGCGAGGGGTGTGAGGAGTGTTCCCTACCCCTCCCCCGAAATTCTTAAAATGATTAAAAAGCACGGCGGGGAAATTATGCTCTCCAGCGACTGCCACGATAAAAATCACCTCGATTTCGCATTATTGGGGGCGGCTGATTTAGCCCGTAAAACAGGCTTCACCCGCACCGCCGTAATAAAAAACGGTAAAATAGAGTATATAGCACTTTAGTATCTAAATACTGGACGATTTAGGGCTGTCCCATACGATTGCCAAACAAGCTTGTGTAGGGGACGGTGCCCACACCGTCCCGTAAAAGCTTTAATAAACCTACTATTGCAAAAGCGGCCATAAACTGATATAATACCTTCGTAAGGCAAACCTTAGGCTAGCGAGAGCCGAACCCGTCATGCCTGACATTTGAATAATTTTGTTCGGACTTGTCTCATCTCTTGCAATACGCCGGTATTACTGCGTTCTTCGACTTCGCCCGAATCAAAATTCTTCTAAATGGCAGGTCGAAGAGTTTGTGTTGCCGCCTTTTTTCGTCCGGTGAAGCGCAAATTTGCAGGAATATGCGATATTTCAAAAATGAGCGCAAAACAGGCGGGAAAAGGCGGCAACACAAACCGTAACGGGTTCGGCTCTCGCTAGCCTACGGTAGGCGGTTAAACTTTGCCCTCGAAAGGGGGCGTTGCCGATGGAGTACATAACGGTAAACGATTTGTTTACATTTGGGATTTTGATTGTTTCAATCATTACTCTTGTTATTTCCATAATGCGCAAAAAGAAATAGACCGCCACCCTGAGAAAGTTACGGTCTAAATCTTTTAGATTAAATTTTTGAGGGCTAACCGTCTATCGGTTTGCCTTACACCTTTATTATAAGCAAATATCTTTAAATTGTCAAGCGGAATGGTGAAAATCGCTTGCTGTTTTATATTTAAAAGGAAAAAATTATTTATTCTACACCGTCTGCATAACTGCAAGCGTTAGTGGCGGCTACTGCGCCGTCTGCGGCGGCAGTCACAAGCTGGCGAAGCTCCTTAGTTCTACAGTCCCCTGCGGCGAAAATTCCCGCTCTTGAAGTGCGGCAGTCCTCCCCCGCCTTTATATAGCCGTACTCATCAAGCTCCACAATATCCTTATACGCCCCGTTTTGCGGCAACTGTCCTATTGCGACAAAAAGCCCCGAAACGGGAATTTCTTTTTTCTCGCCTGTCACGGTGTTTTCGACACCCACAGAGGTAAGCGAGTTTTCGCCGTTTATCGCTGTAAGAACGGAATCAAGCTCATAATTAACATTACTTTTTCCCTTTAGCTTTAAAACCGTGCTTTTATCGGCACGAAATTCGCTTCTTCGGTGGATTACGGTCACGCTTTCACACATATCCGCAAGAAACGCCGCATCACCGAGAGCGGTATTACCCCCGCCTAAAACCGCAACCCCTTTGTTTTTATAAAACGCACCGTCACATACCGCACAGTAGGATACGCCCTTTCCGATAAATTTATCTTCTTCGGCAAGACCCGTCTTTCTGTGTCTTAGTCCGCCTGCAATAATAACCGCCCTGCCTGTGTACTCCCCATATTCGGCGGTAACGGTTTTATATGCTCCGCTTTCTTTGATTCCTGTTGCTGTATCAAAAACGGTTTCTGTGCCCAATGCAGTGGCTTGGGTGTGCAGTCTGTCGGAAAGCTCCACACCGCTTATATTCATAAAGCCGGGGAAATTTTCCACCCCGTCTGAAAGGGAAATCTGCCCACCGAAGCTGTTGTTTTCAAGCAAAAGCACGGTCTTCCCCGCCCTGCGGGCGTAAACAGAAGCCGTAAGCCCCGCACAGCCGCCTCCTATTATAATAATGTCGTATATATTTTCACTCATAGCTTTATCATTCCTTTTAGCCAAATCATAACACATTTTTTATAGTATTACAAGAAAAAGTAATTTAATTACAACAAAGCGGACCTCTCCTATTTGAGAAGTCCGCCTGAATTTATCTGCATTTAAAACCCTAAGAGCTTTGTGCCGCTGTCGGTAAGACCGCCAAGATTAGCCTCCGCCTCGGAATAGGTTTTACCCACTGCACCGATGTAAAGCTTAATTTTAGGCTCTGTACCCGAAGGACGAACTATTAAGGAGCATCCGTCCTCCATATAGAAGCAAAGCACATTGGAGCGGGGAAGGGTGATTTTGGTTTCATTTCCGTTTTTAAGGTCACGGCTTACGGATGCCTCGTAATCGTCAAACTTAACAACCTTAGAACCGTTTATTTCGCTGGGGGTATCTGTTCTCAGTGCTTCCATCATACCCTTAATCTGCTTCACACCGCTTTCACCCTCGCAGGTAAAGCTCTTTTGAGCGCAGATGTAATAGCCGTACTTCTTGTAAAGACCGTCAAGCACCTCAATAAGGTTTTTGCCCTGCGCCTTATAGTAAGCCACCATTTCGCAGATGAGCATTGAGGCAATAACAGCGTCCTTATCCCGCACATATGTGCCGCCTAAATAGCCGTAGCTTTCCTCAAAGCCGAAGACAAAGCGGTTCTCCTCGCCCTTTGCTTCAAGCATTGTTATCTGCTCGCCTATAAACTTAAAGCCGGTAAGCACATCAACAAGCTCACAGCCGTAGTTTTCGGCGATTTTGCGGCAAAGCTCGGTTGTAACTATTGTTTTAACCGCAAGCGGATTTTTGGGTAATGTGCCGTTTTCCTTTCTCCTTGCAAGCACGAAATCCAGCAGTAAAGCGCCCACATCGTTGCCTGACAGGAGCTTATATTCCTCCCCGTCACGCACCGCTATTCCCACTCGGTCGCAGTCGGGGTCGGTGGCAAGCAGTAATTCGGGCTTAATCTCGTTTGCAAGCTTTAATGCGCACTCGAAGGCTTGACGGATTTCGGGGTTCGGATAAGGAGCGGTGGGGAAATTGCCGTCAGGCAGCTCCTGCTCAGGTACTACCGTCACATTGGTGACACCGATTTTCTTTAAAATGCTTCTGACAGGCTTATTACCGCTGCCGTGGAGCGGGGTGTAAATTACATTCAGGGATTTAACATCCGCCTCGGGAGCTACTCTGCAGGCAAGCACGCAGTTTAAATATTCCTCAATAATATCCTCGCCGATATACTCGATTTTGCCCTCGGCTACTGCCGTATCGAAATCGACCGTCTTAACATCGTCGAAAATATCAACCTTATTCATTATGGAAAGGACATAATCAGCCGCTTCAAGACCTAACTGACAACCATCGGGCCCGTAAGCCTTATAGCCGTTGTATTTAGCGGGGTTATGGCTTGCAGTTACAACTACACCCGCATCACACTTAAGTCTTCTTACCGCAAAGGAGAGCATAGGAGTGGGCATAAGCTCCTCATAAATATAAACCTTGATACCGTTTGCCGCAAAAATAGCGGCGGCGGTTTTTGCAAAAAGGTCGCTTTTAATGCGGCTGTCATACGCAACAGCTATCCTGCCGTTTTGGGACACCGAATTAACATATGCCGCAAGACCTTGAGATGCCTTGCCTACGGTATATATGTTCATACGGTTTGTTCCTGCGCCGATAACGCCTCGAAGACCTCCCGTGCCGAATTCAAGATCCTTATAAAAAGCGTCGGAAATCGCTTCCACATTGTCTTTAATGCTTTCGAGCTCCTTTACTAAATCGGGGTCGCCTACAGCCTTTTCACACCATATCTTATATTTTTCGTTAACCAAAAAAATGCACCTCCGTTTTTTCTTGTCTTTATTATAGCAAAAAACTCTGTCGATAACAAGCAGTTTTGCAAGAATTTATAATATTTGCAAAATCTTGACTTATGTGCTATAATTTAGAATAATAGCGTGAAAAATCACGCTAAAATTTATAAAGACGCCTGTTTCTCGCCTTTGTTACCAAAGGCAACCGAAACAGATGCGATATAATAATCACCATTTCAGTGATTTTTCATCGCATTTTGTGTCTTGCAAAGAAATGGTGATTATTATAAGAGGTGAAAAAGGATGTCACTACGCAAAAGGGGAATAAGAATTCAAACCAGAATTATTATCTCGGCATTATTGTTGCTGTTGCAGTTAGTTTTTCTTTTTTATGTGCTTTACGATATTACCGCAAAATCGGTGGCGTTATATGCCGTTTCGATGATTGCAGGTACTATAACGGTTATCTCTATCTTAAACCGCCGAGGCAATCCCGACCATAAAATTGCGTGGATTATTTTTATTCTGATATTTCCAGTGTTCGGTATTTCGGTCTTTCTTTTATGGGGCGGCGGCAGAGTTATGCCCCACCAGCGTAAGAAAATGGAGAAGTGCGAGGCGCACTATCTGCCCTATCTTAAGGAGGACGAAAAGGTAAGGGACAGGCTCCGTTATTACGATATGTTCCATTCCCGTCAGGCGGATTACCTTTCGGGGGAATCGGGCTATCCCCTTTACGGCAATACCGAAACCGAATTCCTCTGCCCCGGCGAAAAAATACTTGAAAAGCTGCTTTGCGAGCTAAGCCTTGCCGAAAAATACATTTTTATGGAGTTTTTCATCCTCGCAGAAGGATATATGTGGGACGAGATACACAAGGTACTCTCTCAAAAGGTTAAAGAGGGCGTAGAGGTAAGAATTATTTTTGACGATTTCGGCTCGATAAAACGCCAACACAAAAATTTCATAAGCAATCTGCGGGCAGAGGGTATCGCCGTATCGGTCTTCAATCCCATAAAGCCTTCTATGAACATATTTATGAATAACCGAAGCCACCGCAAAATTGTGGTGATTGACGGTAAAACTGCCTTTACGGGCGGCTTTAATATAGGAGACGAGTATATTAACCATATGGTGCGCTTCGGCCATTGGCATGACAGTGGCATAATGCTTAAGGGCGAGGCAGTAAAAAGCTTTCTTGTAATGTTTTTATGTATGTGGGAGTTTACCACCAAACAAGAGCTTGATATTAACGCCTATTTAACCGATTACGGGGCGGAAAACGACGGTTTTGTACTTCCCTATTGCGACGATCCCCTTAACGATAAAAACCCTGCCGAGGGTATTTATATGCAGATTATTAACACCGCACAAAAGTATGTATATATAACCTCGCCCTATCTTATCATAGATAATACAATGATTTCGATTTTAAGAATGGCGGCAAAATCCGGTATAGATGTGCGGATAGTAACACCCCACATTCCCGATAAATGGTATGTCCACCCCGTGACCCGTTATAATTATTTAGAGCTTTTAGAGGCAGGGGTGCGCATCTACGAATACACCCCCGGTTTTATTCATTCAAAGCTTTTTGTTTCGGATGATAAGATAGCAACGGTGGGTACGGTAAATATGGATTACCGAAGCTTTGTTTTCCACTTTGAATGCGGAGCGTGGATATGCGACAACAGCACCGTGCTTGATATCAAAAAGGAATTTGAGCAGGTACTTTCAAAATCCGAGGAGATAAAAATTGAGGAATGGAAGAAACGGCCTGTCGGTATGCGCTTGAAACAGGCAATTTTGCATATATTTGCGCCGTTTATGTGATAATGACTATAGAATATCGAAACGCCGTAGAGCGTTTCGATAAGCCGATTTTATCGGCTTTTGCGAATTCAAATAAGTAGCTTTTTGAATTCGCTCTATATTCATTTCAATGGGTATAGACAAATTTTCTTTGAAAATTTGCTGCCAAATCGAAGATTTGGCGTCGAAATAGTGTATTTCACTATTCGACTATCTATAACCATTATAATTAATTGACATTTTTGTAATTTGCTGATATAATGTGTTAAGAAAGAGGTGCTTATCATATGAAAGGATTTTTTAAATTTGTAATGTCTGCTTTCGCTGTTTTTGCTGCGACGGTTGGTGCGCTGGTTGTAATTGATAGGCTTGCCAATAAAAACCGTATCGAGGGCGATTACCTTGAGTGCGACAGCATAGACGAAATGTAAAATACCAACTCTGCAAAAGGCTTCCTTAGTGGGAGCCTTTTATTATTTCCTCAACTCCCCCTGATATTGTGCTAAATCACGAATTTTTTTAATTTTTGTATGTTTTTTATTATCTTTTTATATAAAATGCACAATTATTTGTGAAATTATAGTTGTAGTTACATCTTGAAATATTGTTTTGAATATTGTATTATTAATCTGTAAATAATAATTTTGCGTATTATATAAATTGAGGAGATGCTGTTATGACTAAATATACCGTTACCGAGCTTGCTTCAATGATCGAGTCCAAGCTCTCTCACAATTTCGGCGTAACACCGGCTCAGGCTTCAGACGAGCTTTTTTATAAAGCCTGCGTGCTTGTTTTGCTTGAAATTATGAGCAAACGCCGCACGGAGTTTAAAAAGTCCGTTGACGAGCAGGAAGCAAAAACCGTTTATTATCTAAGTATGGAGTTTTTAATGGGCCGCTCCCTTAAAAATAATCTCTACAATTTAGACCTTACAGATACTATGGCTAAGGCGCTTGCAAAGTTTAAGGTAAAGCTTGTCAAGCTTTATGATTTTGAGCCTGATGCAGGGCTTGGCAACGGAGGTCTCGGCCGTCTTGCCGCCTGCTTCCTTGACGGGCTTTCCACAGGAAGCTATCCGGCTATGGGCTACTGCATTCGCTACGAGTTAGGTATCTTCCGTCAAAAATTAGTTGACGGCTGGCAGACCGAGCTGCCTGATTTTTGGCTTCCCGGCGGCGGAGTATGGCTCGAACAGCGCCCTGCTTCGGCGGTTGATGTCAATTTTGACGGCAAGATAAACGAGTGGTGGGACGGCAGCTATCACCACATTGAGCATACGGGTTATCAGACCGTTCGCGCCGTTCCGTACGACCTTATGGTTGCAGGTAAGGACGGTAAGACCGTAAATGTACTGCGCCTTTGGAGTGCAGAGTGTCAGGACTTTGATATGTCGGCATTTAATCAGGGCGATTATGTGCGTGCCCTCGAACAGCGTGCTATGACCGAGACTATTTCAAAGGTACTTTACCCCGAGGACAATCATATCGAAGGCAAATCCCTTAGACTCCGTCAGCAGTATTTCTTGGTTTCGGCTTCAATTCAGGATATTTTAAACCGCCACTTAAGAAAGTACAACACCCTTGACAATCTGCCTGATAAGGTTGCTATCCACATTAACGACACCCACCCCACCCTCTCTATCCCCGAGCTTATGCGCTTTTTGCTGGACGAGTGCGGTTACGGTTGGGACAAAGCGTGGGATCTTGTGACCCGTACTGTAGCTTACACTAACCACACCATTATGTCCGAGGCGCTGGAGTGCTGGCCTGTTGAGCTTATTAAGCAGCGCATCCCCCGCATTTATCAGATAATTAAGGAAATCGACCGCCGCTTCAGGGGCGAGGTTCTCTCCCGCACGGGCGACCCTGCTATAGTAGAGCGCACCGCCATTATTCAGAACGGCATTATAAAAATGGCTAACCTTTGTGTTGCGGCATGTCACACCGTAAACGGTGTTTCAAAGCTTCACAGTGAAATTCTTGTAAAGGAGCTTTTCACCGACTACGCTAAAATGACCCCCGAAAAGTTCACCAATGTTACAAACGGTATTGCCCATAGGCGTTGGCTGTGTCAGGCTAACCCCGAGCTTACATCTTACCTTACCGAGCTTATCGGCAACGGCTTTATTAAAGATGCCGCCCAGCTTGAAAAGCTTATGGAATATAAGGACGATAGCGCAGTACTCGATAGGTTGCAGGCAATCAAGCGCCAGAATAAGGTTCGCTTTGCCGATTATGTTAAGGATAAAACCTCTATTATCTTAGACCCCGATTCCATTTTCGATATGCAGGTAAAGAGACTTCACGAATACAAGCGTCAGCACCTTAACGCCCTTAACATCATTTCGGAATACCTTTATTTAAAGAACAATCCGAATGCCGACTTTACTCCTAAGACCTATATCTTCGGTGCTAAGGCGGCGGCGGGCTACCTCTTTGCTAAAGAGATTATCCAAATGATTTACAAGCTTTCGACCGTTATCGACAATGACCGCACCGTAAACGACAAGCTCAAGATTTTATTCCTTGAGGACTACCGTGTAACCTTAGCCGAGCTTATGATTCCCTCTGCCGATATAAGCGAGCAGATATCCCTCGCTTCTACCGAGGCCAGCGGTACGGGTAATATGAAGCTTATGATGAACGGTGCAATCACCTTGGGTACTGAGGACGGCGCCAATGTGGAAATTCACAAGGCAGTTGGGGACGATAACATCATTATCTTCGGTATGCAGACCCCCGAGGTACTCTCTCTCCAGAAAAACGGCTACTCCCCCGCTCGGTATTATAACAACAATCCCGAATTAAAGCAGGCGCTTGACTTTATAGGCAAGGGCATTGCGGGTCAACCCTTTGAGAATATTTATAATTCCCTTAAGAATAATGACCGCTATATGGCACTTGCGGACTTTGCCGACTACAGAAAAGCACAGCAAAAGGCAAGCACGCTTTATAATGACCGTGAGAAGTGGAATAAGATGTCTCTTGTAAACATTGCAAAGTCGGGTATCTTTGCGGCAGACCGTTCTATTGACGACTATGCTAAAAATATCTGGCACTTAAAGCCGGTTAAGTAATTTATGGAACATTATCCTTTTGATTCAAGAAACCCCATTTACCGTAATAAATTAGGAGCTTTAGCCGAAGGAGATACCCTTCGGCTAAAGCTGTTGTTACATAATGATGCCCGTGTTCATTCGGCTTTTTTGCTTTTGCGTGACGATAAGGACGAAGTTGTGCGAGAAGCTAAAATGACGGCGGGAGACGAGCTTGACGGCTACCGCTTTTATGAGTGCGAAACAACCCTTACAGAGGGGCTTTATTGGTATCAATTCCGCTATACAAGTGAGCATGGCGAGTTCCGTGTGGTAAAGAGCGACCATTCCTTGGGAATCGTTGCAAATGAGGGTGAATGGTGGCAGTTAACCGTATATAACCGTGATTATTCCACCCCAAATTGGCTTGACGGCGGTATTATCTATCAGATTTTCCCCGATAGATTTTATAATTCCCACACCCCGAAGTCTGATATCCCCGAGGACCGCTATGTATGCGAGGACTGGTACAAACCACCCGAATACCGCCAAACAAGGGATAAATGCAGTCTCGGTAACGATTATTACGGCGGCGACCTTAAAGGTATTGAAGAAAAGCTCCCCTATTTAGAGGAGCTGGGGGTAAGCTGTATATACCTAAACCCGATTTTTGAGGCCCACTCAAACCACCGCTACAATACAGCGGATTATCTTAAAATTGACCCCTCCCTCGGCACAGAGGATGACTTGGTTTCCCTTGTTAATGAAGCCCAAAAGCACGGTATAGGCATAGTTTTAGACGGCGTTTTTTCCCACACAGGGGATGACAGCCGCTATTTCAACGCTAAACGCCGCTATGATACTCTCGGTGCGGCAAATTCCCCCGAGTCACCCTATCACAGCTGGTACAAGTTCGGCGATTATCCCACGGGCTATTCCTGCTGGTGGGGCGTGCCCTCTTTGCCCGAAACGGACGAGGATGATATATCCTTCTCAAGCTTTATTACGGGTGAAAACGGGGTTATAAGATACTGGCTTAAAAGGGGAATTAAGGGCTGGCGGCTTGATGTTGCAGACGAGCTGCCCGACTCCTTCATTGATAAAATTCGTCTTGCCGTGAAATCCGAGGGGAAAGAAAACTACCTTTTAGGCGAGGTTTGGGAGGACGCTACAAATAAAATAAGCTACGGCAGCAGGCGCAGATTTCTGCGTGGAAGACAGCTTGATTCGGTTATGAATTATCCCCTTGCCGATGCGATAATAACCTATGTTAAAGGCGGAAATTCCCGAGCTTTGGTTGATACCGTGCTTGATATATTGGAAAATTACCCGCCCCAATCGGTAAGTCTTTTGATGAACCATATCGGCACCCACGATACGGCGAGAATACTTACCCGACTTGCTAAAGGCGATGCCGAGGGCGACCGAGAGTGGCAGGCTCGGCAGACCCTGACGACGGAGGAATACTCCCACGGAGTTGATCTTTTAAAGCTTGCGGCGGTGATTCAGTACACAATACCCGGCGTGCCCTCACTCTATTACGGGGACGAGGCGGGAATGAGCGGCTACGGCGACCCGTTCTGCCGCAGAGCCTTCCCGTGGGGAAAAGAGGATAAGGAGCTTACCGCATTTTATAAAAAATTAGGTCAAATGAGGAGAAACAGCCCCGTCTTTAAATCAGGGGAGTTTGTTCCCGTATACGCTAATTTCGGCGATATTGTATATATTCGCAAAAAGGAAAAAAATGAGGTGCTCGTGGCGGTTAACCGTTGGCATGAGCCTTCCGAAATAGAAATTCCCGAAAGATTTAATACCGCTAAGGTAATTTTCGGTAATAAACCGAAGAACGGCAAACTAAACTTAAATAAAGAGGATTTTGCAGTTTTAGAGCTTTAATCCCCTTTAATTCGCTTTATCGGGGTTGATTTCCTTGAGCGTTTTGCCGTATGTGATTACAATAACCCTTGCCGCTGGAGTGGGCGGCACGGGGCTTGGCGGTCTTTTCGGAATATTTTTAGGAAAAAAGTCCGCTAAAACAGTCAGCGGACTTTTAAGCTTTGCGGCGGGTGTTATGCTCGCCGTGGTTTGTCTTGACCTCGTGCCGGGGGCTATGGAAAATTCCCGAATTTTCCTTGTTTTGTCGGGAACGGCGCTCGGCTTTTTGCTTGTGTTTCTTTTAAATGACCTTACGCTCCGTTCACATATTACGGCAAACGGAGGGGCTGATATTTCGGAAAGTCGGCTATTTATCGGCGGGGTTGTGACGGCGGTAGCGGTTGCTCTGCATAATTTTCCCGAGGGTATGGTAATCGGTGCGTCCTTTGTGAGCTTCGGGGCGGATTACCGCTTTACACTAAGCCAAACTGCGGTTGCGGCGGTAATCGGGCTTCATAATATACCCGAGGGTATGGCTATGGCAGTACCGCTAGCTTCAGGCGGTATGCGAAAATCCGCAGCGGCGGCAATTACCGCAGTTGCGGGAGCCCCCACCGTTTTAGGGGCATTGGCGGGCTTTTTCTTAGGCTCTTTAAGCCCGTTGTGGCTGAGCCTCTCTTTAAGCCTTGCCTCGGGTGCTATGTTGTATGTTGTATTCGGCGAGCTTTTGCCCGAAGCTTATTCGATTGACAGCTCCCCTCTTCCCGTGTTTTGCGCCCTTGCGGGAATACTCACGGGAATTTTTATGGTTCTTGCTTGAAAAATTAAAAATGCAGTTAAAAAAGTCTTTTATATATGTTGGTTTATGCGAGTTCAGCCTCCCTTGTGTAAAGGGAGGTGTCACGGAGTGACGGAGGGATTGTAATAGAAGCTTGCAATCAAAACATAGATTTTTAGAATAATGTGCAATCCCCCAGTCTCGCTACGCTCGACAGCCGCTGACGGCGGCGGTCTCCTCTGTCACTGCGTGACATCTCCTCACACTGTGAGGAGTCACCCTTTACACAAGGGGGCCGAAGAGCACCCGCAATTTATTATAGAACCTTAAAAAAAACCGACAAATCCAAACCCGATTTTAAGGGTGGATTTGTCGGTTTTCTTAATTGTAGCTTTAATCTATTTTTCCGAGCTGGCTTAAGGCGTCGGTAATGGTCTTTTCGTAGGCTTCCTTGCCGTACTTATCAACCTCCGCCTTATTCTTTTCGCCGTGGGTAAGACAGCCTGCGCCGCCTATACAGCCGCCGACGCATGCCATACCCTCAATAAAGTTAGCGTCAAGCACATTCTTGCTCTTTTTAAGCAGAGCCATACGGCATTCCTCTATACCGTCGCAGGAAACCGCCTTTAAATCGAAGTCGGTTATGCCCCGCTCCTTAAGGCCTTCGGCTACTGCGTCGGCAAGTCCGCCGCAACGGGCAAAAATTCTGCCGAAGTAAGAAGCGTTATCAAGCACATCCTCTTCCATTTCCATAATTTCAAGGTCACGGCTGTCAAACAGCGCCTGTAATTCCTCGAAGGTAATAACGCAGTCGATATAGGGACGCACCTCCGGCTTTTGGAACTCCATCTTCTTTGCGGTGCAGGGCCCGATAAAGACAATTTTGGAATCTGGGTCGGTCTCCTTTATGTACTTGGCAATGGTGGCGGCGGGAGAAAGGTTGTGGGAAATATTGTCCGCAAGCTCGGGGAACTGACCCTTTACATAGCTTACAAAGGCGGGACAGCAGGAGCTGGTTAAAAAGCCCTTTTCGGCAAGCTCGCCCGACTCTGCGTAGGCCACCATATCAGCGCCCAAAGCCGCCTCAACTACCGAGTGAAAACCGAGTGTCTTAATGCCCGTAATAACCTGACCGAGCTTTGCATATCTGAACTGGCTGGAAATAGAGGGCGCAATAACGGCGTAAACCTTTTCCTTATTTTTAAGCATCTCAATAGCGTCCAAAATAAAGGACTTATCGGTTATAGCGCCGAAGGGGCACTGGTAAACGCAGGCACCGCAGGAAATGCACTTATCGTTGTCAATGCTTGCCGCCTTGCTTTCGGTCATGGAAATTGCGCCCACCTTACAAGATTTAACGCAGGGACGCTTGAAGTCCATAATTGCACTGTAGGGACAGACCTTAGCACACTGACCGCACTCAACGCACTTGGTTTTATCAATGTGCGCCTTCTGCTGGCTGTCAAAGGTGATAGCCCCCCTGCGGCAGACATCCTCACAGCGGTGAGCCAAGCAACCTCGGCAAGCGTCGGTTACCTCATATCCGCCCATAGGGCACTCGTCACAGGCTATCTCAATAACCTCGATAACATTGGGGTTTTCCTTATCGCCACCCATTGCGATTTTTACACGCTCGCCTAAAATAGCACGCTCCTTGTAAACACAGCAACGCATAGTGGGCTCGTTACCGGGTACTATTGTTTTGGGAATATCAAGCAAATGCTCGGTCAAGGTTCCGTTCCAGGCCTCTCTGGCAACCTCCCTTAGCACTTTATATTTAAGATGTTGTACCTTAGTATCAAACTTTCTCACAGCTGTTACTCCTTATTAAAAATAACTTACTTTAATTCTTTTGCCCATTTTTTTAAGGCAGTCGGACAGCTCGGTTACAAGCTGCATTTTAATGTTGAAATTAATCGGCAAATCGGGGTTTTGGTGAGCGGGATTTACCGCCCTGCCCACGAAAAAGTTAATATCTGTCGCTTCCTCGAAAAGCATACGGCATATTAAAGATGCGCCGTCCCGCTTTACGCCCCAATGGGAATAGGATTCGTTGTCGCTAAGATAGTCCTTAGCGTATTCAAGCACACGGCTTACGGTGATAACCCCCTCGGTTACTAAATCCACACCCTCAAGCTCGGCTATCGGCGGAATATCCTTATCAATAAACTCAAGCTTAGGTCTTAGGGGCTTTCCTAAATAGTTTGAAGCAATAGTTGAAGTCGTACCGCCGCAAACTATATGCTTGCCCTCTTTTGAGAAGAAGAGAGACATCATCTTATCGCAGTCATCACGGTTAGAGGGAGGGCCGAACAGCAGGTTCATAGGCTCACGCCGTCTTATTCTTACAACGCAAGAGGTTGCGTCGTCCCCCGGCTTTCCGCCGTAAAGACGGTTGCACTCGTCGATTAAAATAGTCGAAAGGGTTTTTGCGGTATATCCCACCGAATAAAAGGTCTTCATAAACTCGACTATATCCTTGCGCTCCCAGCCGAAGTTGTAATCTATGCCTATACCTGCGTGGGGGCAACCGTCGCTCATCATAACGAAAACATCGTCCTCACGAAGCCGTATTTTCGACTGAAAGATTTTTTTACCGTCTATATTCAGCTCGGTTTTCGGGTAGTCATAATCCTCACCGTCACGAAGCATTATTACAAGGGGGTTATCGTACTGAATAAGCTCCGCTTCCCCCGTTCCGATAAGGCGCATTATTGTAAAGGTAGAGTAGGCAACACCACGCTCTGAGCACACGGGAAGTGTGGCGGCGATTGTGTTGACACAGTCGGTAAGGGAGAGACCCGCCGCTATCATTGTGGAAATAATTTTAGAGGTAAGGGTTGAGAGTATACTCGCCTTAACGCCGCTTCCGAGCCCGTCCGCCAACACGATAACCGTAGAGCCGTCCTCCTGCTCGATAACATCCACATGGTCGCCGCAAAGCTCTTCGCCCTCATGAAAAATACTGCGGTAGCCTATATCTGCGCAAAGATTATTCATCGCTTATCGACTCCTTAAGCTTGGTAAGCGCAATTTTGGTTTCTGCCGCTGTCTCGCCCAAAAGGGATGCGATTTCCTGAACAATTCGCATCTGCTTTTCCACAACCTTATCGGCGGTTTCAACCGTCTGGCGGCTTAAATCCTCTTTTTTAAGTTTTTGATTTTCTTCGTCGGTTACATCACGCAGTATGCAGATAAGCGCCTTGTATTCCTTATCAGATACAATCGTCTGCTCTACATATTTATCGTACTCCGCAAGGTAAACCTTATTATCCCTTATTGTTCTGCCTGTGCGCTGAACATCCATAAAGGGCTTGGGGTCAAGAATACGGATAATCGGCTCGCCCATAACATCCGATTCACGGGGTATGTTCATAAGCTTTAATGCCGCACGGTTTATCTGCTGAACCTCGTAATCCTCATTCAGCACCACAATACCGTTGGGGGTATTATTAATTATGTTATCCGAGAAGTTCTCCGCCCGCTCCTTAAGGAAGGGAAGACACATTGAAACCTCTGCCTTGCCCTGAATAATGGCAATAGCCTTTTCACGGCAGGTGTTATATCCGCAGGAGCCGCAGTTAAGCTCATCCTCGGGCCTTAGCTTGCCCATTTTGCGAAGCGCATCCTTAATTTCGGACTCGGCAGGCATTGGCAGTTTGCGGTCTATAAATTCAAGATTTTTGCGCAAAGACGAAAAATCGGGCTGGGCAACATCAAAGTCCTTCTTACCCGCATAATTAGACACCGCCATATAATCCCTTACGGGCATACGGTGGTATTTTTCCATTACGGGGCCGCCTATACAGCTGCCCGCACAGGCGGACATTTCAATAAAAGCGTGGCTTATTTTGCCCTCCTCAATATCGTGGAGCGCCGCCTTGCAGTTTTCAACACCGTCAACAGCAAGATAGGTATAGTTAGGAAGCTTATTTTCTTCCATCGTCTTCAAAATACCGCCGGTTGTGGGGAAAAAGCGGGCTAAGCTTTCATCATTTTTATCGAGCTTTTGCTCTAAAACAATACCCTCTTCGTTAAATAACTGGGTAAGCTCCTCGAATGTAAGCACCGCATCGGTAATGCCGGAATAATAGTCCGCCTCGTCCTTCTTGGCAACGCAGGGGCCTATAAATACGGTCTTAGCCTCAGGATTACGGCGCTTAATATCCTTGCAATGCGCCTGCATAGGAGACAGAACATCCGCTAAAAAGGGAAGACAAGAGGGATAGTATTTTTGAATAAGCAGATTAATCGAATGACAGCAGGAGGATATAACAATCTCCCTATTCTCATCTTTTAGCAGTCTTTCGTACTCTCGCTTTACTATGGTCGCTCCTATTGCGGTTTCCTCCGCATCGTAAAAGCCCAGCTTTTTAAGAGCGGATTTCAGCTCCTCAAAGCCCACCCCATCATAGTTGGCAATAAAGGAGGGTGCAACAGAGGCTATTACAGGTGCTCCCGAATTAATAAATACCTTTACTCTCTCGGTTTCGTCCGCAATTTCCTTTGCGTTCTGGGGGCATACAACGAAGCATTGACCGCAGAGTATACATTCGTTTCCGACTATGTGCGCCTGATTGCCCGAAAATTTAATTGATTTAACGGGACAGTGGCGTATGCATTTATAACAGTTTTTACAGTTGGACTTTTTAAGCTTTAAAAACTCCGCCATACACAGTCAGTCCTTTTTAATTAGTATTGTATTTAGGAGGAGCAAAAGCCCCTCCCTTGTTTAAATTACTTTAATTTTGCGAGAATGTTCTCTTCAAAAAAGCCTTTTGCAGTTTCGGGGGATACGGAATAAAGCTCGCCGTCAACGGTTACGCAAACACCCTTTTGACAGTTGCCCATGCAGAAAGTACCGCCGAGCTCAACCTCTTCCTTTAAATTATTTTCGGAAATGAGATATTGAAATTCCTCAACAACCTGTCTTGAGCCCTTAAGGTGGCAGGAGCTGCCTATACATACTGTTACTTTCATTTTATTTCCTCCCAAATTTTATATTATTCGTAATCTACAACATCAACCCAGGAAAGTAAGAATTCTCTTTCCTTTGCGTTGCCCTTAACAGACTGGGAAGCGGCAACGATGGGAAGCCATTTTTCGATGTACTGCTTGGCGGTGTCACTCTTCTTGCAGAAAAGCTCCAAATACTTTTTAGCACCCTCAATATTGCCCTCAAGCCAGAACAAAAGGTAGGTTCTTGCAACATCGGCAGAAGCGTTGCCCTGTGTAGCGTGAGACCAGTCGAGGATATAGGGAACACCCTCATCGGTGATGATAATGTTAGAGGGGTTAAAGTCGCCGTGGCAAACCTTGTTGTGCTTGGGCATACCCTCAAGGCGGGTGTGAAGCTCATAACGGGTAGTAGCGTCAATATCCGCCTGACCTATCTTGCGGTTCATTTTATCCTTAAGCTTTGTAAGCAGGGGAGCCTTCATTTCGTGAATGCTCATCTGAATATCAACAAACTGCTCTAAATACTCGTCAAACTTATCGGGATTTTCCTGCATTAACTGAGCCATTGTCTTACCCTTAATGAACTCGCTTACAATCGCCCATTTACCGTCAACCATTGTAACACCCAAAATTTTCGGAATGTTAAGACCTGTTTCCTCAATACGGGCCTGATTGAGGGCTTCGTTTAAAATGTCGGACTTTGAATAATCAGCATCGAACACCTTTACAGCACGGTCCTCGTCCTTGTATATTGTTTTACCTGTTCTGACTGCGATAATTTTATCAAGTTTCATTTTATTTACCTCCCATTATACATTTTCGTGTGTGCCGTAGTAAGCGTTCAAGTACATCTGCTTGATTTCGCTCATCAGCGGATAACGAGGGTTAGCGCCTGTGCACTGGTCGTCGAAGGCCTGCTCGGTCATCTCGTCAAGACGGGCTAAGAAGTCTGCCTCGTCCGGAACATAGTCACGGATGGTCTTCTTAATTCCAACCTTAGCCTTAAGCTCGTCAAGAGCGGCGATAAGGCTTTCAACCTTCTCTTCATCGGTCTTACCCTTAAGACCCAAAGCATCTGCAACCTCGGCATAGCGGGCCATAGTGTGGGGGTGGTCATACTGTGAGAATGTACCCATCTTTGTGGGAACTTCGGCGCAGTTGAAACGGATAACCTCGTCAATCATAAGTGCGTTTGCAACGCCGTGGGGGATGTGGTGGAAGGCGCCCAGCTTATGAGCCATAGAGTGGCAAACACCAAGGAAGGCATTTGCGAAAGCCATACCAGCCATAGTAGCGGCGTTAGCCATCTTCTCCCTTGCTACGGGGTCATTAGGTCCGTTATCGTAAGCCTCGGGGAGATACTTAAATATCATCTGGAGACTGCGCAGAACCAAACCGTCGGTATAATCTGTTGCAAGCATTGAAGCATAAGCCTCAAGGTTGTGGGTAACAGCGTCGATACCCGAAGCGGCGGTAAGTCCCTTAGGAGCAGACATATGCAAATCAGCGTCAACGATAGCCATATTAGGCATAAGCTCGTAATCTGCAAGGGGATATTTAATGCCTGTATCGGCATCTGTAATAACCGCAAAGGGGGTAACCTCAGAGCCTGTACCCGCAGAGGTAGGAACAGCGATAAAGTAAGCCTTTTCGCCCATCTTCGGGAAGGTGTAAATTCTCTTTCTTATATCAGAGAAGCGCATAGCCATATCCATAAAGTCGGCCTCGGGATGCTCATAGAGTACCCACATAATCTTAGCCGCGTCCATAGCAGAGCCGCCGCCGATAGCGATAATTACATCGGGAGCGAAGGCACGCATCTGCTCGGTACCTGCCATAGCGCACTGTAAGGTCGGGTCGGGAGCAACATCGGCAAAGGTGGCATGCTCGATTCCCATTTCATCAAGCTTGTTGGTAATCGGCTTTGTATAGCCGTTGTTGAATAAGAAGCTGTCGGTAACAATGAAAGCCTTTTTCTTGCCCATAACTGTTTTAAGCTCATCAAGGGCAACGGGCAGACAGCCCTTCTTAATGTAAACCTTTTCAGGTGCTCTGAACCAAAGCATATTCTCTCTCCTCTCGGCAACCGTTTTAATATTGATTAAGTGCTTAACCCCAACATTTTCGGATACGGAGTTTCCGCCCCAAGAGCCGCAGCCCAAGGTAAGGGAGGGAGCAAGCTTAAAGTTGTAAAGGTCGCCGATACCGCCCTGTGATGAGGGGGTGTTTACGAGAATACGGCAGGTCTTCATACGGGCGGCAAATTTATCAAGCTTCTCCTGCTCGGTAACAGCGTTAAGATAGATTGAAGAGGTGTGACCGTAACCGCCGTCGGCAATAAGCTGTTCAGCCTTATTAAATGCGTCGTCAATGTCCTTAGCCTTGTACATAGCAAGTACGGGAGAAAGCTTTTCGTGAGCAAACTCTTCTGTAAGCTCAACGCTCTCAACCTCGCCGATAAGAATTTTGGTTGCTTCGGGAACCTCAACCCCTGCTAAAGCGGCGATTGTAACAGGCTTCTGACCTACTATCTTAGCGTTAAGCGCACCGTTGATGATAATGGTCTTGCGTACCTTCTCGGTCTCCTCGGGGTTTAAGAAGTAACAGCCTCTGTCGGCAAATTCCTTTTTAACCTTCTTATAAACCTTATCAAGAACGATTACCGACTGCTCGGAAGCGCAGATCATACCGTTATCAAAGGTCTTTGAGTGAATAATGGAGTTAACGGCAAGCAGAATATCCGCTGTGTCATCGATAATAGCGGGGGTGTTACCTGCGCCAACGCCCAATGCCGGCTTACCACTTGAATAAGCGGCACGAACCATTCCGGGACCGCCTGTAGCCAAAATGATGTCTGCCTCTTTCATAACAAGGTTGGTCATTTCAAGGGAGGGTACATCTATCCAGCTGATAATCTCCTCGGGAGCGCCCGCCTTAACTGCGGCCTCAAGAACTATCTTAGCGGCGGCTATTGTAGCGCCCTTAGCTCTCGGGTGGGGGCTGATAATTATACCGTTACGGGTCTTAAGGGCAACCAGGGTTTTAAAGATAGCGGTAGAGGTGGGGTTGGTGGTAGGAATAACCGCCGCAATTACGCCGATAGGCTCCGCTACCTTCTTAATTCCGAACTCCTTGTCCTCTTCAATAACGCCGCAGGTTTTGGTGTTTTTGTAGGCGTTGTAGATGTATTCAGCGGCATAGTGGTTTTTAATAACCTTGTCCTCTACAATACCCATACCTGTTTCCTCAACTGCAAGCTTTGCAAGGGGGATTCGTGCCTGGTTTGCGGCTGTGGCGGCGGCCTTGAAGATTGCGTCTACCTGCTCTTGGGTGTAGGTAGCAAACTTCCTTTGAGCCGCTCTGACCCTTGCGATTGCCGCTTCGAGGGTCTCGACGCTGTCAACTACGGGATAATTCTTTTCCATTATTCTATCTCCTTTTATAAAATACTTGGTTTATTGACTTTTTGTGGTAGGCGGAAGGCTCGTCTTTAAGCCTTACACCGTACCTTTTTTGACTTTGTTAATATTTTAACATAGTTTTGCGTTTTCGTGAAATGCAATGTTAATATAGGGATATATCATTTTTGATATGTCAATATTATATTATATTTTTGCGCTACAATCAATACTTTTTTGAAGACTATTTGATTAAATCTGCTTTTGTTATGGTACAATAGATAGGTAACAAAATAAAAAGAAAATTCATCTCAAATATGGTATGATGTTAATAACGACAAAAACAAAGTACCATAAGAGGT
>CACWPS010000003.1 GCA_902762875.1 Oscillospiraceae bacterium
CGTCGCCTTCGGCTCCTCCAATCATCCAAAGTTTTATTCAATGTAGTTTTCATCATATTTTTTTGAGAAAAGTGTAACCTATCATTGACGACTGTACACGCATACATATTAATTTACAATAGTTGCGTTGACAAATATTAGGTTTTGAATTATAATGTTATATTAGGGAAGATATAACTTTTTTAATTGCAAAGGAGTGGATTTTGTGCAACGTGAAAATAATATTTTGGTGCTTAACTCAAAAGATAACGTTAACACCTTGGCACTTGTAAGTGTTAGTGAAAATTCCATTCCTGAAGAGTTAAATGGGGAGAGCGGTTTCCACATTTACCATGTGAGAATGCTAACCGAATTAATCTTAACTCAGCTTTGTGAAACAGGTTGTTGTTCTCTTTCAAAAGAGCAAATAAATGCGATTTCTATTGCTTCTTCTTTGCATGATATAGGAAAGTCAAAAATTCCGAAGAGCATACTTGATTTTCCGGGTAAACTTTCACCCCTGGAATATGATATTGTAAAAAAACACTCGATTTTTGGCGAAGAGATAATAAAAAACAGCGATTTCAGTTTAATAGGTACCGAAATACAGAAGTACGCTTCAGAAATTGCACGCTATCACCACGAAAGATATGACGGCACAGGTTACCCTGATGGACTTAAAGGAGATGACATACCTTTATCGGCTCAGGTGGTATCTCTTGCCGACTCTTACGATGCTTTAACTAGTAACCGTAGTTATAAGGACGCTTTTTCGCAGGATGTTGCAATCCAGATGATTTCAAGCGGTATGTGCGGTATTTTTAATGAAAAATTAATTGATGCTCTTCTGCAGGTTGTCAACCACAGCTCTCTTGTTTCTTTACGCGAAAAACTTTATAAAACAGGTTCTGTAGTTGCAGAAAATGTCGGATTTACACCAGGTCGTGTTTTGTGTATAGGTAACACTGAATATTTAACAAAACAGTTCATTGATGATACTTTTCCTCACAGTAAGGTTACAGTTGTTGGCAACACGGTGCTCGGCTCAGCGGATAAGCTTAAACTTTTCCGCATTAAAAAGCCATCTATTAAGTCGATTTTTGAGACCTATGATTTTGATGTTGTTGTTTATTTTTCTGGCGACCTTACATATCGCACCACCGAGAAGAACGATGCAGAAGAATTAAGAGAGGTTTTAGAATTTTCAAAGGAAACGAATAAAGACATAAGAATTCTTTATCTTTCCTCTTTAGACTCATCATTTGAAAATGCTACCGATAGGTCAATTCTTTGTTCGGCTAAAGAAAAACTTTGCGAGTTCTATGCAAAATCTTATTCGCTTGATATAAAGACCGTTCAAATACCATATCTTTATTCAGGCGTATATAATAAAGATTACCTTTGCAAGATTTTTGAAAAAGTTAACAATAAAAAGACGGTTGTTCTTGATGAAAAGCCATCATCGAAAATGCATTTCATATCACTTTTGGACCTTTCGAAGCTCATTTCTCGAATTATTGATAACTGGAAATGTCAGAACGGAATATTGTCTGTAGGTGACGATTTTAATATTACTTTCTCAGATTTCAGTAGGAAGGTAACAGAGATAAATACTGATGCTAAATTTGATTTTACAGGAACTACTGAGAGCGGAATAATCAAACTTAATAATAGGGGACTAAGAAACGAATATGGTTGGTTTGCAAGAATTTCTATTCTCGAAGATTTAGAGGAAGAGTATGAGAAATACTTAATATCCAAACATGAGAAAACCCTTACTCTTTGGCAAAAAATCAAAAAGTGGATAGAAGAGCACAGTTTACTTGTAAAGATAGCTGAACTTATACTCCTATTTTTCGTTACCGAACTTTTGCTTTATTTTACCGACTCGGCTGTTATTTTTTCTATTGTAGATTTCAGAATGGCTTATATTGTTATAATGGCTACCGTTCACGGACTTAGCTTCGGTATGTCGGCAGCGGCACTCAGTAGTATATCGTGGCTTGTGGCAAAGGTATCTTCTGGTACCAATCTGCTTACAATTTTTTACGAGCCTACAAATTGGCTTGCGTTTGTATTCTTCTTCCTTGTAGGAGCTTTATGCGGATATATAAAGCTTCGTAAGGATGATACAATTCGTTTTGTAGGAGAACAAAATAAACTTCTTGAGGATAAACTGATTTTTACAAGGGAAATTTACGAGGATACATACAAGGAAAAACGCGATCTTAAAAAGCAGATTATCGGTTCAAAAGATAGTTTTGGTAAAATTTTTGACATAACAAGAAAACTTGACACTGTAGAGCCACAACGTCTATATCTGCGGATAATGGAAACCTTTGAAGAAATTCTTGAAAATAAGAATATAACTGTTTATTCTGTCAACAAACAGAGCACTTTTGGACGACTTGAAGTTGCTTCACGTGATATTATTGATACAGTTCCTCGTTCAATATCCACCGAAACATACAAAGAGGTTATAGAAAAAATCAGTACCGGTGAAATTTTTAGAAACACAGACCTTTCGGGCGAATATCCAATGTATGCGGCAGGCGTTTACAGGGGAGATGAGTTGGTATTGCTTATATTCCTTTGGCGTGCCGATATAGAACAGCGTTCTCTTTACTATGTTAATCTTTTCAAAATTTTAAGAGACCTTGTGCAGATGTCCTTACTCCGTGCTTTTGACTATAGTCAGGCGGTTTATGAGAAACAGTATATCGCTAATACCCACATTATGAATGTTGATGCCTTTAACGAGGTACTTAATAACTATGCAGCACTTGCTGAAAAAAAGGTTTCAAATTTTGTAATGTTGGAAATTAATTCAAACGGGCATTCTTACGAAGAAATTGATAAAATGCTTGCTGGTAAAGTCCGCACTAATGATATTATTGGTATATCAGATGACGGAAATATAAGACTGTTGTTATCGGGTGCAACCGAAAAAGATTTACCCTTTATATTACCTCGATTTGAGGGTATGAATGTAGAGGTTAAGACACAATAAAGGGAGGGAAAGCTGAATGTTATTTTTAATTCTTTTTGCAGTGCATATAATACTAAGCGTTCTGGTGTTTTTAGGAATTAAATTTAATATTTTAAGAGTTCATAAATATATGTTCTTTATTGCGCTTTTACTTCCTTTTTGGGGTGTTTTACTTGTTTTGATTTTACATTTTCAAATACTCTTTGAAGCCGATAACGGAATAGATGTCGGCGTGGAGAAGCTTAAACTCGAGTCTGAGCTATATAGAAGTGTAACGGTTGATGAAAAAAAGATTTCGGCGAGTACGGTGCCCATAGAAGAGGCACTTGTAGTGAATTCCGCTAAAGAACGACGCACTATTATTATGGATGTTCTAAACGATAATCCTAAAGAATATATTGAGTTTTTGCAAAAAGCGGGAAACAATGAAGATACCGAGGTTGTCCACTATGCTGTGACGGCAATGGTGGAAATTTCAAAGGAAAACGATTACAAACTTCAGGAATTTGAAAGACAATTTTCACTTAATCCCGATGATATAACCGTTCTTAATCAATATACCGATTTCTTGTGGAACTGCCTGTCGCAAAATCTTATGCAGGGACAGGTTGAGGTGCTTAACCGTGAATTATTTTCATCCCTTATACAAAAGAAAATTACTCTTGTAAATCCCAGTATAGACGATTTTAAAAGAGCAATCGAAAACGAGTTGAAACGGAAAAACTTTACTCAAGCATCAATAACATTAAGAGAAATGAAAAAGCTCTATCCCGATAGCGAGGAATATTATCTTTCAAGACTCGATTATTTAGCATCCCTCGGCAGAGGAAACGATATAAAATCCCTCATTAACGAAATTTATAAAAAAAACATATTTCTTTCTTCTAAAACAAAGGAGGTAATTGCGTTTTGGGAAGCCTGAAAGCAAAAATACAAAATTTCAGATTTAAAGGCACTCTTATGATTGTGCTTGTTTTTGCTTTGATTGCCACTATTCTGTTTATAGAATTAAGTGGTGTAAGATATCGCTATGCCCAAAAAGAACTTACTTTATTGCCTAAAGAAAAAATAGTTACAAAAACGGAAGCTTTGAGCGCTGTCAAAAAAGAAATCTTAGTTATTTACAGTACTGCAGATAAGGCTTCCTCAGAAGCATATCCCCAATTTGAAGTAATGCTTACCGATATGAAAAAAGGCAATGTTGCTATTGACCTTGCTAAAAACCCTATTCCCGAATTTAAAGATTATTCGATTATCATCATTCTTTTTACCGACCTTTCCTTTGTGGGGGCCCCAATTATAGATATTTGCAATTGGGTGCACGATGATGGCGGAAATGTATATTTCCCGCTAACCATCGATAAAAACGCCTATTCTGCCGCTATCGAAAACCGAATCGGCATTGAAGCGTCGAACGACAACACTTTTTTAGACAGTATTTATATAAACGATGATTTTATGTTAGGCGGAGGAAAATCATACGCGGTAACAGATGGCTATGAATCGGCAAGAACGGTTGAGCTTAATCCCAAAACCACCAAGGTATATGCCCGTGAGGGAGATAAAAACGGCGTTCCGCTTATTTGGGAAACCTCTTACGGCAAGGGTAAATTTGTTGTCAACAACTTTGGCATGTGCGATAAAGCCTACCGCGGTTTCTTTGCGGCATCTTTAAGCCTTTTCGGCGACGTTTCCATTTACCCCGTAATAAACGGGTCAACATTCTATCTCGATGACTTCCCGTCACAGATACCCGAAGGCACAAACGAATATATCGCGCGCGATTTCGGCACAACTGTCAGAGATTTTTATATAAATATCTGGTGGCCCGATATGATGAATTTGTCAGATAAATATGGTGTTAAATATACGGGTCTTGCCATTGAATGTTATGACGATGCTATTGACGGTACAACCGATGCCATACCCGATACCGGCACCTTCCTTAATTTTGGTAATATGCTTCTTCGCAAGGGCGGAGAACTTGGTTACCACGGGTATAATCATCAACCTCTGTGTCTTAACCGCGATTACAAGGGTATTTATGACTATAAAGCATGGAAAGATTACGGCTCAATGAAAAAGGCCTTCAGTCATTTGGTGGATTTTTGTGATGAGCTATTTCCGGATGTAAATATGTCAGTTTATGTACCACCCTCAAACCTTTTGGCAGAAGAGGGTAGGGGAATGCTCATTAGGGAATTTCCTCAAATTAAAACCCTTTCAGGAATATATCTGCCCGACGATATACTTGACTTTGCGCTTTTACAGGAATATGAGGTAGATAAAAACGGAATTGTCGATCAACCGCGTATAGTTTCGGGTTGCCAACTCGATGACTTTATGACGATGGGTGCAATGTCTGAACTTAATATGCACTATATAAACAACCATTTTACCCACCCCGATGATGCGCTGGACCCTGAACGTGGTGCAGAAATTGGTTGGAAAGAGCTTAGAAACAGCTTTGATAATTATATGAAATGGTTGAGCACTTCGGCGCCAAGGCTCCGCAACTTTACAGGAACAGAGTTTTCGGCAGCAGTTCAGCGTTTTGCCGCAGTTGCGCCTAAAACCCAATTTTTTGAAGATAAAATGGTCATCGAAATAGAAAACTTTTATGATGATGCACAGTTTTTAATTAGATTTAATGAGAAAAAAGCAGATACGGTAACGGGCGGAAGACTAACACATCTTACCGGCAATTTATATTTGTTAGAGGCGGATAGAAAAACCATTACAATATCTTTTAAGTAGGAGTAAAAAGTGAGAATTTGTTTAATCCTTGAGGGTTGTTACCCCTTTGTTAACGGCGGTGTTTCAACCTGGATGCATCAATACATAACCGAAATGCCGGAGCACGAGTTTGTGCTTTGGGTTATCGGTGCTAAAGCGGAAGATAAAGACAAATTTGTTTATACCTTGCCCGACAATGTGGTCGAGGTTAAGCAGGTTTTTCTTGATGATGCCTTAAGGGTTAAGGATAGCGGAATTTTTACTTATAATTTTAGCGAAGAAGAAGAACTTGCTCATAAAAAACTGGTATCTTCCAATAAACCTGATTGGGATTTACTTTTTGAACTTTATCAGGTAAAAAAGATAAACCCAATGTCTTATCTTAAGAGTCAAAGCTTTCTCGAAACACTTACCGAAACATGTAAAACAGAATTTCCTTTTATTGCTTTTTCAGATGCTTTTCATTCGGTACGTTCACGTCTTTTACCTGTGCTTTATCTTATGGGTACTGAAATTCCTGATGCCGATTGTTATCACGCAATATGTACAGGCTATGGCGGACTCTTGGCATCAATGGGTGCTTATATAAATCATAAGCCATTACTTTTAACCGAACACGGTATTTATACCCGTGAACGTGAGGAAGAAATTATACGTGCAAAATGGGTAGCAAGAGCCTTTAAACCTCATTGGATAGACTTTTTCTATATGCTTTCAAATTTAATATATTCAAGAGCCTTCAGAGTAACGGCTCTTTTTACAAGAGCAATGTATACCCAAATTGATATGGGATGTGAGCCCTCAAAATGCAGAGTAATTGAAAACGGAATAAGTTACGAAAGACTTTGCGATATTCCGCTAAAGCATGAAGACGGCATTGTGGATATCGGCGCAGTTGTGCGACTCGCCCCTATCAAGGATATAAAAACAATGATTTACGCATTTTTTGAACTTTCTTGTCGTATGGACAACGTTCGTCTTCATATAATGGGCGGCGTAGATGACAAAGAATATGCAGATGAATGCTACGCCCTTGTAAAACAGTTGAACTTAGAAGATAAAATCATTTTCACAGGGCGAGTAAATATAATTGAGTATTTTGAAAAATTAGATTTTACGCTGCTTACAAGTATTTCGGAGGGACAACCGCTGTCAGTTTTAGAATCCTTTGCGGCAAGACGTCCTTGTGTTACTACCGACGTTGGATGTTGTAATGAACTTTTAGACGGCGGTCCTAATGATACTTTTGGAAAAGCGGGATATTTTGTGCCGCCTATGCAACGTGAAAAGTTGGCAGATGCTATGGAAATGCTTTGCGATTCAAGAGAATTACGGCTTAAAATGGGCGAAATAGGGCAGAGAAGAGCTTATGAATATTTTAGGTATAATATAATGCTCACCAAATACAGAGATTTATACAAAGAGGTGGAAACCGAGTGGCAGGCATAGGCTTTGAACTGAAAAGACTTTTTCATAAAAAGGGTGTATTAAATACCACAAAAGCATATGGCTATGCTACCGTTATATGCGCAGGCCCTATGCTACTAGGGGTGATTTTACTCCTTGGTATAATGACACTCTGTACTATATTTAATACTGCAACAGCCGACCGTGAACTCCTTATCTGTATGATAACATATACACTTTTGGCTTCTGTAACGGTAACATCCTTTTTTTCTATGGTAGTTACCAGATATGTAGCAGATATGCTATTTGAAGAAGAAAATCAGGCTGTTTTGCCTTGCTTTTGGGGCTCTACGGTTATTATGATGGCTGTAGGTAGTATTTTATATGGAATATTCCTTTTGTTTTCTGGTGCTTCTTTAGTTCAGGGATTATTATGTTTTGTTCTGTTTGGAGAACTAATAATTGTATGGAATGCAATGAGTTTTCTTTCGGCAATTAAGGATTACAAAGGAATTTTTATGTCCTTTTTAACGTCGGTTGCGGTGTCTATACTGCTCGGTGCATTACTTTTATGGCTTAAGTTTCCTGTTGTGGAAGCTCTTTTATTTGCAGTATCTGTCGGTTACGGTATAATGCTTGTTTGGGATGTTATTTTACTACACAGATATTTTCCGCACACCTCTCTTGGCGCATTTACTTTTTTAAAGTGGATAGATGCCTTTCTGCCCCTTGCACTTTCAGGATTGTTTATGAACATCGGTATGTTTTCGCACCTTGTAATTATGTGGTTTTCCGATATAAAGGTTCACGTTCACGGACTTTTTTATGGTGCTCCGTGGCACGATGTTCCAGCTTTACTTGCATTTATGACCGCTTTAATGACAACTGTGAATTTCGTTGTTTCGGTTGAGGTTAATTTCTATCCTAAATACCGAAATCATTATAGCCTTTATAACGATAAAGGCACTATAAAGGATATTTTGCAGTCTGAAAAAGAAATGCTGGATACTCTAAAAACCGAAATATTTTACACCGCATTAAAACAACTTTTATTTACAGCCACTTGTATAGCACTCGGCGGATATTTACTTGATTTGTTGCCACTTGGTTTCAACGAGATAATGAGAGGATATTTCAGAACGCTTTGCGTAGCGTATGGACTTTATGCTATCGGTAATATGCTGATGCTGATTTTACTTTATTTTACCGATTATAAAGGTGCTTGCGTCACAACTGCCATATTTGCAATATCCACCATATTATTAACACTTGTGTCATTGCTATTTTCAAATGTTTATTACGGCTTTGGTTTTTTAATAGCCGCAATGATTTTTGTAATTGCAACGGCACTCAGACTCGACTATTTTACAAGGAAATTACCGTACTATATATTATCTGTTCAACCTCTTGTTGCAGAAGACCGCTCAGGACTTTTTGCGAGACTTGGGGTATTTCTTGAAGATAAGTTCGAAAGGGGATAAAGAGAATGAAACGTATTTTGTCACTTGTTTTAACATTAGTCTTTATTATTTCTCTGTGCGGATGCAACGGCTTTGACCAAGCGGTTGATACTAATCTCGGCACAAAGGTAGATGCTCAGGATATTGAAACAACTACCGATATTCATCTTCGTGATAAAAACCTTTTATATACCCAGTATGACAACACTGAGATTGTAACTATGTATCTTACGGTATCAACAGGTAATGAGGGCGAGGGTACTAATCATACTTGGGAAGAAATCAATACTTATTCGGCATACGATTATGATGAAATGGGTGTTGAACGATACAAGGTTGCAGGACTTTTGCAGGTAGGAAATGAAGACGGTCTTATACCCGGAGAGTTAGGGTATGGACAGATAGCCCCAAATTGCACTGTGCAGATAAGAGGTCAATCCTCAAGCCGAAATCCGCAAAAGAACTATAAAATTGCCATTAAGGATAATAAGGGAGATTGGCGCGGTCAAACCACAATTGCGCTTAATAAGCATCAGGGCGACGGACTTCGTTTCAGAAACAAATTAGCATTTGACCTTTTATCACATATTGATGAACTAATGGGATTGCGTACAACATTTGTGCGTCTTTATGTTAAAGATACAACAAAGGGAAGTAGCGCAAAATTTGAAGATTACGGTATTTATACACAGGTTGAACAACTTAATAAAACCGCTCTCAAAGCCCACGGACTTGATAACAGAGGTCATCTTTATAAGGTGAATCTTTGTGAGTTTTACCGTTACGAAGATATTATCGTACTAAAAGACGACCCAAGATATGACCTTAAAAAGTTTGAGGAAATTCTTGAGGTTAAGGGCGATGATGACCATACAAAGCTTATAAATATGCTGGAAGCTGTTAATGATTTTTCAATACCGATAGAAAAAATTATAGAAGAAAAGTTCGATATGGAAAATATCGCTTATTGGATGGCGTTTAATCTTATGGTGGGTAATATCGATACCCAGAACCGAAATTTCTATATTTACAGTCCTCAGAATCTCGACCGTTGGTATATTCTTCCCTGGGATAACGATGGTATGCTTACTCGGACAGAATACAAGATTGTAGGACGTGTTGACTATGAGGAATGGGAAAGCGGAATCAGTAACTATTGGGGAAATGTGCTTTTCCAAAGATGTCTGAAATCTGAAGAATTTAGAAAAGCCCTTGATAACGCTATAAATGATTTGAAAGGCATTTTCACCGAAGAACTTGTAAATTCATATGTTGATAAATATGCAAAACTTTTAAAGCCTTATATTTATTCCGGCAGAGATGCTATTTATGCCAAACTTACTAAAACCGAGTACGATAAGGTTGTTAAAGGCATAAATGATGAAATTAACGACAACTATAACAGATATTTAGAATCGCTTGAAAAGCCAATGCCGTTCTATATTGGCGTTCCTGAAAAGAAAGATAACGGTTATACCGTGGTATGGGACGCGTCGTTTGATTTTAAGGGAGAAGATATTACATATACCTTTGAACTTGCGAAGGATTACAACTTCAAAAACGTTATAGTAAAGCAAACCGACCTTGAAATTCCCACAACCAGCTTTGACAAGCTTCCAAAGGGACAGTATTTCATGCGGGTTAAGGCTCAGAACGAAAGCGGAAAAACTCAGTATGCGTTTGACTATTATATTTTGGAAAAAGGTAAAATTTACGGAACAAAAAGTTTCCATGTCGATAAAAACGGAGATATAGCGGAGGATGTTTATGCCGAAGACTGAACGATATAGAAACGAATGGAAGTATCTTATAGATACTGCTCAAAAAGAATTAATCTGCAAGCGTTTAGACCCTATGCTAAAACTTGATAAACACGCAAAAAATGGCGGATATATGATACGCAGTCTTTATTTTGAGGATATGTATAAATCTGCTTACGAAGAAAAAGATGCGGGTGTCCTAAAAAGAAAAAAGTACCGTATCCGTATTTACGACTGTGGCGACAGCAGCATAAAGCTTGAAAGAAAAAAGAAGTTTGGGGCATATATCTTTAAAGAATCGGCTTCACTGACAAAGGATGAAGTCTATAAGATAATTGATGGAGACTACGAGTTCCTATTACATAGTGATAAACCTCTTTGTAGAGAGTTTTATATTGAATGTGTCAGTAATATGATGCGTCCACGAACAATAGTAGATTATGACCGAGAACCGTGGATACTTGATGAAGGAACTGTCAGAATTACCTTTGATATGGATGTCAGAGCGGCTATAGGTAGTTACGATATTTTTGACAGTACTTTGCCCACATTGTCTGTTTTGGAACCGGGTAAATGTGTTATGGAGGTTAAATTCACTGAATTTTTACCACAGTTTGTACGTGAAATTCTTCCCGATAGAGCATCGGAATTTACTGCAGTTTCAAAATATGTGCTATGTTATGAAAAAACCGAATATATGAACAGTTTCAAATACTGGTATGAGAATTAAATGGAGGGGATTTTATGAGCGTTCAAGATTTTATCAAAAAGTCAATACTTGAATCGGGTGCATTTGATGGAGTAAGTCTTACTAATATTGCACTTGGCCTTGTAACAGCCGTACTAATGGGTGCTGTAATTTATTTCATTTACAGTAAATTTTATGTAGGTGTTATTTATTCGAGAAGTTTTGCAATTACACTTGTTGGTATGACAGTACTTACTGCAATGGTTACCCTTGCTATTAGTACCAATATCGTTATTTCACTTGGTATGGTCGGTGCGTTATCAATCGTTCGTTTCCGTACTGCAGTGAAAGACCCACTTGACCTTTTGTATCTTTTCTGGGCAATTACGACGGGAATTACCGCAGGTGCTGGTATGTATCTGTTGGTGGTAATAACTGCGGCTGTCATGATAGGAATGATTGTGTTGTTTTATAACAAACAACAGAAAGGCAGAATTTACATTGCCGTTATTCATTACATAGGTGACGAAGCAGGTGATAATGTTGTTCGCGCTTTCGGCAAGATGAAATATTTTGTTAAATCCAAAACCGTTCGCAAGGGCAAAACCGAAATGGCAGTTGAGGTTTATTGCAAAGATAATGACACCTTCTTCCTTGATAAAATACGTGATTTAGATGATGTTGAAGATGCCACATTAATCCAATATAACGGTGAGTATCATGGATAATTTCTTAAAAACAACCGATGGTTTTGAAACAACACTCAAGTTGATTGAAACCATCAACCGTTCAACAGATGATTATCTCTTTATTTGGGATATTAAGGCGGATACTCGTTGGTTTTTTGGCGATATTGATAAGCATTACAATATTCGTAAAAACGGTAGTGAAACAAATAGTACGCCTGATATGCTTAAGATTATTTATCCTGCTGATAGCGAAGCGGTGCTTAACAGTCTGGAAGAGATTGCCAAGGGTGAGAAAGATACTCATAATATGGATTACCGCTGGATTAACCGTGATGGTCAAAAAGTTTGGATAAATTGTCACGGCACGGTTATTCGCGATAATGAAAACAAACCTCATATTATGATTGGTCGTGTTTCGGAAGAAAATTTGAGGCATCTTTATAATCCGCTAACTGCTTTGTGGAATAAAAATAAACTTCGTGTAGATCTTAAAGACTACCTTGAACAAAGCAGCAGATATTTAATGCTTCTTGATATCGATAATTTGTCAACAATTAATCTGACACATGGAAGAAGCTATGGCGACTCTTTGCTAAAGGAAGTTGCAGACCTTTGTGATAATCTGAAAGAAGCGCATGCCGCCTACCATGTGGACCACAATAACTTTGCTGTTATTTTGAATGTGGACTCTGAAAAGCAAGTTCGCAAAGTATATGAGCGAATAAAAAATGCAATGTCAGACAAATGTACATTTACAGTCAGTGCTGTGCCGATTGATAAAACTTTATTTTATGATGAAACACAATTGATGGATTCTGTAAATATGACGCTCAAAAAGGCAAAAGATATTTCGGGTGACCGTATTGAATTCTTTTCAGCAGAAGATTTAAACCGCAAAATTTCTTCTCTTGAATTATTGGAAGAATTAAAGAAAAGTGTTGAAAATGACTTCGAAGGTTTTGAAGTATATTATCAACCTCAAATTCGTGCAGGCAACTATGATATTTATGGAGTAGAAGCACTGTTGAGATATCATTCGAAAACCCGTGGAAGCGTTTTCCCTGATGAGTTTATACCAATTCTCGAAGAATCACGACTTATTAAGGTTGTGGGTTTATGGGTGTTAAGACAAGCCTTAATTCAGTGTAAAAAATGGCGTGAATCATTACCAGAACTGCATGTCAGCGTTAATTTTTCTGCTTTGCAATTCGAAGACCCTCAACTTGCAGAAAATGTTATAGCGACAGTTGATGAAATTGGATTGCCGGGAGATGCGTTAACAGTAGAAATAACTGAATCTGTCGAGCTTCATAATAATCATCAGTTTAATAATAATATCAAGTGTCTGAAGCACCATAATATTGGCTTTGCTATTGACGACTTTGGGACAGGCTATTCAAATCTTGGCTATCTTAAGCAGATGAACGTTGACGAAATTAAGATAGACCGTGTTTTTGTAAACGGAATAGAAAAAGACACCTATAACCATAAGCTTATAAGCAACGTTGTAGAGTTTGCGAGGGCTAACTCTATAAGAACTTGTTGCGAGGGTGTTGAAAGTACAAGGGAGCTTGTGACCTTGGAAACCCTGCTTCCTGACGTTATACAGGGTTACCTATTTGACAAGCCCAATACGGCAGAAATTATAGAAAATACTTATATTGTTAATTCTACTGCCGAGTTTAAAGAAAGAATAGAATTTATAGAAAAAATCCGTGAATTTAAAGAAAAAATGGGGGTTATACATTTCGACCCTAAAGATGTTCTGCGTGAAAATGAGGTGGGCCTTTGGATGATAAGAATAAATCAAAGGGACAACCGTTACGAACTGCACACTGATGCAACAATGGAACGTATTTTATCGGTTGACAAAAAATACACGCCCATGGAAAGTTACGAGTTCTGGTGCACCAAAATACACCCGGATTATTACGAATATGTTCACGAAAATATAAAGGAAATGATCGTCAGTGATAATGCTGTGCAGATGGAATTTCCGTGGTTACACGCCAATTTGGGCGATATTTTGATTCGTTTCAGCGGAAAACGGGTTAAGAACATAGACGGTATGATTGTACTTCAGGGATATTGTCGTGTTATTACCGATGTTATAGGCGCATAAGAGGAGATACTAAATAATGAAATCAATACAAAGTAAAATTTTATTAGTTGTAATTTCAGGGTTACTTATAATAACTGCTGTGGTTTCTGCAATAGCCGTTAATATGACACATGAAATTATGCATAAGGATGCGGATAGAAATCTGAATAATGTTACCCAAAAGGAAGCGGCATATATAAACGATGTTTTGGGTGACATAAAAAAATCAGCTACAATAATGCAACATTATGCGAAAGCTGAAATTAACGATATTAATGATTTGAAAAACGCTGAGTTTCTAAGAACATATCTTGAAAAAAACAAGAAAATGTTTTCCGAAATAGCTATTAATACAAGCGGTGTTGAGGGATATTTTATGCGCATCAACCCCGAGTATACAGATGGTAAAACCGGGTTCTATAACATTGTAAATGAGGATTCTACAGTAAGGGAAATGCAGATAACGGACCTTTCGAAATACGACCCAAACGATACTAAAAACGCTGGATGGTATTATACTGCTGTAAAAGAAGGAAAGGCAGTTTGGTTAGAGCCATATTATTTTCCCGGATATGAAGAACTGTTGATTTCATATACTATCCCCGTATATATAAATTCGAAACTTTTGGGTGTTATTGGATTTGATATGAATTTCGGATATCTTATTGATAGAATAGACGAAATATCAGTATACGAAAACGGTTATGCTGTCTTGTTGGCGAGTGACGGCAAAACTAATTATAACGAAATAAATGCTGAGGATAGCAAAAATCCTCACACAAAAGCAACTGCTACTTTACAGAATGGTATGTATCTTGAACTTCGTGCCGATTATAAGGATATCCAAAAAGATATTCATCCAATGCTTTTCAAAATTGTTTTGGCTTTTGTTATGGTTTTGATTTTCTCAATTATATATACTATCTTTGTTACTTATAGAATAGTTCGTCCCTTAAAACAGCTTACTTCTGCTGCAAAGGACTTCTCTGATGGGCTCGATGAATCAAAACTTTCTGAAATTTCAGTTAATTCAAAAGATGAGGTTGGCACTCTTTCTGTAGTTTTTAAGGACACATACAAAAAAATTCTCGAATATACTACATACATAAACGCGCTGGCTTACAGAGATTCCCTTACAGGTATTAAAAACAGTACTGCATATACAGAGGCAATAACTGCTATCAACAAAGAGATTAATTGTGATAATCCGCGTTTTGGAGTTCTTGTTGCAGACATAAATAATCTCAAACAAACTAATGATAAATACGGACACGATGTAGGAAATGAGCTTATAATTCATACATCGAGAATACTTACAGATATATTTAAAGAAAGCTCGGTATTTCGTATCGGCGGCGATGAATTTGCCGTAATACTTAAGAACAATGACTATAAAGATTATCGTAACTTGCTAGTTGAGTTTGATAAAGCCTGCTCTGAGGATATTATAACTGTTTATGAAAACAGAATCCCCGTATCAATAGCGCGTGGCGTTGCTTCATATAATCCTGATGTTGACAGAATATACGAAGATGTTTTCGCAAATGCTGACCACGCAATGTACCTTAATAAAGAAGAATCCAAAAAACTTGCTTCAGTTTGATATTTGTAATTTCTATGATGCCGCAAAACGCAAAAATTAAAGTGTTTTGCGGCTTTATATTTAATTGTTTTTGTTTATTATTAACAACAAATTATGAATATGGTCTATCTTTAACATTAACCCACCCATAGCCGCGCCCATAAAAAATCTCCCAAAACCCGCGAAATCAAAGGAAATTTTTGGAAGACAAAAATTTATGGTGTTCTCTTGACATTTACCCCTGCCGCAGCAGGCACCATAAAAAAGTTTTTCAGCGATACGGGGACGAGCCCTGAAGACTATGATGTTATTTATACAGGAGATTTAGGGCATGTAGGTACAAACCTGCTTTATGAACTGCTTGAAAGAGAGGGCGTAGATATAAGATGCCGACACAGCGATTGCGGTCTTATAATATTCGACCGTGAAAAGCAGGATGTGCATGCAGGAGGCTCGGGCTGCGGGTGTAGTGCATCGGTGCTTTGCTCATTTATTATGCACCGCTTTGAAGAGGGGCAATTTAAAAACATCCTCTTTATGTCAACAGGTGCCCTTATGTCGCCGACCTCGTCCTTTCAAGGGGAAAGCATACCGGGAATAGCACATCTGCTTAATATTAAAAATTAAATAAGACAGAAAAACACCGTAACCTATTGATGTGTTGGTTACGGTGTTTAATTGTTTCAATGTAGGGGAGGGGCTTAAGTGCCCTCCCGAATTGTTTTTGCAGATAAACGGGAGGGCGCAGAGACCCTCCCCTACATTAGTTTTTTGCTTATGTTTTCGCTGTAAAATTTATAATATCAGTCTTCCTCCAAGAGCTTTGACGGGGGAATGTTTAATACTTGGGCGATTTTAAATAAGGTTTCCAATGAAACACCTCTAACTGTACCGGTACCTTCAATTTGGCTCAAAAAATTAACGCTTTTATCAATCTTCTCGGCGAAGACTTCTTGAGTATATCCTGCTTTCTTTCTGTAATAGGCTATCTTTAAGCCTAATGTAATATATTTTTCGGGGAATTCAGTTTTCATATCAACGCCTCCTTGCCTGAAAATATTTTAACAATTAAAGAGGTTCTTTATAACTTACTCAATATAAGATAATATTTACTTTAAGTAAGTGATTGTGTATAATGAATTTATAATTATTGACTTAAAGGTGGTAAAATCACAATGAAAGAAAGAACCTGTTGCTTTATCGGTCACCGAAAAATTGAGGACACTTTGGAGCTGAGAACGGAATTATATGACAGCATAGAAAGGCTTATTACAGACGAAAAGGTTGATAATTTCCTTTTTGGTAGCAAAAGCCGATTCAATGACCTTTGTCACGGGCTCGTGACCGAAATAAAAGAAAAATACCCTCACATAAAGCGAATTTATGTGAGAGCGGAGTATCCGGATATTGATGATAGCTATAAGGAATACCTTTTGAAATACTATGAGGATACCTACTACCCTGAAAAGATAATCGGAGCAGGGAAAGCCGCCTATGTAGAACGCAACTGCGAAATGATAAATAACAGCCGATTTTGCATAATCTACTATGATGAGCAAAACGCTCCCACCACCCGCAAAAGCGGCACTAAAATCGCTCTTGAATACGCCGTCAAACACAAAAAGGACATTATAAAATTTCCGAGAGCTTAAGATATGCATATAATCGGCTGAACATCAAAAAATATTGACAAAGACGCTTTTTCGTCATATAATTAATATATAAATCCCGTTATACATGAGAGCAAAGGGCAGCGTACTGTGACGCACACCGTTCCTTCGCAATTTACCCTTTGCGTTTCGGTTTGGCGGGGATTTTTTAGTTTGATTAGACCGGTATCAAGCTTAATACTATTATAAAAAGGGGGAAATTATATGCCGGAAGAAATTCTCGAGCTTATTGAGGGGAAGAAGTATGCCCGATTGCGAGAAGTGCTTTCGGATATGAACCCCGCAGATATAGCGCAAATTTTGGAAGAAGTTCCCGAAAAGGAGCTGCCTGTTATCTTCCGCATACTTCCTAAGGAGCTTGCCGCCGAGGTTTTTGTTGAAATGGATTCCGAAATGCAGCAGCTGCTTATCGAAGCCTTCAGCGATACCGAGCTTCGAGAGGTTATGGACGAGCTTTTTATGGACGATACGGTTGATATTATCGACGAAATGCCCGCTACCGTGGCAAAGCGAATTTTGCGCCAGACCGACGCTAAAACCCGTAAAATGATTAATCAGCTTTTGGCATACCCTGACGACAGTGCGGGCAGCATTATGACCACCGAGTATGTTGATTTAAAGAAAAATATGACGGTTGACGAGGCCTTTGACCATATCCGTGAGGTGGGGCTTGACACTGAGACGATTTATACCTGCTATGTTATAGACCGAAGCAGGCGGTTGCTTGGTATTGTCACCGTAAAGGATTTATTGCTCAATCCTAAAACCAGTGTTTTGAGCGATATAATGGACGAGAACATTATATTTGCAAACACCCTTGACGATAAGGAAGAGGTTGCGGGTCAGTTTGAAAAGTACGACCTTATGGCTTTGCCTGTCGTGGATAAGGAAAACCGACTTGTGGGAATAATCACGGTTGACGACGCTATCGATGTAATCCAGGAAGAGGCAACCGAGGATATTGAGAAGATGGCGGCTATTTTGCCGTCGGATAAGACCTATTTCAGAACGGGAGTTTTCGCCACCTTCAAATCCCGTATTCCGTGGCTTATGCTCCTTATGATTTCGGCTACCTTTACGGGCGCTATTATTTCAAGCTTTGAGGAAAAGCTGACCATTTTCCCCGCACTTATCGCATTTATTCCTATGCTTATGGATACGGGGGGAAACTCGGGAAGTCAGGCTTCGGTTACCATTATCCGCGGTATCTCGCTTGGTGACATTGAATTTAAGGATATTTTCAGGGTTATTTGGAAAGAGGTTCGGGTTGCGCTCTGCTGCAGCACTGCGCTTGCGGCGGTAAACTTTGCTAAGCTGTGGCTTGTGGATTATCTCCTTTTGCATACCTTTGACCCTGGCAAACAAATTCCCGAAATAATGGTTGTTTGCACAACCCTTTTCTTTACGGTTGTTGTTGCGAAGTTTATAGGCTGTGTTTTGCCTATACTTGCGAAGAAAATCGGCTTTGACCCCGCTGTTATGGCGAGTCCGTTCATTACAACACTTGTAGACGCAATCTCGCTGTTTATTTATTTCAGATTTGCTATTTTAGTTTTGGGGATTTAAGGTTTTTGAAAAAATATTTAAAAATATAAAATTAGTACTTGATTTTGTTTTTAAAATGTGATATTATACTATGGCGGTCGAAAAAAGACCGCAATGCGCTGATAGCTCAGCTGGATAGAGCGTCTGGCTACGGACCAGAAGGTCGGGAGTTCGAATCTTCTTCAGCGCGCCAACCTAGTGCCTCGACACGCAGATGCGTAGTTGGGGCACTTTTTTTGCAGTTTTTACTCTTGCGTTGAAGCGGCACAAAATCCTGTTAAAAAATATATACAAGTGAAGAGGTAAAAAGTAAAATCCCATCCACTTTCGTGAACGGGATTTCGGATTATTCTTGTCACCCTAATGACACGAATTATATTGCCTGAAAAGCGAGATTTTCAATTATTAGAATCAATTAAATAATGAATGGTTTTTTCCGGCTCTTCAATAAAAAGCTTTGTTGTTTTATAATGCTCAGTTTCATAAAATTTCACCTTTTCAATTCCCGATTCGGAAAACTGCAATATTTCAGCATTGGGAAATGCCATTAAAATAGGGGAATGCGTTGCAATTATAAATTGAGAATTGTTTTTCAACAGATTATCTATTTCTACAATTAAAGTCATTAAACGCATAGGCGAAAGTGCGGCTTCGGGTTCATCTAAAAGGTATAATCCCTGTCCGCTGAAACGATTCTGCACGATAGATAGAAAACTTTCCCCGTGGGACTGATTGTGCAAAGAAACATCACCATAGTTATGAGTCGCTTTTACCTCGTCAATATATGTGGCGGCATTATACAAGCTTTCCGCCCTTAAAAAGAAACCGTCTTTTGCATAATCCCTTTTGCTCAAAGTTAAATGCTCAGAAAGCCTCGAATGTGTATCCTTAGTCGAAAAAGAAAAGTTGATTGTGCCGCCTTCGGCATTAAAACCGTAAGCAACTGCCATTGCTTCCAATAATGTAGATTTGCCTGTGCCGTTCTCGCCTACGAAAAATGTGATGTTTGATGAAAAATCAAGTTCTTTATTCTCTGCAAGATATTTAATAACGGGAATATTGTTTAGATAAGAGCTTTCGCTTAAAGAATTGTCAAATAGAATACTGCTTATATATTTCGCCTTGTTCATTTTGCATTCTCCTCGGCGGTTTAATGTAGGGCAGGGGACGGTTAGCGCACTTATTTATGTGGCATCATTTTTAGTTTATTATAGCATATAGGCGGCGTGGGTGCAAGGGCGAAGCCGATTATTCATTATTCATCAGCGTGAGCGACTTCATTATTCAATATTCATTTGAAAATCCGTTCTCGTTTAATGAATATTGAAGAAATGAATATTTAATAATGAATAATACAAACGAAAAATCCGCCCTCATCAGAGAACGGATTTTCGTTTGGAGGCACCACCCAGATTTGAACTGGGGCATAAAGGTTTTGCAGACCTCTGCCTTACCACTTGGCTATGGTGCCGTATTCAGTTTTTTAAAAAATTAGGACGCTTAAGGTTTTTTAAGCGTCCTATGGAGCGGATTACGAGGCTCGAACTCGCTACCTCCACCTTGGCAAGGTGGCGCTCTACCAGATGAGCTAAATCCGCATAACCATTTGGTGCCTCCGGTCGGAATCGAACCAACGACACGAGGATTTTCAGTCCTCTGCTCTACCGACTGAGCTACAGAGGCAAATGGGCAAATGGCGACCTGGATGGGGCTCGAACCCACGACCTCTAGCGTGACAGGCTAGCGTTCTAACCAACTGAACTACCAGGCCACAACAACAGGGCTCGAACCTGTGACCCTCTGCTTGTAAGGCAGATGCTCTCCCAGCTGAGCTATGCTCCCATCTGTGTACCGCCCGGCGCTTGTATCACTCACCGGCGACAAGCAATATATTACCATAAGACGGTTTATTTGTCAAGTACTTTTTTTAATTTTTTTTGATTAATTATTTTTTGTATTTCTTCACGGGAAAAGACATAGGATTTCCCGCAAAAGCTGCACTTAATTTCAACCGTTTCTTCCTCTTTGGCAATACCTTCAAGCTCGGAAGTATTAAGGGAAGCTATGGTTTTTTCGGTGCGCTCCCTCGAACAGCGGCATTTATAGCCGACCTCGTTTTCGTCCAGCACCTCAACCCTAAAGCCCTCTAAGACAGATCTAACAATATCAAGAATATCTTTGCCTTCGTCTAATTGCTCGGTTACAGGGCGGGCGGTTTTTAAATTTTCCTCAAGCCTTGAAATCGTGCCTTCGTCTGCGGCGGGGAGTAATTGGATAATATATCCGCCTGCATTTTTTACCGTAAGGTCGGGGTTTACAAGCACACCTAAGGCGCAAACAGTCGGTATCTGCTCGCTTGTGGCATAATAAGAGGTAATGTCCTCCGCAATTTCGCCCGATACAATCGGCACAAAGCCGTTGTAGGGCTCTTTGAGACCTAAATCCTTAATTACAAAAACATTTCCGTGGGTTCCCACAGCCCCCGAAACATCAAGCTTGCCGTTCTCTTTAAGGGGAATTTCCACAACGGGGTTTACTGCGTAGCCTCGCACGAATCCCTTGGAATCCGCCACGGCGGTTATAGCCCCTGCAGGGCCTTTACCGTCGATTTTAACCGTAATGGTATCATTCTTGCCCTTTAGCATATTTCCCATCATAGAAGCCGCAGTAAGCAGTCTGCCTAAAGCCGCAGTTACTACCGCAGAGGTTTTGTGAAGTCTTTCCGCCTCGGCAACGATTTCGGTACTGTCTATAGCCGTAGCCATAACCGCCCCGTCGCTTGTAATACATCTTATGAGTTTACTCATTGGTTGTTTCCTCTTTTTTTCTTGTTACATATACCGCCCGCTCGGTGTACTCAAAGGCGGGATTATCGGTCATATCGTCATATATTTTTAAAATTTCGAGCCCCGCCGCATCAAGAGCCGCCTTTAGCTCCTCCTCGGTATAGGGGCGCTCCGAAAAGTCCTCGGAGCTTCTTTTGTAATATTCGCCGTCTTCTACAAAGAAGTCAAGCGAAATATCTGTAATACCCGTTTCTTCATCTGTGGAATTTTGCCATGTGCAGAAAACGCCGTCCTCCTCCATAACAAAGGTATTATCGCCAAGTATGAATTTATGCTTAAAAACCGTGTTTACATCAAAGATAAAGAGCCTGCCTGCCTCAAGGAATAGGGAAACCCGCTCTATTGCCCTGCAGAGCTTTTTATAGTCGGTAATGTGATTTAAGCTATCAAGACAGCAAATAGCGCCGTCAACCGTGCCGTAGAGGTCAAGATCCTCGGCTTTTTGGCACAAATAAAGCACATCCGTGCCGAGCCTTGCCGAGTTTTCTCTTGCAACGGCGAGCATTTCTTCGGAAATATCCACACCGATTACCTCAATGCCGTTTTGGGCCAACTCATTTGAGAAGCCGCCGGTACCGCAGGCGAGGTCTAACAAAAGCTCGGGCACACGGTCATATTCCTTGAAAAGCTGTAAAAGCTTTTTCGTGCGTGCTTTGTAATCTACATCGCCCATAAGTCGGTCATATACAGCGGCAAAATTATCATACTCACTCATTTGATTATTTTAACCTCTCAAACACCATTTTGTAGCCGTTGTTTATCGAACGGCTGACCCTGCTTATTGTGGCGGTGCTGGCGCCCGTTTGCTCAATAATATCGCTGTAAACCCGCTTTTCGTAAAGCATTTCCGCCACGGTAAAGCGCTGGGCTATCGCCTGAAGCTCCTTAGGGGTGCAGGCATCGGCGAAAAACTCCCTGCACTCATCCTTGGTTTTTAGGGTAAGTATCGCTTCAAAAAGTCGGTCTAAGGGAAAATTTTTATCCATTTTAAAACCTCGTCAAATAATTTTTTCTCACCTTAAGATTTTAACACATTAAACCAATAAAGTCAAACAATAGACTTGAATAATTGATAAAATAATGATAAAATTTGTTGGGAGTGTTGTTATGAATACTGTAAAAATATTACATTGTGCGGATATACATATAGGTGCGGCGCTAAGCTTTTTGGGGGACACTGCGGCACAGAGAAGGTATGAAACCTTACTGACCTTTGAGAGGATAATCGATACCGCAGTCACCAAGGGGGTTAAAATCATTGCCGCCGCAGGGGATATTTTCGATTCAAACGGTGTGGAAGACGGTTTTGTAAGCGCTGTCTTTAAAAAAATCTCTTCTGTACCCGAAATCAAGGTGGTTTTAGCATTAGGCAACCACGACCCGCTTTCGGCGCAGTCGCCTTTTAAAACCGGAGAATTGCCGAAAAATCTTTTTGTTTTGGGCACAAAGGACGAGTGCATAACCTTTGATGATTTAAAAACAAGGGTGTACGGCAGGTCCTTTGACGATGTTTATTTAAAGGGTGAAGAAGGCTTTTCTATCACACCCGAAAAGGACGGCTATGTTAATCTAATGGTGCTTCACGGGGAAGTTAGAAGCGACCTTAATTCCAATTATAATTCGGTAACGGCGAATTTTATTAAAGAAAGCGGTATGGACTATATTGCCCTCGGTCATATTCATAAACGCACCGAGCCGCAGAAAATAGGGGACACATATTATGCCTACTGCGGCTGTCCCGAGGGTCAGGGCTTTGACGAAACCGACGAAAAGGGTGTGTATATAGGCGAAATCGGTAAGGGACTTTGCGATTTAAGCTTTGTACCTATGTCAAAACGCCGCCACATATGCGAAAAAATTGATATTACAGGCATTAATTCCTCTGCCGAAATAAGCGGGTCGGTTTTAACCTTGCTTCGGGAAAAATACGGCGAACAGTACGGTGAAAATCTTTATAAAATCGAGCTTACGGGCAGCATCAGCGAAGATTTCAACCTAAATCTTACCGAAATTCTAAGCAGGGTATCCGAGAAGGTTTATTTTGCTAAAATTAAGGACAGGACGGAGCTTTTAGTAGATACAGAGAAGCTTGCAAATGAAGTTTCGCTTAAGGGTTTATTCGTCAAAAATATGCTTGAAAGGATTAACAACGCATTTGACGGGGAGCGTGAAGCTCTGCAAAGTGCGCTTAAATTAGGGCTTAGAGCCTTTGGCTCGGAGGTGGCGTACAATGAGGATTAAAAGCGTTAATATCGCCGCTTTCGGCGGGCTTAAAAATAAAGTTATCGATTTTTCGGACGGCTTTAATGTGGTTTACGGTGATAACGAAAACGGCAAAACCACCGTTATGAGCTTTATTAAAATGATGTTTTACGGCAGCGGACGAGCCTCGGCACAAATCACAAAAAATGCCCGCAAAAAATATATGCCGTGGGACGGCTCGGCTATGGCGGGTAGTATTGACTTTGAGCTAAAGGGCAAAAACTACCGCCTTGAAAGGGAGTTCAGGAGCTCCGATTCTACCGATAAGGTTGCCCTTTGCGACCTTGATTTAGGCACAAGAGAGGCAGTCTCGCCCGATATAGGCGTAAAGCTGTTGGGGCTTACCTCTGCCGCCTTTGAGCGGAGCGTGTTTATAGGGCAGATGGGCTTTCCCGAAAAGGATGCGGCGGCGGAGGGTGAGATTAACTCCAAGCTTTCCAATATCGTCACAACGGGGGACGAGTCGGTCTCCTTTAATACGGTAAGCGCACGCCTTGAAAAGGCGAAAAATTTGCTTATGTCCAAAAGCGGCAGGGCGGGCGAGTACGATAAAAATATAAAGCGCATTGAGGAGCTTTTAAAAAGGTCGGAGGAGTCCGAAAAAATACGGGCTGAGTATGCCGATTTTACTGAGCGTGCCAAAGGCTACAAGGCGGATATGGAAAATGATATAAAAAAAGCCGCCGAGCTTAAAACTAAAATTGACAGCGAGCAGGATGTAAAAAATGCTGAAAAGCTCCGTGAAATGCTTAAAACAAAAGAGGAGCTTGACACGCTAAATGAAAGCTTAAAGCTTGAGGGCGGCGGCTTTGCCGATGATGCCTATGTAAAAATGGTGGAGCTAAGTCTTAATATGACTAAGACCGCCGAGAAAAGCTTTAATGACAAAACCGCCGAGGCTTTAAGACTTCGTGAAAGCCTTAGTACAGCGGTAAGGCCTGACAGCAGCTCGGCACAGCAGGAGGCTTTAAAGGAAAGGGAAGAGCTTAACGAAAAAAGTGAGCAAATTAAAGCTGAAATATTTAAAAAGGAAGAGGAAATCGGTAAGCTTTCCGATAAGGAAGGTGAGGTATTAAAAAGCCGCAAGGGTGTGAAAATACCTCTTATTGCAGTCGGAGCGGTGTTTTTGGCGACTGCGGCGGTGGTATTTGCAGTATTCAGTTCTGCTGTATTTTCCGTTGCAAGTGCGGCGGTGGGTCTTATACTTTTAGTATTGGGTTTTCTTCTGCGTCCTCTTGACAAGGAGAAAATAGATAAGTTCTATTCCGATTTAAACCGGCTTAAGGCTGAAAACGAAAACCTCAAGCGAGAGCGGGAAGAGATATTTCAAAAAACAACCTTGCTGTCCGCAAGGCTTGAAGCAATAAACACGGCAATAAATGCGGGGGTATCGGTTACCGAAAGACAAAGGGCACTTTTAAGTGAATGCGAGGAGCAGGCGAGAGGGTTTAAAACCGAATTTGATACAAAGCGTGACGCTCTGATTAAGCTTTTCGGGCGGTATAAAAGGGCTGAAAACATTGAGCAGATACAAGCAGAACTTGAAACTCTTAACGCAAACGCCGCAAAGCAAAAGGAAATTAAGCAAAGGATTAATTATATTGTCCGTGATTTAGGTAATATTACCTATGAAGAGGCGGAGAGAAGGCTTGAAACTTTGCCCGATTACAAGCCCGATAATACCGATTTTGAAGCCTTAAAGCAGGAGTATGACGCTCTATTGGCTTTGATTACTCAAAAGCGGGAAAGGCTTGCCGCTGCTAACGCTTCGGCACTTTCCAAATTTGAGGCGGCGGAAAATCCCGACGAATTAAGGAGTGAAATTGAGGAACTAAAGAAAAAAACCGCCCTACAGGCTCAATTTGTCAAAGCGGCGGATATTGCCTTAGAGGTTTTAAAAGACAGCTTTGCCGAGCTTCGCCGAGGCTACGGCTCCGCCTTAGAGCAAAAGGCGGGGGAGATTTTCATCGGTATTACGGGCGGCAAATATGAATCTATGCAGATTTCAAAGTCCTTTGATATAACTGTTGAAAAATCGGGAGTTTTCGGCGGTAAGGAATCTGCCTTTTTAAGTGCGGGTACTTTCGACCAGGCGTATTTAAGCCTTAGGCTTGCACTTTCCGATCTTATATTTGAAAATACCGAGAGCCTGCCGATATTACTTGACGATGCCCTTACTCAGTATGACGATAAACGGGCGGAAACAGCGCTTAAATACCTAAAGGAATATTCTAAGGACGGGCAGATAATAATGTTTACCTGCCACCGTGCGATTTATTCTTCTGCCGAAAAATCGGGAGCGAAATGCAAGGAACTTTAAATATTTGTAGGGGAGGGGCTTAAGTGCCCTCCCGTTAATCTGCAAAAAAATTCGGGAGGGCACAGAGGCCCTCCCCTACATTGTTAAAGCAATATTTTATAAAGCGCATTTATATCCTCTGCGATATAATCAGCGCCTGCGGCTTCTAATTCCTCTCGGTTGCCGAAGCCGTAAAGCACCCCGACACAGGATATGCCGTTTACCTTTGCTCCGTCAATATCGTGATGACGGTCACCTACCATAACAGCAAAGGATTTATCATTAATATAACATTCTTTAAGGGCGTAGGCTATGACTGCGTCCTTATTATTTCGTGTCTCGTCCATAGATGCCCCTGCGGCAAGGTGGAAATACTGCATAAGACCGAAATGCTCTAAAATCCGTTTTGCAAACTTCTCGGGCTTAGAGGTGGCGAGAATAACCCTCTTTCCGCTTTCTTTAAGTGCCTTTAAAAGCTCGGGGATACCGTCATAAACTGCATTTTCAAAAATTCCCGTCGTCTTATAATACTCCCTGTATAAATTTACCGCCGTATGGGCTTTTTCATTATCAAACCCGCAAAAGTCTCTAAAACCGTCCAAAAGGGGAGGACCTATAAATTTGCAAAGGGTTTCGTAGGGCGGAATAGGAGCATTTAGTTTATTCAGAGCATATTTTACCGAATTTGTAATGCCTAATGCGGAATCGGTTATCGTTCCGTCTAAATCAAATAAAATGTATTTGTAATTTTTCATTTTTACTCCTTGTATAAAAGCCTCCCTTGCAAGGGAGGCTTACTTAAAATATTACTCCGAAACCGATACCGTTTCCTTTTCTTCTGCGGGAGTATTGTCGAGCTGTTCGTGTGAAAGGAGCGGCTCAACATCCTTGCCCTTAATATTTCTGTCAACATAATTCTTAGTAATTTTAACAACAAGCGGAATTAAAACAACAACACCTATAAGGTTAGGCAGCATCATAAGTCCGTTGAATGTGTCGGAAATATCCCAAGCAAGGCTTGAAGTAAGTACAGCGCCGAATATAACGGTGCAAACATGAATTATCTTGAATATAATGGTAGTCTTAGCGCCGAAGAGGTATTCCCAAGCTTTTGAGCCGTAATGCGACCAGCCGAGAACTGTGGTGAAGGCAAAAAGGAACATAGCAATCGCAATGAACTTTTGACCGATGTTACCCCAACTGAAAACTGTATTAAACGCACCGCCTACGAGTGTTGCATCATTAAGTCCCTCGGCAACAGCGCCTGTTTTAGCATTGAATACGCCCGAGGTTAAAACAACAAGAGCAGTCATTGTGCAAACTATCATAGTATCGGCAAAAACTTCGAATATGCCCCACATACCCTGCTTAACGGGTTCCTTAACATTTGAGTTGGAGTGTACCATAACCGAAGAACCGAGACCTGCCTCGTTAGAGAATACGCCTCGCTTAAAGCCCTGCTGAGCCGCAAGCATAATAGCGCTACCGATTGTTCCGCCGACAAAGGCTTCGGGCTTAAAGGCGTTTACAAATATCGCTTTAAAAGCAGGGAGAATGTGTGCGTAATTTACACCTATAACCACAAGGCTTCCCGCTACAAAAAGCACAACCATAAAGGGTACGATTTTTTCGGCAACACCGGCAATTCTCTTGAGTCCGCCCAGGGTTATAAGGGCGACTAAAGCCATAACTACTGCGCCTAAAATAATATTATAAAGTGAAACACCCGAGAAAACCTCAATAGAAGAAAGAGAGGATACATCGAAGGCTGCGGCAACATTGGCAACAATCTTATTAACCTGACCCATACTGCCGATACCGAAGGATGCCAGCATTGTAAAGATACAGAAAAGAACTGCCAAAACCTTGCCTATGTATTTGCAGTGCTTTTTCTTGCCGAGGCCGTCCTGCAGGTAATACATAGCGCCGCCCGACCATTCGCCGTTTGCATTTCTGCGGCGGAAGAATATACCCAAAACATTTTCGGAATAGTTTGTCATCATTCCCAAAAATGCGGCTACCCACATCCAGAAAACCGCACCTGCACCGCCAACACAAATTGCGGCGGCAACACCTGATATATTACCTGTACCAACCGTTGCCGCAAGAGCGGTACACAACGCCTGGAAGGGGGAAATAGCACCCTTTTCCTTGGTGTGGCCTATTACTTCCTTTTTGAAAAGACTTCCTATGGTGTTAACCCACCAATGCTTTATATGGGATACCTGAAACACCTTTGTAGAGAGTGTGGCAATTAATCCCGTGCCAAGCAGAAGAATAAGTCCTACCCAGCCCCAAACGAAACCGTTGACGGCACCGTTCAGCTCTTCAATTTTTGATAAAAAAGCCTCCATAATAAAAACTCCTTAAAAATATTAAAGCCGAGCTTTATTTTAAGCTCGGCAAAAGAAACGGTGAAAAAATCTTCCCAAAAAGAAGAGTAGTTGCACTTTGTCCTTTTGCCTGAGAGATTAGCGAAACCGCCTTGCCCCTTCGGCACCCGATTTAATACGGGATTCTCCAAAGTTCTATCAGCTTACAGTCTTTGCCCGAAAAGGGACGCCTGAGAGTGTTACTCCTTCGGCAGTACAAGTACTTTTCCTGTAAACATCATATAGATTTATTAAATTAATACTTATTATAACACATTTCTATGGGATTGCAAGAAAAAATTTTTAAAGAAAAAACGCTTTATCGCTTTAAAATATTAAATTTTTTTACAAAAAGCTTAATTTTTTATTGACTGGAAGAAAAAATAGTAGTATGCTAAAAAACGGAAAAATTAATACGGAGGTCTTTTATATGTTTAAATCCGAATACTTAAAAAAGGTTTATGCGGGCGTTGAGGCTCGTAACCCGGGCGAAAAAGAGTTTTTACAGGCGGTAAGAGAGGTTCTTGAATCCTTAGAGCCGGTTGTAGAGGCTAACCCGAAGCTCGAGGAGAACGGAATTCTTGAGAGAATTGTTGAGCCTGAAAGGCAAATTTTCTTCCGTGTTTCTTGGGTTGACGATAACGGCCAGGTTCAGGTAAACCGAGGCTACAGAGTTCAGTTTAACTCCGCTATCGGTCCTTATAAGGGCGGTCTTCGTCTGCACCCTTCTGTTAACGCTTCGGTTATCAAGTTCTTGGGCTTTGAGCAGATTTTCAAGAACAGCCTTACAGGTCTTCCGATTGGCGGCGGCAAGGGCGGTTCTGACTTTGACCCGAAGGGCAAGTCTGACGCAGAGGTTATGCGCTTCTGCCAGAGCTTTATGACCGAGCTTTCAAAGCACATCGGCGCTGATACCGATGTTCCCGCAGGTGATATCGGAACAGGTGCCCGTGAAATCGGCTTTATGTACGGTCAGTACAAGAGACTTCGTAACGAATTTACAGGCGTTCTTACGGGTAAGGGCCTTACCTACGGCGGCTCCCTCGCCCGCACAGAGGCTACAGGCTACGGTGTTTGCTACTACACCGAGGAAATGCTTAAATGTATGAAGAACGATTCCTTTAAGGGTAAGACGGTTGTTATTTCCGGCTCGGGTAATGTTGCTATCTATGCTACACAGAAGGCTACCGAGCTCGGCGGTAAGGTTGTAGCGCTTTCCGACTCCAACGGCTACATCTATGACCCCAACGGCATTAACCTTGATGTTGTTAAGCAGATTAAAGAGGTTGAGCGCGGAAGAATTAAAGAATATGTAAACCGTGTTCAGGGTGCCGAGTACCATGAGGGCTGCAGTGGCATTTGGACCATTAAGTGCGATATCGCTCTGCCCTGCGCCACACAGAACGAGATTGACGAAAACTCCGCTAAGACTCTCGTTGCAAACGGCGTAATCGCAGTTGCCGAGGGCGCTAATATGCCCTCTACTCCCGAGGCTATTGAAGCCTTCCAGAGTGCGGGCGTTCTCTTCGGGCCTGCAAAGGCGGCAAACGCAGGCGGTGTTGCTACCTCAGCGCTTGAGATGAGCCAGAACTCTATGAGATACAGCTGGACCTTTGAAGAGGTTGACGCTAAGCTCAAGGATATTATGGTTAACATTTTCCATAACTCCTATGATGCCGCTAAGAAGTACGGTATGGAGGGCAATCTGCTTGCAGGCGCTAATATTGCAGGCTTTGAAAAGGTTGCCGGCGCTATGCTCGCTCAGGGTATTGCGTATTAATTGTATGCCTTAGTTTATGCACAAATATGAGCCTCCCAAGCCTTACGGGAGGGGGACCGCCGAACGGCGTTGGAGGGATTCGGGTTGCCTTTATATAAACCCAATCCCCCAGTCACGGCTTTGCCGTGCCAGCCCCCTTTAGGCAAGGGGGCCTTTATTTTTTTTACTCAATGCGGCGAAAATTTAAGGGGATTTTCTGTGTGAAAGGAAAAATCAAAAGCCCAACTTGCGCAGCAGCTTTTCAATATCGGCGGCTTTCAGCACCTTGCCCTGTGACACAACCTTTTCATTGACCACAAGAGCGGGCATACTCATAACGCCGTATTCCATAACCCTTTGCATATCGGTGATATATTCCACTTCCACAGACAAGCCCATTGCTTTAACGGCTTTTTTAGCGTTCTCATATTGCTCGTGACAGGATTTGCACCCGGCTCCTAAGACCTTTATACAGCAAATACCGCCCCTTGCTTCAGGACAGCAAGCGTTAGTAATTTCTTCTGCTTCGCCTGTCGGACAGCCGCAGCTGCAAGCGCAAGCGGGAGCCTTCTTTTCTTCTTCCTTTTTCTTTTTGAAATTAAATAATGACATAATGTTACCTCCGAAATTTATATAATAATATTTTGTATAGCGTTGAAGAAATAACCTACAACGATAATACCAACAGTGCATATAGAAATAAATATACCGAGCAGCTTTGGTTTTACCGCCTTGCGCAGCATTATCATTGACGGCAGAGAAAGGGTAGTAACCGCCATCATAAAGGAAAGCACAACGCCCAGCAATGCGCCTTTTGCAAGCAGAGCCTCGGCAATCGGGATTGTGCCGAATATATCGGCATACATAGGAACACCTGCGATTGTGGCAAGAACCACACCTAAGGAATTATTGTCGCCGAGAATTTTTACGATAAATTCTTCGGGTATCCAGTTATGAATAATTGCTCCGATTCCAACCCCTATAAGCACATAAGGGAAGACCTTTTTTGCGGTGGCGACAACCTGTTCCCACGCATATTTCAATCGGTCTTTGAAATGCAGTTCATCTTGCGGAACATCAAGCGACCGCCCGTTACGAATAAACTCCTCGACCTGATTTTGAAGGTGCAGTTTCTCAATCAGCGTACCGCCCGCAACCGCAATTACAAGTCCGAGAAGGACATAAACAACCGCCACCTTCCACCCGAAAATACTCATTAACAGCACAAGACTTCCAAGGTCAACCATAGGTGAAGAAATAAGGAAAGAGAAGGTTACTCCTAGGGGCAGACCTGCGCTTGTAAAACCGATAAATAACGGAATCGACGAACAGGAGCAAAAGGGTGTAACCGTACCGAGCAATGCGGCGATGATATTTGCCCATATCCCGTGGAAACGCCCGAGTATCTTTTTTGTCCTCTCGGGCGGGAAAAAGCTTTGAATATATGAAATAATCAAAATCAAAACGCCGAGTAAGATCATAATTTTTATAGTATCATATATAAAGAAGCGAATACTGCCGCCTATCCTGCTTGAAGTATCTAAGCCACAGTAATTAAGAGCTGTGCTTATAAGTCGGTTAAGCCACTGCATACCGAGGATTTCATTTTGAAAAAAATCCCATACTGCTTTCATAAGAAGCTCCTTTCGTATTATGAATCAATAGTTGTCAGCTCTTTAAGACATTTACAGGCATATTCTGCTCCCTCGGGAGAAATTGAGTAGTGAGTCCACTTTCCCTCTTTTCTGCCTGTCACAATTCCCGAATCACACAAAATTTTCATATGATGGGATAGGGTTGGCTGTGTTACATTGAGCTCCTCAAGCAGCTTGCAGGCGCATTTTTCGCCGCTTCGGAGCATTTCTATAATTCGGATACGGTTTTCATCACAAAAGGCTTTAAATATTAATGCCGTTTTTCTTTCGTCCATCTGCCTTTCACCTCATATATACATTTATCTATGTATGATTATACATAACATATAGATAATTGTCAATAGATAAAATTCTTATGTTCAAAAGCGGTTTTTAGAGTTTGACATTTAGGCCTATTATATGTATACTAAATAGTAGCTTACTGTCGGAGGGAATAAATGAAAGCAATTATATTTTCCTGCGGAACGGGCGGAGGTCACAATGCCGCAGGATTAGCTGTAAAGGAAGAGCTTGAGCTAAGGGGTCATACCGTACTGATGCTTAACCCTTACAGCTTAAAAAGCAAAAGAACAGAAAGAATAATCAATCAGGTATATATTAAAATGGTGCAAAAGGTGCCAAAAGTTTTCGGGGCGGTTTACGCTTTGGGCAACGCTTACAGAAAGCTGCCCTTCCGTTCGCCTGTTTATTTTGTAAACGGGGGTATGGCAAAGCGGCTCGATGAATTTTTCAAAACCGAAAAACCCGATATAGTGATAATGCCCCATGTTTTTCCTGCGGAGATTATTACCAATATGAAAAACCGAGGTATGGCTGTACCGAAAACAGTATTTGTTTCCACCGATTACACCTGCGTACCCTTTACCGAGGAGACCGACTGCGACATTTATATAACCCCGCAGGAAAGCCTTGATTTTGAATATGAAAGTCACGGAATAGCAAAGGAAAGGCTAAAGCCCTTGGGCATTCCCGTAAGCCGTAGATTTTCCGAACCTCTTTCAAGGGAAGAGGCGGCGGAAAAACTGGGACTTGACAGTGATAAAAGATATATACTGGTCTCGGGCGGAAGTATGGGCGCAGGCAGGCTTATTTATGCTATTAAAATACTGTACGATAAATTTAAAAGCGAAGAAAATACCCGCATAATTGTGATTTGCGGCAGTAATGAATGGCTTTATAATCAGCTCTCAAAGCGCTACAGCCAAAAAATAATCGCTGTAGGCTATACCGATAAAATGGCGGAATATATGCGTATTTCGGATATTTATGTAACAAAGCCCGGCGGGCTTTCTACCACCGAGGGGGCGGCAATGGGTATTCCGATGGTTCATACAATGTCAATTCCCGGATGCGAGACTGCAAATATGCAATATTTTGGGGAGTACGGTATGAGTATCCCTGTGAAAAAGCTTACAAAAAATCTTTCCGCGGCGGTGGACAGGCTTTCTGAGAGCTCGGCAATTAATGAAATGACGGAAAACCAGAAAAATATGATTAACGGAAATGCCGCGCAGGATATTTGTATCCTTGCGGAAAATATTATAAATAACAGCTTAGAGGTAGAAAAATATGATTAACGAGGTTTTAAATACAAAGGTTTCTGAAAACTGTGATGTCTTGGTTTGCGGCGGCGGTTTTGCGGGAATTTCTGCGGCACTTGCGGCGGCAAGGCAGGGTAAAAAGACAATTCTTTTAGAAAAGGAATTTATTTTGGGCGGACTCGGTACAGCAGGTCTTGTTACAATGTATCTGCCTCTTTGCGACGGAATGGGCCGTCAGGTCTCCTTTGGTATAGCCGAGGAGCTTTTAAAACTTTCAATTTCTATGGGAGCTGAGGCTCAATATCCCGAAAACTGGCTTGACAGCGAGGATAAAGCCTTTAGAACAGAAAAGAATAAACGCTTTGAGGTGCGTTATAATCCAAGCCTATTTGCGATACTTGCAGAACAGCTTTTGCTTAAAGAAAATGTAAAGATTTTATACGGTACATACGCTGTGGCGGTGGATAAAACCGCTGATAAAATAAACGCGGTCATAACCGAAAGCAAATCGGGCAGACAGGCGATAAAAGCGGCTTCGGTGGTTGACGCAACGGGCGACTGCGATATTGCTTTTTTTACAGGTGCACCTACCGATACCTTTAAGCAGGGCAACATTCTTGCGGCATGGTACTATTTTTTGGAGAGCTCCGGTTATGACCTTGCTGCGCTTGGTTGTGCGGATATTCCCGATGACCAAAAGAATGGGGAAAACGGGGTTGAAACACTTATAAACCGCCGTTTCACGGGACTTGACGCAGAGGAAATTTCGCAAATGGTACAGCTTTCGCACAATGCTGTTATAGAGGATATTAAAAAAAGAAGAGATCGAGGAAGCGACCTTGTGCCGACATGCATAGCCACAATTCCGCAAATACGAATGACAAGAAAGCTTGTCGGAGAGTATGTTTTGCACGATACCGAGGAGCATAAATATTTTGAGGATTCTGTCGGAATGGTATCGGACTGGCGAAAGCGCGGACCTGTATACGAAGTGCCTTTTAGAACTCTTTATTCAGGCAAAATTAAGAATTTGATTACAGCGGGCAGATGCACTTCTGTGACCGACAGTATGTGGGATATAATGCGTGTTATACCTTGCTGTGCGGTGACCGGTCAGGCGGCGGGAACAGCCGCGGCTATGACAGACGATTTCACAAAGCTTGATGTTAAAAAGCTTCAATGCGAGCTTGAGGAAAACGGAGTTGTTCTACACGAAAATCAGCTTTAATATAAGAGGTTGAATAATGAATTACCGAATTAATACAACAGCACTTTCCGCTGTTTTTACCGTCCCTGCCGCCGTCGCAGATAATCACTTAAAGCTGGCACGGGGCGAGCATATAAAGGTTTTGCTTTACATAATGCGTAATATGACAGCTCCGATTGAGCCTTCTGTTATTGCCGAGGCGGTCGGGATTTCCGCCTATGATGTGAAAGAGGCGCTGGTTTACTGGGAAGACGCGGGGATTTTAAGCTGTGACAGTAGTCCTAAAGAAAATACAGAAATCAAACCAAAAACGGCAAGCCGTGCCGAAAAACCCAGCCGAAACGATGTGGCAAGGCGCGGTGCGGAGGATGAAAAGGTAAGCTACCTTTTAAGGGAAACCCAAATGCGCCTCGGCAGAAATCTAAAGAGCAACGAGGCGAGCACCCTTGTTTGGCTTTATGACGACGAGGGACTTGATGTTTCCCTTATACTTATGATAGTGCAGTATGCGGCGGCGCATAATAAGGCTAATATCCGTTTTATCGAGTCAACGGCGGTTGATTGGATAAACAAGGGGATAGATACTGTTGCAGCGGCGGATAATGAGCTTAACCTATTGGCGATGGGGGAGCAGGCGTGGAAAATTGTAAGCTCTGCCTTCGGAATTGAGCGCAGAAAGCCCAGCAAAAAGGAAACCGAGCTTTCCTTGCTTTGGGTGAACGACTGGAAAATGTCAAAGCAGATGCTTGAAAGAGCGTACGAGGAATGCGTCAACACAAAATCGAAGTTTTCCTTTGCTTATACTGCGAAAATTATCGAAAGCTGGCACGAAAAGGGCTATAAAACCCCCGAAGACATACAGAAAAGAGAGAAAGGCGATGAAAAGGAGGGCTTTGCCGCCTATGACATCGACCTGTTTGAAAAAATGCTTAACACAAAGGATTAGAGTGATATGATTACAAGGGAAGAAGCTTACAAAAAGGCTATTGAACAAAAGAAACATGCGCAAAAGGACAAGCAAAGGCAGTATAATATGCTGCTTAATTCCGCTTATGCTTCTAACCCCCGTCTTAAGGAAATCGACAGGGAACACGCCGCTGTGGGAGCAAACCTTGTGAATGCGGCGCTTTCGGGCGGAAAGGCGCTTGACGGTTTAAAAAAACACTCTGCCGCACTTACTCTTGAAAAAAAGCTCATCCTTGAAAAGGCAGAGGTTAAAGAGCCTACCCCCGATTGCCCGATTTGCGGGGACACGGGTTATGTAAGCGGTAAAATCTGCGACTGTGTCAAAAGAAAAGCCTCCGATATTATGCTTACAGAGCTGTCGGCTGAAATGCCCCTTGAAAGCTCACGGTTTGATAATTTCAGTCTCAGCTATTATAAGGACGAGGACGGCAAAGAGGGCAATCCCCGCCGCAGAATGACGGCAATATTAAAGGTTTGCAAGGAGTATGTAATAGGCTTTGACCCTAAAAAAAGCAAAAACCTTTTGTTTATGGGAAGCGCAGGGCTCGGTAAAACCCACTTGACCTTAGCTATTGTTTCGGGGCTTATAGAAAAGGGCTTTTTGCCTGTATACGGCTCGGCGGAAAATCTTTTTTGCAAAATAGAAAAGGAAAAATTTGCAGGGGAAAACCGAGGCACATACGAATCAATGACTAACTGCGACCTTTTGGTTATAGACGATTTGGGTGCGGAAATGGCGACCTCGTTTACAAAATCGGCGCTTTATAACCTTGTAAACACACGCCTTTTGTCGGGCAGACCCACCATAATAAACACAAATCTTTCTATGAAGGAAATTGAAACCCGCTACACTGCGAGAATTTCCTCACGGCTTATAGGAAGCTACGACGCATATAAATTTATCGGCGGAGATATAAGACAGCAAAAGGCTGTCGAACGGATGAATAAGGAGTAATTCTTTTTGGATATAAAGAAATATAACGCAGGAGAATATGAGGTTGCCGTTATAGGCGGCGGTCACGCAGGGGTCGAGGCGGCCTTGGCTTCAGCAAGGCTCGGCTGTAAGACAATAATGTTTACAATAAGCGTTGACTGGGTGGGCAATATGCCCTGCAACCCGTCAATAGGCGGTACTGCAAAGGGTCACCTTGTAAGAGAGCTTGACGCTTTAGGCGGAGAAATGGGCAAGGCGGCGGATAAAAACACCCTGCAAAGCCGTATGCTTAATCTCGGCAAGGGCCCCGCAGTTCATTCCCTGCGTGCACAGATTGACCGCAGAGCCTACAGCGAATATATGAAGCATGCAGTAGAACTTCAGGAAAATCTTGATGTTAAGCAGTGCGAGATTACCGATATTTACTGCGAAAATGAAGTGTGGCATTGCGTATCAAAGCTGGGGGCAGACTTTTCCTGCCGCTCGGTGGTTATCGCCACGGGTACTTTTTTAGGCGGCAGAGTATATGTAGGTGAGGTGAACTATGCCTCGGGGCCTGACGGTAATTTCCCCGCAACCGAATTGGCAGAGTCTTTAAAACGGCTCGGTCTGCCGCTCAGACGCTTTAAAACCGGAACTCCCGCCCGTGTTTCAAGGGACAGTATTGATTTTTCCGAGCTTGAAGTACAGGAGGGGGATAGCCGTGTAGTACCCTTCAGCTATTCCACCGAAGCTCCCCCCGAAAATAAGGTGGTTTGCCACATTTCCTATACAAACGACGAGACAAAGCGGGTGATTTTAGAAAATATCAACCGCTCGCCCCTTTATGCGGGGGATATTGAGGGTGTGGGCCCCCGATATTGCCCCAGTATTGAGGATAAAATCGTCCGTTTTGCCGATAAAAAGCGGCATCAGTTCTTTATTGAGCCCTGCGGAATTAATACAGAGGAAATGTATTTGCAGGGGCTTTCTTCTTCACTTCCCGAAGAGGTGCAGATTGAGCTTTATAAGACCGTCCCCTGCCTTAAAGATGTTAAAATAATGCGCAACGCATATGCTATAGAATACGATTGCGTTGACCCTACAGCTATGCGTGCAACCCTTGAAATGAAAGATTTTCCCTACCTTTACGGTGCTGGGCAGTTCAACGGCTCATCAGGGTATGAGGAGGCGGCGGTACAGGGCTTTATTGCGGGAGCAAACGCCGCTTTAAAGGTGCAGGGTAAAGAGCCTCTTGTACTTTCCCGTGCCTCGTCCTATATCGGCACGCTTATAGACGACCTGGTGACAAAGGGTTGTTCTGACCCCTATAGAATGATGACCTCAAGGAGCGAGTACAGATTACTTTTAAGGCAGGATAATGCCGACGAACGCCTTATGCCCATAGGCAGAAAATTAGGTCTTATAGACGATAAAACCTATTCTGATTTTTTACTTCGTAAGGAGTTAAAGGAAAAGGAAATTAAGCGTTTTAAAACCACCTTTTTAGCCCCGAATGAGGAGTTGAACCGACTGTTAGAGGAGAACGGCACCGCACCTATAAGCACGGGTACACGCCTTTCCGACCTTGTTAAAAGACCGCAGATAGGCTACGATATGTTGGCTCCCTTTGATAAAGAAAGACCCGATTTGCCTTTTAGCGTGCGGGAAAAGGTTGAGACCGAGATTAAGTACGAGGGCTATATTGCAAGACAGCAGGCGCAGGTAAACGAAATGCTCCGCCTTGAGGGCAAAGCTATCCCTGATGATATTGATTATTCTTCCGTTTACGGTCTTCGGCTTGAGGCGGTGGAAAAGCTTAATAAAATAAGACCCGCTAATATCGGTCAGGCTTCCCGCATTTCGGGAGTAAGCCCCGCAGATATTTCGGTGTTGCTGATTTATCTTACAAAATAGATTTTTGATGTAGGGACAGGCGTCCTCGACTGTCCGTTAATTTGTTCGCGCTCATGCCGCGCGGCACCCTATTTCTGTGCGGACAGAAATAGGGGAAAGAGCCGTCGGGAACCCTTTCGATCGGGTTCCCGAACCCTCCTAAACGACAAAAGGGGAATATCCCCTTTTGAAACCCCATTATGGTTTTTAAACCAACATCAAAATATATTAATGAGGGATATAATCTCTTGATTGACTGTAGGAGAGAGGATAATTATGGATTTAAAAGACATTCTTTATCTTTTGGGTAAAAAGGTTAAAATTATTGATACAGACGATATTCAGTATATTGGCTATTTTTTGGATTATACACCGGCTTTTAATAATCCCGAAGACGAGTGGAGCATTTCGATTTATCCTTATAAATCTTCTAATAGCGGTATGGGCTTTTTTGAATCTGATATTAAGTCGATTGAAGAAATTTAATCGTAGCCACGATGTAGTTATGGTGGCGGAATGGGAAATAAATAATTATGATTAATATAATAAACAACTGTTGCAAAAAAATTCAGTTTCTTTCGGGGGCGTGGCTTAAAACTATTGCGATTATATCAATGATAGCCGACCATACCAACAAGGCGCTGATTTATCCCTATTTAACCTCGACGAACGGGTTTCTTGCGGCAATAAGCAATCTGTTTGATATAATCGGCAGAATCGCCTTTCCGCTCTTTTGCTTTTTCTTGGTTGAGGGCTTCTTCAAAACGAGGAGCCGAAAAAAATATCTGCTTAATTTGCTTTTGTTCGGCGTAATATCGGAAGTGCCCTTTGATATGTTTACAACGGCAAGCTTTTTTAATACTAATTGGCAGAATATTATGTTTACGCTGGCGCTTGTGCTTGTAACTATATGGATTATAGATATTTTGAAAGCGAAAATGCAAAGCAAGCCAAAGGTGCTTTGGTATGTGGCATCCCTTTTGATTGTGGGGGTAATGTGTATTGTTTCAATGATTCTGAGCCTTGACTATGAGCATCATGCGATTTTGATAGGTTATTTCTTTTATCTGTTCCACGATATGCCGATTTTTGCGATTCCTTTCGGGTACGCCTCTATGTATGAATCGCCTTGGGCGCTTTTGGGCTTTGGCCTTACGCTTACATATAACGGCGAGCGGGGCAGACAGAATAAAATGCTCAACTACCTGTTCTATCCCGTACATATGCTTATTCTCGGAATACTGCGGCTTTGCCTTGGTATATAAATTCAAACTAAAACCTTGTAACTTTTTTAAAAATGTGATATTATAACTATATTAATTCTAAAGGCGGAATGGTTATGTGTAATGTGAACGAAGAAACGGCAAAAAAAAGAGTGCTTAGCTGTATTCAGCCCAGCGGACTTTTAACCCTTGGTAATTACTTGGGTGCCCTTAAAAACTGGGCGGCAATGCAGGAGGAGTTTGACTGCACCTTTGCAGTTGCTGATCTTCACGCCATAACCGTAAGGCAGGAGCCCGCAAAGCTCCGCAGTCAGATTTACTCCACCTTTGCCATTCTTTTGGCGCTGGGTATTGACCCCGAAAAGAATACCGTTTTTATCCAGTCACAGGTACCTGAACATACGGCGCTTTCCTGGCTGTTGTCCTGCTATACACAATTCGGCGAAATGTCCCGTATGACACAGTTTAAGGATAAAAGCCAAAAGCACCCCGATAATATTAATGTGGGTCTTTTCTCATACCCTGTGCTTATGGCGGCGGATATTCTTTTATATCAGTCCGATTTAGTCCCCGTAGGGGCAGACCAAAAACAGCACCTTGAAATAGCAAGGGATATTGCAATTCGCTTTAACAATATTTACGGCGATGTTTTCACCGTGCCTGATGCTTATATACCCAAAGCAGGGGCGAGGGTTAAGTCACTTCAAGACCCGACCAAGAAAATGTCAAAGTCGGACGATAATGTAAATGCTTGGGTTGCTATACTTGATAATAAGGACGATATTATAAGGAAATTTAAGCGTGCGGTCACCGATTCGGATAATGAGATTAGAATGTCCGATGAAAAGCCCGGAATTTCAAACCTTATAACGATTTATTCCGCCGTTACGGGGAAAACTTGCGAAGAGGTTGAAAGAGAGTTTATAGGTCGTGGCTACGGCGAGTTTAAGCTTGCGGTGGGCGAGGCCGTTGCGGATACATTAGCACCCATAAAGCAAAAGCACGACGAGATTATTAAGGATAAAAAAATGCTCGAACAGCTTTACAGGCAGGGCGCCGAAAAGGCGGAGCATGTCGCACGCAAGACCTACTTTAAGGCTATGAAAAAGGTCGGCTTTGTGCTATGAGCTTTCCCCTTGTAGGTAATGAAAGAATAAGGGACGCTGTAACCTCGGCGGTTGCCGAAAAAAGAATACCCCACGCAATTTTGCTTGAGGGGGATAGAGGCACCGGTAGACACACACTTATGCAGTTTTTAAGCAGAGCGGCGGTGTGTGACGGTGAGAACGCTCCTTGCGGGGAATGTCGAGGCTGTCATTTGGCGGAAATCGGCACCCACCCCGATATAACGGTTATAACACCCGAGGACGGCAAGAAAAATATTGCCGTTTCGCAGATAAGAGACCTGCGAACCGAAGCCTATGTTAAGCCCCATATGGCGGCAAGGCGTGTTTTCGTGATTGACAGGGCGGACAGTATGAACGAGCAGGCGCAAAATGCGCTTTTAAAGGTGCTGGAGGAGCCGCCTGCCGATATAATTTTTATCCTTATTGCCGAATCTGCGGCGGCGCTTTTGGACACTATAATTTCACGGTGTACTCTGCTGTCCCTTGTGCCGCCCGAAACGAATAAGGCTTTAGAGTATCTAAGGAAAAACACCGACTTTTCCGAGGAGCAAATAAAAGAGGCACTCAGTATTACGGGCAATAATATAGGTGCGGCTTTAGATGGGCTTTCGGGCGCAGGAACTGCGACACAGACTGCGGCCAAGCGCTTTACAGAGCTTTTAATTTCGGGCGATGAAGCGGGTATGCTTAAAGTGACGGCACAGCTTGAAAAAAGCCGAGTTTTAGCCGACGAGTTTTTAAAGGAGCTAAAGCTTTCGATTGCAACCGAGATAAAGAAAAATCTTTCTAATCATCACTCTGCAAAGGCACTTGTAAGCTTTTATGATGCGCTCCCCCAATTTGAGGAGGCACTTAAAACAAATATTAATTTAAGTCTGCTGTTTTGCACGCTTGTCTGCAAAGCGGCTGAAATAAGTCATAAATGATAATTTCGGAGGAATATATGACAGAGGTTATATCCGTAAAATTTAAGGACGGCGGCAGGGCGTATTATTTTGACCCCTGTGGCATTAAGGTGAATGCGGGAGACAGCGTTATTGTCGAGACCCAGAACGGAACCGAGTTCGGAACTGTAAGCGTCCCTAACCATGAGGTTGAGGACGACTCAATCGTAAAGCCATTAAGAAAAACCCTTAGAATCGCAAACGAGCGGGATTTTAATAAGCTTAGTGAAAACCGCAAAAAAGAGGGAGAGGCATTCGGCGTTTGCGAGAAAAAGATTGCAGAGCTCGGTCTTGATATGAAGCTTGTAAGCGTTGAATACTCCTTTGATTCAAATAAAATAGTGTTTTTCTTCACCTCGGACGGCAGGGTGGATTTCCGTGAGCTTGTTAAGAATTTAGCCTCCCACTTCCATACAAGAATTGAGCTTAGGCAGATAGGCGTAAGGGACGAGGCTAAGATGCTGGGCGGCATAGGTATCTGCGGTCAGCCATATTGCTGTAAGCGGTTTTTAAGCGATTTTCAGCCCGTATCAATTAAAATGGCTAAGGAGCAGGGCCTGTCCCTTAATCCCACCAAGATTTCGGGCAGCTGCGGAAGACTTATGTGCTGTCTTAATTACGAGCAGGACGCATATGAGTATTTAAACTCCTTTACCCCTAATGTGGGTGCCACAGTTAAAACAGCCGAGGGGCTTGCTACCGTTACCGATGTCAACCTGATAACGGGCAATCTTTTCGTAAAGCTTATTGACAGCGAGACTATTCCTTTTAAGGTTCACAGGGACGAGGTTAAGCTTATTTCCCGCTCGAAAAAGCGCCCAAGGGACGACAAAAAGGACGAAGAATAGATTTTTTTGTAAAAATAATCGATTGGAATAATATTTTACTTGCTTTTTTGAAAAAAACTTGCTACAATATATTAAGCAAAGCATTTGAGCTATGGAGGTGTTTTTGATGGCTTACAAAATTTCCGATGCCTGCATTAGCTGCGGAGCATGTGCTGCGGGATGTCCTTGCGATGCAATCGCCGAAGGCGCTGAGCATTACGAGATTGACGCAGATAAGTGCTGCAGCTGCGGTGCTTGCGCTGCCGGTTGTCCGGTAGAGGCAATCTCCGAGGATTAATTTCAAAATAAAGCATTATCCTGTTTTGGGTACATAACGCTTTAAAAGAAATGAACGCCTGTGCAGTTTTTACTGTTCGGGCGTTCATTTTTCGACATTATTTACTTGCAAGCACCAAAAAGCTGTGTTATACTTTAATTCCCGAGGGGAGGTATGCCGTATGGAAAATACAAAAACAATTACTACAAATAAAAAAGCCTTTCACGAGTATTTTGTGCTGGAAAGCTTTGAATGCGGCATTGAGCTTTCGGGGACCGAGATTAAGTCCATAAGGCAGGGGGGCGTTAATTTAAAGGATGCGTGGTGTTCGGTCGATAACGGGGAAATGATAATTAAGCAGATGCACATCAGCCCCTACGACCACGGGAATATCTTTAACAAGAACCCAACCCGCAACAGGCGGCTGCTTATGCACAAGCGGGAAATTATGCGCCTTTTCGGTGCAGTAAAGCAAGAGGGTTTGGCATTAATCCCCTTGTCGCTCTACTTTAAGGGCTCTCTTGTTAAGGTGCAGTTAGGGCTGTGCAAGGGCAAAAAGCTTCACGATAAGCGGGAAACTGCCGCCAAGCGTGATGCCGCCCGCACTATTGACAGGGCGTTAAAGGAACAAAACAGATAACTTATTAACTTTTACTTCTTCACTCTTCACTATTACTTCTTCACTATTCACTATTACTTCTTACTTTAAATATGGGGATGTAAAGGTTTCGACAGGGATTTTGAAGTATCGGAAGCGAGCAGCGGTGCGGAACCGCTATAAAATCCGTAAACAAAATTAACTAACAACGGTTCGGCAAGGGTGTCATTTTAGCGGTGAACATGAACGAGAGCCTGCTCCCGCTTTCGTCACGACTTAGGAGCTACCAAGCGCACAAGCCTGACATTTGGCGTGTGCGTAAGGGAATGTAAACAAGTGTCTGCGCTCGGAGACGCCGATATGAATAAATTTTTGGACAGGAGTTCGACTCTCCTCATCTCCACCAAAAATCCCGAATGCGTTAGCCAGAGGTGGCTAAGGACAGTCGGGTATGTAGGATACGGTGTAGCCGATAAAGGCTACGCCGTATTTCTCTTTTACGCCACTCTTGGCGGATTCTTGCGGATTTCTTCATAGGTTTCAAGAATTGTCTTCCCATCGGGGATTACAATAACACCCACACCAATAAAGTGAACCTTAATAGGAACGTGCTTTTTGCCATTTTCGTCTTTGGTACTATCAAAGACTTCAATTTTTGTTATTAGCCGATTAACGAGTTCAGGTGCCAGTTCCTTTAGATCGGTGCATTTGCGGATAATGGAAAGAAATGCTCGCAAGTCTATGTTATCCTGCTCGGCATTGGCAAGTCGCTGTTCCGCTTCGGCAACAGCTTGTATCAATTCTCTTTGCTCTTTTTCGTAATTGGCGGTCATGCGCTCAAACAGATCGTCCCTTAGTGTACCAAGCACGTTCTTTTCAAAGGCGGCTTCAATCAACTTATCAAGTGCCACAATACGCTTTTTGTTTTTCTCAAGTTCCTGCTTTGCTGCTTTGAAATTGTTTGCCTTGTGCAGTTTGTGTTGCTTACCGTACAGATATAGAAAAACAGGCTCATATTCCGTAATATATTCAGCCGCTTCCCGTATGAGCTTTAATACCATCTTTTCAAGTACCACGTTACGGATAAAATGGATCGTGCAACTACCTCTGTTTTCCTTATAGGCGGAGCAACGGTAAAATTCCTGATGCTCCTTTACGCTCTTGGCGGCACAGAAATATAGCTTTGAACCGCAATCGCCGCAATACATAAGTCCCGAAAAGATGCTTTGTCTGCCCGTCGCAGTGTTTCTGCGGCGGTGCTTTTTTATCTCCTGCACACGCTCCCAAGTATCCATATCAATAATGGCTTCTTGTGTGTTCGGGATGATTACCCAATCTTCAGGGGAATTATAGACTGTTTTGTGAACCTTAAAGCTGACGGTGCTCGACTTGAAATTCACGGTACAACCGGTGTACTGCATATTGGCGAGAATGTGGTCTACGCTGTTTTCAGACCAACGGTAAGGATCAATAACCTTGTTCCGTGTCTTTCTGCCGATGCTGTTGTAATAGGCGGTTGGTGTTAAAATCTTTTCTGCTTCTAAACGGCGTGCGATTTTGGTAACACCCAACCCCTCAATACAAAGCTGAAAGATATACCGCACCACCTTTGCGGCAGGCTCATCAATAACCCATTGCTTAGAATCATCATCGGCTTTCTTGTAACCGAAGGCTAAATGAGCCACATTGGGATAGCGCTTCGTCCACGTCTTTTCGTAGCATATCTCGATGTGTGAGCTTACCGGATTTTTCAACCCAATACGCTTTTTTGTTGCTGTAAAACTTGTTGCCTTGAATAACCGATTTATTTCGTTCGGCGCAAATAGCATCAGAAATCTTGCGAAGCTCAAGACGATCCCCGATACCGTTAACTGTTCCATAATTTATGCCTCCTTATATATAACCTTGAGTTTCTTTTGTTTTGGTTGAATAACCTTTATCAAAACTTCATCCAAAGCATCGGTATACTTTCCTTCAGCGATGAGCTTATTTCGCATTTCATTCATACAGTTCACAACCACCCGACGTTCGAAGTCATCAAGTGCTATATAATATTTCTTTTCTTTCATATCACTCACTCCTTCAGCAAGTCCTTAAACGGCGCTTCATCATTTACGAAAGTGTCATATGTAAAATTAGCACCAAGCCGAAACCCCATAATAAAACTATCAAGATTTGACTCGCCGTTTACAACACTCCAAGCATTAGAAAATTCAAGGAATTTCTTTTTGCTTTCGCCCGAAAGGTTCTCAGTTAAGAACTCCTCATTTATCATCAAGACTTCCATTTGCTTTTGCACGGCTTTGTTTTCCTTTGTGCTCCTTGCTTGTGGATCAAGTTTGCCGTAATAAAACTCTTCAATGAATTTTCCCATAAAAATAACCTCCTTTAAGTTTCTACAATAATTGTACTTAAAGAAGGAGCTGTAGTCGAATGTACGGATATAAAAGGAAAAGGGCAAGAAAAAAGAGAGAAGCTAAACTTCTCTCGATTCTCTTGCCCTTCGCAATGCTCAGCGTTCCTATAAAACACAACTGTCCTTAGCAACCCTGCTCATTAGCGTTCGGGATTTTTACTTCTTACCTCTTCACTATTCACTCTTCACTCGTCCCTGCGTTCGGGATTTTTGGCAAGTAATAAGTAATAGTGAATAGTGAAAAAGTGTTTTTAAGGCTTCGCCCTGCGCTTAAACAAGCGGGTATTTGTATAAAAGTGGATTTTCTTTTTATGTACGAAAAATGTACGAATTATTGCCTTTTCAGAAAAGCTGACCGGGCAGAACGAGCTTTTCTTTGTAGGGAAAGGTTTTGTCAAATTCCTCTGCGGCTGTTTCGTCTACGAAATAACCTTGCGGTGTTGCGTACTCGCCTGTAATACCGTTAAGATACCCCTTTTCTAACTCTTTACAAAGAAAGAAGGAGGCATCTTCGCCCTCCGGCAACCCGTGATAACGGATACCGTAATCAGAGGCAAATGTAAAGCCGCTTTTTCCGTAAAAGTCGATATTGCCTTCAAAACAAAGCGCTTTACAGCCGTACTCCTTTGCCTTTTCCAAGGAGTAGTCCAAAAGAATTTTGCCGTAACCCTTTCTTTTAAGCACGGGTGCAATGCAAATCGGTCCCATGGTCATAACAGGTATATCTCTGCCGTCATCAGCTTTGATATTAGCACTCATAAACATATTCTGACCGATAATTTCACTGTCAAGCTCCATAACGAAACTAAGCTCCGGTATAAAGGCCTCATCATCACGAAGCGCATGAATAACATAATGCTCAAGGCAACCGGGGCGGTAAACATTCCAGAAGGACTCACGGATTAGGTTCTCTACTGTGCGGTAGTCTTCTTTTTTCTCGTTGCGAATTATTAAATTTTCCATTGTAAAAATCCTTTCGTTATTAAAATATTAAAATCGGATTTTCACAATCTCCAAGGTGTTGTTTTTCAAACAGCAATCTCCTAAAAATAAGATATAATTAAGTATTGTTACCTGACATTTTCAGTATATCACAAGAGTCTAAAAAAATCTACTTTTTTATTAAAAACTCTGCTTTTCAGTTCGTTTTCCATATGAAATCGGGCTTCTTTTGTGGGAAATTAAAATAATATTACAATTATTCATATTTTCGTAATAAAAATATTATATTATTGTACTTAAATAAAGAAGGGTTAATAAGGAAATAAAAAAACGGAGGTTGTTTATTTTGCAGTATAAGATACTTATTGTTGATGATGACGAAAATATATGCGAGCTTTTAAGACTTTATCTTGAGAAGGACGGGTTTGATACCATAGTCGCAAACGACGGCGAGCAGGCGGTGGACTTTGCCGCTAAGTATTCTCCCGACCTTATTCTGCTTGATATTATGCTTCCGAAGCTTGACGGCTGGCAGGTTTGCCGTGAAATACGCAAGACAAGCGAAACTCCGATAATTATGCTTACCGCAAAGGGTGAGACCTTTGATAAGATTTTAGGACTGGAGCTGGGCGCCGACGATTATGTTTCAAAGCCCTTTGATACGAAAGAGGTTATCGCCAGAATCAAGGCGGTACTGCGCCGCAGTCACGAAAAGGACAAGGCTTCGCAAATTAATGAAGTAAGGTATGATAAGCTTAGAATAAATCTTACCAACTACGAGCTTGAGGTAAACGGAGTTAAAATAGATACTCCGCCTAAGGAGCTTGAGCTTGTCTACCATCTTGCAAGCAACCCAAACCGTGTTTACACAAGGGACCAGCTGCTCGATGAGGTTTGGGGCTTCGATTATTACGGAGACTCCCGAACGGTGGATGTTCATGTAAAAAGATTGCGTGAAAAGCTCGAAAATGTTTCGGACGAATGGAGCCTTAAAACGGTTTGGGGCGTGGGCTACAAATTCGAGGTAAAATAGGCTTATGAAGCTTAAGCTTTTTAAAAAATACTTCTTTACAACCTCACTTATAATAGTATTCAGCCTCTCGGTTATGATGATGATTTTGTCCTTTGCACTTAATAATCACCTTGCAAAGGAAAAATATAAATCCTTAAGCAAAAGCTGTACGGAGGTTACCGAGTATATTGCGGAGCTGTCCGACGGGGAAATCGGAGAAGAGGATTTTGTTAAGACTTTAAATGCGATTGCCTCGGTTTCGGATGTAGATATTCTTATTTCCGACAGTACAGGCACGGTTATAGTTTGCGGCTGTGACGATTGGATAAATGACGGTAAGTGCTTTCATTCCGAAAAAATAATTTCTAATGAGGTACTCGCAGGTAAGGGCGGGCAGGCCTCTTTCAGGCTCGGCACCCTTGATATTTATAAAAACCCGCATTATATAGCATCCGAGCCGATTAAAGATAGCGAGAACAACCGCATCGGAACGGTCTTCAGCACTGCACCGCTTTCCTCTATACGGGATCTGATGCTCACAATAATTCGGCTTTACCTGCTTTCGGCGATTATCCCGATAATTTTAATGTTCTTTGCAATTTACACCATGACCTACCGTATGACAAAGCCATTAAAGCTTATGTCGGAGGCATCAAAGGCTATGGCAAAGGGAGATTTTTCAAAGCGGATACCCGTAACCAGCGATGATGAAATAGGCGAGCTTGCGGTTTCCTTTAACCAGATGACAAACTCCCTTGTACAGCTTGAGGGAATGAGAAAGAGCTTCGTTGCGAATGTTTCCCACGAGCTTAAAACCCCGATGACCACCATAGGCGGCTTTATTGACGGCATACTTGACGGCACCATTGAGCCTGAAAAACAGCACTATTACCTAACAGTTGTATCGGATGAGGTTAAAAGACTTTCACGCCTTGTGCAGTCAATGCTTAGTATGGCAAAGCTTGAATCGGGCGAGTTTGTGCTAAAGCCGGAGCTTTTTGACTTCAGGGAACTGCTTTGTACTATTGTTATAAGTCAGGAGCAGAGGATTGAGTCACAAAAGCTTAATATTTCAGGCCTTGACGAGATACAAAGTATTTCGGTAAATGCCGACCGTGACCTTATTCATCAGGTTATATACAATCTTGTTGACAATGCGATTAAATTTACCGACGAATCGGGGACAATAGACTTTAAGCTTAAAAAAGACAGTAAAAAGCTTGTTTTCATCATAACCAATACAGGCAAGGGAATACCCGAAAACGAGCTGCCCTATGTTTTTGACAGATTTTATAAAGGCGATAAGTCCCGTTCGGCGGTTAAAAACAGCACGGGCCTCGGTCTTTATATCGTTAAAACCATTCTTAAGGCGCACGGCGGCTCAATTACCGTTACCAGCCGTGAAAACGACTTTACATCATTTAGTGTGACGCTACCACTTTGATACAGAACGGAGAATAAAAATGGAAGAATTCTTTGATAAAGAAGACTGCGTGGATGAGGGAACAGAAGTCTCGGAAAACACCGAAGCTACTGCCTTTGAGGATAATTCAGAAAATCAGAATGAGAACCCCGAAGAACAGGGCACGCAAAACAGCGAGGAAAATAATAATTCTCCTGAGGAACAGGAGCAAAACCCACCTTACTCCTCGCAAAATTTCGGCTATCCCGATTTTGGCGGGGATAATACCGCTGTACAGAACAGGATAAACTACTCCGATGTACTGCCCGTTAACGATTATAAGCCTATGAGCAGGGGACTTAAGGTTTTTGCTTTGATTATGGCGGCGGTTATAATGCTTACGGGTGCGTCGGTTGCAGGCTACTTCTTAGGCAGAAGCAGCGTAGGCTCAGGGGCACGCAAAAATGTTGCGGTTAATTTGGCGGCAAAGCCTGCTGATACGGACGAGCTGACAGCCGCCCAAGTTTACGAAAAGGTAAACAGCTCCGTTGTTGGTATTACGGTGTATAATTCCGCCGGAGACGGCTCTCAGGCGAGCGGTGTTTTCTACTCCGAGGACGGGTATATTGTAACCAACGACCATATTTATTCAGAGGTGGGGGCTCCTAAGTTTAAGGTTTATACATCGGACGGTAAGGAATATGACGCAAAGTATATTGCCGGTGATCAGGTAAGCGACCTTGCGGTGCTTAAAATTGACTCAAGCGGCTTTGCTCCTGCCCAGTTTGGAAATTCGGACGAAATTGTATTCGGTGAAAATGTTGTCGCCATAGGCAGACCAAGCGACGCTACACAGGCTTCCAGCATTACAAAGGGTATTATTTCTTCTACGGGAAGACGGGTAAGAACCACATCTAACTACTCCGCAAAGCTTATCCAGACCGACAGCGCCATTAACCCCGGCAGCTCGGGCGGTGCGCTTGTAAATATGTACGGTCAGGTAATAGGTATTACCTCTTCAAAGCTGGCGGGAGTAAGCTATGATGCGGTGGGATACGCTATACCTACAAAGACGATGAAACGCATTTGCGAGGAGCTTATAAAGGAAGGAAAGGTTGTCAGCCGTGCAAAGCTGGGTATAACCTATACTGCAATTAATTCGGTAACTGCCGAGATTAACGGTTATGACTGTGTGGGTCTGTATGTTGCCTCGGTTTCGGAGGATAGCGACCTTTTCGGCAAGATTTCCGAGGGCGATGTAATTACCCATATAAACGGCATAGAGGTTACAAGCGATGATATCGTGCTTGATATTATAGAGGAAAGCTCCGCAGGGGATAAAATTTCGGTCACCGTGTTAAACACAAAGGGAAATGAAGTCACCCTCGAAGCACAGCTCAAAGCGAATACAGGTGAGTCAAGCTATTCTACTGTAATTGATTCGTATGAAAACAAGGATGACAACAGCTCAGACGGCTCGGGCGGAACGTTTAATTTCCCGTTCGGGGAGTAAGTGCAGAGGCGGAGTCAATAAAACAGTTAAATGCCGTGTATCCATTGCGATACACGGCATTTTTATAAGCGCTTTTTTGGGGCTCCCTTGTGTAAAGGGTAACTCCTCGCAGTGCGAGGAGATGTCACGGAGTGACAGAGGTGACCGCCGCCGTCAGCGGCTGTCAGCCGTCAGGCTGACTGAGGGATTGTTTGCAGATATTATCAATGTACTCACACACACCACGAAAATTGCGGGTAACTTCGTTGTTTGGTATGCGTAGAATCTTTAATCCATAGCCTTCAAGAAAAGTGTCACGCTCAATATCTTTTTCTTTGTTTTCATCCTCATAGTGTTGAGAACCATCTAACTCAATCACAAGTTTTGCTTGAGCGCTGTAAAAATCAGCAATGTATTTTCCCAATACTTTCTGGCGGGAAAACCGAACCGGATAGGTACGGAGGAAATCGTACCATAGATGCCGTTCCTCCTTAGTCATTTCTTTTCGTAGCTGTTTTGCAAAAGGAACTAACTGCTTATTATGCTTTGACTGCATTGCAATCCCTCCGTCACGGCCTATGCCGTGCCACCTCCCTTTACACAAGGGAGGCTTTGTTGCTTTTAGATTTAACATTCTACAGGCTGCCATGCAAACGGCAACAAATCTCTTGCTTTAACCTTAATTAAGCTACCGTTTTCGTCATTTACAATCACCTTGATATCGGGACAATATTCAAAAAGCATCTGTCGGCAATTACCGCAAGGCGGAATCACACAATTAATATGTTTCTCGTGAACGGCAACGATTGTATCAAATTCACGCTCACCGTTTGAAATTGCGGTGCCAATGGTAATGTATTCCGCACAGGAGCCGTGAATACCGTCACAGTTTACACCTGTGTATATATTTCCGTTCTTGCACAAAACGGTACAGCCGACAGTATGATTGTATATACCGTCGTCAAAATTCTTTTCTAAAACTTCTAATCCTAAAGCTATGAGCTCTTTATCTTTTTCGGTTATTGAATATAGCTCCATATTAACCTCATTATCGCTTTGTCAGTATTTCAATGATTTGCGAATAAATGGTGTTGTCGTTCAAAAAGCGCTCTTTGATATAATTTGCCTGTTCCTCGTCCGAGACCAAAAGCTTTACGCTCATAAAGGGCTGTCCGCCGTCCATAGCCGAGCAGGTGATAAACATTTTTCCGTTTTCTTTTGTGATTTTTATATCGCTTTCCTTGGCGTTTCTGAAATGTGCGACCATTTTAACTGCGGCGTTATACGCTCTGTCCTTTACCGAGTAGGCAAGAGAGGTTTTAAGGGTTTCGGCAATACTTCTGCCGCTTTGGGTAATAATATATGTGTCGTCCTTACTGTCTACAAGCTCCAAATGCCCGCTTTTGCACAGCGAGTCAATAGAGTCGTTCACTTCAAAGCAGTTAGCTATTCCCTCATAATGCAGGGTATTAGCGAGCATTCGCCCCGGTACGGGTGCGTTAATTGATGAAATGACATAACAAATTAATATTTTTATTTCTGCTGTGCTGAACAAACCGCCTACCGGGGATACTCCGGCGGAAACTGCATCCCTTTCCAAAAGGCTTACTCCTTTACTGTTGATTTATTATATTATAACTTTAATTGGTGCTTTTTTCAAGTGTAAAAGAGTAAAAAACAACAATTCAATAAAAGTGGGCGAAAATGCTATTTTTTTCTTGACAATGGGACAAAGTGTTGATATAATAATAAAGCTGTTTATTTGATTCATTAGCTCAGTTGGCAGAGCACTTGACTTTTAATCAAGGTGTCCGGGGTTCGAATCCCCGATGGATCACCAACAAAGCATCGGCTTTTGTCGGTGCTTTTTTATTTCATATCAAATCGGGGATTCGAACCCTGAGAGGGTGAGTGGCGTTAAGAAAACAGTCCGGTGGACTGTTTTTAGTCACGAAGTCCGCAGCGGTCATACCGCAAGGACGAAATACGCCTACGGCGGATTTATCCCCGATGGATCACCAACAAAGCATCGGCTTTTGTCGGTGCTTTTTTATTTCATATCAAATCGGGATTTCGTAATGAATCTTTTTACGATTCAAACCGTTTATACAGTAAATCTACGGCTTTACAGGCAAAAAAGCCGATAAATACGCCGAGAATAATGCCCGCTAAGACATCGGTGGGATAGTGCACATAAAGGTAAAGCCTTGAAAAGGCGATAATTACCGCAAGAATAAGGGCGGGAATGCCTATGCGTTTATCCCGTATCATCAGCACGGTCGCCGCCTCAAAGGAGGCGAGGGTGTGGCCCGACGGAAAAGAATAGTCCGAAAGGCGGGCAATCAGAATTTCAATACCCTCGTTTAAATCATAAGGCCGTATGCGCCCCACAAGATTTTTTAAAAGCAGATTTCCGATAATAAGCCCGCCTATAAGGGCTAGCGCAACCGAAAAGCCCGTCTTGCGGGTTTTTTTGAATATTAAAAGCAGTACCGCCGCTATAATCCAGATAATACCGCCGTTTGCAAGACTTGTTATCACGGGCATTACCGCATCAAGAAACGGGCAGGCGAGATGCTCCCTTATAAAATCAAGTATTCTAAGCTCAAATTCGTTCAAGTTTTTCAGCTCCTTTTAATTTACTATATATTTGTGATACAAATCAGTCGGCTCCCTCTGACGAGGGAGCTGTCAGCGAAGCTGACTGAGGGAGAGATTTTTTAACCGCTAAATCTATGTATTCGCATACACCGGAGAAATTACGGTCAATATCCAAATTACAAATTCTTAAAACCGTTAGATTCATATTTTCCAAATCTTTTGTACGAATTTTGTCTTTTTCCGCTTGCTCTGAGGTATAGTGTCCGCCGCCGTCAAGTTCAATAACGAGCCTTGCTTTTGCACAATAGAAATCCGTTATATAATTTCCAATAGCTTTCTGCCTTTGGAATCGTATAGGGTAATTTCTTAAAAACTCATACCAAAGTTTTCGCTCCCACGGTGTCATATTATTTCTCAAGATTTTAGCAAGAGGGATATTGGCTTTATTGTATTCCTTCATTTTCTCTCCCTCCGTCAAAACTTCGTTTTGCCACCTCCCTCGTCAGAGGGAGGCTTGATTCGGTTAATTCTAATATACCATTTATCGCCATTATTTTCAAGTTATATTCCTGCCGTGTCTTGAACTGAACATTTTTTGTGAGTCTGCACACAAAATAAGATGTGGACTTTATTAAAATATCAGATATAATTTAATTAGAAGCTTCTAATAAAACCTGATTAAAGGAGCACCGAATATGAATAATGCTGTATTTAAAAATAACTTAAAAAAATTGAGATTGCAAAAAAATCTTACACAAGAGCAGGTTGCCGATATTTTATGTGTCAGTTCACACACAATTTCAAGGTGGGAATGCGGCACTACCTTCCCTGATGTTATGATGCTGCCGCAAATCGCACAATTATACTGTGTAACGATTGATGATTTATATAAGGATAATTCAGTAGCATATGACAACTATGCTCAACGCTTAGCCGCCATTTATGAATCTACCCGTAATCCTTATGATTTTATTCAAGCAGAAACAGAATTTTCAAAACTGATAAAAAGCGGTACTCATACCATTGAGGATATAAGGCAATACGGTATAATGCACCAATATATGATGCAATACTGTACGAATAAGGCGATTTCTTTGTTTGATGAAATTTTGGAGCAAGATGCTGAATTGAACGAAGAGGTTTATTGGGCTACCAAGCGTCAAAAACTGCTTTTATATTCGCAAATCGGAAAAGGCAGTCAAAGCATTTCCGAGCAGTTAGAAAGAATAAACAGCGGCTTGGCAGGAGTACAAGATTGGATATGCTTGATAGCCGCATACCGTTATAACGGTAATGAAAAGGAGGCATATACTTACTTTAAAAAGGCAGTGATGCAATTTCCTGACAATGCAATTCTTTATGTGTACGGCGGTGATGCTTGCAAAAATTTAAAGCTTTATGATGAAGCGTTTGTGTATTGGGATACGGCGATTAAATTGGACGGTTCCGTTTTGGCGGCGAAGTATTCAAAGGCAGACTGCTATGAAGAATTATCGGAATTTGAAAAAGCAGGTGCTGTCTGGGAAGAAATTGCACAAGACTTGAAAAATAACGGTTATGATATTGAATCCGAATTTCCTTCTAAGCAAGCAAAACTATGCGCCGACAGAGTTAAAAAGCACATTTAACTATTATAAGACGGGTGGGAGAGACAGCTCACCCGTATTTTGTATCCGTTGTATCTCGGCTATAAAACTTTTTCTTGTGCTTTGCAACACATATTGCTTGAATAAAACCTATTTATGTGATAATATAATAGGCGGTGAGAAATGATGATATTCGGAAAAAATAAAAGTGATATGTGGCTTATAGCGGGGCTTGGTAATCCGGGGCTTCAGTATGAGAAAACACGGCATAACGCAGGCTTTATGGCGGCGGATATACTGGCGGAAAAACAGGGTGCGCAGTTTAATAAGCATAAATTCGAGGCGGTTTACGCCGATTTTAAAATGGGGGACAACCGCATTTTGCTTGCAAAGCCCCAAACCTATATGAACAATTCAGGCAGTGCGGTGACGGCGCTTTTGAATTTTTATAAAATACCGACAGACCGCCTTATTGTTATGTTTGATGATATTACCCTTGATGTGGGCAAGCTGAGGCTTAGAAGGAAGGGCAGTCACGGCGGGCATAACGGAATAAAGGACATAATCGAGCTTGCGGGCACAGACGAGATTATGCGTGTTAAAATAGGCGTGGGAGAGCGGGAAAACCCCAACTATGATTTAAAGGATTGGGTTTTAGGCAAAATTCCCGCAGAACAGATGACGGAGCTTGACAAGGCGCTTGACCGAGCGGCTTTAGCCGTAGAGGAGATAATAAACTGCGGAATAGACTCTGCAATGAATAAATACAACGGTTGATATGAAATTTATAAACGAAATTCTTAAAAAAGACCCCGATTACAGCAGTCTTTTACAGTCGGTGAGGAAGGAACGCCTGCCTGTAGTATGCACGGGACTTTCAATGATTCACAAGGCGGCGGTTACGGCGGCGCTTTATAGAGCGACGGGAAAGAAAATTGCGGTTATTACTCACGATGAAGCCTCGGCAAACGAGCTGAAGGACGATTTGAGGTCGCAAGGTCTTAACTGTCTTAACTTCCCCTCGAGAGACTACTGTATAGGCCCGCTTTCGGGCTACTCAAAGGAATATGAGCATAGGAGAACGGACACCCTGTCTAAGCTTTTAGACGGGGATTTTGACATGCTTACAATTTCCCTTGATGCGGCGGTGCAGTATACCGTTCCGCCCGAAAATTTAAGCCGTGCACGCTTTACCTTGAATTCAGGAGACAGCACTGATATATCCGAGCTGTCGGGACGGCTTATTTCGGCAGGCTATGTAAGAAGCGAGCTTTGCGAGGGAGCAGGGCAGTTTTCGGTACGGGGCGGAATTTTTGATGTTTTCCCAGTTAATTCCGAACAGCCCTGCCGTATCGAGTTTTGGGGCGATGAGATTGACAATATTTCGTATTTTGATACCGAAACCCAGAGAAGAACAGAAAATACCGAAAAAATAGAAATCACACCCGCCTGCGAGGTAGTTTTTGACCCGCAGGAGCTGATAGCTAAGCTTAACAATTATCTTAAAACCGCAAAGGGGCTTACCGAAAAGCAAAGGTCGGTTATCCTAAAGGATATTGATGCTCTGGAAAACGGCATAGAGTTTTCCTATGACCGCTATATTCCCCTTATATTTGAGGGCGGCGAGACGGTCTTTGACTATATTTCGGACGCACTTGTTATTGTCAGCGAAAGCGGCGGTATTAACGATAGGTTTAAATCTATGGCGGTTCAGCAGTCGGCGGATATAGAGGCTTATCTTGAAGAGGGGTATCTTACGGAAAAGACTGCGGGGCTGTGGCTTGATAAAACCGATTTTTTCAGCTGTGTGCCGGGTGCTGTAATAATGGAAAACTTCCCACGCAATTCCTATGAGCTAAGACCCAGAGACATTATTAATTTTAATTACAAGCGCTCTACGGCTTGGAGCGGGGATATAAAGGTTTTGCTTGAGGACATTTCCTTTATTCGGGAAACGGGCGGCTCGGTTGTAATTTTAGCGGGAGAGCGGCGTGCGGCACAGGTTCTTAATAACGAGCTTAACGAGAAAGGTATAAACAGTACCTTCAGCGAGTCCCACGATTTCACCCCCTCGGGTGTAACCGTCACCGTCGGCGGACTGACCGGTGGGTTTGAAATCCCGTCCTGTAGGTTTATGCTTATAACCCACCGATATATCGCCTCTGAGGGCAAGCGGAAAAAGCCGAGACCTAAAAACGGGCAGGAAATAGGCTCCCTTGATGAGCTTAGAACGGGAGACTATGTTGTTCACGAATCCCACGGAATAGGGGTTTTTGACGGGATTAAGCGCATCACAAACGGCGGGGTTACAAAGGATTATATTAAGATTAATTACGCCAAGGGCGATGTGCTTTATGTGCCCGTAACCCAGCTTGATTTGGTTTCAAAATACATCGGTGCGGCGACAGAGGGCGGTATAAAGCTTAACCGATTGGGCGGTACGGAATGGCAGAAAACAAGAAGGCGTGTAAAAGCCGCAGTACGGGATATGGCAAAGCAGTTAACCGCCTTGTACGCTAAGCGAATGTCGGTAAAGGGCTACGCATTCAGCCCCGATACAGACCTGCAAAACGATTTTGAACGCCGTTTTGAGTATGACGAGACCGATGACCAACTTCGCTGTATAAACGAGATAAAGCGGGATATGGAGCGGGAAGTGCCTATGGACAGACTGCTCTGCGGAGATGTGGGCTTCGGTAAGACCGAGGTGGCCTTGCGTGCGGCGTTCAAGTGCATAAGCGAGGGCAAGCAATGCGCTATGTTAGTTCCCACAACCATTCTTGCAATGCAGCATTACAACACTATTGTTAGGCGTTTCGGCGATATGCCCGTAAATGTGGGACTGCTTAACCGCTTTGTTCCGCTAAAGGAGCAGACAAGGATAATAAATGACCTTAAATGCGGCAGACTCGATATGGTGGTGGGCACTCACAGGCTTATTTCAAAGGATATTTCCTTTAAAAATATCGGGCTTGTGATAATCGACGAGGAACAGCGTTTCGGTGTTGCTCAAAAGGAACGGCTTAAGGAGCTTTACCCATTTGTGGATATTTTAACCCTTAGCGCAACCCCCATTCCCCGCACCCTTAATATGGCACTTTCGGGGCTTAGGGATATGTCCAGCCTTGACGAAGCCCCCGGTGACCGCCACCCTGTGCAGACCTATGTGCTTGAATATAATATGGGTGTTATTACCGATGCTATAAACAAAGAGGTGCGCAGAGGCGGTCAGGTTTATTACCTGCATAACAGGGTTGAGAGTATAGAGCGCTGTGCGGCTTCCCTTAAAGCGAGACTGCCTGATATTAATGTGGGAATAGCCCACGGGCAGATGAGTGAAGACGAGCTTACCGAGGTTTGGCGCAAGCTTATTGAACACGAAATTGATTTGCTTGTATGCACAACCATAATTGAGACGGGGGTTGATGTACCTAATGCCAATACCCTTATAATCGAGGATGCGGACAAAATGGGACTTGCTCAGCTCCACCAGCTAAGGGGCAGAGTAGGGCGCTCGCCCCGCCGTGCTTATGCTTATTTCTGCTTTAGAACAGGCAAACAGCTTTCCGATGTGGCTTCAAAGCGGCTTGAGGCTATAAGAGAGTTTACCGAGTTCGGCTCGGGCTATAAAATAGCGCTCCGTGACCTTGAAATAAGGGGAGCGGGCAGTATTTTAGGCGGCGACCAGCACGGAAATATGGAGTCGGTAGGCTACGATATGTACCTGAAGCTCTTAAACGAGGCGGTGAACGAGGAGAACGGCGCACCCGTAGAAGACGATATTCCCTGTACGGTTGACCTTAACATTTCGGCGCATATCCCTGAAAGATATATTGAGTCCTTACCCGCAAGGCTTGGTATTTACAAGCGGATTGCGGCAATAAGGAATGACGATGACGCAAGCGATGTTATAGACGAGCTGTGCGACCGCTTCGGCGAGCCGCCTGTAGCAGTTATGGGACTTATAGATGTAGCCTTACTTAGAAGCAAAGCGGCGGCGGCCAAAATCACCGAGATTACGGGCACATCAAACACCGCAATATTGCATATAACCTCAATCGAGCCGGAGGTTATGCACAAGCTTTCGGACTATTTCGGCAACAGATTTTCCCTTAACGCTACGGATAAGCCCGTCTATACTGTAAGGCTTAATAAGGGACAGAAAATGTCCGACCTTGCGGCAGAGCTTACGGCGGCACTTTGATAAACGGAGGTCAAGAAAATGACAGATAAGGAAAAAATGCACTCGGGAAATTTGTATTTACCGGGAAACGAAGAAATAATGGCTGAACAGCTCCAATGTCTTGAAAAGCTTTACGATTTTAACCAAACTCGCCCTCACGAGCAAATGAAGCGTGAGGAAATGCTTAAAAAAATGTTTGCCGAGATAGGAGACGGCTGTTATATTGAGCCGCCCTTTCACGCAAACTGGGGCGGAAAGCATTGTCACTTCGGAAAATGTGTATACGCTAATTTTAATTTGACCCTTGTTGACGATACTCATATATATGTGGGCGATTATACTATGATAGGACCTAATGTTACTGTTGCAACGGCGGGACATCCTATTTTACCGAGTCTTCGCGAGAAGCAGTATCAGTATAACGCTCCTGTTCGTATAGGTAAAAACTGTTGGATAGGCGCGGGGGTCATAATTGTTCCCGGCGTTACTGTGGGAGACAATTCGGTTATCGGCGCAGGTTCGGTTGTAACTAAAGATATTCCGCCTAATGTTGTGGCTGTCGGAAATCCCTGCAGAGTATTGCGTGAAATTGGAGACCGTGATAAGGAATACTATTTTAAAAACAGAAAAATTGATTACGGCAATTTATAATTTACAATATTTTTGTAGACATTTATTAAAATTTGATATATAATTAATATATTAAGCTCTTATGGAGGAATAAAGATGAAGAATATTAAAAGAGTTTTCGCTTTGGCGTTAGTTCTTGTTATGGCACTTACGGTTACTGCCTGCCATAAAAAGGACGAGATTGCAGTTAAAATAGGCGATGTTGAGTTTACTTCAGCGTATTATATGTGTGCTCTTATAAACGCCGATTCCGAGGCAAAGGCGAAGGTTCAAGAGGAGCTTTCCGAGGATGAGTCTACGGGCGATGTTGATTATTATTCAAAGAAAATTGACGATAAGGACTTTGTTAGCTGGGTTGAGGATACCGCTATAGATTATCTTAAGGAAATCGCTGCGTATAAAACCCTTTGCAAGGAAAATGACCTTGAAATTTCGGATGAGGAGGCTGAAAATGCCGAGTCTTATGCTTCCTTTTATTGGTCAAGCTATGGCTATTCGGCATACTTTGAGCCCAACGGAGTAGGCGAGAGTACATACACCCAATATATGAAGGATTCCTATTATTCAAACCTTTATTTTGAACACCTTTACGGCAAGGGCGGGGAAAAGGAAATTGCGGCCGATACCGTAAAGACAAAAATGCTTGAAAATTTTGTTGTGGCAGATATTTTAGAGGTAAGCTTTTCGGACAAGGAAGATGACGAAATAACTGCAATTAAGGAACAGATTAACGGCTATGCTACCGATTTAAAGAACGGTAAGAAGACCTTTGAAGAGGTTTATAAGGATTATAACGCAATTACAGAGGAGACAGAAGAGGAAGAAACCGAGACCGATGAGCCACAGCCCAAAGATGAATATGCGAGCATTTTGGGATCCTCAAGCACGGCTTACTCTTCCGACTACTACTCTAAGGTTAAGGAAATGGCTACAGGCGAGGTTAAGGTTATCGAACTTGACGATGACGAAGGCCTTGTGCTTGCCGTAAAGCAGGATATTGAGGCTGATTCCTACTATCTTGATACCCTTGATATGACAGTACGCCACCTTATCTCCGACGAGGAGTACGAAGAGGATATTAAGGAATATGCCGAAAAAATGGATTGCAAGGTAATTGAAAGTGCCGTTAAGCAGTTTAAGGTAAAGAAAATAGTAGAACCGTCCGCTTCTTAATAATATCGGTTTAAATAAACACCTTTTGTTAATACTTTTAACAAGAGGTGTTTTTTATGTCTAAAGAAGGCTTTTGGGGTATATTTTCAAAACGCTCGGCAATCTGCTTTTTCCTTATAATTGTGCTGTTTTTCAGCTGTATAATGCGGGTTGCGGTTATAGCTACTTCGGATTATTCCGAGGTCCAAGCTAAGCAGTCCGCTATGAGACTTACGGTGTCAAGTCTCAGGGGAACAGTTTATGACTGCAATATGGTGCCGATTACAAACAGCAGTACAAAAATTATTGCGGCAGTTTCGCCTATCCCCCGTGCAGTTACTGCGATAAGCTCGGTTTTGTCGGGCGAGGAGCTGGAAAGCGTGCTTGAAAGGCTTAAATCAGGCAGGCCTGTCTTATGCGAGGTGCCAAAAATGATAGACTGTGACGGAATAACCTGTATTACCGTTTACGAGCATAATTCGGCGGATACAAAGGCTTTACACCTTATAGGGTATACCGATAGCGAGTCCCACGGTGTTTCGGGACTTGAAAAGGCGTATGATAAGTACCTGTATTCCGATAAAAAGGCGGCGTTTTGCTTTACTATGGACGGCGGCGGGGATATTCTTGTAGGCTTAAAGCCCGAAATTGAAAACGACACCTCTGTTATTGCGTCGGGTGTGGTTTCAACGATTGATATTAATATACAGACTATTGCCGAGGAAGCGGCAAAGCAAATCGAATGCGGCGCAGTTGTGGTTGCAGATGCTAAAAACTCAAAAATCAGGGCTATGGTAAGCGTTCCAAGCTTTGATGTTGCAGACATCAGCACTTATCTTAATGAAAAAAACTCCCCGTTATTAAACCGAGCGCTTGCGGCGTATAGCGTAGGCTCGGTATTTAAGCCCTGCGTTGCGGCGGCGGGTATTGAGCGGGGAAAGGGTGATTTTTCTTATACCTGTACCGGCAGTACAAAAATAATAGACCGCTATTTTAAATGCCATAAGCTCTCGGGTCACGGGGATATGAATTTAAAAAGCGGACTTGCAAATTCCTGCAATACCTTTTTTTACAATTTTTCCTTTACCGTTGGCGGGGAGCGGATATATAACACCGCCTCTGCTTTAGGGTTCGGGAAAAGTATAGATATATGTGACGGGCTTTCGACTGCAAAGGGAAATCTGCCTAATCCCGACAGACTTTCAAATATAGCCTATCTTGCAAATTTCAGTATAGGTCAGGGGGAGCTTTTGCTGTCTCCCGTGGCTATGCTCAATCTCTACTGCGCCATAGCCTCGGACGGGGCGTATAATATCCCGTCAGCGGTAGAGGGGACGCTTTCGGGAGGGGCATTTACTCCCTATAGCATTGGGGAACGCACAAGGGTTATGGAAAAGGAAACCACTTTAATACTGCGGGAATATTTAACCGCAGTTATCGACGAGGGAACGGGTAAGTCTGCAAAGCCTGAAACCGTCTCGGCGGCGGGAAAAACCGCTACTGCCCAAACCGGAAAATACGAAAACGGAACCGAAATCTGTGCGGGCTGGTTCTGCGGCTTTTTTCCTGTGGAGGACCCGCAATATACCGTTATAGTGTTTTCCGAAAACACAAAAAAACAATCCGCTGCCTGCGGTGAAATCTTTGCTGAAATCGCCGACAGAATAGCAGAAATGAAAAATTTGATTTAAAGTATAATTAGCTCTATTATAAATACAACCACGCAGGAGCAGACCGCCACACCGAAAAGGCTTACGCCGAAATAGGCGAGAAGCACCCCGACGATAAGTGCGGCAAGACCTGACCAGATGCTGTTAGTAGCCTCAATTATGGCGGGGAAGGTCATAACCGCAAGGGTGACATAGGGCACATAGTAAAGAAATGAGCGCAGGGTCACATTGGTGATTTTTTTGCGTATTAGGGTAAGGGGTAATACGCGGATTAAAAAGGTTACCGCCGCCATTATAAATATGTAAATATAAATATTATGCTGCATCGTCTTCCTCCTTTACAGGGAAGAGTAAAGCCGCCGCAATAGAAATTACAACGGTAAGTATAATAACCCGCATACCTGACGATACCGATGAAATAACGGGAAGCTTAGAAAATGCAAGGCTTGCTAACATTGAAATAATTACAAGTGCCGCTATAACCCCGTTTTTCTTTGCGGGCGGGATTATTATCGCAATAAACATTCCGTAAAGCCCTACTCCCAAGGCGCTTACAAGGCTTGCGGGCAGAATGTTACCTGTTATTACCCCGAAGACTGTTCCGAGTGTCCAACCCGGTATCGCCACGGTCATAGCGCCGTAGTTGTAATAGGGGTTAAGTGTGCCTGTCACCGAAACCGAAATACCGAAAATTTCGTCGGTCACATCAAAGGCTACAAGTATTCTGTGAAGAATTGAAGTGTCCGGCGAAAGCTTTTGGCTTAACGCACAGGACATTAAAAGATACCTTGCGTTTACAATAAGCTCGGTAAGTGCTACTTCAAGGTATCCCGCTCCTGCCGCAATAAGGGTAAAGCCTGCATAACCGCCCGCCGAGGCGTTGGTAAGCCCGGTGGCAAGTCCCGCCTGAAAGGCGGTAAGCCCAGCCTTTTTTGCAACTATTCCAAGGGTGAAGGCAACAGCAAAGTAACCGAGTGCTATCGGTATGCCGTCACGCAGCCCCTTTTTATACCATTCCTTATTAATTGACATCAAAATCGCCGTTCCTGTAAACTTGCTTTTACTGCCGGCTTAAATTTGCCGACCTTTCTATTTTACATACTTTTTTAAAATTAGTCAATAATGAGTTTCTTGTGTATTGACAAACAACCGAAAAAGCAATAAAATAAATATATATTTTAACTAATCAGCCGATGCGGCGGAACGGAGCCTTAAATGAATAAAACAGCCATTATGACCGATACCAACAGCGGCATTACACCTGAGGTTGCAAAGGAAAACGGAATATTTCTTTTAGAAATGCCCTTTGTGGTTGACGGAAAGGAATATATCGAATACGGCGAAATGTCTTATAGCGAGTTTTTTGAGGTCTTAGAGTCGGGAGCGGAGGTTTCAACATCACAGCCGTCCCCCGCCGCACTTATCGAAATGTGGGACGACATTTTAAATGATTATGAAGCTGTTGTATATTTCCCGATGTCAAGCGGCTTAAGCGGCACCTGCGACACCGCAAAAGCACTTGCTGCCGATTATGACGGCAGGGTTTTTGTTGTGGATAATAAGCGCATTTCCGTAACCCTTTACACCTCGGTTTTCAATGCGGTTAAGCTTGCAAATAACGGTCTATCTGCTAAAGAAATTGCCCATATTTCCGAAAACGATGCGGCTAAACAGAGCATTTATGTCTCGGTAAATACCCTTGAGCATCTAAAAAAGAGCGGCAGGGTCACTACTGCCGGTGCGGCGATAGGCACTTTGCTTGGCATAAAGCCGGTTTTGCAGATTCAGGGCGGCAAGCTTGACGCTTATAAAAAGGTGCGGGGAATGAAAGCCGCTACCGACGCTATGCTCGACGGCATAGAAAATGACCGCAAAACCCGTTTTAAAGGTGAAAAGGTGGAAATCCGTGCGGCATATTCGGGCGACCTCAGTGTCGGTAAGGAATGGCAACAGGAGGTTGCAAAGCGTTTTCCAGACCTTGAAATCGAGCTTGTCGCTCTGCCCTTAAGCATTTCCTGCCATGTGGGCGGGGGCGCCTTGGGAATCGGTATTTGCAAAGTAATTTAATCGGTATTAATAATTAACAGTCGGTTTGCAGAAAAGCAGACCGGCTGATTTTTTTACGCCAAATTCTAAAAAAGTATATTTTTCACCCCTGCTATCCGACATAATCTGCGCACAAAAAATCGTATAATAGGGTTGTTAGGGGGCGGGGCGTTTGATAGTCTATGCGGATATACTGGTGATACTTAATTTAATTGTGGATTATTTTTTGCTCTCGGCGACGGCTGCGGTATTGCGTGTAAAGCTATCGGTTTTCCGCCAGCTTGGCGGTGCGGCGGCGGGTGCGCTATCCTCGCTTTACATATTTGCTCCCGATTTAGGGCTTTTTTTTGATTTGGTTTTCAGAGCGGTAATTTGTGCGGTTATGGTGCTATGCGCTTTTGGCTTTAGGGGCATAAGGCGGTTTTTAAGAGCGGCGGGGGTTTTATTTCTAGTGACCTGCGGCTTCGGCGGCATTATGACGGCGGTTTGGAGCGTTTTTAGACCCAAAGGAATGACGGTTGTAAACTCGGTGGTTTACTTTAATATTTCTCCTGCGGTGCTTATCGGGGTATCGGTTATAACCTATCTGCTTTTTATGCTTTTGCGTGCAATATTTTCGGGAACCTCACAGCTTGCCGAAAGGTGCGAGATTACCGTTACCGCAGAGGAAAAAAGCATAACTATGGATGCAATAGTGGATACGGGCAATTCGATTAAGGATTATATAAGCGGCTGTGAGGTTATAATAGCTGACGGTGAATTTGTTAAAGCCTTGTTAGGCTCCGATAACCCTGATACCGATGCAAACCTTGAAAAGCGTTACAGAATTTTGCCGCTGAGCACGGTTTCGGGCGGGGGAACCCTTGACGGCTTCAGGTGTGACAGCGCAGTTGTAAGTGACGGCAATCGCACGGTCAAACTTGAAAAACCGATACTTGCGGTATCTAAAACACCCCTTAGGGACGATTATCAAGCGATAGTAAATCCCGAAATTTTTATTTGAGACAGGTTGGTAATAATGAAAGTCAAATCACTTATTTATGCTTTTTTAATTAAAATCGGGTTAGTAAAGCCGACATTTTACATAAAAGGGCCTGAAACCCTACCGCCGCCCCTTTCTTCCGAAGAGGAACAGAGGCTTTTAAGCGAAGGGGACGAGGAAAGCCGAAACACGCTTATAGTGCATAATCTGCGGCTGGTGGTATACATAGCGAGGAAATTTGACTCGGCGGGGGTTAATATTGAGGACCTGATTTCTATAGGGACAATAGGACTTATAAAGGCGGTAAACACCTTTTGTACAGATAGAAACATTAAGCTTGCAACCTATGCCTCAAGGTGCATTGAAAACGAAATTCTGATGTACCTGCGGAAAAATGCCAGCCGTAAAAACGAGGTTTCAATAGATGAGCCGCTCAATATAGACTGGGACGGCAATGAGCTGCTGCTCTCGGATGTTTTGGGGAGCGACGCTGATGATATTGGCAGAGGAATAGAGCAGGAGGATGAAAAATATTTGCTCCTGCGCCTTGTGGGCGGACTTCCGCCCAGAGAAAAGCAGATAATGGAGATGCGGTTCGGTATGAACGGGTATCAGGAATATACCCAAAAGGAGGTGGCGGATACTTTGGGTATTTCCCAGTCCTATATTTCAAGACTTGAAAAAAGAATTATCGTAAAGCTTAAAAAACAGATTGAAAAGGCGGTGTAAAGCTGTTAAAATAATAGCGGTGATTCTTTTGGATAATAAATACATTTTTATATATTTAGGCGTAATAAGCCTTATTTCGGTAATTGTTTGCGTGACGGACAAATCGCGTGCAAGAAAAGGCAAATGGCGGGTAAAGGAAAGCACGCTATTTTTGCTTTCCGCCTTGGGCGGGAGCTTGGCTATGTACATTACAATGCTGACAATAAGACATAAAACCCTTCATAAACGCTTTATGATAGGCATTCCGCTGATTATAATAATTCAGGCAGCGGTTTTAATTACAATATATTTTAAAATCCCCTCTGTCATTTGACAAAGGGGATTCAATTTTGCTTAAACTATTTGCCGGCGGCACTATACTCATAGCTTTTATAATATTTTTTGCTGTATTTTTTGTTTTTTCCGTAGGCATCATTCAATATAACACCTAAAATCTTACAATTACTCTTCTCAAGCTGGTGCTTTACATCCAAGCCTTCCTTTACTGTTACAACTCCCTGAGTCATTACTATAATCGAACCGTCGCATTGTGTTGAGATAACGGCTGAGTCGATTACACACCCGAGGGGTGGAGAGTCTATTATAATATAATCGTAAATCTCTCTTGCGTCTTTTATTAGCTTGTTAAAGCGTTCGGTGCTTAAAAGCTCAACAGGGTTGGGCGGGAAATTGCCGCTGAAAATAACATCAAACAAAGGATTTTGCGTATTGTAAAGAACATCGCCAAGCTCTGCCTGCTCAGACAGAAATTCAGAAAGACCGTAAAAGTTTTGTGAATTTATACTGCGGCGAAGCATTACTGATTTGCGCATATCCGCATCAATCAAAAGGGTTTTTTTATTTATATCTGCCATACTTTTGGCAATTTCGGCAGAGATTACACTTTTCCCCTCATTTTCTCTGGCACTTGTAAGCACGATAACCTTAATATTTGAGCCGCAAAACATAATATTCGTGCGCAGAGTTTTAAAGCCTTCCGTGGTTAAAAAGTCATTGGACGAGCAGGTGTTGAAATTGACCTTGCCTGCGGATTTGCCTGTAAAAAAAGAGACGGTATCGGTATTACTTATCATTAAACTGCCTTTCCGACAATTTCTTGTCTATCTATCCGAATTTTAATGCACAAAGCCACATAAACAATTCTATCACATATGAATTAACTATGCAAGAGTTTAATTTAAAAAAGATGATAAGATGATTAAATTTTTATACTGACTTCGCCTGAGGAGAGAAGTGTTTCCTCACCGTTCGGATATTTTACCCTAAGATGGCAATTTTCGTCAATATCAAGGGCAAGGGCGGGAGATGAACCCGAAGAGGATAGGATATTAATCTGTTTTCCGAGAACTATACAGCGTTCACGGTAAGCTTTGAGATATTTTCGCTCGGAAATATCCTTGTAGTACTTAAAAAAGCTTTCAAGCACCGCCGCAGTAAGCTTACTGCGAAGTCCGTCATTTTGCTCCTTAAAGATTGCTCCTGCGATATCTTTAATTTCATCGGGGAAACCGCACTTTGGCTCATAGGCATTAAGACCTATGCCTATAACTGCGTAATCAAGAGTGCCGCTTTCTATGTTGAGGGAGGCCTCGGTAAGTATTCCGCAGATTTTTTTACCGTCTATAAGCACATCATTTACCCATTTAATACCCGCTTTCCTGCCGCTTAAATTCTCTGCCGCTTCTGCTACTGCCACCGCCGCAGCTGTGGTTATAAGCACGGCGTTTTCGGCGGGAATATTCGGGCGAAGCAAAATACTCATATAAATACCGCTGTCTGAAGGGGAGAAGAAGCTTCGCTGAAATCGGCCTCTTCCCGCAGTTTGCTTAAGGGCTATTAAAACCGTCCCCTCGGGTGCGCCTAAAGCGGCTTTTTCTTTTAATAAGGCGTTTGTAGAGGTGACGGTTTCCTTTACCCTGATATCAAGCTTTCCTTTAAGCTCGGTTAGATTATTTTCAATTTCGGAAGGGGAGAGAATATCACCGCTATTCACTAAGCGGTAGCCTCTGTTGGTTACGGCCTCTATATTATAGCCCTCCTTTTTAAGGGAGGAAACCGCCTTCCAAACGGCATTTCGGCTGACACCTAAAAGCTTTGCAGCGTCTTCACCCGAAAGATAATCCTTGCCGCAGGCTTGAAGCAACGGCAGTAAGCGTTCTTTGACTGACATTTTCATCACCTAAATTGAAGCTGCGGTTTCAAGGGCAAGCTTTATCATATCGGTAAAGGAGCTTTGCCTTTCCTCGGCGGTGGTCTCTTCGCCGGTTATAAGGGAATCGGAAATCGTGCAGATGCACAGCGCCCGTTTTCCCGCTCTTGCGGCGTTCATATAAAGTGCCGCCGCCTCCATTTCAACCGCCAGTACTCCCATTTTTGCCCAGAGAGACACAGGCTGTTTCCAATCGGGAAGCCCCTTGCTGTCGCCGTAAAAGCGGTCGCTGGAAAGGACATTTCCTATATGACAGTTGAGACCTAAAGCCTTAGCAACAGAAACTGCCTTTGTAAGCAGACCGAAATCGGCAATAGGGGAAAAGTCCCCGGGAAGACCGAATTGTTTTACAAAGTTTGAATCGGTGCAGGCGGCCTGTGCCAAAACTATATCACGAAGCTTAACATCAGCACGGTAAGAGCCGGCAGAGCCTACCCGTATTATATTTTTAACACCGAAGAAATTGTAAAGCTCATAGGAATAAATACCGATTGAGGGCATACCCATACCGCTTGCCATTACAGAGATTTTTTCGCCCTTATAAAGCCCCGTGTAGCCCTGAACACCTCGGACATCGTTCACAAGCTTTGCATTATTTAAGAAATTTTCGGCAATAAACCTTGAACGCAACGGGTCGCCCGGCATAAGCAGAGTATCGGCAAAGTCGCCCTTTTCGGCGCCTATATGGGGTGTAGACATATAAATTCCACCTTTCCTTTAGCAAATGTACGGTTTGTCTCATATACTGTAACAAAATAATATATATCGGGAGTGTCAACTATGGAACATAATTTTCCCTGCCCGATTACGGGTGAAAAGGATTTAAAATATTACGAGGATTATCTTAAAAAAAGCGAAAACGGGACAGAAAGCAGGGTGACGGTGGAAAGGGCAAGTAAATGCAATGATATTCGCCTTAACGACACAGCATATATGCCCGCTTTTCTAAACACTATGGTGGGGAAGCTTGTACGGGTGGAGTCCCTTATAGGGGGCTGTCTTGAAAGCCGAATAGGAATACTTTTAAATGTCGGCGCAGATTACATTGTGCTAAAGCTATATAGGGGTTGCAGTACAATGATTTGCGAAGCTTCCTCAATTAAATACATCACCGTCATTCATGATAACGATTTGAATAAATCGGGGCTTTTTTAAGCCCCGAAATACATATTATTTCAAAAATCCGTTAATAATCTGTTCCTCGGCCTCAGCTTCGGTAAGGCCTAAGGTCATAAGCTTTATAAGCTGGTCGCCCGCTATTTTGCCGATTGCCGCCTCGTGAATAAGTGAGGCATCAATGCTGTTGGCGGTAATTTCGGGTATGGCGGTTACCTTGGCGTTATCCATAATAATCGCATCGCACTCCGTATGGCCACTGCATACATTGTTTCCGTTGATTTTAGATAGGAAACGCTGGAAGGAGTTATCCTTTGCAACCGAGCGGGATACAACATTAGCGCTGGAATTTTTACCGTCAAGGTCTACTGTAAAGTCGGTCTCGGCGGTTTGCCTGCCGTGGGTCATAATTTTTTCGTGTATCACAAGAGAAGCACCGTCCGAAAGGCGGGCCTTGGTTACACGGTTTGTGGAGTCAATACCCTTTATTTGGGCGGTATCCATTTCCATATACCCCCCCTCGGCGATATTTACAACGGTGGTGGGGTTCATATTGTTTTCGCCGTTGCCGTCCCCCTCGCCGTAGTGCTTTTCGATGTATTTCACCTTGGCGTTTTTGCCCACAAAAAAGGTGTGGATTCCGTCATGGCGGGATTCCTTTTCGCCGCAGTTGTGTATTCCGCAGCCTGCAATTATAGTTACATCGGCATTTTCGCCGATTATAAAATCGTTATATACAAGGTCATTAAGCCCTGTTTCGCTGATAATTACGGGAATGTGTACGGTTTCGCCTACAGTTCCCGCTTTTATTATAATATCAATACCCGGGCGGTCGGTTTTGGTTTTAATGTCAATATTTTCGGTTATATGGCGGTCGGCAAGCTGACCGTTAGACCTGATGTTATAAGCGCCATCGGGAGAAGCACCCATATCGGCAATAATCTTTAAAAGCTCTAATTCCGTGCCGTTCATCAGTATGCCCCCTTTGCATTGTCGGCAAGTATTTTACAGCCGCTGTCAACCGTTCCTAAAATTTCGGGCAGAATATCAGCCTTAGTGCCTGTAGCACGAAGCTCGCCGCCCCCTAAAACAACAATCTTGTCCGCAATATTGAGAATACGCTCCTGATGGGAAATTATTATTATACTTCCGCCTAAGTTGTTGTGCATTTTCTCAAATACCTGAATTAAATTTCCAAAGCTCCATAGGTCAATGCCCGCCTCGGGCTCGTCAAAAATGGTGACCTTTGAGGAGCGGGCAAGTACCGTGGCGATTTCTATTCTCTTAAGCTCGCCGCCCGAAAGGGAGGAGTTGACCTCACGGTTTATATAATCCCTTGCACAAAGACCTACCTGCGAAAGGTAGTCGCAAGCCTCATTGATTCCGATTTTTTTGCCGGCGGCAAGACCCATAAGGTCATAAACCGTAAGCCCTTTAAAGTGTACCGGCTGTTGAAATGCAAAGCTTATTCCTTTTTTTGCCCTCTCTGTAATGGAAAGGTGAGTAATATCCTCGCCGTCAAGCAAAATCTGCCCTGAAACGGGGGTGATTATTCCCGCAATAATTTTTGCAAGGGTTGATTTACCGCCGCCGTTGGGTCCTGTTATTACAACGAAGCTTTCGTCGATTTTAAGATTGATGTTTTTTAGAATTTCCTTTTTGCCCGTTTCATTTTCGGCGCTGAAGGAAATATTTTTTAATTCTAACATTTTTTCCTCCGAGTAATTATTCTCCCTAATATGATACCTTTTTTTTGCCATAAAATCAACAGTTTGAGCAAAAAAACGGAATTATTTTCTATTTTACAGCTCTTTAGCATTAAAAAAATCACGGAATTCCTCTCTAAAGCTCTTAAAGTAGCACCGCCCCACATGTAGCTGTTCGCCGTTTCTAAGGGTGACGGCATCTCTGTTATAGCCCGAAATGTAATTGAAATTAACAACATAAGCTCGGTTAATTTTACCGAAATGCTGTTTTGGCAGCTCGCAGTATACCCGTGCCATAGTTTTACGGCAACGGATTTTTTTGTTTCTAAGACTTATGAAGCAATTTTTATTATCCGCTTCAAGGTAGAATATATCGTTTGCACTTAAACAAAATATGTCTCCGCCGTCCTTTATCAAAAGCGGGCGGCTATCGCTTCTGGCTTTAAAAAAATCGTCAAGAGCGGAAAATAGGAGGGATTTATCAAGGGGCTTTAGTAAAAATCGGAAGGGGTTAACCTTAAAAGATTCGATTATAAACCCTTTGTATGAGCTTAAAAAAATTATTGTGCAGGAGGGATTGTTGTCCCTTAAAATCCTTGCGGTTTCAAGTCCGTTCAAGTCACTTGTATTGTAGTCAAGTATAATCAGCGGATATTTAATTTTATTAATCAGCAGTTCACTCCCGGAAGAGTATTCCTCTACTAAAAGCTCTAATCCATGCAGATTTGCGTATTCGTATATAATTCGTTTTGTGGTTTTTATGGCAGAGGTGTCTGCATCGCACAATGCTATTCTCATAATAATACTCTCCTTGAAAACTTAGAATTTAACTTTTCGACTTATTTCGACAATATTATATAATATATATTATTAAATGTCAATATATAACTTTTTTAGACAAAAAATACATTATTTTTAGCGTTTTGCTCCCTTTAAAGTACGGCTTACTCTCAAAAATATAATTTTTTTGCAGGAAATATGTAAAATTTTCCAAAAGAAAAGGGCGGAAGCTTTTTTTGGAAAATTTTTGTGACATAGAAGTTTACAAATCCACTGCCTTTTTCTTTCTATAAGAGAAAGGGAGATTAGGGATGTGCAACAGAGATATTTTGTATATAGCTAGGGAGATTAAAAACAAGAATATGTCCCACTTCGGGGAGATTTATGAGGCTTTTGCGGGGCTGATACATCATTTTGAAATTAAACTCGGATGTGATGATGCAGGACAGGAGCTGACGGTTTTTTTACTGGAGCTTATTTATTCCCTCGATACCGATAAATTTTTACCCGATGATACAGAGCAGCTTAACAGATATATCGCCGCCTCCATACGAAACAAATACATTGCGCTTTCAAAGAAAAGGCATAGACATATGCTTGAATTGGGTGAGCGTTATGACGGTGTTTACTGTGTTGAGGCGAGAGAAAGCTCTCTTACTCTGAGGGACGGAATAAAACTGCTTAACGAAAGGCAGAGAGAGTCGCTGATTTTAAAGTACATATACGGCTATTCCGATGCGGAAATTGCAGAGAGGCTTGGAATAACAAGACAGGCAGTAAACCGTCTCGAAAGGCGAGGACTTGAAATCTTAAAAGAATATTTGAGTATAAAATAAAACGAGGCTGTTAGCCTCGTTTTATTTAAGAAATTCTAACCTTAGTCCAAAGTGATTCGTAATAGTCCCTGATTTCAGGGTCTAAGTCGTGATAATACTGTGTGTTGCTCTTGATTTCTTCGGGCGGGTAAAGTATGGGGTCATCCTTGAAGGAATATTCTTCATTGTTAATAACCGAAGTATTAGGCGAAGCGTAGCAGATATATTCCGCATTTGCCAAAGCGACCTCAGGCTCTAACAGGAAGTTTATATACATCATAGCCGCATCATAGTTTTGGGCGGTTTGAGGCACACAAACAGAATCCACAAAAATGTTTGTGCCTTCCTTTGGATAAACAAATTCAAGGTCATCATTTGCATCCTTCATAGTGTAAAAATCGCCTGCATAATAGGGAGCAAGGGCGGCATTGCCCGATTCCATTTTATTGAATACCTCGTCCATAACCCTTGCCTGCAACACCTTGTTTTGCTCAATAAGCTTATTTGCCGCCTTAGCCCAGTCTTCCTTGTTACTGCTGTTGACATCAAGCCCCAAAGCAAACTGCGCTATTCCGAAGGCGTCCCTTGAGTTGTTAAAGGTAAGTATATTTCCGGCATATCGGCTGTCGAATAAAATCTCCCAGCTGTCAGGCTTTTCGGTGACGATTTTTGAGTTATAAATAAGCCCTACCATTCCAACATTATAAGGTACGGAATATTCATTATCGGGGTCAAAATAAAGGTTTTTATAGCCCTCGTCAATATATGAATAGTTCGAAATTTTGGAAAAATCCAGCTTTTTAAGCATATTTTCCTTAATCATTCGGTGAATCATATAATCCGACGGAATAATTATATCATAGGCAGAGGAGCCCGCCTTGATTTTGGCATACATCTCCTCGTTGCTCTCAAAATAACTGTAATTAACCTTAATTCCCGTAAGCTTTTCGAAAGCGGAATTGACATCGAGGGTGTCGTCGGTGCCGTCGGAAATGTATTCGCCCCAGTTGTACACATTAAGCGTAGTACCCGCAAGCTCTCTGTCATACTCGCCCACAACCCCTATGCTTGTGTTTTTAAGATTGCGGCTTATAATGGACACTCCCGTCATAGCGGTAACAATGGCCACACAAACCGCAACCGAGGCAATCTTCATAAGACGGGGTCTAAGCTTTGACTTTTTGTTTTCGCTCTTGGAAAGATTTACAAGTATAAGCAGTATAAGAACGGTTAAAAAGATTATGGTGGAAAGGGCGTACATAGTGGGTTTAACCGTCTTTTTGGTCATTGAATAAATGCGGATAGGCAGGGTTTGGAAGGCTGTTCCCGAGGTAAAGTAGCTTATAACGAAATCGTCAAGAGAGAGGGTAAAGGACATTATAAAGCCTGTAAAAATACCGGGGTAGATTGCGGGCAAAACAACCTTTAAAAATGCCTTTATAGGGGTACAGCCCAAATCCTCCGCCGCTTCGGAGAGATGAGAGTCTGTTTGCTTTAATTTCGGTAGTACATTGAGTATTACATAGGGCAGGTTAAAGGTAATATGAGCGCAAAGCACCGTTCCGAAGCCCAAAGCCTCTTTTTTCCCCACTAAGCTTGCCATAAAAACAAACAAAAGCATAAGGGAGACACCTGTTACAATTTCGGGGGTCATCATTGGGATATTTGTAACGGTGGTCATAGTGGTTTTTAAAATTCCCTTTTTCGTTTTGTATATGCCCACAGCCGCAACTGTGCCCAATACTGTTGCTATAACCGCCGAAAGCACGGCTAAAATAAGGGTGTTTTGCAGGGCGGAAATAGATTCACTGTCATAAAGCAGCTGTTCGTACCATTTAAGGGAGAAGCCCTCAAAAACAGAGGTACTGCTTGAGCTGTTAAAGGAAAAAAAGGTCATTACCAAAAGCGGTGCATATAAGAACACCAGCATTAAGGCGATAAATATTTTACGGAGAATGCTCATATCATAACACCTCCGCTGTCGGAATCGCCGAATTTATTCATTATTGCAATACTTATAATAATGAATATCATAAGCACCAAAGACATTGAAGCACCTAACGGGTAATTGGGTATTTTAAACTGGGTTTCAATAATATCGCCCACTAAAAGTATCATTCCGTTACCGAGCTTTTGCGAGATGTAGAATGTGCTTATAGAGGGGACAAACACCATGGTTATACCCGAAAGAACACCGGGTAAACTAAGGGGTAAAACGACCCTTTTTAGCTTGGAAAAGGCATTTGAGCCCAAATCCTCTGCCGCTTCAAGGAGAGAATTATCTATTTTTGAAATTGTGGTGTAAATGGGTAAAATCATATATGGGATATAGTCGTATACCATACCCAGTATTACAGCCCCAGGAGTTCCCATTAATTTTACACTTCCGAAGCCTATTAGGTTAAGCAATCTGTTTAAAACACCGTTGTTATCCAAAATAACGGTCCAAGAGTAGGTTTTTATAAGCAGATTCATCCACATGGGAAGCATAACAAGCAATACCATCATTTTTTGAGAACTGACCGATGTTTTAGTAAGAAAATAAGCGAAGGGGTAGGCGAGCAACAGGCAGATTGCCGTTGCAACCAAAGCATATATTATTGAGGTTATAAAAACGCCCTTATACTGTGCTAATTCATATATGTTTGAAAGGGTGAAGCCGCCGTCTTTATCTAAAAAGGTATAGTAAAGAACTATAAACAGCGGGACAATAATAAATATTGCCGACCATACAGCACAGGGGGCATTAAGCAACCTCTTACCTAAAGAAGTTTTCATTCTGCCGCTTCCTCCGCCATTTCGTTCATTTCGTCCATTTCTTCACTGTAAGATGAATAGTCGCCGTAAAGTCCCGAATATTCGGACTTTTTCATTATATGAATAGCGTCAGGCTCAATAAAGAGCCCTACATTATCCCCTACAAAATGCTCGTCCGTGGTTTGAATCATCCACTTAAAGCCGCCGATGTCTACAATGATCTCATAATGCACGCCTAAGAATGCAACCGAGGTAACCTGTCCCTTAAGCATACCCTTTTCGGGGGATACAATATCCACATCCTCGGGGCGTACTACAACATCAACCAGCTCATTTTCATTAAAGCCCTTATCAAGGCAGTCGAATTTCTGCCCCGAAAATTCAACATAATAATCCCGAAGCATCTTGCCGTCTACAATATTGGATTCGCCGATAAAGTCCGCCACAAAGGCGTTCTGCGGTTCATTATATATATCCTGCGGAGAGCCCACCTGCTGGATTTTGCCGCCGTCCATTACCACTACTCGGTCGGACATAGTAAGGGCTTCCTCTTGGTCGTGGGTTACAAATATAAATGTTATCCCTAACTGCTCCTGAATCTTTTTAAGCTCCTTTTGCATATCCTTGCGAAGCTTTAAATCAAGGGCGGCGAGGGGCTCGTCAAGAAGCAGTACCTTCGGGTGGTTGGCAATAGCTCTCGCTATAGCAACCCTTTGCTGTTGACCGCCCGAAAGGGTGTCAATATGGCGCTTTTCAAGCCCCGTTAGGTTTACGAGTCTTAACATCTCCGCAACCTTTTCCTTAATTTCCTTTTCGGGGCGTTTTTTCACCCGCAGACCGAAAGCGATGTTTTCATAAACATTAAGGTGCGGAAACAGCGCATAACGCTGAAAAATGGTGTTTACCTGTCGCTTGTAAGCAGGAACACCATTAATTTTTTCGCCTCCGAACAAAACATCGCCCGAATCAGGCTCTAAAAAGCCTGCGATAAGCCTTAAGGTTGTGGTTTTTCCGCAACCCGACGGCCCTAACAGAGTTATAAACTCCTTGTCCTTGATTTCAAGGTTTAGTCCGTCCAAGACCTGCTCGCCGTCAAAAGCGACCGAAATGTTTTTCAGCTCTACAATATTTTCTTTTTCCATAAAAGCATCCCCCTTTGTTCAACACTCAAATGTCGACACAAGAATAATATTCCGATTTTTACGGCAAAGTGCGTGCCGCAAAATCTACCCTGTGCGATACCCGCAGCTTCTTCGTAATATGCCCTGAACAAAGGGTTTTTCATAGTTTTCTGAAGCGCTTTTAAAGCCCCGAAACTACGGCATAAAATCTGAAACCGCTCTCTACACAGATGCCTTTCATTAAACATATTAAGTTTTTTATGTTCAACTAATTAAAGACTATACAATGAAATGCTTTAAATGTCAAGTATAATTTGCGTTTTTTCTACAATTTTCTAATAAATTTTGAGCACAATTTTGAAAAACTCTTAAATGCTCGTTTTTTCTCGCTTTTTCTCGCAAATACTCGCTTTTTGAAAAAATCGGAAAATCGGGGTTTTGTTTCATAAAATTGTTGATGTATTTTACAATTTGTGATATAATCTTATATAGTTATGATGTAATACTATGCTTTGGAGGCAGGGCTTTGAGGATTTTAGGTATAGACCCGGGGTATGCAACGATAGGCTACGGTGTTGTTGATTACGATAAAAACCGCTTTAAAACTGTAGGCTTCGGGGCGATTACAACTGCGGCGGGCATTCCTTTCCCGAAAAGACTTAAGGATATATATAACGATATGATAACCGTTATCGAAAGGTTTAGGCCTGATGAAATGTCGGTTGAAAAGCTTTATTTTAATACCAACACCACAACGGCTATTGATGTAGCCCAAGCAAGGGGCGTAATAGTACTTGCCGCTGAAAACAGCGGTATTCCTGTTTTTGAGTACACACCCCTTCAGGTTAAGCAGTCTATAACGGGCTACGGCAGAGCCGAAAAACGGCAGGTTATGGAAATGGTTAAGAGCTTTTTGAATTTACAAAAGGTTCCCAAGCCCGACGACACCGCCGATGCGCTGGCGTTAGCCGTTTGCCACGGGCATTATTCGGGCTCGGCTTATTCAAAACTTTGGAGTGAAAATAAATGATTTCTTCTTTAAGAGGCAGGCTTATTTATACAGACAATACCTCCGCTGTGGTTGAGTGCGGCGGGGTTGGGTTTCGCTGTGCCGTAACAAAAAACACCCTTTACAAGCTCCCGCAAAAGGGGAATGAGGTGTTTTTATACACTTATCTCGCAGTAAGAGAGGACGCACTTGATTTATACGGCTTTGCAGAGGAAGAGGAGCTAAACGCCTTTAAGCTTATAACCTCTGTAAACGGGGTAGGTGCTAAGATAGGAATAGCAATGCTTTCTGAGTTTACCGCCCCACAGCTTACCGTTTACATAGCAAGCGGAGACGCTAAGGCGCTGACCTCTGCGGTGGGTGTTGGTATTAAGCTTGCGCAAAGGATTGTGCTTGAGTTAAAGGACAAGGTTGGCTCACTTGAAACCGACAACAGCATAGATTTAAGGGCGGTGGGTAATGCAACCGTAAACGGCAATTCCGCCGAAGCGGTTGCGGCGCTTGTGTCCCTTGGCTATACAAAGTCGGAGGCTTCCTTAGCCGTTGGCAGGCTTGACCAAACGCTTTCCGCCGAGGAGCTTATTAAACAGGCGCTTAAAACTCTTGCAAGGGGGATATAATTCTTGATTGAGCAGGAAATGGATTTTGAAAACCGCATAGTTTCGCCCGAGTATAATTACAACGAGGACGATGCGGAATTAAGCCTTAGACCTAAATCTTTAAATGAATATATCGGGCAGGATAAGGTTAAGGAAAATTTAGGTATATATATTAAGGCGGCGTTAGGCCGTCACGAAACACTTGACCATGTTTTGCTTTACGGCCCTCCCGGGCTTGGTAAAACCACACTTTCGGGTATTATTGCAAAGGAAATGGGGGTAAACCTGCGGGTTACCTCAGGCCCTGCTATTGAAAAGCAGGGGGATTTAGTGGCGATACTTACCTCACTTAACGAGGGGGATGTGCTCTTTATTGACGAGATACACCGCCTTTCCCGCAATGTTGAGGAAATTCTGTACCCCGCTATGGAGGACTTTTCCCTTGATATAATCCTCGGTAAAGGCCCCTCCGCCCGATCAATAAGGCTTGATGTGCCCCACTTTACCCTTGTGGGGGCTACAACCCGCTCGGGTCAGCTAACGGCACCGCTTAGAGACCGTTTTGGTGTACTCTTAAGGTTGGAGCTTTACTCACCCGAGGATTTGGCGAAGATTATCACCCGTTCGGCGGGGATATTGGGCATCGGCATTGAAAGGGACGGAGCTTTGGAAATAGCTTCACGCTCAAGAGGCACACCCCGAATTGCAAACCGCCTTTTAAAGCGTGTGCGGGATATTGCCGAGGTGGAGTATAACGGCGAAATCACCGAAGAGGTGGCGAGAGCCGCACTTGCAAGGTTTGAAATTGATGAATTGGGACTTGACGATTTCGACCGCAAAATGCTTACCACCATTATTAATAATTATCAAGGCGGCCCTGTGGGGCTTGACACCTTGGCGGCGGCGGTAGGCGAAGAATCGGTCACAATAGAGGATGTTTATGAGCCTTATTTAATGCAGATAGGATTTTTAACAAGGACTGCGAGGGGCAGATGCGTAACTGCCCTTGCATATGACCATTTAGGTATTCCAAAGGGCGGAGATAACTCCGCTCAGCAAGCGATATTTTAAAGAATATAAGGAGAGAAAATTATGGGAAGATTATTCGGAACAGACGGGGCGAGAGGTATTGCCAATAAAGAGCTTACCTGCGAGCTTGCTACAAATATAGGCAGAGCAGCGGCGTATGTGCTGACCGAGAAGACCACCGAAAAGCCCAAGGTGCTTATCGGCAAGGATACCCGTGTTTCTTCAAATATGCTTGAAATGGCGCTGGCGGCGGGGCTTTGCTCGGTAGGTGCCGATGTTGTGCTTGTGGGCTTTGTGCCGACTCCTGCTATTGCGTATCTTGTAAAGGATAGGGAAGCGGACGCGGGTATTATGATTTCCGCATCTCACAACCCCTGCGAGTATAACGGAATTAAGATATTTGATTCCAACGGCTTTAAGCTGCCCGACGCTTTGGAGGAGGAAATCGAGTCGCTTGTGCTTGACGATATAAGCCCTATTGAGTTCCCCGTGGGCGGAGATGTGGGCAGTGTATTTATGCGCTACGACTATGTTGATTTGTATATAGACCACCTTGCAGAGTCGGTAAACGCCGACCTTTCGGGGCTTAAGATTGCTATTGACTGCGCAAACGGCTGTGCGTCCTACACCGCCGAAAAGCTGTTTACAAGGCTCGGAGCTCAGGTGCATATGATGCACGACAGCCCGAACGGCGTAAATATTAACGCCCGTTGCGGCTCTACACATATGGACGACCTTATAGACTATGTAAACGGCCACGAGGTTGATTTAGCCCTTGCCTTTGACGGCGACTCCGACCGCTGTTTGGCGGTTGACGAGAACGGAAAGCTTATTGACGGTGACCGTATGATAGCCGTTTTTGCGCTTGATATGAAAAACCGAGGCATTTTAAAGGACAAAACCGTCGTTGTTACGGTTATGACCAACTTGGGCTTTAAGCATTTTGCGGAGCATAACGGAATTGCCGTGAAAGAGACCAAGGTGGGCGACCGCTATGTGCTTGAGGAAATGGTAAAGCATGATTATAAGATAGGCGGCGAGCAGTCGGGACATATTATATTCAGAGACTTTGCTACAACGGGAGACGGTCAGCTTTCGGGCGCAATGTTAGCGGCTATTCTTAAAAGAAGCGGAAAAGCCGCCTCGGCGGTTGCCTCTGTTATGACGGTATTACCCCAGACCCTCGTTAATATCAAAGCTCCCGCCGAGCTTAAAGCAAAGCTTGACACAGACGAAGATATTAAAAACGCTATTGAAAATGTTAAAAAGACCTTGGGCAGCCGAGGCAGAATTTTGGTAAGGGCATCGGGAACAGAGCCCCTTATCCGTGTAATGCTTGAGGGCGAGAATATTGCCGAAATTAAGCGCCTTGCAAAGAATGTTGCAAAGGTTATTGAGGGGAAGGCTTAAATGAGAACCGTCACAGGCTTTGACGATTACGAGCTTATAGACGCCGATTCGGGCGAACGGCTTGAACGCTGGAAAAATATTGTGCTTATCCGCCCCGACCCGCAGATAATATGGTCGGGGGAAAGAAAGGACAGCCGCTGGAAAACCGCAAACGCAGTTTATCACCGTTCCCAGAGCGGCGGCGGGCGTTGGGAGGTATTAAAACCCGTACCCGATGTCTGGAGCGTAAATTACGAGGGGCTTACCTTCCGCTTAAAACCGATGGGCTTTAAGCACACAGGTCTTTTCCCCGAGCAGGCGGTCAACTGGACTTTAGCAAGACAGCTTATTGAAAAGGAAAACCGACATCTTTCGGTGCTAAACCTTTTTGCCTACACGGGAGCGGCGACCCTTGCCTGCTTAAAGGCGGGGGCAAAGGTCACCCATGTTGATGCCTCAAAGGGTATGGTGCAGTGGGCAAAGGAAAATGCTGCGGCAAGCGGGCTTAGCGACGCTCCTGTGCGCTGGCTTGTGGACGACTGCCTAAAGTTTGTAAAGCGGGAGATACGGCGTGGAAACAAGTATGATGCGGTGATAATGGATCCGCCCTCCTACGGCAGAGGGCCTGACGGGGAGGTTTGGAAGCTTGAACAGCAGTTGGCGGAGCTTTTAAGTGAAACGGGAAAGCTTCTTTCAGATAATGCGGCGTTCTTCTTTCTAAACTCTTATACAGGCGGGCTTTCCCCCACAATACTGAATTTTATGGTACAGCGGTATGTTGTGAAAGACCGAGGCGGTAAGGTTTATACCGATGAAATAGGACTTCATATTTCGGATAAAGGGATAAGCCTGCCTGCGGGCAATACTACGATTTGGACAAGGTAAAATGGACAGCATAATTAGTGTAAAAAATGTGACATATGAATACAAGAACGAGGACGCTTACAGGGGCGAAGAAGCCGTGGTTGCCGCCGTTAAGGATTTAAGCCTTGAAATCGAGCGGGGCAGTTTTACGGTAATACTCGGTCACAACGGCTCGGGCAAATCCACCCTTGCGAAAATGCTTAACGGCCTTAATAAGCCCACCTCGGGGGATATTTTTGTGGACGGAATAAACACAAAGGACGAGGAAAGGGAAATTGAGGTAAAGCGAAAGGTCGGAATGGTTTTTCAAAACCCCGATAATCAGATAATCGCTTCTATAGTTGAGGAAGATGTGGCTTTCGGGCCTGAAAACTTAGGCGTGCCGCCAAAGGAGATTAAGGAGCGGGTTAATGATGCTCTTAAATCGGTGGGTATGCTGGATTTTAAGGAGTCCACGCCCCACAGGCTTTCGGGGGGACAAAAGCAGAGAATAGCCATAGCGGGAATAATTGCGATGCAGCCGGAGTGCCTTGTGCTTGACGAGCCTACCGCTATGTTAGACCCTAAGGGCAGGGCGGAAATAATCGAAACCCTTATAAGGCTTAACAAGGAAAAGGGCATTACCGTGGTGCTTATAACACATTATATGGAAGAGGCGCAGAACGCCGACAGGGTGCTTGTTATGAACGACGGCGAGATTATTGCGGACGATGTGCCCAAGGTGATTTTTTCGGATGTGGAAAGGCTTAAAAAGGTAGGTCTTGATGTTCCGCAGACCGCCGAACTTCTGTATAATTTAAAGAAAAACGGATTCAGCGTGGATACCCATGCGCTTTCAATCAAAGAGGCAGCCGAGGAAATAATTAAGGCGCTTCATTCGGAGGAGTAGGAATTTGTCAGTATTAGAGGTTAAAAATCTTACCCACACCTACAGCGGAAATACACCCTTCGTCAACGATGCGGTAAGCGGAGTAAGCTTTTCAGTCGAAAAGGGCGAAATAATAGGTATTATCGGCCATACGGGTTCGGGTAAGTCAACCCTTGTTCAGCATCTGAACGGACTTTTGAAGCCCACAGAGGGCGAAATTTTTATAGACGGCGAAAATATTTGGGACAACCTAAAGGAAATAAGAAAGGTCCGCTCAAAGGTGGGGCTTGTTTTTCAGTACCCCGAATACCAGCTTTTTGAGGAAACGGTTTTTGCAGATATCGCCTTCGGCCCTAAAAATATGGGGCTCTCGGGGGACGAGCTAAAGACAAGAGTGCTTGAAACCTGTAAAATAATAGGCGTAAAGGACGAGTATTTGGAAAAATCGCCCTTTGATTTGTCGGGCGGTGAAAAGCGCAGAGTAGCTATTGCGGGGGTTATGGCAATGAGACCCGAGGTTATCGTCTTTGACGAGCCGACGGCAGGCCTTGACCCTGAAGGCCGGGAAAATGTGATGAGCATTATCGCCGATTACCGCAATGCTACGGGGGCTACCGTAATAATAATCTCCCACAGTATGGAGGATATGGCGCTTGTTGCGGACAGGCTTATGGTTATGAACAACGGAAAACTTGAAATGTTCGACACAGTGGAAAATGTATTTAAAAACGGGGACAGGCTAAGGGCTATCGGGCTTAATGTGCCTATCGTGACAAGGGTTTTTAACGAGCTTAAAAATATGGGTATTCCCGTTCCCGATGATGTATTTACAGTAAGCCATGCCGTCGAGGTTTTAAAGCAGATAAAGGCAGGTGGCGGCAATGCTTAGAGATATTACCTTCGGTCAGTATTATGAGAGTCATTCGGTAATTCACAAAACCGACCCGAGAATTAAAATAATACTCTTAATACTGCTTATTGTTTTTATTTTCCTTGCAAAAAACGGCTTTGCACTTGGGTTTGCGGTGCTTTCGGTAATAACGATAATGCTTATTACCAAAATACCCATAAAGCTTTATTTTAAAAATATGAAGGCTATTTTGCCTGTGCTTATATTCACCGCTGTGTTAAACCTTTTTTACGGCGAGAGCGGTAGGGTGCTCCTATCCTTTTGGAAGCTGCAGATTACTACAGACGGAGTCAGCCGTGCGGTATTTATGGCTACAAGGATAATTCTGCTTATATTTATAAGCTCGGCGCTTACCTATACCACCACCCCTAACGATTTAACCGATGCTATAGAAAGACTATTAAGTCCCCTTAAATTTATCGGTCTTAAAAATGCGGTGCATACCCTTGCTATGATGATGACAATAGCCTTAAGGTTTATCCCCACCCTTATTGAGGAAGCCGAAAAGATAATGAACGCCCAAAAGGCGAGGGGAGCAGACCTTGAAAACGGAAAGCTTACCGAGCGGGTAAAGGCGCTTATACCTATATTAATACCCCTGCTTATCTCCTCTGTAAGGCGGGCGTATGAACTTGCCGAGGCTATGGAGTGCCGCTGTTACAACGGCGGAGAGGGTAGAACCCGTATGAAGCAGATGCATCTTAAGGGCAGGGATTTTGTTGTTTTAGGCGCTTCGCTGATTATTTGCGGCGGAATTTTAACCTTAAATATACTTCTTTAAAGGCGGTGTGCCGTTAATGAAAAGAATTTTACTTACAATTTCATATGACGGCACGGCTTATCACGGCTGGCAGGTTCAGCCAAACGGAATTACCGTACAGGAGACGGTGCAGAACGCCCTTAATGAGCTTTTAGGCGGAAAAACCGCTTTGACGGGCTGCAGCCGCACCGATGCGGGGGTACACGCAAGGGAGTTCTGCTGTCACCTTGACTGTGACGAAAAATTCCCCGAAAGCGCCTTTTTAAAGGGACTTGACGCCTTGCTTCCCGATGATATTTCGGTTAAGGCGGCAAGGGAAGTGCCGCCGGACTTTCACGCAAGGTATAACGCAAAGGGTAAAACCTATGCTTATTATATTTTAAACAGCACACTCAGCGACCCATTTTTATCAAGGTACACTTGGCGGATTGAAAGAAGCCTTGATTTAAAGCGGATAAATGCTTTTTGTAGGGAAATTATCGGCACCCACGATTTTTACGCCTTTTCTTCCTCGGGCAGAACGGTGGAGGATACCGTAAGAACCGTAAAAGAATGTTATGCCGTGGGTGAAGGCGATAAAGTGATTTTAAAAATTACCGCCGACGGCTTCCTATATAATATGGTGCGTATTATCGTAGGTACGGCGGTTGCTGTATCCGACGGGAAAATAGAGCCCTTGGTTACAAAAGAAATTTTAAATTCACAAAACCGAGCTCTTGCGGGGCAAACCGCCCCGCCGCAGGGACTGTTTTTAGAAAAAGTATGGTATTAGGTGGGTAGTATATGCCTGATTATAAAAAGAAAAAGGTTAATAGACTAAGGGGTGCGCCAAGGCCAAAAAAGACAAAGCATTCGGCAATGCCCGAAAACGAAGATATTGTTATGACCCACACGCCCGCTAAAAGGCGCAGTGCGCCGAAAAAGGCCGAAAAGCCCCTTACAAATATGCGGGTGGTAAACGGCAACAAGCTTGAGAGGAAACGAAGGCTTAGTATTTCCTTTTCTGCGGTAGCAGTTGCGGCGGTAATAGCTATCGTTCTTCATTTGATTTTGCCTGTCGGAATATTTGAAAATGTGCAGAATCTTTCCGCCCTTATAGGCTCGGGAAGCTACCCTGCCGAGATAAACAGTACCGAGGTTTTAAATGCCGTTTCACGGGGGAATTACTATTATGTCCTTACCGATACACGGCTTAGCGCATACTCGAACGGCGGCAAGGAAATTTATTCCTATTCCCACGGCTTTGAAAATCCCGTGCTTAAAACATCTAAGACCAGAGCTTTGATTTTTTCGCAAGGGGGGAACGAGGCTCTTATATACAACCTCGCCAATATAAAAAGCACGATTAGTACCGAAAAGGAAATAATCACGGCAAACATCTCCGATTCGGGAACCTATGCTATTGTGACCCGCTCGGATTCCTATGCCTCGGTAGTAAGTATTTATAACAAGAATGACAAGCTTGTTTACGAATGGTATTCCTCGGAGGATACGGTCAACAATGTGGCGATTTCTCCAAACGGCAAAAAAATAGCCGTCTCTGCCTTTAATGCAACCTCGGGAGATTACAGCGCAAAGGTTTGCGTGTTAAGCTTCGACTCTGCAACCCCCGAATTTACCGAAAACTATACCGGCTTGCCTGTTTACGGAATTGAGACGGTTTCTAACTCAAGGTTTTCGGTTATTACAGAAAACGGGATACAGTTTATAAAATGGTCAAAATTTCAAAAAACCGAGTATAAAAACGATTATTCGGCGGCCATGCTAAGGTTTTCTTCAAGAGGAAGTGTGGCGGTTTTCAATCGCTCAAGTGATAAAACCGATAACCGCATAGCGGTCTTTAATTCAAATGGCGGTCTTAAGGGCGAATTTGAATTTAAAGGAATTATAAGTGATATTCAAATCCGAGGCGGGCATATTTATTGTATAAGCGACACCGATGTTTATCTTCTTTCTGAGGACGGAGAGGTTTTGCGAAGTGCCGAATGTGGCTTCGGAGCGGTAAGAATAAGTGTTACGGGTACAAATTCGGTAGCGGTTATAACCGACAATCAAATTTACAGAATACAGCTTGAACAGTAGGAGTGATAAAAATGAGTATTATTCTTGATTTAATAGTATTGGCAATTATTGTTTTAACAGTTTTGTTATCTGCAAAACGGGGTTTTGTAAGAACTGCGGTTGAATTGGCAGGCTTTATTGCCGCTGTTTTCATTTCGTTTACAATCAGTACACCACTTGCTAACACTACATATGATAAAATAGTTGAGCCGACAATATTATCCTCGGTTACCTCTGCGGTAGGCACTGTAACGGAGGATTCCGCCGCCGTCGCAGTTGACGGATTTTGGGACGGAATGCCCGGTTGGATAAGAAGCGGCGTTGAAAAGTCGGGTGTTTCAAAGGAAAGCCTTAACGGAAGCATTACGGAAAATATAGGAAACGGCGTTCAGTCGGCGGTGGAAACTGCATCACAGAGCGTTATCAAGCCTGCCGTTACAAGTATGCTTGCCCTTGTTTATCAGGTGATTTCCCTTATGGTTTTGCTGATTCTTGTAAAGCCCCTTGCAAAGCTAATAAACAAGCTTTTCTCTTTCAGTATTATCGGCACTGCAAACCGTGTGTTAGGCGGAGTAGTGGGTATTCCTAAAGGCATAATATACGCTATTGCCTTTTGCCTTATAATTATGCTGATAGTGTCCTTTACAGGAAAAGGATTTTTAATATTTACAGGCGAGACTATGGAAAAATCAATGTTTTTCTCTTTTGTAAATTCACTTAGACTTATTTAAGCATTTTATACCCTTTAAGGAGACAGATATGAAACTTTGCTCAAAATGTAAGAAGCGCCCTGCGGTGGTTTTCGTGTCGGACGCAATGAACCCCAGCGCCGAGCCCAACGGGCTTTGCCTTGTCTGCGCTAAGGAATTAGGTATTAAGCCTATTGACGATATGCTCAAGAAAATGAATATTACCGATGAGGATATTGAGCAGATGAGCGAGCAGTTTATGGACTTAATGCCTATGGGTGAGGACGGCGAGCCCGACGACGAGGCGCTTAACGACGAGACCTTCGACTTAGGCACGGCCCCCGCAATACCTATGTTTAACAAGCTTTTCGGCAACCTTATGGGCGGTACGAACGAGGAAAAGAAAACAGAGGGTGTTAAGGACGGCGGGGAGAAAAAGCAGAAGAAAAAACGCCGCCGCTTTATGGAGCAGTACTGCTCGAACCTTACCGACAAGGCAAGGGCAGGGCAGATTGATGCTATAATCGGCAGGGATAAGGAGCTCTACCGCACTATTCAGATTTTGTCCCGCCGCACTAAAAACAACCCCTGCCTTATAGGTGAGCCGGGTGTCGGCAAAACCGCTATTGCAGAGGGGCTTGCCCTTAAAATAGCAAAGGGTGACGCTCCCGCAAGACTTCTTGATAAGGAAATTTATCTGCTTGACCTTACGGGACTTGTGGCGGGCACCCAGTTTAGAGGTCAATTTGAAAGCCGGGTTAAAGGTCTTGTGGAAGAGGTAAAAAGTGCGGGAAACATTATTCTTTTTATCGACGAAATTCATAACCTTGTGGGTGCAGGTGACTCGGCAGAGGGGTCTATGAATGCGGCAAACATCTTAAAGCCCGCCCTTTCAAGAGGTGAAATTCAGGTTATAGGCGCTACTACATTTAAGGAGTACCGCAAGTATATTGAAAAGGATGCGGCTCTTGAACGCCGTTTCCAGCCTGTCACGGTTGAGGAGCCTTCCCTTGCCGAGGCAGAGGAAGTGCTTATGGGCGTTAAGGGCTATTACGAGGGCTTCCACGGCGTGACCGTGCCTGATGATATTGTCAAAAAGGCGGTTTTATTGTCGGAGCGGTATGTAACCGACCGTTATCTGCCCGATAAGGCTATCGACCTTTTGGACGAGGCCTGCGCCTGTGCCAGCCTTGCAAACAAGGCGGTTGACGAGCTTTATACCGCCAATAAAAAAATAGCCGAGTATTCCGTTGAGCTTGAAAACCTCGAAAGCGAGATTGAGAACCCCGATTATGAAAAGCAGGCAATGGTTAAAGCCGAGCTTGAAAAATATAAAAATATCGCCGAGGGACTGTATGAGCCTGCGTCTCATAATACCGTAACCGACGGGGATATTGCAAAGGTTATCGAGCTTTGGACGGGTATCCCCGCATCTAAGGTTCAGGAAAGCGACCTTAAAAAGCTTGCAAATCTTGAAGAAGCGCTTAATAAGCGGATAATAGGGCAGGAGGAGGCAACAAGGCTTGTGGCTTCGGCGGTCAAGCGCTCAAGGGTGCACACAAGCAATCTGCATCGCCCTGCATCCTTTATATTTGTAGGACCTACGGGGGTGGGCAAAACCGCACTTGTAAAGGTGCTGTCCGAACAGCTTTTCGATACCCCCGAAACCCTGATACGGCTTGATATGTCGGAATTTATGGAGAAGCACTCGGTCTCCCGCATAATAGGTGCCCCTCCCGGATATGTGGGCTATGACGAGGCGGGTCAGCTCACCGAAAAGGTGCGCAGAAAGCCCTATTCGGTTGTGCTTTTTGACGAGATTGAAAAGGCCCATCCTGATGTTTTAAATGTGCTTTTGCAGATTTTGGACGACGGCAGAATTACCGATGCGCAGGGAAGAACGGTTAATTTTGAAAATACCATTATTGTTATGACCTCGAATGCTGGCAGCGAAAGGTCGGAAAATCTCTTGGGATTTGGCAGAACTCAGGCAGACGCATCAAAAGAAAAAGCCTTAAAGGCACTTGAAGGCTTCTTGCGCCCTGAATTTATTGCCCGTGTTGATGAGATAGTGGTATTTAATCCTCTCTCTGTAGAGTCGCTCTCAAAAATCGGGGCTATAATGCTTGACGAGCTGAAGGACTCCCTTAAAGAAAGGCTTATTGAGTTTTCTTATGACGAGGGCGTTTGCAAATATCTTGCCGATAAATGCGGCGGCGGAAAGCGGGGAGCAAGGGCGCTGCGCAATATTATACGCCGTGAGATTGAAAATAAGGCAGTTGATATAATCGTTGAAAAGGGCGAGGGCAACCTAAAGAAGCTTACGGTTACTGCCAACTCCGAAATCAGGATATCCGCCGAGTAAATCCACCCTTAAAATTGTGAAAATATATAAATATTAGGGTTTAAAATCAGTTTAATTTATTATTGAATATAAAAATATCACTTTTTTTAAAAAAATCCTTTATTTTTGTGTAAAAAATTGTTATAATGGATTGGATACCTATGGAAGCAGGTATTAAAAAAGTTAATATTGGATAATATCCATAAAAAAATTAGGAGGTTGATTCTCAATGAGTCACAAGTACGTCTACCTTTTCAGCGAAGGCAACGCAAGCATGCGTGAGCTTTTGGGCGGTAAGGGTGCTAACCTTGCAGAGATGACCAACATCGGTCTTCCCGTTCCGCAGGGCTTCACCGTAACCACCGAGGCCTGCACGCAGTATTACGAGGACGGCAGAAAAATCAATGATGACATCCAGGCACAAATTATGGAGTACATCGACAAAATGGAAGGCATCACCGGTATGAAATTCGGTGATAAGGAGAACCCGCTTCTCGTTTCCGTTCGTTCGGGTGCCCGTGCTTCAATGCCCGGTATGATGGATACCATTCTTAACCTCGGTCTTAACGAAGAGGTTGTTGAGGTTATGTCCAAGAAGTCCGGCAACCCCCGTTGGGCTTGGGACTGCTACAGAAGATTCATTCAGATGTATTCCGATGTAGTTATGGAAGTCGGCAAGAAGTACTTTGAACAGCTTATCGATGAGATGAAGGCCGAAAAGGGCGTCACTCAGGATATCGAGCTTACCGCTGAAGACCTTAAGGTACTCGCAGGTCAGTTCAAGGCTGAATATAAGAACAAAATCGGTAAGGACTTCCCCTCTGATCCTAAGGAGCAGTTAATGGGCGCTGTTGAAGCCGTTTTCCGTTCTTGGGACAACCCCCGTGCTAATGTTTACCGCCGTGATAACGATATTCCTTATTCTTGGGGTACCGCTGTTAATGTACAGATGATGGCGTTCGGTAATATGGGCGACGATTGCGGTACAGGTGTTGCCTTTACCCGTGACCCCGCTACCGGTGAGCGCGGACTTATGGGTGAGTTCCTCACCAACGCACAGGGCGAGGACGTTGTTGCAGGCGTTCGTACTCCTATGCCGATTGCCGAGATGGCTGATAAGTTCCCCGAGGCTTTCGCTCAGTTTAAAGAGGTTTGCGCTATCCTTGAAGATCACTACCGTGATATGCAGGATATGGAGTTCACCGTTCAGGCAGGCAAGCTTTATATGCTCCAGACCCGTAACGGCAAGCGTACCGCTAAGGCTGCTCTTAAGATTGCTTGCGACCTCGTTGACGAGGGTATGATCGATAAGAAGCAGGCTGTTGCTATGATCGATCCCCGTAACCTTGACACACTTCTCCATCCCCAGTTTGACGCTAAGGCTTTAAAGGCTGCTACACCTGCGGGCAAGGGCTTGGGTGCTTCTCCCGGTGCCGCTTGCGGTAAGGTTGTATTCACAGCTGAAGACGCTGAAGAGTGGAATGCCCGTGGCGAGAAGGTTGTTCTTGTCCGTCTCGAAACCTCTCCTGAAGACATTACAGGTATGAAGGCTTCTCAGGGTATACTTACCGTTCGCGGCGGTATGACCTCTCACGCTGCCGTTGTTGCACGCGGTATGGGTACCTGCTGTGTATCCGGCTGCGGCGACATTATTATGGACGAAGAGAATAAGAAGTTCACCCTTGCAGGCAAGACCTACAATGAGGGCGACTATATCTCTATTGACGGTTCAACCGGTAATATCTATGACGGCATCATCCCCACCGTTGACGCTGAAATCGCCGGCGAGTTCGGCAGAATTATGGCTTGGGCTGACGAGTTCAGAACCCTTAAGGTTCGCACCAATGCCGACACTCCCGCTGACGCTAAGAAGGCTCGTGAGTTAGGTGCTGAGGGTATCGGTCTCTGCCGTACCGAGCATATGTTCTTCGAGGCTGACAGAATTGCTGCCTTCCGTGAGATGATCTGCTCCGATACAGTAGAAGAGAGAGAAGCTGCTCTTGCTAAGATTCTTCCTTATCAGCAGGGCGACTTTGAAAAGCTTTACGAGGCACTTGAGGGTAACCCTGTTACCATCCGTTTCCTCGATCCTCCGCTTCACGAGTTCGTTCCGACTGAGGAAGCTGACATTGAGGCTCTCGCTAAGGCTCAGGGCAAGTCTGTAGAGGATATCAAGAATATCATCACAGGCTTACACGAGTTCAACCCGATGATGGGTCACCGTGGTTGCCGTCTTGCAGTTACCTATCCTGAAATTGCTAAGATGCAGACACAGGCTGTTATCCGTGCGGCTATCAATGTTAAGAAGAATCATCCCGACTGGAACATCGTTCCCGAGATTATGATTCCCCTTACAGGCGAAGTTAAGGAAATGAAGTTTGTTAAGGATATCGTTGTTGCTACTGCTGACGCTGAAATCGCAGCTGCAGGCGCAGACCTTAAGTACGAAGTAGGTACTATGATGGAAATCCCGAGAGCCTGCTTAACCGCTGACGAAATCGCTAAGGAAGCTGAATTCTTCTGCTTCGGTACTAACGACCTTACCCAGATGACCTTCGGCTTCAGCCGTGACGACGCAGGTAAGTTCCTCGGTGCTTACTACGATAACAAGATTTATGAGAACGATCCCTTTGCTAAGCTCGACCAGAACGGTGTAGGCAAGCTTATGGAGATGGCTGTAACCCTCGGTAAGAAGGTACGCCCTGAAATGCATTGCGGCATCTGCGGTGAGCACGGCGGTGACCCTGTTTCTGTTGAGTTCTGCCACAAGATTGGTCTTAACTATGTATCCTGCTCACCCTTCCGTGTTCCGATTGCACGCCTCGCCGCTGCACAGGCTGCTATCAAATATGGGGAGGACTAATCTGTACTTCAGTTTTAAGGTTAATTTCGACCAAGCAGAAGCATACAGAAAATCAACAGACCAATATCTTCGTGCAAAACAGTGGGAAGATTTAACTGTTGAAGTCTTTATCTAAACAATTAGCAGGCATATTACTGTAAAAAGTAGTATGCCTGCTTTTTTTATGCCCATTTTGCACCTTTGTCCCTTTTTCATACCTATTATATAATAAGAATGAAAGCGAGGTGTTCAGTTTGAAAAAGCAAAAGTATTATATCAATTTGACTGATCAGGAACGCAGTGAAATCCTATCTTCCCTTTTGATTAAGAAGAATAAACTGACACATCAGGGAAAGTTCACAGATGGTATTGATGAAGTTATCTGCAAGTTGATGAAGGCACGTACTAAGTTATTTAAGGTTAAAATTGTATAAAGTAAATCGGTACATATGACAATGCTTTGGCTGAAAATTTCTTTTCTATTCTTAAAACAGAGTGTATTTACCGAACCAAACTTCAGACCTATGAGGAGGCTCGCCTCCTCATAGGTGAGTACATCCATTTCTACAATCACCAGCGCATTCAACTAAAAACAAAACTGACACCACTTGAAAAGCGATGCCAGTTCGTTGCTTAAAATTTAATTTTAACTACCATAAAGGCGGTTTTTGTACTGTCCGCACAAATTGGGGCAGTTCAGTAATGACCGTGACGGTTTTCTTATTCTTCGTTAAATTTTATGTTCCTTGATCCATTCCAGTAATTCAGTATAATTACCCGGATAATAAGAGGTACAAAAACGCTTGAAATTACTGTAGCCATCTTCTTCAATTGCCCACGTTACACGCTCTATATAACATTCATCTCTTTCTGCGTGTTTCGAATCGGAGAATTGAAAGAATATGATAACATCCTTGTCTCTCTGTGGCAAGTAGTTTTGTAGGAAACGCTTGGGATAACTCCATTTGAATTTCCCACCATTATCATTATGGCTTGACCATTCCTCGTAGCAATCGATGCGACCGTCTTCAAATTCATCGGTGAAGTCAAAAATCCAAATGACTTTTTTGCCGTAGTTCAGATAGAAATTGTTGCGTTCGTTGAACTCATCTGCTGTGATGGGAGAGTGCTGAAATTCAATTACATAACCACAAGCCATCACATCGGCTCGGTGTTTTTCACCATTGAATTCGATGACAACTTCTTGATTTCTCTTGGGGAATTGTTGCTGCCATTCAGAATGCCAAGCAGACATATCATACTTCCAAGTGTCATCGCATTTCGACTGATGAGCAAAGTGATCGATATTAACTTCACCCTTGCGAAACACAACCTTTTTGCGACACAAAGGACAAATGTACTCGTCCTGCTTGTTTGCATCTGTAGCATGAATTCTCTCGCTGTTATGATTCAATGCGAACTCCATCACTTCACCTCCATCATGTCATTAACTGTATTATACCAAATAAAGAAAACAACCGCAATCCTAAGATTACGGTTGTTTTGGTCGGAGTGACAGGGTTCGAACCTGCGGCATCGACATCCCAAATGTCGCGCGCTACCAACTGCGCCACACCCCGATATATTAAATTGTATCAAAGAAAACTTGAAAAATCAAGTTCCACAGTTGTGGTCAAATATAGGGTCAAAACCTAAAAATCGAAGTTTGAAACTCCCGAAAACCCAGTGTTTAAGCGGTTTTTCAAGGTGAGGGGGTTGACCCGTTCTCTTAGTCCCAAATGTCGCGCGCTACCAACTGCGCCACACCCCGATAACTATTTAATTTTGGTCGTGTAGGTGGTCAAATCTGTGGTCAAACACATTTTTGACTGCTTTTTTTCATTTTCCAAACCGCCCGAAATCCGCACGGTTAAAGGCTTTTCGGCGGTTTTCGCTTTCGTGCGGTGCGGATACCGTCTATGCTCCCAAAGCAGGCGCCCTACCAATTGGGAGAGACCTCAAAATTTAGTTGACCTAATGATTTTACCCTATTAAAAAAAATTTGTCAATACTTTTCGTTGAAATATATAAAATTTATGTTATAATATACTAGTATGAGTTTTTATGCGTTGGGAGAAAATTATGAGATTGCTTGCAGTCGGTGATGTGTGCGGCAGTATCGGCTGCGGCGAGGTAAGGCGCATATTGCCGATACTTAAAAAAGAAAAAAATATTGATATGGTGATAATAAACGGCGAGAACTCGGCGGACGGAAACGGCGTTTTGCCCGAGAGTGCCGACAGCCTTTTTGCCTGTGGAGCAGATGTAATAACGGGTGGAAATCACTCCTTAAGGCGTAAGCAGGTTTATGATTACCTTGACGAAAACGAATTTATATTAAGGCCGCACAATCTCCCTGAAGCCGAAAACGGCAATGGAATGTGCCTTGTTGACCTCGGGTATGTCACTGCGGCGGTTATAAATTTAAGCGGGAAAATTTATCTTGAAAAGCTGGGTGCTTCCTGCCCGTTTAAGGCGGCGGATGAATTAATTGAAAAGGCGAAGGAAGCGGGAGCTAAGATTATCGCTGTCGATTTTCACGCTGAGGCCACAAGCGAAAAGCGTGCGTTGGCGCTTTATCTCGACGGCAGAGTTTCTGCCTTTTTCGGTACGCATACCCATGTTCAGACCGCTGACGAGCAGATTTTAAGCGGCGGCACCGGCTATATTACCGACCTTGGTATGACAGGCCCTATAAACTCAGTCTTAGGGGTTAAGCCCGAAATAATAATTAATCGCCTTAAGGACGGCGACCCTTCAAAATTTGAGTTAGCAGACGGCGAATGTATGCTTTGCGGCTGTATCTTTGATATAGATACAAAAACAGGCCGCACGGTAGAAATTGAGAGGATAACAATACGGTAACGACTAATGAAAGGAGCGTTTAAGATGAATAAATTTAAGATAGTAATCTCGCTTATAATTGCAGGAACGCTTCTTTTGCTTTCGGGCTGCCGAGGGAGTACCACCGGCACATCCTCCGATTTACCAATCGGAACCGAAAGTGTTTCTTCTGCCGACAGGGACTATATCACTCTGCTTTATTCCGCATCGGATACCTTTGACCCTTATACCGCAACCACCGACTCTAACCGTCAGCTCTGCAAGCTGCTTTATGAGCCCCTTGTAAAGCTTGATGATGAATTTAAGGTAGTTTACTGCCTTGCCGAGGAGGTAGTGCTTGAGGGCAGGCTTTGCACCGTGACCCTTAAAAACCGCTCTTTTTCGGATGGAAGCAGGCTTACGGCAGATGATGTTGTTTACTCCTTTAATCTTGCTAAAAAGTCGGCTACGGAATATGCGTATAAGCTTTATTCGGCGGAATCTGCGTCGGCTCAAGGGTCGAATTCTGTGGTTTTTAAATTATCAAAGGCCGACCCGTATTTTACAAACCTGCTTGATTTTCCGATACTTAAAAGCGGAAGTGAAAAGCAGACCACCTCGGACAGTGTGGCTTTGCCGCCGATAGGCTGCGGGCGGTACAGGGTTGACGAGTCGCTTACAAGGCTTGTGCTGAATGAAGTTTCTTTAGCCAATGCATCGGATTACTCGATTAGGGAAATACGCCTTGTCAATGCGCCTGACAGCGAATCGCTTTCGCATTATGTTGAAATAGGTGCGGCTGATATGTATTACAGTGATATTTCGGACGGAAATATCCTTAGAATGAGCGGAAAAAAGGTCAATATTAATATTAATCATATAGTTTATATCGGTGTTAATCAGTCATACGGAGATTTGGGGCTTAACGAGCTACGCCAGGCTATTTCGGCGGGAATTGACCGTGCCGCTGTTTGCAGGGACGGATACTACAACAATGCCATAGCCGCAACAGGCTTTTTCAATCCGGTTTGGGAGCCGGTTAAATCTGTTCAAAACATAGAAACTGCCGCAAATCAAGAAATAACTATTGAGAATTTGGAGAAAATAGGATATAATAGTGTGGATGATAAGGGAATACGCCTAAAAAACGGGCGCACCCGTCTTCAATTTAATATGCTGGTAAACAGTGAGAACAGAACTCGGGTTGCTGTGGCACAGCTTATAGCCAATCAACTGATGAACTGCGGTATTAAAATTAATGTGGTTGAAAAATCATACACCGATTATACTGCGGCGCTTTCTTCAGGCGATTTTCAGCTGTATTTAGGCGAGGTTGCTTTGACACCTAATATGGACCTATCAAGCCTTGTCACCGAGGGTGGAAGCGCTGCTTACGGCCTTAAAAATCAAATTAATGTTAACAATGGGCCTTTAATCGACGCAGCCGCAGAAGATACCGAAACCCCTCAAGATAACGGGGAGAGCGCAACCGCCGCTCAGCTTATAGAGGGACTTTATAACGGTCAAAACACCGTCTCGGACGTTGCCTCGGTACTGCAGACCGAAATGCCATTTATCCCCATATGCTACAGAACGGGCGTGCTTTTTTACAATGACCATATCGAAAATGTAAATAATTCCTCTGCGAGCGATATTTATTTTTCGATTGAATCATATAATTTCAATAATTAATAGGAGGATATATTATGATAGCTTATGAAACAAGACTCGGCACAATCGATATTTCGGAAACATATCTTTCAAAGCTCATAGGACACGAGGTTACTTCCTGCTTCGGCGTTGTGGGCATGGTGCCCAGCGGCAGCAAGCAGAGGCTTTTCAGCAAGCTCTCAAGGGCGGAGCATCCTGATACGGGAATCTGCGTCACGGGTGACTCTGATACGATTTCGGTTGAGCTTCATATTGTAGTTACTTACGGAATGAATATTAACGCAATCGCCGCCAGTATTACAGAAAAGGTGAAATATGTTGTACAGGAAACGGCGGGTATTACCGTTAATAAGGTCACCATTAAAATAGACGGAATTAAGGAATAATCTGTTTAAGGAGTGTTTAATTTGTTTAACGGCGATACTTTACGCGACGCTATGATTTCCGCCGCAAATAATCTTACAAACAACCGCAAACAAATCGATGATTTGAATGTTTTTCCCGTACCTGACGGAGATACGGGAACTAATATGTCTATGACCCTTGCTAATTCTGCAAGGGAGCTTGAAAAGCTGAGCGGAGAAACCGCAGGAAAGGTTGCAAAGACCAGCGCTTCTGCGCTGCTTAGAGGAGCAAGGGGCAACTCGGGCGTTATTACCTCTCTGCTTTTCAGGGGCTTTTCTAAGGGAATCGGTGAGGATGAATTTGTTACAGCCGAAAATATTGCCGCCGCCTTTGAGCTTGGCGTAGAGGCGGCGTACAAGGCGGTTATGAAACCCACCGAGGGAACTATACTTACTGTAGCCAGAGTTGCTTCTGAGCACGCAAAAGCGGCACTCGAGGACGGAAAGGACGCTTTAGGCGTTTTTGACGCCGCTATTGAGGGTGCAAAAACAGCTCTTGAGCAGACCCCCGAATTATTGCCTACTCTTAAAAAAGCAGGCGTTGTTGACGCAGGCGGCAAGGGCTTTGTTACAATACTTGAGGGTATGATGTCGGTATTTAAAGACGGGGTTATGATTAAGTCAAACGCTGTAGCCGAAGATACCGCCGAAGAGGAATCCTCGGTAAGTGCGGCGGGCGAGTTTGAAACCGAAATCACCTTTACCTACTGTACCGAATTTATCGTAAACCGTGATAAGGAGAACGAAAAGGAGCCCTCTGAATTAAGAGCTTATCTTGAGACGATAGGCGACTGCGTTGTTGTTGTTGACGATGATGAGATTATTAAGGTGCATGTTCATACCGACCACCCCGGTAATGCCATTGAAAATGCGCTTACCTTCGGTCAGCTTGTTCATATGAAGATAGAGAATATGCGTGACCAGCACGAGCGTGCCAAGCACGATTCCGAAAGCGCTAAGAAGAAGCCCGCTAAGTCCGCAGACCGCACAGAGACCTTTACGCCTGTAACCCCTACGAAGCCTGTAGGCTTTGTATCGGTTTGCGCAGGCGAGGGACTTGCAAGCCTCTTTAAGGACTTGGGCGTTGATACCGTTGTTAGCGGCGGTCAGACTATGAATCCCAGCACCGACGATATTTTAAGGGCGGTTGAAGCAACACCTGCCGAAACTGTATATGTATTGCCCAACAATAAAAATATTATTATGGCGGCGGAGCAGACAATACCCCTTAGTACCAGAAAGGTTATTGTAATCCACACAAGAACCATTCCCCAGGGTATTACCGCAATGCTTAATTACGACCCCGACACAGATGTTGAAGCAAACGCTATCGAAATGCAGAAATCAACTGAGCGTATTTCTACGGGTCAGGTAACCTTTGCCGCAAGGGATTCCGACTTTGACGGTCACCAGATTAAAAAAGGTGAGCTTTTGGCAATGCTGGGCGGTAAGATTGCCTTTACCGAAACCGAGCTTGATAAGGCTGTTTTAAACCTTTTAAAGAAGATGGTTAAGCGTGACAGTCAGTTTGTTACCGTTATTTACGGCGAGGATGTAACCGACGAGCAGGCGGCGGCGCTTGAAGAGGAAATTCAGGCAAAATACGGTTCAAAGACCGAAATTACCGTAATTAACGGCGGACAGCCGGTTTATTACTACATTCTTTCGGTTGAATGATATAAAGGGAGAAATCTTATGCTGACAGCTTCCACCGACATTCAGTATTTAAAGGGCGTAGGTGAAAAGCGGGCGGAGCTTTTGCGTAAAAAGGGCATCGATACGGTCGGTGCCCTTCTGCGTTTTTTTCCGCGCGCATACCTTGATTGGCGCAAGATAACCTATATTTCCGAGTGTCCTTTTGGGGAGATTGTATGCGTTAAGGCGAAAATAATCTCGCCGGTTAAGTCCTATTACATACGCAAGGGTATGACTATTTATAAGTTCACCGCAGCTGATGACAGCGGATATATGACCGTAACCCTTTTTAATCAAAAATACTTGGCGGAAAGGTTAAATGAGGGCTGTGAGTACCTTTTTTACGGCAAATTGGGCGGTAATCTTGTTATGCGGGAAATGTCGTCCCCCGAAATTAGGGAAAGCGGATTTTTAGGAATTGAGCCTATATATACCGCTTCGGCAGGGCTTTCCTCAAAGGCGATAGAAAAACTTGTTAAAACAGCGCTTAACACTTTGCCCGAATTGGACGAAGTGTTGCCCGAAAGCATAAGGGAACGGAACGGACTTTGCGGAATTAATACCGCTGTTCGAAATATTCATTTTCCTCTTGAGCCCGAAAGCTTTGAAAGGGCAAAGGAACGGCTTGTTTTTGAGGAGCTTTTTGTTTTGCAGACTGGGCTTTCCTTTCTTAAAAAAAGAAAGAGGGGACTTGCGGGGTGTGTTATAACCAAAAATTCATTACCCGAATTTGAAAAAACTCTGTCGTTTGCTTTAACAAATGCGCAGAAAAGGGTAATAGGGGAGTGCATAGCCGATATGTCCTCTGGTAGACCTATGAATAGGCTCATAGAGGGTGATGTGGGCAGCGGAAAAACTGCTGTTGCGGCGGCGCTGTGCTTTATTTCTGCGGGGAACGGATTTCAGTCGGCACTTATGGCACCCACCGAGATTTTGGCGGAGCAGCATTTTAAAACCCTAAGCGAAATAACAAGGGACAGCGGAATTAAATGCGCCTTGCTTACGGGTTCCCAGACCAAAAAGCAGAAAAATATAATTAAGGAAGCCCTTAAAAACGGAGAAATTGATGTTTTGGTGGGAACCCATGCACTGCTGACAGACGATGTTGAATTTAACCGCTTGGGGCTTGTTATAACCGACGAACAGCACCGCTTCGGTGTAGCGCAAAGGGGAAAGCTTTCGGCAAAGGGTGAAAATCCTCACACCCTTGTTATGTCCGCAACCCCTATTCCCCGTACCTTGGGGCTTATTGTTTACGGCGACCTTGATATAAGCATTATTGACGAATACCCACGGGGAAGACAGAAGATAGATACCTATTTTGTAAACTCTTCCTATCACCCCCGTATATACAATTTTATAAAAAAATTCCTTGATGAGGGCAGGCAGGGGTATATTGTCTGTCCCCTTGTAGAGGAAAACGAAACCCTTGATATTACCTCTGCCGCCGAGTATTACGAGACTCTTAAGAACGGCGAGTTTAAGGGCTATTCCTTGGGGCTTCTCCACGGCAAAATGCCCGCTAAGGAAAAGGAAAGGGTTATGAGGAGCTTCGCATCAGGGGAAATTCAGCTGCTTATTTCTACAACTGTTATTGAAGTGGGCATTGATGTGCCAAACTCGGTTATTATGGTGATTGAAAACGCCGAGAGATTCGGGCTTTCTCAGCTCCACCAGCTGCGGGGCAGAATAGGCAGGGGGGCGCATAAGTCTTACTGCATACTTATTTCCGATATTAGCGGGGGAGATACAAAAAAGCGGCTCGAGGTTATAAAAAACTGTCAGGACGGATTTAAAATAGCCGAGGAAGATTTGAAGCTAAGGGGACCCGGCGACTTTTTGGGTAGCCGCCAGCACGGACTGCCCGATATGAAGATAGCCGATATTTTCGCTGACCGCAAGACATTACATCTTGCAGGGGTTGAGGCAGAACGCCTAATAAAAAAAGACCCGACCTTATCCCAAGAAGAAAACAGGGCTTTAAGAGCCGAAATCGCCGCACTGTATAAAAAGCTTAATCAGAACTAAGCAAAAATAAAGGCTCCCCTTGTCAGGGGAGCTGTCACCGCAGGTGACTGAGGGGTAGTCAGAAAAGCTTTATAAAAGCATTTTCTCTCCCTCCGTCTTTTGCTTTGCAAAATCCACCTCCCTCGTCAGATGGAGGCTGTTTTTGTATATTACCTAAAATCTATTTTTGTAGCCGTAAACTTGTTTTCTGCTTCGGAAATTGTCATTTCTACGCTGTCGCCCGTCTTGGCGAGGGGGAGCTTATCCGAAATTTTGATTGGTGCGATATAGATTTTATCGTCACCTGTAAGCTTAATATAGTAGTTTGTATTGCCCGAAACCACTGCCGAGGCGATATTTTCTATAATACCCGAAACTGTTGTTTCAGCCGTATCCTCAACCTCAAGATTTTCGTTCTTAAGTTTGCTTATATAGTCTGCCCGTGCCTCTTCAACCGAGCTTCCCGTGCCCACAATCTGGTACTGGCTTACATCCACAAAGGCGTACATCTTTACAAGTCCCGCCCCGTCCTTAAGGGACATAAAGTAGGTGGGTCTGTCGGAAATGTTAAGAAGCAACGGGAATGTTGCGCTGTACTTTAGGTGCTGAACCTGACCCTCTGCGGAATCCATTGCGGAGTATTCCTCTGCTCCGGGTATAGCGTAATACTTAGTTTCTTTAGTGCGGAGATTTGTGAGCACAAAGCCCACATTAGATTCATCGCTTGTCACAGATGTGATACCTGTGTAAAGGTAAACATCATCATTGATAGCAAGGTAATTATATCCGTCGGTGGGCTGTAAAACGCCCTTTTGACCGAAGATGGAGTTAAAGAATCCCGAACGGTATTTGCCGTTGTAGATTAACTGCTCCATAATCATATCCGAGCTGTAGACCTGGTCAACCCAAGTGGGGATTTCTTCAAGCTTGTAATACTCACTTTCGCCCGTAACGGCGTTCAGAAGCACAGCCCCCTCAATATCGGAGCCGTTCCAATAGCCTATCCTAAAGGTCTTTGTAGAGGCAACCCAGTAGGGAGTGCCGTCCTCGTCAATCTCAAAGGATATGTTATCAAATATCTTGGTGGGATAGTTAAAGCGGAGATAACGGTAGAGATTTCTCATAAAATATTCGCTTTTTGAATATTTTATGCCCTCGTCAAGTCTTACAAGGGAGGTTTCCTGCGTGGTCATATCCACCGTAATATATGCGGGGATACCCTCGCTGTTGTTGTTAAACCACTTTATTATATCGCCGTAGGCAAGGGGTGTAACCCTAACAGGCTTACCCTTATAATTTATCTGTGTGTAATCCTCCTCAATTACAAATTGGGAAACAAGGTCAGAGATTTCACCTAACTTTCTCTGTCCAAGTCTTGAGGCGGTGTCGCGGTCAACCACAGGTATCTGTGTGCGGTTAATCTCGGCAACATCGGCGGTAAAGTCGCCGTTCTTCATAGTGATAAGCTTTTCATAACGGGAGGCGTTAAAAATCTGTGCGCCCACAAGGCTCGCAACTGCACTTAAAACCACTATGCAAATAAGCGCCAAAACGGCAAATTTAAAGGGCTTGCCGATTTTTTTAAGGGTCTCACGGCGTTCTTCTTTGGTGGAAATGCTGTAAATTCCGTGGTCTTTTTTAACAAGGGAGAAAAGGGATATAATTTGTGAAAAGGCGTTTACAACGACGCATACCGCAATGCAGAATACCAAAAAGCCCCACATTTCGCCGCTTCTCGGGTTTATAGGCGGCAGTACAAACCAAAAGCCGAGAAAGATGATTACTGCACAGATAAGCCATTTGAGAATTACCTTAAATACATTATTTTTCATTTTCTGCTCCTTTATTATGTTTTTCGGCGCATAAGCCGCAGTTTTTGCAGTCACCGCCGCAGAAATGCCTGCCGCTTTTTTGCCGTTTTATAATATATATTACTGCGGCGATAAGCAAAGCCGCCACAACGCATAAAATTATATAATCGTATACATTCATATCTTATAAACCTAAAATCAGACCCAAATTGTATACCAAAAAGGCGCAAACCCATGCAATAACGCATTGAAGCGCCACTACTCCCGCAGTGTGCAGCCTTGACCCCAACTCTGCCTTAAGGGTTGCTATTGCGGCAACGCAGGGGGTGTAAAGCAGAGTAAACACAAGAAAGCTTGCGGCGGTAAGGGGATTAAATACCGAGGAGAGGGTGAGACTCAAGCTGTCAAGCCCTGTGCCCAAAAGCACACCTAAGGTGCTTACAACCGCCTCTTTTGCCGAAAGACCTGCTATAAGCGAGGTGCTTATACGCCAGTCGCCAAGGCCTAAGGGGGCAAAAATCGGGGAGATAAGCCGCCCTATAGAGGCAAGCAGACTATCCGCCGAATCGGCAACGAAATTTAGCCTTGAATCAAAGGCACCTAAGAACCAGATTATTACGGTTGCAATAAATATAACCGTAAACGCCTTTTGTAAAAAATCCTTCGCCTTGTCCCACATTAAAAGCAGTACGCTTTTAGCCGAGGGCAGGCGGTAATTGGGAAGCTCCATTACAAATGGAACAGGGTTGCCCCTAAAGGCGGTTTTGTTAAGTATAAGCGCAGTTATTATCCCCATTATAATACCGAATATGTAGAGGGTGAACATCACAATCGCCGAGTGTTTTGGGAAAAATGCGGCGGAAAAGACCGCATAGATAGGTATTTTAGCCGAGCAGGAGACAAAGGGGACAAGCATTATGGTCATTTTGCGGTCACGCTCGGAAGAAAGGGTGCGGGACGCCATTATTGCGGGAACCGAACAGCCGAAGCCGATTATCATAGGAACAAAGCTTCTGCCCGAAAGTCCTATCTTGCGCAAGAGCTTATCCATTACAAAGGCGACCCTTGCCATATAGCCCGTATCCTCAAGAATAGATAGGAAGAAAAACAATACTACTATTATAGGTAAGAATGAAAGCACGCTTCCGATACCCGCAAAAATACCGTAAATTATAAGGCTGTGAATAACCTCATTAATTCCGTAAGCGGTAAGGGCGGAATCGGTAATGGCGGTAACCTTGTCAATTCCGAGGGATAAAAGGTCTGATAAAAAGCTTCCGATAACCCCGAAGGTCAGCCAAAAAATCAGCAGCATTATAACAAGGAATAAGGGGAGTGCCAAATACTTATTGGTAAGCACGCTGTCGATTTTAACACTGCGGTGATGCTCTCGGCTTTCCTTGCACTTAACAACCGCCTTTTCGCAAACCCTTTCAATAAAGGCGTAGCGCATATCCGCAAGGGCGGCGTTGGCATCAAGCCCTCTTTCGGTTTCCATTTCCTTTACATTGTGTTCTATTGCTTCAAGCTCGTTTTGGTCGAGCTCTATTTTTTCGGCAAAGGACATATCCCCCTCAATCAGCTTTGTGGCCGCAAAGCGTGGAGAGATGCCTATACCCTGTGCGTGGTCCTCAATCATATGGGAAACCGCATGAATACAGCGGTGAACAGGGCCCGGTGCGCAGAAATCCTGCACCTTAGGTTTAACCTTTCCCTTGGCGGTTGCAACCGCAGTTTTTACAAGCTCGCTTATACCGTCGTTCTTAGCGGCGCTTATGGGTACTGCGGGTACACCTAAAAGCTCTGAAAAAAGCTTGATATTAACAGTTCCGCCGTTGCCCCGCACCTCGTCCATCATATTAAGGGCAATTACCGTGGGAATACCGAGCTCCAAAAGCTGTAAAGTAAGGTAGAGGTTGCGCTCAATATTGGTAGCGTCTATTATATTTATAATCCCGTCGGGCTTTTCGTTGAGGACGAAATCTCGGGTTACTATTTCCTCTGTAGAATAGGGACGGATTGAATAGATACCGGGCAAATCCACAACCGAACAGCCTTTAGCTGAGGTTATGTCCCCCATTTTTTGGTCTACCGTAACACCGGGGAAATTGCCGACATGCTGATTAGCGCCTGTAAGCGCATTAAATAGAGTGGTTTTACCGCAATTTTGATTACCTACAAGGGCAAAAATCATCAAGCCTCACCCTCGCTTTCAACATATATTTCCTTTGCGTGCTCCCGTCTTATGGTAAGCTCATAGCCTCTAAGGGTTATTTCAATCGGGTCCCCTAAGGGGGCTATTTTAATAACCTTTACCTTAGTGCCGGGAATAAGCCCCATATCTAAAAGGCGAAGTCTAAGTGCGCCCTCACCCTTTACAGCGGTAATAACCGCTTCTTTTCCTATGCCTAAATCGTTTAGAGTCATTTACTTTTTACCGTCCTGTAAAGTCGTTGTCAAAGGTTATAACACAGCAGTAGGTGGGATTGATTTTTTTAGCGCTTTCGGAAATACGCTCTTCTAATTCCTTGTGTGTTAGCTTAACCGCCGAGGGCACCACAACATCAAAAATCAGGTTTGTGCGTTTTTCGCCCGACGGGGTCATACGGAAATCGTGAACAGACATACCCTCATCAATTTCCTTAACGGCTTTTATAATTCCTTCCTTAGCCTTAGCTACCGCCTCGTTGTTTACATCAATAGGGTCCATATGTATTACAAGGGAAATATTGAGCTTTTCGTCAACCAGCTTTTCGCAAAGGTCGATTTGCTCATGGCATTTAACAATGTCGCTGTCCTGCGGGACTTCCACATGCACCGAGGCAAACTGCCTGCCGGGACCGTAATTATGTACTATAAGGTCGTGAATGCCTTTGAACTCTTCAAAGGAAAGAATGGTACTTTCAATATCTTCAATCAGCTTTTTTTCGGGGGGAGTGCCCAAAATCTCATTAAGGGTATCCTTAGCCGAGACAAGCCCCGAATAGAGTATAAATATCGCAACAAAAATACCCATTACAGCGTCAAGGTTAAAGGGGAGTTCAACTAACATAGATACGCCCACCGAAATTAAAATCACCGTGGTGGCAACCATATCGTTAAGGGAGTCCTGTGCGGTGGCAAGTAAAGCTTCGGAATCAATCTTTTTGCCGAGCTTGCGGTTAAATAGGCACATCCAGAGCTTGACAAGCACCGAAACGGCGAGAATTATAATAGCCCATACCGAGTATGTAGGTGCACTTTCTCCCGTGACAAGCGACGAAATCGAGGATTTAAACAGCTCCGCTCCTACAAGCAGTATCAGCACCGATACGATAAAGGCGGACATATACTCCATTCTGCCGTGGCCGAAGGGGTGGTCGCTGTCCGCAGGCTTGCCCGCCATTTTAAAGCCTATCATTGTAATGACGGATGAGCCCATATCGGAGAGGTTGTTAAGCCCGTCCGCCACAATCGAGATACTGGCGGTTACAAGCCCTACGGTAATTTTAAGCGCACATAGACACAAGTTGCAGGCTATGCCCACTGCACCGCCCAAAGTCCCGTATTTAAGCCGTACCGTGTTGTCACTTACATCCTCGCTGTTTTTAATAAACAGCTTTACTAAAAGCTTGGTCATTAAAGCTTCGCTCCTTTTGCTCCTTTAGTGCCAAAGGATACACCCGAAAGAATGTTGGTATCAATAGTGTAGGTTAAATTCTCACGGTTGCGCTGACGGGAGAAGGCAAGGTCAACCAATTTATCTATCATATCGGTATATTTAAGCCCGGTCGGCTCCCAAAGATAAAAGGCGAGAGAGCCGGGGATAGTGTTAATTTCGTTGGCGTAAACCTTGTCGGTTTCGGTGTCAATAAGAAAATCTATTCGCACTACGCCCGAAGCGCCGATAGCCTTAAATATATCACAGGCAAGTCTTTTAATCTCGGTCGCCTTTTCTTCGCTTATATCGGCGGGAATTTTTCTGCCTAAGGAAGCCATACCCTTTGATGCTCCGCCCTTTTTATTTGACATATACTTATCCTCATAGGAGAGAATTTCGTCATTCATAAAGGGTTCTTCGCAAACGCTGGCCTCGCAGGAATCAGCGTCCCCAATAACCGAACAGTTGATTTCACGAAGGTTATTTACGGCGTGTTCGGCTAAAATTTTATCGGCAAATGAAGCGGCAAGGGTGATAGCCTCGTCAAGACCGTCCTTATCCTTCACCTTGGTAATACCCACGCTTGAACCTAAGTTTACGGGCTTAATAATAAGCGGGAAACCCACCTTTTCTTCAATTTCGGCGGTGATTTTTTGTTTTTCAAGCATATATTCACGGGAGCGGAAAGTGACGCAGTCAAGCACGGGGAGCCCCGCAGACTTTAAAACATCCTTAAATACCGCCTTGTCCATTCCCACAGCGGCGGAGAGTATATCGCACCCGATATAGGGAAGACCTAAGTATTCAAGATAGCCCGCAACCGTGCCGTCCTCGCAGTTTGTGCCGTGGACTATCGGGAAGGCAAGGTCTATTTTAACATCCTTTTTCTTGCTAAAGAAACTGCTGTTTTCATAAACCATATAAACGCCGCCGTTTTTGCGGGCTAATAAAACAGGCTCGCTGTTTTTTAATAGCTCTGGCAGATTTCTGTAATTCTCGATTTCAAAAAGGGCGTTTCCTGTATACATTTCGCCGCTTTTTGTAACATAAATGGGGGTGACATCATATTTTTCACGCTTAATAGCCCTCATTGCCTGAACGGCGGAAATAATAGAAACCTCATGCTCCACCGAGCGGCAGCCGAAAATTACTGCGATATTTGTTTTCATATAATCACCTTTTTTGATTTTAGTTTAAATAATTGTCAGGCAGGTCGTTTTCAAGTAGAACCACCGTATTTTTATCGGCAATTTTGCTGTAAATTTCCATAGCCTCTTTAAAGCTTTTAACCACATAAAGATTATCGGGATTAAAGGCGACAGACTCTGCACCGTCCCTTAACGGCTTTGAGCGGTTAAGCCCTACAAGTATAATTATATCACACTTTTTGGCGGCTTCAAGACCCAGTGCAAAGTTACAGTCATATTCCTTTGCGCCAAGCTCAATAAGCCCGGGGGTTACGATAACCTTTTTCATATTATCAAAGGAGCTTAGCACTCGTACCGCCTCGAGACAGCCCTCGGGGTTGGCGTTATAAGCATCGTCAATAAGGGTTGAGCCGTTGATGTATGTTTTTAGTTCCAATCTGTGCTCGGTGGGCTTTAGAGAGGAAACCGCAAAGCGGATATTTTCGGGGGTAACGCCAAGTCTTAAAGCAAGCGCCGCCGCACCTGTAATGTTAATAATACTGTGAAGCCCCAAAAGCCGTGAAGAAAGCGGAATTTCGGATTTATCCGAAACTACGGTAAACTCCGAGCCGTTTGGGCCGTAGGAAATATCTTTTGCTTTAGCGTCAAAATCCCCCGTGCCGTAAAGGGTGTACAGAGATTTATCTGCTCGCTTGATGAGCTCCGCACTGTCGCCGTTTACAAACACCTCGCCGCCGTTTTTAAGTACCTCGTCTGCCAACTCAAACTTGGTTTTAAAAACATTGTCTACAGTTTTAAAGGTTTCAAGGTGCTGTTCGCCCACCGAGGTGATTATGCCGTATTTCGGGTGGACAATATCGCAGATTTCCTTAATATCGCCTACATTTTTAGCCCCCATTTCGCAGATGAAAATTTGGGTTTGGGGCTCGATTTTTTCACGGATAGTGCGAACTACACCCATAGGCGTGTTAAAGCTTTGTGGGGTGGCGACAACGTTGTATTTCTCGCTTAAAATACGGCTTAAAATAAATTTTGTAGTGGTTTTGCCGTAGCTCCCCGTAACACCTATTACGGTAAGACCGCTATGCTCCCTTAAAATGCGCTTTGCGTCGTTAATATACCACCGAGAAATGAGCTTTTCCACAGGCGCGGTAATTAAACGGGAGAGGAGCGCTGTAAGGGGAGAGATAAAGGAAAAAATAAGGGTTAGCAGAACAAAAATTTCACCAAGGGGTTTTTTAATTATTACATAAAGCAATATAAAGACAGCAAGCAGTATTGCCGCCGCCCCAAAGAGTCGCTTGATTCTGCCTGTAAAAACAAGCTTTTTTATGGATTTTTTCTGTGTTTTAACCGCTAAAGCAATTCTTATTGTGAGAACCAAGCAGGTATATACAAGTAATATGGTGTAAAGCTTTACCGAAACAAGCAAAGCGGCAAAGGCAAAGCCTATTAATTCTAAGCTTAGCGGCACAGCATAGCTTTCCCGAACCCAAGGAAGATAGCGAGAGGGGAAATAGGAATTTTGCTGGAGCATCTGGTACTGCCTTACAAGGGAGAACAGTCCCGAAACAGATGCTATAATAACGGAAATAAGTAAAATTATATTCATTTCGTTCACTTCCTAATTAATAAAGCTTTTTAAGATAGCCGCCGCCTGATAGGGCTGTTCGCAGAATGAATAATGCCCCGCACCCTTTATTACGCAAAGCCCCGAATCGGGGATAAGGCTTTTAATAATTTCAGCGTCGGAAAGGGGGGTCGCCGTATCATTTTCACCCCAGATAAGCAATGTGGGGCAGGAAATATTGCTTATAATATCCCTTAAATCGGTATTTACAAGGGATACCATTGTTTTGCGCAGTACCTCGGGAGCGGCGTTGTAGTCCGCCGAGCCGTAATGCTTACGGGCTTTATCAAGAAGACATGCCGAATGATTTTTTATAACAGGCAGGGTAAGCACCCGCTTAATTGCCTTAAAGCTTTTTGCCCTTATTTTTTGCTTTGCGCTTTTTTTAGGTATCAGCCCTGCGGAATCAAGTAAAACTATTTTAGGCGGGGTTACCATATTAGTAGCCGCCATTTTAAGTACTACTCTGCCGCCGTGAGAGTGGCCTATCATAATAGGATTATCAAGATTTACGGCCTTCATAAATTTAAGCACAAAATCGCAGTAATCATCTAAATTCCAAGGTTCTTCCATAGTGTCCGACCCGCCGCAGCCGGGGAAGTTTACCGCCACAAGTCTACAGCGGTCGCAAAGTGCCGATATTATACCGCCGTAAACCTCATAAGAGGAGTTCCAGCCGTGCAAAAGCAGAACGGGAATACCCGCACCCTTTTCGGTATATTCTATGTTTAGACCGTCAACAGTAATATTCATAACTCTCTCCGTCCGTAAACTGTAATATATAATTAGTAATCCTGAAAATATATTATACCAAAAACAGCCTCAAAAAAAAAGACTTTTTTAAAAAATATACCATTTCAGGCAAATTTATTTAATTGACTGAATTTATTTACAAATTTGTCATTTACTTTTTCGCATGAAAAGTGTAAAATATAATTTAATAAAAACACGGAGGTGTTTTGTTTGGCAAGAAAAATGGCAGATGAAATTCTCGAAGCCGAAAGGGGTGCCGAAAGGATTATTTCGGACGCAGAAAGAAAAGCGACGGAAATATCCGACAATGCAAAGCTTAAAGCGGCGGAGGAATCGGCACGCATATTAGAGGCGGCTGAGGAAAAGGCTGAAAAAACGGTTGAGGCGGCAAAGGCTAAAGCCGAAGCAAAAAAGCAGGATGCCGAAAAACAGGCGGATGGCATTAAGGCCGAGCTTGATACTAAGTATACGCAAAATATCGGCGGAGCGTTAGCCGCTGCGACAGAAATTTTGTTTAATTAAAATTTGATTAATAAAGGCAAGTGTGGTGATAGGTTTGGCTAAGCTTAAATGTAAGCTTGTAAACATTTATGCTTCCGATACCGAGGCGGCGGCAGTTATGAAAAGACTGCAGGAAATGTCGATTATCGATATTGATACGGCGGCTTCGGACGAGGAGACCTCTGTTTTGCATGAGGGTTATTTTAAGACCGATACTACGGATAAGATAAACGCATACGAGCGAAATGCCGAAGCCGCAGAAAATGCGGTTAAAATACTGAATCAGCGATTTCCCGAAAAAAAGGGAATTGCGGGGCTTTTCGGCTCTGCAAGGGAGCTTACTGCCGAGGAGTTTTATTTGAAGCGGGAGCAGATTGAAAAGGCTTTATCCCTTGCTAATGATGTTATAGAGAATGACCGTAAAATAGCAGAGCAAAAGGCAGAGATTGTGCGCCTTAACACAACAAGGGAGCAGATGCTTCCTTGGGAGCCCCTTGATGTCCCGCTTTCCTTTTCGGGAACGGCGAAAACAAGGGCGTTTATAGGCACGGTAGCGGGAATTTATACCCTTGATACCCTTAATGAAAAATTAGCCGAATTAGACCCTGAAATCTCGCTTTATACAGAGATAGTTAATACGGGAAAGGATATAACCTATATTTTTGCCTGCTGTCCTAAAGAGGAACAGGAGCGGTCAGAGACGGTGTTAAGATCCCTTTCCTTTGCAAGACCTGCACAGATTACCTCGAAATTACCGAGGGATAAGATTGCTTCTAAGGAAGAGCGTGCGGATAAATGCAGGGAGAAAATCGAGAATTACCTTGCAAAAATAAAGGAAATATCCGAAAGCCGTTATGAGGTTGAAAACCTTGCGGATTATTGCAGGGCTAAGGCCGAAAACTTCCGTGCGGCGGGGGAAATAGCAAGAACATCGCATACGGTGCTTATTAAAGGCTATGTTGCCGAGCGGGATTTGCCTTATCTTGAAAAAGAGCTAAAGAAGAAGTTTACCGTTGTAATTGAGGCTGAGGACGCTAATGAGGAATTAGCCCCCGTAGTCCTTCAAAACAACGCTTTTGCAAGACCTGCCGAGACTTTGGTTAAGATGTACTCATTACCGGGCCCTCGGGATATTGACCCTTCCCCCGTAACAGGCTTTTTCTACTACCTGTTTTTCGGAATGATGTTTTCGGACGCAGGCTACGGCCTTATAATGATAATCGCAACGAGCATAGCGCTGGCAAAGTTTAAGCTGTCACGCTCAATGCGGCAGAATATGCGGCTCTTCCAGTACTGCGGCATATCCACCTTTTTGTGGGGACTTGTGTACGGCAGTTTCTTTGGAGACAGTATAGCGGTTATAAGCGAAAGGTTCTTCGGTCATAGGGTGGCTTTGCCCGCACTTATTGACCCGATGAACGGCGATGCGGTAACCCTTTTGATATTAAGCCTTGCATTGGGTCTTGTTGAAATTATCGCAGGACTTTGCGCAAAATTTGCAACCTGTATGAAAAACGGGGATAAGGCGGGAGCCTTCTTTGACGCAGGGCTTTGGATTACAACCCTTACGGGTATCGCACTTGTGGCTTTAGGCTTTGTGACAGTTCCGATTATTAAAAATATCGGTATAGTTATGGCTTTAGCATCGGTTGCAGGTCTTATATTAACCCAAGGCAGAGATAAGAAAAACCCGATTATGCGGCTGTTTTCGGGTATTGCTTCCCTTTACGATATTACAAGCTATGTAAGCGATTTGCTTTCCTTCTCCCGACTTATGGCATTAGGACTTACAACCTCCGCAATGAGTGCGGTGTTTAATATGTTAAGTGCAATGGGCGGAAAAAGCATAGGCGGCTTTATATTGCTGATTATCGTTTTCCCGCTGGGGCACGCAATAAACTTCGGACTGAATGTTTTGGGCGCATATGTTCATACACTAAGACTTCAGTATGTAGAGTTGTTCTCAAAATTCTACGAGGGCGGCGGCAGAGAATTCAAACCTTTTTCATTCAAATCAAAATACACCGATTTGAATGTGCAAAATATTAAGGAGGAAAATTAAAATGACTTTAGGTACAGTTTTAGCACTTGCAGGTGCGGCATTGGCAACAATTTTGGCAGGTATAGGTTCTGCTAAGGGCGTAGGTATGGCCTGTGAGGTAGGTATGGGCGTTCTCGCAGAGGATTCCTCAAAATTCGGTAAAATGCTGGTTTTAGAGCTTCTCCCGGGTACACAGGGTCTTTACGGCTTCATCGTTTCCTTTATCGTGCTTACCAAAATCGGCGTTTTCGGCGGTTCTGCTGACCTTGCTACTTGGGAGGGCGGAATGATTCTTGCCGCCTGTCTTCCTATCGCTATCGGCGGACTTATGTCGGGTATTTCCCAGGGAAAAGCCGCAGTAGCAGGTATTTCGCTTTTTGCTAAGGACGACAGCGCCTTCCCGAAGGCTCTCGTATCCATAACACTTGTTGAAATTTACGCTCTGCTTGCCTTCCTGGTTTCTTTCCTTACCGTAATTCTTCTCTAAGGTGATAAAAATGACCTCAAGTGAAAAAATACTTGCCGGTATAACTGCTAAGGCAGAGGAGACCGCAAAGGGGATAATTTCCGCCGCCGAAGAAAAGGCAGAGGAAGCAGTCGCTATTGCGGTTAAAGAAGCCGAAAAACAGGCAGAGATAATTGCCGCCGAAGCAGATAAAAAAGCCGCTTTGACAGAAAGCACAGGCAACTCTGCGGCGCAGTTGGTCTTAAGGGACGCAAGGCTTACAAAAAAGCGTGAGCTTATCGAAAAGGCGCTTGATGAGGTTATCGTCGGCATAAATAGTTACGATGATAAAACCTACTTTGACTGCCTTTTAAGGCTTGCAAAAAAGAATGCTATGAGCGGTAAGGGCGAAATGCTCCTTTCAACCCGTGATTTATCCCGTGATAAGGGCGATTTTGCAAAAGTATTAGAGGTGCTTTCTGTAACCCTAAGCGATACCCCTGCGGATATTAACGGCGGTTTTATCCTTAAATACGGCGATATAATTATTAACTGCGAGCTGTCGGCGCTAATGCGTGAAAAGCGTGATGAAATAACCGATAAGCTTAATACTGCACTTTTCGGTTAAAGAGGGTGAAACTATGTCAGTTAAATCCGTTGGTTTTGCCATAGGAAACTTAAGGGCGAGGGAAAACAGGCTTTTAAAGGCGGGAGACCTTAATCAACTTTCCGCCGCTAAAAACACAGAGGAGCTTGCCAAAATGCTTTTGGACAGGGGAATCGGTGCTACCGATACCGCCGATGTTCCAAAGCTTTTAAGCGAGGAAACTGAAAAGCTTTGGAAGTATGTTACCGAAAACGCCCCCGATATGTCGGCATTTGAGCCCTTTTTGTATGAAAACGATTTTCATAACTATAAGGCGGTGCTTAAGGGCGTGGTGCGCAGTAGGGAATATGAGAGTCTCCTTATTCTTCCCGCTACGGTGGAAACATCTGCCCTTGAGAGGGCGGTAAAGGAAAAGCGTTTTGACCTACTGCCTGAGTTTATGCGTTCTGCGGCAGAGGAAGCCTATTCCGTCTTCACAAAAACGGGGGACAGCCAGCTTGCCGACTGCATAATTGATGCTGGACTTATGACAGCCCAACTCGAAAAAGCGAAAAAAATCGGCAACCCTGTGATTTTAAAGCTTATAACCGTTATCGTTTTTTATAACAATATAAAGGCCGCTTTGCGGGGTGCAAAGGCGAATAAATCCGCCGCTTTTTTGGAGACTGCCCTTACCGAAACGGGTGTTGTTTCAAAAAAAGCAATGATTTTGGCGGCGCTTGGCGGGGAAGAAAAGCTTTTGGAGCTTATGTCTAAGGCGACAGAGCTTGGCGGAGCTGAAGCTGCAGAAGCCTACAGGAGTTCCCCTGCGGAGCTTGAAAAATTTGCCGAAGACCGCATTATAAATACCGCAAAACAGTGTAAGTTTATTACGGTGGGAATCGAGCCGATAATAGGCTATATGTTAGCCCGCAAGGCGGAAATTACCGACCTTCGCATAATTTACAGCGGTATTAAAACAGGTCAGCCCACCGAAAAAACAAGGGAAAGGCTGCGTGAGCTTTATGGTTAAGATAGCGGTTTTAGGCGATACCGAAAGCATTAAGGGCTTTGCGGCGGTGGGGCTTGACATTTACCCCTGCGATAAAGACTCTGATGCCGAAGAGATTTTTTCAAAAGTCGTAACGGCTGACTATGGTATAATTTATGTAACCGAGCGTTTAGTGCCTACACTTAAGCGGCAAATAGATAAAACCGATAAACAGCTTACCCCCTCGGTAGTGCCGATTGTCGGTGTTTCGGGCAATAACGGCACGGGTACTGCCGCACTTAAGGCGGCGGTGGAAAAGGCAGTCGGCTCGGATATAATTTTTAACAAATAGCAAAAGGAGATATAAGAATGACCGAAGGAACAATAACCAAGGTTGCAGGTCCTCTTGTAATAGCCGAGGGTATGCGGGACGCCGACATGTTCGATGTTGTCCGTGTTTCGGATAAAAAGCTTATCGGTGAGATTATAGAAATGCACGGAGATAAGGCATCTATTCAGGTTTATGAGGAAACTGCGGGCTTAGGACCGGGGGAAAAGGTTGTATCAACGGGCAAGCCTTTAAGCGTTGAGTTAGGGCCCGGACTTATCGGCTCTATATTTGACGGAATACAGCGTCCCCTTGCCGAAATTATGAAGGTTAGCGGTACTAATCTTCAGCGAGGCGTTGAAGTACCCGCCCTCTCCCGTGAGAAAAAGTGGCACTTCACCCCCGTAAAAAATGTCGGTGATGCAGTTAAGGGCGGCGATACAGTAGGTACTGTTCAAGAAACTGCCATTGTAAGCCATAAAATAATGCTTCCCAACAAAATGTCGGGCAAAATAGTTGAGATTGCCGAGGGCGATTATACCGTTGAGGATACCGTTTATAAGGTAGAAACTGAAAAGGGCGTAGTTGAGCTTACCCTTATGCAGTCTTGGCCTGTCCGTGTTGGAAGACCCTATAAGCGTAAACTGTCCCCCGATATTCCCCTTGTAACAGGTCAGCGTGTAATAGACACCCTTTTCCCGATTGCAAAGGGCGGTGTTGCGGCAGTTCCCGGCCCCTTCGGCTCGGGTAAAACCGTTGTTCAGCACCAGCTTGCAAAGTGGGCGGCGGCGGATATTATAGTTTATATCGGCTGCGGCGAGCGAGGCAACGAAATGACCGATGTTTTAAACGAATTCCCCGAACTTTGCGACCCGAGAACGGGCAACTCCCTTATGGAGCGTACTGTGCTTATTGCTAACACCTCTGATATGCCTGTTGCGGCCCGTGAGGCATCAATTTACACAGGTATTACAATAGCCGAATATTTCCGTGATATGGGTTATACAGTTGCCCTTATGGCGGACTCCACCTCACGCTGGGCAGAGGCTCTGCGTGAAATGTCGGGCAGACTTGAAGAAATGCCCGGCGAAGAGGGCTATCCCGCATACTTAGGCTCCCGTTTGGCACAGTTCTATGAGCGTGCGGGACGGGTAATAGTAAACGGCGGAGAGGAAACCGAGGGCGCACTTTCGGTAATCGGCGCAGTTTCCCCTCCGGGCGGCGATATTTCGGAGCCCGTTTCGCAGGCCACCCTTAGAATTGTAAAGGTATTCTGGGGACTTGATTCCTCCCTTGCTTATAAGCGGCATTTCCCCGCAATAAACTGGCTTACAAGCTATTCGCTTTACGCTGATTCTCTGTCAAATTGGTTCAATAAAAATGTAAAGACCGATTGGTATAAGCTTAGGGGCAGACTTATGGCACTCCTTCAAGAGGAAGCCGAGCTTGAAGAGATAGTAAAGCTTGTGGGTATGGACGCACTCTCGGCTCCCGACCGCCTAAAACTTGAGGCGGCAAGGTCTATAAGAGAGGACTACCTGCACCAGAACGCCTTTGACGATACCGATACCTATACCTCGCTTAATAAGCAGTATCTTATGATGGAGCTTATTTTAGCCTTTTACGATAAATCGGCTGAGGGGTTAGATAAGGGAGCGGCGATTGAAAAAATCGTTTCTATGCCCTCAAGGGAGCGTATAGGCCGCTTTAAGTACACACCCGAAAATAATATCGATTCCGAATACACCGAAATTTTAGCCGAGCTTGACAGCGATGTTGATAGAGCTGTTAAGACTTCCGACGAGCTGTAAGGAGGGGAGACACAATGCCTAAGGAATATAAAACCATACGAGAGGTTGCAGGCCCTCTTATGATTGTAAGCGATGTTGAAAATGTAAAGTATGACGAGCTGGGCGAAATCGAGCTCCCGAACGGCGAAATAAGGCGTTGCAAGGTGCTGGAGATTAACGGCACAAACGCCTTGGTTCAGCTTTTTGAAAGTGCGGCGGGAATTAACCTTGCCGACTCTAAGGTGCGCTTTTTAGGCAGAGGAATGGAGCTTCCCGTTTCTCCCGATATGCTCTCCCGTGTTTTTGACGGCTTAGGCAGACCGATTGACGGCGGCCCTGAGCTTATCCCCGAAAAGCGAATGGATATTAACGGCAGACCCATGAACCCTGCGGCAAGAAACTATCCCCAGGAGTTTATACAGACGGGCGTTTCGGCTATCGACGGTCTTAACACCCTTGTAAGAGGTCAAAAATTGCCTATCTTCTCGGCTTCGGGACTGCCACATGCAAACCTTGCCGCCCAGATTGCAAGACAGGCGGCGGTTCTCGGCGATAACGAGCAGTTTGCGGTTGTTTTTGCGGCAATGGGTATCACCTTTGAGGAGTCCAACTTCTTTATCGATTCCTTTAGGGAAACGGGTGCTCTTGACCGTACCGTTATGTTTGTAAACCTTGCAAACGACCCTGCTATCGAGCGTATTGCCACACCTAAAATGGCGCTTACGGCGGCTGAATATTTAGCCTTTGACCTTGGTATGCAGGTGCTGGTTATTATGACCGATATTACAAACTACGCCGACGCTCTGCGTGAGGTTTCCGCCGCACGCAAGGAGGTGCCCGGCAGACGAGGCTATCCCGGATATATGTATACCGACTTGGCGACTCTCTATGAGCGTGCAGGCAGACTTAAAGGCAAAGACGGCTCCATAACCCTTATTCCGATTTTAACTATGCCCGAGGACGATAAGACCCATCCGATTCCCGACCTTACGGGCTATATCACAGAGGGTCAGATAATCTTAAGCCGTGAGCTTTACAGAAAGGGCGTTACTCCGCCTATCGATGTACTTCCGTCCCTTTCCCGTCTTAAGGATAAGGGAATAGGCGAGGGCAGAACAAGAAAGGACCACGCAGCTACTATGAACCAGCTTTTTGCGGCGTATGCCCGTGGTAAGGACGCAAAGGAGCTTATGGTAATCTTGGGTGAGGCGGCACTTACCGATATTGACAAGAAGTACGCCGAGTTTGCCGACAGGTTTGAAAAGGAGTATGTCTCCCAAGGCTATAACACCAACCGCACCATTGAGGAAACCCTTAATATCGGTTGGAGGCTTTTGTCAATTCTGCCCAGAAGCGAGCTTAAGCGAATAAATGACGAGCTGCTTGACAAGTACTACTGCAAGGTATAAGGAGTGGGATAATGGCAGTACTAAATGTTAATACCACCCGTATGGAGCTGACCCGCCTTAAAAAACAGCTTTCAACCGCCCTTAAGGGTCATAAGCTGCTTAAAGATAAGCGGGATGAGCTTATGCGGCAGTTTCTTGATATGATTAGGGAGACCAAAACTCTTCGTGAGCAGGTTGAGGAGGGACTTAATACGGTCAACTCCGATTTTGTGCTGGCTTCAAGCGTTATGTCAAAGGAAGCGCTTGATACCGCACTTTTAGCCCCCAAGCAGGAGGTTTATTTGGAGCAGTCCACCCGCAATGTAATGAGCGTTGATATTCCCATTTATCATATAAATACCAGAACAGCAGAGGAGTCGGACATTTTTTCCTACGGCTTTGCCTCCACAAGCTTTGAGCTTGATGATGCGGTAAGCGGCCTGTCGGAGCTCCTACCCTTAATGCTGGAGCTTGCCGAAAAGGAAAAGTCGGTAAAGCTTATGGCGGACGATATTGAAAAGACCCGCCGCCGTGTAAATGCCCTCGAGCATGTCCTTATTCCCCGCTATCAGGAGACCATTCATTTTATCTCGATGAAGCTTGAGGAAAACGAGCGCTCAAGCAGAGCGAGACTTATGAAGGTCAAGGATATGATGATTGAACAGCAGATAGAGTATAAGCACACCCACCCCGATGCGGTTTGATTTATCAGATAGATAAAAGCCTCCCTCTGACGAGGGAGGTGGCACGGAATGCGCCCCTTGTCTAAAGGGGAGAGGGCCAACCGTTAGGTTGGCGAGGGGATTCCCGTGACGGAGGGAGAGAAGGAGTAAAGATACATATAAATTTGTAGTTTTTCTCTCCCTCAGTCTGCTTGCGCAGCCAGCTCCCTCTTCAGAGGGAGCCTTAATTTTTGCATGGAAATTTCACTCTGTGGTTGAAAATTATCGCCTACTCGGTTATTGATTAATTTTTAAAAGATATATATAATTATAATTGTAAAAGCGCTTTTAACAAATTTAAAAGGGTGAAATTTATGGAGCTTAAAATCGGAAACAGAATAAAACAATTACGCAAAGAGAACGGATTAACACAGGAAAAGCTGGCGGAATTACTCGGAATATCATTTCAGGCAGTGAGCAAATGGGAAAATAACATAGCTCTGCCTGATATAACGCTCGTCCCCCAACTGGCGAGAATTTTCGGAGTGAGTACCGATGAGCTTTTTGCTTATAATTTACAGGAAATCGAAAATGATATAAAGCATTATGCGGATTTGTCTTGTAAATTTCGTGAGTCCGACCCTGACAAAGCCCGCAAAATTTTGGAGGAGGGCTTAAATAAATATCCCGAAAACTGTGTTTTGTTAAACAATTTGCTTTATGTGATAAATTATTCCGAAAAGCCTGACGAAACAATAAAAATTGCGGGAAAGCTTATCGATAAAGCCACCGAAAGCGATATTCGTTATGATGCTTTGCGTTTTTTGGCGTATGCTTATAACGCCAAGGGCGAAACAGAAGAAGCGGTGGCGGCACTTGAGCAGATACCGGAAATTTATTTTACAAAACTTTCGGAAACCGCCTTTGTTCTTACAGGTCGTCCGATGTTCGAGGCGGCGGAAAAACAGAAATGGATTTCTTTTGAAACGCTTTTGCAGATGATATGGAAAACAGCGGAGTATTTTGAATCCGAGGGAGAAAAAGAAAAAGCTGCGAAGGAGACAGAAAGAGCGCTCAAATTGCTTGATGTTTTTAAAGACGAAGAAAAAATCAAAAACTTTTCTAACTACTCAGAGTTTTTAAACAGACGGCTTTGTAGGATTAAAAGTAAAGTATAAAATGATTTTTTGTGTTGCCGTATTAAAGATTTTCAAAGAAAAAGCCTCCCTCTGACGAGGGAGGTGGCAACCGTCAGGTTGACGGAGGGAGAGAAAGAGAAAATTGCAATAAAACGCAGCTTTTTCTCTCCCTCAGTCTCGCTACGCTCGACAGCCGCTGACGGCGGCGGTCACCTCTGTCACTTCGTGACATCTCCTCACACCGTGAGGAGTCACCCTCGTTAGAGGGAGCCTTAATTAATACCCCGCCCGTTTGAGCTGTAATAACTCAAACGGACGGGGGTTTTGTATATTCTCTTAAATTAATCGATAAATTTATCGTGAACGGCTTTTACTGCCCTATCGGCGCACTCGGCATCGATAAGCACCGAAATTTTGATTTCGCTGGTGGAAATCATACGAAGATTGATATTTGCATCGTAAAGCGCCTCAAACATCTTAGAAGCAACGCCGGGGTGGCTTTCCATACCTGCGCCTACAATAGAAACCTTGGCAACAGATTCGTCAAGGGCAATCTTATGGAAATTAAGGCTGTCCTTCATAGCTTCTAAAGATTCAACGGCGGTCTTTCCGTCGTCCTTCGGAACAGAGAAGGTGATGTCCTTCGTGCCGTCACGGCCCACCGACTGGAGAATAATATCAACATTGATTCTTTTTTGAGCTAACTTATTGAAGATTTTGAAGGCAACTCCGGGAGTGTCCTCAAGTCCTACTACCGAAACGGTAGCAACATTAGTGTCCTTAGCAACGCCTCTGATTAATGTTTTTTCCATTTTTACAGTCTCCTTTACGATTGTGCCGGGTTTGTTTTCAAGACTTGAAAGCACCTCAAGCTCCACATTGTATTTTTTAGCCATCTCAACCGAGCGGTTGTTAAGAACCTGCGCACCCAAGGTCGCAAGCTCAAGCATTTCGTCATAGGTAATCGCATCAAGCTTTTTAGCATTGGGAACCTTACGGGGGTCGGCTGTGTATACGCCGTCAACATCGGTGTAAATCTGGCATACATCCGCTTTCATAGTCGCCGCTATTGCAACTGCACTTGTATCCGAGCCGCCTCTGCCCAAGGTGGTTATATCGTCATACTTATTAAGACCCTGAAAGCCCGCAACTATCACTATGTTTCGCTTTGCGATTTCGTTCCTGATACGCTCCGGATCCACCTTTTTAATGCGTGCTATACCGTGTTTTGAATCGGTGGAAAAGCCCGCCTGCCAGCCGAGTAAGGAAATTACGGGACAGCCTAACTTTTCAATCGCCATTGCAAGAAGTGCTATAGACATCTGCTCGCCTGCGGAAAGGAGCATATCAAGCTCACGCTTTGAAGGGCCGTCGGGATTGATTTCCTTAGCCTTTTCGATTAAATCGTCGGTAGTGTCGCCCTGAGCCGATACAACAACAACAACATCGTTACCCTTTTTGTAATCGCCAATAATGGTATTTGCTACATTAAATACCCTCTCGGCGTTGGCGACCGAAGAGCCGCCGAATTTTTTTACCATTAGTGCCATTTATTTAACCCCCTGAAAAATTAGAAAAAGGTATGCAATACTTTGAGCGAGGAAAGATTATTAAACCTAGAAAGCTTTTCTTTAGTGACGCTTTCTTTTTCCTCGTTTGTTATAAAGGCTATCTCGCCTCTGAACTTATTTTTAACTACGGATACAGCGGGGAAGAGAGCCTCAAACTGTTTTTCCAGTCCGTCAAAATCATCAGACGAAACCCTTACATACAGCCTTGATACTTCATCGTAAGCGTTATCTACATAATCGGGTGTACCTTCATCCCAGTCAAGATATTTGCGGGAGCTTAAATGCTTTACACAGTCAATAACATCGGCCACAACCGCACTTGCAGTTGCCTCCTTGCCCGCACCCTTGCCGTAGAACATAACCTCGCCTGTCTGGTCGCCGTTTACCATTATCGCATTGAATACGCCGTTAACGCCCGAAAGCACACAATCACGGCTTACAAGGGTAGGACGGACCGAGGCGGTGATTTTGCCGTTCGGGAGCTTTTTAGCTCTGCCGATAAGCTTTATTACACAGCCGAAATTATCAGCCGACTCAACATCGTCAAGGGTGATTTCGGTTATACCCTCTGTAGCAACCTGCTCGGGATAAACATGCTTGCCAAAGCCTAAAGCCGCTAAAATGCAGACCTTACGGCAGGCATCGTGCCCCTCAATATCGGCGGCGGGATTTTTTTCGGCATAGCCTAATTTCTGTGCTAAGGCGAGCGCCGCATCAAAATCCATATTATCCACTATCATTTTATTTAAAATAAAGTTGGTTGTTCCGTTTAAAATGCCCGCAATTTCGGTAATTTCGTTAGCGGCAAGGCATTGCGCTATCGGGCGAAGTACGGGAATACCGCCGCCCACCGAGGCCTCAAAAAGGAAATTTACATTTTTTTCGTTGGCGATTTTAATAAGCTCTGCGCCCTTTGCGGCTACAAGCTCTTTGTTTGAAGTGACAACGCTCTTGTGCCTTAAAAGACAGCTTTTTACAAAATCGTAGGCGGGATTAATTCCCCCCATAACCTCAACTACAACCTTAACGCCGTCGTCATTAAGTATTGTGTTGAAATCCTTGATAAACTTCTCGATGTAGGGAGAATCCGGGAAATCACGCAGGTCGAGAATGTATTTGACATTAACATCCGTGTGGGCCTTTTGTGTGATTCTGTCGGAGTGATTTATAAGGATTTCGGCAACGCCTGAACCGACGACGCCGTGACCCATAATAGCGACATTAATCATTTTTTACCTCCGTCTATTCTTTTAATTGAAATATTAAGCAGAGAATTAAGGCTTAGTGTGTCGCCGTTAAAACCTGAATATTTGAACACATAATCCTTATACTTATAATTATAGTCTATTATAGTACACTTTTCCTTCTAAATCAACAAAAACCCCCACATTTTTTTGATTACTGTTAAATATACATAAATTTGATTTTCGGAGTGGAAAGATTTGGAGCAACAATCACGAAAGAGCTTTCTTATTAACACCCTTTATTTTGTTACAGTAGCCGCAATAATATTTATTATTTGCAAATTTATGCTCCGATTTCTTTTGCCCTTTGTTGTGGGGGGAGCTGTAGCATTACTTGTTCAAAAGCCCGCAATCTTTATTTCTTCAAAGCTTAAAATCAAAGGCTCGCTTGTGGCGGGAGCACTTGCGCTTGCTGTATTTTTAGGTGTTGCGGCATTGGTATTTTTTATACTATTTAGAGCTGTGGGAACGGCGGCGGGCTTTTTTGAAGAGCTTGCCGCCAATACCGAGATGCTGACAGCATTTTTTGGTAATTTGAAAAATTTTGCCGCCTCTTATTTTGAAAAACTGCCGAAGAAATTTACAGACCTTTTAAGCGTATTCTATGAGGATGCCGTAAACAGGCTTATGACCTCTCTTACATCTATGCTTTCCTCGGCGGCGGGTTATACCGTAAAGCAGGCACCGCAATTTCTTTTAAGCTGTGTTGTAGCCGCCGCCTCTGCCTGTTATATAGCGGCTGATTTTAATAAGCTTATTAAATTTGTGCGTGGATTTTGCGGACGGAAAATATATGATAATGCGGTAAAAATCAAAAACATTCTTGTAAACAGCGTTTTTAAATTTGCAAAGGGCTATCTTATTATACTCGGCATCACTTTTACAGAGCTTTTTTTAGGTTTTACGGTCTTGCAAATTAAGTATGCCCTTGTTTTAGCGGCGGTTATTGCGGTTATAGATATATTGCCTGTTTTGGGAACGGGTACGGTGCTTATCCCTTGGGCGGCGGTGGAATTTATAATGGGAAATACCGCTAAGGGGGCGGGTATTGTGATTTTGCACCTTGTAATAACGGTGGTAAGGAATTTTGCAGAGCCTAAAATTATCGGAAAACAGATGGGCATTAAACCGCTTTTCACCTTGCTTGCAATGTTTATAGGAATAAAGCTTTTCGGGATAGCGGGAATATTTATTTTACCCATAACCCTTATCGTTGTTATTGAATATTATAGAGAGGAAGAGTAGTAGACAGATTTGTCCAAAGTGCATATGATGTAATATAACGGAGTGAAAACAAATGAAAAAGTATGTTATAACAACGGGCTCGGTTACCTATGCCATTAAGGGCCGTGACCTTTTAAGAAAACACGGATATAATGTGAAAATTGAGAGGATTGCCTCTGGGGCAAGCTCGGGCTGTGGGTACAGCATAATTTTAAACGGAGAGCTTGAAGAAGCGGAAAGCATTTTGCGAAATGCGGGAATTAAAATCCTTGAAATTAATGAAAAAATGTAACAAACAGGGCGCGGCATAAGCCTATGCCGCGCTCATAACTTAATAGATAATAACGGAGGTGTTATTTGTGATATATTTTGATAACGCCGCTACAACCGGCAAGAAGCCGACAGAGGTTATAAGGGCTGTGGACGGAGCCTTAAGAGAGCTTTCGGCAAACCCGGGAAGAAGCGGGCATAACGCTTCTTTAAAGACGGCGGATGCGGTTTATTCGGTAAGGGAAAAAACTGCGGAGTTTTTCGGCGCCTCGGGAGCGGAAAATGTGGTGTTCACCCTTAACTGCACCCACAGCATAAACTGCGTGATAAAGGGTGTTTTAAAAAAAGGAGAGCATGCGGTAACCTCTTCTTTAGAACACAACTCGGTTATGAGGCCACTTATAAAAGAAGAAATCCCCTTTGATACAGCCTATGTTTCCCTTGCCGATGACAGCCTTACCTTGCGGGAGTTTGAAAGGAAAATCCGCCCTAATACAAGGCTTGTAATCTGTACAGGGGCTTCTAATGTTTTGGGAAAAACACTTCCTATCGCCGAAATCGGGGCACTTTGCAGGGAAAGGGGAGTGCTTTTTGCTGTAGATGCGGCACAGATAGCGGGAGTGATGCCCATTAATATGCGTCAAATGAATATAGATTACCTGTGTGTTGCTCCCCACAAGGGGCTTTACGCCCCTATGGGAATAGGTGTGCTTATATGCCAAAAGCCTATAGAAAATACCATTATAGAGGGCGGTACAGGGACAAATTCCGCAGAGCTTGTTCAGCCCGAAGGTCTGCCTGAAAGGCTTGAAAGCGGAACGGTTAATGTACCAGAGATAATGGGGCTTTCTGCGGGAATTGATTATGTAAAGGGGGTAGGGATTAAAAAAATATACTCCCACGAAATGAAGCTTATACGCTATCTTTATAAGGAACTTTCAAAAAATGACAGGGTACAGCTTTATACTCCTGAACCTAAGGACGGTTTATACGCTCCTGTGCTTTCTTTTAATGTTTACGGGAAAACCAGCGCCGAGGTATCTCAGTATTTAAACGATAAGGGAATAGCGGTTAGGGGAGGACTTCATTGCGCTACTTCTGCACATAGGCAGATAGGCACTCTTGATATTGGAGCGGTAAGGGTTTCTGTCGCCGCATTTAATACTCCTGCCGAAATAACAAGCTTAATAAAAGCAATTAAGCAAATAAAATGACAAAAAAATTTAAAAAATGTGCGTTTTTCTATTGAATAGGGAAAAAAATTATGTTAGAATAAACTATAAAAGTATGTGAAAAGGAATGTTCTAATATGAGCAGCATATTCAATGCGATTTATGCATTTTTCAATCAAATCATATATGCTGTCGCAAGTATGAGAATATCGGACATTGTGGATATTCTTATTATGGCGTATATTATATACAAGGCGATAGGCTTTATGCTTGAATCCCGTGCGGGTCAGCTCGCAAAGGGCTTTATCGTACTGTTTTTTATATACTTTATCGCCAACTGGTGGAACCTTATTGCTATAAAGTGGGTTTTGTCGAGATTTGTTAATTATATCATAATAGCCATTGCTATTATTTTTCAGCCCGAGCTTAGAAGGATTCTTGAAAGGGTGGGGCATACAAAGCTACTGGGTACCCAGGGCGATTTATCGGACGAGCCGATAGAAAACTGTATAGACAAGGTCTGCCGTGCGGCGGGCAATATGCAGGAAAACAGAATAGGCGCACTGATAGTTTTTGAACGCTCTACACAGCTGGGTGAGATTATTAATACAGGCACTGTTATAAACGCCGAGCCCTCTGTTTCTATGGTTGGAAACATATTTTTCCCAAAATCTCCCCTTCACGACGGTGCTATGATTATTAGGGACGGCAAGCTTTACGCCGCCGGCTGTATTTTACCCCTTACCCAAAGGGAGGATATTTCCTCACAGTTAGGTACCCGCCATCGTGCGGCAATCGGTATGACAGAAAATTCCGATGCGGTTGTACTTGTGGTTTCTGAGGAGACGGGTATAATTTCCATCGTTTCAAACGGCAAGATAACAAGGAATTATAACAGTATGTCCGCCGCCGAGGAACTGCGCCATCTTCTTGTTAATGATGATGAAATCGCCGATGATAATAAGATTATAACGCTGTTAAAGCGCTTCAACCCCTTTAAAAAAGAAAACGGAAAGGACGCTGAAAAGGCAGATGAAACGGAAAATTAATCTTCCAGCCAAATTTTCATTAAAAAAGCTGCTTTACAACAAACGGGTTACTATTCCGCTTTCGATTATAACCGCCTTTGTTTTTTGGCTTGTGATTATGATTAGCCAGAATCCCGACATTGACCGTACCTTTACGGATATTTCCGTAAATATCAACCTTGAAAACACCTTTGTTTCCGAAAACGGTATGGAAATTATAGGGGATATTTCATCGCAAAAATTCACGGTTACCATAAAGGGACCGAGCTATGTTGTCTCTGCTTTGCAGCCGGGAGATTTTTATGTTTACGCCTCCGCCGCTGCAATTAACGCACCGGGCGAGTATCAGCTTGAGGTTTCGGGCGGAAAAAACACCGCAGTCTCGGATTATGAGTTTATAAGCATATCCCCCGCAACGGTTAATCTGCAGTTTGACTATGTTGATACTAAGGAATTCACCGTTAAGGCTCGTGCTGAAGGTGCAAGCGCTATAGAAGGTCTTATTGCGGAGACGGCTGTAGTAAGCGGAACCGAAAGCGATACGATAACCATCAAAGGCCCCCGCACGGTTATCAATGAAATAGCAACGGTTGAAGCCTATGCCTCGGTTAATGAAATCCTAAGCGAAAGCACTACCTATGACGCAGAAATACGCCTTTTTAACGAAGCAGGCGAGGCTATAGATATGACTAACCTGACCTTAAGCGAAAAAGCGGTTAAGGTTACGGTTCCTATCTCTAAAAGCATAACAGTTCCGGTGGTTGCCGACTTTACAAATTTACCAGACGGTTTCCAAAAAAGCAGTATAGCCTACAGTGTTGACCACCAGACGGTTACGGTTATCGGAAAGCCTGAGGCAATTAATAAAATAACCCAGGTCACCCTTTCTGCAATAGATATCACCTCGGTTTCCCTTTCATCAAATAAGTTTGATGTATCGCCGAAGCTTCCGGACGGTGTAAGACTGCTTGACTCTATTGAGCATTTCACCGTCACGGTGAACACCTCTGATTATGTCGAAAAAACCTTTACGGTATCAAGTATTCGCTCTAAGGGGCTTTCTTCGGGTTTAAGCGCTACAAGCGATACGGCCATAAGAAATGTAAAAATCTGCGGGCCTAAAAATGTTATTTCAAAGCTTAAGGACGATATGCTCTACGCCTTTGTGGATTTGTCCGACAAGGCGATGGGCGAGCATACGGTTACGGTTACTATAGGCTCGGATTCTTATAATAATATTTGGCAGGTAGGTTCCTACAGCACAACGGTAAAAATAAAATAAATCTAAAATAACTGTCGCATTAAGGGCACTTTGCACAGAAAGCCTCCCTTGCCTAAAGGGAGGGGGACCGCCGAACGGCGGTGGAGGGATATATTAAAGCTTTTTCCAAGCTAAATCCCCCAGTCACGGCTTCGCCGCGACAGCCCCCTTTAGGCAAGGGGGCCTTTGGTTTGTGGGGTTTTTCCTTAATATGTCAGACCGTTTAGCATTTTTTCACTTCCTGAATACAATGTATCAAGGGGTGAAAAAATATGTTAATCAAATATATTGCACTGGCAGTTGTTCTTTTTCTTTCGGTCTTGGGACTTGCGGAGCTTATGCACGGAATAAATCTTCGTGTCACCTCGCCCCGCAGAAAGGCAGTTACATATTCTGTGGTCTTTTTAAAGGGTGAAGATGCCGAAGAACAGCTGGCATTTGCTATAGAACAGCAAAAGTGGTTAGGAAAAGCCTATTCCGATTATATTATAGCGGTTAACAGCGGGATTTCGGAAAAAAGCGATAAAGCCTGCCGTTATTTAGCAGAAAAAAACGGAGCGGATTACTGCTCCTTGTATGACCTTAAGGGAAAAGTTGAAAGTTTGAAATAAAAGGAGGGGAACGCTTAATATGCAGGACATTTTAACCGATTCGGTTAAAGAAATTAAAGGAACCGTTGAAAGAATTACATACCGAAACGAAGGCAACAGCTATACTGTAGCAGAGGTAAAGGCAGACGGCAAAAGCCAAACAGTAGTTGGTATTTTGCCCTTCCTTACCGAGGGTGACGAGGCGGTCTTTTACGGCGAATATACAGTTCATCCCTCCTACGGCGAGCAGTTTAAGGCCGAACATTTTGAACGTAAAGCTCCACAAAATTCTGCGTCAATTTTGCGCTATCTTTCCTCGGGTGCGATTAGGGGCATAGGTCCTGCAACGGCGCAGAAAATTGTTGAGAAATTCGGCGCAGACACTCTTGATGTAATTCAAAACAGACCTGAGGATTTAGCTACAATAAAGGGAATAACCCTCTCTAAGGCAAAGCAACTGTCGGAAGAATACCAAAAGCAGTACGGCGTAAGAGATATTATGATGATGCTGTCAAAATACGGCGCTACACCTGATAAATGCCTTGCTGTTTACCGCCGCTTTGGGGATAAATCTACCGATATGATTAAAAGCAACCCCTACGCCCTGTGCGAGGAGGGTATTGATTTCCGCTTTGAGACGGCGGAGGATATAGCCGAGGATATGTCCTTTGATAAAAACAGCGAGTTAAGGGTTTCTGCAGGGGTTGAATATGTACTTAGAAAAAACCTTGCAAACGGCCACACCTGCCTTCCCCGTGAAAAGCTTTGCGAGGTGGCGGTAAGACTGCTTGAATGTAAGCGGGATACGGTTGAGGACTGCTGTGACCGCCTTACAGAGTGCTTTAGAATAAAATCCAAAACCGTAAACGGCACCGAGTATCTTTCGATACCTGAATATTTTTCGGCAGAGGAGCATATCGCGGCACGGCTTATTTCGGTAAAAAGGTACATAGACAAGGCCGTCACGGTAGACAAACTCGAAATTGAAAATGTTGAACGCAGGCTTGGTATAGAATTTGAGGATTTGCAAAAGCAGGCGATTTTTGAGACCTTTTCAAGCGGTATACTTGTTTTAACAGGGGGACCCGGCACAGGGAAAACCACAACCCTTAATGCCATAATAAGCCTTTTTGAAAACCGCAGTCTTGATATTGAGCTTGCCGCTCCCACAGGCAGGGCGGCAAAGCGTATGACCGAGCTTACGGGAAGAGAGGCTAAAACCATTCATCGCCTTTTAGAGGTTGAGTGGGGAGAGGGCGACAAACAGCAATTTTCCCGTAATGAGAGAAATCCCCTTAACTGTGATGTTATTATAGTTGACGAAGCCTCAATGATTGATGCTCTGCTTTTTGACAGCCTATTAAAGGCGTTAAGACTTTCCTGCCGTATAATTTTGGTGGGGGACTCAGACCAGTTGCCCGCTGTGGGTGCGGGAAATGTCCTTAACGATATTTTATCGTCGGATATTTTTCCCTCAATACGCCTTAAAAAGGTGTTCAGACAGGCGGGAAAAAGTAAAATTGTAACCAACGCCCACGCTATTATTAACGGCGAAAGCCCCGATTTTTCATCAAATGAATCGGATTGCTTCTTTTTAAGACGGCAGGATAGCTTTTCGGTAAGCAATACGGTGCTTGAGCTTGTGTCGGAACGACTGCCTAATGCCTACGGCTTTGACCCCATTCGTGATATTCAGGTGCTTTGCCCCTCAAGAATGACCGAGACGGGCACAGTAAATCTTAATAATATTTTGCAAAGTGCCCTTAATCCCAACCTATCCGGCAAGCAACAGCTTTCCTTTAAGGGTATTTACCTTCGTGAGGGCGATAAGGTTATGCAGATAAAAAATAATTACGATTTGCAGTATAGGCGGGATAACGGCGAATACGGCACAGGTGTGTTTAACGGCGATGTGGGCTTTATTACCGAAATTGATAAGCGGGGCGGCATTTTAAAGGTCCGCTTTGACGATAGGGTTGCAACCTATTTTTCGGAGGATTTGGCACAGTTAGAGCTTGCCTATGCAGTTACGGTACATAAGAGTCAGGGAAGCGAGTATACCTGTGTTATATTACCGCTTTTCGATGTTCCCCAAAAGCTTAAGTACCGAAATCTTCTGTATACTGCCGTAACAAGGGCAAAAAAGCTGTTGGTTGCGGTGGGAAATGATAATATATGGACAGAAATGGTGGCAAACGACCGCAAGACATTAAGATACACAATGCTTAAACAGTTTTTAAAGGAAGACAGCGCCTATGAAAGCCTTAATGAGCCTTATTAAAGAGGCGTTTTTCCCCATGACCTGCGCCGCCTGCGGTGAGGTCACTAAGGACGGCGAGCCGCTTTGCGATTACTGCCGAGAAATGCTGAAACCCATTAACCCGATTAAGCGTTGTATTCTTTGCGGATGTGAAAAGCCTGATTGCGAGTGCAAATACCGTGTTTTTCGTTTTGACGGGTTAATAGCTCCTTTTGAAAATAAGGATACCGCAAAGCTTGGGGTGTATTCCTTTAAATTCGGCAAAAGGATGAGTAATGCCGATTATTTTGCCGAGCAGATGGCGTTTTGTGTTAAAAATGAATACCGTGATATAGGGTTTGACGCCGTTACATTTGTGCCTATGCACAGGTCTCGTTTTTTGAAAAGAGGTTTTAACCAAAGCCGAGTGCTGGCTGAAAAAATCGCTGTAGTTCTCGGTCTTCCTATTGCTGATACCCTTGTCTGCTTAAAGAATGGTAAAAGACAGCACGATTTATTCGGCAAAGAGCGATTAGGGAATGTTAAGGGGCGTTATAAGGCTAAAGCGGGCGTTAAGGGCAAAATGCTTTTGCTTGTGGATGATATAAAGACCACCGGCGCAACCCTCGACGAGTGCGCAAAACAGCTTTATTTAAGCGGTGCTGACGGAGTTTACTGCGTTACGGCACTTATAAGCGTCAGAGACAAAAATAATGCTGGTAAAAAGCAATGATTAATGCTATAATAAATATATTATATTGAATTGGAGATTAATATGGCTACTGATATCGGAATAGATTTAGGATCTTCAAAAACGGTTATTTTTTCAAGCTCAAAGGTTGTGCTGGAGTTGCCCAATGTTGTGACGGTTGACAGCGAGACCTGGGAGCCTGTCTACTTCGGCGAAAAGGCTAAGCAGACAATTGGCAGAACGCCCGACAGTCTTGTGAGCGTTTCTCCCATTGAGCGGGGGGTTATTTCGGACTACGATATTGCGGAAATAATGCTTAAAAACTATATGCAACAGGCCTTCGGAAACCGTATTATGCGCCCCCGCATTATGGCAACTCTCCCTGCGGGACTTACAGAACTTCAACACCACTCCCTTTCTAATGTGGTTGAATCGGCAGGCGGTCGAAATGTTACGGTAATAGAAGGCCCTCTTGCGGTGGCATTTGGCTTAGGTCTTGATTTTTCAAAGCCGAGGGGTACGCTTATTGTAGATATAGGTGCGGGTACAACCGATATTGCCGTTATTTCCCTTGGGGGTATTGCGGTTTGCGAATCCTTTAAAACCGCCTCGTCGGATATTGATGCACAGATTATAAGATATATCCGTAAGGAGTACAATATTGAAATAGGCCCTCTCACGGCGGAAATGATTAAAATTAAAATAGGATCGGCTGTAAAGCGGGATATTGAGATTGCGATAGTCGCCAAGGGAAGAAATGTATTTTCGGGCCTGCCCGAAAGCTTTGAAATTTCCTCGGGCGAGGTTTACGACGCTATTTCCGAGACTGTTGATACAATCTGTAACGCTATAAGAAAGGTATTAAACCGCACCGACCCGGATTTGGTGGCGGATATTACAGAGGACGGAATGTACTTAACAGGCGGCGGCTCCCAGTTAATGGGACTTACCGAAAAGCTTACGGAATATCTAAATATTAAGGTGCATCCCCTTGAGGACCCTGCACACAGCGTTGTAAAGGGAGCGGCGGTGGCACTTAAAAAGCCCCATATGCTTAAAAATGTGGATTATCAGCTCCGTTCTATTGAAGAATTGGTTGTGGAATAAGTTTAGCGATTTAAAGCTTTAAATTGTTAAAGAAAATTTTGTTTTATCTATTGACAAAAGGGAAAAAATAGGTTAAAATAGTCTTTAGTTTTGAGAAGAAAGGGTGGACGGTATGTTCGGTTACATAGCTTATCGATTTTATTACTATAGTACGGACTGCCTGTGCGCCCATAAAGCTTAGTCTTTATTTGTTGTACGGACGGCCCGCAATCGCTCATGCGTGTATGCTATGAGTGTTGCGGGCTTATTTTTGAAAAGGGGTGAAACGATGATTAACGAAAAAATGGCGGGACTTGGCAAAAAACGCTCGGTCATACGGGAAATTTTTGAATATGCAAAGCTTAGAAAAGCTGAAATCGGTGCGGAAAATGTCTTCGATTTTTCCATTGGCAATCCAAGCGTCCCCACGCCCAAAGCGGTTACCGTTGCTTTGGAGCGTTTAATAAAAGAAAAGGATCCCGTGGCACTTCACGGCTATACCTCGGCGCAGGGTGATTTGGGTGTAAGGCAGTCTATTGCAAAGCATATTGAGAGTAAATTTGATTTTAAGGCAGACCCTAACCTTATTTATATGACCTGCGGTGCGGCGGCTTCCCTTACAATATGCCTTAATGCTATAGTAAATGCGGGGGACGAGGTTATAGTTTTAGCTCCCTTTTTCCCCGAATACCGAGTTTTTGCAGAAAAGGCGGGGGCAAAGCTAATTGAGGTTTTGTGCCGCGAAGGGGATTTTCAGATTGATTTTACCGCTCTCGAGAAAGCGATTAATGCTAAAACCAAGGGGATAATTGTAAATTCGCCTAATAACCCGACAGGTGCGGTATTTTCGGAAGAAACTGTAATTAAGCTCGCCACATTACTTAATAAAAAGCAGGCGGAATACGGCACATATATTTATATAATCGCCGATGAGCCCTATAGGGAGCTTGTTTACGATATGAGCGTTCCTTATATTCCGAAATATTATAATAACACCCTTGTGTGCTATTCCTACAGTAAGTCCCTGTCTTTGCCGGGGGAGCGAATAGGCTATATATTTGTTTCACCGAATGCAAATAACAGCGGCGAAGTTTATGCGGCGGTGTGCGGTGCAGGCAGGTCTTTGGGCTTTGTATGTGCTCCAAGCCTTTTGCAGTACACAGTGGGTGAGTGCGCAGATGTTCTACCTGACCTTACGGTTTACCGCAAAAACCGCGACCTGTTTTTAGATGCCCTTACCGAATACGGCTACACCGTAGTTCCGCCCGACGGTGCCTTTTACCTCTTTGTAAAGTCCCCTGAGGAGGACGCATATGCCTTTTGCGACAGGGCTAAAAAATACGAGATTTTGTTGGTACCGAGCGACGATTTCGGCTGTAAGGGATATGTTAGAATTTGCTACTGCGTTGAAACAGACCAAATTAAGCGTGCTTTACCTAAGTTTAAGGCGCTTATGGAAGAATATAAATAACGGAGACGGTTATGACAGATTTAGAAAAGGCAAGAAAGAAAATCAACGAAATAGACAAAGAGATGGCACAGCTTTTTGAAAAGCGTATGGAAGCGGTAAAAGCTGTTGCCGAGTACAAAAAGGCAAACGGAGTAAGGGTTACCGATTCAGCACGGGAGGCAGAGGTTATAAAGCGTAATTCAGAGCTTATAGAAAACGAAACCCTCAAGCCTTATTTCGTAAGCTTTTTGCAGAGTAATATGGATATTTCAAAGGCATATCAGCACAGACTGCTTGAGGGTATGCGGGTTGCCTACAGCGGGGTTGAGGGGGCGTTTGCAAATATTGCCGCAAGCCGTATTTTCCCTGACGCTACAGCTGTTCCGTACCCGAATTTCAAGGCGGCGTACGATTCGGTGGTGAACGGTGAGTGCGACTGTGCGGTACTGCCTATAGAAAACAGCCATAACGGCGATGTTATACAGGTTATGGATTTAACCTTCTTCGGTACCCTTTATATCAACGGAATTTACGATATTGAGGTTGTGCAAAATCTGCTTGCCGTCAAGGGCACTACAATGGACGAGGTAAAAAGGGTAATAAGCCATCCTCAGGCGCTGGGTCAATGCGCAAAATACATAAGGGAGCACGGCTTTGAGCCTGTAGAAGCAGTAAACACTGCGGTCGCGGCAAAGCAGGTTGCCGAGGCAGGCAGACACGATACTGCGGCGATAGGCAGTAGCGAAGCGGCGAAAATTTTCGGTCTTAAAAAGTTAGAGGCGCACATTAACGAAAGCGGCACCAATACCACCCGTTTTGCGGTATTTTCTAAGACACCCAAAGCCGCCGCTGATGCCGACAATCAGTTTATAATGCTCTTTACCGTATCTAACGAGGCGGGGGCGCTGGGCGAAGCTATAAACACCATAGGAAAATACGGCTTTAACCTGCGTGCTTTGAAATCCCGCCCCACAAAGGAGCTTATCTGGAGTTACTATTTTTACGCCGAGGGCGAGGGAAATATCAACAGCGAAAAGGGCAGGGAAATGCTTAATGAACTTAAGGAAAAGTGCAGCAGTATAAGAATTGCGGGCAGTTTTGAAAAAGAAGTTATATTAAAGGGTGAGGACGAATGATAATGCCTGTTAGAACCTCAACAGGGGAGTATAATATCTACCTTGAACGGGGCTCCCTTGACAAGGCGGGGGAATACCTTAATTTAAACCGCCGAGTATTTATCGTGACCGACAGCGGTGTACCCGCCGAATATGCAAAAACAGTAGCTAATCAGGCAAAGTCCCCCGTTATTGTAACGGTAAAAGAGGGGGAGCCCTCAAAGTGCTTTGATACCTATAAATATCTGCTTTCCGAAATGGTAAAGAATGAATTTACCCGTAGTGACTGTGTGGTAGCAGTAGGCGGCGGAGTTGTGGGCGATATGGCGGGCTTTGCGGCGGCAAGCTATATGCGAGGTATTGATTTTTACAATATTCCCACCACCGTTTTGTCACAGGTGGATTCCTCTGTGGGCGGTAAGGTAGCCATTGATTTTGAGGGGTATAAAAACCTTGTGGGTGCCTTTTATCCCCCGAAAGCGGTTATTATCGATTCCGATACCCTTAGAACCCTTCCCGACAGGCAGATTTCAAACGGACTTGCTGAGTCGGTCAAAATGTCCCTTACCTCGGACGAAGAGCTGTTCGGAATTTTTGAAACAGAAGATATAATGGAAAATATCGACCTTATAATCGAGCGCTCCCTTAAAATCAAGCGTTATGTTGTTGAGCAGGACGAAAAAGAGGGAGGACTGCGTAAGATTCTAAACTTCGGTCACACCTTAGCCCACGCCATTGAGAGCGAGAACGAAATGCAAAACCTCTACCACGGCGAATGTGTGGCGTTGGGTATGATTCCTATGTGTTCGGAAAGTGTTAGGGAACGGTTGATACCCGTCCTTCAAAAGCTAAATTTGCCCATAGGTACCGAAATTGAGATAGATAAGCTGATTTCAGCTATGCGCCACGATAAAAAGCTTATGGGGGACAAAATAACCGTTATTTTCGTACCCGAAGCGGGGAAATTTGAAATGCGGGAAATGCCCTTTGATACCTTCGCAAAGGAAATTAAGGAGAGCTTTAAATGAAAAATACTATAGGAACCTCGGTAGCACTTACCATTTTCGGCGAAAGCCACGGGGCTGCTGTAGGTGCGGTGCTGGACGGCTTAGCCCCCGGTATTGCGGTTGATGAAGAATTTATCCGCTCACAGCTGACACTTCGCCGCCCCTTTGGTGATATTTCCACACCGAGAGTAGAGCCCGATAATTTTGTTATTGAAAGCGGTGTTTTTGAGGGTAAAACCACAGGCACGCCAATTTGTATTTTAATACCCAATGTTAATACAAAGTCAAAGGATTACAGCGAGATTAGAAGCAAGGCACGCCCCGGGCATGCTGATTTTACGGCATTTGAAAAGTACCACGGCTTTGAGGATTACCGAGGCGGCGGCCATTTCAGCGGAAGAATTACTGCGGGAATAGTAGCGGCGGGAGCGATTGCAATTTCTGCCCTTAAAGCAAAAGGAATATATGTGGGAACTCATATTTCCCGCCTTGCAGGGGTAAAGGACCGTAGCTTTGCGGATTTTAAAGAGGATATAAAGTCGGTTAATAATAAGGTTTTTGCGGTGCTTGATAAAAATGCTGAAACGGCTATGTTAGCGGCGGCAAAGGCGGCAGGATCTGACGGCGACAGCGTCGGCGGTGTGCTTGAAACGGCGGTTGTAGGTCTCCCCGCAGGAGTGGGCGAGCCTTGGTTTGACAGTGTTGAAAGCAAGCTTTCCCGTGCGTTATTCGGTATTCCCGCAATAAAGGGTGTTGAGTTTGGCGGCGGTTTTGACCTTTGCGATATGAGGGGAAGTGAAGCCAACGACCCTATAAGAATAGAAAACGGCGAAATTAAAACCCTTTCAAACAATAACGGCGGCATAAACGGCGGCATTACAAACGGTATGCCCGTTGTCTTCCGTTGTGGGGTAAAGCCTACACCTACAATACACAAGGAACAGCGGACGGTGGATTTTATAAACCGAGAGAATGTTCAGTTTACGGCGGGCGGAAGGCACGACCCCTGTATTGTGCATAGGGCAAGGGTGGTTATTGACAGTATAACTGCTATTGTACTTTGTGATATATTAAGTGAACGCTTCGGAACGGACTGGTTGGCAAAATAATGGAGTACGGTTGCATAGGTGAAAAGCTGACCCACAGCTTTTCCAAAATAATTCATTCTAAAATTGCAGATTATAATTACGAGCTAAAGGAAATTGCAAAGGCAGACCTTGAAACCTTTATGAAAAATGCCGATTTTAAGGCGATAAATGTTACTATCCCCTACAAACAGGCGGTAATCCCCTACCTTTATGAAATAAGCGATACCGCAAGGAAAATCGGTGCGGTTAATACCATTGTAAACAAAGGCGGTAAGCTTTACGGCTACAACACCGATTACGAGGGTATGCGGGCGTTGATTAAGCGTCAAGGTGCTGACCTTTCGTGCAAAAAGGTTTTGGTTTTGGGCAGCGGCGGAACTTCTAAAACTGCGGCGGCTGTGGCAGAAAGCCTTGGGGCAAAAGAGGTGTTGAGGGTTTCCAGAGGCGGTAATGACGGCGCTGTTACATATGAATATGCACTTTCTAATCACACAGATGCCGAGGTCATTATCAACACTACACCCTGCGGAATGTATCCTAATATCGGGGAGACAGCTATTGATATATCCCTTTTCCCGAAGCTTTGTTCCGTAACAGATGCGGTTTATAATCCGCTATCTTCTGCACTTGTGACTACCGCTAAAGAAAAAGGGATTAATGCGGTGGGCGGACTTTATATGCTGGTTGCACAAGCGGTTTTCGCCTGCGAAAAATTTACGGGCGATTCTATACCCATAAGTGTTACCGACAGGGTTTATAAAGAAATACTGCTTGATAAAAGAAATATCGTTTTAATCGGTATGCCCGGTTGCGGTAAAACCACTATAGGTAAAGCTGTGGCAAATGAGACGGGCAAAAGCTTTATCGATACAGATGATGAGATTGTTAAAAAAGCGGGAATATCAATCCCCGAGATATTTGAGCAGTTCGGCGAAAAGAAATTCCGTGAAATCGAGGCAGAGGTTATAAAAGAGGTTTCAGCACAGCAGTCGGCGGTTATTGCTACAGGCGGCGGTGCGGTGCTTAATTCCTTAAATGTTTCCCTATTAAAGGAAAACGGAATTATAGTTTTTATAGACCGCCCGATTGAGGATTTGGTAACTACAGACGACCGACCCCTTTCCTCAAACAGAGAACTTTTAGAAAAACGCTATAAGGAAAGGTACGGTATTTATAAATCGTCTGCTCAAGCGGAAATTAAGGCGGTTAAAGATTTAAGCGTTAATATTAAAGCCGTAGAGGAGGCTTTCTTAAATGAAAATATTAGTGATTAACGGCCCTAACATTAATATGCTTGGCATTAGAGAGCCGGGGATTTACGGTAAGGATAATTTTAATACCCTCTGCGAAAGTGTTACAGTCTACGCAAAGGAAAAGGGTATTAAGGTAAAGCTGTTTCAGTCCAACCACGAGGGTGCCCTTGTGGACGAAATTCAGGGGGCATACGGTGTGTTTGACGGGATTGTTATTAACCCCGGTGCTTACACCCACACAAGTATAGCATTACTTGATGCTATAAAGGCGGTATCAATACCCACGGTTGAGGTGCATATTTCGGATGTGGCGAGCCGTGAGGACTTCAGGCAGGTAAGCTACATTCGTGCCGCCTGTGTTAAAACAATCTGCGGCCACGGAATAAAGGGTTATACCGAGGCTATGGAATTTTTAAAGGAGAATTACGGGGATATTTAAATGGTTGTAACTATTAATAAAAGCACCGCCTTCGGTCGGGTTAAAGCACCCCCCTCAAAAAGTATGGCGCACAGGTATTTAATCTGCGGGGCGCTGTCCCCCGAAAGCGAAATAAAGGGTGTGGGCTTTTCGGAGGATATTAAGGCTACCCTTTCCTGCCTTGAGGCTCTGGGTGCTGATATTGAAATAAGCGGAGATACTGTCCGAATCGGCGGAATAGATATGGAAAAAGGAATAAAAAAGGATAAGCTATTCTGTAACGAATCAGGTAGCACGCTAAGATTTTTAATTCCGCTGTCTCTGCTTTTTGAGAGAGAAATTACCCTTAAAGGAACAAAACGGCTTATGGAGCGCTCCCTTTCGGTATATGCAGATATTTGCGCATCTACTGGCTTGGAGTTCAGCCAAATAGGGGAGTCGGTCACAGTAAAGGGTAAGCTAAAGGCGGGTAAATACTCTGTTAGGGGAGATGTTTCAAGCCAGTTTATAAGCGGACTTATGTTTGCTTTGCCTATGCTCCCAAACGACAGCGTTATTGATATTACGGGTGCGCTTGAGAGCGGCTCATACCTTGGAATGACCGTAAAGGCACTCGCTGACTTCGGTGTTAGAATAAGCCGCACCGACGAGAATACGATATACATTAAGGGTAATCAAACCTATAAGCCGAGAAGTCTTACGGTTGAGGGAGATTATTCTAACGCCGCATTTTTTGATGCGTTAAATGCTTTGGGCGGAAATGTTGCGGTATCGGGACTGAATAAGAAAACTTGTCAGGGAGACGCAGTTTACAAAAAGCTATTTGATGTGCTTCTGCACGGCACCCCCGAAATCGATATTTCCGACTGCCCCGATTTAGGCCCTGTGCTTATGGCGGTGGCGGCGGCTAACAACGGTGCGCATTTCATAGGAACACGCCGCCTTAAAATTAAGGAGAGCGACAGGGGAGCGGCTATGGCAGAGGAGCTTGCAAAGTTTGGCTGTAGGGTGCAGGTAGGCGATAACGATATAACCGTTTATAGCTGTGAGCTTAAAACTCCCGAATTGCCGCTTGACGGGCATAATGACCACAGGATTGTAATGTCCCTTGCGGTTTTATGCACCTTGACGGGAGGCAAGATATACGGAGCTCAAGCTGTGTCTAAAAGCTTTCCCGATTTCTTTGAGCGGTTTTCCTCGCTCGGCATTGATTTAGAGGTTGAAGAATAATGAAGTTAAATAAGGATATGAATATATTAATTGTAGGCCTTGGTCTTTTGGGAGGAAGCTACGCTGAATCCCTTAAAAAGCAGGGCTACAGGGTAAGTGCTATTACGAGAAGTCAGTCCTCGGTTGACTTTGCCCTCAGTAAGGGTATAATTGATTACGGCACTACAGAGGTTGAACCCGAGTTGCTGGGAAACGCCGATTTGGTGGTCTTCGCACTTTATCCCCATATTTTTACAGAATGGATAACCGGGAACCAGCACCTTTTAAAAAGCGGTGCGGTAATAACCGATGTTACGGGTGTTAAAGGCTGTATTGTTGGAAAAATTCAGGATATTTTAAGGGATGATGTGGAGTTTATCGCCGCCCACCCAATGGCAGGCAGAGAGGTCTGCGGAGTGCAGAACAGTACGGACGAGATTTTTAAGGGTGCCAATTACATTGTGGTCCCCACCGAGAAAAATACTATGTCTGCAATCAAGCTTTGCCGTGATTTGGGTGAAAAGTTGGGCTTTCGGCAGGTGTCCGAGCTATCTGTTACAATGCACGATAAAATGATAGCCTTTTTGTCCCAGCTAACCCACTGCATAGCCGTTTCCCTTATGTGTGCCGACAATACCCCGGGGCTTGAGTATTACACGGGTGATTCATTCAGGGATTTAACAAGAATCGCCAAGATAAACGACGAGATGTGGAGCGAGCTGTTCCTATACAATAAGGACGCTTTGCTTACGGAAATGGATAAATTTAAGGCTTCCTTTGATGAGCTTTATGAAAAAATTAAAACAGGAGACCGTGACGGTATGCGCCAAATGATGAGAACATCAACCGAGCGCAGAAAACGCTTCGATAAACATATATAAATAATAAGGAGTTATTAATTATGAATATGACATTTAAAAGAAAGCTTCCCATTCCGCAGCAGATTAAGACACGCTACCCCGTAACCGAGGAAATGGCAAAGGTTAAGCTTAAGCGTGACGAGGAATTAAAAAGGATTTTCAGGGGTGAGTCGGATAAGTTTATACTTGTAATCGGTCCCTGCTCTGCAGACAGCAGCGAGCCTGTACTCGATTACATATCTCGCCTTCGCACCGTTCAGGATAAGGTGGAGGATAAAATACTTATCGTTCCCCGCATATACACCAATAAGCCGAGAACCACAGGTGACGGCTACAAGGGTATGCTTCACCAGCCCGACCCTGATGAAACCCCCGATATGCTTAAGGGTATTGTAGCCATAAGAGAGCTTCATATGGCGGCTTTGCGTGATTACGGCTTTTCCTGTGCGGACGAAATGCTGTACCCTGACAATCACCGTTATCTTTCCGACCTGCTTTCCTATGTTGCGGTGGGTGCCCGTTCGGTTGAAAACCAACAGCACAGATTAACCGCCAGCGGTCTTGATGTTCCTGTAGGAATGAAGAACCCCACAAGCGGCGACCTTAGCATTATGATGAACTCTATAACCGCCGCACAGCATAAGCACACCTTTATTTACCGTGGTTGGGAGGTCGACAGTGAGGGCAACCCCTACGCCCACGCAATTTTACGGGGATATATTGATTATGCGGGTAAGAACGCTTCAAATTACCATTATGAGGACTTATTGAAGCTTTACGAGCTTTACGGTAAGTCGGGACTCCGAAACCCCGCTGTTATAGTTGATACAAACCATGCAAATTCAGGAAAGCAATGCCTTGAGCAGGTTAGAATTGCTAAGGATGTTGTATATAGCTGTAACCACAATAAGGACATTCGTTCAATGGTAAAGGGCCTTATGATTGAAAGCTACATAGAGGACGGCGCCCAGAAAATCGGCGAGCATATCTACGGAAAATCCATAACCGACCCTTGCCTTGGTTGGGAAAAAACTGAGGAGCTTATCTACAAGATAGCCGATACATTGGAATAAGGTGATTAAAACGGAAAAGTATAAGCATAAGGTCCAATACTATGAGACCGATAAAATGGGGTTTGTTCATCACTCAAACTATATCCGTTGGTTTGAAGAGGCAAGGAGCGACTTTTTTGAAAAAATCGGCGCACCCTATGCGGTGACAGAGAGTATGGGGATAATAAGCCCTGTGCTGTCTGTCAGCTGTGATTATAAAAAATCCTGCTTCTACGGCGAAGAAGTAATTATTGAAACCACCCTCGAAAAGATGGGGAATGTAAAGTTCTTTGTGAGCTATAAGGTTTTCTCCGAGGAGGGGGAGCTTAGGGCAGAGGGTACCACCTCCCACTGCTTCCTAAATACCGAGGGTCAGGTTATCTCCTTAAAACGGGTAAAGCCTGAGCTTTTTGAAACCCTGCTAAAATTTGTAGGAAAAACTTTTTAATAACGGATTATTTTTTCAATTTCAGCCGATAATATATTCGGTGAGCATGTTGAAAAGAAAAATATTCGGAATAATTAAGCTTTTGTCTTTGTGTGTTATCTGCTGCTCGCTTTTTGTGGGCGGCGGATATTTTTATCTGCGCCAAAATTTTAAGGAGGCGGAAAATAAGGTTTCAAGCATACCTTACAGCTTTTCTGCCCCTGAAAATAAGGGGATAATGCTTGATATTTGCGATAATCTTACCTTTTTATATCTTGATTTCGGCGAAAAAAGATTAAAGGTTATTATTCCGCCCGAAGCAGATTATAATGGAGAAATTTTCGGCTATCCAATAGATTTTACCGTAAAAACGGATTATAGGTTTGTTTCAAGGCTTATTGATTGCGCCGACGGAATAGAGCTTGAGATAAGCGGAGAAACACTCAGATATACCGGTGTTCAGATATCGGATATTTTAAGCCGCACTGTGGATACTTCGGAATTGAAGAGGAAAATAATAATTGCTTTGCTTGAAAAAATAGGAAAAAACGGCTTGGACGGAGAATTTTTTAATTACCTTGTTGAAAGCGCTGATACAGATATTACCGTGCCCGATTGCTACTATTGGGAAAGATATATAACGAAGCTTTGCAAAAACGGCGTAATCATTAATTGACAAACAGCCCTTTTCAAGTTATACTATATTATGTAATTTGTAATGGGGGTAATAATTTTGGATAAGGTAAGTGAAATTTTCGGTACTAATGTATTTAACGATTCGGTAATGATTGAAAGATTACCGAAGGATACATACAAAGCCTTGAAGTCCGCCATAAAAGAGGGCAAGGGTATCGACAGCAGCATTGCAGATACGGTTGCCGCCGCTATGAAGGACTGGGCGATTGAAAAGGGTGCCACGCATTTTACCCATTGGTTCCAGCCCTTGACAGGCATTACCGCCGAAAAGCACGACAGCTTTATTTCTCCTACGGGAGACGGTCATATAATAATGGAATTTTCGGGCAAGGAGCTTATAAAGGGAGAGCCTGATGCTTCCTCTTTCCCGTCGGGGGGACTCCGTGCCACCTTTGAGGCAAGGGGATATACCGCATGGGATCCCAGCTCTTACGCTTTTGTAAAGGACGATACACTCTGTATTCCCACCGCCTTTTGCTCTTATTGCGGCGAGGCGCTTGACCAAAAAACACCTTTGCTGCGCAGTATGGATGCTATAAATAAGCAGGCTTTAAGAATTGTCCGCCTTTTCGGTATGGATGAGGTTAAGCGTGTAAGTGTGACAGTCGGCCCCGAGCAGGAGTACTTCCTTGTGGACAAGGCCATGTACGATAAGCGCCCTGACCTTGTTTTCTGCGGCAGAACACTTGTAGGCGCAATGCCACCTAAGGGTCAGGAAATGGACGACCACTATTTCGGCGTTTTAAAGCCGAGGGTTGCCGCCTTTATGCGTGACCTTGACAACGAGCTTTGGAAATTGGGGGTGCTTGCAAAGACCGAGCATAATGAGGTTGCCCCCGCACAGCACGAATTAGCGCCCATATTTACAACCATAAATATCGCCGCCGACCATAATCAGCTTACAATGGAAATGATGAAGAAGACCGCTTTAAAGCACGGGCTTGTGTGTTTATTGCACGAAAAGCCCTTTGACGGTGTTAACGGCAGCGGCAAGCATAACAACTGGTCCCTTTCTACCGATACGGGCATAAATTTCCTCAAACCCGGCAAAAATCCGGGTGAAAATTCACTCTTTTTGCTGACCCTTGCCGCAGTTATAAAGGCGGTGGACGAGCATCAGGATTTACTTAGAATATCGGTTGCTACCGCAGGTAATGACCACCGCTTAGGTGCAAATGAGGCTCCCCCCGCAATAATTTCTATGTTCTTGGGCGATGAGCTTACCGATTTGCTTTTATCCATAGAAAGCGGAACCCATCACGATAATGCCGAAAAGGTTAAAATGACCGTCGGTGCGGATATTATTCCGCTCTTCGGCCGTGACAATACCGACCGTAACCGCACCTCGCCCTTTGCTTTTACGGGTAATAAGTTTGAGTTCAGGATGTTAGGCTCGGCGTCATCTATTTCCGATACCAATGTAATGCTCAATACTATGGTTGCCGATACTTTCGCACAGTTTGCGGACAGACTTGAAAAAGCGGACGACTTTGGAGCGGAGCTTAACAGCATAATAAAAGAGACCGTAGCAGAACATAAGCGTATTATATTCAACGGTGACGGTTATTCCGACGAATGGAAGGAAGAGGCGAAAAGACGGGGACTTCTCAATCTCACAAGTACGGTTGACGCACTCCCGCTCCTTAAAACCGAGGATAACATAGCTCTCTTTGAGCGCCACGGGGTTTTAAACCGTGCGGAAATTAATTCGAGAGTTGACATTATTCTTGAAAATTATTCTAAGGTTATTCATATTGAGGCGCTTTCCCTTATTGAAATGATGAACCGTGATGTAATTCCCGCAATAACCCAGTATAACAGCCGTCTTTGCACCGCTCTTATCAACAGGCGCAGCTTAGGACTTAAATTTGACGAGCTGGCGGATACCGAGATTATCGCCCGTCTTTCCGCCGCCGAGACCGAGATTTACAAGCTTACAAACGACCTTAAAATGTCGGTTATGTCAGCGGAGAAAATCCCCGATATGCTGGACCGTGCGACTGAATACCACGATAGGGTATTAAAGCTGATGGCTGATATCCGTAAGTATTCCGACAGCGCCGAGGCGGTCGTTTCACGGGACTGCTGGCCCTATCCCAGCTACGGAGAGCTGTTATTCAATATCTGATATCTTAGGCTGGTTCGACTCTCGTCAGCCTATAAAAAACGGATGCCTTTCGGCGTCCGTTTTAGTCTGTCAAAAAACCTGTATCTGCAATGGTTGGCGGCGTTCAGCCGCATTTTTGTTTTTCTGGCGACAGGTGCGGCAGAAAAACTCCTTGTAAGCGAAAACCGCTTAATTAGCGGTTTTCAAGGGTGCGTGGGTGGTATTGGCGGGAGTAGAGCGCAGTCCGAAAATCCTTTGGATTTTCGGCGAGCGGCATTTCCGCCAAGAGAGTGGCGACTATGTCGACACTCTCAAAAAAAGCGGATGCCTTTCGGCATCCGTTTTTTTATTACCCTTACGGATTATTAGCAACCGCAACCGCAGTTGTTGTCGCAGCCACAGCCGTTATTTCCCCAGCCGCCGCAGCAGAAGAGTATGAGTATTAAGATGATAATCCAGGTGCAGCCACCGCCGAAACAATTGTTATTCATTATAAAAGACCTCCTTTTTTGTCTTCATCACATACTATGCTGATATTTAAAATTGTGTTACATCCTGGGGCAAGAAAAAATTTTTAAAAAAATCTAAAAAAGTATTTGACTTTTCCTGACTTTGGTGTATAATAATAGTCAGGAAAGGTCAAAAGAGGTGTTCGAAATGAGAATGAGCGATTTGATAACCAATGAAATTATAAGAATGTTAAATGAGTCCGAGGTTAACACGGCTGAAATTCAGCGCAACGAGTTTGCTAATATGATAGGCTGTGCGCCAAGCCAGATTAATTATGTGCTTTCCTCACGCTTTACGCCCGAGCACGGGTATATAATAGAGAGCCGCCGAGGCGGCGGGGGATATATCCGCATAAAAAGGGTGGTTTTAAGTCAGGCATCGGCGCTTATGCACATAATAAATTCTATTGGTGATTCGATTGACAGTATGACCACCCGTATTGTAATCGAAAACTGTATGACTTCGGGTATTATAACCCCCGGTGTCGCCCGTATAATTGCGGCGGCGGTTTCGGGGAGCGTTGTGCAGTCGGTACCCGTTGAGTATCGAGATACTCTAAGGGCGGCAATTTTAAAGCAAATGCTTTTAACGCAGATTGATTAAAGGAGCGATTTTATGCTGTGCGATAAATGCGGAAAAAATAACGCAACAACACATATTAAACAGATAATTAACGGGGTTGTGACCGAACACGACCTTTGTTCCGCCTGTGCGGCAAAGGAGGGCTTCGGCAAATTTTCCAACGGCTCCCTTGCGGAAATGCTTTCCTCAATGTTCGGAGATATTGGCGCTGTCGGAGCAGGAACAAAGGCGGTACGCTGTCCCGTATGCGGAGCGACCTTTGCCGATATAGCCGAAACAGGCAAGGTGGGCTGTGCCGATTGCTACCGCACCTTTTACAGCGAGCTTCTGCCTTACCTTAAGCGAGTTCACGGCACGGTTAAGCACACGGGCAAAATACCCAACAGCACACCCCTTGCGGAAAAGCCGCAGGAGGAGACGGCAGAGAACCTCAGAATGGAGCTTAACCGCCTTGTGAGCGAAGAAAAATTTGAAGAGGCAGCGGTAATCCGTGATAAAATTAAAAAGTTGGAGGAAAAGGGAAATGAGTAGCTGGTATGCAGAAAAATCGCCGCAGGACGATATTGTTGTAAGCACAAGAATAAGACTTGCCCGCAATCTTTCAGGAATACCTTTTCCTGCAAGAATGACGGCGGAGCAGAGGAAAGACCTTAATTTAAAGGTTAAAAAGGCGATTACCGAGAGTAACACCCCATTTGCGAAATCCCTTAATTACATCGATATGAGCGATGTCCCGCAGACCGAGGTTATGGCTATGGTTGAACGCCATATAATTAGCCCCGAGTTTGCCGGCAGCAATGCCGAGCGTGCTATCATACTTTCGGCTGATGAAAGCATAAGTATTATGATAGGCGAGGAGGACCACATAAGAATTCAGGTGATTTTGGGCGGATTTCAGCTCGAAAAAGCCTATGAAATCGCCGAAGCGCTTGATAATTTGCTTTATAATTCCCTCAACTTTGCCTTCGATAGGAATTTAGGCTTTTTGACCGAATGCCCTACAAATTTAGGTACGGGACTTCGGGCATCTGTAATGCTTCACCTGCCTGTTACCGAATCCTCGGGCGAGATTTCCCGTATAGCCGATTCGGTGGGTAAAATAGGCTTTACCGTAAGGGGTATGTACGGCGAAGGCTCAAAGCCTATAGCTTCAATGTATCAGGTTTCAAACCAGATTACATTGGGTATCAGCGAGAAAAACGCCCTTGATAACCTTAAAATCATTACCGAGCAGTTAATTGATAAGGAGCGAGGGAGCAGGGAAGGTCTTAACCGAGTAAAGTTAGAGGATACCTGCTTTAGGGCTCTTGGAATTTTGCAGAATTGTAGAGTTCTATCCAGCGAAGAAATGATGAATTTATTATCAAGGATTAAACTTGGTATCAGTATGGGCATAATTAAAACGGAGGCTATGCCTATTAAGCTTTTAATCGAGGGCCAGCCCTATATGCTCATGAAAAAATACGGTCAGTTGGAGCCTGAAGAAAGGGATATTTACCGTGCAAACCGTATGAGAGAGGCTCTTGCATAATTATTTTTAAAGACCCTTAAAAGGGAGGTTGTATAGCGTGAAAAATCACGCTATACACAATATAGGGACGGCGTTCCGCTCGCCTTTTATAAAATAAAAGGCAACCGCGAAATATGCCGGTTAAAATCTCCATTCGCCGCTAACGGAGATTTCATAACCTATTTGTGCTGACACTTTAGCGGCAGGAAGGAGATTTTTATGAAATACAATTTTAACGGATTTACTTCAAAGGCGAATGAGGCATTAAATCAGGCCATTACATCAGCCGAGCAATTAGGTCACACCTATGTGGGAAGCGAGCACCTGCTTTTGGGGCTTTTAAAAATTGGCAGCGGTGTTGCGGCGGCGGTGCTTAATAAAAACGGAATTACCGCCGACAATATCGAGGAGCTTATGCGCTCAAGCATCGGTTGCGGTACCCCTACAAGACTTTCCCCCGATTACTTTACTCCGAGAGCTAAGCGGGTTATTGAAACCGCTATGGCGGGGTGTGCTGATATGGGAAAAAAATATGTTGGCACAGAGCATATATTAATCGGCATCTTAAGCGAGGGGGATAACTACGCTATAAGGTTTATTAACGAATTGGGTGTAGATACTGCCACTCTTACCGCAGAAGCCCTTAAGGCTTCCGGTATTGATCCCAATGATACTGTAAGCGGGGCAAAACCAAGCGGCGGCAAGCAGACCGATTCCAAAACCCCCACACTTTTAAAGTACGGCAGAGATTTAACCGAAGAAGCGAAAAAGGGCAAAATCGACCCCGTCATTGGCAGAGAACAGGAGATTGAGCGGGTTATTCAAATCCTTTGCCGCAGAACTAAAAACAACCCCTGCTTAATAGGTGAGCCGGGCGTAGGCAAAACTGCTGTTGTAGAGGGCTTGGCACAGAAGATTGCCGACGGAAGCGTGCCCGATATTCTTGAGAACAAGCGCCTTATCGCTCTTGACCTTACGGGTATGGTTGCGGGAACAAAATACCGAGGCGATTTTGAGGAAAGAATAAAGACGGTTATTGACGAGGTTACAAAAGCGGATAACATTATCCTCTTTATTGACGAGGTGCATACCATTATCGGTGCGGGCTCTGCCGAAGGTGCCACCGATGCGGCAAATATATTAAAACCCGCCCTTGCAAGAGGCGAGTTTCAGCTGATAGGCGCTACTACAATTTCGGAATACCGCAAGAATATCGAAAAGGATTCTGCCCTTGAAAGGCGTTTTCAGCCCGTAAATGTAGCAGAACCTACAGAAGAAGATACAGTCCTTATCTTGAAAGGAATTAAGGATAAGTACGAGGCGCACCACAAGGTGAAGATTACGGATAAGGCCATAGAGGCGGCTGTTAAGCTTTCGGCACGCTATATAAGCGACAGATTTTTGCCCGATAAGGCGATAGATTTAATTGACGAGGCGGCGTCCCGTGTAAGGCTTACCGCCTGTGCCGCACCGCCTGAACTTAAAGAGCTTGAGGAAAAGATTTCAAGCACCGAGGCAGAGAAGGACGAAGCTATTAATTCGCAGGAGTTTGAGCGAGCCGCATCACTTAGAGACACCGAAAAAAAGCTTAAAGAGGAATATAACGCCACCAAAGAAAAATGGCACAAGGAAAACAGCCATATAAACGGCGAGGTGGGGGAAGAAAATATTGCGGAAATAGTTTCTTCCTGGACGGGTGTGCCCGTTTCACAGCTTACTGAGGAGGAAAGTGACAGGCTGTTAAAGCTTGAAGATGAGCTCCACAACAGAATTGTGGGTCAGGACGAGGCGGTAACGGCAGTTGCCAAGGCTATACGCCGTGGCAGGGTAGGGCTTAAGGACCCGAAACGCCCCATAGGCTCCTTTATCTTCTTAGGGCCTACAGGTGTAGGTAAAACCGAGCTTTGCAAAACCTTAGCGCAGGCTATGTTTGGCAGTGAAAATATGATGATAAGGCTTGATATGTCCGAATATATGGAAAAGCACACGGTTTCAAGGCTTGTGGGCTCGCCCCCCGGATATGTGGGCTTTGAGGAAGGGGGACAGCTTACCGAAAAGGTAAGGCGCAATCCTTACTCGGTAATCCTTTTTGATGAGATTGAAAAGGCGCACCCCGATGTTTTCAATATGCTTCTGCAAATTCTTGAGGACGGCATCTTGACCGATTCGCAAGGTCGGCGTGTTGACTTTAAGAACACAGTTATAATTATGACCTCTAATGTGGGGGAAAGGCTTATCACCGAAAAGAAGGTATCCTTCGGCTTTGGGGAAAGCGGCAAGGACGAGAACAAGGATGTAAAGGAGCTTGTTTTGAACGAGCTTAAATCAACCTTCCGCCCAGAGTTTTTAAACCGTGTGGACGATATTATTGTTTTCTCAAAGCTTAATAAAGAGCAGATTGCCGAGATTTCCGAAAAGATGCTTGAGGGTCTGGCGGATAGACTTAAAAACCTTAATATTACCGCCGAATTTGACGACAGCGTGAAATACGCCCTCGCCGAAAAGGGCTTTGACCCCGTATACGGCGCAAGACCTCTCCGCCGTGAGATTCAAAACAAAATCGAAGACCCGTTAAGCGAGAAAATTCTTGATTCCTCGGTTAAAAACGGCGACACGGTGGTTTGCACCTATAAGGACGGAGAATTTCTGTTTGAAGTTAAAGGGTCATAGATATATCAAAAGACAGTTGAGCGTTTTTAAAATTTTTTAAGTGAAAAGTGAATAGTGAAAAAGTAAAAATCCCGCTCTCTTACGAGAACGGGATTTTTGGTGCCGCTGGCCGGACTTGAACCGGCACGGTATCGCTACCGAGGGATTTTAAGTCCCTTGTGTCTGCCTATTCCACCACAGCGGCATATTAGATATGATATAATATTTACAAGCGTTTGTCAAGTGTTTTTTAAAGGTTTAAAACATTTTTCCTTTAAAAACACCTGACAATTTTTTCTTACAACGCTTCGAGAATTTTTTTAACTGTATGCTCGGTGTCGGCCAAGTCAACGGTGATATCGGCGTATTTTTTATAAAGCGGAAGCCGCTCATTATATACCGTTTCGAGGGTTTCTCCGGGCTTCATTGCGATACCGCGGGTGGTTATGTTATCCACTCTGCGTTTTATTTCCTTAAGCGGAACATCAAGAAAAACGATGACCCCGTCACGGCGGAGATTATTCATAGCATTCTCACTGAAAACTGCGCTGCCGCCTGTGGCAATTACGCTGTTTTTACAGTCAAGCTTTGAAATAACCTCGCCCTCAATTTTAAGAAACGCCTCAATACCGTCATTATCGATAATTTCCTGAAGCTTTCTGCCCGTCTGATTTTGGATAAGAAGGTCGGTATCCACAAATTCAAGCGCCGCCGTTTTTGCAAGCACAACGCCTACTGTGCTTTTGCCCGCACCCGGCATACCTATTAATACAATGTTACTTTTCTTCATAGCTTAGTTCTTTAGACTCTGCAGCGGAGCGGGGATTCTGCCTGCACGGTCAATAAACCTTTTGGGGCTCTTGGTTAGATTTACCTTCATAATAGGACCTGAGCCTAAAAGTCCGCCGAAATTAAGCTCCTCGCCCGCCTTTTTGCCGATTGCGGGGATAACCCTTACTGCGGTGGTTTTGGAGTTTACCATACCTATTGCCGCCTCGTCTGCGATAATTGCGGAAATTACATCAGCAGGAGTTTCACCGGGAATTGCTATCATATCAAGACCTACAGAGCAAACTGCCGTCATAGCCTCTAATTTTTCCAGCAGTAAATCACCCGAACGGGCCGCATCAATCATACCTGCATCTTCGGTAACGGGGATAAAGGCACCCGAAAGCCCGCCAACAGATGATGAAGCCATTACGCCGCCCTTTTTAACCGCATCATTAAGCAGTGCCAAGGCGGCGGTTGTGCCGTGAATACCGCAGGTTTCAAGACCCATTTCCTCTAAAATATGGGCTACCGAATCGCCCACAGCGGGGGTGGGGGCAAGGGAGAGGTCAACTATACCGAAGGGAACGCCCAAACGCTTTGAAGCCTCGGTTCCAACAAGCTGACCCATACGGGTTATCTTAAAGGCGGTGCGCTTTATGGTTTCCGCAACCTGACCTAAATCTCCATTGGGGCACTTTTTAAGCGCCGCTTGAACAACACCGGGACCCGAAACACCCACATGAACAACACAGTCAGGCTCGCCCACACCGTGGAACGCGCCCGCCATAAAGGGGTTATCCTCAACCGCGTTACAGAACACAACAAGCTTTGCACAGCCAATACAGTCACGGTTGGCGGTAATCTCGGCGGTCTGCCTTACAACCTCGCCCATAAGCTTTACCGCATCCATATTAATGCCCGATTTTGTGGAGCCTATATTAACAGAAGAGCAGATGTTATCGGTAATAGACAGCGCCTCGGGGATAGAGCGGATAAGAGCCTCATCGCCTGCCGAAAAGCCCTTATGCACAAGGGCGGAATAACCGCCGATAAAGTTTACTCCCGTTGTATCTGCCACTCGTTGGAGGGTTTTTGCGTACATAACGGGGTCGCCGCCGTTTGCCGCCAAAAGGGCAATAGGAGTTACCGAAATACGCTTGTTTATAATCGGAATGCCATATTCCCGCTCGATGTCTTCACCCGTTTTTACAAGGTTGCCCGCAAGGCGGGTGATTTTCTCATAAACCTTGTCGCAAGAACGCTTAATGTCGGAATCGGCGCAATCTAAGAGGGAAATACCCATTGTTATTGTGCGTATGTCAAGATTTTCTTCGGAAATCATATTAATGGTTTCCATTATGTCATTAATGTTAAGCATATCTTACCTCCTTAGGCTGACGAGAGTCGAACCCGTCACGCCTGACATTTGAATAATTTTGTTCGTACTTGTCTCATCACTTGCAATACGCCGGTATTACTGCGTTCTTCGGTCTCCGCCTTTTTTCGTCCTGCGAAGTCACGAATTTGCAGGAATATGCGGTATTTCAAAAATGAGTGCAAAGCAGGCGGGAAAAGTCGGATACCCAAACCGTAACGGGTTCGACTCTCACCAGCCTAAATACGATGCATGGAATTGAAAATATCCTCGTGCATAACACGGATATCAAGATTGTTGTCGGTTCCTAAATTCTTCATTTTGTCCGAAAATTCGGTAAAGGAGCAGTTGAGCCCGCCTATCTCTGTAAGCATTACCATTACAAACATATCCTGCAAAACCGACTGTGTAATATCAACGATATTAGCACCGCAGTCCGCACAGACAGCGCTTACCTTTGAAATGATGCCCACGGCGTCCTTGCCGATAACCGATACTACTGTTTTCATTATTATTTCACCTTTCGAAAATATTGTTTCAATTTTAACATACTTTTCCTATAAAATCAAGCAATAGTATTATAAAATATGTGGGTAACAAAAGGAAAAATTTGAATTATACGCCTCTTTACTGATGATTAAAACCGAAAAGGAGTAAATTTATGACTATATAAAATTTTGCAGAAGCATTAAAATATTAGATATGTTTCGGAAGGCGGCAGGGGTGAACCGTATGTATTCGGGGCGATGTGGGCATCGCCCCCTAAGCAGATTCAATTTACACTTGTAGGGGACAGCCCCAAATCGTCCCGTGCAAATTCAAAACGGACGGGCAATGCCCGCCCCTACAAGGGAAAATTAATTGTAGGGGCGACCATCGGTCGTCCGTTATATCATATTAAAAATCAAATTTTAGAATAACCGAAGCCGTTTACGAGGGCGTCGAGCTTTTTGCCCTCACGGCATTGGGGGCATTCGTGGGCGGGGAAGCTCTGATAATCAGGCAGGTCGTTGGGGTTGAATACCGAATAAACGGGGAAGCCGCCGAAGGAATCAACCGTTGAGAAAATCGCCGAAATTCCCACAACATCGCCGCCGTAGTACTTAACCGCCTCTACAGCCGCCTGTGCGGTGTAGCCTGTGGAGATAGAGGCCTCCAAAATAAGTACATGCTTTCCCCGAATCATAGATGCGGTGTTGTCACGGAAGATAAGCTGACTGCCAGTTGTGTGCTCGGGAGTTGCTATATAAATGGTCTGGTGGGCATTCATATTTGAAAAATCGTCCTTAGTCAGCCCCTCTGCAAGGCAGGTGCCTATAACCTGTGTGCCGTCAAGGCAGAGTATGGTATCGATAATCGTGTTGTGGTGATAGTATGTCAGCAGCTCTTCGGCAACCGCCTTCGCCTCGGAAAGACGGGATTTCTGTGCGGTAACATCGATATAATAGTTAGTATGGCTGTGGCTGGTGGCAAAGTGCCCCTTGGTTATACGAAGAAAAAGATTGTTTCTCTTTGTACGGATTTTATAGCTTTCGTTTGTCGGCATAAATTAACCTCCCAAAAATTTCTAACTCTATTTTAAGCAATTTTCATTAAAAAATCAAGTGATTAGAATGAATTTTATTCAAAAACACATACAATTCATAAATTCTTCATCAATTTAATATTCTTTAGTGAATAGGATGGGGATTTTGTGAAGGAAATATTAGAGTTTGTTGAAAAATTGATTTCAGGTATGCTGCCTTTTACATTTCTTGTGATTTGCGGTGTATTTCTAACGGTAAAAAGCGGGTTTTTTCAGTTTAGGTTTTTGCCTTTATCAATTAAACATGCTTTGGGCGTTGCGTTTTCAAGAAAAAAATCAAAGGACGGCATAAGCCCCTTTCAGGCGGCCTGTACTGCGCTTTCTTCCACCGTAGGCACGGGGAATATTGCGGGGGTTGCAGGGGCGATTGCCGTAGGCGGTGCGGGCGCAGTATTTTGGATGTGGATAAGCGCCCTTGCAGGAATGGCGGTAAAATCTGCCGAAATAATTTTAGCCCTTAAATTTAAAGACAAAAAGGGCGGCGGGCCTATGTATTATATAAAATACGGGCTTTCTCACTCTTTAACTTTTCTTGCAATAATTTTTAGCTTAGCGGGTATATTATCCGCCTTTTTCAGCGGAAATATCACCCAAACAGGCTCGGCTATAGCCACACTTAATGCGGGAAAGGGTGTAAAGCTTCTGTTTGGCATAGGCTTTGCACTAACGGTGGCCGCCGTTATAATAGGCGGGGCAAAGCGGATAGGAAATATAACCGAAAAAATAGTGCCGCTTATGGCACTTCTTTATATTATTATGACCCTTGGGGTAATTATTATCAATATAAATTCCCTGCCGAATGCATTTGCGATAATACTCAAAGGGGCGTTTAAGCCAAAAGCGGTTACGGGCGGTGCTGTGGGCTCGGTGATTAATACGGCGGTAACGGGGGCTTCTCGTGGTGTTTTTTCAAATGAGGCGGGTTTGGGCACCTCGGCTATTGCCCACGGGGCGGCTCGGGAAAACGAGGGAGCAAAGCAGAGCCTTTACGGAATTTTCGAGGTTTTTGCGGATACCCTTGTAATATGCACGCTTACCGCATTGACAATTTTAACGAGTGGGGTTAATATAGAATACGGAAAAACCGCCTCAACCGAGCTTGCGGCGAGTGCCCTTTCCTGCACCTACGGAAAATGGGGCACGGTTTTGCTTGTTGTTATGATGTGCCTTTTCGGTCTGTCCAGCGTTATCGGCTGGGGGCTTTACGGTGTTAAATGCTCGGGCTTTCTTTTCGGTAAAAGGGGAGAAAAGCTGTTTACCGCCATTTACCCGTTCTTTTGCCTTGCGGGAGCGGTTTGCAAAATTGAAACGGCGTGGCGGCTGTCTGCCTTTTTTAACGGAATTATGCTTTGCGTAAATGTTTTTGCGGTAATTATGCTAAGCAACACCGCAATTAAAGAAATGAGGAATATGAATGATAAAGACAAGGATTGAATTTTTACAGAATAATTTGAAGGACGGCGAGGCAGTATTAATCTCGTCGGACGCAAATAGGCTTTATTATACGGGTTTTCACTCCTCGGCGGGGTATGTTGCCGTAACAAGGGAAAAGGCGGTATTTTTAATAGATTTCCGCTATTTTGAAAAGGCAAAACAAACGGTTGACAGCTGTGAGGTTCAACTGCTTAAAAACTTTGCAAAGCAGTTAGGGGAGCTTTTTGCTTCCCAAAAAATAAAAACAGTCTACCTTGAGACCGATACGGTTAGTCTTTCCGCCTTTTCGTCAATTAAAAACAGACTGCCCGATTTTGCTTTCAGCTCGGACGGAAAAATACAAAGCCTTATTTCAAAACAGCGCAGTATAAAGTCGAATGATGAAATTGAACTTATTAAAAAAGCCCAGCGAATGACCGATGAGACCTTTAGTTATATTTTGGGTAATATCGGCGCAGGCCGCACCGAGCGGGAGATTATGCTTGATATGGAGTTTTATATGCGTAGGTTAGGAAGTGAGGGAGTTTCCTTTGATTTTATAGTGGTTTCGGGTAAAAATTCCTCAATGCCCCACGGTGTCCCCACCGATAAAAAGATAGAAAAGGGCGATTTTATAACAATGGACTTCGGTGCGGTCTGCGGCGGTTATCGTTCGGATATGACCCGCACAGTAGCGGTAGGTGGGGTAAGCGATAAGCAAAAAGAGGTATATGAAATTGTCCTTAAAGCGCAAAAGGAGACTATCGATTTTATAAAGTCGGGGGTTGTCTGCAAGGAGGTTGACCGAGTGGCAAGGGATATTATAGCTAATGCAGGCTACGGCGACTGCTTCGGTCACGGCCTCGGTCACAGCGTAGGTATTGAAATTCACGAAAACCCCGCCTGCAATACGGTTTGCGAGAACGTTGTGGAAAAGGGAATGATTATGACCGTAGAGCCCGGCATTTACATTGAAAACGAGTTCGGGGTCAGAATTGAGGATATGGTTGTTGTCACCGAAAACGGGTGTGAAAATTTAACCGCAAGTAAAAAAGAACTTATTGTCCTGTGAGTCGCTTGTAACAATGCTTACAAGGGAAGTCCTGATTGTATCCGAAATATATCTTACTGCCTTGTTTTTGTCCTCAAGGCTTCCTTTTAAGCTACATTTCCACCCACGGAATACTCTCCCAACTCGGACTCTTTATAGGCAGAGGAGCCCTGCTTTCAATGACAAGCGTCTTCTTCGTACTGCCAGGACTTCTTTATGTTTTTGACGGTGTGATAAATCACACCACAATCGATCTTAATTTTTACAACACTCAAAAGGAGGCAAAGGCTTTTCGGACTGTATTAGTTTAATATATTAAAATACGGCGGGCAGTCAATCGACTGCCCGCCGTTAAATATACTTAATTATTATTTATGTGTATTAACAGATACAGTTATTCCCAATCCGGATGCGGCGCTTTCAACGGCTGTTGCGGCTTCTTTTAAAATGTCGGCTTCGTTTAACTCTGTATTGTTGAGCTCTGTTATTTCTAAATCGATTTCGATATTTTCTTTTAAAAAGCCGGTATCCTTAGCGGCGGTTAATATGCTTTTCATAACCGAGTTAATATCGGCAACACTTGCTTTAGTGCTCTTTTTTACTGTTTCTGCGTCTTCGTTTAAAGACTCTAACCCTACAACATAATTGCCGCTGTCCAAATATATGTTAAAATGAGGATTAATTTTCATTGATAAAACGACGGCATAGTCTGTCGGTTTTACGAAGGCCGTCGAATCGGAAACAGCCGAGGAAGTTAAATCCGTATCAGAGGAAGACAAATCATCGCCTTTTTTGCTGCAGGCGCAAAGGGTAAGCAGTAAAACCAGAGATAAAATTAATGCTGAAAATTTTTTCATTGTGAATGTACTCCTTGACTATGATAGTTTATCGAAGGTCGCCGATTTAATTATATCTGTAAAAAATTAATAAGTCAATATTTTATTACAGGCGTCGCATAATACAAATATAGAGTGATTGTTTTTACAAAATTCTGCAAAATAGCGATTTGCTTCAATTTGGGTTGACAATCAAGGCGGTAATTGTTATAATAATTATGTTATTAATAGAAAATAAGGGGATTATACGCATTATGAATAAATACGATTATCTTCTGGTTGGCGGAGGACTTTTTTCTGCCGTATTTGCATATCAGGCACGAAAAAATGGGAAAAAGTGCCTTGTTATTGAAAAAAGATCCCATTTAGGGGGCAATATCTATTGCGAGGATGTATGCGGTATACATGTGCATAAATACGGTGCGCACATTTTCCATACCTCCGACCGCCGTGTTTGGGAATTTGTAAATTCCATTGCGGAATTTAACCGTTATACCAACTGCCCCGTTGCTTGCTACAAGGGCGAGATGTATAATATGCCATTTAATATGAATACCTTTAGCAAAATGTGGGGAATAAGAACTCCTGCGGAGGCTAAGGCCATCATCGAAAAACAGCGCTCCGCTATAAAGGGGGAGCCGAAAAATCTTGAGGAGCAGGCGATAAGCCTTGTGGGTGAGGATATTTACCGCAAGCTTATTAAGGGCTATACCGAAAAGCAGTGGGGAAGAAGCTGTACCGAGCTTCCGAGCTTTATTATCAAGCGTCTGCCCGTAAGATATATTTATGATAATAACTACTTTAACGACCTCTATCAGGGTATACCGATAGGAGGCTACAATGTATTGACGGACAAGCTCTTCGAGGGCTGTGATGTTATGCTTAATACCGATTATAACTCCGACCGTGAAAAGTATAACGCTATGGCGGATAAGGTGCTTTACACGGGAACTCTCGATTCACTCTTTGATTACTGCTACGGTAAGCTTGAGTACAGAAGTCTTAGGTTTGAAACAGAGACACTTAATGAAGAAAACCATCAGGGTGTTGCGGTTGTAAATTATACCGAACGGGAAATACCCTATACCCGCGTTATTGAGCACAAGCACTTTGAAAACACCGAAAGCGATAAAACCGTTATAACCCGTGAGTATCCCGCCGACTGGAAAGAGGGTATGGAGCCCTACTATCCCATAAACGATGAGAGAAATACCGAGCTTTTTAATAAGTATAAAGAATTGGCGGACAAAAAGGAAAATATGCTTTTCGGCGGTCGGTTGGCTGAATATAAGTATTACGATATGGATAAGGTTATAGCCTCCGCCTTTAACCTTACCGATAGGGAGTTTGGCAAATAATGGGAGAGATAAAGGTTAGCATTATAATGCCTGTTTACGGCGTTGAGGACTATGTCGGCAAGGCGATTGAGAGTATTCAGAACCAAACCCTTACCGATTGGGAGTTTTTCTGCGTTGATGACGGTACTAAAGACAGAAGCGGCGAAATCTGCGATGAATACGCAAAGAACGACCCGCGCATTATAGTCGTTCATAAGGAAAACGGCGGCGCACCGAGCGCCCGCAATGTCGCTATTGATAAGGCAAAGGGTAAGTATATGTATTTTATGGACTCGGACGATTGGGCCGAGCCTAATATGCTTGAGGATATGTATAACCTTGCCGAGGAAAATAATTCCCAGCTTGTGGTGGCAGGCTATTATATTGATACCTATTATTCCGATACCGAAAAATTTGTTCAGGAGCAGTTCTGCGAAGACAAAGTTTTCGGCAGTCAGCGTGAGTTCAGAGAAAACGCGCATAAGCTATTTGACAGAAATCTGCTTTACACACCTTGGAACAAGCTTTATCTTTCAAGCTATATTTTAGATAATAAGCTTTATTTCCCACAGACTTTTTGGGATGATTTCCCCTTTAATTTAAGTGTTGTAAGGGATGTTGAGCGTGTGGCGGTAACCTCTGAAAAGTACTATCACTTTATCCGCAAGAGAGCAGAGAGCGAGACCACCAAATACCGCGCAGATATGTTCGAAAAGCGTGAGGAGGAGCATTCTTGGATGCTCGACCTTTATAAGCATTGGGAGGTTGATTCGCCCGAAATTCGGGAGTTTTTGGCAAGGCGCTATATTGAGCGTGTTATAGGCTGTATAGAAAATGTGACCAACCGCAACTGCACCCTGTCCCCAAAGGAAAAAAAGGCGGAAATTAAGAAAATGATTTCCTCTGAACGCGCAAGGGAGGCGGTAAAAACCGCTAACCCCAACTCAAAATATATGAAGCTTATGCTAATGCCTGTTAAGTGGAATAATACTTCACTTACCTATTTGGAGGGGAAATTAATTTCCAGTGTAAAATCAGGGAATACAAAGCTATTTGCAAAGTTAAAAGCGGGCAGATAGAGAATTTTGTCGGAGTTTTGATTATGCAGCTAAAAAAACCTTATTTAAGTGTAATAATGCCTGTTTACAATGCGGAATTATATATCGAACAAGCAATCAGAAGCATTTTGAATCAAACATTCAGAGATTTAGAGCTTATTTGCATAAATGACTGTTCTAAAGATGAGAGCCTTAAAATTATGCTGGAGCTTTCAAAAGAGGACGACCGCCTGCTTGTCATTGATTCACCCGAAAATCTCGGTGCCGGACAAGCCCGAAATTTAGGCTTGGCAAAGGCGGCAGGTAAATATATAACCTTTATGGACGCTGACGATAAGATTGATTCTGACCTTTACAGAAAAGCGGCGGACATAGCAGAGAATAACGACATCGATGAAGTGGTTTGGGGACTTACCGAACAGCATTATGACAGTAACGATAAATTTATCCGCAGCGTCCCTATAGCCCCTGAAAATAAGGTTGTGAATAATAAAAAGGATATTCTTGATACTATACTGTTTTTAGAGGATAAAACCCTTTTCGGATATCAATGGAATTCTTTTTATAAAGCATCAATTATTAAAGAAAATGATATACAATTTGAAAAATCAATTTTTTATGAGGATTTTTTCTTTAATTTGGAGTATGCAAAACATATAAAAAGTATCTCGACAATAGATGATACAGGATACTTTTATTATAAGCGTGTAAACGGAAGCATAACTAATAGCTTTACAGCGGATTATTTTGATTTAAGTTATCGCCGAATTAACGAAATGCTTGAGTTTTTTAAGTTTAACAGTTATGTTGATGAGAAAGTTTGCACCGTTTTGGGCAACCGTTTATTAAGATATACGCTTTCGGCATTGCAACGAAACTGCGATAAGCGTTCGGGTATGGGTTATAAGGATAGAAAGGAATGGTTTTTAAAAACCTGTCAACTTCCGCTTTATAAAGAATTATTATATAATTCCAAGATTTCTAATCCCGCTTATTATATAACGGCGTTTGTTATTAAGCATAAAATGGCTGTAATTGCAGATATGTTGGGAATGGTCATTGGCATTATCAGAAAATAAAAGAGGTATTTGATGAAAAAAATTCTAATTGGTATGATTATGGACGGTAAGGCCGGCGGTGTAGACAAGTATATTTTAGATTTTCACAAAGATATACACGGTATATATGCAAATGTGGATTTTTTGACAAGCAATTATAATAAAAATTTGGCTGAAGAACTTAAAAAAAGCGGCTCTGAATTATTGGAATGCCCAAAAATGACGGATTTATTGGGGCAATATAGGGCATTAAAAAAAATCGTTTCTGAAAATAAGTACGATATTGTATATTTTAATTATTCTACCGCTATCGGCTGGACAGCCGTTAAAGGGGCGCATGATGCAGGAGCCAAAAAAGTGATAGTCCATTCGCATAGTAGCGGATTTTCGCGTGACAACATATTAATCCAAATTATTTATAAATTGATACATTATTTATTCCGACCCTTACTATGCAGATATGCTACCGATTATTTATCATGTTCAGATAAAGCTGCACATTGGATGTTTGGCAGTAAATCAAAAAATGAAAACAGTGTAAAATATATCAAGAACGAAGTCAATACAGAAATTTATTGCTTCTCAGAGCAAAAGCGCGAATATTTTCGTTCTGAATTCGGTTTGGAGGATAGCTTTGTTATTGGGCAAGTGGGAGGAATGTTAAAAGTCAAAAATCAAGCTTTTTTGATTAAAATTATGCCGAAACTGAAAAAGTATATTCCAAATGCTAAATTGTTATTGGTAGGTGACGGAGAGAAAAGAAGAAGCTTGCAAATTTTAACTAAAAAGCTTAACCTTAACGATGATGTTATTTTTGCCGGATATATGAATACAACAAACGGAGTTATGAATGCATTTGATGTTTTTTGCTTGCCGTCTTATATTGAAGGTCTCCCTTATGTAGCTGTTGAGGCACAAATGCTTCGCATACCTTGTATATTGAGTGACAAAATTACAAAACAGGTGGCGCAAACAAGTGCCTGTGCCTATATTTCGATAAATAAACCTAAACAGTGGATAAATAAGATTGTAAAATATCAAGATATGGACAGATGTAAGATACAAGGCTTTAAAAATCAGGATGACAAATTTATTACCCGTGTTGAGTTTATCGAAGATATGCTCAAGAAGTTTTAAGGAGATGTTAAAATATATGGATATAAAACGGATTAAATGTAAAGCAGACATAGTTTTCAAGTTTGTTTATTTAATATTAGCAATTATTACTTTCAATGCCTTCACTGACAAAACCGCGGTCAGCAGGTATTACACCTATATTGTGTTTGCCTTTGGCGTTATTGTTTTTCTGCTTCGCTTTTTTAGCTTCAAAGATTACAAAAATACAAAAGGATTATTTTTACTGATTGCTTTTTCTTTCCTGTCTGTTGTTTCTGCGTTAATAAACTTTCGCTATGGCGGAAAATATGATATTATTGAAAACCTTCAGAGCTTAGTCTGGATGTTGTTTTCATTTTTTATTCTATATGCTTATGATGTAAATACCGAAAAAAGCGACATTAAAAAAGAGTTTAAACTGATTTCTTATTTCTTATTGTTTTATAATATCGTAGCCGCGGTAATCAGTATTCTTATGATGGCAAACAATTATATAATTAAAGAAGTGCGTGACGGTGCATTGGTATTGGGCGGTTTTTTATGGAATAGATTGTGGGGAATTTATACTGACCCCAATCACGGCTCAATTTTAGCGGCAATATGTGTTATTATTTCCCTTTATTATATTAGTAATAAGCCAAAAGCTTTTGCATTAATAGTTCATATAATCAATATTTTCCTTTCTCTTATATATATTGCTTGCTCTGATTCAAGGACGGGGTTGGTATCCCTTATTTCGGGAATTGTTGTTTTTGTATATTTATATCTTGTAAGAAGGGAATTTAAGTTTATCAAAATAAAAGGAATTAAATACATATTTTGTGTTTTTATGTCGTTAATTATAGCTTCAACATCCCTGCTTGCTGTAAATCTTTCTAAAAATGTAATTTCGGAAATAAGAATCAAGAATATAGAAATAAGTATGGAAAACGAAAATTTACCTGAAAATGTTGTTTTAGGTGAATTAACAATCGGCAGACATGAAAGTGAAAATAACGGTGACTTATCAGAAGATATAAGTAACCGCCGATTCGGTATTTGGAAAAGCGGGCTTGAAATTTTTGCAAAAGCTCCCTTATTCGGAACTTCATTTAGGGGAATGATATCGTTTGCGAAAGAAGTATTACCCGATACTTACATTTTGAATAATGATGCCGGTGTATTTAATTGTATGCACAATTCTTTGCTGGATGTACTGGTGGGTCAGGGTATAATTGGTTTTGCTGTTTTTATAGCCTTTGCAATTCTAATATTGGTAAATCTTCTTAAAGGAATAAAAACGATAAAGGATAAAGATGATTATTTGCTGATTTCATCGCTTGCGTCTATAATTTTTTTGATTGCTGTATCCTCCTTATTTTTATCACAGATTGTTTATATTAATTCGATCGGAGGAATAGTTTTTTGGATGTTCTTGGGTTATGCGATGAATTATTTAAATGCTTCGTTATTTGAGGAGAAATCTTTATGCCGAAAATCAGCGTTATAATACCTGTATACAATGTTGAAAAGTATCTTAGAAAGTGCGTTGAAAGCGTTGAGGCTCAAACCTATCAGGACTATAAGATTATTTTAGTCGATGACGGCTCTACCGATGAAAGCGGAAAGCTTTGCGATGCTTTAGCGCAAAAAAACGAAAGAATCACCGTAGTGCATCAAACAAATAAAGGGCAAGGCGGAGCCAGAAACGCAGCAATTAACCTTTGCGACACCGAGTATATTTTATTTGTTGACAGTGATGATTATATTCATCCTGAATTGCTCGAAAGGTGCATGGGTGCCGCCCAAAAACACAATTGCGATATTGTATTGTTTGATGCGGTAAGTGTTGACGAATCGGGGAAAACAGGGGCGCTGTACGATCTACCGGTTTCTACAAATAAAGTATTAACAAAATCCGAAAAATGCATTCTTTCTAAAAATCCGTCTCCGTGCGATAAGCTGTATAAGACATCGCTTTTTAAGGATAATAATATTCATTATCCCGAAAAAGTTTGGTACGAGGATTTAAGAACTATACCTAAAGTTTTGCTGTTTGCAGATAAAATAGTAAAGCTTGAAAGCGAGCCGCTTTACTATTATTTACAGCGTTCGGATTCCACTATGCACACCCCGAATTACGACAGAATTGTAAAGGAACGAATTAACGCAGTTGACGATTTAAGGGATTATTATAAGGCCAATAATTTGTATGAAGAATATAAAGATGTATTGGATTTCGTTGTGATATATCACGGATTTTTATTACCTTGTCTTGAAATGTACCGCAGAACGGGAAATCATAAGAAATATATGGATATTTTATTTAATGCCTTGAAGGACAGAGTACAGAATCCGTTAGCTAATCCTTATTTAACACTACTTAGAAAAAATGAAAATATCATATTGAAATTAGCTTTAAAGCAAAGGTATTTCTTTATCGGGTGTATCACTTCCCTTAACCGCACCCTTAAGAAACTAAAGCATAATTAATAAGAACGGAGAACGATATGTCAAAAGTATTAACGGTTGCCATTCCGGCTTATAATGTGGAAAAATTCCTTAAAACAACCTTAGATTCCTTTATCTGCGATAAAGAGGTAATGAAGAAGATTGAGGTTATAGTTGTTGATGACGGCTCTAAGGACAGTACCGCGGATATCGGCAGAGAATACGAAGAAAAATACCCCGATACATTCAAAATAATTTCCAAGGAAAACGGAGGGCACGGCTCTGCGGTAAACTGCGGAATAGAAAATGCTACCGGTAAATATTACAAAATTGTTGACGGGGACGACTGGGTTAATACCGAGGATTTTGTAAAGCTAATTTCACTGCTTGAAAAATGCGATTCCGAATATGTTTTCACAAATTATTATGAATATTATGATGACATCAACAAGAAAAAACCCGTTAATTTCAAGCGCTATGAAGACGGTAAAAGCTACAAATTTTCCGATTTTACAGATATTCGTAACATCCCTATGCACGCCCTTGTTATAAGGACAGATGTTTTAAAGGACAATCAGATAAGGTTAGACGAAAAATGTTTTTATGTTGATGTGGAGTATATTGCTTTTCCCGTGCCGTATGTAAAAAGCATAACCTATTTTGACCTATATGTTTATATGTATAGGCTCAATCTTTCCACCCAAAGCGTGAGTGTGACGGGTTACCAAAAGCATATTGACGACCATATCCGTGTAACTCTCCACCTTATTGATTTTTATAATGAGTACTCTTCCTCACCGGAAATGGAGGAAGACAAAAAGGCTTATCTTAAAAAGCTTGTGATGTATACAACTCTTTCTCAAAGCAGAATATTTTCCAGCTTCCCGTATAGAGATATGGAAAACAGGAAACGCTTTGCGGAGTTTGACGCAGAGGTAAAAAGGCGCTCGCCGGAAATATATGAAGCAACCTCTCAGAACAGTAAAAAGCTTGCGCTTTTAAGAAAGTATAATTTTAAACACTATTCGTTTATACAGTTTTTAAGCAGACTGCGTAACGGTAGCGATCGATAAATAATAAAGTGCAAGGCAGTTTGTTCGCTATGTTTTATGCGGGTGACAATGGCAACTGTTTAGGAAATATAGTATGAATAATTCAAAGAGTGTAACCAAAAATTATCTCTATAATTTAATATATCAAATACTGTTAATTATTATCCCGATAATTACCACCCCATATGTGTCACGGGTTTTAGGGGCTGACGGTGTCGGAAAATTCAGTTTTTCAAACTCTATTGTTTCGTACTTTGTAATTTTCGCTTCCTTAGGCTTCGTTTATTATGCACAAAGGGAAATTGCAAAATATCAGGATAATAAGAAAAAGCAGACCGAAATATTTTGGGAAATAATTATCGTTCGTTCCGTATCGGTTTTAACGGCATTAGTTGTCTATTTTACCGTTTTGGCTTTAGGCGTATTTAAGGAAGAATACATCCTTTTGATGATGATTTTATCCGTAAGTATTCTGGCTGTTGCCTTTGATATTTCGTTTTTATTTGCAGGAAACGAAGTTTTTTCAAAAACGGTACTTACTAACACATTACTTAGAATTTTAAATGTTGTTGCTATTTTCGTTTTTGTTAAGGACCGAAACGATTTATGGAAATATGTTTTAATAACCGCCTTAACGGGACTGATTGCGAATGTTTCCTTAGCGGTTTATTCCAAGGACTTTTTATGTAAAATTGAAATTAAAAATTTAAAACCCGTTAGGCATATAAAGCCCGCCGTGATACTGTTTTTGCCGACAATTGCGATATCCGTTTATACTTATCTTGATAAAACTATGATAGGTGTTATTACCGGTTCGGACTTTGAAAACGGTTTTTATGAACAGGCTGAAAAAATAGTTAAAATCGTAATGACGGTCGTCACATCTCTTGGCACCGTTATGATACCGAGAAATTCTAATGCTTTCGAGCGAAAAGATATGGAAGCTATCAGGCAAAACATTTACCGCAGCGTTCGGTTTGTTTTGCTTTTGGGAATTCCGATGATGATAGGCTTGATTGCCGTATCCGATAATATGGTGCCGTGGTTTTTAGGTGACGGATATTATAAATCTGCAAATATTATGAAAATCCTATCGGTGTTGATTTTGGCCATTGGATTAAGTAATGTCTTCGGTTTACAATACCTTATTCCGGCAGGGGAGGATAAAAAATTCACCATATCGGTTACCTGCGGAGCGATTACTAATTTTTCACTTAATTTAGTACTTATAAGATTGTTTAAAAGCTACGGTGCGGCATTGGCCACCATTATTGCCGAAACCGTAGTGGCAATAATAATGTTCTGCTTTATAAGAAAAAATATTTCATTTGTTGAAATTTGTAAAAGTTCAGTTAAATATCTGATTTCGGGTATTATAATGTTTGTACCCTGCTTTATAGTGGGCAGAATTCTTGAACCGAGTATTATTAATACCTTTATAATCGTATTTATCGGAGTGGTTGTATATTTAATCTGTTTAATACTGCTGAAAGATGAATTTTTCTTTGAAACAGCAAACAGATTGATAAGCAGACTTCCAATAAAAAAACATTCCTGAAATGAAAAATGAAGGCTCTTTGTCCCGACTGCGACAAAGAGCCTTTTAATTATTCGGTTTTAAGCCTTTTTTAAAGCACGGGAAACGGAAACAATTACAGGTGAAAGAATTGCATTTAAAACAAGCTCTATTAGGAAATTTACACCTATAAGACCGAAGATTATGTAATAAGCTAAATTTGCGCCGTTTGCCCAAACTGTAAGGGTATCCTTAAAAAAGAGGGGCATACATACGGCGAATATTCCCGTGTTTATAATGGGTGCGGAGAGGGCTGCAAGGATTACCGAAAGATAAAAATTAACATTCTTAAGCGCTTTTGAGATAATTCCCGAGACAAAGCCTGCGGCAATTCCCTTTACCAAGCACACAAGGGTTGTAAGCACAGGGCTTGACTGGAAAAGAATGTGACCGCCGCCGTCAAGTCCCGCAACCGAAGCGATAACCACTATCACTCCGAAAACACCGCCCATAGCGGCGCCGTATTTAGGGCCGTACAAAACCGCCGCTAATACTATTGGTACCAGCACGAGCGACAGGTTGAAGGTGCCGATTTTAATGAGATAACTCATTAATTGGAGCACCACGGTGATGGCGGTGAACATACCGAGCAATGCGGCGTTCATTGATTTGGTTTTTGCATTTGACATAAAAATACCTCCGATGCTCTCCGAATGTGGTAGAGCTCATAATATATGCAATCCGCTTTTGCGGTTATTGCTGTCAATTATTTTTTTCGTATATCACACGAAGACCGTCAAGCAAAAGGTTTTCGTTGTAAATTATATTTCTTCGGCAATGGGTGATAATCTCCGCCGCAAGTCCGCCCGTGGCGACTACTGTAGGTGTTTCGCCTAATTCCTCTTCTATTTTATCAAGCAGACCGTCGAGCATTGCCGCAGTGCCTAAAACTAACCCCGACTGCATACTGTGGGTGGTGTTCGCCCCGATAACAGATGGGGGCGCTTCAATGGGAATAGAGGGTAGCTGTGCGGTATTTTCAGAAAGTGCTTTTAATGTTAAGCGCACCCCTGCGGCGATTGTACCCCCTAAAAATGCACCGTTTTTATCAAGCACGCTAAGTGTAGTAGCAGTCCCTAAATCAATTACAACGCAGGGCATTGTGTACTCTTCAAGGGCCCCTACAGCACCTGCCACAAGGTCAGCACCAAGCTGTGCGGGATTGTCTATTTTAATATTAAGTCCTGTTTTAACGCCGGGGCCCAGCATTAAGGGAACTATTCCGCAAAGCATAGCAACCGCACCGCTTATACTTTTTCCAACAGCGGGCACGACAGAGGAAATGATGCAGTCCTCAACCGAAGTGTAGTCAAGGTTGTGGAGAGCCAAAATATCCTTAATTTCCACCGCGTACTGGTCGGAGGTTTTAAGGGAGTCTGTCGCAAGCCTTGCGGTAAAGGATAAAAGTCCCGCATCATAAACACCCAGCGTAATATTGGTATTGCCGATGTCGATTGTAAGCAGCATTTGCCTCATTCCTTACATATAAGCTTAATACATTATAATATGTTGTCTTTAGAAAATCAAGAAATTTGTTGACAATCGGGGAAAATGTTGTTATAATACAAAATGCTGATTAAAAATAATTAGCTCCTTGCTCCGCTGTGCGGAGCCAAATGTCCAAAAGGAGGTGCAAAGTAAATGGCTAATAAGTACGAGGCAGCCGTTGTTCTTTCTGTTGCTCAGGGTGAGGATTCCGCCCTTGCATTAAAGGAAAAGTTCAACGATTTGATTGCTAAGAACGGTACTATCGAGAATGTTGACGATTGGGGCAAGCGCCGTCTTGCTTATCTCATCAACGACGAGGCAGAGGGCTACTATGTTTTCTTTACATTTGAAAGCGAGCCGTCCTTCCCCGCAGAGCTCGAGCGTATTGCAAAGATTACCGACGGCGTTCTGCGTGTTATGGTTATCAAAAAGTAAGGAGGAACAAAAATGTTTAATTTAGTTGTTTTAACTGGCAGGCTTACCGCCGACCCAGAGCTTAAAACCACTCAAAGCGGTATTTCTGTTACCTCATTTTCAATCGCAGTTGACAGGCGTTACCGTGCAGGTGAAGAGAGACAGACCGACTTCATCAATGTTGTAGCGTGGCGTCAGCAGGCGGAATTCGTTGCCAAATATTTTAAAAAGGGCAATATGATCGGTATTGAGGGCTCTATTCAAACCCGCAAGTATACCGATAAGAACGGCAACAACAGGACTGCGTTTGAGGTTGTTGCAAACAATGTTCAGTTTGTGGAATCGAAGCGTGATTCTGCGCCTTCGGCAGTTGAAGACAATGCCCCCGCCGCTTCCTTCAGCAATGCGGGCGCAAACGATTTTGCCGATTTAGGCGATATTGCAGACGACGATCTGCCGTTCTGATTTAATTAAACAACTCAGAATAGGAGGTTTTTCTAATGGAAAACGAGAGAAACGATAGACCGATGCACAGAAAAGCCCGTAAAAAGGTTTGCCATTTCTGTGTTGACCGTGTTGAGACTATCGATTATAAGGATGTAGCCCGTCTTCGCAAGTTCATTACCGAGCGTGCAAAGATTTTACCCCGCAGAGCAACAGGCACTTGTGCCGCTCATCAGCGTGAGCTGACCACCGCTATCAAGCGTGCCCGTCAGATTGCTCTTCTTCCTTATGTAAACGATTAATAATTAACCTTTTAGAGCGGCTTAATGCCGCTCTTTTTTATGCTTCATTTACAGGCATTAGAGTGCTCCAAGCCTCCCTTGCCCTAAAGGGAGGTGCCGAGGAACGAGGCGGAGGGATTCTATCAAGTTTCTGCAAACTCTGAATCCCCCAGTCACGGCTTCGCCGCGACAGCCCCCTTTAGGCAAGGGGGCCAATATACACTCCAGCTTTTGCAAAAGAACCAGAAATTTTAAGTTTTTATTTACAATTAAATAATAATGTGCTACACTATGTATGCAACACAAATTTAATTTGGCAAACTGTAAGAGAAGTGTTTTTATTTCGGTAAAAACGCATTCTCTATTTTGGCTTTCTCTTATGGTTTGCTAATGTTGTGTTGCAGCAATGTGGAGCTATGCGTTTTTCGGTGTGTATAGCCTAGCGTTATACACACTTTTTTGTTATTACGGCAATTTAAGTCATAAAAAAACCGCCCTTGTGTCTCAGGCGGCATATATATTATATCATAAATCCAAAGGCGCTAGCCTTTAAAACGGCAAAGCCGTTGTCGCACCGCAGTGCGACGGATTTAATGATACAATGTTTTTAAACGAAAACGCAAATTTTCAAATGCCTTTGGCATTTCGGCGGCGTTCCACCGCCGCCGGTTTAAAGTTATTATACTATAAAATCCGCAAAAATACAAGACTTGTAACTCCAAATTCATTGTAATATAATTTACCTTGAGGAGGGAAATAATGAAAGAAAAGAAAAAGAAGATATCGGTTGTAAAAAATAATCTTTATTTTTTGGGGCTTCTGTGGAAAATCGACCCTATGGGTGTTGTATTGTGTTTTTTGGAAAACTTTATTCAGTACGCTTTTTGGGTTTTCTATTCAGTTATTTTTATGCAGTACTTGTTCGGGACTAAAGAGGGGCTCAGAAGCTTTCCCGAAATCGCAATATTTATTGTAGTGTCGCTGTTGATTAATATTATTTTCCGTGCCCTTTCGCAGTGTTATTGGCAAATATACACTGCAAAATTTGATATAAGGGTGCATTACGGTCTTAATATGAAGCTATTTAGTAAGGCACAGTCGGTGGATGTCTCCTGCTTTGAAACCCCTGAATTTTATAATACATACACCAAAGCCGCCACCGAGGCAAGCGGTCGTGCCCGAGAGGTATTAAATCAGTGCTCAGAGGCGGTGAGCTCGTTTTTCTCCTCTGTCTATGTGATTGTGACTATGGCACTTATAACCCCTTGGTCATTGGTTTTTATAGCCCTTCCGCTTTTCGGAAATATGTATTTGGGTAAGCGGCTCGCAAATTTAGGCTTCAAGGAAAACGAGGAAACTACAGGGGACAGACGGAGACTTGATTATGTTGACCGCATAATTTATTTCAGGAAATATGCAGGTGAGCTGCGTCTTACCAACATCTATAATGTGCTTGAAAGAATGTTTAAAAAATCCGCTGATGATGTTACTGATGTCAAATTAAAATACGCTCCTAAAAGAGCTGTTATGGGTGCAATTAAAAGTATTTTAATGTTTCTTTTGGGGTATGAGGGTATGTGGCTTTGCGCCGCTGTTTTGGCCCTGAACGGCACAATAACAATCAGTCAGGCGATAGTATTAATAAACGCCATCAACGGTGTTTCTTGGATGATTAATTATTTTCAGGAATCCACTACTAAATGCTCTGAAAATGCGTATTTTATTGAAAATCTTAAAACATTTTTGGATTTTAAACCGCTGATTGATGAAACTGCGGGCGGAAAAGAACCGCCAAAAGAGGCGGAAACCTTAGAGTTTAAAAATGTTTCCTTTAGTTATAAAGGACAAAAGAGCTTGGCGCTTAAAAATGTAAATCTTACAATGCGCAAGGGAGTCCGTCACGCACTTGTGGGAATTAACGGAAGCGGAAAATCTACCTTAATTAAGCTTATTATGAGGTTTTATGACCCAACAGAGGGGGAAATCCTACTTAACGGAATCAACATTAAAGAATTTGATATAAAGAAGTACCGTGAGCTCATCGGTGCGGCTTTTCAGGATTTCGCCCTTTTTTCCGCTACGGTGGGGGAAAATGTTTTAATGCGTGAGCTTGAGACCGAAGAGGACCGCAAGCGTGTAATTTCCGCCCTTAAGGACAGCGATGTTTACGATAAAATTTCTTCCTTGGAAAAGGGAATTGATACTATTCTTACAAAGGAATTTAACGATAACGGTGCCGAGCTTTCGGGCGGCGAAAAGCAAAAAATCGCCATAGCCCGTGCTTTTGCCAAAAAAAGTCCCATTGTTATTTTGGATGAGCCCTCAAGCGCACTTGACCCCATTGCGGAATACAAAATGTTCAAAACCGTAAACCGCCTTTGCGAGGGGGAAAACACCCTGTCGGTAATTGTTTCCCACCGCCTTTCCTCAGCCGCTATGTGCGATCGCCTCTTTGTTTTTGAAAAGGGGGAGCTAAAGGAAGAGGGTACACACAAGGAGCTGATTGAGCGGGGCGGAATTTATGCAGATATGTTCTTAAAACAGGCGAGAAACTACACCGCCGGGGAGGTGAGTGCTATATGAAGGAAAAAAAGAAACTGAAATACGGCACGCTGTCAAATACCTTTTTTGCTCTGAAATGGCACTTTAAAATTGCCCCCGCCTACACGGTGTATCAAATATTAATGACGGTTATAGGCAATGTTATAACAACCTTTGAACACACATTTTTAACGGCATATATTATTCACTGTATCGAAAAGCAAAAGCCTATAACCTCGGTTTTGGCATTCTTAATTCCGGTGGCTGTTGCGGTTGCCGCAAAGGTTACGGTAGGCCCCTTTGTATCCTCGTATGTAAGCCCTAAATTCGAGGCAAGGTTCAAAAAGGCGGTTAATTTAACCCTGTATAAAAAAGCGGTTGAAATGGAAATTTCAAAGTACGATAATTCCGAGTTTTACAACGATTTTGTTTGGGCAATGCGGCAGGCTCCCGGTCATATAACAAGTACATTGCAGGATTTTTCCGGGTTGTTAAGCTATGTTGTTAATATTGTAATAACAGGCTCGTTTATTATCGTGACCGATAAAATAACCCTTTTGATTGCGGCGGTAATAGTGCCGGTAGCACTTTTTATGCCTCGCATCATTAACAAGCTCTTTGTTAAGCGTGAAGAGGAAACAGTCCCCATAAGGCGCAAGCGTGATTATGTGAACCGTGTTTTTTATCTTCCCGATTTTATAAAGGATATTAAAACGGGGAATATGGCAGAAAAGCTTAAAAAGGATTTCAAAGACTCCAGCTACGATATGGAAAAGCCCATAGTCAAATTCGGCAAAAAAATCGTTCCCTTGCAGATTTTTAACATTTCGATTTCGGATATAATGGGCGACGGCGTGTTCTTGGTATATTTATTTTATCAGGCGATAGTCAAGGGAAAATACGGCTTGGGAATTTTGTTGGGATTATATAATTCAAGCAACAGATTCATAAATTCTCTTTACAACTTCTCTTTCCGCTTCCCGAATTTCCAAAACCACAGCCTTTATATTGATAAGCTCCGCACCTTTTTGGAAACGCAAAATGAAATGCCCGACGACGGAACTCTGGCGGTACCGAGCAGTGGCGACATTGAGCTTAAGAATGTGAAATTCACCTATAAGGGCAACGAAAAGCCTACAATTAACGGCATTTCAATGAGCATTAAAAAGGGTGAAAAAATAGCGCTTGTGGGCTATAACGGCGCAGGAAAAACCACCCTTATTAAGCTGATTTTAAGGCTGTATGATCCAACGCAGGGCAGTATTTACTTCGGTGACGAAAACTTAAAGGAATACCCCATAAAGAAATACCGTGAAAAGTACGGCGTGCTTTTCCAGGATTTTGAAATTGTGGCGGCAAGTATTGCTCAAAATATAAGTATGTCGGACGGAGAATTTGATAAGGAAAAAGCCGATGCCGTGATTAAAAAGGTGGCTTTTGCGGAAAAATTGCAATCCCTGCCCGAGGGATACGAAACCCAGCTCACAAAGGAATTTTCCGATAACGGAGTTAACCTTTCGGGCGGCGAAGCACAGAAGCTTGCTTTAGCAAGGGTTCTTTATTCATCGGCGAATGTTATAATTCTTGACGAGCCCTCAAGCGCACTTGACCCCATTGCCGAATATGAGCTTAACAAGGCGGTAACGGAATTAAGCGGTGATAAAACGGTTATTATTATTTCCCACCGTCTTTCTACAACCCGTTTTGTTGATAAGATTTATATGCTTGAAAAGGGAAAAATTATTGAACAGGGCGACCACAATACTCTGCTTGCGCAAAACGGCAAATACGCCGAGATGTTCAGTGCCCAAGCGGAAAAGTATGTTTCATAATCAGACATCAGATATCAGATATCAGATATCAGACTATAACCCCCGGTCTCGCTGCCGCAGTGAGGCTGGGGCCTTTTTAACAAATATTACCGCCGTCTTTCGGCGTTTGTAATGATTTTGTAACTTTTTTATGTATTTCTAATAATATTACTTGCAAAATTCACTCGGATTGTGTAAAATAGAAATATATTATGTAATATATTTTTTTTAAGGGATGTGTATGTAAATGGCTAACCGTCTTTTTCAGGGAGTTATTCATCAAATGAAGGACGCTGTTGACCGTAACTTCGGCGTTCTTGATGAGAGCTTCACTATTATTGCTTGCAGTGAGCTTGGGCGTATAGGAGAAACAGTGGAAAGCTTTACTGTGCCCGCAAATGATATTGCGGTAGTAGGGGAATGCACTTATAAAAGCATAGGTGCCACTCAGGGGACTGACTATATTGTCTTTGTTGAGGGAGCCGATATTTTAGCCTCAAAATATGCGGCGGTTTTGGCGGTTTCGTTTTCCAACATAAAATTTTATTATGACGAAAAGTATGACCGCAGTAACTTTATTAAGAACATAATACTTGATAATATTCTGCCGGGTGACATTTACTTAAAGGCACGTGAGCTTTATTTTAATTCGGATGTCTCCCGCACGGTTGTGCTTATCAGGGCAACCGAAAAGAACGATGTCTCGGTTTACGATGTTGTCCAAAACCTTTTCCCTGATAAGGCAAAGGATTTTGTTATCAGCATAAACGAAACGGATATTGCACTTGTTAAGGAGACAAAGACCGGCATTGATTCAAAGACTATTGAAAAGCTGGCTTCAACTATTGCCGATACGATTTCGGGTGAATTTTATGTCCATGTGGTTATCGGAATCGGTACCACGGTTGATAATCTCAAGGACCTTGCCCGTTCCTTTAAGGAAGCACAGCAGGCACTTGAGGTGGGCAAGGTTTTCGATACCGAAAAGACTATCATATCCTACGATAATCTCGGTATTGCACGCCTTATTTATCAGCTTCCCACTACACTTTGCGAAACCTTCCTAAAGGAGGTTTTCAAGCGTGGCTCTATTGAAAGCCTTGATCAGGAAACATTGTTTACTATTCAGCGTTTCTTTGAAAACAACCTCAATGTTTCGGAAACTTCAAGAAAGCTTTTTGTTCACCGCAATACGCTGGTTTACAGGCTTGAAAAGATTAAAAAGATTACGGGTCTTGACCTTCGTGAGTTTGACCACGCAATCATCTTTAAAATAGCTCTTATGGTTAATAAGTATCTGAAGAGCAACCCTATTAAGTATTAATTGAAAGAGTGAATTTTTAGTAAATGGAAGAAAGACTCATAGATAGTGAAAATCAGGCGTCCGCAAAGCCTATTATAGAGTTTCGGGGCGTCTCTAAAACCTATCCCACAGGCACTCATGCGATTGAGGATGTAAATATCAGAATAACGGCGGGGGAGTTTGTTTTCGTCGTCGGTTCCTCGGGCGCAGGTAAAAGTACCTTTATGAAGCTTATAATGCGTGAGGAAAAGGCTAATACGGGCACGATTACGGTTAACGGCTTCAACCTTACTTCAATGCCCCGTAGACAGGTGCCGATGCTCCGCCGTACTATGGGAATCGTATTTCAGGATTTCCGTCTTATCCCCACAATGAATGTTTTTCAGAATGTGGCCTTTGCAATGCATGTTGTAGGTGCCAGCGACAGGGATGTACGCAGAGAGGTTTCAAAGGCTCTTTCTAAGGTGGGCCTTGGCAATAAGGCCCGTTCTATGCCCGCTCAGTTATCGGGCGGCGAGCAGCAGCGTGTGGGCCTTGCCCGTGCGCTTGTAAACTCGCCCGACCTTATTATTGCGGACGAGCCTACGGGAAATGTTGACCCTAATATGTCCTATGAAATAGTATCCCTGCTTACTGAAATTAATAAGCGGGGCACCACCGTTCTGATGGTAACCCACGACCATAACCTTGTAAGAGATTTTCAGCACAGGGTTATAATGCTTGAACGGGGAAAAATTGTAGCAGATAACGCCGGAGGTAGCTTCTAATGAAAATCAGCAGTATTAAATACCTAACCGGTGAGGGTGTAAAAAACGCTTGGGTCAACAGGCTTATGACCTTGGCTTCGGTAGGCGTACTTGTTGCCTGTATGGTTGTAATAGGACTTGCAATTCTTATTTCCGAGAATGTTAATAAGGCTGTCGGCAACCTTGAACAGCAGAATGTTGTTATGGCATATATGAAGGATTACACCTGGGCTCTTTACGGTCAGCAGGATATAGTTTCCGAAGCCCAATCTTCTAAGACAACCTCGGATGCCGCCGCAGAGGGCGGAGAGGAAGCCGCCGCAGGGGAAGAGGCAGATATAAACGGGATTAAACCGAGCGATTATGTCATTCACAACGATGATGAGGCAAAGGCTCTTTGCGATAAAATCGCAGAGTTGCCGAATGTTGCCTCTGTAACATATGTCACAGGCGATGAAGGGCTCGAAAGTGTAAAGAAGTCCTTACTTGAGGGGAAGGAAACCTTTTTCACCTTCCTTGACGAGGAGTACGGTAATCCTTTGTCGGGTGCGGCTAAGATTACTATGAAGGATATGTCGCTGTTTGACAGCACCCTTGAGCAGATAAAGCAAATGGACGGTATTGGGGCTATAGAGTCTCAAGACGATTTGGCAGATAAAATAACCGCTATTAAGCGGGGCATTACTATTGCAGGATTTTGGATTATTGCCATTTTAATGGTGATTTCACTTGTTATAGTTTCAAACACCATAAGGGTTACAATGTATAACCGCAAGCTTGAAATAAGCATTATGAAGGCGGTGGGCGCCACCGATTCCTTTGTAAGAATACCCTTTGTTGTGGAGGGTGTCTTAATAGGTGTTGTTTCTGCACTTATTGCAGAGGGACTTTTGTATTTCTGCTACCGTGTTGCTACCGAAACGATTATTTCAACACTCGGTACCGACGATATTGTGCGTTACGGTGATGTTGCTTGGTTGCTGTTACTTATATTTATCGGTATAGGTGTTTTCTCGGGCATAATCGGCAGTGTTATTATGATAAGCAAATATCTGCGCCGAGAGGGCAGTGAATTTGCCGCTATTTAACCCATGTTTTTGGAGGAAAACAATGAAAAAAAGGTATGTTAAGCTTATTTGCGCAGTGATGTCACTTTTTGTATTTGCGGGTGCTTTTTTCTGTGTGCCTACCTTTGCCGCATCCGAATCGGAGCTTAGAAATGAGATTACCAAAATACAGAATGAGCAAAAAGAGCTTAAGTCTCAAATCGCCGCACTTAAAAGCGATAAGGCAAAGCAACAGGAGCTGAAAGAGGCCCTTGAAAAGCAGATGTCGTTAGCTCAAAAGGAAATCGACCTCTGCAATCAGGAAATTAACTCAATAAACAGCAAAATCGCAGCAAATAATGCTGAAATTGAAAAGAAAAACGCCGAGATTGAGGCGGACAAGCTGGCCTTTAAAAAGCGTTTGCGTGCGATTTATATGAGCGGCTCTAACAGCAGTGTTCAGATACTTATGGGCGCCGAAGATTTTTCGCAGTTTTTACAGCTTTCTCAGCTTACGGCGGCAGTTTCAGCACGGGATAAGCTTATGATTGAAAAAATTGTTGCGGCGGTTGAGGCACTTGAAGCTAAGCAGGTTGAGAATAATAAATTATTAGAGGAACAAAAGAGCGTCAAGTCTACCATTACTGCCAAGCAAAATGACCTTAAGGCTCAAAGTAATGAAATTCAGGCTGTTATTTCGGAAATTAGCAAGGAACAGAACGAGGTTCAATCCGAAATTAACGCAAATACAAAAGAGCTTGAGCAGATGCAAAAGGAGCTTAACGCAATCCTTAGCAGTGCTAATTCGGGAACCAATGTAGTATATGACGGCGGACAATTCCTTTGGCCGACCCCAACTATTACCCGAATCACTTCATATTTCGGTCCCCGTTGGGGCAGAAACCATAACGGTATTGATATTTCCAACGGCGGCTACGGCGCAAAGATTGTAGCTATTGCAGACGGTGTTGTAACACGAGCTATAAAGCATTGTACACACAATGTTCCGAAATCAAGCGATTGTTGCGGCATTTCGGGTCAGGGTAAAGGCTACGGCAACCATGTTGTAATCGACCACGGACGGGGTGCTGACGGCAATACCTATGCCGCTTATTATGCGCATATGTCTTCTGTGGCGGTTTCGGCAGGTCAGACCGTTAAAAAGGGTCAGATTATAGGCTATGTCGGTTGTACGGGAATTTCTACAGGACCTCACCTGCACTTCGGTATGATTGTAAACGGCTCTTGGGTTAATCCTATGAAATATTATACTAAAACAAAATAAAATAAAATAACGCCGTCGCCAAAGCTTTTCAGTAGGTGGCGGCTTTTTGCAAGGGGTGTAAATTATTAAAGTTTTCAGAGTTGTTACCGTGGTTTTGCTTTGCTTATGGATGATATTGATTTTCAGCCTTTCTTCCCAAAATGCTGAAACCTCTTCACAAACCAGCGGCAATGTAATTGAGTCGGTTGCGGAAATTTTTTACCCCGGTTTTTCCGATATGACCGATACGCAGCAAAATGAGGTAATAGGCGCTTTTCAGTTTATTGCAAGAAAGACCGCTCATTTCACACTTTATGCTATATTAGGTGCGTTGGCATTTCTTAGCGTCGTAAGCTACCGCAGTTTAAAATATCGATTACGAATTTTTATAAGTGCGGTAATTTGCCTTTTGTATGCGTCAAGCGATGAGTTTCATCAGCTGTTTGTAGCGGGCAGAAGCGGCGAAATCAGGGACATCTGCATTGATTTTTGCGGGTCCTTGCTTGCAATATCGGTTTTAGCAATTTTATCAAGAAGCATTAAGCGCATCTATAAAATTATAAGGACGGCGGACTAAATGCAAAACAAAAATTTTAAGCTTAAGTATTTTTACATAGGACTTACGGCTTTTTTAACCGTTGCCGCCTGTGTGGTATTTTTCTTTTTAATATACCGTTTGCCGGGGATATTTTCTGTTTTTAAGAAAATACTTTCGGTTACACAACCCGTTATAATAGGTTTTGTAATCGCATATCTTGTAAATCCGATTGCAAATTCAATTAACAGCGGTTTATTAAAGCTATCGAATAAATTTTTTAACAAAAATTCCGAAATCACCCGTAAAATATCAAAAGCGATAAGCGTTATAGGCGCTTTGGCCGTTTTTTTGCTTATTTTGGTTTTGATTATCTATATGATAGTTCCCCAGTTTATTGACAGTATTTCAAGTATGATTAAGGTCTTGCCGGGTCAGCTTGATGCCTTTATAAGCAAAATTTCCACCGAATTTGAACAGAATAAGGATTTACAAGCATTAATCAACACCGTTTACGAATATGAAAAGGATTGGCTGCAAAACGACCTTGCGGGTTATGTTAATTCCTTTGCAACCTACTTTGCTTCCGGGGTTTGGAGTGTTGTAAACTTCCTTAAAAACTTTGCTGTTGGGCTTATTTTCGCCCTGTATATACTTTTCAATAAAGCGCTTCTTATGCGGCAGTTCAGAAAACTGCTATACGCCTGTATAAACAATACCGCAGTCGAGCATATCTTCAAGACGGGAAATAAAGCTCACAAAATTTTCAGCGGTTTTATATACGGCAAACTGCTGGACTCATTTATAATCGGTGTTCTTTGTTTTATAGGCATATCAATTCTTAAAATCCCGTATACTATGCTTGTGGCGGTTGTAATCGGTGTAACTAATGTTATTCCCGTTTTCGGCCCATATTTAGGCGGCATACCCTGTGCGGCACTGATACTCCTTACCGACCCCCTTAAGGGATTGTATTTCATAATCTTTATTATACTTTTGCAGGCGCTTGACGGTAACTTTATAGGTCCCAAAATACTCGGGAATTCAACGGGGCTTTCGGCTTTTTGGGTTGTCTTTGCAATAGTTGTGGGCGGCGGTCTTTTCGGCATAATCGGTATGATTATCGGCGTTCCGCTTTTTGCCGTAATCTATTACCTTGTAACCGCTTTTGTCAATTTCAGACTTAAGCGAAAAAATCTTCCGGGTGACAGCGATTATTATGATTCAACTGTTTGCGATAAGATTAAGGGTGCAGGTGATTTAAGGGTGGAAATGCCCCTTAGTGACCCTCCCGAAGCAGATAAAAACTCTTAGACTGCGGGTGGTAGAAATGAGAAAAAAGGATTTACTTACACAAAATACCCAGCTTTTTGATAAAATTTCCGAGGCACAGCTGCAAATTTCAAGCCTGAAAAAGGAAATTGAAAATCGGGATACCGAAATTGAAGAGCTTAAAAAGGAAATTGAAACACTAAACGCTAAAATCAACGCCAGCGAGCCCCTTAAAGCCCTTGAAAAAAAGGTGATTAAGCAATCGACAGTATCGCCCGAGGTGGATTACGGTGCGGCTGTAATCGGCAAAACGGTGATTGAGGCAACTAAATGCTGTAATTCTGTTACCGAGAGCGGCAATCCCGAGCTTTCAAAGGAGCTTGTGAACCTTATTCTCGGAAGAACAGAGGTTGCAAAGTCAGAGATTTTGAGCATTGTTTCATCGGAAGAGAGCCTTGATACAAAAAAGCAAAAAATCGATTCACAGTACGAAAACGCCGTAGATTATTTTATAAGCGTAACTGCACAGCTAACGGAGGGATAGTTTTGTTCAAAGAAATTACTGCAAAGGAAATAAAGGATAACCTTATTAAGGCGATTTCCGAGGAATGGATGCTTGTAGCCGCAGGGGATAGGGAAAATTATAATATGATGACCGCTTCCTGGGGCTTTGCGGGCGAGATGTGGGGCAACGACTGTATGATAACGGTTGTCCGTCCCCAGAGGTATACCTTGGAATTTATAAATAACAGCGATTATTTCACCTTGAGCTTTTACGGGGATAATAAGGATATTCATAAAATCTGCGGCTCAAAATCGGGCAGAGACACTGATAAAACCGCCCTTACGGGGCTTACTCCCGTGTTTTCGGACAATACGGTTTTCTTTGAGCAGGCGAGAATGGTTGTTGTTTGTAAAAAACAGTATATTCAGCAGATGAATAAGGATTGCTTTATCGATAAAGAACCCCTTCGCTGGTATAATGATGATTTGCACTATATGATAATCGGTAAAATTGAAAAGGTGCTTGTTAAGGAATAGGCTTTTAAAAGGGCAGTCGGGTGACTGTCCTTTTAAAATATATAATTCATAAAAAATTAATTATATATGTGTTGACAATTAAAAAATATGAGGGTATAATAGTTAGCAAGCTAACATTTTATGTTAAGAGGTGATTGTATGCCGCCCGAAAAGCATATAGGTCTTGAGATACGGAATCTCTCAAACCTTATAAGGCGTGATGTGGAAAAGCACGCAGAAGAACTTGAATGTAAGCCTAATAAGGGTGTTAGGGGCTGGGCGATTGACTATTTTTACGAAAACCGTGAGAAGGATATTTTTCAAAAGGATTTTGAGGAAAAATTTTCAATACGCCGCTCAACCGCCAGCAATATCCTAAAGCTTATGGAAAAAAACGGACTTATAGTAAGGGTAAGTGTTGCAAATGACGCAAGACTTAAAAAGATTGTTTTAACAGAAAAGGCAATTAAGGTCCATCAATGTATATCAGAGGATATTGAAAAAAGAGAGAAAAAGCTGAGAAAAGGTCTTACCGACCAAGAAATTGAAGCTTTTTTCTCTATTATTCAAAAAATCAAATCAAATTTAGAGGTAGAATAGTATGATTAAAACACTTATGGGTTGCGTAAGGGAATATAAAAGGACCTCCATACTCACTCCGATTTTTGTATCGGTTGAGGTTGTAATGGAATGTATAATCCCTTACTTTATCGCAAAGCTTATTAACCATATTGAAAACGGTACGGATATGAAAATGATACTCGCCTACGGCGGGGTGCTTGTGCTTTTAGCCTTTGTTTCCCTCTTTTTCGGTGCGCTTGCGGGAAGCACCTGCGCTACGGCATCTGCAGGATTTGCTAAGAATTTAAGGCACGATTTATATTATAAGGTTCAGGATTTTTCTTTTTCCAACATAGATAAATTCTCAACCTCAAGTCTTGTAACACGCCTTACCACCGATGTTACAAATGTGCAGAATGCTTATATGATGATAATACGAACCGCAATCCGTGCGCCCTTTATGATGATATTTGCTATAATAATGGCATTTGCAATGTGCCCGCAGTTATCTACGGTATATGTAGCAATAGTACCTTTCTTGGCGTTTGCACTTTTTACGATTATCAGAAAGGCTATGCCCCTTTTCGACAGCGTTTTCAAAAAATATGATAAGCTTAATAACTCCGTTCAGGAAAATGTTAAGGGTATGCGGGTTGTAAAGTCCTTTGTGCGTGAGGATTACGAAAAGCAGAAATTTAATGCGGCGGCGGATGATGTATGCGCCGATTTCACAAAGGCAGAAAAGCTGGTGGCTTTAAATCAGCCGATTATGCAGATTGCAATGTATGTAGCAATGGTTGTGGTATCCTTCTTTGGCGCAAAGCTTATTATAAGCAGCGGCGGCAGTACTATGGGTGTGGGGGAGCTTTCAAGCCTCTTTACCTACGGTATGCAGATTCTTTTCAGCCTTATGATGGTATCAATGATATTTGTTATGATAACAATATCAAACGCTTCTATGCAGCGTATTTATGAGGTGCTTAAAGAGGAAAGCACTATTAAAAATCTCGCAAACCCCGTAAAAGAAGTTGCGGACGGCAGTATAGATTTCGATAATGTTTCCTTTAAGTATCATGAGGGTGCCGAAAAGTTTGCCCTTACCGATATTAACCTGCACATTAAATCGGGCGAAACAATAGGTATTATAGGCGGTACGGGAAGCAGTAAGACCTCGCTTATTCAGCTGATTTCCCGCCTTTATGACGCAACAAAGGGGAGCGTTTTAGTAGGCGGAGTAAATGTTAAGGATTATGATATTGAGTCTCTGCGTAACGAGGTTTCGGTGGTTTTGCAGAAAAACATCCTCTTTTCGGGCACAATAAAGGAAAACCTTCGCTGGGGCGATAAAAATGCCTCTGACGAAGAAATTGTAAGGGTTTGCAAATTAGCGCAGGCGGACGAATTTGTAAGTTCCTTCCCCGATAAGTACGATACCCACATTGAGCAGGGTGGTACCAATGTTTCGGGGGGACAAAAGCAGAGACTTTGTATTGCAAGAGCGCTACTTAAAAAGCCAAAAATTCTTATTCTTGACGACTCCACAAGTGCGGTTGATACCAAAACCGATTCGCTTATAAGAAAGGCCTTTGCAAGCGAAATTCCCGATACTACAAAAATTATAATCGCACAGCGTATTTCCTCGGTGCAGGATGCCGACCGCATTATAGTAATGGATGACGGACGGATTAACGCCGTAGGAACCCACGAAGAGCTTCTTAAATCCAATGAGATTTACAAAGAGGTTTACTATTCTCAAAATAAGGCAGGTGAGGAATAATGGCAGGACCTATGGGACCTAAAGGAATGAAGGGCGGACCTAAAGCCAAAAACGCTAAGGGTACTGTTGCACGGCTTTTCAAATACCTTTTTAAATACTATAAAGTGTATCTCTTAATTGTAGCGGTTTGTATTATTTTAAGTGCTGTTTCGGGTACTGTTTCCTCACTTTTTTTAAATCAATTAGTGCTTATAATTACCGAGGGCTTGAAGGTGGGCTATTCCGCAATATATGCAAGGCTTTTACGGATAATACTCCTTATGGTGGGCTTTTATGTTGTAGGTGTTGTTTCGGCTTTTATTTATTCAAGGCTTATGGCGATTGTGACACAGGGCTTCCTTAATAAAATGCGTCAAAATATGTTTGGCTCAATGCAGACACTGCCCATAAAGTATTTTGACACCAACACCCACGGCGACATTATGAGCCATTACACAAACGATATTGATACTATTCGTCAGCTTATTTCCCAGAGTATTCCCCAACTGTTTTCTTCGGTGCTTACCATTATAGCTTTACTTTCTTATATGCTATATTTAAGCGTTTGGATGACCTTGCTTGTATTTTTAGGAGTATTTGCTATGACATTGGTCACCAAAAAGGTGGGAGGTAACAGCGCAAAATACTTTGTTAAACAGCAAAAGGCAATCGGCGCTGTTGAGGGCTATATCGAGGAAATGATGAACGGGCAGAAGGTAGTTAAGGTTTTCTGCCACGAGGAAGAAAGCGAAAAAGCCTTTGATAAGCTTAATGAACAGCTATTCCGTGACGCTGAAAGCGCCAATAAGTTTGCAAATATCCTTATGCCGATTATGGGCAACATAGGCAATATACTTTATGTGCTTATCGCCTTTGTAGGCGGACTCTTGATACTTTTGGGTGCACCGAACCCATCCTTTTCGGGTCAGGCAATTTCGGTTGCGGTTGTAGTACCTTTTCTTAATATGACAAGGCAGTTTACAATGAGCATCAGTCAGGTTTCCCAGCAGATAAACTCGGTAGTTATGGCTATGGCGGGTACAGAGCGAATCTTTGAGCTTATGGACGAAAGCCCTGAGGTTGACGACGGTTATGTAACCCTTGTTAATGCCAATGTGGACCAAAACGGCGATATTACCGAGAGTAAAAAGCGCACAGGTATTTGGGCGTGGAAGCATCCCCACAGCGACGGTACTGTTACCTACACAAGGCTTGCGGGCGATGTAAGACTCACTGATGTGGATTTCGGCTATGTTCCCGAAAAGATTGTACTCCACAATATTGATATTTACGCCGAGCCCGGTCAGAAGATTGCCTTTGTAGGCTCAACAGGAGCAGGTAAGACTACTATTACCAACCTTATCAACCGCTTTTACGATATTGCGGACGGCAAAATCCGCTATGACGGTATTAACATCAATAAGATTAAAAAGGCAGACCTGCGCCGAAGTCTCGGTATAGTGTTGCAGGATGTCAACCTCTTTACGGGAACGGTTATGGAGAACATCCGTTACGGCAGACTTGATGCAACCGACGAGGAATGTATTGCGGCGGCAAAGCTTGCAAACGCCCACGGCTTTATTGAGATGCTCCCCGAGGGTTACAATACCGTTTTGACGGGGGACGGCAGCGGCCTTTCACAGGGTCAAAGACAGCTTATATCAATAGCCCGTGCGGCGGTTGCCGACCCGCCTGTTATGATTTTGGACGAGGCGACCTCTTCTATCGATACCAGAACCGAGGCGATAGTTCAAATGGGTATGGACAGACTTATGCAGGGCAGAACGGTATTTGTTATCGCTCACAGGCTTTCAACCGTTCAAAACTCTGATGTTATTATGGTGCTTGAGGGCGGCAGAATAATTGAAAGAGGCAGTCACAGCAAGCTTATTGAGCAAAAGGGAACCTATTATCAGCTTTACACAGGCGCATTTGAAATGGAATAATTTTAAAAGGCAAAACGGAATTTCCCGCTTTGCCTTTTTGCGTATACATTATTTTTTAAAGAATGCAGCGGCGATGGCTCCGGGACCTGCGTGGGTGCCGATTACGCTACCTATTGCGGTATAGCGTATATTCTCTAAGCCCTGCTCCCAAAGATATTTACTGTCTTCAATATACTTTAAAAGCAGTGCATCTGAAAGACCCGAATAACCTAACATAACCGGTTTTTCAAAATCGACTCCGCCTGATTTTTCAATTTCTTCTACAAGCAAGTTGTTGCCCATTTTTGAGCCTCTTGCTTTGCCTAAAATAGCAATTTCACCGTCTTCAACCGAGATAACGGGCTTAATATTAAGCACCGCACCCGCAAAGGCAACAGTTTTGGAAATCCGACCGCCCTTTTTCAAGTATTCAAGGGTATCAAGCAGGGCGATAATAATTATTTTTTCCTTATCCTTATTTAGTGTTTCCGCAATTTCACAGGCACTCATACCGTTTTCTGCAAGTTGTAAGGCTCTTTCAGCTAATATTCCGCTGCCGATTGTGGCACTTCCGCTGTCCACAATGTAGATGTTATCAAAATCCTCGGCGGCAATAGTTGCACTTTGGTATGTACCCGACAGCTTTGAGGAAATGGTTATAACAACGGCGCTGTCGCCTGCTTCCTTAACCTTTTTAAACTCCCTTATAAAAGCTTCGGGAGTTGCCTGACTTGTGGTAGGCAATTCGTCGCTTTCAATAAGCTTTTCATAAAAGGCTTTGTGGTTGATTGTGACCCCGTCGATGTATTCCTCGTCACCGAAATGTACGGTTAGTGGCACAATATCAAGCTTGGCTTTACATTCAGCCGATAAATCTGCGGTGGAATCTATAATAATTCTTGTTTTCATAAATAATCTCCGTTTCTGTTATTTGCAATATTGTCAAGACCTTTGCTTATAAGTGTCAGGCTGTGATAAAACTGTATTCTTTCTTCCTCGGTAAGCTCTACGCTTATTTCCTCAAGCACATAAGCTATTTTATCAGCGATTTTTTTACCCACCTCGACACCTTTATCTGTAAGCTTTAAAAGACTTTTGTAGCGCTTAGCGCTTTTTGATTCGCATACTAAATAACCGTTATTTTCGAGATATTCAATGGAACGGGAGACGGTGGCTTTATCATCTTCACACCGCTCGCACAGGTCGGTTGCGGTAAGCCCGCCCGAGGTGTATAGATAATAAAGGCAGGAAATGTGGGAGCTTCTAAGGTTGTATTCCGCCATTTCCTGATTTTTGATTTTGCGTATATTACGGCTTATTCGGTTAATAAGCACCGTAAAGGTTTCAAATCTTCCTATCAAATTAATCCTCCTCACTTGTTGAAATCTCAACAAGTGGAGTATAGCACAAACTTGTTGAAAAGTCAACAAGTTTATAAAAGAGCAAAAAACACCTTTTTGGTATATACCTATTTCTTTTTGAATATTATTTAATAACAACGCATAGAGAGAGGAAAGAAATATGGAAGAAAAAATACTTAAAGCCAGCGTTTTTGTGAATGACACCCTTTTTAATGAGTCTACCGAACAGCCGATTGATGTTGATTTTACTCTGCCTGATTATTGTCCCGATATATCAAAGATATTCAAATGCCGTGCGGTTTCCCGCATTTCTTCAAAGAGTATGAACGGGAAAAATATTACCGTTGACGGCTCTGTCAGCATTACGGTGCTTTACTGCGGGGCGGACGGACAGCTTTGTTCATATGAATATCAATATCCCTTCAGCAAAAATCTACTAATGGGGGAAGAATGTGCGGGGGGAAATCTCTGCGTGCGCTCTAAGTGCGAATACATAAATTGCCGTGCAGTTACGGGCAGAAAGGTTGATATTCACGGTGCGGTAGGCATTTTTGTACGGGTTTTCAAACGAAAAAATACCGAAATTATCTCTGATATAGACGACTGCAATATTGAGCAGAGACGGGGCACAGCACCCGCTACCGTTCCTATGGGATATGCCGAAAAGTACCTTATGGTAGAGGAAGATATAGCAATAGGTCAGGGTCAGCCTGCGGTAGAGAGGATTTTACGCTATGACGCAAAGCCCTGCGTTAGAGAAAGCAAAATTATTAACGATAAGATCGTTGTAAAAGGGGATATGGCGGTTTGGATTCTTTATTGTCCCGAGGGCGGGGGAGAACCGCAGTCGGTCAAAACCGTAATACCCTTTAGCCAGCTTGTGGATATGGTGGGCATTACCGATACCTGCGGTTGTGACACTAAATCGGAAGTGGCTTTCCTTGAGATTAAACCCCGTCAATCAGAGGGAGAAATTAAATGCCTGTCACTTACCGCAAAGCTGATGCTTAGCTGTGAGGCTTATTGTGAAAATGAGGTTTCGGTTATTCTTGATGCTTTCTCTCGCAAGTGCGAGGCGGATATGAAATTTGAAAAAATCAACTTCCAAAGCATCTGCGATAATGTTAGCGAGACCTTCCATTGCAAGAAAAATATAGAGCTTGACGAGCCGATTAGCGCCGTTTGCGATTTGTGGTGCGATATGCAGTCGGTGAACACAAAATTTGAAAAGGGTAATATGATAACCTGCGGTACCATTGTTGCCTGTTTTTTAACAACGGGCGAAAACGGCGGTCCTGCATATTTTGAAAAGCCTATCGACTTTGAATACAAGTACGCAGTTAAAGAGGATGTGGATACTCTTAACTGCTCGCCTGAAATTGATGTTGCCTCCTGCGGATATACCATAACCGCTGCAACAACGGTTGAATTACGGGTGGATTTGAGTATAAATGCCGCAGTTTACAAATGCACAGCTTTACCCCTTATTACCGATATTAGTATAGACGGCGGCAAACAGCGTACGGGCACATCAAAATGCGCTATGACAATCTATTTCACCGCCGAAAACGAGTGCGTTTGGGATATTGCAAAGCATTATAACGCAAGCGTTGAAGAAATTATGAAAATTAACGACCTAAACGACGAAAGTCTGCCTGAAAACAAAATGATTTTAATACCGGCGGTATAAAATTACTCCCCGTTTCAAATGAAACGGGGAGTAAAAATTTATCTCTCAAAAATGTTTCCGCCCTTACAGTCAATGCCGACAATAAGCGGGAAATTATTAAATTCAAGCCGTTTTACCGATTCACAGCCGAGATCATCAAAGGCTATAACCTCGCATTTTGAAATGCTAAGCGCCGCTAAAGCCCCTGCACCGCCTATAGCGCAAAGATATACCGACTTATTTCTTTTAATAGCCTCGCACACCTCTTTGCTTCTTTCACCCTTGCCGACAGTTGCGGTAAGCCCTAAATCAAGAAGTTTTGGGGTGTAAGGGTCCATTCTTTTAGAGGTGGTAGGCCCGCAGCTGCCGATAGCCGCATTTTCGGGGGTAGGGGTGGGACCTGCGTAATATATAACCGCTCCGTTTAAATCGTAGGGGAGGGGCTTTTCTTGCTCCAAAAGCTCAAAAATGCGCTTGTGCGCCGCATCACGGGAGGTGTAAACCGTGCCCGAAAGAATTACTCTGTCGCCCGCATTTAAAAGGGGGCAGAGCTCCTTTAATTCATTGGTATTTACATTGTATTCTTTCATTTTGTAAGTGTCCTAAAAACCTCGTTAAATTGATTTTTATGCTCCTCGTCCGAGGCAATATTGGCGGCGATTGTCTCTTTCGTTTCATTGAGAGAGGATATAAGACCGTCAATCTCGCCCAAAAATTCGTTAGAGGTTTGAATAACCGACTTTCTAAGGCTGTCCAGTGATTCGTGTGCGTCATTAATAGCAGAGATATTTTTCTCAACCTCGCTGTTTGCAAGGTTGGCGTTTTTCTCGGAATTTGCCATAATCGCCTGAGCATTAGCCTGAGCCACAAGATAAAGCTTGCCGATATTTTCGGAAAGCCGTTCAATTTCCTCGTATTTTTCGCTGAAATCCGCAAGCTTTTTAGCAATAAGCTCCTTTTCGTCGTTAAGCTTACGGTAATTCTCATTAGATAAATCAAGGCTCTTAGAAAGCTCCTCGACCTGATTTGCTAAATCCTTTTCTTTTTCTGCAAAGCTTTTCTGCGAGCGCTCTATGTATTGCATTACATCATCGCAGTTAAATCCGAAAAGGCTCTTTTTAAATCCTACCGCCATTTTACATTCCTCCGTTTTAAAACCGTTATTCAATAATATTTAAAGTGTGGACACTGTTGTATTCCTTGCCGCTTTCAAGGGTGATTATTCCTTCTTTTTCGGTTATATCGTAGCTGCTGCCGACAATATCCGGTATTCCGCTCCAGGGCTCTAAGCACATATACGGAGAATTCGGCTTATGCCACAAAAGGAAATAGTCGGCATTAGGGAAATCAACCTGTACGGCTTTGCCTGTTTTTCTGTTGCGAAGTGTAGCAGTTCGGGATTTTAAATCCTTAAAAACAAGCGCATCAACAGTAAAATATTTATCGTAAAGGGGGAGAACATTACTGTCCTTTATAATGGGCAGCTCTTGATTTGAAAGTAAATTTCCGTAAATGACATAGGCGTTGAGGGTTTCGTTTTGCGGGAACACCACATCATAATCCTCAATTCCTTCGGGAGTGTAATATGCCTCGTGGGAACCTATGCTGAAGTACATATTACCGCCGGTCAGATTCTTTACGGAATAACCGACTTTAACCGTCTTATCTACAAGTGTATAGGTAACCCGTAATTCATAGTCGAAGGGAAAGCTTTTCCTTGTTTCTTCGTCCGATTTATGCAGAAAAACAACCGAGCTGTCGGTTTTGTCTTCAATTTCAAAGGTTGCAAAACGGGCATAACCGTGCTTTTTCAGGGTGTATTCTTTACCCTTGTATGTATATTTATCGTCCTTGAGTCCGCCGCAAATAGGGAACAAAATCGGAGCCGAGCCCGACCATACTTCGCTTCTGCCTTCCCAGATATACTCCTTGCCGCCGAATACAAGGCTTTTAAGCTCTGCTCCGACTTCGTTAAAGGATGCCGTTAAAAATTCGTTTTTCAGTGTAATCATACTAACCCCACACTCATAAATTATATTTGCGATGCTTATGTTACCGAATGAAATAGGTTTTTGTATCTTTTATTATACTAAAGTGAATACCCCGCTGTCAAGGTTAATATTATTATAAATCCCGTGAAAGTGTAGGATTACAATAGATGTGTTACAGAAACCAAAAAAATAGTGACGAATGGAAAATCCTGTGTTACAGTTAAGTTGCCGAGACAAAACAGACAGGAGG
>CACWPS010000004.1 GCA_902762875.1 Oscillospiraceae bacterium
ATAACACCGATTTTAAATTCTGCACTATAAACTTTGTTTTTTCTTTTACCCATAAAAATATGCACCTCCAAAAGTGTCTAACTTTTGGGGTGCATATCATTTTGTCATGTCTACTTTTAGTTTACAACTTCACCGTAATGGGTTGCCTTTTTTGCAAATTCTTGATTTGTTCACAATTATGGATTATAATATATGTCTGACAAGTGATGATTTATTTAATCACAAATAAATTTTATTGTTGAATTTGGAAACCGTTTGAGCAGGAATGAACAAAGGAGCATAACCCTTTTATCAACGGAAATGCTAACAATTATCTAAAAACGAAGGTTAATACACCTTATTGTTAGCTGATAAAAGGCAGTTTTCATACAACTCGGAATTAGTGAGAAACCCTTGATTTTACTGGATTTGTTGCACTTTCTTAGTGGTCGCAAAACCGATTCTGGGGGTACTCCTAAGCGGTAGGTCGGAGGTTCGAATCCTCTCGGGAACGCCAAACGAAAATCCGTTCTCGTAAGAGGGCGGATTTTCGTTTGTATTATTCATTATTAAATATTCATTTCTTCAATATTCATTTAATAAAGAACGGATTTTCAAACGAATAATGAATATTTAAGTCGCCTTCGGCTAATGAATAATGAATAATTTTTTAATCTGCTTCACTCTTCGCTAAATTAGCCTTTGATACTCTCGCGTCAAAGCGGCATATTAGTTTATTTTTCTTATAAACGGTTAAACTAAGGGTAAAGCTGTTTTTGAGGATGAGGATTTTGAATAAAAAATCAGGCGTTGTTTTAGTAACCGATTTACTTAGCTTTATAGCGGGCGGAATTATTTATTCGGTCGCAGTTTTGCTTTTTCTTTCGGCTAATGAGATTTCACCCGGAGGTATTACGGGTATTGCAACGGTGCTTAATTACCTTTTTATGCTGCCCATAGGCACAGTAATGTTTTTGCTTAACATACCTATACTTATAATAGGGTTTATAAAGCTCGGCGGGATTTTTATTTTAAAAACCACGGTTTCCACGGTTATTATTTCGATAATACTTGATATAACCGAGGCTTTTTTGCCTGCGGTTACTATAGACCCCGTATTGGCATCGGTTTTCGGCGGGCTCTTAATGGGGCTTGGTATAAGCATATTTATGCTAAGAGGGGCCACAACAGGCGGAGTTGACATTATAGCAAAGCTTATCAACCGCAGATTTCAGCATATGACGGTGGGCAGGCTTATGCTTCTTGCCGACGCTATTGTGGTGGCTATCTCGGCGTTTGCATACAAAAATATTGAAAGCGCCCTTTACTCGGTTATCGCTCTTTACGCCTCGTCGAGGGTTATAGATATGATGCTTTACGGAGCAGATAAGGGCAAAATAATTTATATTATAACCGAAAAATCGCAGGAAATATCCCGTGAGGTTATGTCCCTTGTGAAAAGGGGAATTACCGTAATCGGTGTGACGGGGGCTTACACGGGCAGACGGCTTAATATGCTTATGTGTACCGTAAGGCGCAACGAGGTTTCCGCCGTATGCCGACTTGCACGGGAGAACGATAAAAACGCCTTTATAGTTATAGCCGAGGCAGGGGAAATTTTAGGTGAGGGTTTTAAACCTAATGTGTAAAACGCACTAAAAAATATTTTTAAATTGTTGAAAAAGATACTTGATATTTCAAGAAATTGTGGTATAATAGACTATGCTTTAACAAGATATTGTGTATTGAAAAGCCGAACACCAAAATTTCGGCGGGAGGTAAAAAGAGATGAAAATAATTAAAAGAAGCGGCGCAGAGGTTGATTTTGACGCTAAAAAAATTGAAATAGCGGTTAAAAAGGCCAACGAAAGCGTTGTCCCCAGCGAGCGTATGTCGGATATTCAGATAAAGCGCATTGCCGAGGATGTTGAAAGTGCAGCAATGAATGTCAACAGGTCTTTGGGCGTTGAGGAAATACAAGATATGGTAGAGGACCAGATTATGAATCAGCGTGCCTTCAGCGTTGCACGCCGTTACATAACCTACCGCTATCAGCGTGCCCTTGTAAGAAAGTCCAACACTACAGACGAGCAGATTTTAAGCCTTATCGAATGTAACAACGAGGAAGTAAAGCAGGAGAATTCCAATAAAAACCCCACTGTAAACAGCGTTCAGCGTGACTATATGGCGGGCGAGGTAAGCAAGGATATAACAAAGCGCCTGCTTCTTGATACGGATATTGTTGAGGCCCACGAGCAGGGACTTATCCATTTCCACGATGCGGATTATTTCGCACAGCATATGCACAACTGCGACCTTGTAAATCTTGAGGATATGCTCCAAAACGGCACCGTTATAAGCGGTACACTTATTGAAAAGCCCCATAGCTTTTCCACCGCCTGTAACATTGCCACCCAGATTATAGCGCAGGTTGCTTCCTGCCAGTACGGCGGTCAGAGCATCAGCCTTACGCACTTGGCTCCCTTTGTGGATATAAGCCGTAAAAAGATTTATGGCGAGGTTTGTGATGAATTCCGTGAAATAGGTATGCAGGTTGACGAGGAAAAGGCAAGGGAAATCACCGAAAAACGCCTTTTAAAGGAAATTTCAAAGGGCGTTCAGATGATACAGTATCAGGTTGTCACCCTTATGACCACAAACGGTCAGGCTCCCTTCGTAACTGTATTTATGTACCTTAACGAGGCAAAGAACGAGCAGGAGAAGAACGACTTAGCGCTTATTATAGAAGAGGTTTTAAGACAGCGTTATCAGGGCGTTAAAAACGAAAAGGGCGTTTGGATTACCCCTGCCTTCCCGAAGCTTATCTATGTGCTTGAGGAGGACAATGTAACCGAGGGCAGTAAGTATTGGTATTTAACAAAGCTTGCCGCAAAATGCACCGCAAAGAGAATGGTGCCCGATTACATTTCCGAAAAGGTAATGCTTAAAAACAAAATAGATAAAAACGGCGAGGGTCATTGCTACACCTGTATGGGCTGCCGCAGCTTCTTAACCCCTTATGTAGACGAAAACGGCAAGGCTAAGTATTACGGCCGCTTTAATCAGGGTGTTGTAACCGTAAACCTTGTGGATATAGGTCTTTCTGCCGAAAAGGATATGGATAAATTCTGGCAGATTTTTGACAGCCGTATGGAGCTTTGCCACAGAGCTTTACAGGCACGCCATGAGCGCCTTACGGGTACGGTTTCGGACGCCGCTCCCATACTTTGGCAGTACGGCGCACTTTTAAGACTTAAAAAGGGCGAGACCATAGACAAATATCTGCACGGCGGATATTCCACCCTTTCCCTCGGCTATGCGGGACTTTGGGAATGTGTTTACAGTATGATAGGCAAGAAGCTCACCGAACCCGAGGGCGAGGAATTCGGCCTCCAAATTATGAAGAAGCTTAACGAATACACCGCCAAGTGGAAAGCGGCGGAGAATATTGATTATTCCCTCTACGGCACTCCCCTTGAAAGCACAACCTATAAATTTGCAAAATCCCTGCAAAAGCGTTTCGGCACCATAAAGGGCGTGACCGACAGGAACTATATAACCAACAGCTACCATGTTCATGTAACAGAGGATATTGACGCCTTTGATAAGCTGGCACTTGAGTCTAAGTTTCAGGCCCTGTCCCCCGGCGGAGCTATCTCCTATGTTGAAGTGCCCAATATGCAGAACAATCTTGATGCGGTGCTTTCGGTTATGCAGTTTATTTACGATAATATTATGTATGCCGAGCTCAACACCAAGAGCGATTTCTGCCATAACTGCGGTTATGACGGTGAAATTGAGATTAAGGAAAACAAGGACGGAAAGCTTGTGTGGTGCTGTCCTAACTGCGGTAATACCGATCAGGACAAAATGAATGTTGCCCGCCGCACCTGCGGTTATATCGGCACCCAGTTCTGGAATCAGGGCAGAACACAGGAAATTAAGGAAAGAGTACTGCACCTGTAATATTGAATCTTAAACGGGACGGTGTTCTCACCGTCCCAAACTTATATTTTTTCGGTGATTAAGGAATGAATTACGCGGCGTTAAAAAAATTTGATATTGCAAACGGCCCCGGCGTCAGGGTTTCGCTTTTTGTAAGCGGCTGTCGCCATCACTGCAAAAACTGCTTTAACCGTGAGGCTTGGGACTTTGATTACGGAAAGCCCTTTACGGCGGATACCGAAGAAGAAATACTGACAGAGCTTGACAAGGACTATATAAAGGGTTTATCACTTTTAGGCGGCGAGCCCTTTGAGCCTGAAAACCGCGGGGCTTTAACGGCGTTACTGAAAAAGGTTAAACAAAGAAATCCCGAAAAGCCCGTTTGGTGTTATACCGGCTTTGAGTTTGAAAAGCTTACAGACCCTACCGCTGTAGAAATGCTGTCCCTAATCGATGTTTTGGTGGACGGAAAATTTGTTGAAGAGCTTAAAAGCCTCGACCTTATTTTCAGGGGCTCTTCCAATCAGCGTATATTAGATGTGAAAAGGTCCCTAAAAGCAGGGGAAGCGGTATGGCTTGAAGGGGTCTGGCGCAGAAAAATGGGCTCAGGAAATATTTATGAATAGGAAGTTGTTACAATGGTAAAGGTTAATTTTAAAAAGCTCGATAAGAACGCACACCCGCCTACATACGGCTCTCAGTTTGCCGCAGGAGCGGATTTGTATGCTTTAACAGGCGGTGAAACTGTGCGTTTTGCCCCCGGTGAGACTAAAATGATTCGCACGGGTCTTGCGGTGGAAATACCCGAGGGTTATGCGGGGCTTATCTATGCCCGCAGCGGAATTGCCACAAAAAGGGGACTTGCCCCGGCAAACAAGGTCGGCGTTATTGACAGCGACTATAGAGGAGAGGTTATGGTATCCCTCCATAATCATTCGGGCGCAGAGCAGGAAATAACCGACGGCGAGCGTATAGCACAGCTTGTGATAGCCCCGTTTTTAGCGGCGGAGTTCTGCGAAGCCGAAGAGCTTTCGGATACAGTACGCGGCGAAGGCGGCTTTGGCTCAACGGGTAAAAAATAAATACAAACTGATTTAAGAGGACTGCTTTATGGTTTTCCATACGGCAGTCTTTTTTGTTTTGCAGACAGAAAATTTTTTAAAGTGGTTTACAAAATACCGTTTTATATCTTTCTGTATATAAAGGTAGAGGGGGTAGTCTGCCTTAAATACAATACAGGAAGGATGAAAAGCTTATGATTTATATCAAAGTAAATGAAAACGGAACACTGCATACCTTTGACTCCACGGTTTCGGACAGCGTAAAATACGAAACGGTAAAATTTGATTTCCCGAATAGCTGGGAGGGCTGCACCAAAACAGCGGTATTCAGGGGCGAAAACCGGAAGCTTATCGTGATTTTAAACAGCGGCGGCGATTTGTGCACCGGAGAGGACGAGTGCTATATACCCTACGAGGTAATCAAGTCACCCGAATTTACCGTTTCGGTCTTCGGTATTTTGGGTAACAGCCGAATTACCACCACGCCCGCAGTAATAAGGGTAATACAAAGCGGTTACGGAGAAGGCGTAGAGCCTGCGAACCCTACTCCCGACGAATACGAACAGCTTATTAGCCTTGCAAACCAAACTAAGGAAATTGCCGAGTCCGTCCGCTTAGATGCCGATAACGGCGCTTTTAACGGAAAGGACGGCTACACTCCTCAATTGGGTGTTGATTATATCACGATTGACCAAAACACCGAGTATATTTTTGACGGAGGAGATGCCGACCAAAGTATACCTACCGTTATAGCGGTAGATGATGAATTTTCCAAAAATTCAAGTGACGCAATAGCAAATAAAACAGTTACGGCTAAATTTGAATCCACCGATAATGATATATCTGCTATTAATGAGATAATCAGCGGGATGTGGAGCAAAATCTACCCTATCGGCTCAATCTACATATCAGCGGTGAGCACATCGCCGTCGACCTTGTTCGGCGGCACTTGGGAGCGGATAAAGGATAGATTTTTGCTTGCGGCAGGCGATACTTACACCTTAGGAGCAACAGGCGGCGAGGCTGCACATACACTTACAGTTGATGAAATGCCAAGCCATAGCCATTATCAAAAAAGACACTGGGGCAGCTCCGGTGATAATAACCTGGCTTATACTTTTGGGGCTGAATTTACTGAAGTACACGAATACGGCTCAAAAATTGAATCAACCCATTTGACCGGCGGCAGTCAGCCCCATAACAATATGCCGCCGTATTTAGCGGTTTATGTATGGAAAAGGACAGCTTAAGGAGGTAATTATATGTCTACAACAATAAAAGTAAAATCGGCAAACCTTTTGCGAAAAGATACTGAAGAAAATTGGACAAATAAAAATCCTGTATTGAGGCAGGGTGAAGAGGGCTACGAGACCGATACCGGCAGGCGCAAGGTGGGGGACGGCACAACCGCTTGGAACGAGCTTTTTTATACGGTTGACCAAAGCTACGCCCCCGAAAGCCTAAACGCACAGAGCGGAAAGGCTGTAGCCGAGGCGGTTGCAGAAATTAAGACAGAACAAAAACGGTTGGCCGATACCGTCGCAGAATTGCAAGCCGCAATAGCCTCATTGACAGGAAATATATAAAGCGCAGGCTTTAAGGTACTGCGGGGAGGTGAGAAAGTGACAGATGCTTTAATATCAGCGGGTGCGGCGGTGATTGTGGGGGTTCTTTCGCTTGTAGGGGTAATGATAACCAACAGCCGTTCTAACAGCAAAATGCAGAACGATATAAAAACCGCTCAGGCGGTAACAGAGGAAAAGATAAGCGAGCTTACAAGAGAGGTGCGTATGCATAATGATTTTGCACGGCGAATACCTGTTATTGAGGAGCAAATAAGGGTCGCAAATCACCGAGTTGCAGACCTTGAGCAGTTTCACAAACCGAATAATTAGGAGGAATAAAAATGGTAGAATTAAGAAAAGTTGAATGTCCGAGCGACAAGGTAAAAATCAAGTGTCCGTATGCTATGACCCCAACCCGCATAGTAATACATAACACCGCAAACGATGCAAGTGCGGAAAATGAAATTTCCTATATGCACAGTAATGACAAAAAGGTCTCTTTCCACTTTGCGGTGGACGATAAGGAAATTGTGCAGGGAATAGAGCTTAACCGCAACGCATGGCACGCTACGGACGGCGCAAACGGCAAGGGCAACCGAGAGGGTATAGCTATAGAAATATGCTATTCCAAGTCGGGTGGCGAGCGCTGGATAAAAGCGGTAGAAAACGCCGCCGAGCTTACGGCAAGGCTTTTAAAGGACTACGGCTGGGGCATTGACAGGGTTACAAAGCACGCCGATTATACCGATAAGCATTGCCCCCACAGAATACTTGATGAATATGGCTGGGATAATTTCCTGAAGTTAGTTAAGTCAAAGATGGGAGCAGAAGCTCCAAAAACAAATATTAACACAGCCGTTTTAGATTGGCAGAAGGCCGCCATGGCAGACGGCTATAAATTCCCGAAATACGGCGCAGACGGCAAGTGGGGAGCAGAGTGTGAGAGTGTGGCAAAAGCCGCAATCTGCAAACAGCGCCCGACCTACACCAACAAAAACCTTACAAAAATCATTCAGAATAAGGTCGGAGTAACCGCAGACGGCTTGTTCGGTGCGAAGACAAAGGCGGCGGTACAGAGCTTCCAGAGAGCTAACGGACTTACCGCCGACGGAGTTGTGGGTATAAACACTTGGAAGAAAATTCTCGGTGTATAATTTAAAGGGGGAGTATATATGAAAATTTCAGCAAACGCAAAAAAATGGCTTAAGGCGGCGGGCACCCGTGCGGTTAAAACCGTGGCGCAGACAGCAGTTGCGACCATAGGCACATCGGCAGTATTATCGGCGGTGGATTGGAAAATAGTAATCTCCGCCTCACTCCTTGCAGGGCTTCTCTCGGTGCTGACCTCAGTTGCAGGTTTGCCGGAAGTGAAAGAGGAATAAAAATCACTTAGTTAAAAACTTCATAGGTAACCTGAGCCTGATGCCCCGACACGCTGATACGCAGTCGGGGCACTTTTCTATTTTGATTTGTTGACTTTTTTCTCTTAAAATAGTATTATAGATATATCAATTATTATGGGGAAAAGTATGAATTTTATTGAGCTTAGAAAACAGGTTATAAAGAAATATTTTGACAGAATGAACGATAAGCAGTTCGAGGCGGTTACAACCGTTAAAGGACCGCTTCTTATATTGGCGGGTGCGGGGAGCGGAAAAACCACCGTGCTTGTAAACAGAATTGCTAATATTGTAAAATTCGGGGACGCTTATAACAGTACATATGTGCCCGAGGTTACGGAAGAAATGATTAAAAGCGGTGAGGATTATTTAAACGGCATAACCGATTTTGTGCCGGATAATTTTTTTGCCGTTTCACCCGCAAAGCCCTGGCAGATACTCGCTATAACCTTTACCAACAAGGCGGCGGGGGAGCTTAAGGAGCGTATTGGCTTAAAGCTTACAGACGGTGCCGAGGACATTTGGGCGGGCACCTTCCACTCGGTTTGCGGTAAAATTTTAAGAAGATATGCCGAGCTTATAGGCCACACCTCTCATTTCACGGTTTACGATACCGACGACCAGCGGCGGCTTATGAAGGAAATAATGAAGTCGAATAATATTGACGAAAAAATACTCCCACACAGGAGCGTGCTTTCGGCTATTTCTTCGGCTAAGGACAAGCTGATTACTCCCGCTGAATTTAAGGAGTCCGCAGGCTCGGATTTCAGGAAACAGACCGTAGCGGAGCTTTACAGAATTTATCAAAAGCGCCTTCATGAGGCAGACGCTATGGATTTTGACGATATGATTGTCAAAACGGTGGATTTACTGCAAAATAACTCTGATGTACTTGAATATTATACAAATAAATTCAAGTATGTTATGGTGGACGAGTATCAGGACACAAACTATGCCCAGTATGTGTTGGTAAGCCTTTTGGCTTCGGGAAATAACAATTTGTGCGTGGTGGGCGATGATGACCAGAGTATCTACCGTTTTAGGGGCGCTACCATTGAGAATATCCTTAATTTTGAGGACGAATACCGAAATGCCCGCACTATTCGCCTTGAGCAGAACTACCGCTCTACTTCAAATATTTTAAATGCCGCAAATGCAGTTATTAAAAATAATCTCGGAAGAAAGGGTAAAAATCTTTGGACAGATAAACAGGGCGGTGATAAAATAACCGTTTTCACCGCTGATGACGAGCGGGGTGAGGCACGGTATGTTGCCGACTCTATTCTTGAAGATGTAAAGCAGGGTATGAAATTTTCCGACCACGCCATTCTTTATAGAATGAACGCCCAGTCAAACGCCTTCGAAAATGTTTTTGCAAGGAGCGGTATTACCTATAAAATTGTAGGCGGCTTTAGGTTTTATGAGCGTAAGGAAATAAAGGATGTAATCGCTTATTTACAGCTTATAAACAACAACAGCGACGATTTGCGCCTGCGCCGTGTTATAAACGAGCCCAAACGGGGAATAGGGGATACTACGGTAAACAACGCCGCACAGATAGCGGCTGAGCTTGGCATTTCGCTTTATGAGGTGTTTAAAAATGCGGACGAATACGCCGCCTTAAGCCGTGCGGCGCTAAAGCTCAAGGGCTTTTGCGATGTAATAGACGAGCTAACCCGGACGGCCGAATATGTATCAATTTCAGAGCTTTTCGAGCTTATGCTTGATAATACAGGCTACCGTGAAGCCTTGGAGCTTGCAGGCGATGAGGGGCAGGAAAGACTTGAAAATGTTAAGGAGCTTGCAACCAATATCGCCCAGTATGAGGAAGAAACGCCGGAGCCCTCCCTTTCGGATTTTCTTGAGCAGATAGCCCTTATAAGCGATATTGACTCCTATGATGACAGCGATGACAGGGTAGTGCTTATGACCGTACATTCGGCTAAAGGACTGGAATTTGACAATGTTTACCTTGTAGGTATGGAGGAGGGGGTATTCCCCGGAAACCAGTCTATTTATGCGGGCCCCGAGGAAATCGAGGAGGAGCGCAGACTCGCTTATGTCGCCATAACAAGGGCAAGGAAACGGCTTACAATTACAAACACCTACACCCGTATGATATTCGGTACCACAAACCGCAATATGCCCTCCCGCTTTTTAAAGGAAATCCCCGATGAGCTTTGCAATATTGGCGGAATAAGCCGTATTGTTACACCTGTTAAGACCGATTACTCTTATTCGCCAAGGCCGATAAGGAGCGCTCATACTACGCAGTTAAAGGCCGAGTGCAATTTCACCGCAGGCCAGCGGGTAAGGCACAAGACCTTCGGGGACGGGCTTGTTATCACCGTCACCCCTATGGGCGGGGACAGTATGCTTGAAATTGCCTTTGATACTGTGGGTACAAAAAAGCTTATGGCGGGATACGCTAAATTAACGGTTATTTAATAATTTTGAGATTGGTTTTTCAAATTTTGGGATTAAAATCAATGTATATGATAATATGGGGGCTGATATTATGACAGCGGGTAATTCTGTTGTTAAGCTGACCGCAAAAACTGCACTTAAAAATAATTGGCTTAAATGTATTGCCGCATCGCTAACGCTTATTTTCAGTTGTTTGATAATGTCTATCGCAACGGATTATGTGTCGTATATTTCAAATGGTACGCTGGGATATATATTGCTCGCCGTTGTCGGAATTTTTCTTATTTTTCCGCTTTTCTTAGGGGTTGTAAGATTTTTTTGGCGTATGATTTTCGGCGCTGATGATATGCAGTTGGTGATTTTTCACTATTTTTCCGATAAAGAAAAGTACAGGCGTGCTCTGCGCCTGTCAGCTTCTCTGGCAATTCGTACAGTGGGCTTTGCGACGGTAGTGTTTTTGCCGGCGATTATTATTGATTTATTTTCGGGAGTTAAGGTATACGATATGATGGATATTCCCATTCCTATCTGGACGGGGAATCTCTATTATCTTACGGTCTTTTTAAAAACGGTAGCGTCGGTAGTTCTGTTTTTTATTATGTCACGCTATTATTTAGCGCCCTTTCTTGCTGTCGCCGATGAGGATATGGATGTAGCGGAGGCTATACATATGTCCTGCGCATTGGCAAAGGATACGGGACTGGACTTTATTTACCTTATTTTCAGCTTTTTAGGCTGGATAGTTATATCTGTACTTGTTTTTCCCCTTGTTTTCACCCTGCCTTATTTTATTACCTCGCTTAGTGTTCATGTGCGTTTTGCTGTAGCGGAGTATAATAAAAAGGTAGAGAAAAATTCGGACAGCGGAATTCCCACATTTTCTGCGGAGATTTAAAATGAATACTGTGATTTTAGCCTCGGCGTCGCCGAGAAGAAAAGAGCTGTTAGGGCTTATAACCGAGGAGTTTAAAATAATACCGTCGGGCGTGGAGGAAGCTGTGCCTGACGGTATTCCGCCTGAAGAACAGCCTGAGTTTTTAGCAAGGCTTAAGGCAGAAGACATCGCAAAAAAATATCCGCAGGATATTGTAATCGGTGCGGATACATCTGTTATTATTGACGATTGCGTTTTGGGAAAGCCCGGCGGTAGTAAACAGGCAAAGGATATGCTTAAAATGCTGTCCGGCAGAACCCATAAGGTTGTAACGGGCTGTGCGGTAATTAAAAACGGCGAATGTCGTTCCTTTTCCTCGGTGACTGAGGTTGAGTTTTACCCGCTGACAGACAAAGAAATCGAAGACTATATCGCCACGGGAGAATGCTTTGATAAAGCGGGTGCGTACGGGATCCAAGGCAAGGGCGGTCTACTTGTAAAGGCGATCCGAGGGGACTGGTATAATGTTGTGGGTCTGCCCGTAGCCCAACTTGCGAGAGTGCTGAATTTTAGATAGCGGGGCGATGTGGGCATCGCCCCCTACAAAGGTAAATTAAATATTCGTAGGGGAGGGTTTCCATGCCCTCCCGTTAATTTGTATATCAGACATTAGACAACGGAACGACACGCAGGTCGTTCCCTACACATATTTGAAGGAGAAATTCTAAAAATTAATTACCCCTAAATGCTCAAGCAGAATTTTAAGGCCTATAAGTATCAGTATTGCGCCGCCTGCGATTTCGGCTCTGCTTTTGTACTTAAGGCCGAATACATTTCCGATTTTAAGCCCTACGCAGGAAAGAACAAAGGTGATAACCCCAATAAACAGCACAGCGGCAAAAATGTTTACATCGGGTAAAAGGGCAAAGGTAATGCCCACCGCCAGCGCATCAATGCTTGTGGCAACGGCTAAAACAATCATTGAGGCGGGGCGGAAAGAGGAATTTACATTCTCGCTTTCCTTAGAAAAGCCCTCTTTAAGCATATTTCCGCCGATAAACGCCAAAAGGATAAAGGCTATCCAATGGTCGTAGCGGGTGATGTATTTTTCGAATGTGGAGCCTAAAAGGTATCCGATAGCGGGCATAAGCGCCTGAAAGCCGCCGAACCACGCACCGACGGCGAGGTAGTGCTGAGACTTTAACCACTGGGTTGACAGTCCCTTGCAGACCGATACCGCAAACGCGTCCATTGAAAGTCCTACCGCAATTAAAAACAGCTCTGTAATTCCCATTTTTCCTCCGGATAAAAGTAGCCATCGCATTGTAGACGATTTATACAAACCAGCGCCTCCCTCTGACGAGGGAGGTGGCACGGCTTTGCCGTAACGGAAGGAGAGAAAGAGTATAGACTCGTAAAAAGCGTAAGCTTTTCTCTCCCTCAGTTTCGCTACGCTCGACAGCCGCTGACGGCGGCGGTCTCCTCTGTCACTTCGTGACATCTCCTCACACTGTGAGGAGTCACCCTCATCAGAGGGAGCCGTGAACTTAATGAGCCATTTTGATTTGTGCAACCACCTTATCGCGACAGCCTTTGTGATAGCTTAAATGACAGTTATTTTCTCAAATCAAGCAAATTCTATCATATTACATTTTATTTGTCAAGGAGTGCAAAAATAGCTGATATTAAGCTTACTAAAAGTTGACAAATAAAAAAATCGGGTATATAATAATCAGGTCTATATAATTTTATTTTAAGGATGTATATTTATGGAGTGGACTTCACTAAACGACCTGCGTGAAAAATATCTTTCGTTCTTTGAATCTAAGGGGCATTTAAGGCTTAAAAGCTTTTCTCTTGTGCCAAACGGAGATAAATCCCTGTTGCTTATAAATTCGGGTATGGCGCCGATGAAGAAGTACTTTACGGGGGAGGTTACGCCCCCCTCTGTAAGGGTTACCACCTGTCAAAAATGTATCCGCACACCCGACCTTGAGCGTGTGGGTCATACCGCCCGCCACGGCACATATTTTGAAATGCTCGGTAACTTCTCCTTTGGGGATTATTTTAAGGAGCAGGCTATTGAATGGGCTTGGGAATTCTTGACAAAGGTTTTGGAAATCCCCGAAAATCTGCTCTGGCCCTCTGTTTATGAAGAGGACGACGAGGCTTACGCTATCTGGCGTGATAAGATAGGCGTTCCAAAGGAGCATATAGTAAAGCTGGGCAAGGCGGACAATTTCTGGGAGCACGGCACAGGCCCCTGCGGACCCTGCAGTGAGATTTATTTTGACCGAGGCGAAAAGTACGGTTGTGGCTCCCCTGACTGTAAGCCGGGCTGTGACTGCGACCGCTATATGGAAATCTGGAACAATGTTTTCTCCCAGTTCAACAATATGGGGGACGGCACCTATACCGAGCTCGAGCATAAGAATATCGATACCGGAATGGGTCTTGAGCGCCTTGCCTGCGTAATGCAGGGGGTTGACAATATGTTCGAGGTTGACACCATAAGGAACATATTGAATAAGGTCTGCGAAATGTCGGGCAAGGAGTACGGAAAGGACGAAAGTACCGATATTTCTATCCGTGCTGTCACCGACCATATAAGAGCCTCTACATTTATGATAAGCGACGGTATTATCCCGTCAAACGAGGGCAGGGGCTATGTATTGCGCCGTATTATCCGCCGTGCGGCGAGACACGGCAAGCTTATAGGCATTGACCGCCCCTTCCTCTCCGAGCTTTGCGATACCGTTATTAATGAGAATAAGGCGGGCTATCCTGAGCTTGTTGAAAAGGAACAGCTTATTAAAAAGGTTATTTCCAACGAGGAAAGCAACTTTAATAAGACCATAGATTTAGGTCTTAATATGTTAAACAGCCTTACTAAGGACGGCGGCGTGCTGTCGGGCGAGGATGCTTTCAAGCTTTATGATACCTACGGCTTCCCCCTTGACCTTACTAAGGATATTTTAGCCGAAAAGAATATGACGGTGGACGAGGAAACCTTCAATGAGCTTATGGAAAAGCAGAGACAGCTTGCCCGTTCTTCGAGAAAATCCGCCGATGCGGAAAGCTGGAAGAGCGACGGCATAAGCTTTGACGGCGTTAGCGCTACCGAATTTTCAGGTTACACCGAAAACGAGTGTGAAGCTAAAATTCTTGACATTGTAACAAACGGCGAGCATACTGTCGCCGCAGGCGAGGGCGAAAAGGCAATTATCGTGCTTGACAAAACCGTTTTCTACGGCGAGGGCGGCGGTCAGGTAGGCGATACGGGCGTTATCACCGCAAAGGATTTTGAGTTTAAGGTTACCGATACCAAGAAAACCGCAGGCGGAGTGTTCACCCACTTTGGAACTGTAGAAAAGGGAACGGCCGCAGTTGATGACAAGGTTACCGCCGTTATTGATAATGAGCGCCGTGAGGCTATACGCCGCAACCACACCGCCGCACACCTTTTACAGGCGGGACTCCGTAAGGTTTTAGGCACCCATGTTGAGCAGGCGGGTCAGCTTGTAAACGAGAATACGGTACGTTTTGACTTCACCCATTTCTCTGCTCTTACCCCTGAAGAAATTGCCGAGGTGGAAAGCTTTGTAAACGGTGCGGTGCTTGCAGGTATTGCAGTAGAAAATACCGAAATGCCCATTGACGAGGCAAGAAAGCTCGGCGCAATGGCATTGTTCGGCGAAAAATACGGCGATGTTGTACGGGTTGTAAATGTTCCCGATAGGTCGATTGAGCTTTGCGGCGGTACGCATATCAGCAATACCGCTAAAATAGGTCTTTTCAAAATTGTTTCCGAGGCAAGCGTTGCGGCGGGAGTTAGAAGAATTGAGGCGGTTACAGGCTACAATGTTCTAAAGCTCATTGAGGATTATAAGCAGCTTGCAAACGAAACGGCAGTTGCTTTAAAGGCAACCTCCGAAAAGGATATTGCCCGCAGAGCCGAACAGCTTACAAAGGAACTGCGTGACACCGAAAAGCTGCTTGAAAAAGCCGAGGCTAAGATAGCATCCGGCAAGATTGACGGGCTTTTAAAGAACGCACAGGAAATGGGCGGACTTCGCATAGTTACATGTGCCCTTGACGGTGCGGCTTCGGACGAGCTTAGAAAAACCGCCGATACTGTTAAGAATCAGAATGATGATGTAATTGCCGTTTTAGCTGCGGTTAATGACGGTAAGCTCACCTTCTGCGTTTCCTGCGGAAAAAATGCCGTTGCAAAGGGTGCTCACGCAGGTAATTTGGTGCGTGAAATTGCTAAAATCGCCGGCGGAAACGGCGGCGGCAAGCCCGACCTTGCAATGGCGGGCGGCAAGGATGTTTCTAAGGTAAATGAGGCTCTTGCGGCGGCAAACCCACTTATTGCCGCACAGATAGGGGGATAAAAAATGTCGGATTGCCTTTTTTGTAAAATAGTTGCGGGGGAAATTCCCAGCACAAAGGTTTATGAGGACGAATATGTCTACGCATTTAATGATATCGACCCTAAAGCCCCTTTTCATGCGATAGTGATTCCCAAAATGCATATCGGCTCGGCTGATGAAATAAATGCGGAAAACAGTATTGAGATTGCAAAGGTTTTTGAGGCTGTAGCAAAAATCGCAAAACAGGAAAAACTGGAAAATGGTTACCGTGTTGTCAACAACTGCGGCGAGGATGGGGGACAGACCGTTCACCATATCCATTTTCACCTGTTAGCACGCCGCAACCTTGCGTGGCCTCCCGGCTGATAGAGATAATTTTTAAAAGAGGTTCTTAAATATGGCAGAATATTACACAATGAAAATTGCAGGGCTTGAAAGAAAGCTTGAAAAATTTCCCGTAAACGATAAACTGGATATTGCCGCATTTATTATTTTCGGCGATGTGGAGCTTACCGTTGCGGGCTGTGCAGAGCTACTTCAAAAGCTCCCCGAATTTGATGTTATACTTACTCCAGAGGCAAAAAGCATACCGATTGCCTACGAAATGGCAAGGCAGACGGGTAAGCCTTATGTAATCGCCCGCAAGGGAGTAAAGGTTTATATGCGCAATCCGCTCCATGTAAATGTCACCTCGATTACCACCAAAAACGAACAGCATTTGTTCCTCGGTGAAACAGAGGTTAATATGCTGAAGGGTAAGCGGGTGCTTATTATTGACGATGTTATAAGCACAGGCGAATCCCTTGCCGCAGTAAGAGAGCTTGTAAAGGAAGCGGGGGGCAGGGAAGCCGCCGCCTGCGCCTTTTTAGCCGAGGGCGACGCCGCAGACAGGGACGATATTATCTTCCTTGAAAAACTGCCGTTATTCTTTAAATAATAAAAAAACAGGGCTGTCTGAGTGACAACCCTGTTTTTTTATTCTGTTTTCACTATAAAGGAAAAATCAATATATCCGTTGCCAAACGAGGTAAACACATCGCTTAAAGCGGGTGAATAGGCGATGGTGGTGTTTTGAAAAGCGATTGGAATAATATTGCTTGATTTAAGGAGACCTGTTTGAATTTCCGCCCCGCTTTTTCCCTCTGCGGTAGTACCGAAGTTTGAAAGATATTCGTTTATATCCGAGCTGTCGGCTCTGACGGGGAAGACCGCCATATCAAGGGTTTGCTCTTTAAGCTCGGAGATAAGCTTTTCGGCACTGTCCACCGCTTCAATATTAACAAAAGCGCCGAGATTGTTTTGCCAATGGCCCACAATATCGGTAATGACAGGCTTTATAACCGAGTTATCGTAATAATAAAGCTTTACGCCCGAGGGGAATTTCTTGCCGTCAAGCTTTGATATTTCTTTTGAAAAAAGGGCTTTTGCGGCCTCAAGGTTATAAAGAGTCATTCCCGAAGAGCCTGCGTCTGACTTTATAACCGATGGGAAAACCGAATCGGCGGGAGTATATCCTGTTTTAAGGTCCAAAGCGTACACCTGACTGCCCACCAGCATAGCAAGCGATTTACGCATATCCTCGGAAAAATCGGAGCTTATTGTCAAAAACCAGCAGATATTTTCATAGTCGATGGTCTTTAATCCGTTCGCATGGGCGTTGTCGGTAAGGGAAGAATCTATAAATGCAATATCCGCATTGCCGCCTATAAGCCGTTCTATCGGGGTCTCATCCTTATCCTTAGTGATGTAAACCGCTGAATTTTTAGCGGGAAAGGTGCCTGTATAAAGGCTGTTGGAGTAAAGCCTTATACCAAAGCTTTCCTTGTTCCACTTTGTAAGCTTATAGCTCCCGCAGGAAATTGTGTGCTCGGCTGAAAGACCGTATTTTCCTGCAGATTCATTAAAGAACTTTTCATTGCAGGGCATAGCAACCGAGGTTGTAAGGGCTTCTTCAAAGCCTTCGTCCTCGTAGGAAAGCTTTATTATAAATGTTGTACTGTCGGGAGCGGATACGCCCAGCGTTTCCGCACTTTTTTTGCCTTCATATATTTCCTTTGCGTTTTCAATGGGAAAAAGACGGGAAGCAAAGGGCGCCTTTGTTTCTGGGGATACAGCACGGCGGAAGGCGAATACAAAATCCTCGGCGGTAAGGGGCTCCTTGTTGCTCCAAACAATATCCTCCCTTAATTTAAAGGTATAGGTTAAATTGTTGTATTCAAAGCTTTTTGAGGCTCCGCCTACAATAGCTCCGCTTTCGTTTTTACGCAAAAGCCCCTCAAAGATGTTGGCGACTATTGCGAGCTCCGAATCGGCAGAGGCGGTTTGGGGGTCTACGGTGTAGGGCTTTTCGGGTATTTCAAAATATATAATAGCGTCCTGATAGCTGTCTCCGCAGGCGGCAGAGAGAAGCACTGTAATAGCTGCAAGCATCAGGCAGGCCGCTTTTAAAATGCGTTTCATAGCTTTACCTCACAGAATAAAATTACATATATTATACTATATTACTTTATTATTTGCAATCTTTAATAATAGGAGAAAAATTTTCCGAAAAATATGTTAAAAAATTGTCGAAAAGGTCTTTTCAAAACGATAATTATATGTTATACTACATATGTATATGTAGATTTGGGCATACTGCGCTTTTTTCGCAGTCAAACCCATATACAATTAATCGAAGGAGGATTCGGTTCATGCAAAAAAAGATCAGCAGCCTTCCTTTTAAGGGAACAGCTGAACAGGAACAGAAGCTGAGGGAAGTAATCGCAGAAAACAAGCACGATAAGAGCTTGCTTATGTCTGTTATGCAACAGGCACAGGATATTTACGGTTATCTTCCTATGGAGGTACAGGAAATGATTGCCGAAGGTATGGATGTGCCCCTTGAAAAGGTTTACGGCGTAGCTACCTTCTACGCACAGTTCTCACTTTCACCTAAGGGTGAGTACAACATTTCCGTATGCTTGGGTACTGCCTGCTATGTTAAGGGCTCGGGCGATATTTTCAACAAGCTAAGTGAAAAGCTTGGTATCGGTGCGGACGAATGCACCCCTGATGGAAGATATTCCCTTACCGCCTGCCGTTGCATAGGCGCTTGCGGCTTAGCTCCCGTACTTACTGTTAATGAAGAGGTTTACGGCAGACTTACCGTTGACGATGTTGACGGAATACTCGAAAAATACGGTAAATAATCTAAAATTTCATTTTAATCTGTCCGAAAGGATAAATCTGTATGAAAATCAGTACCATTAAGGATTTACTTGAAGCTAAGGTTATCTGCTGTGAGGAAGGGCTTAACCGCCATGTTTACTCCGCCTGCGGAAGTGATATGATGAGTGATGTGCTGGCCTATGTTAAGGATCAGGCTGTGCTGCTTACAGGACTTGTCAATTCCCAGGTTATAAGAACTGCGGAAATGATGGATATGAACTGTATTGTTTTCGTTCGCTCTAAAATGCCTACTGCCGAAATGACAGAGCTTGCAAAGGAAAGCGGTATAGTTATTCTCGCAACAGATAAAAGAATGTACGAGGCCTGCGGTCTGCTTTACAGCAACGGTCTCGTAGGCAATAGGGTTAAAAATGTCTGAAGCTTTAAAATTCCGTTTTGATGTGGACGGGAACGATTTCACTTCGGCAGGAAAGGCGTCGGTTCAGGTCAAAAAGAATTTAAGGCAGTTAGGGTTATCTCCCGAAACCATACGCCGTGTTTCAATAGCGATGTATGAGGGCGAGATTAATATGGTCATTCATGCGGGCGGCGGTGTAGCCGAGGTTACCGTTACAGAAGACTGTGTTGAAATATTCCTAAGCGATAAGGGCCCGGGAATTAAGGATATAGATCAGGCTATGCAGGAGGGATTTTCCACCGCATCCGATAATATCCGTTCCTTAGGCTTCGGTGCGGGAATGGGACTGCCTAATATGAAACGGTACACAGATTATATGGATATTAAATCTACCGTCGGTGTTGGGACCGACATAACCATGAGAGTTAATATTTAAAAAATATTATTTCGGCAGGTTTTCATTATGAATACATACGAACATTCGGTTCATCTTGATGTCGAAAAATGCAGTGGCTGTACCACCTGCTTAAAGCACTGCCCAACCGAGGCAATAAGAATAAAGGACGGGCATGCGCAGATTAATCAGGAACGGTGCATTGATTGCGGCGAGTGCATACGGGTTTGCCCCCATAACGCCAAAAAGGCGGTGAGCGGTAAGCTTTCGGATATGGACCGCTTTAAGTGGAAGATTGCGCTTCCCGCACCCACCCTTTACGGCCAGTTTGATAATCTTGACGATGTGGATTATGTGCTGGACGGGCTTTTAAAAATCGGCTTTGACGATGTGTATGAGGTTTCTGCCGCGGCGGAGCTGGTAAGTGCCTACACAAGGCTTTACCTTAAAACCGAGGGTGTTAAAAAACCGGCAATAAGCTCGGCTTGCCCTGTGGTTATAAGGCTTATAGCTCTTCGCTTTCCCTCCCTTACGGATAATATAATCCATATGCTTCCCCCTATGGAGGTTGCGGCGGCTTTAGCCAGAGAAAAGGCGGAAAGAGAACACCCCGAGCTTAAGCCCGAAGAGATAGGCGTTTGCTTTATCTCGCCCTGTCCCGCAAAATCAAGCTATGTTAAAAACGGCTTTGCGGGGTATAAAAGCAAGGTGGATGTTGTTGTCTCGATAAACGATATTTATTTTCAGCTTATCGCTAAAATGAGGCACGACAGCGATGTTGAGGCGCTTTCAAAATCCGGAGTTATAGGAATAGGCTGGGCCACCAGCGGCGGCGAGGCAACGGCGATTTTTAACGAACACTACCTTGCGGCCGACGGGATTGACAATGTAATCCATGTGCTCGATCAGGTGGAGAACGGAAATATTCCGCCCCTTGAATTTATTGAGCTTAACGCCTGCACGGGCGGCTGCGTCGGCGGAGTTATGACGATGCAAAACCCCTTTATCGCAAAGGCAAGGCTTCAGTCTCTGCGCCGTTATCTGCCCGTTTCGCAGAACTTCTTATCAAAAGAGGAAAGCGGCTATATTCCCGACGGATATATCTTTAACGAGATACCCACCTACCACCCCATTTCAAGGCTTAGCGACAGTATGGCGGAATCTATGCGTATGATGTCGGATATTCAAAGGCTCAAAGACGAGCTGCCGGGCATTGACTGCGGCTCCTGCGGTGCGCCTAATTGCAGAGCGCTGGCTGAAGATATTGTAAAGCATAACGCTAAGCTTGAAGACTGCCTTATAAGGCTTAAAAACGCAGAAAAAAAGGACGGCGGTGAACAAAGTGACGGTTGAGGCTTTAAAGGAATACGGATTTTCTGCCGTTGCGCTTCCCGAGCCTGAGCGTGAAATCACGGGAGTTTACATCGGCGACCTGTTAAGCTGGGTAATGGGCAGAGCAAAGAGCGGCGACGCTTGGATAACCATAATGTCAAACATAAATGTTTTGGCTGTGGCCTCCTTGGCGGACACTGCCTGTGTTATAGCGGCGGAAGGTGTCGAGATAACCGAGGATATAGCAAAATCGGCAGTAGAGAAGGGGATTAACATTCTCTCCTTTTCGGGCAGTGCGTATGATGCGGCTGTACTGCTTTATGAATTGCTATGAAATACTATTACGATTTGCACCTTCATTCCTGTCTTTCCCCCTGTGGGGACGACGAGGCAACGCCTGACAGTATTGCGGGAATGGGGGAGTTAAACGGCCTTGATATTATGGCGCTTACCGACCATAACACTTCAAAAAACTGTCCTGCATTTTTTAAGGCGGCAAAAAGGCACGGAATAATACCCTTAGGCGGTATGGAGCTCACCACCGCAGAGGATATTCATATGGTTTGCCTTTTTGATAAGCTGGATAATGCTATGGCGTTCAGCGAATATATTGAAAGCAGAAGAATACCCATTAAAAACCGTACCGATATTTTCGGCAATCAGCTTATTTGCGATGATGAGGATAATATAATAGGTACAGAAGAAAATCTGCTTTCAAACGCTACAACGGTTTCCCTTGACGAAGCGCCCGAGCTTGTAAAAAGCTTTGGCGGGGTTTGTTATCCGGCTCATATAGACCGTCAGGCAAACGGAATATTGGCTGTTTTGGGTGCTTTTCCCGAAAAGCCCTGCTTTCCCGTTTGCGAGGTTCACGACAGCGAAAAAACGCAAGAGTACGCCGGAGAATACCAAAAACGGATAGTTTCAAGCTCGGACGCACATTACCTTTGGGATATAAGGGAAAAGGATATGTTCCTTGAGCTTGACAGCGAAAGGGAAAATGCGGCGAGTGCGGTTATTAGCTATTTGCGGGGTGAAATATGAAGGAATTATCCCTTAATATACTTGATATTGCCGAAAATTCCGTTAAGGCGGGGGCTACACTTACCGAGATTACGGTTGAAGAAGCCGACAGCCGCTTGGTGCTTACCATAAAGGATGACGGCTGCGGTATGACCGAGGAAATTTTAAAATCGGTTACCGACCCCTTTTATACCACCAGAACCACCCGCAAGGTGGGAATGGGTATTCCGCTTTTAAAGCTTGCCGCCGAGCAGACAGGGGGAAGCCTTCAAATAGACTCCCGCTGTGAAAAGGATTATCCTGAAAATCACGGCACGGCACTTCGGGCGGAATTTAATAAAAATCATATAGATATGACGCCGCTTGGCGATGTTATATCGAGTGTTTCAACACTCATACAGGGTCACCCTGATACCGATTTTCTGTTTAAGCATACATTTGGAGATAAAACGGTTTTGCTTGATACAAGGGAGCTTAAGGCCGTTTTGGGAGATGTTCCGCTTAACAGCTATGAGGTAATAAAATGGATAGAAGAATATCTAAAAGAACAATATTCTTTATGAAAGGAAGAAAATTATGAAGTCATTGGCTGAATTACAGGCAATAAAGGACAAAATGAAGGATAAGGTTATCCTTCGTGAGGGCGTAAACGATATACGCATAGTTGTGGGAATGGCAACCTGCGGTATTGCGGCAGGCGCACGCCCTGTACTTAACACACTTGTTGAGGAAGTAAACAAGGAGGGCCTTTCGGACAAGGTTACAGTCTCTCAGACAGGCTGTATAGGTCTTTGCCAGTTAGAGCCTATCGTTGAGGTTTTCGAGGCGGGCAAGGATAAGGTCACCTATGTTAAGATGACCTCCGAAAAGGCTAAGCGTGTTGTTGAAGAGCATCTTAAGGGCGGCAAGGTTGTAAATGAATATACTGTTGCCGGTCATAAGGAATAAATGGAGGTAAAATTATGATTCGTGCACATGTATTGATTTGCGGCGGTACGGGTTGTACCTCTTCAGGAAGTCAGGACATTCAAAAGGCATTTGCCGAGAATATTGAGTCCTGCGGACTTTCCGATGAGGTAAAGCTTGTACAGACCGGTTGCTTCGGTCTCTGCGCATTGGGCCCTGTTGTTATCGTTTATCCCGACGGTACATTTTACAGCAGAGTTACTCCCGAGGATGTTAAGGAAATCGTTGAGGAGCATCTCTTAAAGGGTAGAATTGTTGAACGCCTTGTTTATAACGATACAGGCGATGAGAAGGTAGAATCCGCTAATGTCGCTTTGAGCGATACCGCCTTCTACAAATCACAGAACCGTGTAGTTCTGCGTAACTGCGGCGTTATCAACCCCGAAAATATTGATGAGTATATCGCTATGGACGGTTATGCCGCTCTCGGTAAGGTACTTACCGAAATGACACCCGATGATGTTATTAAGGTTGTCACCGATTCAGGTCTTCGCGGCAGAGGAGGCGGCGGCTTCCCCACAGGCCGTAAATGGGCGCTCTGTGCTCCTAATAAGGCAGACCAGAAGTATGTTGTATGTAATGCCGACGAGGGCGACCCGGGTGCATTTATGGACCGCTCGGTACTTGAGGGCGACCCCCACTCTGTAATTGAGGCTATGGCAATAGCGGGTTACGCTATCGGCGCTACACAGGGCTTTGTTTATGTCCGTGCGGAGTATCCTATAGCGGTTAAGCGCTTGCAGATAGCTATTGATCAGGCCCGTGAATACGGCCTTTTAGGTAAGAATATCTTTGATTCAGGCTTTGACTTTGATTTACATATCCGTTTGGGCGCAGGTGCCTTTGTTTGCGGTGAGGAAACCGCTCTTATGACCTCTATCGAGGGTAACCGCGGTGAGCCTAAGCCCCGTCCGCCCTATCCGGCAGTTAAGGGTCTTTTCGGCAAGCCCACCGTTGAAAACAATGTTGAAACCTTTGCAAACATTCCGCAGATTATCCTTAGAGGTGCCGATTGGTTTGCTTCAATGGGTACTGAGAAATCCAAGGGTACTAAGGTATTCGCTTTAGGCGGAAACATTGAGCATACAGGCCTTGTTGAAATCCCCATGGGTACTACACTTCGCCATATTATTTATGACATCGGCGGCGGTATTCCGGGCGGCAAGAAGTTTAAGGCGGCACAAACAGGCGGTCCTTCCGGCGGATGTATCCCTGCAAGTCTTATTGATACCGAGGTTGATTACGATAACCTTACCGCTATCGGCTGTATGATGGGCTCGGGCGGACTTATCGTAATGGATGAGGACACCTGTATGGTAGATATGGCTAAGTTCTTCCTTGAATTTACGGTTGACGAATCCTGCGGTAAGTGCACTCCCTGCCGTGTTGGTACAAGAAGACTTCTTGAAATGCTCGATAAAATCACAAAGGGCAACGGAACCTTAGAGGATATTGACAAGTTAGAGGAGCTTTGCCATTACATTAAGCAGAACTCTCTCTGCGGTCTCGGTCAGACTGCTCCTAACCCCGTGCTTGCAACACTTAAGTTCTTCCGTGAAGAGTATGTTGCTCACGTTAAGGATAAGGTATGTCCCGCAGGCGTATGTAAGGACCTCGTTTCTTACACAATCGAAGCCGATAAGTGTAAGGGTTGTACAAAGTGCGCCCGTAACTGTCCTGTAGGTGCAATTACCGGTACTATCAAGAACCCCCACGAAATCAATCAAACCGCTTGTATTAAGTGCGGCGCTTGTATTTCCAACTGTCCGTTCGGCGCTATTGTTAAAAAGTAAGAAAGGAGCCTGATATAAATGGAAATGTTAAATGTTAAAATAAACGGTATTTCTGTAAGCGTGCCTAAGGGCTCTACTATTTTAGACGCCGCGCGTTTAGCGGGAATTGAAATTCCCACATTGTGCTTTATGAAGGAAAAGAACGAGATCGGCGCTTGCCGTATCTGCGTTGTTGAGGCTAACGAGGGCAGAGGCTTTAGAATCGTTACCGCCTGCGTTTACCCCGTAACCGAGGGTATGGAGGTACTCACTAATACCGAGAAGATTCAGAAAGCAAGAAAAACCACCCTTGAGCTTATTCTTTCAACCCACGAAAAGAAGTGTCTTTCCTGCGTTCGTTCCACCAACTGCGAGCTTCAAAAGCTCTGCCGTGACTACGGCGTAGACGAATCGACCTTCGAGGGCTTTAAGCCAACTTACGAGCTTGACGAGTCCACTCCCCACCTTGTAAGGGATAACAACAAGTGCGTGCTTTGCCGCCGCTGTGTTGCCGCCTGCAAGGAGCAGTATGTAAGCGTTATCGGCGCTAATAACAGAGGTATTGATACTTCTATCGGTACCCCCTTTGAGGTTGGTCTTTCAAATGTTCCCTGTATTTCCTGCGGTCAGTGTACCGTTGTATGTCCTACAGGCGCACTTACCGAAAAGGATGATACCGATAAGATTTGGGAGGCTCTTGCCGACCCGACAAAGTATGTTGTGGTTCAGACCGCACCTTCTGTAAGAGCGACCTTGGGCGAGTGCTTCGGTATGCCGATTGGCACTAATGTTGAGGGTAAAATGGTTGCCGCTCTCCACAGACTCGGCTTTGACAAGGTGTTTGATACCAATTTCGGTGCAGACCTTACAATAGTTGAAGAAGCGAATGAGCTTGTTGAGCGCATTAAAAACGGCGGAACTCTGCCGATGATTACCTCTTGCTCACCCGGTTGGGTTAAGTTCTGCGAGTTCTACTATCCCGATATGCTTAAACATCTTTCTACCTGCAAATCTCCCCAGCAGATGGCAGGTGCGGTAATTAAGACATATTATGCCGAGAAGATGGGCATTGACCCCAAGGATATCGTTTCTGTTTCGGTTATGCCCTGTACCGCTAAGAAGTTTGAGATTGGCAGAGCAGACCAGAGTGCGGCGGGAGTTCCCGATGTTGATATCGCTATCACCACCCGTGAGCTTTCCCGTATGATTATGCGTGCGGGTATGCACTTCGATTGGCTGCCCGATGAAGAGTTTGATAACCCCCTCGGCGAGGATACCGGCGCTGCTGTAATTTTCGGCGCTACCGGCGGTGTTATGGAGGCGGCGCTCAGAACCGCTAACGACTGGCTTACAGGTAAGGACAATACCGATGTTGACTTTACCGCTGTCCGTGGAACTCAGGGACTTAAAGAGGCTACCGTAAATATTAATGGTAGTGACATTAAGGTTGCTGTAGCTTCGGGTGCAGGTGCCGCTAAGTATGTAATGGATACTATGAAGAATGGTAATCCCAACGGCTGGACCTTTGTTGAGATAATGGGTTGCCCCGGCGGTTGTGTAAACGGCGGCGGTCAGCCGATTCAGCCCCAGTATGTAAGGGATATGGTTGACCTAAAGGCTAAGCGTGCTAAGGCTCTTTATGATCAGGACGCTTCAATGCCTATTAGAAAGTCCCACGAATCCCCCGTTATCAAGACCCTCTACAGCGAGTGGTATGACGGTTTCGGCGGTCACAAGGCACATCACGATTTGCACACTTCCTATGTTCCCCGCAAAAAGTATTCTAAGTAAATAGGTATAAAAAATGGGAGTTAAGGTTACAACAGCCTTAACTCCCGTTTTTAGTGTGCTTTTATAAGCTTTCCTTATATATTTCAATTACCTCTTTACGGCTTAAGGTTTTATAGCCGTCTGTAAGAATAATTGTAACATCTGCAATATCTTCAAGCTCGGCTTCGGTTACTCCAAACTCGGAAATATTCATTACTAAGCCTAATTCATTCATCCAGCTTTCTAAAGCCTTAAGACCTTCCTTTGCAATTTGTTCGTCGGTCTTACCCTCGGGATTTACATTCCATACGTTCACGGCAAAGCGCTTGAATTTTTGCAGGCCATAGGGCATAATGTGGCGGTAATAGGCAAGGGACACGGCAGAAAGTGTCATTCCGTGGGTGGCGTTTGTGTATCCTCCTACCGCCTGACCTAACATATGCACCATCCAGTCGGTGGATTTGCCCTTTGCTACAAGGGTATTAAGCGCCCAGGTTGCCGTCCACATAATGTTACTGCGAGCCTCGTAATTTTGCGGGTCCTTGTTTGCAATACGGCTTGAGTGGATAAGTGAATGCATAAGCCCCTCGCTTATATAGTCGCTTGTATTGTCGTCCTCGCCCGAGAAATATTGCTCGCATATATGGCTGAAAATATCGTATATGCCCGCAATCATCTGATAATGGGGGAGGGTGAGGGTGTATTTGGGATTAAGCACCGCAAACCTCGGCATAATCTCTTCGCTTAAGAAGGCGTGGCCGATTTTCTGCTTTGTTTTTTCGTTTGTAATAACAGAGCCTGCATTCATTTCAGAACCCGTGCCCACCATTGTAAGCACACAGCCCACGGGAATAATCCTGCATTCGGGCTGTTCAAAGCGGATATAATATTTTTCCCACGGGTCTTCGTCACAGTTTACCGACATAGCAACCACCTTTGAATAATCGCAAACCGAGCCGCCGCCAACTGCAAGAATTAAGTCTGCCTTGTGGGCTCTCGCAATTTCAATACCCTCGTAAAGCTTTGCAAGGGTGGGGTTGGGCATAACCCCCGCAATCTCTGCTACATTCTTGCCGTTTTTCTTTAAAATTTCAATAACCTCATCATAAATACCGTTTTTCTTGATAGAACCGCCGCCGTAAACCAATACGATATTTTTTCCGTATTTCGGTAGCTCGTCATTTAAGTATTTAAGGGAGTCATCACCGAAATAAAGCTTTGTAGGGTTGCAGTAAGTAAAATTTCCTAACATAATTTTTTCTCCTATCCGATTTATTTTTTGTTATGTCGGTTTTTCCGATAGAATCAGAAATTGCCTTTTCGGGTGCTTGACAAATTAAAAACATATGGTATAATATAAGTGAAATAAGGCAAACCTATTGATAAACGGTTAGCCCTAATAGTTATATGAAATAACCGCTAACTTTCTCAGGGTTGGGCGGTTATTTTTTTATGCTTAAAATAAGTAACAGGATAATTACAAGAGTAATAACTGTAAAATATTCCATAGCATCACCCCCTAACTTAATTAGAGGGCAAATGCCCTCTGAAGGTCAAAGGGCTAACCGCCTACCGTTTAGGTCTGTCTTATTTCAAGGGAATTATAACATATTCAGACAATTTTTTCAACATATAAAAGTACAAAAACGAAAAAACGGTATGAGGAAAACCCATACCGTTTTTATGTGACTTATGCAAGGCAATGCCTTAAAAATCACTCATAAATTATTTAAAATATCTGTTTAAAAGACCCTCAAAAGCCTTACCGTGACGGGCTTCGTCACGAGCCATCTCATGTACGGTGTCGTGGATAGCGTCGAGGTTAAGCTCCTTAGCAAGCTTAGCAAGCTCGGTCTTGCCGAGGGTAGCGCCGTTCTCGGCGTCAACACGCATCTCAAGGTTCTTCTTTGTAGAGTCGGTTACAACCTCGCCCAGCATCTCTGCAAACTTAGCGGCATGTTCAGCCTCCTCGTAAGCAGCCTTTTCCCAATAAAGACCGATTTCGGGATAACCCTCACGATGGGCAACCCTTGCCATAGCAAGATACATACCAACCTCACAGCACTCGCCGTTGAAGTTCTCACGGAGACCGTCGATTATTCTCTGGTCAACGCCGTTAGCAACACCTACAACATGCTTGGCAGCCCAAGACTTTTCAGCAGCCTGCTCCTGGAACTTAGAAGCGGGAGCGTGGCAGATGGGGCACTCGTCGGGAGCAGATTCGCCCTCATAGGTATAACCGCATACAAGACATACATACTTTTTCATTTTAATTTCCTCCGTTAAATTAATTTTTTTCTTTTGCATTACATTCGCCGCAAACGCCTCGGACAATGTAAACCGAGGAGTCGGGTGTGAAACCGTTTTTTCTGATAGCTTCGGCTAAGTAATCGTTTTCTAAGGCAACATCGGTGATTTTCCCGCATTTTTTGCAATAAAAATGCGCATGCAGAGAATCGTTGCCGTCAAAATGCTCATACCCGTCGCCCACCGACACCGAAATAACCCTGCCCTCCTCGCTTAAAGCGGAAAGGTTGCGGTAGACTGTGCCTAAGCTGATGTTCGGTATGGTTTCACGCACCCGATCGTATACCCAGTTTGCCGTGGGATGCGTATCGGTGGAACATAACACATCGAGAATTGCTTCACGCTGGCGTGAATATTTTTTCATATAATCACCCAAATCAGTAATGATTACTATTTTATTATACTCCTTTTTTTAGGTTTGTCAAGATGTTTTCATTAAAAACTTGACAAATTTTTATCAATGTTTTATTATTAGTATGAAATAACGGTAAAAGAGTGATTAAATGAGCAGTAATATTATATCCGATTCGGTTATAAAGCGTCTGCCGAGATATTATAGATTTTTGGGCGAGCTTAAGGCGGCGGGTTTGACAAGGATTTCCTCCCGTGAGCTGTCCGAGAGGATGGGGCTTACCGCAAGCCAGATAAGGCAGGATTTAAACTGTTTCGGCGGTTTCGGCCAGCAGGGATACGGCTATAACATTGAGCTGTTACAGTCCGAAATCGGGCATATTTTAGGTCTTGATGCGCCGAAAACCGCAATACTAATCGGCATAGGAAATTTGGGAAGGGCTGTTACAATGCACATTAACTTCGAGTCAAAGGGCTTTAAGCTTATAGGGCTTTTTGACAGTAAGGAGTCGCTTGTAGGGCAGGTTATAAAGAATCTGCCTATAAGAAGCACCGATACGATTGACGAGTTTTGCAAAGAAAATCTTCCTGATGTGGCGATACTCTGTATACCGAAAAATGCGGCTGAGGTAATTGCGGATCAGCTTGTGGGGCTTGGTATAAAGGGCTTTTGGAACTTCAGCCATTACGATTTGGCACTTAAATACCCGGGCATAAAGGTTGAAAATGTGCATTTTGGGGACAGTCTTATGACCCTTTCTTACCGCCTGCATAATGAATAAGTAAAATTTAAAGCCTGAGGCGTTAAACCTCAGGCTTTGCGTTATTTGTTCTTTGATTCCTTGTATTTAGAATCTATAAAATTGATTACCTCATCGTAATAGGGCTTTGGAAGATTGCGTAGTATTTTAATAATGCTTTCTTCCTTGTGGGTAGCTATAAAGGGTGCGGGGCTGTAAGAGCCGGTGCTAAAGGGGTTGTTGGTTTGGTTAAGCTTGCTTGCCGAGATTTCGTTGCCGGAAAAATCAATCTTTTTATCTTCCGATGAATCGTAAAGCAACATTTCGGGATTTACGCCGAGAATTTTTGAAAGGGTGAGCAAACGCTCAGAGCTGATTGAACCCTTGCGCTCCATTTGTGAATATGTGCTGCATTTCATTCCCATTTTTTCGGCGACCTCGGTTTGTGTGAGGTTAGCCATTTTTCTGTACAAAGCAATTCTTTGATTAATTAGTTTATCCATAATGAATTCCTCCGCAGATTATATTTTTTGCTTGACTTAACGAGGTGTTATTGGTATAATCATATAGCAAACGCTGGAGTGGCTCAGTTGGTAGAGCAGCTGATTCGTAATCAGCAGGTCGTGGGTTCGAGTCCCATCTTCAGCTTTTTGTTTTGTCATATAATATTTGCTAAGTTTAAAAATGCTTTCAAATACTATTTTATTGATTTTGTCGAAATATGTCAAGTTAATAATTGCAAATTGTTTATGTATATTTTGCATAAGAGTTATTATTTTCCTGATAAACCCTGCCCCGATGTATCTTTTTCTTGTAATTATTCCATAATTGTTATATAATAATAAAATAGATTGGAGTGGTATGGCTTGATAAACAGACTGTTATCAGGAAACATAGATTTTGCAAGCATAATTGTATATATTCTGTCGTCCTTGACCGTAATTTTTCTTACTATGCCTGTTCACGAATTTGCCCACGGCTTTGCGGCGACTAAATTAGGCGACCCCACGCCAAGGTATCAGGGAAGGATGTCGCTTAACCCCTTTGCGCATATAGATTGGATAGGTGCGGCTTGTATATTGCTCTTTGGCTTCGGCTGGGCAAAGCCTGTTCAGGTTAATTCAAACAATTTCAGAAATCCTAAAAGGGATATGGCTGTTACCGCCTTTGCAGGTCCCCTTGCTAACCTGATTGTAGCCCTAATAGCGCTTTTAATTTATAATATTGTTATGCTTTTCGCTTTTAATAATATTGCTTTGTATATCGGCTTTTTCTTTTATTACATTGCCCTTATTAATGTGTCTCTTGCGGTCTTTAATCTTATTCCCATTCCGCCTCTTGACGGCTCAAGGCTTTTATCGGCGCTTTTGCCTTACAAGTATTATTACGCATTAATGCGTTACGAGCGCTACATCTTCTTAGGTTTGATTGCGCTTTTGTGGTTTGGTGTACTGGATATCCCGCTAAACTTCCTTACAAATGCGGTTATGAGTTTTTTGGGATTTATTGCGGGATTGCCCTTTGGGCTTATAGGGTGAAAAATGGAAAATACATTAAGCTATAAATTAGAGGGCTTTGAGGGCCCGCTGGACCTGCTTTTACAACTGATTGCACGCAATAAGCTTAATATTTACGATATTGAGCTAAGCGTGCTTATCGACCAGTATTTAGAACAAATAGAGCTTTTTAAGGCAGAGGAAATGGAGCTTGCAAGCGAGTTTCTTGAAATGGCGTCAAGGCTCCTTTACATTAAAACCGTAAGTCTGCTGCCTAAGCACGACGAGATAGTACAGCTTAAAGAGGAGCTTACAGGGGCACTGCTTGAGTATATGGTATGCCAGCAGATGGCGCAAAAGCTTTCCTTAATGCAGGACGGCTTTGATAAATTTGTAAGACCCCCCGAGGAAATCGAATTTGATAAAACCTATGAGCTTACCCACTCGGCTGATGTTATGTATCTTTCGTATCTGTCGGCGGTGGGCAGGGGGCAAAGAAAGCTCCCGCCGTCAACCGCACCCTTTACAAAGATTGTGGCTAAAAAAATTGTTGCAGTGTCCTCTAAAATCGTTTTTGTTATGAGGAATTTGTGGAAAGGCGGCTCTAAAAAGCTTTCCTCCCTTTATAAAACTGCACACAGCCGTTCGGAGCTTGTAGCAACCTTTTTGGCGGTGTTGGAGCTTTGTAAGGCAAACCGTGTTAGGGTTGAGGGAGATTCGGACAATGCAGAAATCACACTTATTAAGGAGCATAAACGCAAATGACGACTTCTGAGCTTATCCCCGCATTTGAGGCGGTGCTTTTCTCGGGCGGCGAGCCTTTAAGCATAGACCGCTTTTCCCAGGTTTTTGATATTAAACCCGAACGGGTTGTTGAGGTGATGGATGTCCTTTCTAAAAAGCTTGACGCTAAGGATATAGGCATTCAGCTTGTGAGAATGGAAAACACCTACCAGCTTGCCACCAAAAAGGAATATGCGGGATACATAAAGAAAATGTTTGATATTAAACGGCGCACACCCCTTTCCCCTGCGGCCCTTGAGGTGCTGGCGGTTGTGGCTTACAATCAGCCTGTAACCAAATCCTTTATCGAGCAGGTAAGAGGGGTTGACTGCTCGGGCGTTGTGACTACACTTGTGGAAAAGGGGCTTATTGAGGAGCGGGGAAGACTTGAGTTGCCCGGAAAGCCGCTTTTGTACGGCACCACCAAGAACTTTTTGCGGTGCTTCGGTATAAGCGATTTATCCGAGCTTCCGCCTTTGCCCAAAAATGAAGATGCAAGCGAAGAGGTGGGTGAGCAGATACCCCTTGAAGAGGAATAATACCGTTTTTTTGAATGATACTAACCCAAAGGGGAGAATGACTTGGTACCTTTAATTATTATCCTTGCGGTTTTGGCGTTTATCCTCCTTTTGCTTTTTATTCCTATAAGCGTTCATATAAAATATGACGGGGATTTTTTTGTGAAACTGAAGGTTGTAGGAATTAAGGCGTATGAGGTGGAGCCTAAAGAGGATATTAAAGAGCCGAAGCCCGATACCGAAAGCGATAAAAAGGCGAAAAAACAGACCGAAAAGGCTTTTGATAAGCTTAAAAAGAAACACGGCTTTTCGGGAGCGGTAAAGGAAATATTCACACTGATAAAATCGGTGCTCTACAGGCTTAAAGGAAGTTTTAAGCATATAGCCATAAGAAGGCTCTGCCTTGATATTAAGGTCGCATCCGGTGACGCCGCAACCGCCGCCATAGAATACGGGGCGGTATGTGCCGCAGTTTATCCCGTGCTCACCCTTATTGACGGAATAGCTAATGTGAAAATGAAAAGCATAAATGTTTCTTCGGATTTTAATTCGGTTGATTCCTATTTTGGCTTTTCGGTAGTTGTAAGGGTTAGAATAATCTATTTAATTGTAATGGCTTTCGGAGTTTTTTCCGAATATAATAAATTTAAAACGAGGAATGAGCTATGAGCGAAAACAGCATAAAAAACATTATGGATGTAACAATGGACAAGCTCCGTGCTATGGTTGATGCGAACACCATTATCGGCGACCCGATTGTTGTGGGGGATATTACCCTGATTCCCGTCTCAAAGGTATCCTTTGGGGTGGCGACGGGCGGAAGTGATTTTCCCAGCAAGACCCAGTCGGGGCTTTTCGGCGGCGGCGGCGGTGCAGGCGTTACCGTTTCACCCGTTGCCTTTATTGCGGTAAGCGGCGGAAATGCTAAAATGATGCCCGTTTATAACGAGCTGTCCTCTGCTGAAAAGGCTATTGCCATGGCGCCTGAGGTACTCGAAAAGGCAAAGGAGCTTTTCTCAAAGGACAAAAAGGAAAAGAATAATTAATCCGTAATATAACGCCCTTTCGCCCTCATAAAATTAAGGGTGGGGAGGCGTATTATGAAAAAAATTATTTGCTTTTGTTTAACTCTGTTTGTTTTTTCGTTTATGCCCGTAGATGCTGTTGGTACTTCCGCAAAGGCGGCGGCGGTGATAAACGGCGACACGGGCGAGATTATATATGCGCAGAATGCGGACGAAAGGCTGCCTATGGCAAGCACTACCAAGATAATGACGGCGTTGCTTCTTTGCGAGAACGCCGTTTTAGACGAGGAAATAACCGTCACGGCGGATATGCTAAGGGTTGAGGGCTCGTCTATGGGACTGCTTGCGGGTGACAGGGTGACCTACCACGACCTGCTTTACGGTATGATGTTGGCCTCGGGCAATGATGCCGCCAATGTTACTGCGATTTCCCTTGGGGGAACTGTGGAAAATTTTGCCGTACTGATGAACAAAAAAGCCGAGGAATTAGGACTTTGTAATACCCATTTTGTAACCCCCTCGGGTCTTGATGCTGACGGTCATTACACCACCGCAAGGGAACTTGCTTTGTTGGCGGCATATGCTCTTAAAAACGAGGATTTCGCCAAGGCGGCGGCAAGTGAATCGGCGGTGCTTAATTACGGCAACCCGCCCTACAGACGCTCCCTTACCAACCACAATAAAATGCTAAAGCTTTTTGAGGGTGCTGTGGGGGTTAAAACGGGCTTTACCAAAAGGTCGGGCAGATGCTTGGTTTCGGCGGCAAGGAAGGACGGCAAGCTTGCCGTGGCCGTTACCCTTAATGACCCTGATGATTGGAACGACCACGCAAATCTACTAAACTACGGGCTTGATGCAATTAAACAGACAAATTACAGCCCTAAAATTTCCTGCTATAATATACCTGTTATCGGTTCAAGTGAGGAACAAATCGAGGTTTTTATTGAGCCGTACACTGTAAATACCCTTGAAACTAAGGAGTTGAGCTGTGAAGTGAATTTGCCGAAGTTTCTTTATGCACCTGTTTCCAAGGGTGATATATTAGGAACGGTGGAATACAAAATGGGTGACGAGGTTATAGGTACAGTACAGCTTACCGCCTTAAGGGATATTCCCGCCCTGCCCGAGAAAATAAGCTTTTACGATGAAATTAAGCAAAACATAAGGTACATACTCAAATGCATTTAGGAGAGCAAAATGAAGGATAATAAAATAAGACTGCAAAAGCACCTTGCCGAGTGCGGAGTGGCATCCCGCAGAAAGGCAGAGGAGCTGATAGAGGCAGGCAAGGTTAAAATAAACGGACACATCGCCGAGATTGGCGCTAAGGTGGACCCAAAGCGTGACAAGGTAACCGTTAGGGGCAAAGCGGTTGTTCCTGTAAATGAAAAGGTTTATATAATGCTTAATAAGCCACGGGGCTTTGTCACCACAATGAGCGATGAGTTAGGCCGCAAAACAGTATCGGACTTAGTTGCGGATGCGGGCAACAGGATTTTTCCCGTGGGACGGCTTGACCGTGATTCCGAAGGGCTTTTAATAATGACTAATGACGGGGATTTTGCAAATAAGCTTACCCACCCGTCCTCTCATGTGAACAAAACCTACCGTGTGACGGTAAAAGGCGTTGCCGAAGAAGAACAGCTCCTCAAGATGAAGGAGGGGATAGTGCTTGACGGCAGAAAGACCCTTCCCTGTGACTGCTTTGTAGCCGAGAGAAAGCCTGACAGAACTGTCCTTATATTCGTTTTAAGCGAGGGCAGAAACCGCCAGATACGCCGTATGTGCGAGGAAGTGGGACTTGAGGTTTTGCGTCTTAAGCGCACCGAGATTGCGGGGGTAAAGCTGGGTATGCTCCCTCAGGGTAAGTGGAGACCCTTAAACGAAAGGGAAATGAGAAGACTTACAAGTATTACCCAAAAGGGGCGTGAAGAGGAATGATTGCTTTAGCACCGATAAGCGATAAGGATGAAATAAACCGTTTATTTTTGGAAAATAAACTTAATTTTTCCGAAATTTCAGGCTGTGTAAAGGCAAAATGCGATGGGGAGGTTTTAGGCTTTTGCCTTTATGATTTGGATAAAAACGGTATTGTAATATACAAAATAGTCCCCGAAAATGATTTGAGCCTTGCAGACGGGATACTCCGAAGCACCTTACATGTCGCCGCCGAGCGCAGTATAATGAACGCCTTTTACAGCGGTGAGGATACGGAAGGTATTTGTGATAAGCTCGGCTTTATCGTGGACAGGGAAGAAAAGCGGCTTAATATTAACAAGCTTTTTGAAAGCTGCTGCTCTTGTCTGAAAAACGGTTAAAACTTTTTTATAAATATTGATATTTACATAAATGTATGTTATGCTTGTGCTACAATAGGGACAAATAATTTATTATAAATGAACCTTTTGGTGTGTTTTTACGACTATATAAGTGAAACCGGTTTTAAAGAACTTATAGGAGGTGAGGCGATGTCTAAATTTGAAGATTTGCTTTTCTGTAATCAATTGTCTGTTGAACGATTTGTGAAATTTAGGATTCCAAATGTTTCAGATGCTGAAGATATTCTGCAAGAGGTGTTTTTAACTGCATTTAAGAACTTTGGACAACTTAAAACAGAAGCATCTTTCAAAGCGTGGATGATAGGTATTGCACGAAATAAATGTAATGATTATTTTAGGGAAAAATCCAAAGATTTAGAAATACCTATCGAAGAATTAAACGAATTCGGGCTTTCGCAAACACGATTTGGATATGTTGAGAATAATACAGTCAGCGATGTATTGGAGGGACTTGGTGATAAAGATAAACAAATTCTTTATCTATCATATTGGAAAGAGTTGCCTCAAACTGAAATTGCCGCAAGGTTGGGTGTTCCTATCGGAACTGTCAAAAGTCGCTTATATACTGCTAAACAAAATTTCAAAAGGATATACCCAACAAACACTTATATTAGAAAGGTTGATGATGTTATGAATAAACTACCAGATAGATTACCTGATTATAAAATTACACCGTTATCAAAAACACCCTTTATTGTAAAATGTGAGGAACTTCAAGGTTTGAGTATTATACCAAAACTCGGAGAAAAAACAACTTGGGGATTGTATGATTTTGAAACTAAAAAATGTGATGAGTATTCTGATGTTAGCGTAATAGGCAAAGCGGAAGTTCACGGTATTGAAGGGGTTGAAATAACGAGCATTCAGCACGATATAAAAAACAATCGAAAAAACGAAAGAGTATTTGTTGCTCAATTGACAGATACACATTGTCGATATTTATCTGAAACTCATCAAGAAAACGATGTGAAAAAGACCATAACATTCCTTGATGGTGAGATTTTTATGAACAATTGGGGTTTTGGTGAAGATAATTGCGGAAACGAAACTAAATTAAAATCCAAAGGTATCATAAACCGCATTGGAAATAACATTACCAAAACAGGTGATACTGAAGTAATAGACATTGTAGGGTGTTTTAAAGTTGAAATAGGTAAAAAGAGTTTTGATACAGTATGTGTAATGGAGTTGGGACATTTTAACAATGCGATTGCAATAGAACAATATATTGATGAAAACGGACGAACAATTCTTTGGCGTAGATTCAACCGTGATGATTGGGCAATAAAGCGTTATAAAAAGAAATGGAGCGAACAACTCCCCAACAACGAACAACTTATTATTAACGGAGAGACTTATGTTCATTGGTATGACTGTATAACGGACTATATATTTTAATTTTAAAGTCAAAATATGGCAACGTACATGGCAAGGCAGGAATAACCGTCATACTTTTGGTATATTTACTGTTTGAAAACAAAGTTTTCAACTACATTTTCTTTGGTATGATTTTTAATGTGTCAGTATGATTTTTGTCATACCATCAAAAATAGAGTTATCTCGTATTTTCGGGATAACTCTATTTACATGTATAACTTGAAAATTACATTAAAAAATGTTATATTAAATACAAGAAAATGCTTGTTGTTATGCGGAAAATTCAACTTGTGGAAATGACTTCCACAAGTTGAAAATAGTAGCCTCCACTTTTCAGGGTAGCGAAGCGTCTTTTTGGTAGTGAATGACAGTCCAGTGGACTGTCAGAGCCAAAAAGTGACCGAGCCGCAGCGAGACGGTGGCAAAACGAAGTTTTGACGGAGGGGTAGTTTTCTCTCCCTCAGTCAGCTTCGCTGACAGCTCCCTCGTCAGAGGGAGCCAAAGGTTAGATTTGTCCCTGATTTGAAACAAGCATATAATGCTTCAAAAGGAGTGATAACAATGGATAAAAAGGTTTCCGAGCTTATTAACGAGCAAATCAACAAGGAATTTTATTCCGCATATCTTTACCTTGAATTTGCAAATTACTATGCTTCTGTCGGTCTGGACGGCTTTGAGAACTGGTACAGGATTCAGGCGCAGGAGGAGCGAGACCACGCTATGCTCTTCTATCAGTATTTGCAAAACAACGGGGAAAAGGTCACCTTCGAGGCTATCGACAAGCCCGACTGCGAGCTTACCGATAATATGGCTCCTCTCAAAAAGGGTCTCGAACACGAAAAGTATGTTACAAGCCTTATCAACACCATTTACGCCGCCGCTTTTGAAAACCACGATTTCAGAACAATGCAGCTGCTTGACTGGTTTGTAAAGGAGCAGGGCGAGGAGGAGAAGAACGCTTCGGATATGATTACCAAAATGGAGCTGTTCGGCTCAGACCCCAAGGGACTTTATATGCTTAACAGCGAAATGGCATCCCGTGTATACAGCGCTCCGTCGCTAGTGCTTTAATGCAATACCGTATTTAGGTACACTGTACATACAAAAGCCTTTGTCCTTTCTTTAGGTCAGAGTCTGTGCGCCGCCGCAGGCTTTTGCTTTTGAATTAAATTCAGCGGCGGAATGGAGATTATTGTAATGAAATATGTTTGCCCCTGCGGTTATATATATGACCCCGAAGTAGGCGATGAGGAAAACGGCATCGCTCCCGGCACTGCGTGGGAGGATGTACCCGAGGATTGGGTATGCCCCATCTGCGGCCTCGGCAAAGACGCCTTTGAAGCCGAGGAATAATATTAAAGGCAAAAGCCCCCGCTTAAAAAGCGGGGGCTTCAGTCTGTCGAAAAAGTCTGTTTCGGCTCCCCTTGTCAGGGGAGCTGTCTGCGAAGCAGACTGAGGGGTAGTTAGAAAAGGCTTCATTAAAGCACTTTCTCTCCCTCCGTCACGGCAAAGCCGTGCCACCTCTCAACTGCCGTTTCGGTCGGTGCTGTTGCTTCGCAACGGTGTCCACCGGACACCCGCACCCTCGTCAGAGGGAGGCGAAATACGGTTTATCGACAAGAATTATTGAATAAATCACAGCGGTTGCAACGCCTGTTACAAAACGGGTTACGGTTGTCATGGCAAAAACGGCGTAGGGGTATCCGTAAACCTGACTGTCAATATAACCTACCAAGGTGTTAAGTGCGGTCACAATTACCGAAGAAATAATTGTTATTAAGGTTATGTATCCGAAATTAAGCTTTTTCCCGAAGGCTATAAACAGCCAACCTGTAACAAGGCCACGTGCGACTGCGGGAAGTATCCACAAAACTGTTGTGGCGGTAAAACCGTAGGTCAGCATCTGCGAAGCGAAGGCACCTACAAGTCCTACAAGCATACCCGAAACAGGGCCGAAAAGCAAGGAGCAGATTATTATAGGCAGGCCGCTTAATGAAAATTTAATGTTACCCCCGAAAATTCCGCTGAAGTTTGTGGCGAGTATATCAAATACCACAAAAAGAGCCGCCATAATCGCTTCGGTACAAAGCATTTTAGTGTTTAGTTTTTTTGACAAAATAAAAACCTCCTTATTATTACCCGTTTTTACCGATAATAAGGAGATTTTAATCTGCGATATTACTCGGCAGCGGGATGCGACGACCGAACCGCGGGAAAATCCTTCGTCCGTCGGGCAACTCCCCGTCCCGACAGCACTTAACGCACGGTCATCTACTCTGCGATGTTGTTATTTTATACCATAAGCCCCCGTTTGTCAATAATTTTATTACGGAACTTCAAAATATGCATTTTCGGGTTGAAATATTGCATATTTTCGTGTATAATATAATCGCATAATTATGAAAGCAGGTGCGTTATGACAAGAAAGCAGGCAAGGGAAGAAGCTTTTATTCTTGTTTTTGAAAAGGAATTTAACGATAACGGTATCGAGGATATTTTAGAAGCCGCCGCCGAGGCGCGGGACCTTGTACCCGATGATTATATAAATACGGTGTTTAAGGGAGTTTATGGGCATTTAGAGGAGCTTGATTCCCTTATTTCGGAAAGCTCGGTAGGCTGGAATATAAAAAGAATTTCCAAAACCGCCCTCTGCATTATGAGGCTTGCGATTTTTGAAATGAAGTTTGTCAGCGATATTCCCGTTTCGGTTTCCATTAACGAGGCGGTGGAGCTTTGCAAAAAATATGCAACCGAAAATGACGCTTCCTTTGTAAACGGAATACTCTCAACGGTTGCGAAAGCGCTTTAATATGGATATTAGAGCCATAACCGTAAAACAGCTTAATTTCTATGTTAAGTCTCTAATAGAGGGCGATGTTAATTTGCAAAGCGTGTCTGTAACAGGCGAGCTTTCAAATTTTAAGAGCCATTATGCAAGCGGTCATTTGTATTTCACCCTGAAGGATGCGGACGCGGCTATACGCTGTGTTATGTTTCGCTCCTTTGCGTCCCGCATACCCTTTGTACCTAAGGACGGTATGCAGGTGGTGCTTATAGGCAGAGCCTCGGTTTATGAAAAGGACGGTCAGTACCAGTTTTACGCCGAGCAGATGCTCCCTGTAGGCGAGGGCGATTTATCAAGAGAGTTTGAACGCATAAAGGCAAGGCTTGAAGCTAAGGGGCTTTTTGACCCGCAAAAAAAGAGACCTTTGCCTAAATTCCCCCAAAAAATTGCGGTGGTAACCTCCGAAACGGGCGCCGCAGTAAGGGATATTTTAAATATTCTCTCCCGGCGCTGGCCCGTAACCGAGGTTGTAATGTGCCCCGTTTCGGTGCAGGGGACATCGGCGGTTCCCGAAATGCTTAACGCCCTTGACAGACTGTATAGGTTAGATAATATAGATTTAATAATTATAGGCAGGGGCGGCGGCTCGGCAGAGGATTTAAACGAGTTTAACAGCGAGGCGCTGGCAATTAAAATCTCGGAATCGCCTATTCCCGTTATTTCGGCCGTAGGGCACGAAACCGATTTTTCAATAAGCGATTTTGTTGCCGATATGCGGGCACCCACCCCGTCAGCGGCGGCGGAGCTTGCTGTTCCCGACGGTGAAGAAATAATAAAAAGGCTTCAAAAGTATGAATCCCTGCTTAAAGCCTCCCTTACGGGGAAATATAATTATTGTTTATCAAGGCTTGAAAAAGCTATGTCAGGCGTATTTAAACGCCCCGAGGACTATATAATAAATATAAGGTCCGAGCGTGCGGATAAGGCGGCTGAAAATCTTACAAACGCATTCGCTTTTCTTTTAAATAAAAACGAAACAAGACTTTGTGCTTTGGCGGCGGGGCTTGATGCTTTAAGTCCCTTAAAGGTTTTGTCCCGAGGATATACGGTGGCGCAAAAGGACGGCAAAGCTGTTAAAACAGCGGCGGAGCTTAATACCGGCGACAGTATAAATCTTAAATTTGCAGACGGTGTTGCCGTTTGCGAGGTAAAAGAGGTAGAGAGTAAGCTATGAGTAAAAATACCGATTTTGAAAAATCCCTTAACGAGCTTGAAAAAATAGTTGAGGAGCTCCAAAACGGCGATATTTCCCTTGATGAATCAATAAAGCTTTTTGAAAAAGGAATTGAGCTTACAAATGATTGCCGCAAAACCCTTGAAACTGCACGGCAAAAGATAACCTCGCTTACCGAGGAGGAACAGAAAAATGGAGATAAATAATCTTTTTAATGAGCTGATTCCTAAAATCGATCAAAGGTTAGATGCGCTTATCCTCGAAAAGGAAGACGGTATTAACGAAGCCCGCAAGGCTATGAGGTACAGTCTCTTAAACGGCGGAAAAAGGATAAGACCCATATTACTGCTTGAATTTTATAAGCTTTGCGGCGGCGAGGGGGACGGTGCCCTTAATTTCGCTGCGGCGATAGAGATGATACATACCTATTCCCTTATTCACGATGACCTGCCCTGTATGGATAATGACGATATGCGCAGGGGCAAGCCCTCCTGTCATAAGGCTTTTGGGGAAGATACCGCCTTGCTTGCGGGGGACGCACTTTTGACCCTCGCATTTTCTGCGGCGGCGAAAACCGAAGGCATACCACCCCAAAGGGTTTTAAGGGCGATTTCGGTCCTTGCGGACAATGCGGGAATAGAGGGTATGGTCGGCGGTCAGGTTATGGATTTAAGGCTTGAAAAAACGGGTGCGACTCCAGAGGAACTTCGGGAAATGTACCTTAAAAAAACCTCCTGTCTTTTAAAGGCGACGGCTGTATGCGGCTGTGTGCTTGCGGGAGCGGACGAAGAGTGTATTAAATACGCCGCAGAGTATGCCGATAGCCTTGGGCTCGCTTTTCAGATAATTGACGATATTCTCGATTGCACCGCAGACGAAAAGACCTTAGGCAAGCCCATAGGCAGTGACGAGAAAAACGGAAAGACCACCTTTGTTACCCTTTACGGCATAGACGGCGCACGCAAAAGGGCTAAAGAGCTTTCTAAAAATGCCGAAAGCCTGCTTGATAATTTTGAAGGGGACAGTACCTCTTTGAAGGAGCTTACAAAGTATCTGCTTAACCGAAGCTATTAAAAGGAATGTTTAATAATTGGAATATAAGCTGTTATGCAAAATTAAATCACCCGATGATGTAAAAAAGCTTAATGAAGCTCAAATATCCCTTTTGTGCGAGGAAATACGGGACTGCATAGTTACAACCGTTGCCAAAAACGGCGGGCATTTAGCCTCTAACCTTGGTGCGGTTGAGCTTACCGTTGCGCTCCACAGAAGCTTTAGCTCCCCCAACGATGCAATTATTTTCGATGTGGGGCATCAATGTTATACCCATAAGCTTTTAACGGGGCGGTTTGAAAGGTTTTCTTCCTTGCGCACCGAAAACGGACTTTCGGGTTATATGAAGCCTACCGAGAGCGAGCACGACCCCTTTATTACAGGGCACAGCAGTAACTCTATCTCCGCCGCATACGGCATTTACCGAGCCAAAAGACTTAAGGGCGAAAACGGCACGGCGGTGGCTGTAATAGGGGATGGTGCTATGACCGGCGGTATGGCATATGAGGCGCTTAACAATGTGGGTAGCGGCAGGAATAATTTTATTGTTGTGCTTAATGATAATAAAATGTCTATTTCCCGTAATGTGGGCGCACTTTCCCGCAGTTTTACTAAAATGCGGAATAAGCCCCACTATCATCATTTTAAATACGCCTTAAGTCACTTCCTTTTGGCAATTCCCGTTATCGGGAAACCGATTAATAACTTTATTTATACATTAAAAGAGGCCATAAAGGGGCTTATTTATAAAAATAACTTCTTTACGGCCCTCGGGTTTAACTATTTAGGCCCTGTGGACGGTCACAATGTAAAGGCTATGGAGCAGCTTTTCGAGGTTGCTAAAACCTACTCAAGGCCCTCGCTTATTCATGTTATAACCACCAAGGGTAAGGGGTACTCCTATGCCGAATCTTCCCCTAAAAATTATCACGGCGTTTCCCCCTTTGATGTGGAAAAGGGTGCAACCGAAAGCGGCAAATTAACATTTTCGGATGTGGCGGGAGCGGCGCTTTGTGCGGTGGCAGAGAAGGACGAAAAAATCTGCGCTATAACCGCCGCCATGACCTCGGGAACAGGGCTTACCGCCTTTGCGGGGAAGTACAAAAACCGATTTTTTGATGTGGGCATTGCAGAACAGCACGCAGTAACCTTTGCGGCGGGACTGGCTTCTGCCGGTATGAAGCCCTTTTTTGCGGTATATTCTTCCTTTTTACAGCGTGGCTTTGACCAGGTGATACACGATATTGCAATAGGCGGATTCCCTGTAAGACTGCTTGTTGACCGTGCGGGAATAGTCGGCGAGGACGGGGAGACCCATCAGGGACTTTTTGATGTACCCTTTCTTACCTCGGTTCCCAATATGACGGTATATTCACCCTGCTATTATAAGGAGCTTGAAAACTGTATTCTGCGTGCCGCTAATGAGGATGCAATATGTGCGATACGCTATCCCCGAGGCTGTGAAAAGGAAGAGCCCGACTGTGATTTTTCTTCCGATTACACCCTGGTTTCGGGTGAGGGTAAAAAGCTTATAATAAGCTACGGCAGGCTTTTTTCCGACGCACTTGAGGCAAAGAAAAAATACCCCGAGCTTAATATTTTAAAGCTTAATAAAATTTACCCAATAAGCGATGCGTGTTTCTCGGAAATTATTAGATATGACGAGGTTCATTTCTTTGAAGAGGGTATAAAAAACGGGGGAATAGGTGAGCTTTGCGGAGCAAGGCTTTTGGAGGACGGCTTTAGGGGCAAATACAAAATTCACGCAATAGACGGTAAGTTTGTTCCCTGTGCGGCGGTTTCCTCCGCAATAAAATTAAACGGACTCGATTCCGAAAGTATGCTAAGGGCGGTAAATTATACAGATGAGCGAAAAGCAGAGACTTGACATTGCACTTGTAGAGTGCGGATATGCCGAAAGCCGTGAAAAGGCAAAGGCGCTTATTATGGCGGGTATAGTTTATGTCAATAACCAGAAATCAGACAAGGCAGGAAACACCGTAAAGCCCGATGATATTATTGAGGTGCGTGGTGAAACCCTTAAATATGTAAGCCGAGGCGGACTTAAGCTCGAAAAGGCGATGAAAAGCTTTAATATTTCCCTTGATAACTGTGTTTGTGCCGATATAGGTGCATCAACCGGCGGCTTTACCGACTGTATGTTGCAGAATGGTGCAAGTAAGGTTTATTCGATTGATGTGGGCTACGGTCAGCTTGCCTGGAAATTGCGTACGGACGAGCGAGTTATAAACCTTGAACGCACAAATTTCCGTTATGTTACAAGGGAACAGGTACCGGACGAGCTCAATTTTGCCTCGGTTGATGTTTCCTTTATCTCCCTTTATCACATTTTTCCCGTGCTCCGCAGTCTTTTAAAGGAGGGCGGCAGGGCGGTATGCCTTATAAAGCCCCAGTTTGAGGCAGGCAAGGAAAATGTGGGCAAAAAAGGGGTTGTTCGGGATAAAGCAGTGCATATTGCAGTTATCCAAAAGATAGTATCCCTTATAGCCGAGAATAATTTTTCCCTTTTAGGGTTGGATTTTTCACCTATTAAAGGCCCCGAGGGCAATATTGAATACTTATGCTTTATTGAAAAAAACGAAAATCCCGAAGTCTTGTGCGAAACAACGGCAGAGGAATTGGTTGAAAGCTCTTATAAAGCACTAAAGGAGTGAGGATATGAAGGTAGCAGTTCTGCCTAATCTTGATAAAAGAGGCTCTGCCGAGGTGGTTGAAAAGCTCGGCATTATATTAAAAAATGAGGGAATAGAGGGCTATCTTCCCGAAAATATTGCCGGTGCGGACTTTAAGCACCTGCCCGAGGAACAGCTTTATAAAATTGCGGATTTTATTATTACCATCGGCGGCGACGGTACGATAATCCGCTATGCAAAGCGTGCCGCCTTCGACAATAAGCCGGTGCTTGGTATAAATGCGGGAAGAATGGGCTATCTTGCAAATATTGAACAGAACGAATTAGGGCTTATTTCAAAGCTTAAAAAGGGGGAGTATTTCGTTGAAAACCGTATGATGCTCTCTGTAAGCGTTGTGGAAAATGGGAAAAAGCTTGCGGAATACAACGCCCTTAACGATGCGGTTATAACAAGCGGTTTTATATCAAGAATTATTGATATTTCGGTGGCGGTGGATAAGGATTATATCAACTACCGTGCCGACGGGCTGATACTTTCAACCCCCACAGGCTCTACCGCCTATTCAATGTCGGCGGGGGGACCCATAATCGACCCGCTTACGCAGAATATGTGCATTACGCCTATTTGCTCTCATTCCCTTTCTGCAAAGCCGATTTTGTTAGGAACGGAAAACACGGTAAAATTAAAGGCCTATTCCAAAAAACGGACGGATATTTATTTAACGGTGGACGGCAGAAAGGTAAGCCCCGTTCGCCCGTATACCGAGATTTATATAAAGAAATCAAAGCAAACCGCAAAGCTTTTAAGGCTTAATGACAGGTCGTTTTATAAAACGCTTTCGGTTAAATTCAGAGACGGCAGGAGTATGTAAATGAAAAGCAACAGACAGGAAAAAATACTTGAGCTAATAAAGAATAAGATTTTTTTGACACAGGAGGACCTGCAAAACGAGCTTTTGGCATTGGGCTACAATGTTACACAGTCAACCGTTTCAAGGGATATTAAGGAGCTCCGCATTGTTAAGGGTCACGATGCTGAGGGTCATTACCGATATATTGCAAATGAGCCCGCAGCTGCTGTTATGCAAAACAGAGACCGTTATAAGGAGCTGTTTTCAAGGTCGGTAATCAGTGTAGCTTTTTCCCTTAATAATGTGGTTATAAAGTGCTATACGGGTATGGCGCAGAGCGCCTGCGTTACGGTTGATGAAATGTTCGGCGATATGATGCTGGGCTCCCTTGCGGGGGACGATACCATAATTATAGTAACGGCAGGCGAGCCCCAGTCGGCACGGCTTGCCTTGGAGCTTAATAAACTTTTAAAATAACGGGGAAGAAAAATGCTTAAATTTCTTCATATCGAAAACATAGCGGTTATTGAACAGTCGGACATAGAATTTTCCGAAGGCTTTAATATCCTGACAGGGGAAACAGGTGCGGGAAAATCAATAGTAATCGACTCCATAAACGCAGTTTTGGGGGAGCGCACCTCAAAGGAGCTAATAAGAGCGGGGTGCGATACTGCCGAGGTTTCGGCGGTTTTCGGCTGTTTTGACGATTATACTGCGGGGGTTTTGGCGGAACACGGCATCACCCCCGATGAGGACGGCAATATTGTAATAAGGCGGCGGCTTTCGGCAAGCGGTAAGGGGCTTATAAAGCTTAATGACCGACCATTAACGGCGGCAGAGCTTAAGGAAATCGCAAAAAGCCTTATAAACATACACGGCCAGCACGACAGTCAGGCGCTTTTGGACCCTGAAAGCCATATGGGGTACATAGATGCGCTGGCTAATAATGGCGGTATAATAAATGAATATTATGCAGAGTTTAGAAACCTTAACGCAATACGCAAGGAGCTTAACTCTGCCGAGACCGACGAGGACGAAAAACGCCGAGAAACCGACCTTTTAAAATATCAGATAAACGAGCTTGAAAGCGCAAATATAACCCTTGGTGAATATGAAAAGCTTAAACGGAATCTGGAAATCGCAAGAAACTATCGCACGACGGTGGAAACCCTTTCGGCGGCATATACAGCCCTTAAGGGCGGGGAAGACTTTGACGGTGCTTCTGCACTTATAGACGGCGCACAAAGAAAGCTTACTGCACTTAAAAATGATGATTGGAATGTAAAAGCAGAGAAATTGGCGGACGCACTTTCTGTTATAGAAGATGTATCTGCGGAGCTTCAAGATTTTCTTGACAGCGCCGAGCTTTCAAAGCTTGATGCGGACAGTATTAATGAAAGGCTTGACACGCTGGACAGGCTTATGCTAAAATACGGAAACAGCGAGCAGGAAATGCTGGACTTTTTAACTTCGGCAAAGGTGCGGCTTGAGGAGCTTGTTTTCTCCGACCGCAGAATAGCCGAGCTGTCAGAAGTGCTTGACGAATCCACCGAGAGACTGGTTGCCTTAGGCGAAAGGCTTACTAAATCAAGGCAAAAGGCGGCGGCAGAGTTTGAAGCTAAGGTTTGCGAAATTTTAACCTACCTTAATATGCCCGATGTGCGCTTTACCGTGTCTTGTGATAAAGGGCGGTACACAAAGCGGGGGTGCGATGTTGTAGAGTTTTTGATTTCTGCAAACAAGGGGGAAAAGGTAAAGCCCCTTTCAAAAATCGCTTCAGGCGGTGAGTTGTCCCGAGTAATGCTGGCTATTAAAAGCGTATTACTTGATAAGGATAAGGTCGGCACCATGATTTTTGACGAGATTGATACGGGTATCAGCGGCTATACCGCAGGTAAGGTGGGCACACAGCTTAAACGGGTGTCTAAAAACCGTCAGGTAATATGCGTAACCCACTTAGCACAGATTGCCGCAATGGCGGATAATCACCTGCTTATACAAAAAAATACGCAAAACGGCAGAACCTTTACTAAGGTGGAACCGCTTGCGTATGAGGATAGGATAAGCGAAATCGCACGCATTATGTCGGGCGCAGAGCTTACCGAAAATTTATATAAATCAGCAAAAGAGTTAGTAGACAGGAGTAGTAGCAATGACAATTTATGACGAGCTTGTGGCCAGAGGACTTATAGCGCAGGTTACAAATGAAGAAGAAATCAAGGAAATGATTAATAACGGCAAGGCCACCTTTTATATCGGCTTTGACTGCACGGCGGATAGCCTTACAGCAGGTCATTTTATGGCGCTTACCCTAATGAAACGACTTCAGATGGCGGGCAATAAGCCCATAGCCCTTATAGGCGGCGGCACCACAATGATAGGCGACCCCTCGGGCAGAACCGATATGCGCAAAATGCTTACAAAAGAGGATATCGACCACAACGCCGACTGTTTTAAGCGCCAGATGGAGCGGTTTATCGACTTTTCCGAGGGCAAGGCGCAGATGATTAATAATGCCGATTGGTTGCTGAAACTAAACTATGTTGAGCTTTTGCGTGAGGTTGGTGCCTGCTTCTCGGTCAACAATATGCTTAGAGCCGAGTGCTACAAGCAGAGAATGGAAAAGGGTCTTTCATTCTTAGAGTTTAACTATATGATAATGCAGAGCTACGATTTCTACCATCTCTTTAAGGAATACGGCTGTAATATGCAGTTCGGCGGGGATGACCAATGGAGCAATATGTTAGGCGGTACCGAGCTTATAAGAAGAAAACTTGGCAAGGACGCCCACGCTATGACCATAACCCTGCTTACCGATTCACAGGGCCATAAAATGGGTAAGACTGCGGGCAATGCCGTATGGCTTGACCCCAACAAAACACCGCCCTACGATTTCTACCAGTACTGGCGCAATGTGGCGGACGCTGATGTATTAAAGTGCATAAGAATGCTTACCTTCTTACCCCTTGAGGAAATCGACAAGATGGACTCCTGGGAGGGCAGTCAGCTTAATACCGCTAAGGAAATTTTGGCTTACGAGCTTACAAAGCTTGTTCACGGCGAGGACGAGGCTAATAAGGCGCAGGCTGCCGCAAAGGCGGTATTTGCGGGGGGCGGCTCCCACGAAAATATGCCCACTACAACTCTTGCCTATGATGATTTTACCGACGGTGAAATCGGCGTATTGGATATGATGGTTAAGGCTTCCCTTGCCGCTTCAAAGGGAGAGGCGAGACGGCTTGTAATGCAGGGCGGCGTAAGCATTGACGACCAAAAAATCACCGACCCGCAGTACAGGGTCACAGCCGAAGCCCTTAAAAACGGCATAGTGCTTAAAAAGGGTAAAAAGGTGTTTCACAAGTTTACGGTCTAATTGTGTTTAATAAGAGGGGAAGGCTTTGAATCACGCATATTTTATACCTGTCATTTTTCTGTTTTTGATTTTATTTTTTACAAGACAGGCAAATGCGGTTGTATTTAAAAAGATTATTCAAAAAAGAAAAACGGGGGATATTCAAATGTTTGAGCTGGCTCAGAAATTTATCGGTAAGGAATGTCTTATTTATACCTTTAATTCCTCACAGCTGACAGGAGTTATCAAAGAGGTAAACGAGGGAGCAATTCTTATCGAAAACGGAGATACCCTTGAAGCAGTAAATTTTGACTTTATTGTCCGCATAAGAGAATATCCGAGAAAGAAGAACGGCAAGAAAAAATCGGTTGTTCTTGATTAAAAAGCTCATAAAAGGAGGTATTACAATATGACTTATATTGCATTTGGTCTTACGGTGTTGGCGGGCATTATCGGAATGTTGATAGATAGCCTTATTGGCTTGGACGGCAATTTTAGTGTCGTCTGTGCAATAGCCGCCGCAGTTAGTATATTAGTATATTATTTTAAAGAAAAGGATAAAGAATAATGGTTCTTTTATAAATATTAGGGTGTCATTTGACTCCCTAATCAGAGGGGGCGAAATCTCATAGAACCTCAACATTAGGAGTAGAACCAAATAAAGGCCCCCTTGCCTAAAGGGGGCTGTCAGCGTAGCTGACTGGGGGATAATTAGTTGAGAAAAAGCCTAATTGTATCCCTCCACCGCCGTTCGGCGGTCCCCCTCCCTTTAGGCAAGGGAGGCGTTTTTTACGCAAAACCCTCCCTCGTTATCGCAACGGGGGAGGGCTTTTTGATGATTATATGGATTTAATTGTTTATTTTCCGCTGTCGCCGTAGTTGGAAAGAACTCGGGCGGAGGGGTCGTTTACATTACAGCCCTCCCACTCCTTGTTGGGCATCCAGAAGTCCTTTATCATTTTTGCCTGACCGGGGTATTTTTCTTCAAAAATCTCACGGTACAAAAGGGATTCTTTGGTAAAGGGCGTTGCAAAGCGGTATGTTTTGCACTTTTCTTCAAACGCTCTGTCGGTGTACTTTGTTTCCGCATACTCCTTTAGGTAGTCAACCATTGAGTGGCCTACTGCGTCCGAGAAAGCCGCCTTTTCACGCATAAGAATATCGTAGGGGAGATAGTCCCCCTCAAAGGCGTGGCGCAAAAGGTACTTGCCCTTGTTATACCTGTTAAGCTTAATTTCAGGGTCAACGCTCATAACATATTTTACAAAATCAAGGTCGCCGAAGGGTACCCTTGCTTCAAGTGAGTTTACCGAAATACAGCGGTCGGCACGCAGAACATCGTACATATGAAGCTCGCTTACACGCTTTTGGGACTCCTTTTGGAACTCCTCGGCATTGGGGGCGAAATCGGTGTATTTGTAGCCGAACAGCTCGTCGGAAATCTCACCCGTCAAAAGCACCCTTACATCTGTGGTTTCGTGTATCGCCTTGCAGATAAGGTACATACCAATGCTTGCCCTTATTGTGGTGATGTCATATGTACCAAGTAAGCCTATAACATCGGGCAGAGCCGCCAAAACATCGTCTTTAGTGATTATGATTTCACGGTGGTCGGAGCCTATATAGTCCGCAACCTGCTTTGCGTATTTAAGGTCGATAGCGTCGGTGCTCATACCGATAGCAAAGGTTTTGATAGGCTTTTTCAGAAGCTTTGCGGAAATGGCACATACAAGGGAAGAATCAAGACCACCGCTTAATAAAAAGCCTACGGGGGTGTCTGCATCAAGCCGCTTTTCAACGCCCGCTACTAACTTATCGTGAATGTTTTTGCATACGGTTTCCAAATCGTCATAACAAACCTCGTCTACATCGGCAATATCGTTGTAGCAGTAAAATCTGCCGTCCTTATAGTAGTGACCGGGCGGGAAGGGCATAATTTTGTCGGTAAGACCCACAAGGTTTTTGGGCTCTGAGGCAAAGAGTATGCCGCCGTCCTCGTCATAGCCGTAGTAAAGCGGGCGTATGCCTATGGGGTCTCGGGCGGCGATAAAATCCTTAGAGTCGCCGTCATAAATAATCATTGCGAATTCCGCATCCAGCATACGAAACATTCCTATTCCGTACTGCTCGTAAAGTGGAAGCAGTATTTCACAGTCGGAATCGCTTTCAAATGTATAGCCCTTTTTTATCAGCTCGTCCTTTATGGGCCTGAAACCGTAGATTTCACCGTTGCAGACGAGCATATTATTCTTATATGTGAAAGGCTGCATACCCTTATCGGTAAGCCCCATTATCGCAAGACGGTGGAATCCGAGCAGACCGCTATTAAGCTTTACGACCTTTGACATATCAGGACCCCTTGAAACGGTCCTCTCAAAGCCCAGCTTAAATTCATCATCGGTCAGTCTGCTCCCGATATAGCCCATAATAGAACACATAAAAGTTTCCTCATTTCAATTAAAAGTTTTGTTTTTTAAATGCGCAAAGGCTTCCCTTTTAAGGGAAGCTTTTGCAATTTATAATAGGGAGGTTAAAGCAATGTATCAGAACTGTTCAACATCCTGAAGAGCGTCATAGCCCTCTTCGCCTGTACGAACCTTTACAACATTTTCAACATCGTAAACGAATATCTTACCGTCGCCGATATGACCTGTGTAAAGAACCTTTTTAGCGGTCTCAACAACCTGAGAAACAGGAACCTGACAAACAACTATGTCAACCTGAATCTTAGGCAGAAGCGAGGTTTCAACCTCAACACCTCTGTAATACTCGGGCTTGCCCTTCTGTATACCGCAGCCTAAAACATGGGTTACGGTCATACCGGTAATTCCGATGCCGACCATTGCGTTCTTGAGTGCCTCAAGCTTGGCTTCCTTGCAGACAACCTCAACCTTGGTAATCTTCTTACCGTCAGCGGGTTTAACATCTGCCGCAACCTTGGGCATTTCCTTAACTTCAACAGCCTCGGCAACAGGAACATCGCCTGTAACCGCAACCGGCTCGCTGTCCTCGTCTATATACTCGGGGAGCATTGCAAAGCCTGCGTAAGCGCTGGGCAAACCGTGCTCGGTAGCGTCAAGACCCTCGATTTCCTCTTCACGGGTAACACGAAGACCGACAATGGCTTTGATAACTAAGAATGTAATTGTGATTGTAACGGCAGTCCAAAGAGCAACCGATGCGAAACCTGTAAGCTGGATACCTAAAAGCTCGAAGCCGCCGCCGTAGAAGAGACCTTTGATGGTTTCGCCCGAAGCGTTGGCTATCGAATAGCCGGGGGCTGTGTCGGTAGCCAAAAGACCGACAGCTATAGTACCCCAGATACCGTTCATACAGTGAACCGCAACCGCGCCTACAGGGTCGTCAATGTGGAGCTTGTGGTCAAGGAGCCATACGCCGAATACTACCAAGAGACCTGCAACGGCACCGATTATAGCAGCTCCTAAAGCGTCTGTAACATCGCAGGGAGCGGTAATCGCCACAAGACCCGCAAGGGAAGCGTTAAGGCACATTGAAACATCGGGCTTGCCGTATTTAATCCAGGTGAATATCATACATACAACGGTTGCAACGGCAGGAGCAACGGTTGTGGTGAGGAATACAGAGCCTAACTGCTCAACAGAGGTACAAGCCGCACCGTTGAAGCCGTACCAGCCGAGCCAGAGAATGAATACACCCAAGGCACCTAAAGCAATGCTGTGACCGGGGAAAGCGTTTACCTTTACAACCTTGCCCTTTTCGTCCTTTTTAAACTTGCCGATACGGGGCCCTAAGATTTTAGCGCCTATTAAAGCGGAGATACCGCCTACCATATGTATAGCGCAGGAGCCTGCGAAATCGTGGAATCCCATTTGAGCAAGCCAGCCGCCGCCCCAGATCCAGTGAGCCTCAATCGGGTAGATAAGAGCCGAGATAACACCCGAATAAATGCAGTAGGAAAGGAATTTTGTTCTTTCTGCCATAGCACCCGAAACTATTGTGGCGGTTGTGGCGCAGAAAACAAGGTTAAATACAAAGTTTGAAAAATCAAAGTTTGCATATGATGTGAAAATGTCGAACCCGGGCTTACCGATAAGTCCTATAACATCTTCACCTAATAGCAGGCTGAAACCTATCAGAATAAAGACCACAGTACCGATACAGAAGTCCATTAGGTTCTTCATAATAATGTTACCTGTGTTCTTGGCTCTTGTAAAGCCCGCCTCTACCATTGCGAAGCCGGCTTGCATCCAGAACACCAGCGCCGCACCGATTAAAAACCAGACTCCGAAGACTTCTCCGGAGATGGCTTCCATGATTGTTGAATCCATAAAAATCATCCCTTTGAAAAAATTTATTGCCTGCCGCCGCTTTTTGGCGGCGGCTTATGACCTGTTGAATTTATTTTACGCTGAAGAGCATATCACCGTAGGACGGATAGGGCCAGCTTGCTGCCGGAACCATAGTTTCAAGCTCGTCAACCGTAATTCTAAGCTTGCTCATAGCGGCGAACACGCTGTCTTTATAGAACATTGAAAGCTCTGTGGTATCGTCGATTTCCTTAGCCTTAAGGGTGGCTTCCTCAAGCTTCTGAACCTTTTTATAAGCGGCAGTGTTTAACTTGCTGATTTTTGCGAGCAGCTCCTTTTCATAGGTGCTGTCAATATCACCGCAGGCGGCTTTTGCAATGATTGTATCCGAAAGCTCGTGTGAATACTTGCTTACTGCAGGCAGATAATCCTTCTTTGCCATATCAATCATTGTAAGAGCTTCAATATTTAAGGTCTTACAGTAGCTTTCGGAAAGAATTTCATATCTTGCACGCATTTCGGTTTCGGAATAAACCTTGTGGTCTGTAAAGAGCTTAATGTTCTTATCGCTAACCGAATAGGGCAGACAGTCGGGGGTTGTGCGGAGGTTAAGTAAACCTCTCTTTTCCGCCTCTGCAATCCAAGCGTCATCGTAACCGTTTCCGTTAAATATAATGCGCTTGTGGTCGGTAATTGTCTTTTTAATAAGCTCGTGTAAAGCTTCTTCAAAGTCGTCGGCCTTCTCGAGCGTATCGGCAAACTGCTTTAATTCCTCGGCAACTGCGGTGTTAAGTACTACATTCGTGCAGGAAACAGAGGAGGAAGAGCCTAACATTCTGAACTCAAACTTGTTGCCGGTAAACGCAAAGGGCGAAGTTCTGTTACGGTCGGTTGAATCCTTCGGGAACCGAGGCAATGTATGAACCCCTATCTTAAGCAATTCTTTTTCTTTACTGCCGTAGGGGATATCCTTTTCGATGGCCTCTAAAACCTCGGTAAGCTCTGTGCCTAAGAACATAGAAACTACTGCGGGGGGAGCCTCGTTAGCGCCCAGTCTGTGGTCGTTGCCCGCAGAGGCAACAGATACACGGAGCATATCCTGATATTCGTCAACCGCCTTAATTACTGCGCAGAGGAAAAGTAAGAACTGTGCGTTTTCGTAGGGTGTGTCGCCGGGGTTTAAGAGGTTTACGCCTGTATCGGTTGAAACCGACCAGTTGTTGTGCTTACCGCTTCCGTTTACGCCTGCAAAGGGCTTTTCGTGGAGTAGGCATACCATATGGTGCTTTTTAGCAACCTTCTGCATAATCTCCATTGTAAGCTGGTTGTGATCCGCCGCAATGTTTGTGGTGGTGAATACGGGGGCTAACTCGTGCTGTGCGGGGGCAACCTCGTTGTGCTCGGTCTTAGCAAGAATACCTAACTTCCAAAGCTCCTCGTTAAGGTCGTTCATAAATGCCTGAACACGGGGCTTAATAATTCCGAAGTAGTGGTCCTCAAGCTCCTGACCCTTAGGCGGCTTTGCACCGAAAAGGGTGCGGCCTGTATAAATCAGGTCCTTTCTCTTGTTGTATACATCCTCGTCAATAAGGAAGTATTCCTGCTCGGGGCCTACAGTGGTCTTAACCGATTTTGCATCGGTGTTGCCGAAAAGCTTTAAAACCCTTAATGCCTGCTTGTTAATTGCTTGCATACTGCGAAGAAGAGGAGTCTTTTTGTCAAGTGCCTCGCCGCCGTAGGAGCAGAATGCAGTAGGAATACAAAGTACGCCGTCCTTAATGAATGCGTAGGAGGTGGGGTCCCAAGCGGTGTAGCCTCTTGCCTCAAAGGTGGCACGAAGTCCGCCCGAGGGGAAGGAGGAAGCGTCAGGCTCGCCCTGAATTAACTCCTTGCCCGAAAACTCCATAATAACCTTGCCGTCGCTTATAGGGGTTATAAAGCTGTCGTGCTTTTCTGCGGAAAGACCCGAGAGGGGCTGGAACCAGTGTGTGTAATGTGTGGCTCCCTTTTCAATCGCCCAGTCCTTCATTGCGTTGGCAACAACGGTGGCTACATTCGGGTCGAGTGAACGGCCGTCCTTAATAGTGCGCTGGAGTGCCTTGTAGGTTTCTTTCGGAAGCCGCTGCTGCATAACGCTGTCGCCGAAAACATTGCTGCCGAAAATTTCGCTCATGTTGCTCATAATTTAACCTCTCTTTTTCTTTCGGACAAATTAAAGCGGCAACGGCATCAGGGAGAGTTTATCCCTATGCGACGCCGTTGCCGCTAAAATTTATCCGAAATTTAATTTACATAAAAAAAGAAACGGTGGAATAAAGTAGTAATCACTACCGACGCCATTGCCGTTTCGTTGGTGCTATTATACGCCCGCAAAATTTATTTGTCAAGAAAAAAGTGAATTTTTTAACTATTTTTTCTGTTTTAACGATTTCGCAAAATAAAATTAAATAAAAAACGGTTTTTAATTAAAATAATTAATCAGTTTTGCGTTTGACGCTGAAAATGAGGTTAAAAAAGGTAAATATGCGGGAAAATAATGTGAAGAGAATACTTGACATTTTAAGTATAAGTATATATAATTGTAAACAGCTAAATTAATATGCATTGAGCAATGGCGTTCGGTGATGTCAGGGGGCTTTTGTCCCCTTTAAGGCATCGGTGGACGCTTTTTTATTTTAAATTAGGAGGTACGGCAATGTATTCATACGATGAGGTTATGACATTTGTCGAGGAGGAAGATGTTAAGTTTATAAGGCTTGCCTTCTGTGACGCACACGGCAGGCAGAAGAACATTTCAATAATGCCGCTGGAGCTGAAAAGGGCATTTACCGAGGGTATATCCTTTGACGCCTCGGCGATTGCGGGATTCGGTGATGTGGTGAAATCTGATTTGTTTTTGCATCCCGACCCGTCCACCTTGTCTGTACTGCCCTGGAGACCCTCAAACGGCAGGGTTATAAGAATGTTCTGCGATATTAAGTATCCCGACGGCAGAATATATGAAAAGGACGGTCGCTATATTCTTAAAAATGCGATAGAGACCGCAAAAAAAGCGGGAATATCCTGCTATTTCGGTGCGGAGTTTGAGTTTTATCTCTTTAAGCTTGACGATAACGGTAACCCCACAGGGGAGACCTTTGATAAGGCGGGGTATATGGATATAGCTCCCGACGATAAGGGCGAGAATGTGCGCCGCGAAATTTGCTTTAATCTGCTTGAAATGGGTATTTCCCCCGAAAGCTCCCACCACGAGGAGGGCCCGGGGCAGAACGAAATTGATTTCAAGTACAGCGGGGCGTTAAGTGCGGCTGACAATGCGGTCACCTTTAAATCGGTGGTGCAGACTATAGCCAGAAGAAACGGGCTTTACGCCGATTTTTCACCCAAGCCCTTAATGCACGAGAGCGGTAACGGTCTTCATATAAATGTTTCTATTAAAGCTGATGACGGTAGGGACTTAAGCGAAAGCTTTATGGCGGGAATACTTGACCACGCAGTTGAAATGACGGCGTTTTTAAACCCTGTCAAGGAGTCGTACAAGCGTTTAGGCGAGAATAAAGCTCCTAAATATGTTACATGGTCGCCTGAAAATCGTTCTCAGTTAATAAGGATTCCTGCGGTCAAATCCTCGGATAAAAAGCGTATTGAGCTACGCTCGCCCGACCCGTGTGCAAACCCGTATATTGCCTATGCGCTTATCATTTATGCGGGACTTGACGGAATAAGGAGGGGGCTTACTGCGGGTGAGCCTAACAACGCAAATCTCTTTACTGCGGAAAGCGGCGTAACGGACGGGCTTGTAAGCCTGCCTGATACTGTGGAAAAGGCAAAGAGTATCGCACGGCACAGTGAATTTATTAAATCGGTTTTACCTAAAGGATATACCGATATACTTTAAAGCATATAATTGTAAATGATTTTAAGGGGGCGAACGGGTGTATAGGGAAAAAGACGGTTTAAGCGTGCTTATTGTTTCGTCTTCTGCTAAAGCGGAGGATTACCTGCGGGATATTTTAAACGGCGGCTCGTTCGAACCTATAGCCTCGGCTAAAAGTGTTTCCGAAGCAAAGCGTATGCAGCTTGAAAAACAGTTTGACATTGTGATAATAAATGCGCCCTTGCCCGATGATTTCGGAATAGATTTTGCAGAGCAGTTGTGTGAGGACAGCTCGGTAGGGGTACTTCTCTTTGTTAAAAACGAGCTTTTCGAGCAGGTGAGCTGTAGGGTCGAGAATTACGGGGTTTTAACCTTTCCGAGACCCGGTTCGAGGCAGTCGATTACCCAAGCGGTACGGCTTATTGCGGCAACCCATAACCGCCTTGCTGCCTTTGAAAGAAAGGCGGTAAAGCTTGAGGCTAAAATGAAGGAAATAAGGCTTATCAACCGTGCAAAGTGGTTGCTTATAGACCGTTTAAATATGAGCGAGGAAGAGGCTCATAAATATATTGAAAAAACCGCAATGGATAATTGCGTAAAGCGCGGCGAAATTGCCGAGAATATTATAAGGACATACGAGAGTTAGCCAAAGCGTTTAAATGCTTTGGCTGGAAAGAGGTCAAAAGGGTATGGAGAATTTATTAAGAAAAACCAAGTACATTTTCGTTACGGGAGGAGTTGTTTCGGGACTGGGTAAGGGAATTACCGCCGCCTCCTTGGGCCGCCTTTTAAAGGCAAGGGGCTTAAAGGTTGCGGCGCAAAAGCTTGACCCTTATATTAATGTAGACCCCGGCACAATGAGCCCCTATCAGCACGGTGAGGTTTTTGTTACCGAGGACGGTGCGGAAACCGATCTTGATCTCGGTCATTACGAAAGATTTATCGATGAGGACCTTAATAAATTTTCCAACCTTACCACCGGCAAGGTTTACTGGAATGTGCTTAATAAAGAGCGCCGAGGAGAGTATTTGGGGGAGACGGTGCAGGTTATCCCTCATATAACCAATGAAATTAAGGAGTTTATTTACAGCGTAGGCAAAAAGACCAATGCCGATGTGGTTATTACAGAAATCGGCGGCACTACCGGCGATATTGAAAGCCAACCCTTTTTGGAGGCTATCCGTCAGGTAGGTCTTGAGGTCGGCAGGGAAAACTCCCTTTATATTCATGTTACCTTAGTTCCTTTTTTGCGTGGGTCGGACGAGCATAAAACCAAGCCCACACAGCACTCGGTTAAGGAATTGCAGGGAATGGGTATAAACCCGAATATCATAGTGCTTCGCTGTGACGAGCCACTGGAAGAAAATATATTCAAGAAAATATCCCTTTTCTGTAATGTTAAGCCTGACTGTGTTATCGAAAATATTACTATTCCCGTGCTTTACGAAGCGCCGATAATGCTTGAGAAGAACCATTTTTCCGACATTGTCTGTCGGGAGCTTGGTATTAACACCTTAGAACCCGACCTTACCGACTGGAACGAGATGTTAGAGCGAATAAAAAATCGTAATAAGAAGGTTACGATAGGTCTTGTGGGTAAGTATGTTCAACTGCACGATGCGTACCTTTCTGTTGCTGAGGCTCTGCGCCATGCAGGTTATGTTTACGGTGCGAGGGTTCAGATAAAGTGGATTGATTCCGAAACCATAACAGCAGAAAATGTAACTCAAACCCTTGCGGGCTGTGACGGACTGTTAGTACCCGGCGGCTTCGGTAATAGGGGAATAGAGGGCAAAATTCTTACTGCAAATTATGCGAGAACAAATAATGTGCCATATCTCGGTATTTGCCTCGGTATGCAGATTGCGGTTATTGAGTTTGCACGCTATGTATGCGGGCTTAATGATGCTAATTCGGGCGAGTTTGACGAAAATTCAAACAATAAAGTAATCGATTTTATGCCCGACCAGAACGCCGAAATTAACAAAGGCGGCACATTAAGGCTTGGCGCATATCCCTGCAAAATCGTTTCCGGCACAAAGATGGAGGAGTGCTACAAGGCTCCTGAAATCAGCGAGCGCCACCGCCACCGCTATGAATTCAATAATGATTACCGTGATATGATGACCGAAAAAGGTCTTGTTATAAGCGGTACCTCGCCTGATAAGCATATTGTTGAAACAGTTGAAATACCCGAAAACAAATTTTATGTAGGCGTTCAGTTCCACCCGGAGTTTAAGTCAAGACCGAATAAAGCCCACCCGCTGTTTATGGGACTTATAAAATCGGCGCTTGAATTGCAGGAAAACAATTAAAATTTTAAAAGGGCTGTTGCTTGTGATTATTTCACTTGCGACAGTCCTTTTCTTACTACACAACTTTCGTTTTTTAACTATTCAAAAGCGTAAACGGCTTCAGAGAGTGTTGATATTGTTGTGATGATTTTTCAAAATACGGTCTTTACAAACGTTTGTAGATATGTTATAATCAAAATCATAGCAATTATAATAAATTTGTTGATTTTGTGCGAGGGGGGGTACACAATTGTTAGATACCGTACACTATGAAAAAAATGTGAGATTACTGTCCTGCTATAAAGAAAAAGTGCTTTTGGAGTATCCTCATTTTCATACACAGCTTGAAATGATTGTTTGCTTTTCGGGAAAGGCAAATTGCTTTTTAGGCGAACGGAATTTCGATTTCGGAGCAGGGGATATTATACTTGTTTTCCCAAATCAGCCACATCAGTACAGGATGATTGAAAAAGGGGATTTTCTCGTCATAACTTTTTGCGCTGAAACGATTCCGAATATGAAAAGCTTTTTTAAAAGGAATCTTCCGGAGCGGACGAAGGTTAATTTCAGCGAATCCGACAGATTAAAAGAACTGTTCCTTTCCCTTAAGAATAATTATGAAATATCGGCAGATGATTCGGAAACCTTGCTTATAGGGTATCTAAATATAGCGATGTACCTTTTAAAACCTTTGATTGGAGCAAATCTGATTGGAAATATCAGCTCCGGCAATTTTGAAAAGATACTTAGTTACTGTATCAACCATTACAGGGAAAAAATCACTTTAAAAATATTATCCGATAAGCTTCATCTGAGTGCACAAAGGATATCCCACATTTTCAATGAAAATATGTCTATCACCATACCGCAGTATGTAAATTTTTTGAGAATCAGTGAGGCCTGCCGATTGCTCGCCGAGACCGATGATCCTATTTCAAAAATCTTTTCGGAGGTAGGATTTGAAAGCCCTCAAACCTTTAGCCGAGCTTTTTACCAGGTTATGAAAATGAATCCTAAGCAGTTCCGTGAGGGCCAAGAAAAATAAGCCGAAAGTACTTTTTTATAGGTTGTTGCATTTGAAGCAAACCCAAAGTTTCAGGTAAAACAAAATATCAAATTATTTGTAAATGAGTCCTGTTCTGTAAAGGGCTCATTTTGTCATCACATAGGCTTTTGTCAAGGAGCTTCTCACATACTGATTTTACGGCTGCTTATTGGTTAGGTAATACATATTCACCAAAAGATAACCGAACCGATTTAACCTTTTTTCACAAAAATGACGATTTTTGATAATAAAATCGACGATAATTTAGTTGAAATGATGTTGCGCAAAATGTAAAATAATAATGTAATGTTGTGGCTTTTTTGCCTTATTGGAATTATGTATCATATAAAGCAGAATAAATTCCATTGAAAACCGAGGCGAGCAGAGCACAAGTAATTTAATAAGGGTTGTGATTTTGAACTAATTCAATTTAACTTAGTAGGTTACCTACCGCTCCGTTAACAGCGGAGAAAAAATCAAGCAATTAATAAAATCTTTTGAAAATCAAGAGGCTATAAATAATTAAGGAGGCAGTTTATGAAAAAGGTTATTTCGTTTATGTTGGTTTTGGTGATGTTGTCGGCGGCTGCAGGCTGTAAAAACAACGAACAATCCAAGGAACCAAGCAGTTCTTCGGAGGTTACTACAAGCTCTCAGAGCAGCGATGCGTCAACCGACAGCTCGGAGGTCGCTTCAACCGATAGTTCAGCTTCAACCGATAGTTCAGCTTCAACCATTACATCTACCGTAACCTCTACCGTAACCTCTACTGTTGCCAGCGGCAAGGTAAAGGTTGAAACACGCCCGAAAAGCGCACAGGAAGCAGCAGAAGAAGTCCCGATCAAGTCGGAGTTTACTCTTGACGGCGACACCACTGTAAGAGATGAGCTTAAGTTCGGTAAATACGAGCTTGTTTGGAGTGATGAGTTTAACGGTACCGGAGTTGACTGGAATATGTGGCAGTTATCAAGACCGGCAGGAAGACCTGCGGATGTTAAATATGATGTAAACCAGTACAAGTTTAACGGCAAGACAATGTTGGTCAGATGCGAACGCTATTTTGATCCTGACGATTCCACCGTACAGTTTATTACAGGAACGGGCCTTGAAACCAAGCTGAGTATGTGTTACCAGTACGGTTATCTTGAGTTTAGGGCAAGACTGCCTTATACGCAGGGTACATGGCCTGCACTTTGGACGATGACAAGTTCTATTGATTCGCTCGCAATGGATATAAACAAAAACATAGGCAATTTTGACGCAGAAGTAGACATTTATGAAATTTTCGGAAGCTATGATACCGCCACACCGAATATTCACAAATGGGGACCTCAGCACAGTCAATTCCCAGCTTCAATTAAATTGAGATACGTATTTGAAGATATAACACATCTCTGCGATGAATTCCATGTGTACGGTTATCTTTGGACAAAAGACGAGATGTCAATGTATGTTGACGGCGAGAAATATATGACCTTCGATCTGAACTATAATTTTGACGGTGATGAAACAACAGGTATGGGCGGCTTCCATAGATGGGCGTATATAATACTTGGTATTAGCTCTGTTAATTCACCCTTAAATGGCGGAACAGATAATACAGACAAAAAGGCTGATGGCGGATCAATCCCGTCGGCTCTTCCCTTTGAACAAGAGCTCGACTGGATAAGACTTTATCAAATACCCGGCACGGGCGGAATAGTAACTGCAGAATAATTTGTTTAGATAGTTTAGATTGGAGAAAAAAATGAAAGGTTATAGATTTAAAAATATACTTTCATTGGTATGCGCTGCAACCTTGGTTGTCGGCGCGTCCGCTATTAGTGTCGGTGCCGAAAAAGCAGGCGGTAACAGTATTGCCACCGATTTCGCAGAGCCGCAAAGCTCTTGGCAAGAATATTTGGATTACTGTGAAAGCAATACCGCATCCGACGCAACTCAGGATATTGAATTATTCAGCGGTACGGATATTGATTTTGCCGGCACGGGAGACAGCAGAGATTTTACGGTAAACATTGAAGCCGACGGACTGTATAATCTTGAGTTTACATATCTTCCGCAAAAAGGCGCAGGTACCGATATTGTATTTTCGATTTTAGCCGACGGTAAAAGCCCTTATTCTGCATTAGAAAAAATAAGACTCGTACGCTATTGGAAGAATGCAAAGGATGAGTTCAGTGTAGATAAAGGCGGTAACGAGCTTACACCCGAACAGGTTGAAGCAGGGGAATATATTACTGCTCTTGCTACGGACGATACCGGTGTTATAGTTGAGCCTTATAAGCTTTATTTATCTGCGGGTCAGCATAAAATTACGGTTGTTTCCGTTTCGGAGCCCGTAAAGCTTAACAGCCTTGTGCTTAAAGCGCCCGAAAATACACTCAGCTATTCCGAAACTGTCACAGACGCTGTTTCGGATACACAGGCGGATGTTATTTATGTTCAGGGTGAAAAGGCAAATTTAAAATCTTCTAATTCGTTGGTTCCGAAATCGGATACCGGAAGTGTTAGCCTTACCCCGCAAAGCAAAAAGGCTAATGTCCTTAATTATGTCGGTTCCACCACTTGGCAAAATCCGGGCGACAAGCTGATATGGAATGTCAGTATTGAAACGGCGGGATATTACAAATTAGCTTTTCATTTCAAGCAAAGCGATGTAATTAACGGCGAAAGCATCAGATGGCTTAAAATTGACGGTAAAACTCCTTTTGAAGAAGCAAAAGCAATAAAGTTCAATTACAGTGCCAAATGGCAATACAAGGTATGGGGCGACGATGCTGAAAATCCCTTTTACATTTGGCTTGATGCGGGCGACCATACGCTTTCGTTAGAAGTGTCCTTGGGATATGTTACTGATTACTATCAAAAACTGTCGGATATAGTTGATGTCTTGAGTGAAACCTATATGCAGATAGTTATGATAACAGGCGAAACACCTGACTCAAGCCGTGACTACGAGCTTTTCAATCAAATCCCCGGATTAAATGATACGCTTATATCCTTACACAGCGATTTGCTTGCGCTTTCTGATGATATGCAAAATATGACCGGTCAAAGGAGCAGTCAGTACAGCGCCGCACTTAATAATATGGCTCGTGTGCTTAAGCAGATGCATGATAATCACTATCTTGCACATCAGTATGTAGGCAGCTATTATTCAAACTATTGTACCGTTTCGTCTTGGCTTTATGAAATGAAGGAAATGCCGATTTGGCTCGACGAAATTCAAATCATACCCGCAGGAACTGAAAATCCCGGAGTTAACAACGGATTTTTTGAGTCGGTTTTATTCAGTATACAACGGTTTTTCCTTTCCTTTGTTGGTGATTACAGCACCGGGGAAGAAAGCAAAAATGAGCGTGAAATTGAAATTTGGGTTAACTGGGGTCTTGACCAAGCCAGCGCATTAAGCCAGCTTATACAGGATTCCTTTACCGAAGAAACAGGTATATCTGTAAATCTTAAGATTACAAACGCAAGCCTAATTAAGGGTCTTCTTTCCAACAATTTCCCTGACCTCTCATTGCATCTTTCGCGTACCGAACCTGTAAACTTAGGTATGAGAGGTGCGCTTTACGATTTAACACAATTTGATGATTATGACGAGGTAATAACAAGATTTGCCGACAACGCTTCTGTACCTTATACTTATAGGGATGCTGTTTATGCGTTGCCTGATACCCAAACCTTTTACATTATGTTCTATAGAAAGGACATTTTTGAAAAGCTCAATTTAAAGGTTCCTGAGACTTGGGATGAGTTCATTGAGGTGGCAACCATTATTCAGCGTAATAATATGCAGATTTATGTGCCCTATACCCAAATCGCAACAACTACTACGGTTAATGCAGGCTTAGGCAGTCTTAACCTCTTCCCGACGCTTCTTATGCAGCATAATGTTTCTCTTTATAATAAAGAACAAAATGCCTGCAATTTGGACAGTATCGAATCAATTAAAGTATTTGAGTTCTGGACCGACTTATACAAAGAATACAAATATTTGAAGCAGGCAGACTTCTACAACCGTTTCAGAGTTGGCAGTATGCCCCTCGGTATTGCTCCTTATAATACATACCTTACTTTGGAAGCCGCTGCTCCCGAAATTCAGGGCAAATGGTCAATGGCCCTTGTTCCGGGCGTTGCAGGGGGAAGTAGTGCTGTTGCAGGATCAGGCTCCGGATGTTCAATTATGAATAAATCCAAAAATAAAGAAGAAGCCTGGGAGTTTCTTAAATGGTGGACCTCTGCCGACACCCAGCTGAGATATTCTAATCAGGTAGAGGCAATGCTCGGTCTTGTAGGAAGAGTTTCGACCGCAACGGTTGACGCAGTTAAAAATATGGCTTGGGAAAATAACGCCGGTGAAATCATTATCGAACAATGGAGCAGGGTAGAGGAGTTGCCTGAAATTCCGGGAAGCTATTATTTATCCCGTGCAGTTGACCAGGCTTTTTGGGAGTCTGTGAACTCCGATAAGGACTCCAGATCAATCCTTATAAAGTGGAGTAAAATAGCCAATCAAGAAATCGATCGGAAAATCAAAGAATATAGTTAAGGAGGGGTAAATAATGAAAAATCAAGCAACCAAATTATCAAAAAAACGCGGAATTTCAAATAATAATTTAACTGATTATATCATGCTTGCCCCTTTCCTTGTACTTTTCTTTGTTTTCACAGTATTACCGATTCTTGTTTCAATAGTATTGAGCTTCTTCAATTTTGATATGGTTTCAATGCCCAGCTTTATAGGGCTTGATAATTTTGCAAGAATGTTTTTGTCGGATGATGTATTTTTTACGACTGTAAAAAACACTCTTGTTTTCTCGGTAATTGCAGGACCTATAGGCTTTTGCCTTGCGTTTATGCTGGCATGGTTTGTCAATGAATTTTCGCCCATGGTGAGAACACTGCTTTCCTTTATGTTTTACGCACCCTCATTAGTAGGCAACGCTTATTTCATATGGCAGGTGCTTTTCAGCGGTGACAGCTACGGTTATTTAAACTCTCTCTTGCTTTCAATGGGCTTTATAACCGACCCTATTCAATGGCTGAAAAACGAGGAATATATTATGCCGATACTTATAATAGTTCAGCTGTGGCAGAGTATGGGTATATCCTTCCTTGCAAATATTTCAGGCTTGCAGAATGTTAATAACGAGCTCTATGAAGCCGGCTCTATCGACGGTATACGTAACCGCTGGCAGGAGCTTTTATACATCACCCTTCCTGCTATGCAGCATATGCTTTTGTTTAGTGCGGTTATGCAGATTCAAAGCAGCTTTTCGGTAAGTGCTATTGCTATTCAGCTTGTCGGCTTCCCGAGCGTCGGGTATGCGGGCGACACAATAGTTTCGCACCTTACCGATGTGGGCACCGTAAGATACGAGCTTGGATATGCGTCCGCTATAGCGTTGGTGCTCTTCGCTATGATGTTATTAACCCGTATGATAATTGGAAAGATTATCTCAATGCTTAATAATTAAGGAGGGGAATAAATGGAAAATGCTATAAATTCACAAAAGAAAACCCTCCGTCAGAAGATAAGAAGCCTTAAAAAACCGAGCAAAAAAATGAATGTTAAGCGTTTTACACGCTCAAGGTCAGGAACAGTTATCTACTTCACATTCATAGCTTTGGCAGGCTTGTTCAGTATGCTTCCGCTTATTTATTCGGTAGTTACATCACTGAAGCCTTTAGACGAGCTTCTTATATTCCCGCCTAAGTTTTTCGTAAGAAGACCTACCCTTGAAAACTATGTCGCTCTTCCGGGTCTTCTTTCAAACTTAAAGGTGCCGCTTTCCCGTTATATATTTAACAGCCTTTTTGTATCGATTGTTGCAACCGGTCTCTATGTTTTCATTTCGGCAATGGCGGCTTACATTCTTTCAAAGTCAAAGATTAAGGGCAAAAATGTATTGTTTGCAATAGTGCAGATTGCCTTGCTTTTCAATGCTTATGTACTTTCCGTGCCCAGATATTTAATTTTCTCGAAATTGAATATTATAGATACATATTGGGTAGAAATATTGCCGCACTTGGCATCAACCCTCGGTGTATTTCTTATGAAGCAGTATATTGACGGTTATGTTCCCGATTCCTTATTGGAAGCGGCTCATATAGACGGTGCAGGAAATTTCAGAACATTTTTCGGAATAGTAATTCCTGTAATTAAACCGGTATTTTTAACCGTAATACTGTTTGCCTTCAGAGATATTTGGGCATCAATTCCGGATGGTACTATCTTTACAGAGAATCTTAAAACCCTGCCGATGATAATGACTCAGATTACGGCGGGCGGTATTGCAAGAAGCGGCAGTGCCATGGCAGTTACTGTAATAATGATGATTCCGCCTATACTTGTTTATTTGGTTTCACAAAGCAATGTTGTTGAATCAATGAGCAGTGCGGGTATTAAGGGTTAGGAGTGTGAAAATGGTATGAATAATCAAGTTTTACACTCAAAGGTATTTAAGTGGTTTTTGACCGCAGTACTTTCTGTGTTAGTGATTTGCTCCTGCTCTTCAGCCGTATTTGCTGAAGAGGTACCTTATGATACTTATACATATTGGTACGGCGTAAAAACCAACGAGAAGGACAAGGTTGTTTCTGCTACTCCGATGTATCAGTTAAAAACTGTTGTTTCTGCCACATCTCTCGGCATTGAGTCACTTCAATCCGTAAGTGATATTTTTGTTGACGATGACGGCGATTTGTACATCCTTGACGGTGACGCCTCAAAATTAGTTATTACCGACAGTAATTATACGGTGAAAAGTATAATTACCAAGATAAATAAAAATGAAGAGATGCTGGATTTCGCAGGTGCTAAAAGCGTATATGTTAAAGGCGATACGGTTTATATATGCGATACCGAAAATGCACGGGTTTTGTTGACGGATATAAGCGGTAATTATATTGATGAATTGTTATTAAGCGATTCACCGATTATACCCGAAGGCTTTCTCTTTAGACCCGTAAAGGTGGCTGTTGATCAGCTGGGATATGTATATATCCTCAGCGAGGGTTCCTATTACGGAGCATTGCTTTATGACAGTGAAAAGAATTTCGTGGGATTTTACGGTGCAAATACCGTTACTACCGGAGTGCTTGATGCGATTTCCGAAGCTTTTCAGCGTGTATTTATGAACAATGCCAAGAAATCTGCAACTGCAAGAAATCTTCCTTACGCATTTGCAGATATCTGCATTGACGATGAGGGCTTTGTATATACTGTCACAGGATATACAAAGCAGCTCCAAAAGGGACAGATTAAAAAGCTTAGCCCCGGCGATGCTACTAATATACTCAATTCTAACGGTGTAAGCTTTACTGACTCAACTGTAAATCAGACTAAACTTTTAGGACAGGTATTCAACCAAAGCTTAATTGGTATAGATGTTGACGATTACGGATTTATATATGCTCTTGATTCCACTTACGGAAGAGTATTTATATATGATGAAAAATGTACTGTTCTCACGGCCTTTGGCGGAGGTATGAAGGAAGGCAATCAGGATGGCACCTTTGTTTCGCCGACAGGTATAAGTGTTTTCGGCAAGAAAATCTATGTTTCCGATACCAGTAAACAGACGATTACTGTATTTGAAGAAACAGAATTCGGAGCACTTGTAAAAAAAGCCAGAAATCTTAATATGCAAGGCGACCATTTAGCCGCAGAGGCGGATTGGCGTACTGTTCTGTCGGTTGATAAGAATTGCCAGATGGCCTATACAGGTATTGCTCTTGCCAGATTGGCTGACGGCGATTACGACAATGCTTTGAAATATGCTAAGCAGGGTTATGACAGAGAAACCTATTCTCTTGCTTTTGAAGAGGTAAGAACCAAATGGCTTAACGATAATTTCTGGCTAATGGCGACATTGGTTATCGTGCTTGCGGCGGCAATTGTTTTTGTAGTCATTTACAAAAAGAAAAAGCATATAGTTTGGCTTAAAAACGAAAAGTTAAAAATGCTTTTCAGAGCTCCTTTCCACCCGGTGCAGACCTTTGGTGAAATTCAGAGTAAAAAGCTCGGTTCCTGGACAATTTGCGTTGCATTGGCGATAATTTATTATGTTGTTTCTGTTCTGCGGGTTTTGCTGGGCGGATTTGCTTCTACCTTTTATGATGCTGAGTCCTTCAATTCAATTATTGTGTTTGTTCGCAGTACGGGACTGATAGTTCTTTGGGTTGTAGTTAACTGGGCTGTTTCAACCCTGTTTTCCGGCCGAGGAAAGATAAAGGAGATTGCAACGGTTACCTGTTACAGTCTTTTACCGCTTATTGTCGGCGAAATTGCCAATATTATCTTTTCAAACATACTCACTCCCGAGGAAAGTGCTTTTGTAAGCATTTTCTACACGGTAATGATGCTGTATACGCTCGTTTTGATTATGGTAGGGACTATTGTTATACATGAATTTGATTTCAAAAGATTCATACTTACTACATTATTGACATTGTTAGGTATTGCAATAGTTGTATTCATTATAATATTGGTATTCCTGCTTGCACAGCAATTTTTAACATTCTTGATTAGTGTGTACAGCGAATTAACAATGTAGAAAGGAGATAAAATAATGAAAAAGCTTAGAATATTATCTTTTATATTTTGTCTCCTGATTTGCTTTAATTTGGTTGGATGCGGCGTCGGAGAAGGAAGCTATGAATGTAAAAAATTTGTTGAGCCGGAGCAGTACAATGTTATTGAAAGCGGTACGGTGGCAGAAAATCAAGAGTACCGTCTTGAGTGGAATGCGGATTACGGAAGCGTAGCCCTTATCGAAAAAGCCACTAACAATGTTTGGAGTACAATTCCGCCCGACGCTAACGATAACGGCGTAGATGAATTCGGATTCCCTATTGAGGCAAATCCCCGTGTTAATTCACCGATATACATACAGTATATAAATGCCTCTACTCGTGTTACTGAATTTATGGCGGGTTATCCGGGTTCTGTCTCAATGGAAACAATGGATTGTGAAATTGTTGATAACGGCTTAAAGGTAACATATTATTTTGTTGATAATATGATTTCAGTTCCTGTGGTCTACACGCTCAGAGATAACGGAATGAGCATAAGCCTTAATCCTAAAGATGTTACGGAGGGCGAAAATGAGCTTCTTTCGGTAACCTTAGCTCCGTATTTATGCTCAACCAAAAATACCGCTTCTAAGGATGATTTTATATTTGTACCTTCAGGCAGCGGCGCACTTATTTATCCTAAGGCAGTATCTCCTTTAGGCATCAGCTACTCTGAGCAGATGTACGGTAAGGATGCAACAATGCAAACTTACGATAAAGTGTCAAATACCGAAAATTTGTTATTACCTGTTTGCGCCGCTAAAAACGGAGATAAGGCAACCTTGGTTGTAATTGAAAAGGGCGCTGAATCTGCCTCATTAGAGGGTGTTATAGGCTCTGAAACATTGAATTATTCAAATATTGGAGCTACATTCTATTTACGCGGCTACGATGAACGTCATGTTACTGTAGGAACCGGCGGCAAAGCTCGCTCAACACTTTATGCTAACTCGCTTATCGAAAACGAGGTTTCAATCGGTGTTTATCCTATTGCGGGTGAAAATGCCAATATTAACGGTATAGCCGATGCTTATAAGAGCTATTTGAAAGCCCGGGGCTTTCTTAGTGAATTATCTGATAAACAGTCCAAGCTGCATTTGGAGATTTACGGCGGCGTAATGACAGCAAAGTCCTTCCTTGGAGTTCCTTATGAGACTTTGTATCAGCTTACTACTTTAAAGGAAGCACAAAGCATTGTCTCCGAGCTTTCCGAGGTTTTGGGCAATAATTCATCAATCGAGCTGAAAGGTTACGGAAGCAGCGGATTGGATATAGGCAAGCTCGCAGGTGATTATAAGATTGCGGGCAGCCTTGGTAGTAAAAAGCAATTAAAGCAATTGCAGGAAGAGGTTAACGAAAACGGAGGAACGTTGTATTTTAATTTTGACATCCTCTCAATCGGAAAATCTGCAAACGGGTGGTCTTATCATAACGATATAGCCAAGGGTCCTACGGGTATTGATACCTATCAGTACGAATATGTGCTTTCTACAAGAGCACAGAATTCTAAAGTAGCAAATTATGGACTTTTATCCCGCAGTCAGGTTATTTCCTCTGCTGAAAAGCTCTTAAAGAAAACCCAAAGCTTCGAGCTTGAGGGAATAGGCATAGATAAGCTTTCAAATACCGCATATTCTGATTATGCTAATATCCGTTCATATTCAAAGGATAATATGGGAGCAGATGTTCAACAGGCGATAAATGTCTTGAAGAACGACGGCGCAAAGAAAATATTAGCGAGTAACGCAAATATGTATGCTGCTGTTTTGGCTGATGAGATTACAGATGTGCCGCTACAGTCAGGAAAGCATGATGCTTTTGATGTAGATGTACCGTTCTATCAAATGGTTTTAAGAGGATATGTATCCTTAAGCACATCGCCCTTGAACAGTTCAACAAATAAGGACGAGGCTTTGCTTGCCGCTTTGGAAAGCGGAACCGGACTTTCGTATTCTATCGCTAATAATTATTCGAGCCAGCTTATCAGCTTTACTAAGGAGTCGATAGGCCGAAGCGTGTACAGCGATGTAAAAGAAAGCATCATTAACGACTGTGAACGTACTGCCGAATATTATAAAGCGGTCGGTAACAGTGAAATTAAAACTTATGAAATCATAAGCGACACATTAAGGAAAACCGTGTTCTCAAACGGAACCGAAGTATATGTCAATTACGGCGATGCAGCCGTGGCAACACCTGACGGTTCGGTAGAGGCTAAGGATTTTCTTGTAAAGGAGGCAGGTTGATGCGTAACAAGAAGCGCAAGGGTGTAGAAAGCCTGAAGGCACGCGACGGTTTGATGTTCATAACACCGTGGATAATCGGAATTGTGCTGTTTTATCTTTTACCGCTTATTCAATCTATAGTTTACTCCTTTAGTGATGTTTTGTTGACAGCAGACGGTATGAAGATATCTTTAACGGGAATATCACATTATAAATATATAATTACCGAGCACCCCGATTACACTAATATGCTGACCGAATCGTTGGTATCAATGGTTTATCAGCTTCCGTTGATAGTAATACTCTCAATGATATTAGCAATTATGCTTAACAGAGATTTCCGCGGAAGAGTATTTTTCAGAGGCTTGTACTTCTTGCCGGTAATTATTGCGACAGGTATCGCAATGGAGCTTATTTTTAAGACCACTACTACCGATATTTCTTCAAGTGCGCCTGAAGCGGTGGCGGGAAGTCTCTTTACTACCACCGATATAATGAATTTTTTGAACCTTCCCACAGGAATTGCAGATTATGTTAGTAATATCGTAAATAATATCTTTAATTTGGTATGGAGCTGCGGAATACAGATAATTTTGTTTATTTCAGGCTTGCAGTCCATACCGGGCTCCCTTTATGAGGCAAGTCATATTGAGGGTGCAACAAAGTGGGAGCAGTTCTGGTTCGTTACATTTCCTATGCTTGGAAGAATCACCTTGCTCGTTGTTATATTTACAATGGTTGAATTATTTACCGACACAAGAAACGAGCTTATGAGGCATGTTTCAACCCTGATGAAAGGCGGAGTTTATGACCAGTCTTCGGCAATGCTTTGGTTCTATTTCTTAATTGTCGGGGGAGTAATAGGAATTATAATGCTTCTTTATAATTTCAAAATTCTGAAGAAATGGGAATGAGGTGAAGTAATATGAATTTTTCAAGAATTAAAGAAAGTGCTTCATCACTCAGAAGGACCAGCGGCAAGAAAAAAGCAACTTATGCGGCAGGATTACTCTTTAACATTTTTTGTTATATAATATTGATTACAATAGGCTACATAGTACTGTATCCGCTGATTTATACGATTGTTACTTCAATCAGAACCCCTGAATCCTACCTTGATCCAACCAGGCATTGGATACCGACATCGGTATATTTAGGCCATTACAAAAGAGCCATTGAATATATGGAGTTTGGTAAGTCAATCTTAAACACCGTAAGATATGAGATGGTGAGCGCCCTGTTAGAGGTTGCGAGCTGCGCAGTTGCGGCTTACGGCTTCGCCCGTTTTAATTTTAAATTCAAAAACATTTTCATGGTGATTTTATTTCTTACGATTTTGGTACCTTCACCTATGATTATAATTCCGTTGGTTACCAATTTCTCCCATCTTGATGTTTTGGGAATATTCGGGTTATTAAATAAGTTGACAGGTATTGATTTAAGGCTCAATCTTATGGGCACAGGATTTACATACTGGATTCCGTCGTTCTTGGGCGTCGGTCTTCGTTCCGGAATATTGATATACATATATATTCAATTTTTCAAGGCGCTTCCAAGAGAGCTGGAAGAGGCGGCTTGGATTGACGGTGCAGGATCCTTCAGAACCTTCTTGTCAATAGCCGTTCCTTCCTCGGGCGTGGTAATAATAACCGTTACGGTGTTTTCACTTGTTTGGCATTGGAACGACTATTTTATAGCATCTATGTACACTGTAGGTGAGTCAACTCTTGCAACTGCTGCGGCAGAATTACCTGAAATAATTAAGGCACACGGAGAGTACGGCTCTGCCGTAACAAGCGGCACCTTACTTGCAGGAACAATCCTGTATATTGTTCCATTACTTATAGTTTATTTATTCCTGCAGCGCGGCTTTATTGAAAGTGTAGACCGTGTTGGTATTACAGGTTAAAATAAAAAAACATAGGAGGAAAATTATGAAAAAGAGCAAATTATTTAGAACATTGGCATTGATGCTGACAGTTATTATGACTGTATCATTGTTCAGTGCGTGCGGAGGCGATGATTATGAGGAAATAGTTTCTTACATCGATGTATCCGTAGACCAAGACACTTCGGATGTCGGTACTGCTTCTGATACGGAATCAGGCAGCAGCAAAGCCGAAAATACCGCAAGTACCGCCAGTACCGCAAGTACCGCAAGCAAAAATACCGGCAGTACTGCAAGCAATAAGAATAATGGTGGTGGCACAACAAATAACAGCAATTCGGTTAACCCTGCTGATTACAAGGGTACTACCGTTATTTATGCTACTTGGGACCGTTCAGAGGGTACCGATACAAGTGCTGTTATTGCAAATTTCAAGAAAAAGTACGGAATTAATGTAACAATACAGACGGTAGGACAGGGCAATTATGTTCAGTCAATTACCGGATTGATTGCATCCGGCAAATCACCTGATGTTATTAAGGACTGCGGCTTCTGGCCGACCTTCCTTACCATCGCACAGCCCTTACAGAATGCAAAGATGGACCTTACCGACCCGATTTATGACCAGAATAAGATTAAGCAGTCTACAATCAACGGTAAGACCTATACGGTTAGCTCTTTAGGGCCGATATTTAACTATGTTGAATGCGTCTTCTATAATAAGAAGCTCCTTAATCAAAACGGAATTAAAACTCCTGAGGATTATAAGAAGATAGGCCAATGGAACTATGAGGCATTGGATAAAATCGGCAGAGAAACTGCCGCTTTAGGCTCTCAGTACAAAGGCTTTTTTGCCGATAATTTCGGTTATCAGTTGGCTAAAAGTTTAGGCTACGATTTCTACACTTATAATAACGGTAAGGTTTCAACCATAAATTTCTCAGACCCCACATACCTTAAGATAGCTGAGCAGATTTCCACTTGGAATCAAGACGGAATTTTGGCTACCGCTAGGGAAACATTCATAGAGGGTAAATGTGCGCTTGCCATTTCAGGCTCATATGGGTGCTTAAAGACAGGATATTGGTATCAGATGTCTTCTATGTGGAAGGATATCGGAATAATTGAGTTTCCTTCATTTGAGGGCAAACAGCCTGTTCGTCAGGTTGGTTGGAACGGGTACGGTATATGCGAAGGTGCTAAGAACCCCATAGCAGCAGGAATATTCCTCAGATATTATCTTGATTGCAACAACTATGATTTGAAGAACGAATTTATTTCTGATGCAGCATTAGATTTTGTTACAAAGCACTCAAGCGAAAGCTATGAAGGTCCTATTGTCTTATCTGCGGGCGCTTATGATGCGTTAGGTTATGATAGCATAATCCGTTATTATTGGCAGCTTATGGCGGAAGCTCCGGGTCAGGTTCAGTCTTTAATTAAATCTTTGGAGCCGGTTTTAAATAACGATGTTAAGAATTTGAACAGCTACATTGCTAAGCAAATTAGTGAAAAGAAATAAAAATTCTCAAACACCTAATCTTTAGTTAGTATGAAGGGAGAATTAATGTGAAAAGACTTTTATCTGCGATACTGTCAATGGTATTGCTTGCTACGGCAATGTATGTTCCTTTAGCATTTACGGCTTATGCCGATGCTTCAGCTTTTGAAGCCCAGCATATGGAAGTTAATTTTGATGGTTATGATGCAGCAAATACTTATAAAATTTATCAAGGCGTAGCCTCAACTGCTTCCACTACTGTGTGGGATGGAACAAAATCCAGTGGCAGTTACGATACTGACTTTCGGTCGGGCTGGGCAGGCGGTAAGGGAACCGCAACAGACCCATACCGAATTTCCACAGCAAAACAGCTTGCAAGATTAGCGTGGCTGTGCGCAAATAACGGCACTTCCAAAATGACTGATTGGTGGTATACAGAAACATACAATAAGTATTGGGTATTAACAACTGATATTGTACTTAACAATACAACAGTTGAAGACTGGTACAGTAACAGTGAAGGCCTACATTCATGGTATACAACAACTAATACTGATAAATCCTTTAACGGACATTTTGACGGTCAAGGTCATACAATAAAGGGATTGTATATAAATACTGATACTGCAAACGCTCGCGCAGGTTTGTTTGGTTCCTTAGGATCAGGCGCTGTAGTAGAAAACATTAAAATAACCGATTCTTATATTCATGCTCCATTTGCGGGTGCAATACACGGCGGTTTCAACTATTCTGCAAGTAATGATTATTCAGATACTACAACCCATCCGATTCCCGTTATTCGCAATTGTTATATTGACGAAAGCGTAAAAATCGACGATAACGAACAGCTATTCAACAACTTCCCTTGAAGCTGGCTATGGCTCATTAGTTAAAAGCCATGTTAAGGTTGCAGCAGATAGTATTTTAGGCGCAGACGCTAAAACTAAAATGCCCAAACTTGACTATGCAAATACATGGGTAACTCTTCCCGATAGCAAGCCTCAGCTTAGAGTCTTCTGTAATAAGGATGCTTATCAGCCCTGTTCTGTAGAAACAAGCGGAACTGATAAGTATATGAAAATCGAAAAGAGCGCAGGCTCCTTTACGGCTGCAGGCGAAGAATATCAGGTAGGATTTATGTTAAATCCGACAGGTGCGGCGAATGCTCAAGTATATAAGCTTAAGGCGGGAGGAAAATACCGTGTAGCCCTTAATTATATCGCTTCTTCGGGCGTGAAGGTTGCAGCATACTCTGCGAACAGCGCCGACTGCGCCTCGGTAACCGATATGGTAAGCTTAGGTTCGCAGGCTCTGCCCGCAGCTGAAGACTACAGCGATTTTTCATTTGACTTTACCGTACCGGAAGACCTTGATGATTCCGGTGTGAACGCATTTACAACAAGCTTTACTGTTAATGTAACTGATGTAGTTGTAGACCGCTTGGCTGCAGGCAGCACAAACTCTTTCTGGGACGGAACGGTAGCCGCCGACTGGGCAGGCGGTTCGGGAACTAAAGAAGATCCTTACCAGATTGCCACAGCAGGACAGCTTGCAAAGCTTGCAAGCCTTGCTAAGTACAATAACGCTTGGCATGCAGATCAGTATGCGAAAACCGGCGGCAAATATTGGGTATTGACGGCTGATATCGAGCTTAATAATACCACCGATTCCGATTGGTATACTAACTCAAGCGTTCAGAAATGGAATTATTGGGTAAATAATACCGATTACGCTTTCAACGGAAATCTCAACGGTCAGGGTCATACCATTAAGGGCTTGTATATTAAACGGTCTACCAGTGAAGATATTTATGCAGGCTTGTTCGGCGCATTGGGTAAGAACGCAGTTATCGAAAACCTGAAAATATCCCAGTCCTATATAAAAGCAAAATATGCGGCTGCTGTAACCGGCGGCGTCAGCAATGTTGTAACCGCTGAGGATAATGCTCCGATTGTACGCAGATGCCATATTGATGACACCGTAAAAATCGAGGGTACTAATGTCGCAGGTATAATGGCATACAACGGAAAGCCTATCAAGGTTGTAAGCTGCTATGTAGGAGCTGATATCACAGGAACCGGCAAATCAGGTTCCTTCATCGGTTGCTCATGGGTCGGCGGCTCCGGCGGTATCACCGTGGAGGACAGCTATTCAAGCAGCGCAATTGCTCCTTTCGGTCATCAGAATGTAACGGGCAAAAACAGTTATGCTAACTCGGCTGATAAAGGCGGCTTCAAACAATTTAACCTTGCAGCGGCTACAGGCGAAGGCGCTAAAACTGCAATGCCCAACTTGACCTATGATACAATTTGGGTTACAGACGAGGGTGTGTTACCGCAGCTTAAGTTCTTTGCAAAAAGATACGACGCAATAGAAAACGAAGCGCTTAATAACCCCCCTAACCCTGATGCCGATAAGGTATATTACGGTCCTTGGGACGGCACGGTAGCCGATAGCTGGGCAGGCGGTACAGGCACAAAGGACGATCCTTACCGCATTTCAACTCCTGAACAATTGGCGCGTTTGGTTAAGCAGACCATGAGCAGCTATTGGAATAACTATTCCACAAAGGGTAAGTACTATGTCCTTACAAACGATATTGTAATTAACGATACCTCGAGAGCGGATTGGAAAGAACACGCAAGAGATTGGCTTACCTCCACCGTTAATCCGTACGGTCATGATTGTCATTCAAAGGCATTCGCAGGCGTTTTGGACGGTAAGGGCCATGTTATTAAGGGTCTTTACACAAATCTTGAGGGTGAGGGAACAGGCGCAGGCTTGTTTGTATCTGTATCCCAGAACGCAGTCATCAAGAATTTGGGTATTGAAGAATCTTACCTCAGGGCTAATATGGTTGGCGCAATTTCAATCAGAGATAACAATATCGCAAACTCAAGCTCGAGCTTTATTGCTTGCTATGTTGAGGATAGCGTTGAGCTTATCTCCACAAAGAATGCCGATAACGGTATGGGTTTTGCCGGCGGAATCATCGGTTACTCACAGCGTCCGGTGCTTATCAAATACTGCTATGTAAAGGCTAAAATTGATGGCTATACTAAAGGTACGAACAAAAGTTACGGAGCCTTCTTCGGCTCTATGTCGAACGATTCTTACATTACAATTTTAGGAAGCTATACAGCTTGTCCCGACGGCGTACCGATTATCGGATCGCGTTCAGGCGTAGGCGTTATGGCTGCAAGCACCTATTCTTGCAACAACAAGGATGACAACTCAAAGCAAATCCTTTCCGGCGTACAGATGTTTACCATTGAGCGTATGACCGGCATCGAAGCCGCTTCAGAAGAGAATATGGCGGATTTCAACTTCAACGATATTTGGTACACTGTTGAAGGCAACACACCGAAGCTTCACGTATTCCGTGACGGCTTCACAGGTCCGGACCCTGAATCCGTAATGGACCCGAGCGAGCTTGTTGTTTATGATGATGCCAGACCCGGCGATGTTTGGAAGGGCAATACCATTTCTTCCGGACTGGAGGGTGAAGGAACAGAAACGAATCCCTATAAGATTGCAACAGCTGAGGATTTAGCATACCTACTGCGTAATGTAATTGAAAAATCCGCTTGGGATAATTACCTTTCTACCGGCAAGTATTATGAGCTTACTGCTGATATTTATCTTAACGATGTTTCAGACCCCAACTGGAGAACAAATAACCCCAATGAGTGGTTTATAAGCTCTTCAAACCAAGCTCAGTGCTTTGCGGGTCACCTTAACGGTGCGGGGCACGTTGTTTACGGACTTTATATTAATTCCGGCGATAAGACATACGCTTCACTTTTAGGTTCAATCGGCGGAAACGCAGTTGTTGAAAACCTCGGTGTTGCTGACGCTTATGTTTACGCAGACAAAAAATATGCAGCCGGACTTTTCTCCTATGTTGAGAACAGACCTTGGACGGAAAGATATAAGCAACCCATAATCCGCAACTGCTTTGTTGCAGAAGATGTTTATATCATCGGCGGTTGCGCAGGCGGTATGATTGCAGCCTCTGCAACAACATTCAAAATGGAAAACTGCTACTCTCTCGCAACAGTTGAGGGCTCGTCAACCCGTTACGGCACTCTCATAGGCTACCATTGGTATAAGGGCGATTTAGTTTCTCCTCCGAGAACGGATAAAACCCAAATCATCAACTGTTACGCAATGGAGCCCAAAAAGATTCCGCTTTTAGGAACCTTATCATATATGGAATGGATTGAAGGTACTAATGTTTACAATTCAAACGGTTCTACACCTACGGTTTGTTCTGTAGTTTCTCACGGTAATATGTGCGGCGAAAAAGCTGTTACATTCTTAGAGGGCTTCGACTTCGAGAATACTTGGCAAACTGTTGAGAAAGCCACACCGATTCTTAAAGTGTTTGCCGAGAAGGAGCATAGATACACCGAGCATTTCTATTTCACAAAGGGACCGGTTACAATAAGCTTTGAGACCTACGGCGGTACCGAAGTTGAGCCTTTAGTAGGCGAGACGGGTGAAAAGCTTGTTCTTCCCACCAAGGTATCAAGAGGCATAGATGTATTTGACGGTTGGTATGTTGGCGATAAGAAGACATGGGATAAACCCTTTAACATTGATTACTTCCCGAATGATAGTTTAACGCTATATGCTAAGTGGATAGTAAAGGGCAGTGATCAGGACTTTGAGGATTATCCTTATATCGATTCCGAAGAGGGCGGTATGGGTGATGATTACGAGTTATTCCGCCTCGGTGTTTTGGGATATAAGATGGATTATGTTCACGGCGGTGCTAAATCGCTGCACAGGATAGGTCAGTCCTCCGATGTTCAGATTGCTTCTCTCGCAAGCAGCGACACCGTTAAGCTCGTTAAGGGCGGCGAATATGAATTCACAGCCTGGGTTTACATTAAATCCAAGGGTGAAAATCTTGAAACCACCGATTTGATGATAGCGCATCTGCCTGATTACGATTGGGTTTACACTGTATCAGACCTTGAGGCTGTAGGTGATTTAAGCAAGCTCAAGGTAGGCGAGTGGCAACAGATTAAATATAAATTTGTTGCAACCGAGGAGCATATAGGCATTGCCACACCGGGCGATATAGATATGTTTATCGATGATGTTACGGTTACACCCACAGGCAAAACCTCATTAACCAATAAGAACCTGCTTGGCATCTATACCGAAAAGGTTGTAGAAAACACCGTTACTATCAAAGTACCTGTTGAAGCAACCACCGAATTAGAAGAGGAAGAAAATGTCCAAGAAGTAAAGGAAGAGAGTAATAAGTCTACAGTCAGAAAGGTAGTCATCAAGAGAAGAAAGGTTAATAAATTCGGCTTGACGGAAATCCTTATTATTGTCGGCTCATCTGTTTTGGTTGTTGCCGCAGCAACGGTTCTTTTGATTGTTATTAAGAAAAGGAAGAAGTCTAAAATCAAAATTTAATATCACAGAAGCAGATTAATAAAGCTTGCTTTGACTGTGCATATGCGCTTAATCGTCTTCCCCTTTTAGAAAAGGCAATTTTCCACTCCTTAAAAGGGGAAGACAATATGGGTTCTTTTGCAAAAGTTGGGGTATCATTTGGCTCCCTCTGACGAGGGAGCTGGCGAGCGCAGCGAGACTGAGGGAGAGAAAAAGCTGAGTTTTCTTGTGGCTTTACTCCTTCTCTCCCTCCGTCTTTTGCTTCGCAAAATCCACCTCCCTCGTCAGAGGGAGGCGAGAATCGTTTTAACCCCAACATTTAAAATAGAGCCACAATATGATTTGTACCAAGTGGGAGGGTTCCCATAATAATAGATAAGGAGTAATATTATGAGAGTAAAGAAATCATTAAGTATTGTTCTTTCCTTGTTATTGCTGATTTCAGCAATGTATGTTCCTTTAGCATTTACGGCTTATGCCGATGCTTCAGCTTTTGAAGCCCAGCATATGAAAGTTAATTTTGATGGTTATGATGCAGAAAATACTTATAAAATTTATCAAGGCGTAGCCTCACCTGCTTCCACTACTGTGTGGGACGGAAAAACAAGCAATACCGAGAATAGCTTTCAGTCGGGCTGGGCAGGCGGTTCGGGAACCGAAACAGACCCATACCGAATTTCCACAGCAAAACAGCTTGCAAAATTAGCGTGGATGTGCGCAAATAACGGCAATTCCAATATGTCCGATTGGTGGTATAAAGAAACATACAATAAGTATTGGGTATTAACAACTGATATTGTACTTAACAATACAACAGATACAGGCGATGGAAAATGGTACGAAAATAGTGAAGGCCTACATTCATGGTATACAACAACTGCTAAATTGACTTATAATTCCTTTAACGGACATTTTGACGGTCAAGGTCATACAATAAAGGGATTGTATATAAATACTGATACTGCAAACACTTGCGCAGGTTTGTTTGCTAACTTAGGATCAGGCGCTGTAGTAGAAAACATTAAAATAACCGATTCTTATATTCATGCTCCAAGAGCGGGTGCAATACACGGCTGTTTCAACTATTCTGCAAGTAATGATTATTCAGATACTACAACCCATCCGATTCCCGTTATTCGCAATTGTTATATTGACGAAAGCGTAAAAATCGACGAAGAGCCTTCAATGGTGGAGGATGGACCGCTCCTTACACGATAACGAACAGCTATTCAACAACTTCCCTTGACGCCGGCTATGCCTCATCGTTTAAAAGCAGCTATGTTAAGGTTGCAGCAGATAGTATTTTAGGCGCAGACGCTAAAACTAAAATGCCCAAACTTGACTATGCAAATACCTGGGTAACTCTTCCCGAAAGCAAGCCTCAGCTTAGAGTCTTTTGTAATAAGGATGCTTATCAGCCCTGTTCTGTAGTACCAAGCGAAACTGATAGTTATATTGAAATCAAAAAGGAAGAAGAAACCTTTACTGCCGGAGGCGAAGAATACCGTGTAGGATTTATGCTAAATAAGACAGGTGCGGCGGATGCTCAGGTATATGAGCTTAAAGCGGGAGGAAAATACCGTGTAACCCTTAATTATACCGCTACCGCTCCTGAGGGCGTGAAGGTTGCAGCATACTCTGCGAACAGCGCCGACTGCGCCTTGGTAACCAATATGGTACCCTTAGGTTCGCAGGCTCTGCCCGCAGCTGAAGACTACAGCGATTTTTCATTTGACTTTACCGTACCGGAAGACCTTGATGATTCCGGTGTGAACGCATTAGCCTTTGAAACAGAATACAATTATGACGGTACAACAAGCTTTGCTGTTAATGTAACTGATGTAGTTGTAGACCGCTTAGGCACCATAACTGTTGATGACGGAACCGACACGCAGGAATATGTCGGCGTACCTGCCTGCAACGTAGCAGATGCGCCTTACTCGGAGTGTGCTGCTGAAGTACTTAATTTGCCGAAGTCTGCTGTCACCGAGAAATACGCTTACACTACTGATCCCGCCGACGCAACAGCCACGGCTTACGGTTTAGCTTATTATAACGATGCGGAAAAAAAAGAGGAAATAACCGAACCCATAACCTTTACTGCCGGCGATAAAACCGTTTACGCCGGAACAAAAACAGTTGTAGACACCACTTATCAGATGGCGTTTACGGGCTTTGAGGACGGTGTGTATAATGAAAGAGAGCCTAATAAATATTATGACGGTGATCGATATTATGACATGCCTGGTGTTCTTTTTAGACCAGTCCAAGATAGCGGTATGTTGAGAACTCAAGAAGACGCCTACACAGGCAGCAGCTCAATAAAGTATGATTCTTCACAAATAACAAACCTCTCGACAGGTACTAATTATAGGTCAATATATATCGGAAACGGTTTTGAATTTACGCCGGAAAGAACCTACGCTATATCCTTCTATGTAAAGGCGGCAGAAGGTAACACTGCTTCCAGCGTTGAGTTTGCAGTAAGAGGCAGCATAAGCTGTGCTCAGTGGGGCGAACGTAATAATACAGCTGTATCCGAGGGTGTTGCATTGGGTAAAAACTGGAAGAAGGTAACAATTAATTACAAGCCTAACACAAAAGATAAAAATGCTTATTATGTTCCTCAGCTGCTTGTTGATTGGACAGTAATTAAAGACACTCATACTGCAGGCGCTAAATTCTATATTGATACGCTTTCTATAGATGTAATCCAAGGCGACTGCAACGGTGACGGCGAGCGTGATATTCTCGACCTTGTAAGAATAAAGAAGATTTCTTTAGACTCTGGAAACAGTATGGGATGTGTAGCCGAGGAGCTCAAGGCGGCAAACTTTGATTCTACTGTTGCGGGCGTTGACGCTCAAGATGTTACCGCATTCAAAAAGGGAATACTTTCAAATTTTCAGTAGAGCCTGTTGAAGCTAATGACACTAATGTCAAAATAAGCGGGGGAGGCGTTGCAGTGGAAAATGGCGTTCAGCTTAACTGCAGCGCCTCCTCTATTGAATTTACTTCAACAGGCTGTGAGAAAATTTATCTAAACGGCAAAAATACCGGCTCCGATATTTATTTTGCGGTCTATATAAACGGAATACGCCAAGAAGAGCGTGTGAAATTTACTCCTTACAGTACATCTGTGCTTATAGCACAAGACCTTATACCTAAAAATATCTATAAAGTAAAGCTTGTGCGTGAAACCCGGCAAAATAGCGGTACATTTATTGCCGAGGCACTTGTTTTAGGTGATTTAAGCAATGCGGGTACGCTGTGTGCGCCTCCCGCACAAAGCAATTTGTATATCGAATTTGCGGGTGCTTCAATCCCCGAATACGCAACCAAATCCTATGCGTTTATTGCGGCACAGACCCTTGAAGCCGATTTCCGTATTGCCCCCGACAGCGGTAACACGGTTGAAAATATGACCGAGTATTATAATACCCTCAGAAGCGAAAGAACCCCCGATTTGGTGGTAGTTGATTTCGTTGGTGAAGATATCAACGGCTTGATTAGTGCGATTGAAAAAGCTTACGATGGGGTAAAAATTATTTGTGCGGGAAGCGGTAGTAATAACGGCAATGTTTATTACTGTGACCTGAGCGGTGACCGGCAGGCAGAAAAACTTGTAAGCTTTATTACCGAAAACGAAATTTTAGCTGAAAAAGAATCTGCACTCAGTTCGCTTACACTTACAGATTACGGCGGAAATAGTATAGACCTTTCGGGTTATAGCCTTGTTTGGTATGACGGTTTCACGGAAGCTTCTCTTGATTCCGAAAAATGGGCACAAGACATCAGCGGAACTACTGCAACCGTTGCAAAGACTAAAGGCGAAAATAATTTGACCGTCGGTGGCGATACCGAAGCTGCCGAAGGTACCGCAGTATTAGCTTCAAAGCGTGTAGATGCCACCCATTACACAGTCGCCGGCGGTCTTTGTACCGAAAATCTTATGGCGTTTAAGTACGGCTATGTTGAGTTCAGGGCAAAGATTCCTTACGACAGGCCTGCGTGGTCCGCTTTATGGATGAAGTCAAACAGAACGATAGAAAAAAGCAGTACATCTTATATGACCGAAATCGATATTATGGAATGCTTTGGCAAAAACGATGGCTTTAGACCGAATGTACATATGTGGCCCGATACCGGAGGAAGTATACAGGTTAATAATCTTGTTAAGGATTATGTTCTTGGTGAATACAGCAGTAACTATGAATTCGAAAATACTGAGAACCTTAAGAATGAATGGCACACCTACGGATTGCTGCTTGAAAAGGACAGTGCAAAGTTCTTTGTTGACGGCGTTTGTTTCTCTGTGCTTGACAGTAGCGCTGATAAATTTTGGAAATACGGCAATAACCAAATAGGCCTTAACGACTATTACCATCTTATCATTGGCAACGGTCTTATTACGCCGGAAAGGGCAAATTGGGAGGGCGTTGATACGAGCAAGTATGTAAACGAAAACGACGAATTCCCGATAAGCTTAACTTTGGATTATGTTCGCCTTTATCAGAACAGTAACGGTAAAATTCATTACGGGAAGCTTCCTTAACAGTCGGCACAATATGAGTACAGGTAGAGGTATTTTAAGTGCCGAGGTATCGTTTGTAAAGGATCTATCCGCTTGATTTGATAACTTTAATCAATGATATTGCATATGCATAATTAATTTAAAGGGGGATTTCCCAAATGAAAATGAGGGCTCCTGCAATACCGCTTATAACGGTTGATCCGTATTTTTCGGTATGGAGCAGAGATAATATAAACGATAAGTTCCCGACACACTGGACCGGTGCCCGAAATGCTATGTTGGGTTTAGTTACCGTAGACGGTGAAAAATACCGCTTTTTAGGTGACAGTACAGATAAGGCTTTGGAGCAGACAGACTGTGAAATAGACGCACTTTCGTCATCATTTGTCTTTGAAGGAGCGGGAATAAGGCTCACCGCACGCTTTACAACCCCGCTTTTGATAGACAGTCTTTATTATTCGTCGCGACCTGTATCATACATTTATCTTACATACGAAAGCATTGACGGAGCCGAGCACAGAGTTACTGCTAAAATTTCGGCAAGTGAGGAGCTGTGCCTGAATTTGGCGGGCGAAGGCCGTGCTTTAGCGGAAGAGGTAAGCGTTAACGGCGTTTCGGCAATCCGTATGGGCAGGGGAGGACAAAAGATTCTTAACCGCAGCGGCGATAATGTGAGAATAGACTGGGGATATTTTTACTTAGGAGCACGCGGAGACGCCGTATGCGGTACAGAGGTTTTTGAGAATCTTTATGCGGTATATACCGAAGCCGAGCTTAAGAATGAAGCGTTGTTTATTGCCGCATATGACGATATTGACAGCCTTCTTTATTTTGAAGAACCGATAAAGGCTTACTGGAAGAAGGACGGTAAAACAATAGAAGAGGCGATAAGCGAGGCCGCATCTGAATATGAAGCTGTTTCAGAGAAGTGCGACAAATTTTCACGCAAGCTTTATCAAGACGCATTGGATAAAGGCAATGAGGAATATGCCGAACTTTTAAGTCTTGCTTTCCGTCAGGTTATGGCGGCGCATAAGCTTGCTGTAGATAAAGAAGGAAATAACATTTATATTTCTAAGGAATGTTTTTCAAACGGCTGTGCCGCAACAGTTGATGTAACCTATCCGAGCGCTCCGATGTACCTTATTTATAATACCGAGCTTTTAAAGGGTATGCTTCGTCCGATATTTAAGTACGCAGACTCAAAAGCTTGGAAATTTGAGTTTGCGCCGCACGATGTAGGTACCTACCCGTTACTTAACGGTCAGGTATATAATCCGGGAAGTCTTGAAGGTCAAATGCCTGTCGAGGAATGCGGAAATATGCTTGTGCTTGTTGACGCTATTTGCAGACAGGACGGCAACTACAGCTTTGCGAAAGAGCACTTCGCACTTTTGGAAAAATGGAGCCGCTATCTTGTAGAATACGGTGAGGATCCCGCAAATCAACTTTGCACAGACGATTTTGCAGGACATATGCCTCACAATGTCAACCTTGCAATAAAGGCCGTTATGGGTCTTGCGGGCTTTGCGGATATTCTTGAAAATCTGGGTGAAGTCGAAAAAGCAAAGTCTTTCTATGCTACGGCAAAGCGATACGCAGATTCAATTTGCGAAAGGGCAAAAAATGACGACGGAAGCTACCGTCTCGCTTTTGACCGTGCGGATACCTTCAGCCTTAAATACAACTCTGTATGGGATAAGCTCTGGAGAACAAATTTGTTTGAAGACAAATTTTATTCGGGCGAGATTGCACGCTACAAAAAAGAAGCGTTACCCTATGGTGTCCCGCTTGACAGCCGTGCTTCTTATACAAAATCGGATTGGCTGGTATGGTCTGCCTGCTTAGCAGAAAATGAAGAAGATTTCGATTACTTTATTCATATGCTTTACAGTGCATTCAATACAATGCACACAAGGGTTCCTATGACGGACTGGTATTATGCCGATATTGCAAATATGGTACACTTCCAGAACAGAACTGTTCAGGGTGGATTATTTATAAAATTAATGTTTTAACCGGTCATAAAATAAGTCATTACGAAAGCGCTTTGCTTTGACCTCATTATTCTTTATTCATTTGAAAAAGCCGCTTTAATGAATATTGAAGAAATGAATAATTAATAATGAATAATACAAACGAAAAAGCCGCTCGATTTACATCAAGCGGCATTAGAATACGGGCTAAAATTTTTCAATTATATGGTTTAACAAATTCTATTAATTCATTTTTAGTCATACTAAAACCTCATTTATTATTTTCCTTTGCGGTATTTATTGAGGAAATTAAAATTCGTTTGATATCAAGACAATCATTTAATAAAGAGGTTGCCGTTTCTTCGCTTATATATTCGGATAACTGCAATAATTTAATCCAATATTCTGTTTCGGCGGTTTCTTTCAATGCAATGTGCAGTTTGGAAATAAAATCCGCTTTGCTTTGACCGTAATTAGCCTCATTGATATTAGCACCGATTGAAGTTCCGCTACGAACGATTTGCTTAGAAATTATGTTTTCCTTTTTATCTTTAACAAGATATTGATTGAGCTTTATTATTCTTGAGGCAAAGGTTATTGATTTATCTATTAGAATATTATCACGCATTAATTTCACAGCCTTTCTTTACTGATTATATCAAATAAAAGAGTGAAAATCAATTATTCATTATTCATTAGCGCAAGCGGCTTCAATATTCATTATTCATTTGAAAAAGCCGCTTTAATGAATATTGAAGAAATGAATAATTAATAATGAATAATACAAACGAAAAAGCCGCTCGATTTACATCAAGCGGCTCTATCCAGCTGAGCTATCAGCGCATATGATATCCACAACAAAAGTTATTATATCATATTAGTTTTAAATAATCAAGTAAAATTTGTAATTATTTTTTCAGCGTCTTTTGTTTGTTATCGCAATCAGACGGATAAGCTGTGCTAAGGAGACAAGTGCGGCGGCAATATAGGTCATAGCAGCAGCTGAAAGCACCTTTTTGGTGTACTTAATATCATTATCTGTCAGCAGAACCGATCCATTTTTAAGGGAAGTTATAGCACGGCTTGAGGCGTTAAACTCAACAGGCAGAGTAATAAGCTGAAAAATAAAGGCTCCGCAGAAGAAAAGTACACCTAACTTTACTAAAAAATAGAAATTAAATATAAGTCCGATAATAAGCAAGGGCAGAGAAAGCTGTGAGCCTAAGTTGCATACGGGCAGTATAACCGAGCGTAGCTTTATCGGGAAATAGCCCTTTGCGTACTGTACGGCATGGCCCGCCTCGTGTGCGGCGACTCCTACTGCAGATATACTGTAGGAATCGCAAACCGATTCCGAAAGCCTTATTGTATTGGTGCGGGGGTCATAGTGGTCGGTAAGATTGCCCGAAACCCGCTCGATTTTAACCCCGTGAACGCCGTTTAATTCCAGCACTCGGCGTGCCGCATCCGCTCCGCTTATATCGGTACGGTAGGCGGAGTATTTTGAAAATGTAGTCTTTACCTTTATCTGCGACCATAGCGCAATAATAACTGCGGGTACTACAAGGTAAAGATAAAGGGAATCAAAGCCGTAGTAATATAATCCTCCCAAAAGGTGTCACTTCCGTAATAATTTAATTTATAGTATTATTATAAACCGTAAAAATTAAAATTGTATAAAATATTTTTAAACATTAAAGCGGAAGAGAACAATATCTCCGTCCTTCATAACATAGTCCTTGCCTTCGCTTCGTACAAGACCTTTTTCTTTGGCGACCACCATATTTCCGCCGCACTCGTTTATAAACTCGTCAAAGCCTATAACCTCGGCACGGATAAAGCCACGCTCAAAGTCAGAATGGATTTTACCCGCCGCTTGGGGCGCTTTTGTGCCATCGGTAATCGTCCAAGCCCTAACCTCGGGCTTGCCGGCGGTGAGATACGATATAAGTCCTAAAAGGTGGTAGCACTTTTGAATCATACGGTCAAGACCCGAGCGCTCAAGCCCCAATTCCTCTAAGAACATTTCCTTTTCCTCTTCGGGAAGTCCCGAAATTTCCGCTTCTAAAGCGGCGCAAATGGGGAGAATTTCCGCTTTTTCGGTTTCGGCTATCGCCTTTACCGTGTTGTAGTTTGTATTCGCTTCAATGCCGTTTGTAAAGTCATCCTCACTCATATTGCAGGCGTAGATTACGGGCTTTGCGGAAAGCAGGGGTGTGTCGTCAAGCACCGCCTGCTCGGTCTCGTCGTTTATTTCAACCGAACGGGCGGGGAGACCCTTTTCAAGGTGCTCCAGTAACCGCTTTAAAAAGTCAACCTCACCCTGAAGCTTTTTGTCACCCTTTAACGCCTTTAAGGTGCGGTCAAGACGGCGCCCAACCATTTCAATATCCGAGAAAATAAGCTCTAAATTAATTGTCTCAATGTCACGCTTGGGGTCTACCGAGCCTTCAACATGGATAATATCATCACTTTCAAAACAACGGACAACATGAACTATTGCATCAACCTCCCGTATGTTTGAGAGGAACTTGTTGCCGAGGCCTTCCCCTTTGGAAGCCCCCTTTACAAGACCTGCTATGTCCACAAATTCGATTACTGCGGGGGTGAATTTATCGGGCTGATAAATTTCTGCCAGCTTTTCGAGCCTTTCGTCGGGAACGCTTACCATTCCCACATTCGGCTCAATCGTGCAAAACGGGTAGTTTGCCGACTGCGCTCCCGCATTTGTTATTGCGTTGAATAAGGTTGATTTTCCTACATTCGGAAGTCCTACCATACCTAATTTCATATATTTATTTCTCCTGTTGATTTTTCGTATTTATATTCATTATAGCCTGTATTTACTGATTTTTCAATCAATTATTTAATACTTTTCGCCCTTTCGAGTGCGGCGTCAATGTTTTTGCAGAAGTTTTCCTCGCCGACCTTATCGTAAAATCCTGATTTTTTCATAGTGTCGAGTGGCTGGGGGTTGACATGGGACAAAATAAGGGTTACACCATTGCTTCGGCACTTGTTGTAAAGCGCCTCGATTTGATTCATCGCTGTAGCGTCAACCGCAGGAACGGCACGCATACGGAGAATTAAAACACTTGTAAAGTCCTTTAGCTTTATGTCTAAAATTTTATCCGCAACGCCGAAGAAAAGGGGGCCGCTTATTTCATAAACACGGACATTTTGAGGAATAACCCTTAAATCAAGGCTTTCATTATCCTTGTCACTTTCTATGTAATGCCAGCCTGTAACGGTGGTTTCATCGCTCATTCGCTTTATAAAGAGAAGCGCCGCCAAAATCATACCGATTTCAATAGCTACAACCAAATCGAAAATAACGGTTAAAAGGAAGGTTATAACCATAACCGAAATATCGCTTTTGGGAGCGGTTTTTAATATTCTAATGAATTTTTTGTACTCGCACATATTAAAGGCAACCATAAAGAGGATTGCCGCTATGGTAGGCATCGGGATAAGTGCGGCGTAGGGCATTAAGAAAAGCAAAACCAGTAAAAGCATAACTGCGTGAACCATACCCGCTATAGGGGTTCTGCCCCCGTTTTTAATATTTGCGGCGGTTCTTGCGATAGCGCCGGTTGCGGGGATTCCGCCAAACATAACCGAGGCTATGTTGCCAAGACCCTGAGCGGTCAGCTCGGCATTTGAATTGTGGCGGGAATTTACCATACTGTCTGCCACAACACAGGAAAGCAGAGACTCAATCGCGGCCAAAACAGCGATAGTGAAAGCATCGGGCAAAACCGCTGAAATCTTAGAGAAGCTGATTTCCATACCCTTTAAGGCGAAGGGTGGAAGTCCTGCGGGAATGGTGTATAAATCGCCGATGGTATTGACACCCGAATCGAGAGCGGGGATAAATTTCACCATAACAGCGCCTACTATTACGGCTATAAGCGACGGCGGTATTTTCTTTTCAAATTTCGGGTAAATTATAAGAATAGCAAGGCAAACGGCACCCACTAAAAGCGACTGCCAGCTAAAGGTTGAAATCGCCGCAATATTAGCGGTGATTTTTTCGATAGTCTCAATCGGCTTTACACCCGAGGGGTAGGTAAGACCTAAAAAGTCTTTGATTTGACCTATAAAAATCGTAACGGCGATACCTGCGGTAAAGCCTGTTGTTATAGTATAGGGTATAAACTTAATAAGCGAGCCGAGCTTGAAAATTCCCATTAAAATAAGGAAAATACCCGCTAAAACGGTTGCGATAATAAGCCCGTCCATACCCTGAGTCGCAACAATCCCCGCAACAACCGTTGCAAAAGCGGCGGTAGGGCCTGCTATCTGAACACGGCTTCCCCCGAAAAGCGAGACGGTAAAGCCTGCAAAAATCGCTGTATAAACACCCTGAGCCGGCTCAACGCCCGAAGCCAACGCTAAAGCGATAGAAAGGGGCAGGGCGATAATCGCAACGATAATTCCCGCAATAAGGTCGTTTACAAACTGTTTTTTACTGTAATTTTTCATAACCGAAAAAAGCTTCGGTTTAAGATATGTAAGGTTCACTTAAGTCTCCTCCTCAAAAAATCCGCAATTACAGGAATTATATCACAGTCTTTAAAAGAACGCAACCGTTTTGATTTTTTAATTGACTGAAAAGCTATAAAATGGTATACTTGTTAAAGAAAAAATGTTTGGGTGGTTAATATGGAAAACGCTTTATTACATAAATTCGATAAAATATTCGATTATTGCTTTGACCTGTTTAAAAGCAAAAACAGCGATTACGGACCTACTTGGCTTTTATATAGGTATCAGTCCCTAAATGATGAAATCTGGCGAAAGGCAAAGCGCATAAGAACCCTTGAGGAGCATAACGACAATGCCTGTATAGATGAGGGCAGAGATGTTGAATATGTGGGAATTATTAATTATTGCATAATGTTTTTAATAAGGCTTCAGGAGATTAAGGGTATTCCCTCGGTAGCCGAAATAACCGAGAAAGCTGCGGATTTTGATAATATTGACGCGGATACCCTGTATAATGCCTATAAAGAAAATGTATCGCAAATAAGGGATTTGCTTGTAAAAAAGAATACCGACTACGGCGATGCGTGGAAAAGTATGTCGATTGTGTCAATGACCGATCAGGTGATTATAAGGGTTTACCGTATAAGGAAGATACTTGCAAACGGCGGAAAATGCTTAGTTTCCGAGGGAATTGCCTCACAGCTTAACGATATAATCAATTACTGCATTTTCGCCCTTATAAAGATGGATTCGGGCCTTATTTCTTTTGAGTGATTATGAAATATGTATTGGTGACGGGCGCATACGGCGGAATGGGACGGAAAACCGCAGAGCTTTTTAAAAATCAGGGCTTTTGCGTATTTGCTTTGGATAACAATGTAGGTAATCAAGAAGAAAATATCATTCCTCTGTGCGCTGATATTACCGACGAAGATTCCGTGAAAAGCGCCTTTCAAAAGGTAAAAGAAGTCACGGACGAGCTTTACGCCATAGTGCATTTTGCGGGTGTTTATATGCTTGATTCACTTGTGGAAATGCCAAACGATGGCTTTGAAAAAATCTTTAAGGTTAATCTTTTAGGAGCGTTTCTTGTAAATAAAACATTTCTTCCCTTGCTAAAGAACGGAAGCAGAATAATTATTACCACAAGCGAGTTGGCGCCCCTTGACCCATTGCCCTTTACGGGAATTTATGCCGTTACAAAGTCCGCTTTGGATAAATATGCCTATTCTTTGCGTATGGAGCTTCAGCTGCTCGGGATTAAGGTTTCGGTAATACGGGCGGGAGCGGTGGAAACGGGTATGCTCGGTGTATCTACCGACTCTCTTGACAGGTTTTGCCAAAATACTAAGCTTTATTCCTGCAATGCAAAGCGGTTTAAAAGCATAGTGGATAGGGTAGAGGCGAGGAGCATTCCGCCTGAAAAATTAGCCCTTAAAGCATATAATATTTCGCAAAAAAACAATCCTAAATTTGCATACAGCATAAACCGCAATCCGCTTTTACTGCTTTTAAATGCTTTGCCGAAAAGGCTTCAGCTGTGGATTATCGGAAAAATACTAAAATGAAGAACGGCAATTTTCATACGAAAATTGCCGTTTAAAATTATCTTCGCTTATAAAGCACAATTTCAGGCTCACCGCCGTCTACGCTGTAGCTTGAAATAAGAATAAAGCCTGCATCGGCTACAACGCCGTAGCAAACACCCAAATCAGCATACTCTACTTGACAGCCGAGGTAGATGTTTTTATCCTCTAATAATTTCGCTTTTTCGCCGCTTGGCAGGGGATATTCAAGATTAACAAAATGCCCTGCAAGCTCATAGAGCCTTTCGGCGGCGGGAAGTCCCTGCGCTTCAAGCAGACCGTTTATCTCCGAAAGCAGACTTTCTTTAAATGTGTTGTAATTATTAAGTCCGCCTACCTTTATGTATTCTGCGGCGATACATCTGCCGCCGAAGGGTCTGCCACAGGTTTTTTCACAGCCTGCACATTCGCTTTTAAAATTACATTCCGAGCAATTAGCTCCGCATATAGAACTCATTTGATACCCCTTGAATTTATTTCTTTTGTAGTAGCTTTTGCATAATATCGGGGCCGTGGTCTACAAAAATTCCGCTTGATGCGGCGTTCTTTTCGGTAAAGGAGGGGACACCGTCCTTTTTTACCCTGCTGTCATATATAAGATAGGGGACAGGCTCGGAGGAATGGGTCATAGTATCAAGGGGTGTCGGGTGGTCGGGCATAATAAGTATGCGGTAATCGTCGCCGCAGTTATCAAGATAATCAAGCATTAATTTAAGCGCACGGCTGTCGATATACTCGATAGCTTTTACCTTGTTTTCAGCCTCGCCCCGGTGACCGCACTCGTCGGGAGCTTCAAAATGCAGGTAAACAAGGTCTGTGCCGTTTTTGAATGCGTCTATTCCTGCCTGTGCCTTGCCCTCGAAATTCGTGTCGATATAGCCTGTAGCACCTTTGACAGACGGGGTATCCATATTAGCGCAGATGCCGATGCCCTTTAATAGGTCAACCGCACTTACAACACAGCCCGAAACGCCGTTCTTTGCCTTGAAGTCTTCTAAAGCAGGCTTTTTGCCCTCGCCCCAAAGCCAGATGGAATTAGCCTCATTAAGACCCTTTGCTCGGCGTGCAAGGTTTACGGGGTGATCCTTTAGAATATTATAGCTTTTCTTCATAAGCTCAATTAATGGAGCGGCATTTTCCGATTTACTTAAATACTCGCCGATAACCCTGCCGCTTATATCGTGGGGTGGTGTCATTGTGCCAAGGTCGGTTGTGCCGTTATCTACAACAAGGCAATGACGGTAGCTTACACCGCCGTAGAACTTGTAAATATCGTTGCCAAGCTCTTTTTCAACAGTCTCTATTATTTGGTGGGCTTCCTCGGTGGAAATATCCCCCGAGCAGTAATCTACCATAGTTTTGTCTTCATAATTTTCCTCACCCGAGAGGGTTACTATATTACAGCGGAGTGCCACATCTGTAGGCTTTAAATCAACCCCGATTGACGCCGCCTCAAGGGGAGAACGGCCTGTGTAGCAAACATTGGGGTCATAGCCCATAACCGAAAGGTTGGCAACATCACTGCCGGGCTTTAGCCCGTTAGCTACCGTGCGGCACATACCTGTCTCGGAAACTGCCGCCAGCTTATCCATAAGGGGTTTGTTTGCACATTCCATAGGGGTTTTGCCCTCAAGAGCGGGATTTGGTGTATCCGCCATTCCGTCACATAATAAAACAAGATATTTCATATAACATTCCTCCAATTTGCTATTATTATATCAATTTGATTTATTAAAGTAAAGAGAGTTTGAAAAAATACTTTAATTTTGCGGCAAAATGGTTTATTATATATATGGAACGGAGGAAGTAAAATGGCAAATCAGATAAAGATAAATGTCGGAGGAATAAATTATACCGTTAAAAGTGATGATAGTACCGAGTACTTAAAGGAGTTAGGGGAAGAATTAGAGCAGAGACTGCGCCGTATCACAAAGCAAAGCCCCACAGCGTCCACTACTATGGCGGCGATTATTGCGGCACTTGAAGCGTCGGACGAGGCTAAAAAGGCAAAGTTAGAGCTGGAAGTTCTTAAGGAGCAGTATAAAAAACTGCAATTCCCGAAGCCTAAAAATTTTCCCGAACAGCGAAATTTGGGACGGCAGATGAGGCTCGGCGATAAATGAGCCGATTTGAGGTTTTGTCTCCCGTAGGCAACGGGGAGATGCTTATTGCCGCCTGCCGAGCAGGAGCAGATGCGGTGTATCTTGGCGCAAAGGATTTCTCTGCAAGGCGCAACGCCGAAAATTTTGAAGATAACGAGCTTAAAGAGGCTATAAAATACTGCCATATAAGGGGAGTAAAGGTATACCTTACCCTTAATATTCAAATTAAGGACGGCGAGCTTTCCTCGGCGGTAGATTTGGCACGCAGTGCGTACAACTACGGTATAGACGGGGTTATTATAGCCGATTTGGGACTGGCGGATATACTCCATAGATTAATACCTAAGCTTCCGCTTCACGCCTCAACCCAAATGACGGTGCACACCCCCGCCGCCCTTAAAACACTTAAAAATGCGGGCTTTACACGGGTGGTTGCGGCAAGGGAAATGTCCCGTGAGGAATTAAAGGAGCTTTGCAAAAGAGCAAGGGAGCTTGATATTGAAGTCGAGGTCTTTGTGCACGGTGCACTTTGTATGTCGGTCTCGGGGCAATGCCTTTTATCGGCATTTTTGGGCTCAAGGAGCGGAAATAGGGGGCTTTGCGCAGGGCCTTGCCGACTGCCCTTTGAGGCCAAAGGCGGTACGGGCTACGATTTAAGCCTTAAGGACCTTTCGCTCTTGCCCCATATTAAAGAGCTATGCGATATGGGGGTTACCTCCTTTAAAATCGAAGGGCGTATGAAGCGCCCTGAATATGTGGCCGCCGCAACCGCCGCCTGCCGTTTTGCGGTTGATAACGGATATGTGCCCGCCGAAGCTTTAGATACCCTTAAAAATGTTTTTTCCCGCTCGGGCTTTACCGATGGGTATTATGTAAACCGATTAGGGCGTGATATGTTCGGAATAAGAACAAAGGAAGATGTTACCGCCGCCGATAAAGCGTTTCCTAAAATTCACGAGCTTATAAGAGCGGAACGCAGAACCGTTAAAATCAAGGCGGAAATCAGGGTTAAATCGGATATGCCGGTTACCCTTACCCTTTGGGACGGGGAAAACAGGGTGACCGCAAGGGGCGAAATACCTAAACCAGCCCAAAACCGACCGATAACACCTGAAACCTTAAAGTCGGGTGTTGATAAATTCGGCTCAACCCCTTATATATTAGAGGAATTTTCCGCCTGTTGTGATGACGGATTGTTTGTAAGTGCGGCGGAGCTTAATGCCATACGCCGTGAGGCTGTTGAGCTGTTAGACCGAGAGCGCAGTGAGGTGCACAGGGAAGAAAGCCGAGCCGAATACACCCTGACCGAGGGAAGTGAGAATAATACAGCCGCACCAAAATTTTATGTACGGTTTGAGGATATATCACAGATACCTAAATGTTTAAGCGGTATAGACGGGGTTATTTTCCCGCTTGAAAAGGATTTTGATATTAACATAGAGGGAGCAGAGCTTATCGCCGATATTCCCCGAGGAATAATAAGCGAGGATTTAATAAGACAGCGACTTCGCATTTTTAAGGAAAAAGGCTTTAAAACAGCGGTTTGCGGCAATCTTTCGGCTCTGCAGATAGCTATAGAAGAAGGCTTTAAAATAATTGCGGGAACGGGGCTTAATGTTTTAAATTCCGAGAGTGCCCGGTTGGTTTCTGAATTAGGGGCATACCGTGTTATTTTGTCAAACGAAATCACCCTTTCAGGCGCAAGGGAGCTTAATTCACCCGTTCCGAAGGGAATAGTCGCTTACGGCAATATTCCCCTTATGCTCTTTAAAAACTGCCCGATTAAAAACGGCAGAAGCTGTGCCGACTGCGATAAAAAGGGGAGCGTTACCGACCGTAAAAACACAGATTTTCCCGTGCGTTGCCGTATGGGGTATAGCGAGCTTTTAAACTCCGTGCCCCTTTGGCTTGCCGACCGAGAGGAAGATTTAAAGGCGGTGGATTTTGCGGTTTTGTATTTTACCGCAGAGCCGCAAAATCGGGTTTTAGAGGTGCTTGAGGCCTATAAAAAAGGACTTGCCTGCGATACCGAATATACAAGAGGATTATTTTACAGAGGGACGATTTAAACGATGCCTGAAAGACAGAATTACAACACAAAAGCGAGAAAATATATACTCGATTTTCTAAAATCAAGACAGGACAGCACGGTAAGCGCCGCTGATATAACCGCCCATCTTAATAATATGGGCGCGGCGGTCAATCAGGCGACGGTTTACCGCTATCTAAACAGGCTCAGCCGTGAAAACCTACTGCTCAGATTTACCGACAGCAAGACCAAAAAATCGGTTTACAGATTTGTGGGCGAAGACAGGGGCTGTGACGGGCATATACATACAAAGTGTGTTTCTTGCGGCAGACTTATGCACCTTGAATGTGACTTTATGGAAGACATTAAAAATCATTTATACCACGACCACGGCTTTTTACTTCAGTGCGACGGAAGCATATTGTACGGCGTTTGCGAGGAATGCCGAAAAGGGAAATAATTATTAAAGTAGGGACGGGCGTCCTTGATCGTCCGCATTTAACATCTAATGTCTATCATCTAAATAAGATGTTTCCGTATTTTTGCGGGACGATGTAGGCATCGTCCCCTACATAGGCTAATTGAGTATGAGTAGGGGATGATGCCCACATCATCCCGTTTGCAAGGAAACGGACGGTCGAGGATGCCCGTCCCTACGATTATCAATAAAACCAATTCCGAACAGGATACATAATTAAAATTATAACGAGCCTTTGCACCGAATGGTTTAGGTGCAAAGGCTCGCTTAATAATTTATTCTTCTTCCTCTTCTTCTTCGGGGAGCTTTTCTACTTCAATGCGTTCAACACGGTATTCCTCTGCCTTTTTCACTGTAATTTTAAGGTTTTCAAAGGTAAATGAGTCCCCCTCGTTTACTTCGCCGTCAAGCATAGTAATCGTCCAACCGCCGACTGTTGCGCTATCGGTTTCAAAGTCCTCGTCCTCGTCAATATCAATATCAAACTCGTCGAAGAAATCGTAAATACGCATATCTCCGTCCGCCTCAAAGTGGGTGTCGTCTATGCAGATAAATTCACGCTCGATTTCGTCCGACTCGTCCCAAATCTCGCCTACCAGCTGCTCTAAAACATCTTCCATAGTAAGGATACCCATTGTGCCGCCGTATTCGTCAAGCACCACCACCATATGGGACTTTGTTTCCTTCATTTTTTCCAGAACATCGGGAAGGGGCATTGTTTTGTGAACATAGGTTACGGGCAAAAGCAGACTTCTTATGTTGACCCGCTCGCCCTTAACAAATTCCTTATAAAAATGATTGAGGTGGAGAATACCTATTATATTGTCGGGAGTATCCTCGTAAACAGGTATGCGGGAATAAATATAATCCTCTATTTTACGGATATTTGTTTCGTAGGGGTCACGAATGTCAATCGCATCCATATCAACACGGGGGGTTATTACCTCGTAGGCAAGCACCGTGTCAAAGTCCAGTGCATTTTGTAAAAGGTCGCACTGCTCCTCGTCAAGCACGCCCTCGTCTTCCACAATATCGATAATATTTTCAAAATCGTCCTCGGAGACGGCATCAGGGTCGGCAATGCTTGACTCCCACAGCTTTGAGAGCAGACCTATTAATCCGGTCATAATCAAAGTGATGGGTTTTAAAATCAGAGACAGTACATATATAGGAATTGCAACGGCGGTGCAAAACTGCTCGGCAAACTGCTTGGCGAGTACCTTCGGTATAATTTCGCCGAAAATAAGGACCAAAACAGTCATTACAAGGGTGGCGACCCAAGCGTAGCCCTCGCCCAGTAAATCCATTACAATAAGGGTTGCGATAGAGGAGGCGGCGATATTTGCAAGGTTGTTGCCTATAAGCACCGCACCTAACATATTTTCATAATCCTCAACTATTTTTGAAGCGATAGAAAGGGAAAGACTGTCCTTTTGTTGGCGCTTGGATTTAAGCCGTGCGGGATTGGCGCTTGCAAATGCGATTTCCGTGCCCGAAAAGAATGCCGAAACAAGGATTAACAGGGCGATACCTAAGAATCTGAGTGACTCATTCATTTTCGTCACCCCCTGCGTCGTCCTCGTCGTAAATCTCGCCGACTAATTCCTCCAAAATATCCTCAACCGTAATTATTCCGAGAACAAACCCGTCCGTATCCTTAACAATAGCGAGGTTGCGGCGGTGGTTGCTCATTTCGGTCAAAAGCTCGTCAATCGGAGTATCGGCATTTACATAATAGGGGTAATCCATTACGCTCGCTAATATTATGTTGGATTTGAATTTTGTGTATGCCTTTAAGAATTTTCTTATCTGCAAAATACCCTTGATATTACCCTCACGGTCAACTACGGGTATTCTCGAATGCACCGAGTTTTCCACAATTTCCAGTATCTGCGGGGTTTTAAGGCTGGTGCGGATTGTAAGCACCTGCTCCCAAGGGACCATAACCTCTCCGGCAGAGGAGCTTGAAAACTTCATCGCAGATTTTACAAGACGGCCTGTGTCTTCGTCAAATCCGTCCTCCTCGGATATGTTTTCCACAATGTCCTGAAGCTCGTCTTCGGTCATTGTGACCTGTGCTTCGGCGTGCTTTTTGAAGGGCATTGAAACAGCGGCTGAAAGTGCGGTAAAAAGCACCGACAGCGGCTTTAAAAGCTTCATTAAGCAGATAAGCGGCAGGGAAGAGACCTCTGCAAACCGTTCGTTACAGGACCGTGCAAAGCATTTGGGGAGCATTTCCCCAAACATAAAGAGCACTACGGTGGTAACAATCGCCGAAACTGAAACGGCGGCGGCACCCCAAATTTCTGCGGCGATTACGGCAGAAAGGGTAGCACAGCCGATATTGACTATGTTGTTGCCGATAAGCAGTACCGACAGCGCCTCGTCAAAATTATCGAGAATGTAAAGCACCCGTTTTGCGCCCTTGTTATCCTTTGAGGCGCGGCTCATCATATGAATCCTGTTTACCGAGGCAAGGGAAATCTCGGTCCCCGAAAAATATGCGCTGGCAATAATCAGAAGTGCAAAGAATATAATACTCCCCGCAGGACTGTCGTCCACAAAACCATCTCCTATAAATTGAATTTTTCTTTTATATTACATTATAAAGCATATTTTGTCAATTAATTTTAAGCATTTTTTGCCGCTCTTTATAGTCGGGCATATATTTTTCAATAAGCGCATAAAAAGCAGGGCTGTGATTATGGTGCTTGATGTGCGCTAATTCGTGTACTACAACATATTCTACTGCTTCAATAGGATATGCCATAAGCCGCCAGGAAAAGCAAAGAGAGTTTTTGCTGTTACATGAGCCGAACCGCTTTTTTGCAGAGGTGATTTTAACCGAGGTGGGTTTAAGCCCCATTGTTTTTGAATACCGTTCCACAAGCGGCGGTATAACCTCACGCGCCGCGCGGCACAGGCTTTCTTTATTATCATCAATTTCTCGGCTTTTCTCGGCTCTTTTTTCGGCTTCGGGCAGTTTTTTATCAATCCAGCCTTGATATTTGTTTACAAATTCCGCTATTTCTTTCTCACTCATTCTATTGGGCGCACGGACTATTATTTCACAGTCGCCTGTTATTTCAAGCCCGACTGTTCTTCTGTTTGAACGCTTTACAATGTAGTTCACAGAATAGTGTCCTTTCTTTGAAATCGTTTAACGAATAATATGATAAAAGCAAATATTATGAGCATTATACTGATTATCTGTGATGTGGATAGGCCGAAAAGAAAGCCTCGGTAAAAATCTCCGCGGAAAAATTCAAGCGTAAATCTTATGATGCCGTAAGAAATAAAATACAAAGCTATAAGATTACCTTTAAATTTTTTATTCTTGAACAAATAATAAAATACAGCAAATAAAACAAGGTTAAAAAATGCTTCTATAAGCTGAACGGGTAAACGCGGAACACCGTTTGAAATTTCCACTACAGAATGAGTGTAGGTTATACCGTGGCTCCATTCAACGCCGAAACAGCACCCCGAAAGAAAGCATCCTATTCTGCCGAAAAAATGGAAAAGCGGAATCGCAGACGCCGCAATATCACAGCACAAAGCAATCGGAAATTTCTTTTTATTAGCATATAAATACCCTACGATAAGTCCGCCGATTAGTCCCCCGTAAAAAACGCTTCCGCCAAAAATATACTGAAGATATGTGAAAAGCATTCCTTTTGAAATAATATTGTCCAAATTTGCGAATAAGAGTAGCACATATCGCAAATTTGTTATGGCGTATAACAGATGCCCTCCGATAAAAACTCCGACCGACGACCATAGCAGTAAAACCAAAAAATCTGTATCTTTTACACCTGATTTTACAGCTAAGCATATTGCGTAAATCCCTGCGGCAAATATTCCTATTAATGCACAAATCATATAAGCGCTGAAGGTGCGCCCAAATACCGTGAAGTTTTCAATCATAAAAGCCCTTCTAAACACAATTTAATAATGGTTCTATTCCTAATGTTTGGGTTCTATGAGATTTTGCCTCCCTTGCCTAAAGGGAGGGGGACCGCCGAATGGCGGTGGAGGGATACATTTGGGTTTCTGCAGAACTAAATATCCCCCAGTCACGGCTTCGCCGCGACAGCCCCCTTTAGGCAAGGGGGCCAAAAAATGCTCCAACATAAAAAAAGAACCTTAATAAAAAAACGGGCGCAAAACAATGTCTGCGTCCGTTTATGTAATTCCCCTTTATTGGTTAAAGACTAGCAAGTCCTGCAGAAGCAACCGCGCCTGCACAAGCAAGAGTACAGATAACACCAACCAGACCGAATACAGTTCCGATAATGCCAAGCACAAGCCCCGCAGTTGCAATACCCTTGCCTGAATTAGTTAAGTCAGCTTGCTTTTTGCCCTTGGCACCAAAAATAATACCTAAAATAGCAAGTACTGTTGTGAAGTATGCGATAACCGGGATAAATGAACCGACAATTCCCAAAATGCCGCAAACTAATGCCGCAATTGCCATACCGTTTGTGGTATTTGCAGGTGCGGACTGCTGATTGTTGAATTCGTTATTCTCCATCATAATCTCTCCTTAAATATGATAATTTGATTATAATGGAATAAGCAATAAATGTCAAGCATAATATTAATATTTATAAGATTATATATGAATTATTTTTTAACCTTAACGGTAAACTCTTTTCCGCATTTCGGGCATACCGTGGTATGAACGCCTATCCGCCTCGGCAGACGGAGCACCGCTTTGCAGGCGGGGCATTTTTTATATATGTGCATTACATCTGCTTTCTTTTGGTCGTGAAAATCCTTTTTGCGCTTTAAGAAGCCGAGCTTTTCCCTTACCCAATAATTCTCTTTGCGCCTTTTTTCGGTATTCCTTGAGAAAACCCTGAAAATTGCGAAAATAATCAGGGCATAAACAATAAGCTGAATTACCGCATAAAGTCCTAACGAAACAAATCTGAGAAAGATATTAAGAGCCGAAAGAATAACGGCGATTATAAAAATTACAAAAAAGGTCTCGTCGGTGCCGTACCGACCCGACATAAACTGCATAAGTCTGTATCTAAAATTCATATACCTAACCTTCTTTTCTGTTTACATATTTATTATATCATAAATCCAAAGGTGTCAACCTTTAAAACGGCAAGCCGTTTGTCGCACCGCAGTGCGACGGATTTAATGATTCAATGTTTTTAAACGAAAACGCAAGTTTTCAAATGCCTTTGGCATTTCGGCGGCGTTCCACCGCCGTCGGTTTAAAGTTATTATATTGCCTTTTTGGGCCGATTTTGTTAAGAAAACATAAATAATATTTAAAATTAGGTTTACATTTTCCGTTTTAATACCTTTCTATATGTGAAAGGAGAAATTATTAATGTATTATTGTTCTGACTGCGGCTGTGAATTCGAAACCGCCGCCGTATTTTGCGAAACCCACGGTCTTACCTCACCGCCCTTTGAGGAATTGAGGTGCTGTCCCTTTTGCGGGAGCGGTAATATTAAAGAAAAAGCCGTATCCTACTGCCGTTGTTGCGGGGCAAGGCTTGGTAACAGCGAAAGGGTGTATTGCAGTCCTTCCTGCCGCAAAAGGGGAGAGGAAATGCGCAGACGGGAGATGAAAAAGCAAAGGCTTATTTTTTCGTCACCACTGTTTCAAATTGTAAGAGAGGTTGACGAATACAACCGAAAAAACGGCACCGATTACAGCTACGGACAGTATGTAACCTTGATTAAGCCCCGATTAAAGAAGGGTCGCAGAAAATGAGTAAGGAAAAAAAGGAATATCTGTCCCTCTATTTACTTCAAAGCGAAAAGATACGCAGGCTTAGGGAAACGGCACTTCAAAATCCCGAAGAAAAAGAGAAGTATATTTCGCAAATCAAAGCGGCACAGACCTTGAGGCGGGAGATTGAGGATAAAATTGAGGCGGTGGACGGCGGCGTTTTAAGCGAGCTTTTATACTTAAAATATGTATGCGGCAAAACGCTTATGCAAATAAGCTATGAGCTTAATTACAGCGTAAGGCATATCGAAAGACTGCACATAAAGGCTCTCCAAAAATTTAAAATGTAAACACTTTGTTTAATTTTTACGCTTTACAAATGCTCGGTTAGGCGTTATAATTATATAGAACAAATGTTCTAAGTTTGGGGGCGAAAAAATGAAAGACAGGATAATACTGCATTGCGACCTTAATAATTTTTTCGCCTCGGTGTCTCTGCTTTTTAATCCTACCCTTGTTTCCTTACCTGTGGCTGTCTGCGGGGATAAGGAAAACCGCCACGGAATTGTGCTTGCAAAAAACGAAATTGCAAAGAGCTTCGGTGTAAAGACCGCCGAGCCGATTTTCGAGGCTAAACGAAAATGCAGTGAGCTTGTTATTCTTCCGCCCCTTATGGATAAATACCAAGAGTATTCAAAAAAAGCACGCCGAATTTACGAGCGGTACACCGATATGATAGAGCCCTTCGGAATTGACGAGTGCTGGCTTGATGTTACGGGAAGTACTATGCTGTTCGGAAGCGGAGAAGAAATCGCCCATAAAATAAGAAAAGATGTAAAAAAGGAGCTTGGCGTTACAATCTCGGTGGGAGTCAGCTTTAATAAGGTGTTTGCAAAATTAGGCTCGGATATGAAAAAGCCCGATGCGGTGACGGTTATTTCTAAGGATAATTTTAAGGAAAAGGTGTGGCCCTTGCCTGCTTCCGACCTGCTTTTTGCGGGCAGAAAAACCGCCGAAAAGCTCCGCTCCTGCGGGGTTTATACTGTCGGTGATTTAGCGGTATGCTCGAAGGTTACCCTTGTAAGGCTTTTAGGGAAAAACGGTGAGTTGCTTAAAAGCTGTGCGTTGGGGCTTGATAATTCGCCTGTTGCGACCCCGACTAAGGAAGATAAGCCAAAAAGCGTGGGGCGCTCGGTTACCTGCTCCCATGATTTCACCGATTTTGATTCGGTCTGGGCAACCTTTTTAACCCTCTCCCAATCGGTGGCGGATACCCTTAGGGGTCACGGGCTGTATGCTACGGGGGTGCAGGTGCATATCCGCACCGCCTCGCTTATAGTTAAGGAGTTCAGCCGCACCTATCCCGATTCCACCAACAGCGCTTACACCTTAGCTGCCCGAGGAATAGAGCTTTTAAAGGAAAATTACAGCTTTTCGGAGCCCCTGCGCTCTGTTGGTATAAGGGCTATAGGGCTCAAAGGTTACAAAACCGCCCTTCAGCAGGATATTTTCGGCGACTTTAAAAAGAAAGAAACCGAGGAGAAAATCGAAAACTCAATTTACGAGCTTAGAAAAAAGTTCGGCAATTCAAGCATATCCCGTGCCTCTGCGGAGAAGGAGTAGAAATATTTATGTTATTTACTCGGCTGAAAAGCCTCCCTTGTCTAAAGGGAGGGGGACCAACCGTTAGGTTGGTGGAGGGATTCGATTTTCTGCCAACTATATATCCCCCAGTCTCGCTTCGCTTGACAGCCGCTGACGGCGGCCGCCCCCTCTGTCACTCCGTGACATCTCCCCAAACTGTGGGGAGTCACCCTTTAGGCAAGGGGGCCTTATATGCAATTTTACTTAATACTACAGTCTGTACAGGATAATATATGTATAGATTCGGAGCCAAATGTCTGCCGTATAACATATAAATATCAAAATATCATTTTATTTTTCTTGACAAAGCGTATTTGTTGTGATAAAATGTGTAAGCCGCATATTGTGGGCTTGTTAAGTTGTGCCTCTGGCGCACGCCCGCCGTAGCGAGACTGTATAAATGGCAGGTGTAATAAAAATGTACGCAATTATCGAAACAGGCGGAAAGCAGTACCGTGTTCAGAGCGGTGATGTTATTTACATTGAAAAGCTTAACGCCGAGGTTGACGAAGAGGTTACCTTCGACAAAGTTGTTGCCGTAAGCAACAGAACCTTGAAGGTTGGCAAGCCCTATGTTAAGGACGCTTTCGTTAAGGGCACCGTTTTAAAGAACGGCAAGGGTAAGAAGATTACCGTCTTCACCTACAAGCCCAAGAAGAGCAGCTCCCGCAAAATGGGTCACAGACAGCCTTACACAAAGGTACAGATTACCGAAATCGGCTAATCTATGACTAGGGTAAAATTTTTGGCTGATGAAAAAGGGCTTTACGGCTTTGAAATCAGCGGTCACTCGTCTAAGGACGGTGACGATGAGGTTGGAAAGATTGTCTGCGCGGCAGTTTCCTCTGCGGCGTATATGGCGGCTAACACCGTAACCGATGTAATAGGCGATAAGGCGGAGGCTTTTATAGATGACGCCGAAATGCGCTTTTATGTAAAGGAACCGTCAATATGTACGGTAAAGGTTTTAGAGGGGTTAAGACTGCACTTGACCGAGCTTTCCAAGCAGTACGGCAGTAACATCACAATTCACGGAGGTGCAAGAAATGCTTAAGATTAACATTCAGTTATTCGCTCATAAAAAAGGTATGGGCTCTACTAAGAACGGTCGTGACAGCGAATCCAAGCGTTTAGGTGTTAAGCGTGCCGACGGTCAGTTCGTTTTGGCGGGCAACATCTTAGTCCGTCAGAGAGGAACCCACATTCATGCGGGAAACAATGTAGGCCGCGGCTCGGACGATACCCTGTTCGCTCTTATTGACGGCAAGGTAAAATTTGAGCGTGTAGGTAGAGACCGTAAACAGGTAAGTATTTACGCTGTTGAGCAGTAAGTTATAATCCGGGCGGCAGACAGCTTCCCGGATTTATTTTTTTAGAGTTCTATTCCTAATTTTGGGTTTCTATAAGATTTTGCCTCCCAAGCCTTACGGGAGGGGGACCGCCGAGTGGCGGTGGAGGGATATATTTGGTTTTTTGCAGACCAAAGTATCCCCCAGTCACGGCTTTGCCGCGACAGCCCCCTTTAGGCAAGGGGGCCAAAAAATGACACATCATTTACAAAGTAGCTTTTTTAGAAAGGAAGAGGAATTTATGAAAATCTGTCATGTTTGCAATGCGGAGTGCGAGGATAATGCGGAGCTTTGCCCCATTTGCGGAGCTGATTTAACTTATGAACCGCAAGAGGAAGCAGAGGAAGAAAAAGAAGAGCTGGTTTTAAATAAACCGGTGCTTTTAGCCTCTCTTGATGATGTGGTTTCGGCGGAGATATTAAAGGACTTGCTTATAGAAGAGGGCATTTTATTTTCGGACGGTACCGAGGGCGAGGGAACCTTAAAGGTTACCTTCGGCGGCGCATTTACTGCGGTGGAAATTTATGTAGATGAAGCCGATTTTGAAAAGGCAAATCAAATATATGAGGATTTTTTAAATTCCGAGCCCACATTTGACGAAGATTTTTTCGATGAAGATGCCGAGGAAACGGAGCAATAAAACTAATGAGCTTTTTTAAGAGGAAGAAGGAGAACAGGCAGGACGAAAACGAGCCTGTAGTTGCGGCAATAATAAGCAATCCCGTATCATCTGTTGTGTTTCAGGATATGCTAAAGGAAAACGGTATTCCCTTTGTCTGCCGTCAGCAGGGTGCGGGCGGCTCGGTAAAGCTGCTTTTAGGCGGCGGCATTGTGCCGGATTATATCCTTGTGTCGGCTGAAAACTATGAGCGTGCGAGGGAGCTTTACGAGGTTTATCTTTTGAATGAGCTTCAAGAGGTTGCTTTTGAGGAAGAAGAATAACCGTTTTTTACTATCGGAAAGGTAAGTTTATGTTTGTAGATATTGCAAAAATACATTTAAAGGCAGGTAACGGCGGCGACGGCGCAGTTTCCTTTCATAGGGAAAAGTATGTTGCGGCGGGCGGACCTGACGGCGGTGACGGCGGCAGAGGCGGCAACATAATTTTTAAGGCGGACAGTAACCTGTCCACCCTTGCCGATTTCCGCTATAAACGCAAATATACCGCCGAATCGGGGCAGAAGGGCGGTGCAGGCCGCTGTACCGGCAAAAGTGCCCCCGACCTTGTTGTTTCTGTCCCTGTGGGCACCCTTGTAAAGGATGCCGAAACCGGCAGAATAATAGCCGATATTTCGGACGAAGAGCCCGTAACCGTAGCTAAGGGGGGCAACGGCGGCTGGGGTAACCAGCATTTTGCCACCTCCACAAGGCAGGTGCCCCGTTTTGCTAAAAAGGGTAATCCGGGCGAAGAGTTAGATGTCACCTTAGAGCTTAAACTACTCGCCGATGTGGGGCTTATCGGTTTTCCGAATGTGGGAAAATCCACCCTTATTTCGGTTGTAAGCGAGGCAAAGCCGAAAATCGCAAATTATCATTTTACTACCCTTACTCCCGTACTCGGAGTTGTCCGAATGGGGGAGGGAAGCTCCTTTGTTATGGCGGATATTCCCGGTCTTATTGAGGGTGCGGGCGAGGGGGTAGGCCTCGGTCACGAGTTCCTGCGCCATGTTGAGCGTTGCAGATTGCTTTTGCATGTTATAGATGTTTCGGGCAGTGAGGGCAGGGACCCCATTGACGATTTTAATAAGATTAACAACGAGCTTTCTGTCTTTAACAGCGAGCTTGAGTCAAGACCTCAAATAATCGTGGGCAATAAGTGCGACCTTACCGACGAAGAAGAAGTAAAGCGTGTTTCGGACTATTTTACCGAAAAGGGCTATAAATTCTTCCCTGTTATGGCGGCGATTGCCGAGGGTACGGACGAGCTTATTAAGTATGTTGCGGCCGAGCTTTCAAAGCTGCCGCCGATAAAGCGGTACGAGGCAGAGCCCAAGCCCGCCGAGGACTTCAGTAAGCCTAAGAAGCGCACCTTTAATATCAGGGTTTGCGACGGGGTTTACTTTGTTGAGGACTGCGAGTGGATTATGGATGTAATGAACACCATAGACCCCGACGATTATGAGTCTCTCCAGTATTTCGAGCGAGTGCTTCGTTCAAGCGGAATTATTGACGCTCTTGAAAAGGCGGGGATTAAGCAGGGGGACACCGTAAGCGTTTACGATATTGAGTTTGAGTTTGTGATGTAAAATGGAAGTTAAAAAAGAAAATCCCAATATGCTAAGCCCCTCGGTGCTGGCCTTTGTGGGGGATGCGGTTTACGGACTTTATGTAAGAACCGCCCTTGCCGATACAAGCCGCCCCTCGGGTGAGCTACATAAAATGTCGGCGGCTGTGGTAAATGCCGCCGCACAGGCAAAGGCTTTTTCCCTTATTGAGCCTAATTTGACCGAAAAGGAGCTTTCGGTATTTAAAAGGGGAAGGAATTTCCACACTTCCTCAACCCCTAAAAACGCCTCAAACGGCGATTATCACACCGCAACAGGGCTTGAGTGCCTTTTTGGCTGGCTGTATCTTTCGGGCAATAACGAGAGGGCAGACGAGCTTTTTAAAATGATATGGGAAGATAGATATTAGACAACGGACGGTCGGGCATCCTGACCGCCCGTATTTTATTAATCTTCTGTATCAAATTCCATATTCGCAAATATGCGCTCCATTCGGGAATCGGGGAAGCGCTTATCGAAAAATTCATCAAAGGCTGAACTTGCGGGCACATTGTGAACACGCTGAGACCAACGCCATACCGAGCAAAGGCTCATAAGGGCGTTGAAAACCATAAATACCGTCAGCGCTAATGTTATAATTTTTCCCGCCTTGTTGGGGATTTTCAGGATTATTTTCGCAACTCTCGGGTAAATGCTTTTAATCCACATAACCCCTAAAAAGCCCCAAAAAACAGAGTATAACAGGCATATTCTGCCGTTTATATTAAAGGGTATTTCGCTGTAATCCCAGGAGGTTGAACCGAACAGAGTTTCCTGCCACCAGGAAAGCACATATTCGACTATGCTTCCTATTACAATTCCGCCTATAAATGAAAATGCGGTGCTTCGGTTGCGGTAACGGTAAAGAATAAGGGTCAGCGCAACTGCACCCACTCCGTAAAGCAGGTTAAAAGGCCCGTAAACAAGCCCTGCACGGCTCTCTATGTATCCGTTGCGGATAAGACACCAAAGCATCTCGACAACCACGCCCGCAAAGCTGCCCGATATGCAGATAAGAGCAATTTTGTAAAAATTAAGCCCTGCGGCGAAATTTTTTGATTTGGTTTCCTTATAGTCGATTACCGAATTGGCGGGCGCTCGGCGCAGAAAACGCCGCTTACTTTCGCTTTTTTTGCCTTCGTTAAGGCGGGTTTTAAGCTCGTCTGCCTGATCGGAGGACCATCTCTGCACCTTTTTAAGCTTTGCAGAGGTTTTTTCAAGCGTTTCCACCTCGTACTTTACCTCGTTTGCAAGGGCTTCCTGTTCTTCATTTGTCATATCGTTCTGATTTGCAAGCCGTTCGTACAAAAGAGCGTATCTTTCACTCTCTCGGCTTTGCATATCGAGAATTTCGTCGCTTAAATCTTCAAAATTTTTAAGGGGCATAATCTCTCTCCTTTTCGGTGCTTAAAGTAGGTTTGAAAGCTCGGCTAACTCCTCTAAGGTCAGCCTTTCGCCCCGAACGGTCTCGGAAAGGCCTAACTGTGAGAGGGCTTTTTTTATACTTTCCTTATCAATGCCCGCTGTGTTTGAAACGGTGTTTACAAGGGTCTTTCTGCGCTGTGCAAAGCTTGCCCTTATAAGGCGGAAAAATTTTGCCTCGTCTAATACTTTTACAGGCGGGTTTTCCCTAATATGAAGCTGTATAACCGCAGAATCTACTTTAGGAGGGGGCATAAAGCTGCCCTTGCTAACCCCGAATAATATCTCGGGCTCGGCATAGTAGCTTACTGCGGCGCTGACGGCTCCCGCCTCTCTTGTTCCCACCTTGGCACAAAGCCGCTCCGCCGCCTCTTTTTGCACCATAACGGTTATACTGTCAATAGGAAGCTTGCTTTCAAGCAGGCTCATAACAATAGGTGAAGTGATATAATAGGGGAGATTTGCGCAAACCGCAACACGGGTGCAGTCGGAAAATTTTTCGGCAATAAGGGCTTTAAGGTCGGTCCTTAAAACATCGCCGTATATTATTTCTACATTATCGCAGTCGGCAAGGGTTACGGGCAGTATTTTTTTCAGCCGCTCGTCAAGCTCGATTGCGATAACACGCTTAGCCCTTTTGGAAAGCTCGGCGGTAAGTACGCCTATACCGGGGCCTATTTCTATAACTCCCGTATCCTTATCACAGGCGGCATCCGCCATAGCGGGGCAAACATCGGGATTTATTAAAAAATTCTGACCCAGCGATTTTTTAAAGGTGAAGCCGTTTTTTTGAAGCAAGGAACGGACCGTGTTTATATCAGATAAATTCATAAATTTACTCCTAATACTATAATATAAAGTAATTATACTTTATTATTTACACTGTTGCAATAAATTTTTGCGTGACAAATGGATGAATATAGTATATAATAAACTTGCAAAACTATTTTTGGATGTGAATAAATTGGATAACAGGTATTATGACAAGGTAATTGAGGAAATGCAACCGTTTTTTGACGAGCAGGGCTTTAAGGCGGCCGAAGACGGTAGCTTTAAGAATGACAAGAAGTCGGTAAAGGTGCAGTATGACGAATCTCGCCAGATGTACACCCTTTCCGCCGCAGATGTTGAAGACGGAAACATAGGCGAATATGCCGAGATTAACGCCTGGCTTTTTGATGACAGCCAGAACGCTAAGGATGCGGCTTCTGTAGGTATAGATTTTACCGCTACCTTAAGAAAAAGCTTAGGTATTAAGGTAAAGCGTGCAGGGGGAGCAGAGGTTGAGCTTCCCACCTTATCAAAGGGCGGAAGTGTTACAATTACGGGCTTTGCAAAAAAAATGCTGGACTTTTTCCCTGTGCTTAAGGACGAGTACAAAAACCATATTGCCGAAAACGGGAATTTTCTTTATCTCAACTTTTTCGGCGAGTATCTTGTTCCGCAGCTGAAGTCGGTGCTTACATCGGGTAATAAAAAACAGATTAAAAAGCTTTTCGATTTACTCGACGACCTTTATGTTAAGGGCGATAAGGATACTGTAAACACTATTATTGCTGTCCTTTGCGGGGCGGCTTATAACGATGAAAAGGTGACTAATGCAGTAAAAGAAATGTTAGAGGGGGATAAGCACTTCCTTTCCTCTTTTGAAAACTTCCTGCCTGTACTGCCAAAAAGCAAAAAGCTGTTAGCGGCTTTGGTAAAATAAAATTTTATATGGGGGTTATTTTATGGAGCTATTTATAATCATTACGGTTTTGGTATTGTTGCTTATCCTTATTTTTGCCAATGTTCGTATTGTCCCGCAGGCTACGGAGTATGTAATCGAATTTTTGGGAAAATACAAGACCACTTGGGGAGCGGGACTTCATGTTAAAATTCCGCTGCTCGAAAAAATTGCCAAGAAGATTACCCTTAAGGAGCAGGTGCTGGATTCTCCGCCACAGCCGGTTATCACCAAGGATAATGTTACAATGCAGATTGACACGGTGGTTTATTTCAGGATTTTTGATGCTAAGCTTTACACCTACGGAGTTGTAAACCCCATAAGCGCCCTTGAAAATCTCACCGCCACCACCCTTAGAAACCTTGTGGGCGAGTTGGAGCTTGACGGCACCCTTACCTCAAGGGACACAATTAATGCTAAGATGACCGCCATACTTGACGAGGCCACCGATAAATGGGGTATGAAGGTAAACCGTGTTGAGCTTAAGAACATAATCCCGCCCGCCGAAATTCAGAATGCTATGGAAAAGCAGATGAAGGCAGAGCGTGAACGCCGTGAAACCCTTTTGCAGGCGGAAGGACACAAGGCCGCCGCTATCACAAGGGCAGAGGGTGATAAGCAGGCTATGATTTTAGCCGCCGAGGGCGAAAGAGACGCACGGATTGCCAAGGCCGAGGGTGAGGCAAAGGCAATTTATTTAAAGAAAAAGGCAGAGGCGGACGGTATCCGTGCTATTAAAGAGGCTGGAGCGGATCAAGCGGTTCTTGAGATTAAGCGTTACGAGGCGCTTGTTGAAATGTCCAACGGTACTGCGGCAAAGCTTATAATACCTACTGATACTGTAAATATGGTCACCAAAAATGCAGTATTTACCGAAACAACGGGCCTTGGCGATGTAACAGAGGAAGCGCCTAAACCAAAGCCGATACCCAAAAAGGACGAATGTTGCGACTGAATTTTAAAAAATACTTGACAAATTTAAAATATGTGTTAAAATAGTAGTCACAATGAAGCAGTACGCTAGTCGTCCTCACCTTTTGGGTTTCGTCTTAAAAGGTCAATAAAGATACAGAGTGATACTTAGTATTTTTATGCACGGATGACAAGTCGTCCGTGCTTTTTGATTTGCAAAAAAACTGCAAATCGGCTGCAAACGAATTTTGGAGGTGCATCAATATTAGCAGCAAAGAGCTTTCTGTAAACGAAAATATTAAATTCAAGGAAGTCCGCACAATCGGATCTGACGGGTCACAGCTGGGCATTATGCCTGTCGCCAAGGCTTTGGAGGCGGCGTATGCGGCGGATCTCGATTTGGTTTGCATTTCACCTAACGCCGAACCACCCGTATGCAAGATTATGGATTACGGGAAATACCGTTTTGAGCAGGCTAAGCGTGAAAAGGAAGCCAAAAAGAATCAGAAAACGGTTGAAATTAAGGAAATCCGCTTGGGACTTAGTATTGATGTTCATGACTTTGAAACAAAGGGTAAGCACGCTATCCGCTTTCTTGACGACGGGGACAAGGTTAAGGTCTCTATTCGTTTCAGGGGCAGGGAATTAGGCCACCCCGAAATCGGTCTTGACACTATGAAACGCTTTGCGGAATACTGTGCGGAGCACTGCACGGTTGAAAAGGCTGCTAAAATGGAAGGCAGAAATATGATTATGTTTTTAGCTCCGAAAACGGGCAAATAATTGCAGTTGAATTTTATTAGGGAGGATTTAAAATGCCTAAGATCAAAACACACAGCGGCGCAAAAAAGCGCTTTAAGCTCACCAAAACCGGTAAGGTTAAGCGTGCTCATGCTTTCAAGTCGCACATTCTCAACAAGAAGACAACCAAGCGTAAGAGAAATCTTCGCAAGACCGTTACAGCCGATGTTACAAATGTAGCAAAGGTTAAGAAAATGATTCCTTATAAATAAGGATTAGCTTGAAAGTGGAGGTTACAAGATATGGCACGAGTTAAGGGTGCGTTAGCAACACGCAAAAGAAGAAAAAAGACTTTAAAGCTTGCTAAGGGCTATTTCGGCGCTAAGTCAAAGCTTTTTAAAACCGCAAAAGAAGCCGTAATGAAGAGCGGCAACTATGCATATATCGGTCGCAGACAGAAAAAGAGGGATTTCCGCCGTCTTTGGATTACCCGTATTTCTGCTGCCTGCAAGATGAATGATATTAATTATTCTTCATTCATCAACGGTCTTAATAAGGCCGGAGTACAGATTAACCGTAAAATGCTCGCCGACCTTGCGGTAAACGATGCCGCAGGCTTTACAACTCTTGTTAAAGTCGCAAAAAAGGCTCTCGAAAAGTAATTTTTTCGCCCGGGGTTAAAATCTCGGGCGAATTTTTCTTATTTCATTTTAAGCAAAGCCGACAAATCCGAACCCGCCTAAAACGGCATAATTTCGGCACTTTTCGGTTTTCGCTCAACCATAGGCGTTAGCCTTATGGTCTCGCTCAAATCAAAAATCACACAAAATTCTGCCCGTTTTAGGTCGCAGAATTTTAAAGTGGCAGATTTTTGTCTGTGCGAGGCACAAAACGCAGTAAATCCTGTCGGATTTACGAGTATTTTAACAATGCAAAGGCGAAAATCCGCTCTTTAAAATCGGGCTCGGATTTGTCGGCTTTGCTTAAGGAGTGACGGCAATGGCGGATTTTAAAGCCATTACAAGCAGAGAAAATTCACTTATCAAGCTTGTTTCTTTTCTCCAGACCTCGGCGAAAAAAAGGCGTGAAAACGGCCTCTTTGTTTTAGAGGGACTGCGCATATGCCTTGACGCTATGGAGAACTCAATCAGGTTTGATAAGTTAATTATCTCGGAAACGGCAATTAAAAAATACAGCGATACCGTAAATTCCTTTGCATTAAATGCTAAAGAGTGTTTTGTAATACCCGACTCGCTAATGGATAGAATAAGCGACACTAAAAGTCCTCAGGGTATCATTGCTGTTTGTAAAATCCGTGATAGGAAAAGCTCCGAAATAGACCCTTTAGGCAGATATGTTGCACTCGAAAATGTTGCAGACCCCGCTAACCTAGGCGCAGTATCAAGAACGGCGGAGGCCTTGGGAGCAAACGGACTTATTTTGTCGTCAGACGGGTGCGACCCCTATTCGCCCAAGGCGCTCAGGGCGTCTATGGGTACGCTCCTTAGAGTTCCTGTGTTTGTTTTTGACGATTTTACAAAGGGGCTTAAAGAAACAGGGCTTAAAAGCTTTGCCTGTGTGGTGGATAAAAATGCCGAAAGCATTAAGGAGCAAAGCTTTAAAGGCGGCTCGGTTGTTATAATCGGGAACGAGGCAAACGGTATTACCGACGAAACAAAGGCGGCGGCAGACAAGCTCGTTACAATACCTATGCTCGGCAGGGCGGAATCCCTTAATGCTGCTGCGGCTGCGGCTATTGCCATTTGGGAAATGATGAAATGACGGAATATTTGGTTTGGCTTCAAAAGGCGTTGGGCGCAGGAAATATAAGGGCGGTAAAGGCGCTTAAGGTTTTCGGCAATGCGGAAAATATTTATAGGGCAAGCCCGTTAGAACGCAGGGCGGCGGGGATATTTTCGCCCAAAGATTTAGGTCGGCTTGGCAGTACTAAAATCGATACAGCTACAAGAATTATTGAAGACTGCAGAAAATACGGGATTGATATTATAACGATTGGTGATAAAAAATATCCTTATTGTCTATCTGTTATCGACAATCCGCCGATAGTGCTTTATATAAAGGGCGAAATGCTTGATTTCGATAATACCCCCGCAATCTGCATTGTGGGACCGAGAAAGGTAAGCGATTACGGCAAAAAGGCGGCGTATTCGTTAGGGTATCGCCTCTCTAAATCGGGTATGACTGTAGTAAGCGGCGGCGCTGTGGGCAGTGATTATTATGCGCATTTAGGAGCCCTTAAGGCGGGCTGTAAAACTGCGCTTGTTATGGCGTGCGGGATTGAAAATGAGTATTTACCCCAAAATGCGCCCTTAAGGAAATATGTATTGGAAAACGGCTGTTTAATAAGCGAGCTTCCGCCAAAGGCGGGGCTTACAAAGTTTAGCTTTCATATCAGAAACCGCATAATGTCGGCTTTATCCCTTGGAACCGTTGTGGTAGAGGCCGAGGAGAAAAGCGGTGCGCTTATTACCGCTAACCACGCTTTAAATCAGGGGAGAGATGTCTTTGTGATTCCCGGCTCACCCACCGATAAGCAGTATGTGGGTTCCAACGCTTTACTGCGTGACGGAGCAAGGCCCCTTTTGGATTTAAGCGATATTTTTAACGAATATATACCTCGCTTTCCGGATAAAATTGATATCAAAAAAGCCTTTGAAAAGCCCGAAAAATCAGTAAAAAAGACCGAAAAATCAGAAGTTCACAAAAAATTATTAAATGAAACCCTTTCCAAAGAGGCAAAAATAGTATATAATCATTTAGATAAGCATAAATTTTATCCTGATGAAATAGGCGGGACGGACCTTGGCTCATCCGAAATTCTTTCGGCGCTTATAGAGCTTGAACTTGAGGGCTTGGTCCGTGCTCTGCCCGGCGGTCGATATGAAGTGACCGAAAATAATTAAACGGAGGAATTAAATGTCTAAGCTTGTAATTGTTGAGTCACCCTATAAGATAAAAGGTATAAAAAAATATTTGGGTTCGGGCTATGAGGTTATGGCGTCGGCGGGTCATATCCGTGATTTACCGAAATCCAAGCTCGGAGTTGACATAGAACACGATTTTAAACCCCAGTATATTAATATGAAGGACAAGACGGATTTGATTAAGTCCTTAAAGGATGCCGCCGCAAACAGTGACGGAGTTCTTCTCGCCACCGACCCTGATAGAGAGGGAGAGGCGATTTCTTGGCATTTAGCCCAGATTTTGGCGCTTGATATGAACGAGTGCAACCGTGTAGCCTTTAACGAGATTACAGAAACGGGTGTTAAGGCGGGAATTAAGGAGCCCCGTAAGATTAATCTTGACCTTGTGGACGCACAGCAGGCAAGGCGTGTGCTTGACCGTATTGTGGGCTATAAGCTAAGCCCCTTCCTTTGGAAAAAGGTTAAAAGCGGACTTTCTGCCGGACGGGTTCAGACGGTGGCATTGCGCCTTATTGTAGAGCGTGAGCGTGAGATTGAAAGGTTTAACCCTGAGGAATATTGGTCGATAGACGCCAAGCTTTTAGCCTCAAGAAAAAGCTTTTCAGCAAAGCTTTACGGCTATTCTGACGGCAAAAAAATTGATATAATACCTAATGAAGAAGAGGCAGGAAATATTGTTTCAGCCTTAGAGGGTGCGGAATATAAGGTTTCCGAGCTTAAAAAGGGTATTCGTAAAAAGCAACCCGCTCCGCCCTTTATCACTTCAACCCTACAGCAGGAGGCTTCAAGGAAGCTTGGGTTTACGGGTCAGCGCACAATGAGAATTGCTCAACAGCTGTATGAGGGCGTTGATGTTCCGGGTGTGGGTACAACGGGTCTTATAACCTATATGCGTACCGACTCCTTGCGTATTTCCGAAGAGGCGAGAGCCGCCGCCAATAAGTATATAGCGGGTCGTTACGGTGCAAATTATCTTCCCGAAAAGCCACGCTATTTCAAGACAAAGAGCGGTGCACAGGACGCACACGAGGCAATAAGACCCACATCTGTCACCCTTACACCCGATTCGGTTAAGGAGTCCCTTACAGCAGAGCAGTATAAGCTTTACAAGCTTATTTGGGAACGCTTTATTGCTTCTTTAATGGCGGTATGCGTTCAGAATACCGTTAATGTGAATATAATAGCAGGGGATTACCTCTTTAAGGCGAGCGGTTATTCCGTTAAGTTTGACGGTTTTACAGTCCTTTACGAAGAGGGTAAGGACGAGGATTCCGAAGACGGCGGCGCCCTTCCCGAAATGAAGGAGGGGGACATTCTTAAGCTCAAGGAATTAACCCCCAATCAGCATTTCACACAGCCCCCCGCACGCTATACCGAGCCCACCTTAATCAAGGCGCTTGACGAAAACGGCATTGGAAGACCCTCTACCTATGCGCCGATTATTTCAAATATACTAACCAGAGATTATATTGAGCGGGAAAAGAAAACCCTAAAGCCCACAGGGCTTGGTATGGTTGTCTCCGACCTTATGGTGGAGTATTTTGACAAAATCGTAGATGTTAAATTCACTGCGGGTCTCGAAGAAAAGCTGGACGAAATAGGCGCAGGCGAGCGTGGCTGGGTGGATACCATAAAGGCCTTCTATAAGGATTTTGACAAGCTTTACACCAAGGCAGAAAGCTCCCTTGAGGGTAAGCGGGTAAAGGTGCCTGTAGAGGAAACCGATGTTGTATGCGAAAAGTGCGGCAGAAATATGGTTATAAAGTCGGGTCGCTTCGGCAAGTTCTTAGCCTGCCCCGGTTATCCCGAGTGTAAAAATACAAAGCCCATGCCCGAGGACGAGGTTAAACAGCCCTGCCCTAAATGCGGAGCTAAGCTTTTAAAGAAAAAGTCCAAAAAGGGCAAGACCTTTTACGGCTGTTCAAACTATCCTAATTGCGATTTTGCCTCCCCCGGCGTTCCCACGGGCGAAAAATGCCCCGAGTGCGGCGGCTATATCATAAACGGAATGAGGGGCAGAAAGTACTGTATGAACTCCGATTGCCCCACAAGAGCCAAGAAAACAACCAAAAAGAGCGGAGAAAAGACCGATGAATAAAATCACGGTTATAGGCGGCGGTCTTGCGGGATGCGAGGCGGCTTGGCAGATAGCAGGCAGAGGTATTAAAACCGAGCTTATTGAGATGAAGCCCGCCAAAAAGACCCCCGCTCACAAAAGCGATATGCTCGCCGAACTTGTCTGCTCAAACTCCCTTAAGGCGGCACGGGTAGATTCTGCGGCTGGGCTTTTAAAGGAAGAAATGCGGAGACTTAATTCCCTTTGCCTATCTGCGGCGGACGAGTGCTCGGTACCCGCAGGCGGTGCCTTGGCGGTTGATAGGGACGAGTTTTCCCGCATTATTACCGACAAGATAAAAAGCCACCCTAATATCACCGTAAGGACCGAGACCGTCACCGAAATACCGAGAGACGGCATAACCGTTATCGCCACAGGCCCCCTTACAGACGGTGCATTAGCCGAGGAAATAGGTAAGCTGTGCGAGGGCGGTAATTTAAGCTTTTTTGATGCCGCCGCACCTATTGTGACGGCGGAAAGCATCGATATGGACAAGGCGTTTTACGCTTCCCGTTACGGCAAGGGCACCGACGATTATATTAACTGCCCGATGAACAAGGAAGAATATACAGCCTTTCATAACGCCCTTATTACCGCAGAATCAGCCACGGTTCACGGCTTTGACAGACCTGTAAATGTTTACGAGGGCTGTATGCCCATTGAAATATTGGCAAAGCGCGGGGAGGATTCAATCCGTTTCGGCCCCTTAAAGCCTGTGGGACTTAAAGACCCGAGAACGGGCCACAGACCCTGGGCGGCGGTACAGCTAAGGCGGGAAAATGCGGCGGCGACCTTATTTAATATAGTGGGATTTCAAACAAACCTTAAATTCCCTGAGCAGAAAAGGGTATTTTCTATGATACCGGGGCTCGAAAACGCCGAGTTTATGCGTTACGGCGTAATGCACAGAAATTCCTTTATAAATTCGCCGAGGCTCTTAAACCCCGATTTGTCCCTTAGAAAAGATAAAAATATATTTTTTGCGGGTCAGCTTTCAGGTGTTGAGGGGTATATGGAGTCGGCAGCGAGCGGAATAGTTGCGGGAATAAACGCCGCAGCAAGACTTAACGGAAATAAGCCGCTGATATTACCCGATTTTACTATGACGGGTGCTCTGCTTTCCTATATATGCAACCCTGCGGTTACCGATTTTCAGCCTATGGGGGCGAATTTCGGCATAATTCCGCCAATAGAGCCCCATATAAGGGACAAGCGTGAACGGTATGCGGCATTGTCTTCCCGTTCCCTTGATTGGTTCTATAATATATAAAGGAGAATTAAAATGCGTGTTGTTGTTGACGCTTTCGGCGGGGATAACGCCCCAAACGAAATAGTAAAGGGTGCTTCTTTGGCATCAAACGAGTACAGCGCCGAAATCACCCTTACGGGAAAAGAAGAAACAATTAAAAAGATAATATCCGAAAACGGTTTAAAGTTTTACGGCGAATTAAAAATAGTAGATACCGATGATGTTATCTCAATGCACGACGAGCCCACCTCTCTTGTAAAGGCCCACTCCGAAAGCTCAATGGCATTAGCCTTTAAGGAATTAGCCGAGGATAAAGCCGATGCCTTTGTTTCGGCAGGCTCAACAGGTGCGGTGGTTGTGGGCGGTACCCTTATTGTAAAGCGTATAAAGGGTATAAAGCGCCCGGCCCTTGGCGGAATTATCCCCGCACCTAAGGGACATTATTTGATGATGGATATGGGGGCCAACGCCGAGTGCAGACCCGAAATGCTCTGCCAGTTCGGAATAATGGCCAGCGCCTATTTAGAGGGGGTAGAGGGCAAAAAGAACCCCGAGATAGGTTTGCTTAATATCGGTACAGAGGACACAAAGGGCGGCGAGCTTCAAAAAGAGGCGTACAAGCTAATGAAGGAAGCTCCCATAAACTTTGTGGGAAATATCGAATCCCGTGAGATGCCTAAAGGCATTTGCGATGCGGTTATAACCGACGGCTTTACGGGTAATATCACCCTTAAGCTTATTGAGGGTACATCTTCAACCCTGTTTTCACTTATAAAAGAGGTGTTTTACAAGAGCCTTCCAAATAAGCTTGCGGCGCTGGTTGTAAAAAAGGATTTGGGCGGTCTTAAAAAGCTTATGGACAGCACAGAGGTAGGCGGCGCACCCCTTTTGGGCGTTAGAAAGACGGTTATTAAGGCCCACGGAAGCTCTAACGCAAAGGCTATTAAAAACGCTATAGGTCAGGCAATTAAATTCACCGAAACGGGAGTTGTGGAGAAAATTACGGCATCCCTTTCGGAAATAAAGGAAGCTAAGGAATAAAAAATGAAGGCTTTGGAAGAAAGATTAGGTTATAAATTTAAGAACATAAATTTACTTAAAAATTCCCTTACCCACTCTTCATACGCAAACGAGGTGCGGGGCGGCTTTTCCTCCAACGAAAGACTGGAATTTTTGGGAGATTCGGTGCTGTCGGTTATAGTATCGGATTATATATATAAGCATTTTACCAATATGCCCGAGGGGGAACTTACAAAGCTCAGGGCTTCGCTTGTGTGTGAAAAATCCCTTTGCTCCTTTTCAAGGGAGCTTCACTTGGGTGAGTTTTTGATGCTCGGCAAGGGGGAAGAAAAGGGCGGCGGCAGGGAGCGGGACTCCATTTTAGCCGACGCTTTTGAGGCGGTGCTGGCGGCGATGTACCTTGACGGAGGTATGGAGGTAGCAAGAAAGCATGTTATGCGCTTTGTTCTGCCCGAGCTTAACCACACTGACGACGAGGTATTTAAGGACTATAAAACCGCCCTTCAGGAGATTATTCAGCGCAACCCCGAGGAGGAGGTTACCTATATTCTGACCGGTGAGAGCGGCCCCGACCACGATAAGCTTTTTACTGTAGAGGTGCATCTTAATTCCAATGTTATAGGCACGGGTTCGGGCAAGAGCAAAAAGCAGGCGGAGCAGTCTGCGGCAAAACAGGCATTACATTTAATGGGTGCCGATATATGAGCAAAACCCATTCAAATATTTCTATTTTCGTTCCCCATATCGGCTGTCCAAATAAGTGCAGCTTTTGCAATCAGCGGTATATAACCGGCTCTTGCTGGGCACCCGCAGCTAAGGATGTTGAAAATGCGGTGGCCAAGGCGAGGGACAGCAAAAATTTCGACAGTAAAACTGCAGAAATCGCCTTTTTCGGCGGCAGCTTTACGGCTATTAACCGCAACTATATGGCTTCACTTCTAAAGGCGGCAGAACAGTTTGTAGGTGACGGTACGGTTAAGGGAATAAGAATTTCAACAAGACCCGACGCTATTGATGACGAAATTTTAACCCTTTTAAAGGAGCACGGCGTTACCTCAATAGAGCTTGGCGCACAGAGTATGAACGACCGAGTGCTTAGAATGAACAATAGGGGACACACCTCGGCGGATGTTGAGAAAGCGTCAAAGCTTATTCGTAAATACGGCTTTGAGTTAGGTCTTCAAATGATGACAGGCCTTTACGGCGACAGTGATAATTCAGCCGTTAAAACCGCCGAAAAGCTTATTGCGCTTAAGCCTGATACAGTAAGAATTTATCCCACAATAGTGTTAAAGGATACCGATTTGGCGGCACTGTACGCCGATAATATTTATAAGCCCCAAACCCTTGACGGTGCTGTGAGCCTTGCGGTAAGGCTATATAAAATGTTTACCGATAATGGTATCAGGGTGATACGCTTAGGTCTTCATTCTATTGAGGAAGAGGCTTATATAGCAGGCCCTTGGCACCCCGCCTTCAGCGAGCTCTGCCAGTCGCAGATAATGCTTACGGGGGTTTTATCAAGGCTTCAGGGAAAGGGCAAATATAAAATAAATGTTTCAAATTCCGCTGTCTCAAAAATGACGGGACAAGGCAGGAAGAACATAATTTTCTTAAAATCAAAGGGCTATGACTGCCGTGTTTTGGCAGATGAAAAATTAAGCGGTCTTGATTTTAGACTCGAAAGGGAGATGTAAAAAATGCTGTTAAGCTCTATTCAAATACAGGGCTTTAAATCCTTTGCAGATAAAACTGTTTTGAAATTCGGCAAGGGTATTACCGCCGTAGTCGGGCCTAACGGCAGCGGCAAGAGCAATATTTCGGATGCGGTGCGTTGGGTTTTAGGTGAGCAGTCCACAAAGAGCCTGCGCGGACAGTCTATGGAGGATGTTATTTTCGGCGGAACCGAGTCTCGCCGTCCCCACGGCTACTGCGAGGTTACTTTAAATATTGACAATACCGACAGAACCCTTAATTTTGATAACGATAATGTGGCTATCACAAGGCGTTATTACCGTTCCCACGAAAGCGAGTACGCTATAAACGGCGTTTCGGTGCGCCTTAAGGATATTCACGAGCTGTTTATGGATACGGGGCTTGGCCGTGACGGATATTCTATGATCGGTCAGGGTAAGATTGATAATATTATAAGCTCAAAATCGGGGGAGCGCCGTGACATTTTTGAAGAGGCGGCGGGAATTTCCAAATATCGCTACAGAAAGCTTGAGGCAGAAAAGAAGCTTTCAGGGGCGGAAGAAAATCTTTTACGCCTGCACGATATCACAGACGAGTTGGAGTCCCGTGTAGGGCCCCTTAAGGAGCAGAGCAAAAAGGCACAGAAATTCTTAGAGTTATCCGAAAGTAAAAAAGAGCTTGAAATAGGTCTTTGGCTCCATACACTGGATAACTCGAAGGAGGCCTTGCGTGCGCAGGAAAGTAAAATTGCGGCGGCACAGCTTACCTACCGTGAGATTGACGAGGCCCTTTCCGACTTTGACCGAAAAGCCGAGGAAAATACCGCATATTTTGCCCGCCTTACCTCTGAAATAGAGGGGGAAAGGCTTAATATTTCAAACCTTAATGAGGAAATCGTTAAGAATGATGGTGCGGTTACGGTAATTAATAACGATATTGAGCACAATAATCAGTCTATAGAACGCCTTAAGGCGGAAACAGAGCAGTTAGGCAGGTCGGATAGCGAGGCGCTTAGAGAAATCGAGGCAAAAAAGGCTAAAGCCGAGGAAAAGTTAAGCGAAAAAGCCTTAATTGAAGAAAAGCTGCACGGCCTTGAAAACAAGCTTTCCGAAATGCTGAATGACAGCGAGAGTATTTCCCGAAAAATTGAGGATAAGGTAAAGAGCCTCAACTCCCTTACCGCCGAAAGTGCGGACAGGCGGGTTGAGATGGTCACAGCCGATAGCGCAATAGAGGAGCTTGAAGCCCGCAAGGGTACTGCGGACGCACAAATTAAGGAGTACCGCACCGAAATTGATTCCTTAAATGCTGAATTCGGAGAAACCGAGCGGCTAATCGACGAGATAAGTGAGAATATAGAAGGCCGTCAAAACGCCGTAAAGGGCTACGAGCTAAGGCTTAAATCAAGGGAGGAAACTGCCGAAAAGCTCAAGGCTCAGCTTGAGGGCTTACACCTTGATGCCGAGGAAAAGCGCCGCCGTGTTAAGATTTTAAGGGAGCTTGAAAATAATATGGATGGCTTCACTCATTCGGTAAAGGCGGTAATGGGAGAGGCTAAAAAGGGTACCTTGCGCGGAGTGTGCGGCCCTGTTTCAAGCCTTATTTCGGTTGATAAAAAGTACAGCGTAGCGGTTGAAACCGCCCTGGCCGCGGCAATACAGAACATAGTGGTTGAAACCGAGGCAGATGCTAAAAGGGCGATAGGCTATTTAAAGACCAACAAGGGCGGCAGAGCCACATTTTTGCCCGTTGCTACAATAAAGGCACGGGAGTTTAAGGAAAGCGGATTTGAAGATTTAGCGGGCTTTGTAGGTATTGCGGATGACCTTGTTTCTGCCGACAAAAAATACCGAGAGATAGTAAAATACCTATTGGGTGCGGTAGTTGTTGCGGAGGATATTGACTCTGCGGCGGTAATTGCAAAGAAATACGGCTACCGTGTTAAGGTTGTATCCCTTGACGGTCAGGTTGTAAATACGGGCGGCTCCCTTACGGGGGGTTCCCTTGTAAAAAGTGCAGGTCTTTTAAGCCGTTCGGGAGATATAAAAACCCTTGAAAGCGATATTTTAAAGCTCACCGAAAAGGCAAACGAGACCGAGAAGGCATTTAACGAGGCTAAAGAGGCGGTAGCGGCGGTACAGGCTGATATCACCGCAGAAAATGCGGAAATAACCACCGCAAACGAGGATAAAATCCGTGCCACCTCAGAGCTTAAGCGTCTGGGTGATTTGAAGCAGAGCCTCGAAAATTCTTTAAATCAGCTGTTAGATGAAATTAACAGCGGCGAAGAAAAGCTTAAAAAGCTTAAAGAGGTATCCTCTGCGGCGGCAAGGGCTATAGCCGAGCTTGATTCTAAAAAGTCTTCTGTTCAGGCGGAAATTGATAAAATGACGGGCGGCAGAGATAATCTTAATGCCGAGCGTGAAAGGACGGCTGAGGAAATTACCGAGGCAAAGCTTGCGGTAATTGAAATTCAAAAGGATACCGAGGCGTTAGATAAGCAGGCAGGGGATTTACGGGAAATGATTGCCGGCAGAGCCGACAGGCTTAAGGCAATAGAAAAGGAAATCGCCCAGTATGAGCTTAAAAACGCTGATTTAAGCCTAAAAGCAGAGCAGTCGGCGGCTAATACCGATAGCTTAAGGCTTAAAATCGCCGAGTCAGAGCAGAATATAAAGGAGCTGCTTGAAAAGCGCAACCAGACCGAAAAGGCGGGGCTTGAGCTACGCACCGGCGAACGGGAGCATACCTCACAGCGTGAGAAGATAGGCGGGGAATTAGCACGACTTACAGAGCGCAAGGAGGTTATGCTAAAGGAGTATGACGAGGTAATACGCAAGCTTTACGACGAGTATGAGCTGACAAGGAGCGAGGCGGAAAAAATCGGTATTCACATCGAAAAGCCTGCCGAAGCAAAACGGGAGCTTGCCGAAATTAAGGCGAAAATACGGGGACTGGGTAATGTAAATGTCTCTGCAATAGAGGAATATAAAGAGGTAAGCGAGCGGTACGAGTTTATGTCGGCACAGATTAAGGATGTGGAGACCACCCGCACCGAGCTTCACAAGCTTATAAATCAGCTTACCCACCAGATGCAGGATATTTTCACCGAGGGCTTTAACAAGATTAACGAGAATTTTTCAAAAACCTTTACCGAGCTTTTCGGCGGCGGAAGTGCAAGCCTTACCCTTTCGGAGCCTGAAAACATACTTGAAAGCGGAATTGATATTAATGTCAAGCTGCCGGGTAAAAATGTACCCAGCCTTGACGGACTTTCAGGCGGCGAAAAGGCACTTATTGCATTGTCGATTTACTTTGCGATTATGCGTGTAAATGCTCCGCCCTTCTGTTTCCTTGACGAGGTTGATACCGCACTTGACGATATTAATGTGGAACGGTTTGCGGATTATATGAAGCGGTCGGATTTTTCCACCCAGTTTATCTGCGTTACCCATAGGCGCGGCACAATGGAGTCGGCGGATATGCTCTACGGTGTTACAATGCAGGAAAAGGGCGTTACCAAGCTTTTGGAGCTTAATGTAGCCGAGCTTGAAAAGGCGCTTAACACACAGAGTGCATAAATTTTTTTGAAAGCGGGACAGCAATGGGATTTTTCGGTAAAATTAAAGAGGGTCTTAAAAAGACGAGAGACTCTATTTCAAACGGCGTAAACGGTATTTTAAACAGCTTTACCAAAATCGATGACGAGCTGTTTGAGGAGCTGGAGGAGACCCTTGTTATGGCGGATGTGGGGGTTCAGACTTCTACTGAAATATGCGACCGCCTGCGCAAAAAAATAAAGGAAACAGGTGTTACAGACCCCAAAGAAATAAAGGGTATGATGAAGGAAATTATATCCGAAATGCTGGGGGAGAATGAGGGCTTAAAGCTTGATACAAAGCCCTCAGTTATCCTTGTAATCGGCGTAAACGGCGTGGGGAAGACCACCTCTATCGGCAAAATCGCCGCTAAGCTTCAAAGCGAGGGTAAAAAGGTGGTTTTGGGTGCGGCGGATACCTTCCGTGCCGCCGCTATCGACCAGTTAGGCATTTGGGCAGAGCGTGCGGGAGTTTCAATGGTTAAAAGCGTTGAGGGTACAGATCCCGCTTCTGTGGTGTTTGATACCATAGCCTCGGCAAAATCAAAGGGGGCAGATGTTATTATCTGCGACACTGCGGGCAGACTTCACAACAAGAAAAATCTTATGGATGAGCTTGCGAAGATTAACCGAGTTATCGCAAGGGAGCTATCGGATTCCTCGGTGGAAACCCTGCTTGTGTTAGATGCCGCAACGGGGCAAAATGCCGTAAATCAGGCAAGAGAATTTAAAAATGCTGCCGATATTACGGGAATTGTTTTAACAAAGCTTGACGGCACGGCAAAAGGCGGTATAATAATAGCTATAAGCAACGAGCTTAATATACCCGTAAAGTTTGTGGGCGTGGGCGAGGGGATTGATGATTTACAGCCCTTTGACGCTGCCGAGTTTGCAGACGGAATTTTTGAGGAGTAACCTTAAATGAAAATATTTATAGCTACTAAAAATCAAAAAAAGCTAATCGAGCTTACAAGAATTCTAATCCCCTTTGGCTTTGAGGTGTTAAGTGAAAAGGATTTGGACAGTCCCTTAGAGGAAATAGAAGAAACAGGAACCACCTTTAGGGAAAACGCCCTTTTAAAGGCTAAAGCAGGGCTACGGCGAACAGGCTATATTTCGGTTGCCGACGATTCGGGTATTTGTGTCGATTACCTAAACGGTGCTCCGGGAATTTTCTCGGCCCGTTATTCCGGCGGCAATGATGAGGACAATAACGACAAGCTTTTAAATGAGCTTAAGGGTGTGCCTGCCCAAAACAGAGGTGCCCACTACACCGCCGCTATTGCCTGTGTTTTTCCCGACGGCAGAGAATTTACCGTTGAGGGAAAATGCTACGGTAAGATTGCCTTCGAGCGGCAGGCAGGCAACGGCGGGTTTGGATATGACCCCTTGTTTATAAGCGAAAAAGGACCTTTCAGTCAGTTGACGGCCGAGGAAAAGGATTCAATCAGTCACAGAGGACAGGCTCTTAGACTTTTTAAGGAAGAATTGAAAAAATATATTTAAACGGAGAAAATTATGCTAAACAGCAGACAGAGAGCCCAGCTGAGAGGGCTTGCAAACAGTATGGAAACAATCTTACAGGTGGGCAAATCGGGGGTTAGTGAAAACACCGTAAAGCAGGTGAACGATGCCCTCGAGGCAAGGGAGCTTATTAAGCTCCGCACCCTTGAAACCTGCCCCACATCTTCCCGTGAAGCGGCGGATGAAATTGCCGAAAAAACGGGAGCAGATGTTGTTCAGGTCATCGGCACCCGATTTGTGCTTTACAGGGAAAGTAAAGACAATAAGCAGATAAAGCTCGTAAAATAATGGGATATACTGCAATTTTCGGCGGAACCTTTAATCCGCTCCACATAGGGCATTACGAGATGCTGTCGGCACTTGAAAAAGACAACCAAATTGATGAAATATGGCTTATGCCCGACCGCATACCGCCCCATAAGGTCTGCGATTTTTTAGCACATGATAAGGACAGAATAGAAATGTGCCGTATCGCAGCAGAAGATTTTAAAAAGACACAGCTCTGCCTTGCGGAGTTTGAGCGACAGGGTAAAAGCTACACCTACGATACTGTGACTGAGTTTTTAAAGAAATACCCCGATAAAACATTCACCTTTGTCTGCGGGGGAGATATGCTTATTTCCTTTGATAAATGGTATAGGTATGAGGAGCTGATGAAACTGCTCCCCTTTACCGTTTTCAGGCGGACAGATACCGACAGCGCCGAGTTTGACCGAATGGCCCAAAAGCTTTCTTCACAGGGAATGGAAATCACGGTTATGGACGAGGTTATCACGGCGGTTTCGTCTTCTTATATAAGGAATAATTTTGAAAAATCTCGGGATTTGTTGCCCGAAAAAATATATAATTACATTTTGGACAGAGGGATTTACTGTGACGGGAAATAAAACCGATTATGAGGCGCTTAAGGAGATATTGCAAAAACGGCTTGACGAGAAGCGTTATTATCATTCACTTTGCGTGGCGGATGAGGCAAAGCGTTTAGCAGAAAAATACGGCGGGGACCAAGATAAAGCCTACCTTGCGGGACTGCTTCACGATATTACAAAGAACGCACCCGACGAAGAACACTTGCAAATTTTTAAAGAGTTTGGTATAATCTTAAGCGATATTGAGAAAAATGCAAAAAAGCTGTGGCACGCTATGTCGGGGGCCGAGTATGTTAAAAATATTTTAGGTATAAAAGATAATGAAATAATCGACGCTATACGCTATCACACCACCGCAAAGGCGGATATGTCACTAATAGCAAAAATCCTTTACCTTGCGGACTTCACCTCAAAGGACCGTGATTACGAGGATGTTGATGTGATAAGGGAGTATGTTGACGAATCCCTTAGTAAGGCCTTTGTTTACGCCTTGCAGTATTCGATTACGGATTTGGTAAATCAGGGCAGAGCAGTACACCCCGATACGGTAGAGGCGTACAATCAAGCTGTTCTATAATAATATTTCGGAGGAATAAATTTGGAAGCATTTGAAATTTTAAAAATTGCGGCTAATGCGTTAAATGCGAAAAAAGCAAGGGAGCTTAGTGCTGTAAAGGTCGGCGACCTTACGGTTTTAGCCGATTACTTTTTAATGTGCACCGCCACTTCTTCGACCCATGTCCGTGCCCTTGCTGATGAGGCAGAGGAGAAGCTGAGCGAGGCGGGGGTTGCGCCCCACCATATTGAGGGGAAAACCACGGGCTGGATAGTGCTTGACTATGGCTCGGTTATAATTCATATCTTCAGCCGCGACCAGCGGGAGTTTTATGATCTCGACAGAATGTGGAGTGACGGCGAGCAGGTAAACTTAGACGAGATTTTAGAGGAATCCGAGGGGGATTAATAATAATGTCAAAGGCATACGATTACGCAAAAATTGAAAAAAAGTGGCAGGATATTTGGGACGAAAAGCAGACCTTCGCCGCAAAGGACGATTATTCTCTGCCGAAGTTTTACGGACTTGTGGAGTTTCCCTACCCGTCGGGTCAGGGACTGCATGTAGGTCACCCTCGCTCTTATACGGCGCTTGATATTGTAAGCCGTAAAAAGCGGCTTGAGGGCTATAATGTGCTTTATCCTATGGGTTGGGACGCTTTCGGTCTTCCCACCGAAAACTTTGCCATAAAGAATCATATTCACCCGTCTATTGTAACCGAAAATAATATAGCTAACTTTAAAAGACAGCTTAAATCCTTGGGCTTTTCCTTTGACTGGAGCAGGGAAATAAATACCACCGACCCGTCCTATTATAAGTGGACACAGTGGATTTTCTTACAGCTCTTCAAAAAGGGACTTGCTTATAAAAAGAAAATGTCGGTTAACTGGTGCACCTCCTGCAAGTGCGTGCTTGCAAATGAGGAGGTTGTAAACGGCCATTGCGAGCGTTGCGGCAGTGAGGTTGTCCACAAGGAAAAAAGCCAATGGATGCTTAAAATCACCGACTATGCCGAGAAGCTGCTTGAGGGGCTTAATGATGTTGATTTTATCGACCGTGTAAAGACCCAACAGCGCAACTGGATAGGCCGTTCCTACGGTACACAGGTTAAGTTTACCGCAAGCACAGGCGACGAGTTTGAAATCTTTACCACGAGGGCGGATACCCTTTTCGGGGCTACATATATGGTTATGTCACCCGAGCACCCGCTGATTGAAAAGTGGGCGGATAAAATCGAGAATATGGAAGAGGTTTTGGCTTATAAGCAAGAGGCTGCCAAAAAGTCGGACTTCGAGCGTACCGAGCTTGCAAAGGATAAGACGGGGGTTAAGTTAGAGGGAGTTACCGCAATAAACCCCGTAAATAAAAAGGAGCTTCCGATTTTCATTTCGGACTATGTGCTTATTTCCTACGGTACGGGGGCTATTATGGCGGTTCCCGCCCATGACGACCGTGACTGGGAGTTTGCAAAGAAGTTCGGTCTGCCGATTATTGAGGTTGTATCCGGCGGTGAAGATGTACAGAATGCTCCCTATACAGAATGTGCTACAGGCAAAATGGTAAATTCAGGCTTCCTTGACGGGCTTTCTGTTGAAGAGGCTAAAAAGGCAATGCAGAAGTGGCTTGCGGATAATAATTTGGGCTGTGTTAAGACCAATTACAAGCTTCGTGACTGGGTATTCTCCCGTCAGCGTTACTGGGGCGAGCCAATACCTGTTGTTTACTGCGAGAAGTGCGGTTATGTTCCGTTGCCCGAAAGCGAGCTGCCCTTAGTACTTCCTAATGTTGACTCCTACGAGCCCACCGATAACGGTGAATCTCCACTTGCTAAAATGACCGATTGGGTTAATACAACCTGCCCCCATTGCGGCGGCCATGCGGTAAGAGAGACCGATACTATGCCACAGTGGGCGGGCTCTTCCTGGTATTTCCTTCGTTACTGCGACCCGCATAACGATAAGGAGTTTGCCTCTAAGGAAGCGCTCGAATATTGGTGCCCTGTTGACTGGTACAACGGCGGTATGGAGCATACTACACTCCATCTGCTTTACAGCCGTTTTTGGCATAAATTCCTTTATGATATCGGCGTTGTTCCCAATCCCGAGCCCTACGCAAAGCGTACAAGCCACGGTATGATTTTGGGTGAAAACGGCGAGAAGATGTCAAAGTCACGGGGAAATGTAGTAAATCCCGACGATATTGTAAGGGACTACGGCGCCGACACAATGCGTGTTTACGAAATGTTTATAGGTGACTTTGAAAAGGCGGCACCCTGGAGCCAGTCCTCAATAAAGGGCAGTAAGCGTTTCCTTGAAAAGGTGTGGGCGCTTAACGAAAAGCTTACAGACGGCGAAGAATACCGCCCCGAGCTTGAAGCTAACTTTAACCGCACTATCAAGAAGGTTACAGAGGATATAGAGGGTCTTAAAATGAACACCGCTATTGCGGCGCTTATGTCCTTGCTTAACGATATTCAGGCTACGGGCAGTATCACAAGGGGAGAATACAGAACATACCTGCTTCTCTTAAACCCCTTTGCCCCCCATATGACCGAGGAACTGTGGGAAATATGCGGTTTCGGCGGTATGCTGAACGAGGCAAAATGGCCTACCTTTGACGAAAGTAAGTGTGTGGACTCTGCGGTTGAAATCGCTATTCAGGTAAACGGCAAGATTAAGGCGAGAATTAATGTCCCTGCCGAAATTGCAGCACCTGATGCCATAGCTCTTGCAAAGGAAGATTCGGCAGTTGCTGAAGCTATCGGCGGCAAGACCGTAATCAAAGAACTATATGTTCCCAAAAAGCTTGTAAATATTGTTGTAAAATAATTTATTTTATTATGCAAAATATTTGTTGCAATTTTCCTTTTGCTGTGTTATTATATGAAGTGTTATTTGTGTTTTGGAGGTGTAATCTGTGAGTGCAGTTAAGATAATTCTCGGAATTGCGGTTATTTTGGTTTCTCTTGTTATAATCGCAGTTGTTCTTTTGCAGCAGGGTCACCGTGCCGGTATTAACGGCGCTATCTCCGGCGGAGCTGATACATTCCTTTCCAAAAACAAGGCAAGAACCGCTGATGCGCGTCTTTCCCGTATGACTAAGTACATTGCAATTCTTTTCTTTGTGCTGGCGATTGTTGCTAATGTTATTGCTTTAAGGGGATAAGTTACCCTACGGCTTGGCTTAAAGTATTTCTTGACTAAGTGAGAGAAATATAGTATAATAAGCCTTGCTATTGAATTTAGACCCCTGCTATTTTGCGGAGGGAGGGAATATAAATGAGTCAGGTTAGAATTAAAGAAAATGAATCTTTAGATAACGCTTTGCGCCGCTTTAAAAGGCAGACCGCTAAGGACGGCGTTATTCAGGAGGTTCGCAAGAGAGAGCATTACGAAAAGCCCTCTGTAAAGCGTAAAAAGAAGTCGGAAGCTGCTCGTAAAAGAAAGTTCCGCTAATAATTGTTTGAAAAAAAGCGGTTTTAAAAACCGCTTTTTTCTATTGTGAGGTAGTTATGCTTTTAAAGCCTAATATTAAATTAACGAGAGTTACCGATGTAAGCGCCGAATTGCTTAAAAAATACGGTATAAAGGCACTTATTCTCGATGTTGATAACACCCTTTCCACCCACCACGGCGAGGTTTTGACAGAGGGACTTGAAGACTGGCTTCAAAAAATGCAAAATAACGGCATAAAGCTTGTTGTTTTGTCCAATTCAAAGCAGGCAAGAGTTGAGCCCTTCGCCAAGAAAATCAATCTGCCCTTTATCAGTATGGGACTTAAGCCCTTGCCCTTTAAGTTTTCTTCCGCACTTAAATTACTCGGTACAAAACGGCGGGAGACCGCAATTGTCGGCGACCAGATTTTTACCGATACATTGGGCGGAAATCTTTACGGCGTTACCACAATACTCCTTGACCCGATAAAGCTTGAAAGCTCTAAAAGCTTTAAATTCAAGCGTAAAATTGAGCGTGGAGTGTATAAAATTTACAGAATTAAAAATACGGAGGTAGAGTAAATATGCCTAAATTTGGTCCTGCGGGCAATTCCGAAAGCTTTGCTGCTTTAGGATATAAAAACAGCCTCCAAGTTCCCGAGTATATAGTGAAAATGGGGCTCGACTGCTATGAATATCAATGCGGCAGGGGAGTAAATATCGGCGAGGAAAAGGCTAAAGAGCTCGGTATTAAGGCTAAAGAGGCGGGTATATCCCTTTCTCTTCACGCACCCTATTATATCTCAATGTCCTCGGTGGAGGAGGAAAAGAGGCTTAATTCAATTAACTATATCTTAGCCTCGGCTAAGGCGGTTAACGCTATGGGGGGCGACAGGATAGTTGTCCATACAGGCTCCTGCGGTAAGATTACCCGTGAGCATGCCTTAGAGCTTGCCTTGGATACTATGCAAAAAGCACTTGATACGCTCGATAATGAGGGGCTTTCCCACATTCATATATGCCCCGAAACTATGGGTAAGGTAAATCAGTTAGGCACATTAAACGAGGTTTTAGAGCTCTGTAAGCTTGATGAGAGGCTTATTCCCTGCATCGATTTCGGCCACCTTAATGCCCGAGATTTGGGAGTTCTTAAAACAACAGAGGATTTTGAGAATGTATTTACCTCTATAAAAAATGCCCTTGGTACGGACAGGCTTAAATGTTTTCATTCTCATTTTTCTAAAATCGAGTACACTACGGGAGGCGAAAAGCGCCACCTTACCTTTGAGGATAAGGTATTCGGTCCCGACTATGAGCCTGTAATGGAGCTTACCTACAAATACGGCTGTGACCCGACATTTATCTGCGAATCGGCGGGCACACAGGCCGAGGACGCTAAAACAATGAAGGATTATTATTCATCACTAAAATAAAGAGGTGTTTCTATGATATGGCACAGTACCGCAAGTGAAGAGATATTGCGGGAGTTAGAGGTTGACGATAAAAAGGGACTGCCTAACGGGGTTGCGGATATGCGCCTTAAGGAGTACGGCAGAAATGTTATAGCAAGGGTTGAAAGACCCACCTACTTTAAAAGGTTTTTAGGTCAGCTTAAAAGCAAAACCGTAATTGCGCTTATTGTTATCTCCTTGCTTTCCTTTGCTGTCTCTCTTATGTATAACGAGGCAGACTTTTTTGCACCCCTGCTTATAATCGCTATTGTGCTTATAAATGCCGCTGTAAGCGCTTATCATCTGCATAATTGCGATAATGCACTTGACAGTATGAAAAGCATTACAAACCCCTCTGTAACGGTGATGAGAGAGGGTATTGTCCGTACGGTTGATTCTTCAATTTTGGTTCCGGGCGATATAATTTTGCTTGAAACAGGGGATTTTATATCTGCGGATGCAAGGATTATCGAATCCAATGAGTTCCGCTGTAACGAATCAATGCTTACGGGTGACGAGGTGCCTGTTGAAAAGAGCGGCGAGGGAGTTTATGAGGATATAACTGCCATAGAAAACCGCTTAAATATGGTCTTTTCGGGCACGAGTGTTGTTCATGGCAACGCAAAGGCGGTTGTGGTAGCAACGGGACTTAATACCGAAATCGGCAGAACCTCGGCTATTTTGCAGCAGACGGGGGAGAAAACACTTCCCCTTGAGGGCGAGCTTGACGGTATCGGCAAAATAGTGAATATCATTATTTTAAGCATTTGCCTTATTGTTTTTATAATAGGAATGGTGCTTAATTTCAACAGCGGAAATTTTGCATCTACCACCCTTAAAATGCTTATGAACGCAGTTGCGCTCGCCGTTGCGGCCATTCCCGAGGGACTTCCCGCCATTGCCACTATTGTAATCGCAATCGGAATTAAGCGTATTGTTGAGGATAAAATTATTATAAAGGATTCCGAGGCCTTAGAGTGGCTTGGAAAAACAAATGTTATCTGCGCTGATAAAACGGGCGTGCTTACACGGAATAAAATGAAGCTTGCCAAAATTTTTGACGGCGATAAGCTTACCGATGTGGAGAATGAGCCTATCGATGAGAAAACCGCCCTCGTATTAAAGCTTGCTACCGCTTGCTCTACGCTTAATAACGACTCTACTGAGGACGCAATTAAGAAAGCCTGCCTTGCGTACAATTCTATGTCCGAAAAGGATATAGAAAGCTTTTTCCCGAAGCTGGCGGTTATACCCTTTGATTCCGAGCGCAAGACCATGACGGTAATCACAATGATAAACGAAAGTCCCTTTGCCATTGTAAAGGGTGCGCCCGAAATCGTTGTGCCTAACTGTGTGGGATGCAAAGCCGAAGAAATCTTAAAGCTTAACAGCGCCCTATGTAACGATGCCCTTAGAATTGTGGCTATTGCAATCAGGCCGCTTGATAATATCCCTGCTAACCCTAACCCCGAGGATATTGAACATTCACTTACCTTTGTCGGACTTTTAGGTCTTTATGACCCGCCGAGGGACAATGTAATTGAGGATATTAAAACCTGTGAGCAGGCGGGAATTAAAACCGTTATGATTACGGGGGATAACCTTGCTACAGCCTGCTCTGTTGCCAGTAAAATAGGCATTTTAAAGGATGGCGATAAGGCTGTTACAGGCGAGGAGCTTTCAAAAATGAGCGATGAGGAGTTGGCCGAGAAAGTTTCTGACTTTTCGGTTTACGCCAGAGTTTCCCCCAATGACAAGCTCCGTATTGTAAAGGCTTTACAGCAGGCGGGAAATGTTGTCACCATTACTGGGGACAGCGTGCAGGACGCCGACGCTCTTGCCGCCGCCGATGTAGGCTGTGCAATAGGAAAATTCGGAGCGGATGTTGCAAAGGGAAGTGCGGATATTGTTATAGCAAACAACCGCTTTGAGTCGATTCTCTGCGCTGTAAAGGAAAGTCGAGGACTTTTTGACAATATTAAAAAGTCAGTATATTATCTGCTTTCCTGTAACTTTGCGGAGCTTATAACAATACTTTTCGGTATGATTATTTTTGGGGTAGCACCCCTTGCCGCAGTACAGCTTTTGTGGATAAATCTTCTTACCGACTGTGCGCCTGCTATTTCACTTAGTATGGAAAGGGCGGAGGACTCGGCTATGAGGCGTAAGCCCTATACCGCTCTCGGTAAAATTTTTGATTTAAGCACGGTTGTTTCCATAATTATTCAAAGTGCATTTATCGCCGTTATGACCCTGATAGCCTACGGCATAGGCGTTGAGGACGGCGGTGCCGCCGCTATGACTATGGCCTTTGCGGTGCTGGGTATGTCCCAAATTTTCCATTGCTTTAACAGTAAGCTCGAGGGTACACTCATAAATAAGCGGCTTTTCTCCAACCGATTTTTGAATTTTGCCGCCGCACTTACCCTATTTGAAATTATTTTCTTGGTATTAACCCCTGCGGGCTATCTTTTCGGAATGACAACACTTTCATTCGGTCAGTTTATGCTGTCATTGCTGTTTTCATTCCTTATACTTCCGCTGTGCGAGATAATTAAGCTTGTAAAACGGATTATTATGAATTAGGGGTGTTTTGAGTGGAAAAAATTGAAAGCTTTAGGATTAATCACTTAAATCTTTTTTCGGGACTTTATGTTTCGAGAAAGGATAAAAGGGACGGCGTTACCGTTACAACCTTTGATTTAAGGATTACAGCCCCCAACAGAGAGCCGGTTATTGATATGCCCGCACTTCATACTATCGAGCATTTAGGGGCTACCTTTCTTCGCTCAACCGAGGAAAGGGACAGTATAGTTTATTTCGGGCCTATGGGCTGTAGGACGGGCTGTTACCTTGTTGTCTTCGGCGATTTGCGTTCGGAAGATATATTTCCGCTGGTTTGCGATATGTGCGATTTTATCCTTAATTACGAGGGGGAAATTCCGGGGGCGACACCTGTAGAATGCGGAAACTATTCCGAGCAAAATCTTAATATGGCAAAGTACTATATTAAGAATTATAAGGAAAGCCTTTTAAAAAACAGGCGATTTACCTATCCCGAATAAAATTAACAGAGTGTGTTCGTGTTTTACCGAGCATACTCTGTTTTTTTGCTTGACAGGAAAGAAGAGATATTATATAATAACAAGTGTTTCAAAACAGTTGTTTTAAATTAAAAAGGAGTAAGTATATGCCGCCTAAATCAAAATGCACAAGGGAACAAATAATAGAAACTGCCTTCCGTATGGTGAGGGAAGAGGGGTTGAGCTGTCTTACAGCCCGCAATTTAGCCCAAAAATTAGGCACCTCCACCGCCCCTATTTTCACCGCCTTTAATTCGGTGGAGGAGATAAGGGACGAGGTAGTTAAAAAAGCCAATTCCCTGTACGGCGAATATGTGAAAGAGGGGCTAAATCAGCCGCTTGCCTTTAAGGGGGTTGGTATTAAGTATATCCAGTTTGCAAAGGATGAGCCCGAGCTTTTTAAAATACTGGGAATCAATAAAAATTTCACCGATAATTTTTTGCCCGCCTATGACGATAATTCTCCGCAGGTGCTTAATGTGCTTGAAAACAAGTACGGAATGAGCAATGAAGCGGCAAAAAAGCTTTACAATCATATGTCGGTTTACGCCTTCGGCTTTGCCTCGCTTTACGCACAGCGGATATATCTCTTCACAATGGAGGATATAAGCCGAATGTTGACCGAGGTATATACGGCCATGAGCGAAAAATTCGGGGAGTGATTTTATGAAAAATATTATAGAGATAAACGGCTTAAATAAAAGTTTTGGGGAAATTAAGGCGGTATCTGATTTAAGCTTTTGCGTTAAAGAAGGGGAGCTGTTTGCCTTTCTCGGTGAGAACGGAGCGGGAAAGTCCACTACAATCAATATTATTTGCGGCTCTCTTAAAAAGGACGGCGGAACTGTCACTATTGACGGGCTTAATCTTGATACAAGCCTTGAGGAGATAAAGGGTAAGCTCGGCATTGTGTTTCAAGGCTCGGTGCTTGACAAATCCCTTACGGTTTACGATAATCTTGAAAGCCGTGCTGCGCTTTACGGAATTTGCGGCGCAGAGTTTAAAAATTTGCTTGCAGAGCTTTCGGAATTGCTCGAATTCAGCGACCTTTTAAAGCGCACGGTCGGCAAGCTTTCGGGAGGTCAGCGCCGTAGGATTGATATTGCAAGAGCGCTATTAAACAATCCTAAAATACTGATTTTAGACGAGCCCACAACCGGACTTGACCCGCAGACAAGGCGGCTTTTATGGTCGGTCGTGGATAAGCTGAGGCGTGAGAAAAATATGACCGTCTTCCTTACCACACACTATATGGAGGAGGCCGCCGAGGCGGATTATGTTGTGATTTTAGACGGCGGTAAAATCTCGGCAAAGGGGAGTCCCCTTGAGCTTAAAAACACCTACAGCGGCGATTTTATTACGATTTATAATACGGACGAAAAAGCTGTTAAAAGCCTTTCTGAAAATTATGAAAGGGTGCATGACGGCTTTAGAATCGCTGTGGCTGATACTGCTGAGGCGACAAGCCTTATTTGCAAAAATCCCGAGCTGTTCCTTGATTACGAGATTACAAAGGGAAAAATGGACGATGTTTTCCTTGCGGTCACGGGTAAAAAAATAGGCGGTGATGATAAATGAGTGCTGTTAAAATGCTTTTAAAAAGGAATATTAAGCTGTTTTTTAAGGATAAGGCGATGTTTTTTACATCCCTTATCACTCCTGTTATTCTTTTGGTGCTTTACGCAACCTTTCTTTCGGATGTTTATACCGACGCCTTCCACGCTTCATTGGCGGGGGCTATAGAGGTTTCCGAAAGCCTGATAAGCGGCTGTGTGGGCGGTCAGCTTATTTCTTCGATACTTGCCGTCTCCTGCGTTACTGTAGCTTTCTGCTCCAATATGCTTATGGTGCAGGATAAGGCTACGGGGGCGGCAAAGGATTTTAAAACCTCCCCCGTAAAGCCCTCCGCCCTTGCGGTAAGCTATTATTTTGCCACCCTTGCGTCAACCCTGATAATTTGTTTTGTTGCAACGGGCATATGCCTTTTGTATATCGCTTCGGTGGGGTGGTATATGAGCGCTTTAGATGTAATTTTGCTTTTTATCGATGTGATTTTACTTGTGCTTTTCGGCACGGCGCTTTCGAGTATAATCAATTTCTTTTTGTCAACCCAAGGTCAAATTTCCGCGGTGGGGACTATAGTAAGCTCCGCATACGGCTTCATCTGCGGCGCATATATGCCCATTTCTCAGTTCGGCACGGGGCTTCAAAGGGTTATTTCCTTTTTGCCGGGTACCTACGGCACTTCAATTATAAGAAACTGTACTATGCGGGGAGTGTTTGAAGAAATGAAAAATGTAGGTTTCCCGTCGGAGGTTGTGGAGAAAATCCGTGACAGCGTTGACTGCAATCTCTATTTCTTCGGAAACAAGGTTGGACTTCCCGTTATGTACCTGATTTTAGGGGGAACGGTAGCCCTGCTTATCGGAATTTATATAGCGATGAATGTTGTTAGAGGCAAAAAGGCATAAAACGAGATTTAAAAGGATGTAAAAAATATGTTGGAATATAAAAGTGAGACGGCTATAGGGGCTGAGATTCCCGAAATAACATCAGCTCAAAGAATTACAACAGAAAAGCTTTGCTATCTGTTTATGATTTTTATGATGGGCTGCTTTGTGGGTTGGATTTATGAAGAAATATTTTATTTCTTCACCGAAGGAATGCTCCGCAACCGAGGTCTGCTGTACGGCCCGTGGCTGCCTATTTACGGTGTGGGAGCCCTTGGTATTTATGCCTTAAAGCCGATAAAAAGGAATCCTGTATTGCTGTTTGCCCTTTGTGTTGTCATTACGGGTGTGGTTGAATATATAATCGGTTTTGCGGGTATACAGCTTTTTGGGCTGAGGTTATGGGATTACAGGGGACTTTTCCTTAACATCAGCGGTATAATCTGCTTTAGGAGCGTTATAAGCTTTGGTATAATGGGGCTTGCATTTCATTATTTTTTAGAGCCTGTAGGGGAGAAGCTGTATAAAAAAACTCCTATTATTATAATTAAAAAGGTATGCCTTTTGCTTGTTGCACTGATTTTTATAGATTGTATTATGAGCTTCCTTTTCAGGACTCCGATTACATATTAAAAAAGGATTGATTTACAGCTCTTCTCGGTGTATAATTTAATTTGATAACTTAAAATTTGCGTACATTCGAAGAGGTAATGATGTTAAGTAAAAAGGGCTTTAAGGATTTGCTTTTATATGTGACTGTGGGCGGCATTGCAACGGTTGCGGAATGGGCTGCATTTTATTTCGTGAATGATATTTGCCACCGGCATTATATGCTTGCTACGGTTCTGGCATATGTCTTTTCCACCTTTGTAAATTGGTTGGCAGGCCGCATTATTATATTTAAGAACAGCAATAAAAGTATTTTGTTTGAGATAGTCAGCATTTATATGGCCGCTGTAATCGGTCTGCTGTTTAATCTGTTGATTATGTGGGTTGCGATAGATATTTTCAATATACAAGAGATGCTGTCGAAGATTATAGCAACGGCTTGCGTTTTCATATGGAATTACCTTATTAGAAAATTATTAATTTACAAAGAATAATACTCATGTAAAAATTACTTGGATGGTTGTATGAAGAAAATAATAATTATCGGAGCGGGCCCTGCGGGACTGACGGCTGCGTATGAGCTTTTGGAAAAGTCTTCGGACTTTGAAGTTGTTGTGTTTGAAGAAAGCAATGCTATGGGCGGTATTTCAAGGACGGTCAATTACAAGGATAACCGTATGGATATGGGCGGCCATCGCTTTTTTTCCAAGGTTCCCGAAGTTAATGAATGGTGGGAGAAGATACTTCCGACCCAAGGGTGTTTGCCCAAGGACTATACCGAGCTAAAAAGAGATGCGACGGTTTTAGAAGGCGGACCCGACCCTGAGAAAACAGACCGTGTTATGCTTAGGCGAAACCGCATTTCCAGAATATATTTTAATAATAAGTTTTTTGACTATCCCATTTCTCTGAAATTTGATACTCTTAAAAATATGGGATTCGGCACTACAGTTGCCGTGGGATTAAGCTACCTTAAAAGTGTTTTCTTCAAGCGGGAAGAAAAGAGCCTTGAGGATTTTTATATTAACCGCTTCGGAAAGAAGCTCTATTCTATGTTCTTTGAAAACTATACAGAGAATTTGTGGGGAAGGCACCCAAGTCAAATTTCTCCCGAATGGGGAGCACAGCGTGTGAAGGGATTGTCTATAATAGCGGTAATTAAGGATATGTTTTTAAAACTCTTCCATATTAAAAGCGATAAGGTGGAAACCTCTTTAATTGAAGAATTTGCATACCCTAAGTACGGACCGGGACAGCTGTGGGAGATTGTGGCAGATGAGGTTAAAAAGCTTGGCGGTCAAATCCTTACAGGGTCAAAGGTTACCGAAATTATAAAGGATAAAGACAATAAGGTTACAGGAATCCGTTATGAGCATAACGGGGAAGTGTTCCAAGCGCAAGCAGACTATATTATTTCCTCTATGCCGATTAAAGACCTTGTTGCAGGAATGAATGATGTTCCCCGTCGGTGTGCAGATATTGCGGCAGGTCTTCCGTACCGTGATTATATGACCGTCGGCGTACTCGTTTCTAAGCTGAAGCTTAAGAACGAAACGGATATTCCCACATATGGAAATATCGTTCCCGACAACTGGGTATATGTACACGATCGCAGCGTTAAAATGGGACGCTTTCAGATATACAATAACTGGTCGCCTTATATGATTAAGGACGCAGAGCATACCGTTTGGCTGGGACTGGAATATTTCTGCAACGAGGGCGACGAAATGTGGGGCCTTTCGGATTTCAATTTTGCCAATATGGCTATTAAAGAAATGGTTAAAATGGGACTGGTTGACGCGGAAAACGATGTCCTTGATTTTCATGTTGAGCGTGTAAAAAAGGCTTATCCCGCCTATTTTGATACATATGAGGATATGGATCAGCTTAGAGAATATCTTGATACGATTCCCAATTTGTTTTGTGTGGGCAGAAACGGTCAGCATAGGTACAATAATATTGACCATTCGATGTGCACTTCCTTTGAAGCGGTTAAGAATATTTTGAACAGAACGACGGATAAGAGCAATATCTGGAATGTAAATACCGAGAAAGAGTATCACGAAAACTCTGCAAATTCGTAAAATTTGGAGGAAATCAGATAAGATGCAAGGGAGAATAAAACCGAAATCTGCTATATCTGAATGGCTCTGTAATGCGGAGCATATATGCCTGGTATTGTTGCTTTTGGGATTTGTTTTTAAAATTATATATGCCGCACAGGTCGGCTATAATTATTCTCCTCATGATTTGGGTGAGCTTTCGGGTAACGGGCATCTTGGCTATATACAGTATCTGTATCTTAACAAAAGCTTACCGGATACCTGTGCGGGGCAGTTTTATCATCCGCCGCTGTTTCATATAATAGGTGCGGCTGTATTGGCGGTACATCATGTGACGGATGATTACACGGTGGCCTTTGAAGGCCTCCAGCTTATTAATATGCTTTTTGCGGTAATAGGCGTAATTTACGGGTACCGCATTTTAAGGAAAATCGGGAATAATGACCGGTTTTTAGTGATTGCGACTGCGTTTTTGAGCTTTTGCCCCGCCTTTTATATCATAGGGGCCGAGCTTAATAACGACTGTCTCTCTACAATGTTTTTAATTATGGCGCTTTATTATACCTTATGCTGGAGGGAAAAGCGTGATATATTCACGATTTTAAAAATCGCCTTGTGTGTAGGGCTTGGTATGCTGACCAAAACCAATGCGGCTCTGATTGCTTTTGCGGTAGGATTAATCTTTTTATATACCTTGATTGAAGACCGCAAGGAGTGGAAGCGCTATATCCTGCAGTTTATTCCTTTCGGAGTTGTATGTATACCTTTAGGACTTGGTTGGAATGTTTACCGTTTGCTGAAATTCCGGCTTCCGCTTACATATGTTCTCAGGCTTGATAATTCTTTTCAATATATAGGGGATGTTTCTGCAGCGGCACGGTTGGGGCTTCCCACCGCCGAGCAATTAACCTCCTGCAGTATAGATTGGAATAAACCCGCCGATTTCAGTAATATCTGGGGACAGACTTTTCTTACTATGAATTTTGATGAGGGAATTTTATCCCTTGAGGGGAAGCTTGCAAATATACTGGGAGTTTCCTTGCTGTGGATTAGCATTATTCTTAGTATATTGCTTTTATTTGCGCTTATTCGGGTTTTGTTCTCTTCCAAAACAGAAGTAAGCCTTAAAATACTCTTTCCAATCAATTTTTTAATTATAATTGTAAATTATGTTAAGTTTGCTTTTGATTATCCCCATATCTGCACTATGAATTTCAGGTACATTGTTATTTTGCAGGTGCTGTTGATGGGGAGCGCCGTTATCTGCCGTAAAAAGCAGTTGGTTGGAAAATGTTTTAATGTAGGTATAGGCGTTTGCACCGCCCTGCAAAGTCTGTTGGCAACTTATTTGTATCTGTTTTGTGCGGTGTAATATTATAATACCGCTTCAAAGAAATTTTAAGGCATATAAATTGTTATTACAAAACCGTAAGGACTTGTGGTAAAAATAACTCGCGAACATTTTGATAAAAAATATAAAAAATTCCCTCTGTATAATAAACGGAGGGCTCATTTTTATAAGTGCTGATTTAAAACCTTTTTGCATGTTGAAGTAAAGCTTATGATATTGTATAATTGTAAAAAAGTGGGGATAAAAATTGCTTAAATTTTTATATGATGATAAATTTATTGTGGTTTGTGTCAAGCCCGTAGGGGTATTATCAGAAACCTTTAACAGAGAAAAGAATATGCCCGAGCTTATAAAACGTCAGACAGGCGCTTATAAAATTGATGTTATTCACTGACTTGACAGGAATGTCGGCGGTGTTATGGTATATTCCAAAAATAGCAAAGCCACTCTAAAACTTGCTAAAATGATGGCTTCCCATAGCTTTGAAAAAGAGTATTTAGCTGTTATTGAGGGTGAAATTTCAGGCAGCGGCAGTATGGAGGACTATTTAGTTAAGGACAAGAAAAACTGTAAGGTCTATGTTGCCGATAAAAATAAAAAAGATGCTAAATATGCGCGTCTTGACTATACTGTACTATGCCAAAAAAACGGATTATCATTAGTAAAAATAAAGCTTTATACGGGAAGAACACATCAAATTCGTGTTCAGCTTTCCTCACGCGGCTTTTATATTTTGGGCGATACAAAATACGGCAATCAGAATACAAAGGATAACGGCAAAACACCTATTGCTCTTTTTTCTTATAGACTTTCATTTTTACACCCTCTCTCAAATAAAACTATCAATTGTGTTGATTTGCCGCCCACAAACAGCGCTTTTTCACCCTTTAAAAAAGAATTAGCAAATTTATTAAAGGAAATTTTGGATTAAAACCCGTAATTTCAAAAAAATTGAATAAAAATACTGATTTTTCGTAAAAAAATGTTATATTCCTATTGACAAAATATTGTGGTCGAGATATAATAAGCATACAATATATATGTTTATCTTACAAAATCTTTGCATATTATACAATTTGGATAAAAAATTGTCGAAATGCAAGGATTTTTCGGTCGACTGTGTGGCTATTTCAGTTAAATTTGACTGATTTGCCTATTTTTACAATCATAAGCAATCTGAAAACAATAGTGATTGTTTTTCGGTAAATAGATATTTACTGCTTTTCAAAACCTTGACAAGCACTTATGATTTTATTTGTGTTGGAATTTGCATTTATTGCAAATTGTATGTGTAAAACAAATACTGAAACACTTTGTGTTTCATCAACAATAAATATAATGATTGTGGTTAGTCGAAACACTTAAAAGGAGAAAATAATGGAACACAAAAATTGGGAAGGCTTTAAAGGTGGCCTTTGGCAGAAAAAAATCGACGTTCGTGACTTTATTCAAAATAATTATAAGGAATATACCGGAGATAGTGATTTTCTATCTTCTGCTACAAAGCGCACTAATGAAGTTATGGAGAAGGTACAAACTCTTTTCAAAGAGGAACGCGCAAAGGGCGGTGTTTTAGATATCGATACTGAAACCGTAACCTCCCTTACAACCTATAAGCCCGGATATGTCGATAAAGAAAAAGATATTATTGTCGGTCTTCAGACCGATGCTCCCCTAAAGCGTGGCGTAAACCCCTTTGGCGGCATAAGAATGGCACGTCAGGCATGTGAAGCCTACGGATATAAATTAAGTGACAAAATCGAGGAGGAATTCACCTACCGCACCACCCATAACGACGGTGTTTTCAGAGTGTATAGCGATGAAATGCGTCTTGCCCGTAAATGTCACGTTATTACAGGTCTTCCCGACGCTTACGGACGCGGCAGAATTATAGGCGACTACCGTCGCGTAGCCCTTTATGGTGTAGATAAGCTTATAGAAGAAAAGAAAAAAGATAAAAAAGCCCTTTCATTAGGTGATTTTTCTGCTGATAGAATAACACTTACGGAGGAGCTTTCAAAACAGCTTATCTTCCTTGGCTATTTAAAAGAAATGGCACAAATGTACGGTTATGACATAAGTGAGCCTGCAAAAAATGCTAAAGAGGCTATTCAGTGGACATACTTTGCATATCTTGCTGCTATCAAGGAGCAAAACGGAGCTGCAATGTCGCTCGGTAGGGTTGCTACATTTTTTGATATTTATATTGAGCGCGACCTTAAGAACGGCACCCTTACAGAAGAAGCAGCCCAAGAGCTTATTGATGACTTTGTAATAAAGCTTCGCCTTGCACGTCATCTTCGCACACCCGAATATAATGAGCTTTTCGGTGGTGACCCAATGTGGATTACCGAGGCTGTCGGCGGTATGGGATCAGACGGCAGAACTCTTGTTACAAAAAGTAGCTTTAGAATTCTTAATACCCTTTATACACTGGGCTCCTCTCCCGAGCCTAACCTTACTGTACTTTGGTCGAATGCTTTGCCTGAACACTTTAAAAAATTCTGTGCCAAAGTATCTTCTGATACCGACTCTATACAGTATGAAAATGATGACATAATGCGTCCGCTTCACGGCGATGATTACGCAATAGCTTGTTGCGTTTCTGCAATGACTATCGGTAAGCAGATGCAGTTTTTCGGTGCGCGTTGTAACCTTGCAAAGCTTTTGCTTATTGCAATTAACGGCGGTTTTGATACCTCAAGCGGCATTCATATAGGTCCGCAAATGTCGGTGCTTGAGAGTGATACCCTTAACTTTGATGCAGTTATGGAACGGTATAAAATTTATATAACCTGGCTATCACGACTTTATGTTAATACAATGAACATAATTCACTGTTCGCATGACAGATATGCCTATGAAAAGCTACAAATGGCTCTGCACGATACTGAGGTTGAGCGCCTTATGGCATTTGGTATTGCGGGACTTTCTGTTGTTGCCGACTCCTTAAGTGCAATCAAATTTGCCAATGTCACACCTATTAAGGATGAGAACGGCTTTATAGTAGATTTTAAAACCGAGGGTGACTTCCCTAAATTCGGGAATGATGATGACCGTGTTGACCTTATCGCTAAAGATATGACACACCTTGTAATTACCGAACTTAAGAAGACCCCCACCTATCGTAACGCAAAGCACACCTTATCGGTGCTTACCATCACCTCAAATGTTATGTACGGAAAGCATACTGCGGCGACACCTGATGGCAGAAAAGCGGGTGAGCCTTTTGCCCCCGGTGCTAACCCTATGCATAATCGTGAAGAAAACGGTGCTTTGGCATCCTTAAACTCGGTGGCAAAGCTTGATTATAATGACTGCCGTGATGGTATTTCAAACACCTTCTCAATAACACCTGAGGCGCTTGGAAAAACAAAGGAAGATAGAATAAACAATTTAGTCTCTATTCTTGATGGATATTTTACAAAAGGTGCACATCACCTTAACGTAAATGTTTTAAATAGAGAAACCTTAATGAAAGCTTATGAGAACCCCGAAGATTATCCAAACCTTACAATTCGCGTTTCGGGCTATGCCGTAAACTTCAGTAAGCTTTCTCGTGAGCATCAGCGTGAGGTTATAAGCCGTACCTTCCATCAAACTATATGATAGGTTATATTCATCAAATTCAAAGTCTTGGCACAGTTGATGGTCCGGGGGTTAGATTTACAGTTTTTCTTAAGGGCTGTAACCTTAAATGCAAATGCTGTCATAATCCTGACACTTGGGAGCTGTCGGGTGCCACCGAATACACACCCGAGCAGATTATAGAAAAACTTACTAATTACCGAGAATATTTCGGGGATGAGGGCGGTATTACCTTTTCAGGCGGTGAGCCGCTGCTGCAAAGCGACTTTGTATATGAGGTTTTCCAACTTTGCAAGGAAATTGGTATAAATACCTGCCTTGACACTTCGGGAAGTGTGATAAACGATTCGGTCAAAAAACTGCTTTCGGTTACCGACCGAGTACTCCTTGATATTAAATATACGAGCGATAGTCTTTATTTAGATAATGTCGGCTGTTCGATGTATTCGGTTTTGGACTTTTTAAAGGAGCTTCAGAAAAACAATATACCAACAACGCTGCGGCAGGTAATAATACCTACCTTAAATGATACTAAAGAAAACATTTTAAAGCTTAAAAAAATAAAGGAAAATCATCCTTGTGTCGACACAGTTGAGCTTCTGCCTTTTAGAAAAATTTGTCAGGTTAAATATGATAAAATGGGAATTTCCTTTCCCTTTTCTGACATACCTGAACCTGATCAAAAAACTATGGATTTTCTATCTGAACTGCTTTAAAAAAGACCTAAATTCGTGTAATGCTACACAAGTCCGGCCAAAACGGACAATAGAAAAAAGTGACCTCCTATGGTAGAATTTAAACAACTACCATAGGAGGTTTTTTTATGCCATTTTTGAAAATAAATTATGACTCTAAATTTGAGCAAAACAAGTTTAGAGCTTTTATTTACTTATAAAATAATTTGTGATATAATAATAGTTAAAGCGACAAGAATAATCTGAACCTGATTTTGGAGGATTATTTTTCGCCCAAATTTCGTGTAATTTTCTATTCGCCAAGTTTTGAACAAAATTTGAGTGAATTTAAGACAATGAAAAGACAAAAAATAATCAAAAAGAGAGGGGTGAGAACGTGGCAGACAAGTTCATTTTACATTCAAATTACAAACCTACAGGTGACCAACCTGAGGCAATAGAAAAGTTATCTGATGGCATAAATAAGGGTTATAAAGAACAAACCTTGCTCGGTGTAACGGGTTCGGGAAAAACTTTTACAATGGCGAATATTATCGAAAAAGTAAACCGCCCGACCCTCGTTCTCGCTCATAATAAAACACTCGCCGCACAACTTTGCAGTGAGTTCCGCGAATTCTTTCCCGAAAATGCGGTGGAATATTTTGTTTCCTAGCAGACCTGATATATTAAAAACCCTTTATTTATGCGGGTTTGCGGGACATCGTAAAACCAAAAAACACACCGTAAAACAGCATAATTCAGAAAAAATTGTGACCTAAATTCGTGTAATCAAAAAAGGATTAATATCAGCCAAAAGCTCTGATTCGATAAAACGAGTCGGAGTTTTTTCTATATATTTGTTTAGGTGGAGCAGTATTATTATCATCGCTATACCGTTGGAGGAAAGCGAAACGAGATATATATTGCTTTTGATGAGGTCGAGCCGCTTCGTGCCCAAATTGAAAAGCGAAAGACTCTCGAAAAAGAACTCAAAGAGCTAAAGATGTCTGTTCCTCGTGCAAAACCGGTAAACAAAGCCGACAGACAAAACTGTCCGTCGGCAAATGAATTATAACAGATATATTGGGAATGTGTATGCTTTCTCATTTATAGGACGAATTTTCTCACAAGAATCAATAATCAATCCAGGCTTGATGTTAAGTTTGTACTTACTCAAAACATCGAAGTTCTTTGTAGGTTTAGTAGGTGCAATGCCTTTCTTTACTTCGATAGGATAGATATCACCGGCATTGACATAAATTAAATCAATTTCTTTCTGATCGATATCCCTATAATAGAACAAATACTCCTTGGGATCTTTGTTGTACGCATAGAAATTCTTAATAATCTCGCTTACAACATATGTTTCAAAGAATGCACCGCTCATAGCACAATCCTCAAGCATCTCGGCGTTCGGCCATTTGCAGAGATATGCACAAAGACCCGTGTCCATAAAATAAAGCTTCGGTGCTTTAATTATTCTATTTGAAATATTAGAGAGATAGGGCTGAAGCAGGTAGATAATTCCCGATGTTTGAAGTATCGAAATCCATCTTTTGCAGGTGCGAACATCGATACCCACTGCACCGGCAATTTCATCATAATGAAGTTCCTTCGCAGTGCGAAGCGCTACAATTGAGATGAAATTACGAAATTGAAGTTCGCTTGAAGCCTCAATAAGCTTCATAACATCTCGTTCAATGTATGTGTTTACATACGACTTGAAATAAATATCTCTTTGGGCTATACCTGTGCTAATATCAGGAATTCCACCGTTAAAGATTTCCTTAAAGATTTCTTTCTTGCTTTTGTACTCTCTGTTTCCATTTTCTCGCTTCTTCAATTCGCTGATTTCAGGATTGAAAAGTGGCGCATCGTACCCATACTTCTCAGCAAAAGTGAAGGAGGACATATCAATAACAGCACAACGACCGGCTAAAGAATCCGAAATACCTTCTTGCAGTTCAAAACGGTTTGAGCCGGTTAGAATATACATAAGCTGTCGCTCTTCGCCGGTTTTCATCCAAACCAGTCGTTGCTCGTCTATTGTTTTCTTAATTTCATCTAAAAGCTTTGGGGCTTTTTGAATCTCATCAATTATAACAGGCCATCCGTAATTTTCTAAAAACAATTTAGGATTACTAATAGCCAATGCACGATCATCACCGTCGTCAAGCGTTACCTTTTTATATTTGTCACCAAATAAATGGTCAATGGTTGTAGATTTGCCAACCTGTCTCGGCCCATAAACAACAACACAAGGGAAAGACTCTCCGGCAGAGATAATAGCATCCTCTACGGTTCTGTTAACATACATTTGAAAACATCCCTTTCTTGGTGACTAAATTATAACACAATTTTACGATAAAGTCAACGCAACAATGCTGTTTTCATCGAAACATTGCTTTAAATTATTTTACCCAATTATTTTGAAATATATGCATGGCTATTAAAAAATACTGCTGCAACACTAAGGAAAAGCCGCGTGGAGCTTGAGTTCAAAACCTATGTCCGCACAGGGGATCAGCTTCGGCATTTTGCAGCTCCGGTTACGAAATACAATACGCGAGAGTGTTTTGGCACACTTTGCGATTTTATTTTCGGAGAGCAACAGGATAAGGCGTTCATCCTCTATGGTCTGCGCAGGACGGGTAAAACAACCATGATTCGTCAGGCAATTCTGAAAATGACGGATGAGCAGAAAAATCGGACTGCATTTATTCAAATGGGCTCAAAGGATATGTTACGGGTGCTGATTTTTTTAGAATGATTATGGCCTACCTAAAAAGCGCTTTCAGGCGGAGTTTGATTTATAAAAATCAGACTCTGCCTTTTTTCATTTTAGGTTAAAAAAATTTTTTGAAATTATTTTTTAGAAAACTATGCATATTTTTCGCGATTTTTGACGTTAGGTGAGGAAAGCAATTTCCGAGAACCTTGAAAACTTAATATACAGCACACAGGTACGTTACCTGCATCGGAGAAATCCGAGCCGCGAAGTGAGTGCGCCACGATCTTCCCTCAACGGGAGGGAGCGATAAAACTTACACTTCTTTAATTTGTCGGCAGACAAAGACGGCGATGACAGATGCAGGCGATAATGATACTTCCGTAATTCGCGGTCGGTCCATAATGAAGGGGCGAGGGTGAGACTCCCATGGAGCTGCTTGCAACAGCCGCCTGTGTTGTTCCCATTACATCCGGGGTGTTGAGAACAAATAGGATGTACGACCTAAGCATATAAAAATGATTTATATGTTTAGGTGGATCATTATAGATTCAAATAAAAAGGAAAGGAGCATTATTAGATGAGTTGCAAAGTAATTGCAATCGAAAACCAGAAAGGAGGCACGGGAAAATCAACTACGGCATTGAATCTCGGAGTTGGGCTTCATAACGCCGGTAAAAAGGTTTTGCTTATCGACGCTGACCCGCAGGGTTCGTTGTCAATCAGTCTCGGTATTAAGCGACCCGACGAGCTGGACATTTCCCTTGCAACGGTTATGGGGAATGTTATAGACAACAAATCCTTTGAAGATGATTTCGGTATCATACACTGCGACGAGGGCATTGACCTTATGCCCTGTAATGTGGAGCTGTCCGGTATCGAAAGCTATCTGTTTACGGTGATGAGCCGAGAGTGCATTATGAGAACCTATGTCAATCAGATCAAGAAAAATTATGACTATATTCTCATAGACTGCACCCCTTCCCTCGGACTTCTGCCAATCAATGCTTTTGTAGCGGCAGACAGTATCATTGTACCGAGCCAGCCGAGGATATTATCTACCAAAGGTCTTGATTTACTCTTGCGTACCTATTCGCAGGTCAAGCGAGGGATAAATCCCGACCTGAAAATCGACGGTATCCTCTTTACAATGGTGGACGCACGAACCGTAAATGACAGGTCGGTAATTGAGTCAATGCGTGAGAATTTCGGAATGAAAATCAATGTATTTGACACCTTTATCCCCGCATCCGTCCGTGTGACCGAAGCCAATATGGAGGGCAAGAGTATCTTTGCCTATGACAACAAGTGCAAGGTTGCGGACGCATACCGAAACTTGACGAAGGAGGTGCTAGACATTGCCGCGCGTGAAAAAGCTCGATTTAGGGATGACGGCTCTCGATGAGCTGTTTATGAACGACAAGGAGCGAGCCGAAAACAAGCTCCCCAAAATCTTTGATATTCCGCTTTCGGAAATTGATGATTTTCCCGATCACCCTTACCGCGTCCTTGATGATGAGGATATGCAAAACCTAATGGAAAGTATCAGAGACCGAGGTGTTATTACACCGGCTATGGTGCGCAAAAAAGATGACGGCAGATATGAAATGATTTCGGGACACCGAAGAAAGCACGCATCCGAACGGCTCGGACTTGAAACCCTGCGTTGTGAGGTTGTGGAGGTCAGCCGTGACGAAGCCATTATTTTAATGGTTGACAGTAATGCCCAACGGTCGGAGATTTTGCCCTGTGACAAAGGACGAGCCTACAAAATGAAGTTGGACGCAATAAAAAGACAGGGACAGAGAACGGATTTAACTTCGACCCCAGTGGGGCCGAAGTTAGGAGAACGCTCAAATGATGAACTGGCTGAACAGGTTGGTGATAGCCATACCCAAATCCAAAGATATATCCGCCTTACCTATCTTGTCCCCGAGCTTCAGGAGTTTGTGGATAAAGGTCAGATGAAAATGCGTCCTGCGGTGGAGCTTTCGTATCTCGATGAAGAAACTCAGCGAGATATTGTTGACCGTATTGACGAAACCGAAGCGTTTCCGTCACACGACCAGGCAATCCGTATCCGCAAGGCGTTTGAAGCCGGAGAAATCAACTACGATAAGGTTCAGCACATTATGGCGGAGGAAAAGCCCAATCAAAAACCGAAATTCAAGTTTTCTTTTGACCGGCTGAAACCGTATATCCCCAAGGACTATAACGAAAGAATGGCAGAAGATTATGTCATTAAGGCACTGGAACACTATCAAAAGTATCTCAAAAAACAACGGGAGCAGGCAAGGTAATAAAGAGTGCGCACAAGGCTGAGAGAGCATTGCTTTCCCGGTCTTTTTTGTTGCCCTGCTTGCAATTTCACTCATATATAAATCCACACGGAAAGGAGGAAAAACAGTATGCAGTTTGATGTTAAAATCCGCAAGGTCATCGAGAACGGCAAGCCCCTCAAGGCGGTTGCTTCCGTGACTGTGGACGGCGCTTTTGTTATCCACAATGTCAGAGTGATCGAGACCGAGAACGCAAAGTTCGTTGCAATGCCTTACGCAACCTATCAGGATGCCGAAGGCAAGGATGTACGCCGTGATATCGTTCATCCCATCAAGTCCGAAGTCCGCAAGGCTTTGGAGACCGCTGTGTTTGCTGCCTACGAGCAGAAGATCAGCGAAAAGGCTGAATAATGACAGCCTAAAAAAGAATACCCAACCAAAAAAATAAAGAAAGAATGAGGTAATAATTTATGTTCAAGAAAATCAGAAACAAGGTTAATTCCATGGTTGCTACTGCTAAGGCGACCGTTGCCACAAAGAAGGCTGAGGGTTATGTCGATTCCGGTGTAAAAATTCTTATCGCCGTAGTTATCGGTGCATTGCTCCTTGCAGGACTTTACACGCTCTTCAACACTACCATCATGCCCACCGTGACGACCAAGATCACCGGGCTTTTCTCGTATAGCGGTTAATCCGTAATACACACAAAAAATAGAAAGAACGAGGTAAAAGAATATGTTTAAGAAAATCAGAAACAAGGTTAATTCCGCAGTAGCGGCGGTTAGAGCGACTGTTGCTTGCAAGAAGGCTGAGGGCTATGTTGATTCCGGTGTCAAGATTTTGATCGCCGTTGTAATCGGCGCACTCCTGCTCGGCGGACTGTATTTGCTGTTCAACGGCACCATCATGCCCACCGTGACCACCAAGATTCAGGGACTTTTCAACTACGCAGGCTAAACACGGACGGCGGGGTGTCAATGGAGGCACCCCGCCGCTTATTTTACTATGAAAGGGGCGCATTGAATGCATTTGATGATTCGACCTATTATGCCGTATGATATACCGAAGCTTACCGAAAATCCGTTTGTCCTCATAAGCGGCTTTGTGCTGGTGATTACGGCTGTGCTCACTGCCGTTGTTCTCAGCCGGTATGCTGCCGAAGTATATAAAGGCAACAGGAAAAAAGCAACGCTTTTCTTTGCCGGTATTACGGCATTTGTAACCCTTATGCTGTTCTGTTTTTTTGGATGTGCTGCAACTGCGGTCAAGGGATGTATTTTCTGCCTACTCCTCCTATTCTCCTCTTATGAGGATATACGGGTAAGAGAGTGCGAGGACTATGTCCATTTAATGATCGTGATTGCAGCGTTTATCGGAACGGATATGGCGGCTTTGCCGAATATGATTTTTTCAGCTTTGCTTGTAGGCGGTATTATGCTCATGACAACAATTATAACCAAAAGTCAAATGGGCGGTGCGGATATTAAGCTTTCCGCCGCCTGTGCTTTTTTGCTCGGAACCGTACAGGGCTTTGCCGGACTGATGCTCGGACTTATCGCCGCTATTATTGTAAACATCATTAAAAACAGAAAAAAGAACACAGAGGGATTCCCCTTAATCCCATACCTTGCCGTCGGGTTTATGGCGGCATATTTTATGTAGAAACAGGAGGTTCAATATGAAGAACAGAACAATTATCGGTATTGTCTGCATGATTCTTGCGGTTGCCATGACCTTTGCTGTCGCACCACTTGTAAACCGTCTGACAAGCGATACAACTACGGTTGTTCGGCTCAAACAGGATGTCGGCAGAGGTGCAAAGATTACAGCAGAACAGGTTGAAACCGTCAAGGTTAAGACAGATACCATGCCGCAGGGCGTGTATGTTAACACCGCTGATGTTATCGGTAAGTATGCTTCTTCTACCCTTTACGCCGGAGATATTCTCACAAAGGCAAAGCTTACGAAGGATGCCAACAGTGCAGATGATGTATTTGCTTCGCTTAACGGCAGTAAGGTTGCGGTCAGCGTAACCATAGATACCTTTGCGGCAGGACTTTCGGGCAAGCTTCAGAACGGAGATATTATCTCCCTTATCGTTGTAGATAAAAATGCCGGTACTTCCTCTATTCCCGGTGAGCTTAAATATATGAAGGTTATTACGACCACAACTGCGGGCGGTATTGACCAAGACTCTATTGTGAAGAACGAAGACGGCAGTTTTGAGATTCCGAGCACTATCACCGTGCTTTGTAATACCGAACAGGCCAAGCTCCTTGCAAAGTATGAAGCGGACATTACGCTCCAAGCGGCACTTGTTTACCGTGGCGATACAGAGACGGCAAATAAGTTCATTGAAAAACAGGACGCTTTCTTTGCGGGAGGTGGCAACAATGGGTAAGATGATTGCCGTTTGCGGTGCTCCCGGCAGCGGGAAAACCACCGCCGCACTGAAAATTGCGGAGGAAATCTATTACGCAAAAAAAGGTTCGGTAATATTTCTTTCTCCTGATTTGAATGTGCCCTGTCTTGCGTTTGTATTTCCGAACTGTAAGGAGGAAGAACTGTATTCTGTCGGCGTTGCGCTGGACCGCACGGATATTTACCGTGAGGACGTGCTCCGCCAGATGAACCATGTGAAAACAATGGAGAACTTCGGCTTTCTCGGATATAAAGCCGGGGAAAACAAGTATTCCTATCCGCGACCGACTGAGGATAAAATCCTAAATCTGTTCTCTATTTTGAGAGAACTTGCAGACTATGTAATCGTAGACTGTGCGGACGGGCTTATCTCATCTATGGCAAAGAGCCACGCAGATATGCTCGTTCAGCTTATCACCCCCGACCTTAAGTGTATGGCGTACTATTCATCTAATTCGGGAATGTTTGAGCTTGGTGCCGAGAACCGCATTAAGGTTATGAATATTTCGGATAAGGATTTGTTCTTGCCTATTACAGAAGTGGCAAATCACTTTAAGGGCGTGGATTTTACTCTGCCCTATTCAAAGGCACTAAAACAGCAGACCATCACGGGAACGCTCTCCGAAAGGCTTCCCGATGCTAAGTACAGGAGCGTGGCGGCGGGAATTGCAAAGGCGGTGATTTAATGGCACAGAAAATAGACTTCGTATCATTACTTCACAAGTCACAAGAATATATATCCGAAAACTATGCGGCGGCACTTTCCGACCGCAGTAAGGTTGTGCAGCTCCGCTCATATATTGAGAAATATATGCACGACAGCGGATTTGAAGTGGAGGGCATGACTTTCCGTGAACTATCGGATAAGCTCTATTCCGAAATGGCGGAGTATTCGGTGCTTACAAAATATCTCGGTCGTGATGAAATTGAGGAAATCAATATCAACGGCTGGGACGATATTGCCGTCACCTATACCGACGGGCATATTGAGAAAGCAAAGGAGCATTTCTACAACCCGCAGCACGCCGTTGATGTGGTAAAGAGATTACTTCATCATTCCGGCATGATTATTGATAACGCTACGCCAATGTCACAGGGACATCTCCCGGGCAACACCCGTATTACGGCACTGAAAGAGCCGCTTGTTGATGATGACAGAGGTATCAGCGTGTCTATCCGACTTCTGCACCCGTCAAGAGTGGATATGAAGGCGCTTGTCAAAGGCGGTAATGCTACGCAGAAAATGATCGACTTTTTATGTATGTGCCTTCGTTACGGTATTTCTTTTGTGGTAGCCGGTGCAACATCCTCCGGTAAAACCACACTGCTTAACGCACTGCTCACTTCCATTCCGGATAACAAGCGTATCTTTACCATTGAGTCAGGCTCCCGCGAGCTGTCGCTTGTAAAGGTGAAGGACGGCGAAGTTATCAACAATGTGGTTCATACCCTTTCCCGTCCGTCGGATAACCCGGCGTATGATATCACACAAGAGAACTTGGTGGTAGCGTCCCTCCGATTCAACCCCGATATTGTTGTAGTCGGAGAAATGCGAGACACCGAAGCTTATTCTGCGGTGGAAGCAAGTCTTACCGGACACACGGTAGTATCGACTATTCATGCATCGGCGGCAGACGCGGCTCATATGCGTTTGGCTTTGCTATGTCAGAAGCGCTTTCCCATAAACTTTGCAACCTCACTTATGCAGGCAGGACAGGCGTTTCCGCTTGTTGTGTACGCTCATAAGCTTGAAGATAATTCCCGTAAAATCATGGATATTTCCGAGTGTGTTATTACGCCCTCAGGAGAACGGGAGTATCACACGCTTTTCCGTTTTCGCATCACAAAAAACGAGCTGAAGCGCGGCAAATACAAAATTGACGGTTTCTTTGAACAGCCAGAGATTATGAGCGACCACCTGAAGGGAAAGCTCATGCAGTTCGGCGTACCGCAGAAAACCTTAGAGCAGTTTTTAGTAAAGGACGGTGATTTAAAATGATTTTTTCGGTCATAAGCTCGGTTCTCATAATTATATCAATCGTATGTCTTTTCGGGCTAACCCCCGAACAAGTCACCGACGATTTAATGAGGTTAATCACCCCGAACGATACTATGCGGGACAAATCCCGTCATCTTCGTGGAAACAAGAAAAAGCACCGATTGTACCGTACTCTTGTAAAGATGAAAACCGCCCTTGCCGTTACGGGCAAATCAAAGCAGTTTACGATTGTCTGCTGTGCGTCGCTTATTCTTTTCGCGGCGGGCATTATTGTGTCGGTGTTGATAGATAACATTTTCCTTATGCCGGTACTGTCGGTGGCGTTTGCCCTGATACCGTTTTTTTATACGACAAGCACTCTTTCCTATTACGAAAAGAATACCAAAGAAGAACTTGAAACGGCGCTCTCTATCATCACAACCTCGTATGTGCGCTCGGACGATATCGTTGCGGCGGTCAGAGAAAACATCAAGTATATCAAACCGCCCCTTCGTGATGTGTTCAAGTCTTTTGAAGGCGAAGCCACCGCCATTTCCTCTAATATCAAACGCGCACTTTACAAACTTAAAAGTATGGTGGACAATGAAATATTTTGGGAATGGTGCGACACGCTCATTCAGTGTCAGGATGACCGAACCTTGAAAGACACGCTTTTGCCTATTGTTGCAAAGCTAACCGATGTTCGTATCGTAAACTCGGAGCTGAAAACGATGCTTTCCTCAGCCCGTAATGAATATTGGTTTATGGTGGCGCTGGTTGTCGGTAATATCCCGCTTTTGTATTTGCTCAATAAGGATTGGTTCCACACGCTGCTCTTTACCACGCCCGGTAAACTTGTGTGCGGTATTTGCGGTATGGTAATTCTGATTACGGCTTTGTTTATGATGAAGTTCACAAAGCCCGTTGAGTACAAGAGATAAGGAGGTTTGAAAGTATGTTACAGGCAATTATCGGCGCACTTTGCGGCGTCGGACTATTCTTTGTACTTGCGGATGTGTACCGTATTCCGTATCTGAAAACTTCCAAGGCGGTGGAAAGCCTTTCAAAAAAGCAGAAGGTCAAGACTTCAACGCTGAATGTATGGCTCGGAAACCTTGCGGATTTTCTCGCAAAACACATGAAGCTCAACGAGTTCAAAAAGGCTCAGCTTGAAGCCGATCTCAAAACGGCGCAGATGGATATTACTCCCGAAAAGTTCAAAGCGAATGCCATTGTAAAAGCGCTGCTTATCGGTATATTTGCCATTCCGATGGCGTTCATCTTTCCCATTCTCTCTCCCGTAGTTCTGTTCCTTGCGGTATTTCTTTACCGCAGAGAACTAAAAAGCGTTTCGGTACGGATACGGCATAAGCGAGAGAAAATCGAAAGCGAACTGCCGAGATTGGTATTTACGATAGATAAGACCTTAAAGCACAGCCGCGATGTGCTGTATATGCTTGAAAGCTATGCAAAGAACGCCGGTCGTGAAATGAAGCACGAACTGGATATTACGGTGGCGGATATGAAGTCGGGCAACTATGAGGCGGCGATCACAAGACTTGAAGCAAGAGTCGGCTCTGCCATGATGAGCGATGTGTGTCGCGGTCTTATAGGTATTCTTCGCGGAGACGATACCGAAATGTATTGGGCGTCGCTGTCCCTTAAATTCAACGATATTCAGCGTCAGCAGTTAAGACTTCAGGCGCAGAAGGTACCGAGAAAAGTCAAACGCCTTTCCATGTGTCTGCTTATCTGCTTTATGCTCGTTTATGTGGTCGTAATTCTATCTCAAATCATGGACTCGATCGGCGTCCTGTTCGGATAAGGAGGGGTTGTATGATGAAGAAGATATTACACTCTAAAAAGGGCGAAGGCTATGTGGATATGTGCGTCGGAGTGGTCGTTTTCGTGATGATTCTCGTTATCGCCATTAACATTTTCAGTTTTATCACCCTGCGTATTGAGATGGATCAGATTGCCGATGAGCTTATCGAAGCAGCAACCTATGCCGGTTGTTTTGACGATGATTTTTGGCACGCCGACAGCGATATGCTGGATCAGTATTACTACTATGGTATTGATTACGGAGCAGACAGGTATTTCAACAGTACCTACCGCCGTGTTCAGCTCGGCGAGCGAATGTGGGTAGAGATTTCAAAGCACACATATGTCAAAGGACTCGGCGTGTTCAAAATTCCCGTCACCGTAAAGGTTAAGAAATCGGGACTTTCGGAAAGATACTGGAAGTAGGTGGATGTATGATAAACAAACGGGGAGACGGATATATTTCTACTTGTGTAATGATTGTGGTTATATGTATGCTGCTGTCGGTATTCGTGACTTTTGCGGTATCGGTAAATACAGTAAAAACGGTTCAAAGAAATTCCCGGGTTGTGCTTGACAGCTTTGTAATGAAAAACTCAATCGTTATTTACGATTCAATTAAAAACGGAAACAACTCCACAGCAGAGCTTGACGAGGATATGTATACCGAGGATTTATGCGACTTTTGCACATTTGAAAAAAACGGAGAATATTTATATGCTTATACCGGTGACGGAAAACTTAAATACAAGCTTTCAAAGCCGATTATATCGTTCGCTACTGAAGGGAAATTAAAAATTAATGCGAGTTATACAGTATATTATCCTATTGATTTTGCCGGAGTAGTGATTGATACCGCTGAAATACCTGTCACTGTGGAATCAAAATATAATGAAAAATTTTAGGAGGTCACCGAAATGAAAAAGAAAATAATTATAGTATTATGCGGGGTTATACTTGCCGCTCTCTTAGCATTGGCAGGAGCTTTTGTGATCTTTAATAATAAACCGACCGCAAAATCGGATGAAGCGAAAAACCCAAGTAAAAAAAGCCCCGATATTCAAATTGAAATTGATAATACCGATGAGGTTGAAAGCAGTGAGGACAATGACAGCAGTGATAACTTAAGCTTTATTGAACCCGATGAAACCGAAGCGGATAAATTGCTGAACGAAAACAATAAGACAAAGGATAATTCAAAAGCTGAATCCGCAATATCAAGCTCTGAAGCTGAAGAAACAGAGAGTGTTGAAGTTCAGACCTTTGAGGAAGGCAAAACCGAGCTCGAAGATACAGCGGACGATTATCTGAAAGCTAATAAAATAGACCCTAAAACCGCAGGTGAAACGGGAGAAATATGCCCTAACTGCGGAAAGAAAATATGGAATCCGGACAAGTACGGATTTTTCATACCCGGAATGCCGGACGATTACGAAAACAGCGGTTATTGTCTCGGTACCTGCGGGATTTCCTTAGAATAGGAGAGATTTCTATTGAAAAAGAAATTAAAAAAACTAATAACAATGCTGACTGTTGTTATGACTATGACAGCGGTATTTACAATGAAGACCCACGCTGTAAGCCTTGATTACAGCGGAGGGTCTTCTGCTAATAATACGGGAGCTACAGCAACAACATCGGGCTTTACCGTTTCATACGATAAGGCAAAAGATAATATTTGCGGTTACAGATTCAGCGTTGTGTCAGCTTCGGGTGCGCCTAAAAGCGGAACAAAGGCTGTTAATGTTTATCTTAGCGACATTACCATAGGAAACAGCGCTTATTCCTCGGGTCAGCGCTTTATTGTATCAAGCGGAGTTGCCGCAAACAAGAAGCAATTAGCAAACGGAACAAAGGTAAGCAGTACTACTTCTACTCAAGGCTGTGATTACAAATCGGGAAACTGCGGTTTTTATTCTTCTTTACCGCAAAATCCCGATTCGATCGGCACATGGATAAAAAACTCATCTAACAACTATCAGAATCTTTCAAGAATATATGTTATCTGCGGCACTAATCTTTCAAACGCAACCGAAAGCGATTATGTGCTTACAGAGCCTATTTTCCGTATGAAGCTGGCAGGTACGCAAACTGCGGCAACCTCAACCGAGTTAGCGATTTACGGAGCCGCTGTATCGGGAGGCGACGGATATAACGGCGGCAACGGAAACCTTTACAACGCCGGTTCGGGAACATTATGGAATTTAATGTACTATATAAACAGAGAGTTTCCTAATGCGCTTTATGTATCGTCTAATACAGGTGTATACAATGCGGTATCTGTTAAATCAAGCGGTCGGTACACCTACAAAGAGATAATCCAAAACGGATACGGCTGTTCGGTTTTAACCGTTAAAAATGTTATTACGATTAAAACGGATTACACAAATTCCATAACTCACTGGAAATATGTCGGCACAGGCGGGGATAACGGCAACGGAACCTTTAAAAATATGGGTTCCTCGACATTTACGGGTAAGGCGGGAAATTCCGTAACAATCCCAAGCAATTTAGTACAGAGCTATACGGGATATTACAATACCGGCGTAGCAGGCTCTTATTGGGCGACGGGTACTTGGTCTAATAAAAATATAGGTTCAAGCTTTACTCAACCTGCGTGTAATGTTTGGATGGAATATTATTACTACCCAAAATCCGTTAAGGTTGTATTCAACAAAAATGACGGAAGCAATAGCGTAGCAGACCAAACCTTCACCTATGCGGTTTCGGGTAACAGATTCGGTTATAACAATGACGGTAAGCCTAAATGGTATAACAACAGCGGACAGTTCGGCGGATGGGACAGAGAGGGCTATACTTTGCTCGGTTGGAGTGAATCTGCAACGGCAACAAGCGAAACTTACTCTACCTATAGCGGTGTTGCGGACTGGTGGATAAATTCAAAAGTTCCCGACCCAAATGCGAGCAGTACAGTTAATCTCTATGCCGTATGGAAAAAGAACACCTATACGGACGCAATAAGCCATTGGGCGTGGGGTTTTAACGGTAATGGAAATAACGGTGACCGGAATGCTTTCCATTTAACAAATACCAACTTCACTAAGAGCTATGGTGATGTTTTCGCCTTGACAGAAGCTGACGCAACCGCTATACCTAACGGTTTTTATTTGAATAATACTTGGCAGATAGGAACCGATTCTGTAAATGGTTCTTGGCAAAATTATCCGTATGGTACTAAATTTACACAAAAAAATTATAATATGGGTTTTGAATATGATTATCATCCGTATACCTATAACATTACCTACGATTTAGACGGAGGAACTAACGATCCGAACAACCCCACAAGCTATAATGTTTTGTACGGTAAGGATTTATACTCCCCCACAAAAACGGGATATGAGTTCTTGGGTTGGATGCGGGATTATACAAACCCGCAAATCGCCCTTTCTGCATTAAACCATAATTACAATTACTATAATGTTTTAAATAACATTGAACCAGGAACAGAATACGAAATAACAATAGGTAATGCAAAAACCACCGCCGGTTCATCGTCTATGTTCTCGTGCGTTATTTACGATTTCACAGACAGCAAGTGCTTTTTTCAAAAAAATATCGCCTTTGGAAGTAACCTTTCGTTTTCGGTTACCTGTCCGGCTTCTGCCGATACGAACCACGATATAAGGCTGTTGTTTTATTCGGGTGTTGCAGGAAGTACAAGCGGTATTGCTTCGGTTTATTCCAATGTCAATATTAAGTATTATCTTGACGGTATAAATAAAGGCTGCGGCTCGGCTTTCGGCAGTCCGAACGAATTGTATACAGAGTTGTCTAAGCGTACAACAGGCGATATTAAACTAATCGCCAAATGGGAATTGTATGAGAAAATCGCTATTGTTCCTATTGAGCCTAATGCTCCGTACAGAGAAAAAACAAATGTCATTTCGAGCTTTTGGTTGGTAAACCTTTCGGATGACGATTATACACCGACAACGGGAGCAAAGGTTGTGTTCAGCGTTTACAATTCTTCGGGTCAAAGAATTGCGGTTGAAACACAGGGTTTTATTGCGCCTAAAAGGGATAAGAATTTAGCGTATTTCGGTTGGTATGTACCCGACGGTTATGCTTCTTCCGATGTAACGGTTAATGCATATATTGACGACGGTCCTTATCAGTACAGCCACACCTCGGAGAGCTATACAATCGCCTCATACGATACCTGCATAGAGCCCGATACAGATTACAATGCTAAAGCTCCCGATGGGTTTACAGTACCTCCGTCTCCCTCCGATAGCACAACAAGCGGACGGTGGTGGCAATGGGTGTACAGCGGAGGTGCTTATACAAAGAAGCAGTTTGCGGTTGCTAATACTGTAAACGATCTTGTTTTAACAGCGCCCACAAGTCCATCTGCATATACCGAAAACGGTAAGCTGTATATGAAATCCGGTTATGGCTTTGAATTAAGCTTTAAGGACAGTATGTATACGGTAAGCGGATATACGGACGGTTCGGTTAACGAATGCTTTGCACCGCAATATTATTACGCTTTGTTCCCCGAATATAATTATACCTATGGCAGAGATAAATGCCGAAGCATTGAAACGGTATCGGGTAAAAAGGTATTTGTAAATGCCGCGGATATGGCAAGACAGCATTTCACACCGATATATTACCCGGACGGCGAGTATAAGCTTAAGGCGGTTTTAAGCGACTGTTGGACTCCTGCGGGTATGATTACCACATATAAAACCGTCGCTGTTCAGATTAACGGGAATGTTTATGACGATTGGTATATAGGCAGGAATGATTAAATGAATCAGAAAATAATTTAAGGCGGCATCGAAAGGTGCCGCCTTAAAATTTAGGAGGTGGAAACCTTGACGAATGAAAAAAGAAAGGTCGGCAATTACGAGGTGATTGCCTGTCAGCGAATCGGCGGCGAGGAAATCATTGTCGGTGAAGATAAGAACGCCGTGCCGCCTGAGCGGTATATTTGCTGTTATGTGGAACGCAACGAGCTGATGGAGCTTTACACACACGGCTTGGCAAGCGACGGCTATGCTGAAATTTTTGAAATATACGGTCAGCGCATTACCACGGCGGCAAAGAATGCCATCGAAAAAACCGATGAAGAAAAAGCGGTTATCGGCGGCGAGGACAGAGTTATCACCGCAGATAAATGCCGCCGTATCTCCAGTGAAGACAACCTGATAAACAAAGTGGTTGTAATCGACAGCAATGTTTTCAGCCCCGAATATCAGCTTGCCACGCATCAGCTTATGTTCTGCACGGGCGGCTTCGGCTCACAGCCTAATGCCAGAGGGCGCACCTGCTTTTGCACCTCTCTGTATGATGGGCACAAAGCGAATTTTTACAGACAGGATGTACTCGGCATTATAGATGCAGACTCACTTCCCAAATGGGCAAAGCCGGGTTACGAAAAGGCTTTGCAAGCCGCAAAAAAAGAAGAAAGGAATGAAAGATAATGAGTTTTGATTTGAAGGTAATGAAAGAACCGGAACAAAAGTATACCTATCGGCAAAGCACACAGATTGCTATGCAGTGCGGACTCATTGGGTATCTTCGTGCGGATATGGATACAAACGGAAAGGGTTTTTTCAGTTCTTGGAACGATTACCGCACGGATCTGAAAACGGACGAGTTCAAAGCGGAATTTGACGATCTGATTAACACCTACCGTCAAAAAGACAATTTTCTTGCGGACAGAAACACGCTGAGTAAGTTCTGTTACAAGGAAGCTTTGCAATACGGCAGCGACGAACGCTCTTTCGGTGTTCGAGTAGATTCCGATGATTACGCCTATCTTTGCAGGCTCAATCCCCATCAGGGCGAATACAACCTATACTGCTACTGCTACAAAAAAGAATGGCTTGACGACCATATCCGTAATGCCGAGAAAGGTATCCGTTTCATTACACCGGAATACAAAGAAAAGTTCCGCATTAAGGACGGCGACCGCATTCGTATTACCTACTCTGACGGAAAGACTTGCGACAGGGTGTGTAGATATATAGACGAATACCATGTTGAGGTGGGAGATAATCTCTATCATATTTGCGAATTTGCCGAGCGTATAGAGCAAAACGGCGCAAAGGTCATCCCGCTTCGCTCGGATTTGCCCGAAACTTGTTATGCGACTTTGCCCGGGACTGATGAAGTAATCATCATCAAGCATGGAGAAAGCGGATATTACACTTGTGAGTATTCGACCGATGATAAAGCATTTAACCGAGCGTTGGTTGATGATCGAAATTCAAACCTCGGAGTCAGCAAAGCACAGGTAGAAGCAATGCTTGCAGGCTCTATGTTCGGTTGGGGCGTCCCCGCCGCTGAACCGAAAAGCTATGACGAAAACGGCGTCTTGCTTCATAATTCAAAAGACAGAGGTGACGCACGATGAAATATTCGGTAAAAGTCAAAGAAATCAGCTACGGTGTTGTTGAAGTCGAGGCAGCTTCCGCTGAGGAAGCCGAAGAAAAAGCCGAGTCTGTTTATTATGACGGCAATATTATATGGGGCAATTCCGAGGTGGATTGCACCGCTGAACCTGTAAAAGAGAGAAAGCGAGATGAAGCACGATGAGCGACACTTGTGTATGCTGCGGCCGAGAAATCCCGGAGGGCAGACAGGTTTGCCCTATCTGTGAATATGAAGCCGAGCACGGAAAGGAGGATGCGAATGTATCAGGAAAGCACAGACCATCTGATATGGTCGAACTATGACCTTGATTTAGAGGACTGGCGTGAGTCATTGGAAGAGCTTTATCCCCATTATTCTGAGGATGAGTTATACGAGCAAATGTACGATTCCAATGCCGCCAATCTTGACGATGAACGCTGTAACTTGGATATACAGTTATCCTCCCCGATTTTGGTTATCGGCGATCTCGGACTTTGGTACGGCAGACGCACCGGATATAAGGAGATCGAAAGCGGCAATATCCGTGATTGTCTGTATTCGGATACGGACTATACCACTTGGTATGTAGATAAAGACGGAGAGTTTCGTTGTGATGCTACTCACCACGATGGCACAAATCATTACCGCTACCGTACCTATCGGGACGGTGTGACCGACGAGCAGATTGAAGATTTGAAAGAAAAACTCTACTGCGGTGAAGCAACCGAAAAAGACATTGAAAAGGTCACACGCAGGCTTGGTGATGAAATCGGCGCAGTGTACGGCTGGGAATTTCCCGGTGAAAAGCCGAAAGTTAAAGTATACGAAAGATAAATCCGTCTGTGGCAGATGAGAAAAAAGAAAGGAGAACACTTATGCAAAAAGACAAAAAAGCGTTATACAGATATTTAAGGAAATATCATACCGGCAGAGATAACGCGATAATTTGCAAACAGTTGAAGATGAGATTTCAGGTAAGCGAAGAGGCCATTCGGTATTATGTGTCTTGCCTTAGAAAAGAAGGTATTCCGATTTGCAGTTGTATGGATGGATACTATTACCCCGAAACTCATTCTGAAATTGTAGAGACAGTATCAAGGTTTAACAAATATCTTTTGACCTTGTCTGCCACAAACGCAAATTTATTGAGAGCAAAACTAAAGTAAAGAAGGAGGATGAAAATGCCGAGTAAATTTCAAACTACCGTGGAAATGGTGGCGCATACGGCAAAGGATATTACCTCACATCCGGAAACCTTTATGAGCTTTCTTGAAACGGCGGCGAACAACTACAAATACAGCTTCCGTGACCAAATGCTTATCTTTGCACAAAAGCCGAGTGCTACTGCCTGTGCCGAAATTGAGGTATGGAACAAGCTCGGTCGGTATGTAAACAGAGGCACGAAAGGTATCGCCCTTTTGGTGGACCGTAATGTACCGTATAAGCTGCGCCATGTTTTCGATATTTCCGATACCAACAGTTATTACGGCAATGAAGTAAGACTTTGGACAATGAAGCCGGAGTATGAGGAGCTTGTGACCGAAGCCTTGGAAAACAGCTTCGGCGAGGTGGAAAACAAAAACACCTTTACCGATGTGCTGTTCAAGATCGCCGACCTTGCTGTGACAGATAACCTTACCGATTATTGCGAGCAGTTAAACTCAGTAAGGGACGGCAGTTTTTTGGAGGAAATCGACAGCTTTAATGCCGAAGTGTATTTCAGGGGGCTTCTTAAAAACAGCGTTCAGTATATGCTTCTTACCCGTTGCGGATATAACGCAGAGGACTTTTTAGATGCCGAGGATTTCCGTGATATATGCAATTTCAACACGATAGAAACATTAAATATCCTCGGTTGTGCCGGAAGTGATATATCCGAAATGGTTCTGCAAGAGATTGCCGAAACGGTTAAAGCCGCTGAACGAGAAAGCAAAAAGAAGAATCGCACATTTGCAAGTCCGGATAAAACTGAGGATAATATAAGCGAAAATAAAGCAACCGAAAGGAGTATACAAAATGGAACTGACCTACAGACAGACGGGAGATTATCTTCTGCCGAACATCCAAGTACCGGACAGCCCGAAGATCGGGAAATATGGAATGCTGCGCCACACATTTCTAAAGAATCACAGGAAAACGATGTTATCGGGGCTTCAACTGACGGGCAAGCTGAACGGACATCTGGAACAGATAGACCGTCAAGCGAACGAGATGATGGAGAAGCTGACAACCGATATGGCAAAAGCACAGGGCGTGAACGAAACCCTGAAAGCGACCGACCAAATGAAGTGGGTGCAGATGATGAACAACATCAAGGCATCAGCGGAAGAAATCGTGCTGAAGGAAATCGTCTACAGCTAAGCGGTCACGATTACGACGCCCGCAGTGAAATCCCGTATTATCACGAGGAAGATGAAAAAGCCGAGCTGCTTCGCAACTGTATTGCTCTAAAAGACCATCGAAAAGAAATTGCTACGTTTTTTGCGGAACATGAGGACCGCAGGGAGCGTGGTAATTTTATTAAGGGCTTTTTTGACAACACCTATGTAGAGCATATTCTTGAGAGCGGTCAGCGTGTAGGCTACCGTGCCTATGACGATTTGCTCACCATGTGGCGCGGCAGTTATCTCACCCGTGAAAAAGAGGATTTTATGAGCTGGGAGCGCATTGCAAACAAGATCTACGGACTGATGCTTTTGCACGAATGGTTAAGCCCCGATGAACAGTCCCTCCCCACTGTCGGCGAACAGATAAGGCTCATTGAAGAAGCTAAAACCGAAAAGGATAAAAAGTTTGTGTTGCCCCAAGAGGCAATCGACTATGTGCTTTGCCGAGGTAGCGACTATTCGCAAAGTAAACTCCGTATTTATGAGCAGTTTTCAAAACAGGAAAGCAAAGAGAAAAACATTGCTTTTTTGAAATCCGAATACGGAACAGGCGGACATTCGGGCGCCCTGCCCGAAAGCGGTTATTGGGAGCAACATGACAGTAAGGGTATAACCGTATCCAAAGGAATAACCGGCGATGCGGATAGAATTGAATATACAATAAAGTGGAACGCCGCCGAAAAGCGTATCGGTGAGCTTATAAAGGTCGATAGGTATTTAACACCGGCTGAAAGAGAAGCGTATCCCGCATATAAACGCGAAGCGGAGGACAGAAATAAGCGCTCTGAGCTGATGCGTGAGTTTCGCTCTATTTTTGAGGACTACAATGATTTTGAACGGCAGCTTGGTAATGAGAGTGCCGTTCTTTCTATGTTCGAGCTTGGGGACTGTGCCGCTGCGTTTACAGCCGGCGAAAAGCGCTGTAATTATGTCACGGATAAGCCCTTTATATTGCCGATTATGCGTAAGGCACTCAATCAAATCATAGAAACCAAAACTCATTTATCCGAACGGGCTGAAAAAATGATTGAAGCCTTATCCGGCGATATAGCAAAACCCTTTGAGCCAACCTATGACGAGATGAACCCGCCGCCCGAACCGCCGAAAGAATACCGCTTTTCGCTCGGTGATTCGGTATATATAGGCACAAAGGAATATTCTATCCTATCCCTTGGCGGCGATACCGTCACGCTCAACGACAGCGAGTTCCCGTTGTTTTGCGAAGATATGTCATGGGAGGAATTTGACCGCAAGGTAAGCGAAAATCCGATGAACGACAAGTATCTCCATGTGGTAGAAAGCGTTATTTCCGAGTCGGAAGAAATCCCGGACAACACGAAAGTGAGAATATCCCTGGATAGCGGAAACGACCTCGTTCATTGGATGTATTTTAATCCCGATGCGGATGCCGGAGGTCAGTATGTTTCGGGCGATTTGAGCTTTTCTGTTTTTGAGGAACTTATCGAGCAGTATGACATTGCAAATCAACCCGAAAATACCGAGAAGTTCGTTATTGACCTTGAAGAAATGTCGGATCAGTTTTTAGCCGACATCAACACGCCGTTCTTTATGGAAGCGGAAAACGACTATGAGATGGACTGTGACTATATCCGGTTCACACCCGAAAACATTCTGAAAATCCACAAGGATATTCAGCAATTTGAAGCAGAACATCATGCAGAACTTAACAGAATGGCTGAACAGACCGAGCCGATCTCCCTGCCTGTTTATGACCGTGAAACAGAAATTCTTTATGCCGTATTAGATAAGCTGAATGTCGGTGATATCAAGCTCGGCTTCGATGACGATGGGCTGATTGCAACAGACGGTTACAACAATGTTTGGCGAGGAAAACAGTTCTATGCGTTTCTTGTGGAGGACGCTATCAGCTATGACGAATACGGCAAACCGAATGAGTTTTCGGGTGAATTGCTCCGTGACTTTGCTGAGCTTTGTGGGCATAACGGCGTTGAGGTGAAGGATTACCGTGCTCCGTCCCCTTGGGATGAGTACGAAAAAGCAAAGAAAGAAAACCCCGATGCGGTTGTGATGCAGAAGATAGGAGATTTCTTTGAAATCTTCGGCGAAGCAGATACCGAGATTGCACACGAAGTGCTTGATTTGACTATTACAAAGAGAACATTTGAAAACAAATCAATCAGCACACCGATGTGCGGCTTTCCCGTATTCAAAACCGAGGAATATACCCAAAAGCTATTGGACGCAGGTTATGATGTGGTAGCCGTAACCCATGAACCCGGGGATAAGCTTCAGATAAGACGGATTGTTTCATCGGTTAAAGAAAAAACTGAAGATACGCTTGCGCCTCCGCCCGAACAAAAGAAGCAAGGGAAACTGTCTCCGAGCATCATATTCCCCGAAATCAAGAGCGATTACCGTACAAATTTCCGCATTGAGGATGATAACATCGGTGTAGGTACTCCGCTTGACCGATTCTATAACAATGTCCACGCCCTTCAGCTTCTACGAAAGCTTGAAGCAGAACACAGACTTGCTAACGGCACCGAACAGCGCATCTTATCCGCTTATGTAGGTTGGGGCGGTCTGCCGCAGTTCTTCGAGGAAACCAATCCTCACTATAACGAGCTGAAGAATTTACTTTCGGAGGACGAATATGCGTCGGCAAGAGCGTCTGCATTAACCGCATTTTATACGCCGCCCGTTGTTATCAAGGCAATATACAAGGCTTTTGAAAATATGAACTTCAAGAGCGGCAATGTATTGGAGCCTTCCTGCGGTATCGGCAACTTTATGGGACTTGTCCCCGACAGTATGAAGGACGCTAAATTCTACGGCATCGAGCTTGACGCAGTTTCGGGAAGAATCGCACAACAGCTCTATCAGAAAAACAGCATTGCCGTGCAGGGCTTTGAGGACACAAAGCTGCCGGACAGCTTCTTTGACGCAGCGGTGGGCAATGTCCCGTTCGGGCAGTTCAAAGTGCCGGACAAGCGGTATGACAAGCATAATTTCCTTATTCATGACTACTTTTTTGCCCGAACGCTTGATAAGGTGCGACCGGGAGGCATCATTGCCTTTATCACTTCAAAGGGTACTATGGATAAAGAAAATCCGGCAATCCGAAAGTATATTGCACAAAGAGCCGACCTGCTCGGTGCAATAAGGCTGCCGAACAATACCTTTAAGGACGCCGCAGGAACCGAAGTTACTTCGGATATTATCTTCCTGCAAAAGCGTGACAGGCTTATTGACATTGAACCCGATTGGGTGCATCTCGGCACCGATGAAAACGGTATCAAGATGAACAGCTACTTTGTGGATAATCCCGATATGATTATGGGCGAAATGAAAATGATAACCGGTCCGCACAGTATGCAGTCAGCCTGTATCGCCTATGAGGATCAAAGCCTTGCGGAGCAGTTGACGCAAGCCATAGAAAACATACATGCGGAGGTTACGGAATATGAATACGAAGATCTGACCGATGAGGATGAAGACCTGTCTATCCCTGCCGATCCCGAGGTTCGTAATTTCAGCTACACGGTAGTTGACGGCAAAATCTATTACCGTGAAAACAGCCGCATGAAGCCTGTTGATGTATCCGTAACCGCCGAAAACCGCATTAAGGGTATGATCGGGATTCGGGACTGTGTGAGAACACTTATTGAATACCAAACCGAAGATTATCCCGAATCGGACATTAAAGCAGAACAGGAAAAGCTCAACGAGCTGTATGACGCTTTCAGCAAAAAATACGGACTTATCAATTCAAGGGCGAACAATTCCGCTTTCAATTCCGACAGTTCTTACAGTTTACTTTCTTCCCTTGAAGTGCTTGACGATGAGGGCAACTTTGTCCGTAAAGCGGATATGTTCTCAAAGCGAACCATAAAGCAAAAGGTTACGGTGACAAGCGTAGATACTGCGTCAGAAGCCTTGGCTTTATCCCTTGCGGAGAAAACGAAGATAGATATCCCGTATATGTGCGGGCTGACAGGAAAAAGCGAGGAAGAAATTGCCGAAGATCTCTCGGGAGTTATCTTTCTTAACCCGTTTTATTCCGAAGGTTCCTCCGAGCCGAAATATATACCCGCTGATGAGTATTTGTCGGGTAATGTCCGTGAGAAACTTGCAGTTGCAAAGACGGCGGCTGAGAGCGGTGCTACTTTTGAAGTCAATGTAAGGGCACTATCCGAGGTTATGCCGAAAGACCTTACTGCAAGTGAAATATCCGTCCGACTCGGGGCTACTTGGCTGCCGCCCGAAGATGTCGAGCAGTTTATGTTCGAGCTTTTCAGTACAGCAAGGTATATCTCTTGGAACATCCATGTGCATTATTCGGAGTACACGGGTGAATGGAATATTGAGGGCAAGTCCTACGACAGAGGAAATATCAAGGTATATAACACCTACGGCACAAGCCGCATTAACGGATACAAGATTATAGAGGAAACTTTAAATCTCCGTGATGTGCGTATCTTTGATTATGTGGAGGACGAAAACGGAAACAAAAAGCCGGTGCTTAATAAAAAAGAGACTGCCATTGCACAGGGCAAACAGCAGCTTATAAAGGACGCTTTTGCCGACTGGATATGGAAAGACCAAGAACGACGTGACAGGCTTTGCAAGCTGTATAACGAGAAGTTCAATTCTGTGCGTCCCCGTGAGTATAACGGCGAGCATCTGAACTTTGTCGGTATCAATCCCGAAATCACACTGCGACCCCATCAGGTCAACGCCATCGCACATATTCTTTACGGAGGTAATACCTTGCTTGCTCATGTGGTAGGTGCCGGCAAGACATTTGAAATGGTTGCGGCGGCACAGGAGAGTAAACGCTTAGGACTTTGCCAAAAGAGTCTGTTTGTAGTACCGAACCACCTGACCGAGCAGTGGGCGGCAGAGTATCTTCAGCTTTACCCGTCTGCCAATATTCTTGTGGCGAGCAAAAAGGACTTTGAAACCAAGAACCGCAAGAAATTCTGCGGACGAATTGCCACCGGTGATTACGACGCTATTATCATCGGTCACAGCCAGTTTGAAAAGATACCCATGTCGATTGAACGACAGCAGGCTATTCTCAGCCAACAGCTTGAGGAAATCATGAACGGTATTGCGGAGCTTAAAAAGAATCGCGGCGAAAATTTCTCAATCAAACAGCTTGAAAAGTCTAAAAAGACGGTCAAACAAAAGCTCGATAAGTTAAACGATCAAACTCGAAAGGACGATGTCGTTACTTTTGAAGAGCTTGGTGTTGACCGTTTATTTATTGATGAAGCGCATTATTACAAAAATCTCGCCGCATTTACGAAAATGCGGAATGTGGGCGGTATCTCTCAAACCGAGGCTCAAAAGTCCAGCGACCTGTATATGAAGTGCCGTTATCTTGACGAGTTAACGGGCGGTAAAGGTGTTGTGTTCGCAACGGGTACGCCCATTTCTAACTCTATGGTAGAGCTTTATACTATGCAGAAGTATTTGCAATATAACCTGCTGAAGCGGAACAACCTTATCCACTTTGACAGTTGGGCGTCTACCTTCGGCGAGACGGTAACGGCAATCGAGCTTGCCCCTGAAGGCAGCGGATACCGTGCCAAAACACGCTTTGCTAAGTTCTACAACCTGCCGGAGCTGATGTCCCTGTTCAAAGAAACAGCGGATATTCAAACGGCGGATATGTTAAACTTACCCGTACCGAAAGCAAATTATCATAATGTGGTCTTAAAACCGTCCGAACAGCAAAAGGAAATGGTGAAGTCATTATCCGAGCGAGCCGAGAAGGTGCGCAACAAGATGGTGGATTCAAGTATTGATAATATGCTTCTTATTACAAACGACGGACGAAAGTTGGCACTTGACCAGCGTATGATAAATGAAATGCTTCCCGATAGCGAAACGAGCAAGGTGTCTGCCTGTGCTGAAAATGTATTTGACATCTGGCAGAAAACGGCGGATGAGCGTTCTACACAGATGGTGTTCTGTGACCTATCCACGCCGCACGGCGACGGTAGTTTTAATGTATACGATGATTTGCGAGATAAACTTATTGCAAGAGGAGTACCCAAGGAAGAAATCGCCTATATCCATTCAGCAAACACCGAAATGCAGAAGAAAGAACTTTTCGGCAAGGTGCGAAGCGGTCAGGTCAGAGTGCTGATCGGTTCCACTCAAAAAATGGGTGCAGGCACAAATGTGCAGAAAAAACTGATTGCACTGCACCACCTTGACTGCCCTTGGAGACCGTCGGATTTGCAGCAGCGTGAGGGACGAATTATCCGACAAGGCAACGATAATCCCGAAGTCGAGATATTCACCTATGTTACCGAAAATACCTTTGACAGCTATCTGTATCAGCTTGTTGAAAGCAAGCAGAAGTTTATCGGGCAGATTATGACCTCAAAAAGTCCTGTGCGCTCTGCGGAGGATGTGGACGAACAGGCTCTCTCCTATGCCGAAATAAAGGCACTTTGTACGGGTAACCCGTATATCAAGGAAAAGATGGACTTGGATATTGATGTATCCAGGCTTAAACTTCTCAAAGCCAACCACCTCAGTCAGATTTATTCGTTAGAGGATAAAATCCATAAGGAGTTCCCACAGAAAATTGCGGCTTTGGAAGAACGCATCAAGGGCTACGAAAAGGATATCGCCACTTCCGAAAGTCACCCGGTCGGAGATAAAGACAGCTTTTGCGGTATGGTTATAAAGGGCGTGAATTGCACCGATAAAAAAGAAGCCGGCGAAGCAATTATTGCCGCTTGCAAATCTATGACCAATCCCGACCCGATTAGGATCGGCTGTTATCGCGGCTTTGAAATGGAGCTGTCCTTTGACACCTTCAGCAAAGAATACAGGATAGTTCTTATCGGTGAGCTGCGGCACACCGTTGTTCTCGGTACGGATATTTTCGGTAATATTCTGCGACTGGACAATGCGATCGGCGCAATGCCCGAGCGACAGATCGCCTGCAAGGAGCAGCTTGAAGATACCAAGGTGCAGCTTGAAAATGCAAAGGTGGAGTCCCAAAAGCCCTATCCGCATGAGGAGGAACTTAAAACAAAGTCCGCTCGTCTTGCAGAACTGAACACGCTACTCGATATGGATAAGAAGGACAATGAAATCGTTGACGGCGAACGCAGTGAAGAATCAGAAGAACCGGACCGAGCAGACAGCCGTGATGCGAGGTAATGTATTGGGGCGGCAGGAGTAATTTTGCCGCCTGTTACATAGCGCCGAAATTTCAAAAACACAGATTCATAAATAAAATCAGAACGGTAGGATATAATATATTTAGAATCTTGCGTATTGCTTATCTTTTTTTACATTTATATCTTGCGTACTGTTGGCAATTATGGTATAATACAAACAGCGTATTATGAAAGGCGGTATTCTTAAATGGAAATTAAGCGAAAAATATATAAAGATCTGTGTGAATGGAAAAAATCCGCAAACGGGACGAAAGCGCTTATGATTGAAGGTGCAAGGCGAATCGGAAAGTCAACAGTTGCCGAAGAATTTGGAAAAAACGAATATAGGTCATATATTCTCATAGATTTCAATAAGGCGTCAAAAAAAGTAAAGTCTCTTTTTGACGATCTTACAGAACTGGATATATTTTTTCAGTCGCTGTCGCTTGAATACAATACAAGGCTGTATCAGCGTGAAAGTCTTATAATATTTGATGAAATTCAAAAATTCCCCAAGGCAAGAGAAGCTATAAAATATCTTGTGGCAGACGGTCGTTACGATTATCTTGAAACAGGTTCGCTGATTTCCATAAAGGAAAATGTTGAAAGTATTACAATTCCCTCGGAAGAGAGAAAAATTAAAATGTATCCGCTTGATTTTGTGGAGTTCTCCTCTTTTCTCGGTGAAGACATTTTGCTCGATTATATAGCTGAGTGTTTCAAAAAAAGAGAACCGCTTGAAAGGTCCATGCACAATAAAGCACTACGGCTTTTTAAAGAATATATCCTTGTCGGCGGTATGCCGCAGGCTGTTTTGGCTTATAAAAACGGAAGTCGTGACTTTGCCGCAGCGGATACCGAAAAAAGGGATATACTCGGACTATACCGCGACGATATTAAAAAAGCGGCAAGAAGATATAATTCTAAGGTGTCGGCTATATTTGAAAATATTCCGGCATACCTGTCTACTCATGAAAAGAAAATCGTACTGAGTAATATTGATTCTAATGCCACCTTTGATAAATATGATGAACCGCTTTTTTGGCTTGACGATTCAATGATCTGCAATCTTTGTTATAAATGCAACGATCCGAATGTCGGCTTTGCATTAAATAAAAATGAATCGGCAGTAAAATGTTATCTCGGCGATACAGGGCTTCTTGTCAGCCTTGCGTTTAGTGAGAACGAGCTCGCGAAAACCAATTTATATAAACAGATCATGGACGGTAAGCTTTCAATAAACCAAGGAATGATATATGAAAACGCTATTGCACAAATGATAACTGCCAAAGGCAAAAAACTATTTTTCTATACAAGGTACAATGAAGAAAAGCACAGGAATGATATAGAAATTGATTTTATGCTTTCAAATGACAGCAAGCTTAATTTCAGAATAATTCCGATAGAGGTTAAATCTTCGAAAAACTATTCTGCAACTTCACTTGATGAGTTTGGGAGGGTTTACCGTAACAGAATAAGCGAATCATTTATCATTCATCCGAAAAACCTTTCAGTAGCAGACGGAATTTTAAAAATACCACCTTATATGTTTTTTGCCGCATTTTAAGAACACATATTTGTATATCAAATAGATACGTAAAAAACAATTTTCGTTGCCGAACGCAGTGAAGAAGCAGAAGAACCGGACCGAGCAGACAGCCGTGATGCGAGGTAGTGTATTGCGGCGGCGGGAGCAATCCTGCCGCCCGATACATAACGGTAGATTATTTAACAATAATGTGGTATAATTAAAATAATAAATCACTAATTTGTAGGGGGACGAAGTTGTGAATCGCAGTAAAGAAGCATGTCATTGCAAAAATGTCACATACGGTATGATTGAGGATGCCGTGCGGAACGGAGCAGATACTTTGCAACAGGTTATGGATGTGACCGGTGCAGGTAAAGGCTGTGGAAAATGCAAAGATATTCTCGAATGTCTTATTAGAGATATTAAGGAAGAACTGTAAGGTTTCAATACGGTTATCTTCCAATCGCACATTTTACAAAACACAGATACCTCCGTATAATTGTTTTAGATAACAAGAATACGGAGGCTTTTCTTATGAAATTCAAAGATGTAAAACGGTATCTTACCATAAATCGCAGTGAAATAAACGCATATATCGGCTTGGTAATGAAAGCGAGAAACGCATATATCGATGAGCGTAAGCCTACCGAGGATGTTGACGAACTGCTCTGCAAGCTGATAAAAATCAAGAAAAAGCTACGGGCGTAGCGGAAAGGAAGAATATGAACTACTATATATCCGACCTGCATATCGGTCACGCCAATGCGATTAAGTTTGACAACAGACCGTTCGCAGATGTTAATGAAATGAATAACGCAATTATCGAAAACTGGAACAGCCGTGTTAAGACTGACGATACCGTATATATTCTCGGCGACTTCATTTGGGCAAAGGAAAGTGAATGGCCGTACTTCGTCGGTCCGCTTGCCGGAAATAAGGTGCTGATTCGCGGCAATCACGATCCGAGAGAGTTCAGCAGAACAGTACGAAATATGTTTCAGGACATAACGAACCTAAAGGAAATCAAGGAGGATGGCAAGCACATTGTAATGTGCCATTACCCCATTCCGTTCTTCCGTGCGGGTTTTTCCGACACAGCATATATGCTCTACGGTCATGTTCACCGAACAAAGGAATATGCGTATTTGACCGAGATGCGTAAAGCAATCAAGGCAAATGCTACCGGATACGGTACACCAAGCGGTAACTTTATCAATGTCGGGTGTATGATGCCGTATATGGACTACACACCGAGAACACTTGCTGAAATCATTGCCGGTGATGCGGCACATTTTGAAAACAACTGAATACTTGTACTCACGCCGGATAGGAATTAAAACTGTCCGGCTATTTTTATGCCCATTTACATACCTGTCCCCCTGCTTGGACGGGCAAACCAAAAAAGAATCGAGGTGAAAGGATTTGAAAAACGGTGTCAAAAAGGTGAATGAAATCACTACTGAAATGCGTATTAACGACCTAATATATAAAATCATTGATGACGAGCTTGACGATATGATTTACGACTGCGACGAGCTTGATGAAGAATTTGAAAAACTCTACTTTGCAAAGCGAGTTTTGTCGGTATTTCAAAACAACGATATGCCTATTCGTGCTGCCGTTGGGTTGCTTGATAATGTAGATATTATCGAAGCACTCTATGAGGACAAAGACGAATATATCGGCGATTCCGACAGCGATACAGATATTTGGAACTATGTAGTTGAGCACGGCTACCGTCATTACGATGAAATCGTGTTGCCGGAAGAATGTCCTGAAATGGTCTATTTACGAATTGCAAGATGTATTTTGAAGAAAGGAGAATACGCTTATGACGAATGAGGTGACTTATGTGGGTAACTCCCGAACAAATTGAAAAGGCAAAGCAGATGGATCTCTTGACCTATTTGAAAAGCTATGAGCCGGGCAATCTCAAAAAGATTTCACACGATACTTGGTGTACCAAGGAGCACGATTCGCTTAAAATATCAAACGGCAAATGGCATTGGTTTTCTCGGCATATAGGCGGTAAAACAGCTCTTGACTACCTCATAAAAGTCAAGGGCATTTCTTTTGTTAAGGCGGTGGAAATCATTACGGGCTATGCGGCGGTGCTGCCACCGGTCTACACCGGAATCGAAAAGCCGATTGAGTCGAAAAAGATTGAACTTCCCGAATACAATACAGATATTTGTGAGGTTCGCCGTTACCTCAAAGGCAGAGGTATATCGGATACGGTTATCGAGTATTGCCATGAAAACAAAATGCTCTATGAAGACGCAAAGTATCATAATTGCGTGTTCTTGGGGTACGACGGCAATACGCCGAAATACGGTGCGGTACGCAGTACGGTATCAGATTTCAAAAGGGATTTAACGGGGAGCGACAAACGCTTCTCTTTCTTCATTCCGGCTAAAAGCGACACTGTGACGGTGCATTTGTTTGAGTCGGCTATCGACTTACTCAGCTACGCAAGCCTTGAAATAAAAGTCAAGCGGAACTGGCGCAGAGATGATCTGCTGTCCCTTGCAGGCGTGTATAAAACGGATAAAAAGCAGGATATTCCGTTAGCGCTGAGAACCTATTTTGAACGCCATATCGGTACAAAAGCCGTCTATCTTCATTTGGATAACGATGAGGTCGGCAGAATGGCAACAAAGCAGATCACCGAGGCGTTGTCCTCACAATACACCGTCATTGACCAGCCGCCGCAAAGCGGCAAAGACTTCAATGATTATCTGAAAAACGAAATACGAAAAGAAAAACGAAAGGAGCAGGTGCGATGAAAATTAAAATCTATCAAATTAATATGGACAGAGATAACGGCAGCTACAGCTTTACCAATTATGAAAACACAATAAGACGAACCGGAGGCGGAATACGGAGCAGTATATACGACTGCGTATTTGACGGTGAGGTTGCCTGTAAGGGTCTGGAGGAGGTCTATGAGAAATTCAACATTGACAGTCCGCCCGGATTTAAGGGACATTCGCTTTCGGTATCCGATATTGTGAAAATAGCGGAGTCCGATTCGGTAGAAAAGGGCTATTACTTCTGCGACAGTATCGGCTTTAAGAAGATTGACTTTGAACCGGAAAAATCTGAGAAGAATATGGACAACAAAATTACGGTTGTACTCGTCGAGCCGGGCAAGCTTGCCCGTATCGCTCAAATCGGGACAAGTCTTTCCGAATTACAGGCGGCTGTAGATGGCAATATCGAACCCTTTTACCCTTATGAGGAACAAGTCTGTATCGTATGCAATGATGAGGGTAAGATTTGCGGGAAGCCGCTGAACCGTGCTATCTACAACGAGGACGGCACGATTATGGATATTATGGCGGGCACCTTTTTCATCTGTGATTGCAGTAAGCCGAGCTTCGGAAGTCTCAGCGAAGAACAGCAACAGAGGTTCCTTAAGCAGTTTAAGTATCCCGAACAATTTTGCAGAATAAACGGTGAAATTACAGCAATAAAGTACAAACCGGAAAGAAATGAGGCGAGATAAATGCCGAAGGAATTTGATGTAACGATTGTCGAAACACTCAAAATGAAGGTTACGGTCGAAGCGGACAGTCTGGAAGAAGCAGAGCAGTTAGTCAGCGACGGTTGGTACAGGGGTGAATATATCCTTGACGCGGAATGCTTTGAAGGCGTGGAGTTTGAATCGGCAGAGTCGGTAATTGACCTCAGCTACCGTGAGATGTCCGATGTATTCCATCACATCAACGATAAGCATAAGGAACCCGTTTGCGGATATATCGTATTCTCCCCCGATAGCTTTGATAAGCCATATTCCGAGCAGTCCCGGACCTATGTGGTGTCAAGCTACAACAAGGCTTTTATCAGCGGAGCCGGTGGCTATTCTATCTACGGTTCTTGCCTTGACGGAACCGATCAATGTGTCCGTCTTGAGGGATATATGCGTGGAGAAAACGCTTGGAAAATCGACCGTTGCTATATGAAAAGGGACGATTATGAACGTGCTGTTTCTCAGCCGGTAAAGAACAAAGACATCCGTGAGGAAAGATGAAATAAATAGCGGGGTTAGAGTGCGGCATTGTCTTAGCAAGCATCGTCTTTGTGTCCACACAACGACAGCTTGTTAAGGGCTGCCGCCCCTAAAACCCCGAAAAAGAGGTGGTAATTTGCGAAAAAGAAATGTTGAATTTCATTTTATGCTGACAGATGCCGAAGCATCCCTGCTTCAAACAAAAGCAAAAAAATGCGGGCTTTCACAGCAGGCATTTATGCGCTCACTGTTATATAACACACCCATCAAAGAGCAGCCGTCTATTGACTTTCATACCACAATAAAGTCGCTTGAAAAAATCGGAGACAATATCAATCAGATTGCCGCCAAAGCAAACACGCTCGGCTTTGTGGATCAGGTTCAGTACCGAAAAGAAGCAGATAAACTTGAAAGGGTTATTGCCGAACTTATGCGGGCGGTGTATAGCTAATGGCGGTTACTTCTCTGTGGCGTGTTAAGGGATATATCGGTAAGGTAGTTATGTATGCCATAAACCCTGAAAAGACAAGCGAGCCTGTGTCATATCAAACAGCTGCGAAAGGTGCCGGTGCTGAGGATACTCTCAGCGGCATCGTTTCCTATGTGGAACGGGACAAAGCGACAAACCAAAAATCACTTGTTTACGGAATATGCTGCCATAAGGATACGGCAGTACAGGATATGATGGCAGTCAAACGCAAATTTGAAAAGACAGACGGTGTTATTGCTTATCACGGGTATCAGTCTTTTGCCGAAGGTGAAGTGACACCGGATAAGGCTCACGAAATCGGCAAAGCTCTTGCCAAGGAACTGTGGGGAAATCGGTATCAGGTTCTTATCACAACTCATTTGGATAAGGACTCTCATATCCATAATCATTTTGTAATCAATACCGTTTCGTATCTCGACGGAAAGAAGTTCTTTCGCTCTAACAAAGATTACTACCAAATGAGAGAAGTCAGCGACCGGCTCTGCAAGGAGTACGGTCTTTCTGTTATCAGGAATCCGAAAGCAAAAGGCAAAAGCTATGCCGAATGGCGAGCGGAATTTGAAGGCAGACCGACTGTACGGGGAACGATTCGTGAAGCCATAGATATTGCTGTCAGTGGCTCCGGTAGTAGGCTGGAATTTCTTGATGCAATGGATCAGATGGGCTTTATCATCGACCAAAGCGGTAAATATCCGAAAATCAAGCACGTCGGCGGAGAACGTTTTGTGCGTTTCAGTTCGCTCGGTCCCGGTTATTCCCCCGAAGAAATCATCGAACGCATACGGTATAACGATTATCCCGAGTTCCCCGAAGTTCCGCCGCAGGAGTCTCCGCAACAGATTTTTGAAGGACAGGATCGACCGGTTGCGTCTATGAATTACACGGCGGTTTACCATTGCTTTGTTGCGGCTCTGAGAATCACGACAGAAAGACCGCAGACGAATAAAAAGATGTGCTTTCTTGTTAGTGAGGATCAGGGCAAAATGCGAAGCTATTCCGACCAGCTTTTGATGCTTACGGAGCACAAAATCGAAAACCGCGAACAGTTGCTCAGCTTTCGTGCGGAAGCGACGGCACAAATCCCGGAAGTAATAAAACTCAGGCAGGATATGAGAAATGCCTTAAAGCGGGCTATTCGTGCCGGCGACGAAGCCATGATAAGCAAGACAAAGTACAACATTGACATTTACACAAGGCAGCTCAAAAAGCTACGCCGTGAGATAGGCGCTTGCGACGGAGTTTTAGAGCGCATGGACTCGGTGCGGGAAAAGCTGACCCGTATCGAAAGTGAAAAATTCAGAGGAAAGGATAGGTTGAAGAATGAACACATCAGCAGAAGCGGCAGATCAAGTAGTGAGAATGTCACTTAACGGAGCCGAAGCCGCGTTAAAAATTACAGGCTCCGGAGCAAAAGAAGTTGCAAAGCTACTTTTCAAAGCCCTAAAGGATTTGTCTAAGCAATCCAAGAAAACCAAAGGTCAGATGCGGCTTTCCAACCTTGTGAAGTCCGGCAAGAAGCTGGACATTTATCAGGTGTCGGACGCAAACCTGAAACGGTTCTGCGAGCAGGCAAAGAAGTACGGTATGCTCTATACTGTGCTTAAGGACAGAAATAAAAACGACGGATTAACTGAGGTTATGGTTAAAGCGGAGGACAAAGCAAAAATAGACCGCATTTTTGAAAAGTTAGGTCTTGTCCCCGAAAATGTTGCCGATGTATATCCGGAAAAAGCAAAAGAGAAGGACGCTCCCGAGCGTGCTTCAAAGGAAAAAAGCGAAGCGGATAAGTTTCTCGATGAGGTTATGGCAAAACCCAACCCCACAAAGGAGGAACCGCATACCGTAAACCCCACAGAGGCACGGACTGCGAAACAAAGTCAGTCCGTGCCTTCTTCAAAGAACAGTCCAGATTCAAAGGACCGTTCGGCGGATGAGCGAACATTAGCCGAACGCCGTCCGTCTGTGCGGAAGGAATTAAAGGAAATCCGCGAGGAAATGGACAGAGAGAAAAAAACGAAAGGCAAATCCAAAAACAGCCCGAACAAAACCGCAGAGCACAAAGCTCCGCCAAAAAAGAAAAAATCTAAGGAGAGATGATGTATGAATAATTATGATGATCTTTTTACCGCAAACGGTGAGAAAAAGGAGTCCAAAACCGAGCGCCCGTTTAACAAAGAGGAATGGGCCGCAAAGAAACAGCAGGAACGCGCCGAAGCATTTGAGATGCTTGACAATGCTACCGTGGAGGCGGTCGCTAATCCCGAAACCTTCCGCGACTATCTGCTCATCCAAAGCAGATTCGGAAAATACTCTGTCAGCAATGCCTTGCTCATTTCGTATCAGAATAACGAAGCAACCTATCTTGCCGAATTTGAAACATGGAAAGAAAAAGGCGTGTTCGTCCAAAAGGGCGAGCGTGGCATTACCTTGCTCGAACCCGGCAATGAGTTTACCCGTGAAGACGGCTCAACCGGCTTTTCTATCAATGTGAAAAAGGTATTTGACATTTCACAGACCAACAGTGAACGAAGCTATTCCCGCAGAACGCCGGATGAACGCCGAGTGTTAAAGGCTTTGATTTCTTCTTCCCCGTGTGATATTCGCATGACGAACGAGCTTGACGGCAATGTGTGTGCAAGATATGTGCCCAAGGACGACGCCATTTATATCCGCCAGGGGCTTGACGGTGAGGATATTTTCAGAAGTCTTTCGCAGGAAATCGTAATTGCCAACTTTGCAAAGAACGGCGTTGCCCGAGAGGACTGCGTGTTCACTGCTTATTGTGCAACCTATGTGCTGTGCGAGCGCAACGGCTTTGATACCGGCGACTTTGACTTTGAAAAGGTTCCCGAAATGTTCAAGGACGCAGATACAAAAGCAATTCGCGGTCAGCTCGACAAGATTCGTGATTCTGCCAATGAGTTATCTCAGGATATGAACCGTATTATGGAGGAACAGCAGAAGGCTAAGCGTTCCAGAGATGACGGTGCAAGATAAAGGAGGAATTCGCTATGACAGAAGCAAAGCGAATTATGACAATGGACGATTTTGAGCACCGTTTGCTTGTCGGATGTATCAATAAAGCAAGAACGGAATATATGGAGGAAGGTAAACCTACCGAGGATATTGACGATTTGCTTATCAAGGCAATCGATGCCCCTACCAAAAAAGAAAAACGAAAGGCAGACCGTGCGGGAAGATAAATTCTCCCGGGCGAATATTATTCTCTATCTGTTAGGTTTGCTCCCGACCGTATGGCTCGGACTTCTTGTTGCTCCTGCCATCGGCTTGGGACTTCCAAACCTCATCACAAATCTTGCGGCAGTATTCGGCAATCCGTTTCATATTGTATGGTGCGAGGACAGCTTAAAAACTGTCCTCGTTTTTCTATGCGCCTATGTTATCGGTATTATCGTTTATGTATCCACCGCAAGAAATTATCGCCGCCGTGAAGAACACGGTTCGGCACATTGGGGCAATGCCGGACAGGTAAACAAAAAGTATGAGAATAAAGCAAAGCCCGAAGAAAACAAGATTCTGACGCAGAAAACGAAAATCGGTCTTGACGGTCATAAGCACCGCCGAAATTTGAATGTACTTGTATGCGGCGGTTCAGGTGCCGGCAAAACAAGGTTCTATGCCAAGCCGAACATTATGCAGGCGAATACAAGCTTTGTCATTCTCGATCCGAAGGGAGAGAATGTGCGGGACACAGGAAGTCTCTTGAAGGCAAAAGGCTATGACATCAAAGTTCTTGATCTCATCAATATGGATAAGAGTTATTGCTATAACCCGTTTGTCTATCTTCATTCGGATAATGATATTCAAAAGCTTGTCACGAACATTTTTAAGAACACCACGCCAAAAGGCAGTCAGTCCCAAGATCCGTTTTGGGATCAAGCGGCAATGATGCTGCTGTTGGCACTTGTTTTCTATTTGCACTACGAAGCGCCGCCCGAAGAACAGAATTTCCCGATGGTTATGGAGATGATACGCTCCGGTGAAGTTAAGGAGGATGACGATGGATTTATGTCGCCGCTTGACCGACTGTTCTCCCGTCTTGCCGAAAGAAGTCCCGACCATATTGCGCTGAAATATTACCGTAACTATCGGTCGGGTTCCGGTAAAACTCTGAAATCCATTCAGATAACCCTTGTAGCACGACTGGAAAAATTCAACCTTGACAGCCTTGCCGCCATCACCCAATCGGACGAAATGGAGCTTGACAGACTTGGAGAAGAAAAGATCGCCATTTATGCGGTTATCCCGGATAACGATTCAAGCTACAACTTTATTGTCGGTATGCTTTATACCCAGCTTTTCCAACAGCTCTATTACAGTGCGGATGTAAAGCACGGCGGCAGGTTGCCGGTTCACGTGCATTTTGTAATGGACGAGTTTGCAAATGTCGCCCTGCCGGATGAGTTTGATAAGCTCCTTTCCACAATGCGAAGCCGTGAAATATCCGTGTCTATTATCATTCAGAACTTGGCTCAGCTCAAAAAGCTATTTGAAAAAGAATGGGAATCCATTGTCGGTAACTGCGATGAATTTTTGTACTTGGGCGGTAACGAACAGTCCACCCACGAATATGTCTCAAAACTACTCGGCAAAGAAACCATTGATATGAATACCTACGGGCAATCCAAAGGTCGCAACGGAAACTATTCTACCAACTGGCAGATAACCGGGCGCGAGCTGATGACCCCGGACGAGGTGCGGATGCTGGATAACAAATATGCCCTACTCTTTATCCGAGGTGAACGACCGATAATGGATTTGAAGTATGACATATTGAAGCACCCGAATATCAAGCTCTCGGCAGACGGCGGAGCCGAACCTTACGACCATACCCGACCGAATTACAGTATCGGCAGTTTCCGGTTTGATAGGGATGTTTTGAAGCTGGAGCCGTTTGAGGTTACCGATGAAGTCGGAGACTTTGCTATTTTGACCGAAGAAGAAATTGAAGAAATCTTAAAAAAAGAAAAAATGGAGGAAAGAAATCATGAAGAAAACACATCTCAAAAAGAACACCACTAAACTCCCCTTGCCCTACAAGGTCAGAAAGGGCTTTAGTATTTACTGTGCCATTGTGCTTGTGGTAGCACTTATGTTTACCATGTCTATGACGGCATTTGCCGCAAATGATGATCCGCTTACCGTAGTCAACAACTTGTCCGATTTTATTTTCGGACTTATCCGAGCAATCGGACTTATTATGCTCGGCTTCGGTATCGTGCAGGTGGGACTTTCTCTTAAATCCCACGATCCGTCGCAGAGAGCCAACGGCTTTTTGACAGTTGCGGGCGGTATTGTCATTACCTTTGCAAAAGAGATTCTTAATCTCATTACGGGTTGAGCAAGAAGCCGGGCGGGGCTTTTCAACTCCGCCCGGCAAATCTTTGAAGGGAGTGATGAAACTTGTCCGATAACTGGGTAGTTCAAAATCTGCAAAATGCACTTGAAACTTGGAACTCAAAGTTCGCAGAGATATGGACGCTGCTTACGCAATCGCCCAAAAACTTCAAGGGCGGTGCGATATGGCAGGTAATACTGAGTATTCACGGGGCATTGCAGGCTATCGGATATGCTTTGCTCGTCCTGTTTTTTGTTGTAGGCGTTGTAAAAACCTGCGGTTCTTTAACAGAAGTAAAGAAACCGGAACATGCCTTAAAACTGTTTATCCGTTTTGCGCTCGCAAAGGGGGTTATAACCTACGGTCTCGAATTGATGCTCAAACTGATGGTCATTGTGCAAGGCGTTATTTCCAAGATAATGACGGCTTCCGGAATTGCAAGTTCATCATCAACGGTATTGCCGCAAAGCATTATTGATGCTATTGAAGACTGCGGATTTTGGGAGTCGATACCGCTATGGGCGGTTACGCTGATTGGCGGCTTATTCATAACGGTGCTGTCTTTCATTATGATCATGAGCGTTTACGGGCGTTTTTTCAAAATATATATGTACTCGGCTATTGCCCCTGTTCCGCTTTCCACCTTTGCGGGACAGCCGACCGAGAATGTGGGAAAGACATTTCTAAAAAGCTACTGCGCCGTACTTCTTGAAGGTGCAATTATCGTGCTTGCCTGTGTAATCTTTTCAGTATTCGCTTCAAGCCCGCCGACGGTAGATACTTCCGCAGCAGCGGTTACGCAGGTGTGGAGCTATGTAGGTGAGCTGATATTCAATATGCTTGTTCTCGTCGGTAGCGTTAAAATGGCAGACCGCATTGTGCGTGAAATGATGGGACTGTAATTGTGACATTTTTGTTGTTACAAGAATATCTATTGCAATGTAGGGAACAATATGGTATAATAACGATATAAAAAGTTCCCTACGGAGGCGCGTATGAACAACAACTATCCTCAAATACAAGAATTGCTTCATCAGAAAGCAGATTTTCAGGCAAGATTAAAGCTTTTACCTTACGATGGAAATCCCGAAATTAAAGAACGGGACTCAAAGAAGTATCTGTATATCCGCAAACGAGTCGGTTCAAGGCTTTCCTCAACATATGTAGATGCCTATTCCGATGAACTGTATCAGCTTCTTCTCCGTAATGCTCGTGACGCAAGAGAGCTTCGAAAAAATATTCGGCGTCTGGATAAAGAACTTGCGGCACTTGGATATTCTAATTCGGAAATTTCACCGCGAGTGCAGCTTAACTTGGATTTTGCAAGAGCCAATATGAAATCCAATATTTACGATCAGGCTATTTTGGAGGGCGTTGCAACCAGCTTTCCGCAGACCGAGGATATTATCGAAAACGGTACGGTAAACGGTATGACAGCCACCGATGTGCAGAAGATATTAAATTTGAAACACGCTTGGGAGTTTATCCTTGATACCGATGTAATCAGTTACCCTTCGGATTATTCAATTCTTTGCCATATAGCAAAGCTTGTGAACGAAGGTTTCTTTCAAGACGGCGGTCGCATTCGTGGCGTTCCGGTCACAATCGGAGGCACAAGCTATGTTCCACCCATGCCGATTGAATCGGTCGTGAAGGAGAATATTGAAGCAATACTTAAAACAGATATGCCGTCTGATGAGAAAGCAATTCGGCTTTGTCTTTACTGCATGAAAACGCAGATTTTCAATGACGGTAACAAGAGAGCTTCGGTAATTTTCGCAAACCATTATCTTATCTCGCAAGGCGGTGGTATGATCATCATACCGGAAAAATGTGTGCCCGAGTTCAAGAGGCTGCTTGTAACTTACTATGAGGATAAGGACAACGGCGAGATTTTGAACTTTATGAAAAAGCAGTGTATTAAGACCTTTTAATCGTTTGGGGAACATATTCCCTTAATATAATGGAGAAAGTTCCCTACAATAAAATAATTCCATCAGAAACGTCACCATACACGGTGGCGTTTTTCTTTTGCCTAAAAACACAAAAGGAGGAAGTATTATTGGAAATTAAAATCAACCGTGAAATACGAAATTACACGGAGTCTATGTTTTTAGGACTGTCAATGCGACAGTTCATTTTTGCTGTAATAGGTTGCGGTATGGCGGTGCTTTTATACTTTGTACTTAAGCCGTTCTTCGGTGTGGAAACGCTATCGTGGATGTGTATGCTCGGTGCGGCTCCGTTTATCGCCTGCGGTTTTGTAACCTATAACGGTATGACCGCCGAACAGTTTGCGCAGGTCTGGTTGAAATCGAAGTTTATTGAACCTGTCAAGGTGAAATTTGAATGCGACACGCTCTATTCGGCAACTATGGAAAAATCTAAGAAGGAGGAAAAGAAAACGATATGATGAAATCATTAAAAAATATGCTTAAACAGGATAAAGAGAAATATACCGTCCCAAGGTCGGTTCACGATTATATCCCCATTACAGCCATTTGGGAGGACGGTATTTTCAAAGTCGGAAATAAGTTTGCAAAAACCTTTCGATTTACCGACATCAACTATCTTGTTGCCGGCAAGGAAGATAAAGAAACGATGTTTCTCTGCTATTCCGAACTGCTCAACAGTCTTGACAGCGGGGCGACTACAAAGCTTACCATCAACAATCGCCGTATCAATAAGGTGAATTTTGAAAAGGAAATCCTTATCCCCAAAACCGGCGATGAGCTTGACTGCTACCGTGAGGAATACAACAACATTCTGCTTGACAAGGCAAGCAACGCAAACGGAATCATTCAAGAAAAGTATTTGACCGTTTCGATTGTCAAAAAGGACATTGAGGAAGCCCGTGCCTACTTTGCCCGAATTGCGTCAGACCTTCGCGCTCACTTTTCTGCTCTCGGCTCTAAATGTGAGGAATTGGACGCTACCGAAAAACTTCGGCTGCTTCACGACTTTTACCGTGCCGGAGAGGAGGAAAGCTTTCATTTTGAACTCTCGGACATGATGAAAAAGGGTCACGATTTCAAGGACTATATCTGTCCCGATTCTATGGAGAGAGCCGACGATTATGTGAAGCTTGGTGAAAAATATGTGCGTGTGCTTTTCTTAAAGGACTACGCATCGTATATCAAAGACAGTATGGTATCAGAGCTTACGGAACTCAATCGCAATATGATGTTGTCCATTGATATTGTCCCCATCCCTATGGATGAGGCGGTGCGTGAAGTTGAAAACCGTCTGCTTGGCGTTGAGACTAACATCACGAATTGGCAGAGAAAGCAAAATCAAAACAACAATTTCTCGGCGGTTGTTCCTTATGATATGGAGCTTCAGCGTAAAGAAAGCAAGGAGTTTTTGAATGACCTAACCACCCGCGATCAGCGAATGATGTGTGCCACCGTTACAATGGCGCACATGGCGGACAGCAAAGAACAGCTTGATGCGGATACAGAAACCATACTTTCGACGGCAAGACGGCACCTGTGCCAGCTTGCCGTTTTGAAATTTCAGCAGACCGACGGGCTTAATACCGTACTGCCTATCGGCTGTAAAAAGATACAGGCAACAAGAACGCTGACTACCGAAAGCCTGGCTGTGTTTATGCCGTTCAAGGTTCAGGAGGTCGCTCATGAACACGGGATCTATTACGGGCAGAATGCCATCAGCAACAATATGATTATTGCCAACCGCAAATGTCTTTTGAACGGTAATTCGTTTATCTTGGGTGTGTCCGGTTCGGGTAAATCCTTTACCGGCAAATGTGAAATTGCAAACCTTATGCTTGCGGGAAATTCGGATATTATCATTATTGACCCAGAGCGAGAGTATGCGCCCCTTGTCAAAGCTATGGGCGGTGCGATTATCGACATTTCCGCTACGAGTAAGAACCACATCAATGCAATGGATATGAACAGCGACTACGGTGACGGCGAAGATCCGCTTATCTTAAAATCGGAGTTCATTTTGTCTCTTTGCGAGCAGCTTATCGGCAGCCGCAGTCTCGGAGCACAGGAAAAGTCGCTGATTGACCGCTGTGCAAAGAATGTTTACCGCAATTATCGAAGGCGTGGATACAAAGGCAAGGTGCCGACATTAAAAGACTTCCGTGCAGACCTTCTCAAACAGAGTGAACCCGAAGCACAGGAAATCGCCCTTGCCGTTGAGCTTTTCACTGACGGTTCGCTCAACACTTTTGCAAAGGAAACCAATGTAGATGTCAACAACCGCCTTATCTGCTATGACATTCTCGATCTCGGCAAACAGCTTTTGCCCATCGGTATGCTCGTTGTTCTTGACAGTATCCTTAACCGCATTACCGCCAACCGTGCCAAGGGCAAAAACACCTTTATTATCATCGACGAAATCTATCTTTTGTTCCAGCATGAGTATTCGGCAAACTTCCTGTTTACCCTTTGGAAACGCGTTCGCAAATACGGTGCGTTCTGTACCGGTATTACGCAGAACGTGGATGACCTTTTGCAGAGCCATACAGCAAGAACTATGCTTGCAAACAGTGAGTTTGTTATCATGCTTAATCAGGCGTCCACCGACAGAATTAAGCTTGCGGAGCTTCTCAATATCTCGGATACTCAGCTTTCATATATCACCAATGTAGAAGCGGGCAGGGGACTGATGAAGATTGGCTCTGCACTTGTGCCTTTCGTCAACAAATTCCCGAAGAATACGAAGTTATATGCGCTCATGACCACAAAATTCGGTGAAAACTGAGAGGGTATATCCTTATGAAAGACATCAAAACCAAGGAAAGCATAAAGGATATTAAGGTTCTTGATAAAGCGGCGGGGCTTGCGAAGGTCACGAAAAACGCAACTGTCCATGCAAAGCAACAGGTGCAAAACTTAACCGATGACGCCCGGATTACTCCCGACGAGTATGCCGAGGATAAGGTAAAGTATATGGCAGAAACGGTTGCGGAGGGTACCGGGAAAGCGGCAAAGCAAACCGTCAATAATATCTATGACGGCGGCAATCGGTTGTATAAGGAAATTAAGCGTACACGAAAGGAGGCTGAAACCGCAAGGTCTGCGGCTAAAACGCTTCATAAGAGTATAAATACCGGTCGGCAAAGTATCAAAACGGCTCAGCACACAACAAAAACTACGGTTAAAACTGCACAGCAGACTGCAAAAGCGGCAAAGAAAACTGCCGAAGCAACCGCCAAATCTTCAAAAATGGCGGCTCAGGCTGCAAGGCAAGCTGCGCAGGCGACATATAAGGCGACGGTGGTTACGGCAAAAGCTGTAGCTGCCGTCGTCAAATCGGCTATTGCAGGAATAAAAGCATTAGCCGCAGCTATTGCCGCAGGCGGTTTTGTATCGGTTGTTATTATCATTATAATTTGTATTATCGCTTTGATTGCAGGCTCTTGTTTCGGAATATTTTTTATTGGTGAAGATACGGGAACCGGTATAACATTGCAGAATGTAATATCCGAAATCAATAACGAATATGAGGCTAAGATAACTGAAATAAAAAACAGCAATACCTATGATGTTCTTGAAATGTCAGGGAGCGTGGTATGGCCGGAAGTCTTATCTGTTTATGCTGTAAAAATTGCCGGAGATCCAAATGATCCGCAGGAAGTAGTTTCTATGGACGAGAACAAAAAGCGGGTATTGACAGATATTTTTTGGGCAATGAATGCAATAACCTATAGTACCGAGACAAAAACCGAAAATGTCGTAACCGAAACGGACGACGGCAACGGCAATATCGTACAGACCTATACTACTTTAACAAAAACATACTTATATGTAACCGTTTTGCATAAGACTATAAGCGAAATTGTAGATGAGTACAAATTTAATGAAGAGCAAAAAGAGTGCCTTACCGAGCTTCTTCAGGAGAAGAACAAATCCTTGTGGAAAGATATTATTTAAAATTCTAAAATTTATATGTTTACAAATTGAAGGAATAATTCTTTATATTAATGATATCAAAATAATTGAAAGCGTGAAAGGAGGGTTTATAGCGCTTGTTTTGATATACAATTAATTATGGAGGAATTATTTTGATAAATGTAGATATAGAAAATAACGGCCAAGTTGTTGTGTACGGTACTACCATTACCGATAGTGCCAGAAGTGAGAAAATACACTTTAATTTTCCCGATAGCTGGAACGGATATGTGAAAAAGGCTCTCTTTAAAAACGGTGAAAAGACAGTAGGCGTATTTCTTAATGCGGATAAAACGATATGTACAGGTGAGGATGAATGCTTTATACCGCACGAAGTGATAAAAGCACCTCAGTTTACGGTTTCTGTTTTCGGTGTTTCGGGAGATTCAAGGGTCACTTCGGCTGAAGCGACTATTAAAGTGACAGAAAGCGGGTACACAAAAGGAGATTTTCCGACAAATCCGAGCCCTACCGAATACGAACAGCTTTTAAATATTGCGGCAGAAACAAAAAAGATAGCCCAGTCTGTTCGTACCGACGCAGATAACGGTAATTTCAAGGGCGAAAAAGGTGATATTGGTCCGCAGGGAGATAAAGGTGAAAAAGGGGATACGGGAGAACAAGGAGTTCAAGGAATCCAAGGCGAGAAAGGCGATAAGGGTGACAAGGGCGCCCCCTTTATCTATGCTGATTTTACCCTTGAACAGTTAGCTGCTCTTAAAGGAGAAAAAGGTGATATTGGTGATACGGGTCCGCAGGGTGAAAAGGGCGAGAAAGGTGATGCCTTCACATATGAAGATTTCACGCCTGAGCAGTTGGCGGCACTAAAAGGTGAGAAAGGCGATACAGGCGAGGTGACCATCTCTTACGCCAATAATAGTTTTGCCAACGCTCTTAAAAGCATTGTTAGCGATATAGCTATTATGCTTGCTGATGTTTCACCTGTTGCACACGAAATGAGGGTTAATTTAACAAGCAAAAATATTGCAGATTTAAAAGTTGTTAAGGTTAAAAAATACGGCACTAATTTGATTGACGGTTTATTGAGGAGTAATTCCAGCATAGCTTCAGGTATAAATATACAATATTTACCTGATGAAGATTGCTATTTGCTTAATGGCACTTGCACCGACACGGTTGATGCGTACATTATATCCCACAATTTTCTTATTAATGACTATATTACTACAACCATTATTACTGTGTCAGGAAGTGTGGCTCTTAATGGCGGTTATGCTGTTTTTTATTCGGGATATAAAGATAGTGTTGATGGCACTACTTATAACTGGAGCGGACCTGACATTTCGTACAGTCATTCGGTTACAAGTTCTTCGCCAAGATTATATTTAAGTACGACTAAGTTCTACATTACAAAAGGCGTTGTCTTTGAAGATTTTAAAGTTAAAATACAAGTTGCAAAAGGTAAGAACGCAGCTGAATACGAACCTTTTATCGCTTCGAATGAGTACACACCAACCGCAGACGGAACAGTAGAAGGCGTTACAAGTCTTTATCCAAATACGACATTATTAACCGATACAGAAGGCGTTACAATTAATTGTGAATATAACATAGATATAAAAAAGTATATCGACAACAAAATCGCCGAACTTATGCAATAAAAAACAACCCCACATTTTCGCAGAGTTGTAAAATCTAA
>CACWPS010000005.1 GCA_902762875.1 Oscillospiraceae bacterium
AGGTCCGTTCGCAGCTCTCTTTTTTAGAGCGCCTGATTATAATACCACAACCATCCCCTCTTGTCAACACTTTTTTTCAAGTTTTTTTGAAAAAATTTTAAACTCGTTTTTTAACACAATATATTGTATATCGGGCCTTTTTACTTTAATATTTCCCTTAGTTTTGCAAGTATTTTTTTCTCCGAACGGGAGACCTGAACCTGCGTCATAGACAAAAGTTCTGCCGTCTTACTCTGAGTAAAATAATTATAATACCTATATATAACAAGCTGTTTTTCGGTTTCGTTTAATTTTTCCAGAGCAGAGTCGATAAGCAATCGGTCGGATATTTCCTCCTCTGCGCTTATTGTGGGCAGGTCGGCTTCGTTTATTTCGCCGTCCTCCTCCCGGGTAAGGGACAGGGCGGGCTGGTTAGCACACATCGCCTCGGTTATATCCTCTGCCGATACATTAAGCGCCTGTGCCAGCTCTAAGACGGTGGGCTCTCGGCAAAGCCTTTGCTCCATTAACTGCTTTTCCCTGCTTATTTTCATTCCCAGCTCCTTTACGCTTCTTGAAACCTTGACCGTGCCGCCGTCCCTGAAAAGCCGTCTCAGCTCCCCCATAATAACGGGAACGGCGTAGGTGGAAAAGCAGACGCCCCTCTCCCCGTCAAAGGCGTCGGTGGCCTTGATAAGACCTATGCACCCCGCCTGATACAGGTCGTCATACTCTATACCCCGTCCCGAAAAGCGCTTGCAGAGGGAATGGACGAGCCCTAAATTCTCCTCGATAAAGCGGTCACGGTTTTTCTGCTCAACCATTAATGTTAATACGGCGGTTTATCCGCTTGGTCATAACAATGCTTGTGCCCTTGCCCACAGCCGAGCGCACCTTAACCGTATCCATAAAGCTCTGCATAACCGCAAAGCCGAGCCCCGCCCGCTCGCCGCCCACGGTTGTGTAAAGGGGCTCCATAGCCTTTTCCACATTTTCAATACCGCAGCCCGTGTCACGAATCTTAATCCTTATAGTATTCTTATCGCAAAGCTCGCCTGTTATGTAGATTTTGCCGATTTTTTCCTTGTAGGCGTGGACGATACAGTTTGTCACCGCCTCGGAAACGGCGGTTTTAATATCGTTCACCTCTTCGAGGGTTGGGTCCAGCTGTGCGGCGAAGGCAGATATACACGCCCTTGCGAACCCCTCGTTTGCCGATTTTGCTAACACATTCATTGTAAATTTATTGTTTACTTCCATTTTACCTTTCCTCCAGTTTTGCTAAGCGCTCAATACCCGCAAGCTTCATTACCTTATATATCTGCGGGGACGCCCCCGTGATATAAAGCTGTGCACCCGTTTTTAAAAGCGTCCTGTATCTTCCCATAACAAGCCCTATACCCGAGCTGTCCATAAAGCTTACACCCTTAAAATCCAGCACCAGCCTTGAGGGCATATTAAGCTCCACAGCGTTATCCACCGCCTCCCGCATTTCCTTCGCCGAGTGGTGGTCAAGCTCCCCCGAAAGATAGGCGGTGACCGTATCCCCCGAGGTTTTGATTTCTACCGACATTAAATATCACCTCACTAAAAATAAAACAAGCCTTCATTAATATATAATAAAGGCTTGTCCGTAAAAAAATTGTCATATTAAGTAGGCTGTTAAAAATTTTTATAAAAATCGATAAGCTTCTCTCTTATACCCCCTGCAAGGTAGAGGGAGCCGAAGACGAAAACGGGGTCACCGTCCGCAATTTCCGAAGTCATTTTAATCGCCTCGTCATAGTTTTCGGCGGCAACTGTGGGGCAATACTCATTTGCGGCGGCGGCAAGGGTTTTGCCGTCAAGGGAGCGGGGCATCTTCTCCACCGTCACAGCCACCGCCGCCCTGCAAAGGGGAAGTGTGGTTTCAAGGACCGACTTATAATCCTTATCCTGCATTACGCCGATTAAGGCAACCGCCTTTTTGTTTTGCTTTTTTAGAATTTTTGAAAGCTCCAAAGCTCCGTCGGGGTTATGGGCTCCGTCAAGCACAACCAAGGGGTGTTGGCTTATTACCTCGGCTCTGGCGGGGAAGAATGTATTTTTAAGGGCGGTTTTTACCGTCTCGTAGGGTATGTCATATCCCGAATTTTTAACCGTCTCTATAACCGTAAGGGCGTTTTCAATCTGGTACTCCCCAGCAAGGGAAATTTCGTACTCCCTATTCATATATATAATAGCACTTCCGTTTTGGTCGCATTTTAAGGCGGTAAGCTGTGACAAATCGGGGGTGACAAGCTTTTTTGAAAAGCCTTCTATAACCGCAAGCGCATCTTTTCTTTGAGTAGGCGAGGTAACCGTAACGGGGCAGTTCTTAATTATCCCGCATTTTTCGGCGGCGATTTTTTCCACCGTATCCCCGAGAATACCTGTATGGTCAAGCCCTATTTTGGTTATAACTGCAGCGGCGACATTAGTAAGTGTATTGGTTGCGTCAAGTCTTCCGCCAAGCCCCGTTTCGGCAATTACAATATCACATTTTTTATCGCTGAAATAGGAAAATGCCACAGCGGTAATAAACTCAAACTCGGTCATTTCTACCCCCGTATCAATAACCCTTTGGGCATAAAATACCAAATCCTCTTCGGAAATAAATTCCCCGTTTATCTGTATCCTCTCACGGAAATCTATAACAAAAGGAGAAATAAAAAGCCCTGTTTTATAGCCCGCAGTGCTGAAAATCTTTGCAAGCATTGCCGAAACCGAGCCCTTGCCGTTTGTCCCCGCAATATGAATTGATTTAAAATTATTTTGGGGGTTATTTAGCTTTTTAAGCGCCATGTTAATGCGGTCAAGCCCCGCAGGCTTTGAAAATTTACCTAAAGAATGTATATAATTTAAGGTTTCACCGTAATTCAAAAATATTACTCCTTTACCTATATATGTATTGTATTAAAGCCGATTATCAACACAAAATACTATCGGACAGAGCAGAAAGCCGAAATGACACAGCGCCAATTAGCAGGTGCTGAAAAAGGTAAGTATGCTGTTGTCCTAAGTGTGATAATAGCATACTTTCAAAAAAAGTCAAGGCGGTATTGCATCTGATAGAGAAAACAGCCGAATATAGGCTGATTTAAAACCTGACGCAAGCCATCAGCGGCGAAGCTGGAAAGTTTGTTACTTATCGCACGATGTAGGGGAGGGTCTCTGCGCCCTCCCGTTAATTTGCAAAAGCCTTCGGGAGGGCACTTGAGGCCCTCCCCTACATAAAAATCTTTAGGGGAATCCGAATACAACCCCCGCCATTAAAGATAAAGCCTCTTTCCTCTTGTATTATTTTGCCGAATATGGTATTATTTTGATAGATAACAAAAAGGCGGTGTCGGGTTTGTTTTCACGGCTTAAAAGCGTGGGGCTTTTCGGAATAGAATCTTATATGATTGAGGTTGAGGCGGATGTTTCTACGGGACTTCCCGCCTTTGACATTGTGGGACTGCCCGATACTGCGGTAAAGGAATCCCGTGACAGGGTGCGTGCCGCCCTTAAAAACTGCGGTTTTAATTTCCCTGTGGGGCGCATTACCGTAAATTTAGCCCCCGCCGACCTTAAAAAAGAGGGCTCTATTTATGACCTGCCCGTACTTATCGCCATACTTAAGGCGTCAGGTCAGCTGAAAGAGGAACTTAGCGACAGTATTTTTGTTGGGGAGCTCTCCTTGGACGGCAAAACCCGCAAAACAGGCGGGGTGCTGGCTATCGCCATAACCGCACTTAAAAACGGAATTAAAAATGTTTTTGTGCCAAAGGAAAACGCCGCCGAGGCGGCAGTTATAAAGGGGCTTAATGTTTACGGGGTAGAAGATGTTAAGCAGTTAATCGACCACATAACAGGCAAAAAGCCCATAGATAAAGCACCCGAAACCGAAATCTCGCCCGAGCAATACATAAGCACCCTTGATTTCAGCGAGGTTAAGGGTCAGCTTGCCGCTAAAAAGGCGCTTGAAATTGCCGCTGCGGGCGGGCATAATATTCTGCTTATAGGCCCTCCCGGCTCGGGCAAAAGTATGCTTGCGAAGCGCCTGCCCACCATTCTGCCCGAAATGACCTTTGAGGAATCAATAGAGACCACCAAAATTCATTCAATAGCGGGGATATTAGACCCCAAAAACCCCTTTGTCAACACCCGCCCCTTCCGTTCGCCTCACCATACAGTATCGGCGGCGGGACTTACAGGCGGCGGTGCTGTGCCAAGACCGGGTGAAATATCCTTAGCCCATAACGGAGTGCTCTTTTTAGACGAGCTCCCTGAGTTCCGCAGAGATGTTATGGAGGCTATGCGCCAGCCGATTGAGGACGGAACGGTTACTATTTCCCGTGTGGCGGGAACCCTTACATACCCGAGCTCGGTAATGCTTGTGGCCGCAATGAATCCCTGCCCCTGCGGCTTTTACGGCCACCCGACAAAGGAGTGTATCTGCACTCAAAATGCGGTACGCAAATATCTTAACCGCATATCGGGACCCATGCTTGACCGAATAGACCTGCATGTTGAGGTCCCGCCCGTAAACTACGCAGAGCTAAGCTCGACCTCTAAGGAGGAAAGCTCCGCCGAAATAAAGGAGCGGGTAAACAGGGCGAGAAAAATTCAACAGGAGCGCTACAAGGGAACAAATGTTAGCTGCAACGCACGGCTTACCCCCGCTTTACTTAAAAAGCATTGTATTCTTGATGAGGACGCTTCCCGCTACCTACAGCAGTCCTTTGATAAGCTCGGTATGTCCGCCCGTGCCTATGACAGAATCTTAAAGGTTGCAAGGACGGTTGCCGACTTAGAGGGCAGTGAAATAATTAAAAAACAGCATATTTTTTCGGCAATTTCCTTTAGAACACTTGACAGAAAGTACTGGATGGAGTAAAATAGTACTGCTCCGATTCAGTATTCGGGGGCGTAGCTCATCTGGTAGAGCGCTACATTCGCATTGTAGAGGTAGTGAGTTCGAGTCTCATCGTCTCCACCAAAACGAAAATCCGTTCTCGGAAGAGGGCGGATTTTCGTTTTGTATTATTCATTTTTCATTATTCAATATTCATCATTCATTAAATCGGATTTTCGTAATGAATATTGAAGTCGCTTGCGCTAATGAATAATGAATAATTTAGGTGCGAAATAAAAAAAGCACAACAACGGTGCTTGACATTTATGATTATAATTGTTATAATAATGGTGAAATAAGGCACACCGTATAGACGGTTTGTCCGAATTGTTAGAAGAAATAATCGCCTAACTTTTGCGGAGCGGGGCGGTTATTTCTTTTTTGTTATATCAATAACAAGTGCTACTATGGAAACAATAAGGGTAAGTAGTAAAAACAACTCACTATATGTAATCATAAGCACCGCCCTCCTTTCAAAGAGGGCGAAAGTGCCCTCTGAAATGAAAGAGGACAAACCGCCTACCGCTTAGGTATGCCTTATTCCAAATCATATTTTACCATACTACGACAAATTCTGAAACAGTCAAATAATTTAATTTCAACCATTAACTTTTTTACTACATTTGCACAAAAACCCTTGAAAACCGTGAGAAAATTTGTTATAATATACTATGTGGTAGTGTATCACAGGGGTTAATGCTATCGATTTTAAAGTGGAGGGATTTTTTATGCGCAAAATAAACGGCAAAATAATTTCTGTTTTGGTAGCAGTGATGTTGCTTTTGTCTGTTTTACCGATTTCGGCTTTAGCAGATGCACCCGCCGTTGTGGGAAACGAACAAGAGCTCTTAACAGCGGTTTCAAACGGCGGCACAATAACCTTAAAGCAAGATATAAATATTACAAATCCGTTAACGGTTAATAAAGATGTCGTTTTAAATCTCGGTAAATACTCGATTAGATTGGGTATAGGGGATAATGTTGACGCACCGACTGCAATCCGTGTTTCGGGCGCAGTTTTAACCGTTAATTGTGACGGTTCTAACGGGCACGGTGTACAATACGGCGGTGCGGGAAGCACCTTTGTGCTTATTGGCACCGATACTGCTACAAAGCTTATTATAAACGACGGTTATCACACCGCCAATACCGCTTGGTTGGGATTTAGTCAGCCGGTTTCTCCTGCAGCGCTGATTATTTCACGCTGTAATGCCGGTATGATTAAACCCGAAATCGTATTAAACGGCGGGCAGTATTTTAGCAGTGCGTATGATTCCGTTACACAGCAGCCCTTAAATAACGGTGCGGTATTTTCCGGCGAAGGAAGCTTTATTATCAAGGCCGGAACCTTTGCAAATAATCCCCAAGCAAATTTGGATTCTGACAGCATTTGCTTTAAAGAGCAGTACGGCGAAAATTATATAGCTCTCGCCGAATCTGCCCAAACAAGTGCTGAATTTAAAGAAATATTAAATGACAATAACGACCTTACCGTAAATATATACAAGCCGGCACAAAATGAATCGCTTGATTATTTTATGGAACTGCTTAGTTATAAATACGGCCAATATGACCTAAACGGTAATATAAAAGAAGGCAATTTCTTAAAGTTCTACACAGAAACCTACGACTATAATGACGGGTCTGTTTATGTGTCGCTTATGAACGAGGATCAAAAAGCCCTTGAGACCCATAAGATTAAATTTGATTTTAACTATAACCAAGCCATAAAGGACGATGTTGATAAGATTATTGAATCAATGCCTGAGGATGTCGATATGGGCAATTATATAGAGCCTTATTGCTACACCGTCACCGACCTTGAATTTATAGGCTATTTGTTGGCTTGTAAGTATGATGACGGCACAGATGATGATATTTCCTATCACAATGAATCCCGTCTTATAAACTTTTCAAGTGAATATAAGAAGTATATAGGCTATAAAAACTTCGGCATGGATCCAAGAATGGGATACGCAGACCTTTTCTGCAACAGCTGTGCCGGCATAGCGACCTTTGAATACGGCGGAACGGTTTATGCCGCAAAAAATGTGGGTGCAATAGCTAACCATGTTATATATGTGCCTGACGGAACTGCCAATACCAAGGACGCCTTACTTACCGCCGCACAGCAGCGTATTGACGGTTATTTTGGGAAAGACAAAGTAATCTTGGAATATGCAGGCACTCTTTCCGAAGTAATTCTTCGCGATCACTACAACAGCACTGTGGATGAATGGTCACAGTGGAACCCAAATGCCACCTTTGAAGAATGGTTGGCGGGTCCTTGCTGTCCTGTGATTGATCACAACGAAAGTGTAAACGGTGTTGTTGCAAACGCCAACGAAAATACCCCTTGCTTTAAAACCAAAATAAACGGTATCACAGCCTATTTGTTAATAGAAAGCAATACCGCTAAAATGGCAGAACCGCCCACTTATCAAAACATTGATATTTTAACCGAGGTTTCAATAGAGTCTGATAATGCTTCAGTCCCGCTTGATACTTTAGTACAGGTCGAAAAAATCACAAGCGGTGACGAATATGATAAAATTTTAAAGGCAATCGGCACCGAAGACGGGGAAATCTTCGATATTAAGCTACATTCCGCAATAGGCGATAAATACATCACTAAGCTTGATAACGGCAAATTTCAAGTTAAAATACCCGTTCCCAAAAAGCTTGAGGGTAAAAATTTAGTGGTTTACTATGTTGATGCCGATAACAAGGTGACCGAGCACGAAGTGACCGTAAAGGACGGCTTTGCAAGCTTCACCACCGACCACTTCAGTATTTACACCTTAGCAGAAAAGTCAACAACCCCCACCGAAGAAACAAAGCAAGAAGAAACGAAGAATACCGAAACCCAAACCGAAACAAAAACCGAGCCCTTGCCCAAGGCGGGGGACAGCAGTTGTCTTCCCCTTTTATTAGCCCTTGCATTTGTAAGTGCCTGCCTGCTCTTTAGCACTAAAGCAGTATTAAAGAAATCACGCAAAAACTAAACAGTAATTAATCCGCCGTGTCGGGGTAAACGCTCCGACACGGCGGTTTTTTTGTGATTATTACGGCTTTTTGGTCACTTTGTAGGGGAGGGTCTCCGTGCCCTCCCGTTAATTAGCGAAAACTTTCGGGAGGGCGCAGAGACCCTCCCCTACATTATTCCTTTATTTTGGGTGTGCGTTTTTCTATTGCCTCTTTAATAAGCACAAACAGCACCGCCGAAACCGGTACGCCTATAAGAGCGCCTAATATTCCGCCGATATTGCCGCCCACTAAAACTGCGCAAACTACTATAACACCGGGCAGTCCCACAGATTTTCCAACCACACGGGGGTATATAAGCGAGCCTTCAATCTGCTGAATTACAATAAAGAAGACTATAAACAAAACCGCCTTTACGGGGCTTGTTATGAGTATAAGCAGGAAGCCCACCACAACGCCGATTGTCGCTCCCACGATAGGCACAAGGGATGTAACACAGATAAGAATTGAAATTACCGCCGCATTGGGGAAGCGGAATATCGTCATACCTATATAAAAAAGTGTACCTAAAATCACCGATTCGGTAAGCTGACCGCCTATAAACCTTGAAAAATACTGATAGGTGGTGGAGCAAATATGGTAGACCGCTTCTGCCGCCTTTTTAGGCGCAAATGCGTCTATCAGGCGTGTCATAAACCGACCTATGCGCTCCTTGCAGGCGAGGATATATACCGAAATCATAATGCTGAAAACGAGATTGTAAACCCCCGAGGCAAAGGAGGTTGTGAAACTCACCGCACTGCCGAAAATAGTCTGGGAATAGCTTAAAGCATAAGCTTTAATACCGCTTGCCACAGCTGTCCAGTCAATCTTTATATTGGGGATAAGATTTTGCGAGAGGTTGAATTTTTCGAGCATATCCTCAATCCAAACCCGAGCCTCAGTCATAAACGAAGGGAGCCGTTCGGCAAGGTAGATAAAGGTATTTGCAATATCGGGGATAATAAAGGCGATAAGCAGAACTATCAAGCCGAATGCCAAAAGGTAGGTAAGCACCAAGCACAGGGGTCTTTTCGCCTTCTTTATAAAGCCCCTTTTGCTGTTATCCATAAATTTAAACACCTTAGTTTCAAGTGCCGTAAGCAGGACATTCAGCACAAAGGCAATGCAAAGGGCGGTTATAACGGGGCTGAAAATCCCCAAAATATGCCCTAAAAAGGAAAACAGTCGGTCATAATTCTGCACGGCGGTAAAGGCTACGGAGCCAAGCAATATTATAAGCAGAATTTTTTTAACGGTTTTAGAATTTAATTCCATACACTTCACCGACCTCATTATAAAACATTTTGAGACCCTTGTAAATTATTTCTTTGTAAATATTTTATTAAGCAGTATTGTAACAAGGATAATTACCCCTATTACAATAAAAACGCTTATAAGTCCCACCGCAAGATAATGCAGATTGTTTATAAAATTCATAGGATTAAATGTCATTTTTATTACCTCACATAAAGAAATTGAGTATCAGCCCGCCGGCTATTACCGAGGCTATCTGACCCGATACATTAACCCCTATTGACTGCATTAAAATAAAGTTCTGGGGGTCTTCCTTAAGCGCCATTTTGTGCACAACCCTGCCCGACATCGGGAATGCGGAAATACCCGCCGCACCAATCATAGGGTTAATCTTCTTTTTAAGGAAGAGATTTAAGAACTTAGCAAACAGCACACCGCCTGCGGTATCGAAAATAAAGGCAAAGAGACCTAAGCCTAAAATTAAAAGGGTATCGGGCTTTAAGAATTTTTCCGCCTGCATTTGAGAGGCTATTGTAATCCCTAAGAAGATTGTAACTAAGTTTGCAAGCACCTTTTGCGCCGTTTCCGAAAGGGAGTTTAAAACCCCGCACTCCCTTATAAGGTTGCCGAACATAAGGAAGCCTATTAACGACACCGATTCGGGAGCCACAATGCCCGCAATTATCGTAATCACAATGGGGAAAAGGATTTTTGTAAGCTTGGAAACAGGCTTTTCGGTGTAGGGCATACGGATAAGCCGCTCCTTTTTGGTGGTGAGGGCCTTTATAACAGGGGGTTGGATAATGGGAACAAGGGCCATATATGAATATGCCGCCACCATTATTGCACCCTGATAAGAGGAATTAAGCTTTTGGGAAACAACTATAGCTGTCGGTCCGTCCGCCGCGCCGATAATGCCTATTGATGCCGCATCGTTAAGGTCAAAGAACATTGAAGCCGCACAGAAGGTGAAGAAAATGCCGAACTGTGCCGCCGCACCGAAAATCATCAGCTTGGGGTTGGAAAGCAGGGGTCCGAAGTCAATCATTGCGCCGATACCTATAAAAAGTATCAGCGGGAACAGCTCGTTTGCAATACCCGCCGAAAAAAGGGTGGAAAGCGCCCCCTCTTGAATTTCGCCGTTTTGGAGGGTTCGGTCTATAGCACCCGAAAAGGGGATGTTTACAAGTATAGTTCCGAAGCCCAAGGGCAAAAGCAGGGTAGGCTCCATATCGTACTTAATGGCAAGGAATATAAGCAGACCGCCTATAATCCACATGGTAACATACCGCCAGTCGGCAAGTGCGAATATGTTGCTCACAAGAAAACTAAAATCGCTGAGTGACATTTTTTTGACCTCTCTTTTAAAGTAATAAAAAAAGACCTTTACTGCACAGTTAAGTACAGTAAAAGTCTTGCCGTTTAATGCAGAAGCGGGATAAAATCCGTATTGACGCAAACTACTGCGGCGGAAACCGCCGTCGGCTACTCCCTAATACAAAAAGATTGTAACACAAAACTTTCCTTTTTGCAACCCATTATATGTGAAAAATATTTATTTGTTAAAGGAATACGATTTGAATCCCTCCACCGCTGACGCGGTCCCCCTCCCGTGAGGCTTGGGAGGCTTTAAAGGTGACTGTAATTTCCGTGCCCTCGCCTAAGGTGCTTTGAAGGGTTATTTTCCCGCCGAAGGATGCGGCGATATGCTTTACAATTGAAAGCCCCAGTCCCGTGCCGCCGCCGAGCCTCGAACGGCCCTTATCAACCCTGTAAAACCGCTCAAAAATCCGCTCGGTATGCTCGGGGGCGATGCCTATACCTGTATCCTTTACGCTGACAAAGGGTGCGCCGTTATTATTCCCGACAGTAACAGTAACCGAGCCCTTTTCCTTATTATATTTTACCGCATTGTCGCAAAGATTATAAATCATTTCAAAAATAAGGGCTTCCTCTGCCGTTATTTCGGTGCTCTCGCCCTCAACCCTTAGGGTAACGCCCTGCTTTTCGGCCGTCTTAGTAAGGCTGCTTGCCACCTCGTTTGCGGTTTTTAAAAGGTCTACCGTTTCGGTCTCGCCCACAGCTCCCTCGTCAAGCTCGGAAAGCTTTATTATATCGTTTACAAGATTTAAAAGCCGCTGTGCCTCTTTGTTTATATCCGCCCCGAAGTCCTTAATATCGTCGGGGGCTACAATGCCGTTTTTAAGCATATCCGAAATGCCTAAAATCGAGGTGAGGGGGGTTTTAAGCTCATGGGAAACATTTGCGGTAAATTCCCGCCTTAGCTTTTCCCGCTTTTCCTTTTCGGTCACATCAACAACAAGTATCACCGCTCCGCAGGGGGTATTATTCCCATCAAAAACGGGGTTTGCCGTGACCTGATAGCACCTGCCGCCAAGGGTTACGGTGCTTTCATAATGTCGGCTTTCCTTTATATTCTCGAAAACCTCTCTGAATACCTCGCTTCGGTTAATGGTCAGAATATTCTGCCCGTTTATATCGTCCGTCACACCGAAAAATCGCCTTATACCGGAATTATGGGTTAAAATATGCCCCTTTGTATCGGTAAGCAAAAGCCCCTCGCTCATATTTTCGGCTATTATATCAAACTCACGGCGGCGGCTTTTAAGCTCTTCTATTTGGTGACCTATTTTTCTTCGCTGGGCGCTTATTTTTGAGATAAAGGGAGAGAGCTCCTCATAAGCGGTATCCTCCAAAGGACCGTCAAGGTCGATTTCATTTATGGGCTTTAATATCCTTTTAGAGATTACCGAGGCTAAAACAAGTGCCAATACAAAGGCCAGCAGAGCTATAGCGGCGATAGGGGGCAAAAGCTCAACCACAACCGCTCCCACCGAAAGGGTTTCGTCCGCAACCCTTAAAATATTACCGCTTTCGAGCTTTATCGCATAGTAGCAGGAATTAACGCCCAAGGTTTCCGAATGCCTTACGGAATAGCCCGTGCCTGTGCTCAACGCTTCTTTGATTTCTTCTCGGCTCAAATGATTTTCCATTTCGGCGGCGACAGCCTTATTATCGTAAAGCACCTCGCCCTTTTCGTTTATAAGGGTTATGCGCTCTTTAGCCGAGGAGTATTTTTGCAAATCATTCGCTTCTGCCGAAGGGCTTATCAAATAGGCCTTGCTTTGGAGTGCAGAATACCCGCTTTCCCGATATATCTCGTACTGAACGCCTATTATAAAAACAAGGCTTAAAAGCAGCGTGATAACCGAAGAAATAAGAATTCCCCTGAATATTTTTTTAGTCATACTGTTTCACCGTTTAGCTTATTTTGTAGCCCACGCCCCGCACGGTCTCTATAATAGCGCCGCTGTCGCCGAGCTTTGTTCTAAGGGTCTTTATATGAACATCCACCGTGCGGTTTTCGCCGTCGTAATCGTATCCCCAGATTTCCTCTAAAAGGCGGTCACGGGAAAATACCGTGCCTCGGTTTTTAAGCATTAAATAGAGCATCTCGAACTCTTTGAGGGTAAGCAAGACAGGCTTTCCCTCTACATTTACGGTGTGGGCTTTCGGGTTGAGGGTAACCGCACCTGCGGTATATATCCTGTCGGCGGTTTTTGTTCGGCGCAAAAGCGCCTTTATGCGGGAGATAAGTTCCATTGTCCCAAAGGGCTTTGCGATATAATCGTCCGCCCCCGAGTCAAGCCCCGCCACCTTGTCGTACTCGCTCGCCTTTGCGGTAAGCATAATAATGGGCAGTTCGGCGGTGTCGGTACGGCTTCTAAGCCAGCCGAGCACCGAAAAGCCGTCCTCTTCAGGGAGCATAATATCCAGTAAGGCAAGCTCGGGCTTTTGGTTTTCCACCGCCTTTTTAAAGTCGCTCGGTTTTATAAACCCCTTAGCCTCAAACCCTGTCTGGTTAAGGGCGTAAATCACAAATTTTACAATGCTTTCATCGTCTTCAAGAAGATATATCATTGTGTTTCTCCTTTGCTGTAAAATCGGTCATTCTGCCATTTTTGCGGGTTGCCGTCTATGTATTCCCAAATCTCCTTGAAATCCTCTTCCCCTCGGATTATGTGGTCGTAAAAGGAACGCTGAAAAATCGGTTTTCCGATTTCCTTGGCCACTAAAGTCTTAAAGGATTTGACAATGGTTGGAATTGATTGTGTAGGGGACGATGCCCACATCGTCCCGTTATCAATTTTAATTATCATATGAATATGATTTGGCATAATAACATATTTGTCTATACCGGGAATGGTTTTAATATATTTTTCTGCGATTATGCCGCATTTTTTCGGGACGATGTGGGCATCGTCCCCTACGATATCACATAAAATTTCCTTGCGGTTTTGGGTGCAGATTGTTATGAAATATGCACCGTTCCCGGTGTAATCGTATTGTTTAAGGCGATTAGGTTTTCTTTTCGGTAATTCCATATTATTCTTTACAATAACGGCTGGCCGTTTATTTCAAGCTTAAAGGTAAGGCCCAATTTTTCCGCCGCCTTGCGGCAAAGGAGCATTCGGTTCATAAAAATCTCGAAATACTCCATAATGCTCCCGTAGGCGGTGTCAATAGAGAGAATCAGGGTTATTTTTGTCTTGTCCTCGCTTATTTGAAGTGCCGAGCTCTGCACCGAATAATTCACCCTGTCGTGAATATCGAAGGTGGATTTATCACGGTTTCTTACACGGCTGCGGCGAACATCCGATTTATCGGCTAAAATCAACGCCGCAGAGACCGCATCCACAGGCACCCCCGTACCCTCGTCGTGGTTGCCGATTGCCGAAACCACGGTGGCTATATCGGCGGCGTCCATATTAAGGTTATCAAGAATTCTGAAGGCCATTACCGCCCCGCTCTGGGAGTGCTCAATGCGGTTTACAAGGTTGCCTATATCGTGAAGATAGGCGGCAATTTCCGCAAGCTCGATTTCCTGCTCGCTATACCCCATAACCGAAAGAATATAGCGGCAGGTATCCGCCACCTTTCCCACATGGGCAAAGCTGTGCTCGGTAAAACCTAATGCCGCAAGGGATTTATCCGCTCCCTCGATATACGCCTTTACCGATTCGTTTCTTTTTAATTCTTCATAGGTAAGCATAATTTCCTCCCTTAGGCTGACGAGAGTCAAATCCGTCACGCCTGACATTTGAATAATTTTGATTCGGACTTGTCTCATCACTTGCAATACGCCAGTATTACTGCGTTCTTCGACTTCGCCCGAATCAAAATTCTTCTAAATGGCAGGTCGAAGAGTTTGTGTCTCCGCCTTTTTTCGTCCTGTGAAGCACGAATTTGCAGGAATACGCGGTATTTCAAAAATGAGTGCAAAGCAGGCGGGAAAAGGCGGTGACCCAAACCGTAACGGATTCGACTCTCGTCAGCCTACGGGAGATATTTAATGAGCTCCCGTTATTGAATATTCCACCCACTCGGCAATATTAACCGCATGGTCGCCTATGCGTTCAAGGTATTTTGCTATCATCAATAAATCTATGCAAAACTCGCCGTTCTCACGGTCTTCGGCAATAAGGCGCACAAGCTCATCCTTAACCAAGCCGAAAAGGTTATCCACCTTATCGTCATACTCCATTACCTTTCTTGCAAGGGATAAATCCTTTTTAACAAAGGACTCCACGCTGTCGGTCACCATTTTGGTTGCCGCCGCCGCCATATCGCTGATATGCACACGGCTTTTAACATTACTGTTCTTAATAAATTTGCTTATTTCCGCAATGTCGGACGCTTGGTCGCCTATGCGCTCCATATCCGAAATCATTTTAAGGGCTGACGAAATAACCCTTAAATCCCTTGCCACGGGCTGTTGCTGAAGCAGAAGCTTCATACAAACAGCCTCAATATCCCGTTCCTTTTGGTCAATTTCGGCATCGGTAGCGAAGACCTTGTCGCACAGCGCCTCGTCCCCGTTGGTCATTGCCTTAACCGAGGCGGAAATTGCATCCTCGCAAAGGGCTCCCATTGTTATAAGCTCTAAATTAAGCTTTTCAAGCTGACTGTCAAATTTGTTTCTCATTTTAACCAAATCTCCCTGTAATATAATCCTCTGTCCGCTTATCCTGCGGCTTAGAAAACATTTTTTCGGTCTCGGAGAACTCAATTACCTCGCCCAAAAGGAAAAACGCAGTATAATCGGATATCCGCACCGCCTGCTGCATATTGTGGGTTACCATAATTATGGTGTAATCCTTTTTGAGTTCCGAGCATAGGTCTTCAATTTTCGAGGTGGAGATTGGGTCTAATGCGCTTGTGGGTTCGTCCATTAAAAGCACCTCGGGCTTAACCGCCAGAGCTCTTGCTATACAGAGCCTTTGCTGTTGACCGCCCGACATGGCAAGGGCGCTTTTTTTAAGTATATCCTTGGTTTCCTCCCAAATGGCGGCTTTTTTAAGGGATTCTTCCACGATTTCGTCAAGCTTTTGTTTGGAACGAACACCGTGGGTGCGGGGGCCGAAGGCTATGTTGTCGTAAATCGACATAGGGAAGGGGTTAGGCTTTTGAAATACCATACCCACCCGCTTGCGAAGAGTATTTACATCCATTCCGCCGTAAACGCTTTCGCCGTCCAAGGTCACTTCACCCGTTATTTTACAGCCCTCAACCAAATCGTTCATACGGTTAAGGGACTTTAAAAGGGTGGATTTTCCGCAGCCCGAGGGCCCTATAAAGGCACTGATTTTATTAGCATTAAGGGAAAGGTTAATATTTTTAAGCGCCTTAAAATCATTATACCACAAATCAAGATTTTTTACAGCTATTTTCTCCATTTTTCTATCCTTTCAAAATTTTTGCGGGACGATGTAGGCATCGTCCCCTACGAATGAAAATAAGACTTGTGTAGGGGGCGATGCCCACATCGCCCCGTCTTATTTTTTAGCCGTTAGCCTTTTCGCTATAAGCCCCGACAGCATATTGATTATAAGCACCATAACAAGAAGCACCACCGCCGTTGCGTAGGCCTCCTCCATATAAAGCCCCTCGCTTAAAAGGGCGTACATATGGATTGAAAGGGTGCGGCCGCTGTGCATAAGGTCCTTTGGTATTCCCGCAACCGTGCCCGAGGTGTAGATAAGCGCCGCAGTCTCGCCCACGATTCTGCCGATTGCCAAAATTATTCCCGAAAGAATACCGGGCACCGCCGAGGGCAAAACCACCCGAAAGACCGTACGGAGTCTTCCCGCACCAAGGCCGAAGCTGCCCTCCCTGAAGGAATCGGGAACCGACAAAAGCGCCTCCTCGGTAGTGCGCATTATAGTAGGCAGTATCATAATAGCAAGGGTTAATGCGCCCGACAGCATAGAATTGCCGAAATGACAGGCGATAACGAAAACCAGATAGCCGAAAAGGCCGTAAACGATAGATGGGATACCTGCCAAGGTCTCGGTTGTGACCCGAACCACCTTTACAAGGGGATTGCCCCGCTTTGCGTACTCGGTAAGGTATATTGCAGAGAAAACCCCTATGGGCACGGCGAGCGCTAAGGACAAAAGGGTCATTGTTACCGTATTTATAATTGCGGGGAGCATTGAGACATTTTCGCTGTTGTACTCTAAGGCAAAAAGGGAGGGCTTTAAATTGGGTATGCCCTTAATAAGTATATACGCCACCATAATTACAACCACCGCCGCAGTTATAACCGCCGCACCCCAGGTAATTAAAAACATTATTAAAGAGGCGGGACGGCGCCTGTAGGCGGCAAGCCTTTGCTTAAAGGTAATTTTATTTATATATGCGGTATTATCGGTCATTTGGCTTTCCTCTTTCTTTCCTTTTTATCCTTTTTAACAAGGGAGAAAAGGAGATTTATTATAAGGATAAAGACAAACAGCACCACCGCCGTGGCAATAAGCGCCTCTCGGTGCAAATCGGTAGCGTAGCCCATTTCAAGCACTATGTTAGAGGTAAGGGTTCTGACCCCCTCAAATAAGCTTTTCGGTATCTGCGCCTGATTGCCCGCAACCATATTTACCGCCATAGCCTCGCCAATGGCTCTGCCTATTCCTAAAATAACCCCTGCGGTAATTCCCGATTTTGCGGCGGGGAGCACCGTTTTGTAAATGCTCCGCTCGTTTGTAGCACCTAAAGCCAGCGCACCCTCGTAGTAGCTTTCGGGCACCGCCCTTATGGCAGATTCCGAAACGCTTATAATTGTGGGCAGTATCATAATACCAAGCATAACAGAGGCGGTAAGCACGCTTTTTCCTCCGCCGCCAAACAGGTTTTGCATTACCGGCACTATAACCACAAGCCCGAAAAAGCCGTAGACAATAGAGGGTATGCCCGCAAGTAAATCCACTGCGGGCTTAAGTACTTTATAAATGGGTTTCGGGCAGAATTTTGCCAAAAATACGGCGGACAGCACACCTATAGGCACGCCGATAATAATTGCCCCCGCCGTTACATAAATACTGCCCACAATCATAGGCAGTATGCCGAATTTGTCTTCAAGGGGTTTCCAAACCCTGCCGAACAGAAACTCGCCGACGCCGATTTTGCCCATGGTGGGAAGCCCGTTGGCAAAAAGAAACAGGCAAATAAGGAGCACCGCAACAATCGAAACGCAGGCGCAGATAATAAAAACCGTTTTCATTGAAGCTTCTTTTATTTTTTGGAGTTTAGGATTCATAATATTCTCCTGATTTAGAGATTAGATACGGGTCGTCAAGGATGCCGACCCCTACGGTGTTAAATTGACCTTTTGTAGGGACAGGCGTCCTCGACTGTCCGTTTTTAGATATTAGCTGATTGTAAAACAAACCTGCGTAGGGGACAATGTTTTCGCACCGCCCCAAAATTCCGCATTCCGAATTCCTAATTCCGAATTATTACTCAACCTCGCTCCAGAGGGTGATTTCGCCTGTGTAGATTTTTAAAATCTGCTCGCTTGTGATGTTGTCGAGGGTGTTGTCCTTGTTTACGATTACCGCAATACCGTCCATTGCAATTACGGTGGGTACAAGTCCGGCTTCCTTTTCGCTGTCCTTAAGCTCACGGGACGCCATACCTATATCGTAAACGCCGTCGATAGTGCCCGTCATACCCGAGGTGGAGTCCTGCTGCTGAACATCAATAGTAACATCGGGGTTAAGCTTAACATAAGCCTCTTTGAGCTTTTCCATAACGGGGGTTACAGAGGAAGAGCCGCCTACCGTGATTTTGCCCGACTGGCCGGAGGCGGTGTAAGCCCCGTTATTGCCCTCGCTTATATAGCCGTTGTCCTCAACAACCTTCTGACCCTGCTCGCTTAATATAAATGTAAGGAAGTCGCTGGCTACGCCCGAAGCGTCGCCCTTTGTAGCAACATTGAAGGGACGGGCAACCTTATACTCACCGCTCTTTACGGTTTCTGCCGAGGCTTTGTTGCCGTCAATCTTAAGTGCCTTAACCTTTGTCTCGTCAAGGGAGCCTAAGGATACATAACCGATAGCCGCCTTATTGCCCTCAACCGTGGTAAGCATAACCGAGGTGGAATTTGTGCTTTCTGCGCTTGTTATGGTTTTATCTACCTTGTTTCCCTCTGCGTCCTTCTGCTCAATGCCGAAAAGCTCAATAAATGCGCCCCTTGTGCCCGAGCCCTCCTCACGGGTGAGTACCGAGATACTGTCGTTGCCTGCGTTTGCTCCGCAGCCGGTAAGGGCTGTAATGAACATACCCGCCGCCAAAATCATACTTAATACTTTTTTCATTTTCTTTAACTCCTTTTTTATCGTATGCCCATATTATACAGGGGCTTTGTTAAGTCTGTAATCTTGAGTTTGTTAAATCGAGGTTAAATATATGCTTATTTTCAGCCTTTTTTCCGCCCTTTATACGGTAAAAGTTGATTTTAGGTTCAAGAAGTGATATAATAATGGTGTATAGCTTTTTTAGAAAGCTACAGACTGTCGAAAAGCTCGTTTGGGCTCCCCTTGTCAGGGGAGCTGTCACCGTAGGTGACTGAGGGGTAGTCAAAAAACTTTTTTAAAACATTTTCTCTCCCTCCGTCACGGCAAAGCCGTGCCACCTCCCTCGTCAGAGGGAGGCAAAAGATAGTTTATCGACATCCTGAAGCTTTTTCGGAAAGCTGATTTCAGCGTTTGCCGTATACGGCGGAGGTGCTAAATGGACGATAATAAGGATTTATTCAGCTACGATAATTCGGGCAATTTAGAGGAAACGGGGGAGACAAGCTTTGACCTTAACAGCTTTGCCTCCCGCACCGAGGAGCCCAAAGAACCAAGCCCGAAAAGGGGCAAAAGAAAAAACAAGGGCAGCCGCAAGGAAAGGGTTTTAAGGGCTGTTTTAACCCTGTTTTTGGTGGGTCTTATAACAGTAAGCATAGTTATTTCCGCCTTTTTGCTTTACGCCTTTACAATGGTTGACGGCACTATGGAGGAGGACCTTAACGACCTTAAGCTTAACTTCACCACCACCATTTATCTTGATGACGGGAGCGGGAACTACACCGAATACCAGCGGCTGCACGGTACATTTAACCGTATCTGGGTGTCCTATGACCCACAGCTCGCAAAGAAAAATGACGAGAGCTACGAGGGCATACCCCAAAATCTCGTCAACGCCTTTGTAGCTATTGAGGACAAGCGCTTCTACGCCCATCAGGGTGTGGACTGGAAGCGTACCTTTTCCGCCTTTGCCAATATGTTTTTGCATTTTTACGATACCAATCAGGGCGGTTCTACCATTACCCAACAGCTGGTTAAAAACCTGACGGGAGACACCTCCCAACGGCCCAGCCGTAAAATCCGTGAAATAATGAGAGCTCGGTATCTTGAAACCCACTACGCCAAGGACACTATTATTGAGTGCTACCTTAATACCATAGCTATGGGCCACGGCACCTACGGTGTTGAGGTTGCGGCCAACTACTACTTCGGCAAGAGCGTTAAGGATTTAACCCTTACCGAGTGTGCCTGCCTTGCCGCCATTACCAAAAGCCCCACCTACTACTCCCCCGACGATAACCCCGAGGCAAACCTAAAGCGCAGAAACAGCGTGCTTTATGAGATGTATGACCAAGGGTACATTACCAAGGAAGAGTACGAGGCGGCTAAAGACGCAGAGCTTAATCTTGTTGCCTCTAAAGAGGAGCTTAACGAAACCGAAGTCAACTCCTACTTTGTGGACGCACTTATAAATCAGGTGGTGGACGACCTGTGCGAGAAGTACGGCTACGAGGAAAAGCGGGCTAAAAATATGTTCTACAGCGGCGGTTACAAAATTTACGCCACTATGGACCCGAATATTCAGTCCACCTTGGAAGAGGTCTTTAAGGATGTTGGCACCTACGGCATAAAGGGCAAGGACGGTGCTACACTCCAAGGCTCTATGACGGTAATGGATTATGACGGCCATGTAAAGGGGCTTGTGGGCGGAATAGGCGAAAAGACGGGCAACCTTGTACTAAACCGTGCCACCGAGGCTAAGCGCCAACCAGGCTCTACAATGAAGCCTATTGCGGCGTACGCCCCCGCTATAGAGCAGGATTTAATTCACTATTCAAGCATTGTAAACGATACCAAAACCAACTACAACGGCTGGACCCCTGTAAACTGGTACAATTCCTACTGGGGAAACATTACGGTGCAGTACGCCCTTGAGCGCTCGGTTAATACAATCCCCGTTCAGCTTGTAAATAAGATGGGGACCCAAGTTTCCTTTGATTTTCTAACCAAAAAGCTGGGCATTTCCACCCTTACGGCAGAGGATGTGAATTTATCCCCCCTCGGAATGGGCGGAACAAACGGCGGTATTAACACCATGCAATCGGCGGCGGCATTTGCCATTTTCGGAAATTTGGGGCAGTACCACGCACCCACCCTTTATACAAAGGTTACCGACCAGCACGGCGAAACCATACTTGAGTATGACAGCGCACCGACAGTTGCCATAAGCGAGGATACCGCTACAGTTATGAACCATCTTTTAAGGACGGTTGTATACGGCGCCAACGGAACGGGTAAGGGTGCCGCAGGCTTTATCAGCAATATGAAGATTTACGCCAAAACAGGTACCTCAAACAACGCTAACGACCTGTGGTTTGTAGGCGGCTCCCCCTACTATGTGGCATCCTGCTGGTGCGGCTATGACCAACAGCAAAAGGTTTCTAAAAGCTCTATTGCACGCACTATGTGGGGAGCGGTTATGTCTAAGATTCACTCGGGATTAGAGCCCAAGGAGTTTGCCGACAGCCCCTATGCCACAGAGCGCTATTACTGCACCTCAACAGGTAATCTTGCCACCTCTGCCTGCCCCTCTAAGGCTTTAGGCTGGTACAAAAAGAGCAACACCCCCGACTACTGCACAGAGCACTCGGGAGAAAAGCTCGGTACGGCAGACGAGATTAGAAAGCAGGAAGCGGCGGCTTCAAGCGAAGCCGAGGCTTCCTCGAACGAAGAATGAATTATAATTCGGAATTCGGAATGCGGAATTCGGAATTTGGGGCGATGAGGGCATCGCCCCGTTTAATATATAAAACGGTGATAGAATGTTAAAATTCAAGAAAGTCGAAATAGGAGATATTTCGGTATTTAAAAAATATATCGGCTTTTCGGGGGAGCTTTCCTGCGAGAGCGCCTTTGTAAACCTGCTTATCTGGGAAAGCGCCTACAATAATATGTGGGCCCAAGAAGACGGTCAGCTGATAATTAAATCGGGCAAGGGTGAGGACAGCTCCTACCGTCTTCCCTTTGGAAACGATTTTTTAAGGGGAATAGAGCTGGTACGGGAATACAGCGGTGAAAAATACCCCGATTTTTGGGTGCAGGAAGGTGCCCGCCTTGATAATTTTAAGGCTCATTTCGGGGATAAATATATTTTTGAGGAAAACCGAGACGCCTTCGACTATATCTATTTAAGGGAAGACCTTGCAAACCTTTCGGGCAAGAAGTACCACTCAAAGCGCAACCATATAAGCGCATTTTCCAAAAAGCAGGACTGGGTTTTTAGGCCCATAACCGCCGAAAACACGGGTGATGTTAAGCTCTGCGCCGAAAAATGGTATAAGGAAAATACCGACAGGGAGGACAAATATCTTCGCTGTGAAAGGTGCGGAGTAGAGACAATCCTTGATAATATGGAGTTATTAGGTGTTCGGGGCGGTGCGGTTTATGTTGGGGAAAATGTTGTCGCCTTTACATTAGGATCAAAAATAAGCGGTGAGATTTTTGATATTCACATAGAAAAGGCGCTTAATGACTACGCAGAAGCCTACACCGTAATAAACCGTGAATTTGCCCGCACCCTTACAGAGTACAAATACATTAACCGTGAGGACGATATGGGGCTTGAGGGACTAAGAAAAGCCAAGCTTTCCTACAAGCCCGCTATACTGCTTAAAAAATACGCCTGTAGGAAAAGATGAATTATGGACAGTAAAGCTTTACTTGAAATCTACCGTGAGGCATTCGGGGACGACGGGGAATTTGAAGACCGCCTTTTTTCCCTTTGCGGGGAATACCTTAGAACCGCAAAGCAGGACGGCAATATAACCGCCCTGCTTTTTGCCCTGCCCTGTGAAATAATTTCCGAGGGAAAGGGCTTTGAGGCCTATTATCTCTTCGCCGCAGCGACTAAAAGGGAATACCGCAAAAAAGGGCATATGTCACGCCTTATAAAGGGCCTTATAAATGAGGGCAAGCCGATTTTCTTAAAGCCCGAAACCGAAGAGCTTATCGGCTTTTATGAAAGGCTCGGGTTTAAAAGCTTCACCGCTGTAACAGGGGGAGAAACAAAAATAACCGCAAAGCCAAAGGACGGCTTTGCGGCACTTTCGGTTACAGAAAAGGAAGAGGGGACATTCAGCTACACAGCGATGGGTGTAAGCTTTCCCGTCCCGCCGGATAACCTCTGTTTTCCTTATATTATGGAATGAAAACAATAAACGGGATGATGTGGGCATCATCCCCTACATAATCCAATCTAGTATGTGTAGGGGAGGGTCTCTGCGCCCTCCCGAGGGTTTTTTACGAATTAACGGAATGACACACAGGTCATTCCCTACATCGGTTAATTCGATTTTCGTGTAAATCTAATCGGGCTGTCAAGGATGCCAGCCCCTACAAAAGTTCAATTTACCTTCGTAGGGGAGGGCCTCTGTGCCCTCCCGAGGGTTTTTGCGAATTAACGGAATGACACACAGGTCATTCCCTACATCGGTTAATTTGATTTTCGTGTAAATCTAATCGGGCTGTCAAGGATGCCAGCCCCTACAAAAGTTCAATTACCTTCGTAGGGGAGGGCGTCCCCGACCTCCCGTGTCTAGTGTCTATCGTCTAATATCTATTGTCTATTTTCGTACTTCGCAACGATTTTCTTAATGCGGTCAACGGGGTCTAAGAGGCTGCTTATGGAATTATCGCAGTTAAGGGTATCAACCAAGAGGGCAATGTACTTCGACATATTTACACTGCAATACCACTCACGGGATAAAAGCTCTGGGGTTTGGTAGATAAGGTTGGTGGTGAAAATCTTGTCGATTTTGCCGTCCTTATAATATTCGTCAAACTTTTCAAGCCCCTCAACAAAAAGACCAAAGGTTGAGAAAATAAAGATTCTTCCCGCACCCTTTTCCTTAAGCTTTGCCGCAATGTCAAGCATTGACTCGCCCGAGGAAATCATATCGTCAACAAGGATTAAATCCTTGCCCGTAATATCGTTACCCAAAAATTCGTGGGCCTCAATGGGGTTTCTGCCGTTTACAATTACCGAGTAGTTGCGGCGCTTGTAGAACATACCAAGCTCCAGCCCTAAAACCGAGGAATAGTAAATGCACCGTCCCATTCCGCCCTCATCGGGGGAGACAATCATAGTGTGGTCACGGTCAAGCTTAATATCAGGCACGGTTTTAAGAAGGGCTTTAATCATCTGGTAAGCCGCCTGAACATTGTCAAAGCCGTCAAGGGGAATAGCGTTGTTTACACGGGGGTCGTGTGCGTCAAAGGTGATTATGTTCTTAACACCCATACTAACAAGCTCTTGGAGCGCCATAGCGCAGTCCATAGATTCTCTTGTAGTTCTTCTGTGCTGTCTTCCCTCGTAAAGCATAGGCATAATTACGGTAATTCTTCTCGCCTTGCCGCCTAACGCCGCAATAACACGCTTTAGGTCCTGATAATGGTCATCAGGGCTCATCGGAACGGTCTTGCCGTACATCTTGTAGGTCACGCTGTAGTTAAAGCAGTCGCAGAGAATGTAAGCGTCAAGACCTCTTGCGGTGTGCTTTAAGACCGCCTTTGCCTCGCCCGTGCCGAAGCGGGGACAGTTGGCGGGAACCACAAAGGACTCGTCCTCGGGAATTTCACGCCATTGCTTTAAATAATAGTCCACCTGCGCCGAAATGTCCTCGCAGCCCCGCATGCTTATAAGCGCGAGGTCGCCGTAGGGTGTGTGCTTAAAATCGATACTTGCCATAAAAAAGCCCTCCGATACGAAAAAATATACATATATATATATAATAACACAAAACATTCGACAGAAAAAGACTTTTTTTAAAAATTTTTTAAGTTATTATTTTGGGGTTGTATATTGAATTATTTATGTGAAAATTGTATAATAAAATAGTGATAGAAAGGTCGTGTTTTTATGAAAATTATGTTTTACGGCGCCGCTCATGAGGTTACGGGCTCCTGCACATTACTTGAAGCCTGCGGCAAAACGATAATGATAGACTGCGGTTTAGAACAGGGAAAGGATATTTACGAAAACGCCGACCTGCCCATTTTACCCGCCGAGGTGGACTATTTACTGCTGACCCACGCCCATATAGACCACTCGGGCAAGATACCCGCCCTTACCTCGGGCGGCTTTACGGGGCATATATACGCAACTGCGGCGACAGTCAAGCTTTGCAATATAATGCTGCTTGACTCAGCCCATATTCAGGAATTTGAGGCGGGCTGGCGCAACCGCAAGGCAAAGCGTGCGGGAACAGAGCCCTATGTTCCGCTCTACACCGCAGAGGACGCACAAAAGGCTTTAAAGCAGTTTGTCTCCTGCGATTACGAGACCGAGTATAGCCTTTGCGACGGCATAAGCATTAAATTTACCGATGCGGGGCATCTTTTGGGCTCGGCGAGCATTACCGTCACAGTAGCCGAGAACGGCAAGACCGAAAAAATTGTATTTTCAGGGGATTTAGGCAATATCAACCGCCCGCTTATAAACGACCCCGGCCAGCCCGAAAGCGCCGATTACATAGTAATTGAATCCACCTACGGCAACCGCCTGCATGGGGAGAGACCCGACTATGTAGGTCAGCTTGCAAAAATAATAGGGGAAACCCTTGACAGGGGCGGAAATGTGGTAATCCCCTGCTTTGCGGTGGGCAGAACCCAGGAGCTTTTGTATCTTTTAAGGGAAATAAAGGAGCAGGGGTTAATAAAGGGTCACGACCGTTTCCCCGTTTATGTAGACAGTCCCTTAGCGGTTGAAGCCACCGAGATTTACAGCGGTTCTATGCTCGACTACTACGACCCCGAGACTAAAGCTTTGCTCCAACAGGGCATAAACCCCATAAAATTCCCCGATTTAAAGCTTTCGGTTACGAGTGAAGATTCTGTCGCTATAAATGTTGACAAAACCCCGAAAATTATACTTTCCGCCAGCGGAATGTGCGAGGCGGGGCGCATAAGACACCACTTAAAGCATAATTTATGGCGCAAGGAAAGCACCATTCTGTTTGTGGGCTATCAGGCGGAGGGAACCTTAGGCAGAAGCCTTACAGAGGGAGCGGACACGGTCAGGCTTTTCGGCGAGAGCATTAAGGTGAACGCCCATATTGAGCAGTTAGAGGGCATAAGCGGCCACGCCGATAAAAAAATTCTGCTTTCTTGGCTTGACGGCTTTAAGGAAAAGCCCAAAATGATTTTCGTAAACCACGGGGAGGACGGTGCCTGCGACGAATTTGCAAAAACAATAACCGAGGTTATGAATATCCCCGCCGTTGCGCCATACAACGCATCAGGCTACGATTTGATAACGGGTATCTGTGAAGCATTGGGCAATACCCAAAAAATCAAGGGCAAGTCAGAGCCGCAAAGACGCCCGTCCGCGGTGTTTGACCGCCTTATTACCGCCTATAAGCGCTTAGGCTCGGTAATCGAAAAATACCGCCACGGCGCAAATAAGGACATCGCCGCCTTTGCCGATATGATAACCGCCCTTTGCAATAAGTGGGAAAAATAGATATTAGATGTTAGACGGTAGACATTAGACTTATATTTAATTGGCTTGTGTAGGGGACGATGCCCACATCGTCCCGTTTGCAAGGTAACGGGCGGTCAAGGATGCCCGCCCCTACAGTATCAAATTTTACTTTGTAGGGACAGGCGTCCCCGACTGTCCGTGTCTAACATCTAACATCTAAATTGGGAGTGCATTTTTACGAAAACTTGTCCGAATTGCAAAATGACGGTTAATGCAGACAGCGAATGTCCGTTTTGTCATACCACGATTACTTATGAGCCGATAGTTAACAGCGACAGAGAAAAATATGTTTTTAACAAGTATCTTGTTTGGCATATAGTAAAGCAATGCGGGTTTTCCTTTGCTTGCTTAATTGCCGTTTTACTCAGAATGATAATAAAAAAGCCGACCTTTGATAAATATTCTATTATTCTTCTTGCTTGTATTTCGGTTTCGGTAATATTTTCTCTGTTTGAGAGAAAAATAAGCACTCATTACCAGTGGAAATATTCCGCGGATTATTCTTTGTTCAGAGCTATCGCAATAAAGCTCTTTTTCGGAGCGGTTGCAGTATTATTTTCCTTTATAATGTGGTAATTATAAAGCCTGTCTTCCCCGCGGGAAAACAGGCTTTCTCGGCAGATTTGGCCCCCTTGTGTAAAGGGGGCTGTCGAGCGTAGCGAGACTGGGGGATTGTTTGGGACTTTTTGCAGCACAGTTAAGCTTAGCGTTTACCGCAATCCCTCCGTCACTCCGTGACACCTCCCTTTGCACAAGGGAGGCTAAGGCGTCCCCCTGTTAAAGTAAACCGCATTATATTCGGGCGTTTGCAAATCAGCTTAACAAATTTCAAATTTTTCAAGAATTTGTTATTTACACGGGGCAAAAAAAGTGCTATTATATATAATGTATGGGACTGTTTAGGAAAAAGAATATGAGCGTCTCATGAATTTTATTACAGGAGGAATTTTCAATGGCCAGAAAATTCAAGACCATGGACGGTAACAACGCCGCAGCTCATGTTGCCTATGCGTTTACCGAAGTAGCCGGAATTTATCCGATTACGCCGTCCAGTCCTATGGCTGACTATGTTGATCAGTGGTCGGCTCAGGGACTTAAAAACATCTTCGGCACAACCGTTAATGTTGCCGAAATGCAGTCCGAGGCGGGTGCCGCAGGTACGGTACACGGCTCTTTAGCGGCAGGTGCTTTAACCACCACCTTCACCGCTTCTCAGGGACTTTTACTTATGATCCCGAACATGTACAAGATTGCGGGCGAATTGCTCCCCTGCGTTTTCCATGTATCGGCTCGCTGTGTGGCTTCCCACGCACTTAACATCTTCGGCGACCACTCCGATGTATACGCCTGCCGTCAGACAGGCTTTGCTATGCTCGCCGAGACCAACACCCAAGAGGTTATGGACTTAGCTCCCGTAGCTCACTTGGCTTCCATTGAGGGCAGAGTACCCTTTATCAACTTCTTTGACGGCTTCCGCACCTCTCATGAAATCCAGAAGATTCAGGTATGGGATTACGAGGACCTTAAGGAAATGTGCGATATGGATGCTGTTGACGCATTCAGAAAGCGTGCCCTTAACCCCGAGCACCCCGTAATGCGCGGTTCTCACGAGAACGGCGACATCTTCTTCCAGCACAGAGAGGCTTGCAACAAGTACTATGATGCAATGCCCGAGATTGTTGAGAAGTATATGGATAAGATTAACAGCAAAATCGGTACCGATTACAAGCTGTTCAACTACTACGGCGCACCCGACGCTGAGCGTGTTATCATAGCTATGGGCTCTATCTGCGATGTTGCGGAAGAGGTTATCGACTATATGACCGCTAAGGGCGAGAAGGTAGGTCTTGTAAAGGTTCGCCTTTACCGTCCGTTTAGCGCCGCTAAGCTTGCCGAGGCTATCCCCGCTACCGCTAAGAAGGTTGCGGTTCTTGACAGAACTAAGGAGCCCGGCGCTTTAGGTGAGCCCCTTTACCTTGATGTTGTAGCCGCACTTGCCGCTACAGGCAGAAAGATTGATACAGTTGTTGGCGGCCGTTACGGCTTAGGCTCTAAGGACACACCGCCTTCAAGCATCTTCGCTGTATATAACGAGCTTCTTAAGGACGCTCCCAAGCACAACTTCACCCTCGGTATTACAGATGATGTTACCGAACTGTCCCTTGCCGAGGAGCCCGCTCCCAACACTGCGGCAGAAGGCACTATCGAGTGCAAGTTCTGGGGTCTTGGCGGTGACGGTACCGTTGGCGCAAATAAGGACTCCATCAAGATTATCGGCGACCATACCGACAAGTATGTTCAGGCATACTTCCAGTATGACTCTAAGAAGACAGGCGGTATCACCGTATCCCACCTGCGCTTTGGCGACAAGCCGATTAAGAGCCCCTACTACATCAACAAGGCTGACTTTGTTGCCTGCCACAACCCGTCCTATGTAATCAAGGGCTACAAGATGGTGAACGATGTAAAGCCGGGCGGTGTATTCCTTATCAACTGCCAGTGGACTGCTGATGAGCTTAACACCCATATGCCCGCAGAGGCTAAGCGTTACATAGCTAATAACAACATTCAGCTTTACACAGTTAACGCTATTGACATTGCGGCAGAGATAGGCCTCGGCAAGCGTACAAATACCGTTCTTCAGTCTGCTTTCTTCTCACTTTCCAAGGTTCTTCCCGAGGAAGAGGCTATCGGCTATATGAAAGAGAAAGCCCAGAAGTTTATGAAGAAGGGTAAAGAAATCGTTGAGATGAACGAGAAGGCAATCGACGCAGGCGCTTCTGCCTATGTTAAGATTGATGTTCCCGCCGACTGGGCTAATGCGGTTGACAATACTACTGCCGAAAAGGCAGAGGGCCCCGCAAAGCTCGTTAAGATGGTTGACGATATTATGAAGCCGGTTGGTCTTATGAACGGTGATTCACTCCCCGTATCTGTATTTATGGACCACGCCGACGGTACCTTCGAGCAGGGCGCTTCGGCTTACGAGAAGCGTGGCGTTGCGGTTATGGTTCCCGAGTGGAATCCCGATACCTGCGCTAAGTGTAACAAGTGCGCATTCGTATGCCCCCACGCTACAATCCGTCCCTTCGTGCTTACTGCAGAGGAAGTTGCGGCGGCTCCCGCTACCTTAAAGAAGGCTCCCAAGCCCTTCCTTAAGACAGACTACACCTATGCTTTAACCGTTTCTCCCCTTGACTGTATGGGATGCGGCGTATGTATCGGTGTTTGCCCCACCAACTCACTCAAAATGGTATCTCAGGAGTCACAGCTTCAAGAGCAGGCTTCCTTTGATTACTGTGTTGCTAAGGTTGCTGAGAAGAAGGATGTTGCTACAGACGCAAATGTTATCACTTCCCAGTTCAAGAAGCCGCTTCTTGAGTTCTCGGGCTCATGTGCCGGCTGTGCAGAGACCTCTTATGCACGCCTTATCACCCAGCTCTTCGGCGACAGAATGTATGTTTCCAACGCTACAGGCTGTTCTTCAATCTGGGGCGGTCCTGCCGCTACCTCACCCTACACCACCAATGCTAAGGGTCAGGGCCCTGCTTGGGCTAACTCCCTCTTTGAGGATAACGCCGAGCACGGCTACGGTATGTATTTAGGCCAGAAGGCTATCCGTGACCGTCTTATTGACGATGTTAAGCAGATTGCCGCATCCGACAAGGCGGACGAGGCTGTTAAGGCGGCTGCTGAGGAATACCTTGCAACCGTAAATGACGGCGCTAAGAACACCGCCGCTTCTGAGGCTCTTGTTGCCGCCCTTGAAAAGCAGGGTGCAAACTGCCCCATTTGCAAGGATGTACTTGACAACAAGGATTACCTTGGCAAGAAGTCTGTATGGATCTTCGGCGGCGACGGCTGGGCTTACGATATAGGCTTCGGCGGCGTTGACCATGTTTTAGCACAGGGCAACGATGTAAACATTATGGTATTCGATACCGAGGTTTACTCCAACACCGGCGGTCAGGCTTCTAAGGCTTCCAATATCGGTCAGGTTGCACAGTTTGCGGCGGCAGGTAAGGCTATCGCCAAGAAGAGCCTTGCTGAAATCGCTATGTCCTACGGCTACATCTATGTTGCACAGATAGCTATGGGCGCTGATATGAACCAGACCTTAAAGGCCCTTAAAGAGGCTGAGGCTTATCCGGGTCCGTCCCTTGTAATCGGTTACGCTCCCTGCGAGATGCACTCGATTAAGGGCGGTATGGTTAACTGCCAGAAGGAAATGAAGAAGGCTGTTGACTGCGGATATTGGGATATGTTCCGTTACAATCCTGCTCTTAAGGCAGAGGGCAAGAATCCCTTTGCGCTTGACAGCAAGCCCGCAACCGCCGACTATAAGGACTTCATTATGGGCGAGGCCCGTTACTCCTCACTCACACGCTCCTTCCCCGAGCGTGCTGAACAGCTCTTCGATCAGGCCGCCGAGACCGCAAAGGCTCGCCGTGCTCACCTTGAAAAGCTGGTTAAGCTTTACGGCACAGAGGAATAATCAAACAACAACAAACCCGCAAAAGGCAGAAATGCCTTTTGCGGTTTTTTTAATGCGGAATGCGGAATGCGGAATTATTTTGCGTAAGGTCAGATTTCATATAAGCCTCCCTTGTGCAAAGGGAGGTGTCACGAAGTGACGGAGGGATTGCAAAAGAGGCTAAAGATATGTAAAAACTTTCGCATTACAAACAATCCCCCAGTCTCGCTTCGCTCGACAGCCCCCTTTACACAAGGGGGCCTTTAGTTTGTGTAAATTTTATTATTTTTTCGTAGGGACAGGCGTCCCCGCCCGTCCCTACGAGATGTCAATTAACCGCCGTAGGGGAGGGGCTTAAGCGCCCTCCCGCAGTTTTTTTACGAATTAACGGAATGACACACAGGTCATTCCCTACATCGGTTATTTTGATTTTCGTGTAAATCTAATCGGGAGGGCACTTAAGCCCCTCCCCTACACAAGTCAATTAAATATAAGTAGGGGACAGCCCCAAATCGTCCCAATTCCGAATTCCGAATTCCTAATTCCGAATTAATTTACAGTTCTGCGTAGCTTAATCCCTTTAGCGCATTGTATTCCTCTGCTATGGCGTACCAGGTGCTGTGGCCCACAAGCCCGCTTACAGGCAGGCCGAAAAGGCGCTGAAAGGTATAAACAGCGTCCCTTGTCTGCTCCCCGAAATAGCCTGTTACGGGGATTTCGGGTATCTCGGGGTAGGTTCTGCCTATGAACGACAAATAGGTCTGCAAATCCCTAACATCCTCGTTTTGCATACCCTCGCTTAAAACATAGCCGGGGTAAATTTTCGCCCGCTCCCCCTCGTAGCCCTGGGGAAGGGTGGCGGCGGTATCCCTGTAAATCTTAAAGATTAAATTCCAGGTGTCCTCGTCCACAAAGCCCGTCTCGGGCAGACCGTAAAACCGCTGAAATGCCTTAACCGCCTGCTCTGTCCTTTGGTCAAATACCCCGTTTATGGGGATTATTTCAAGGGCGGGGTTAAAGTATGAGATTATGTCTAAATAATACTGCAATGTGCGTATTTCGGGTCCCTGCTTACCTATACTTAACCCCTCTGTGGGGTAAGGCAGGGTGGCTTCCTCTATGGTTATTCCCTCGGAAACAAGCTCGGCTAACTGCTTTACCCCGTTGTAGTACCTCTTAATCGCATACCAAGTGGCCTTATCCACCGTGCCCGTTACGGGAAGTGAAAAAATCTGCTGAAACGCCCTGACCGCCTCTTCGGTATCGTTACCGAAAAGCCCGTTTTCAAACCGAATTTTAGGGATTGCGGGGTAATTCCTAGATATGCGGTTTAATTGGGTCTGTATAATCTTAACCTCGTTTGAAACATCGCCTAGGCGCAGGGGCGTACCGGGGTAGCTTTCGGCGATATTCTGCACAGGGGTGTCGGTAAGAATGCTTATATTGTCCCCGTAATATGTCTGCAAAATCTCGTAAGGGGTAAGCCCCTGCTCCGCAAGGCTTACGGTGCCCCATTGGGAAAGCCCGTCGCACTGTGAGGTGGTGCCGTTGCAAAAGGCGGTAAAAAGGGGTTGGATTGTACCCTGACGGACCACATATTCATCAAAAATATTATCCACAATATCGCTTATATTTTCAAAAATATCCCGTCCCGGCACAAACGCTTGGTCGTAGCGGGTGTTGTTGGTAATATCAAAATCATAACCCCGAGAAGGGTACCACTCGGTATAAATTCGGTTGAGCGCAAAGGTGATAATAGCGTATATGTTGGCTCTGAGGGCATTTTCGGGCCAGGTGGGGTAAATCTCGCTTGAGGCCACATTTTTTATGTATTCCACAAAGGGGACGGTCACATTTTCGGCATTGGAGCCGGGTGCGCCTAAGTGAACCGTAATGCTTTCGGGTATAATGGGCTGAATAACATCAGGCATATTTTTACCCCCTAAAGATTAAAATTGGAAAGCTCGTTAAAGACTATGGGCCCCTTGTTGCCCCCAAATGAGGCAAGGGGGGTGAGGTTTGAGCGCTGGAGCGAGGTAACCCCCCTGAAAATCGGCAGATTTATGTGCAGATTGTCGGCGTAGCCGTCCGCCTCCACAAGCACATTGTAAAGGGTGTAGGGCTGTGCCCCTGTATCAGGCTCCATAGAAAGCTCCCTTGTGGGGGCAGGGATACTGAAGGTCTTGGTTTTACCGCTGTTATCGGTAAAATCGGTGTCTATTATATTGGGCATCATATAATCCCCCGTAAAAACCGTAACCTTTGCCTTTTCCACGGGGTAAAGGCTTGAAATCGCCGTCACCATTACGGTAAGCCTGCCGTTTTGGTCGGCGGAATCCTGCTTTTCGTAGGGCGTGCCCTCCCTATATTCCCCCTGTTGCCCCTCGGGCTCGGCGGCGGTAGGCTTTATGCGGTGCATACGCATAAGCTCCTTTTTGTATTTTTCGATAAGTTCGTTATCCATAAAAGCAACCCCTTTTATTTAATTCGTAATGCGTAATTGGGGTTGTCGCGTTAAAGGCATTTTGTACAAAAACGCCTCCCTTGCCTAAAGGGTGCGGGTTGCCGGTGGCAACCATTGGACGAAGTCCAATAGCACCGACCGAGGCGGCAGCCGAGACGGGGGACCGCCGAATGGCGGTGGAGGGATACATTCAGGCTTTTTGCAAGGCAAATCCCCCAGTCACGGCTTCGCCGTGACAGCCCCCTTTAGGCAAGGGGGCCTTTTATTTATGCAATTTTACCTTAACGCTACAGCCCCTACAGTTTCTCAAAAAATCTCTATTTCAAAATCTAATATTCTTAAAATATTGCCCTTAATTTCTACGGCTTTTTTGTACTCCCCGAAGCCGATGAGCCTTGCGCTTTCATAAACCTTTGCCGTCCCGTAAATGCCGATAAAAAGACAGAGTGCCGTGACAAAAGAAACAAAAAATGACCTTAAAAATGCTTTAATATTAATCATTCCCTTTTATTTATGTAAGTCCCGTTAGCAGCTCCGCAAGGGCATTTCCCACAAGCAAAGCTGAATAATGCGCCTCGGTAAGAGTATTTACATCTGTGCCGAACTCTATTAAAAGGGAGCCTGTTGTCAAATTTTCGTTATACTTTTTAGGCATCAGGCTTAAAGGGCGGGCAAGTGTGGGATATTTCTGCTCGATTTTCTGTTGCAGTCTTACCGCTAACTTTAAATTTTCCTTCCAATTGGGAAAATCGGTGACGCTCCCGCTCTGGGAGCCCATAACAAGCATTACCTGCGCCGCCTTTTTGCCCTCAATTTCGGTGACAAGCTTTACCTTGTCGCTTTCCCCCGAGCTTACCGCATCACGGTGCAGGTCAAGCACCACCTTTATTGAGGGGTATTTTTTAAGATAGCTGTTTATAGTCTTTGCCGCACGGGAATAACTGCCTGTGTAGTTGGGGTAATCGTGCTCGCTTGTATCGTGAAGGGTCTTAATTCCCGCATTGTTAAGCTTCTCCGCCACAATTTTGCCTATACTTACCATATTTTTATCAGTTTCTCTTGTGCGGGAGGAAAATGCCTCGGTATAGTAGTCCGCCTCATCGAGTATAAAGGTCTCGGTGGTGTGGGTGTGGACTATAAGCACCTGCGGGCTGTCTTCCTTTTTTATCTTAAAGGTTAAGGGCGACTCCAACAGCCCTTTTATATCAACGGCAAGGTCGGTACTGTTTTTCATATACACCCCATCATAGGAAAGGGGGGCGTTATAGGGGGAAATATACCTGCTTATAATCTTGCCCTTAACACTGCCGTCGGTGCTTGCGGGTATGTTTTCCCCGCTTTGCTCTTGTGGCTTTGATTCCTCGGTTATTACGGTCTCGGTTTCCTCCTCTTCCTCAAAGGAAAATACACCGTTTGCGGGAATCTGCAGGGTTTCGGCTTCATTTTTTCTGCCCTTAAAGCAAAAGCTGTAGGCGTTATACGAAATAAGGGCTATACACACCGTAAATACGCACATAAGCCTTGAAATTCCCGAATTTTTACGCATTTTCCCGCCTCCCACATAAACATTTTATGCGGGGTAATTTTAGGTTATACCAGCTGTGAGATTATCTCCCCGTCTATTTTGGGCTGTAAAAATCGGTTTAGGGAAAGGGCTAAAAGCTCGCTTATTCTCTCAACCAAAAGGTCAACCTCCTTAGGGGTTACAAACATATCGGTTGGTCTTTCGGGCTCTTTGCCTGTAAGCTCTAAGGCAAGGGTGTCTGCGTCTGTCACGGTGGGTATTCCCAAGGCTATAACAGGCACACCGAGGGTTTTTTCGCTTAATTCCCGCCGTGAATTTTTAACCCCCGAGCCCGGGGAAATACCGGTATTGCAAAGCTGTACCGTCCTGAAGAGTCTCTCGGCGCTTTTTGCTGCAAGGGCGTCTATTACTATTACGGCATCAGGCTTTACAGCTTCTACCGCCCCTTTTATAAGCTCGGCGGTTTCAATACCCGTTTGACCTAATACCCCTGGCGTTATTACCGAAACACTTTTAAGACCCTTTAAGCCTATATTTTCCGCAAACTGCCCCGAAATATGCCTCGTAGCCAAAATTTGCTTTGCGGTAAGGGGGCCCACTGCGTCGGGGGTTATTTCGGTGTTGCCCAGCCCCGCAATTAAAATACTTTCCTTTCCCTCGGGCAAAAGCTGTGCGAGCGCCGATACAACCGAATTTTGAAGCTCAGAATAATCACAGATTTTATATATGGGCGGAAATTCCAAGGTTATATAGCTCCCCATAGGCTTTCCTACCGCTTCTTCCCCCTCTTTAGAGGTTATTTTAATCGACGAAACCCTTATTTCCCCCTCTTTTTTTACTTCCTTTTCCACACCTATTATCTCCTCATTTTCCCCGCCCGAAAGCTCAATAGCCAAATCTGTTCTGATACTCATTTTTTTACACCCTTTCTCACAAAAAAAGCTTTCCCTTTTTGTGAAAAATAATCCTCTTTTTTTGCTTAAAAAAGTTGAAAAATTTTCGGTTTTATGGTATACTTAATTGGATTATTATAATTAATAAAGGGTGGTTTACATAATGCCGATAAATTCATTAGACGACATTTGGTCCGCCGTTTGTGAGGAATGTAAAAAAACCATTTCGGAAGTAGCCTTTGACTGCTTTTTGAGGAACCTTAAGCCTATTTCTCTCGACGCCGGAGTTTTTATTCTTTCAATAGATAACGATTATATGCGGGGCGTGGTGGAGCAGAACTACACCGAGCTTTTAAACGCTGCCTCAAAGGCGGTTATGGGCATTGATATAGATGTCAGGATAATCTTTGAGGATGATGAGGAAAAAATCATTAAGGCCGAGCAGCTAAGCGAGGGTCTTACCTTTGAGGATTTTTTCACCTTTTCAAACTTTGTTGTGGGCTCTACCAACCGCTTTGCCCATGCGGCATCCTTAGCCGTTTCCAACAACAGCAACATAACCTATAACCCGCTTGTAATCTACGGCCCCTCGGGGGTAGGCAAAACCCACCTGATGCTGGCGATAAAAAACCAGATAAGGAAGAATTTTCCCTACAAAAAAATTGTTTACACCAGGGGCGAGGACTTTACAAACGAGCTTATTAAGGCCCTGCAGGACGGTAAGTTAGGCCTTGGAACAATAGAGGATTTCCGCACCAAATACCGCGGTGTTGATGTGCTTTTAATAGACGATATTCACTTTATTGCGGGAAAGGAGTCTACCCAAGAGGAATTTTTCAACACCTTCAATACCCTTTATCAAAACAATAAGCAGATTGTGGTCACCCTTGACCGTCCCCCCAGAGAGATTAAAACCCTTGACGACCGTATCCGCTCCCGTTTTGAAAGCGGTCTTTTTGCGGATATTGCCCTTCCCGATTTTGAAACAAGGGTAGGTATTATCAAGAAAAAGGCGGATCAGCTTCACATTGAAATTGAAGAAAATTTAGTCTTCTACATTGCCGAGAATATAAAGTCAAACACCCGCCAGCTCGAGGGGGTTGTTAAAAAGCTTGAGGCCTTTATTTCCATTCAAAATAAAATACCCACCCTTGCAGTTGTACAGGGCTTTATAAGGGATATTATTAACGATACCCGCCCCGAGCCTGTAAAAATTGAAAGAATTATTGCCGAGGTTGCAAAGACCTACAATGTCTCTGAAAGCGATATTCTTTCAAACCGCCGTACATCTGCATTGGTGCTTGCCCGTCAGGTGGCGATGTATATAGCGAGAGAGACCACCAACCTTTCCTTCAAGGCTATAGGCGAAAGCTTCGGCAAGGACCACACTACAGTGCTTTACAATGTGAACCGCATTGAAAACTTTTTAAAGGACAAGCCCTATGAAAAGGAACTTGTTGACGATATTATAAGAAATTTAACAAGCGAGGCTACAGAATTTTAATTAAGTTTTCCACCGTTTTAAACTTAATTAACCCTAAACTTATTAACACACCCCTTAATAACCTGATTTTTAAAAATTTTATCACCTTTTTATTCATTTAGTTTTAAACATCAAATTTCTTTTGACAAAAGGGAAAAAAGCGGTTTTCCACCGTTTTAACACCCCTTATTACTACTGTTATTTTAAAACCTTTTTTAGGAGGAAAAAATATGATTTTTTCTGTTGAACGCCAAAAGCTGTTGGACGCAGTAACAAAGCTCCAAAGAGTTGTGGGAGCAAAAACCTCTATGCCCGTTTTAGAGGGTATACTCATTTCAGCCGAGCAGGGCAAGGTAACCCTTATTTCCTACAATCTTGAAATGGGAATGAAAAAGGAAATCTACGCCAAGTGCGACGAGGCGGGAGATATTGTAATAAATGCAAGGCTCCTTTCCGATATTTTAAGAAGAATGAACGGCCAACAGGCGGAAATTTCTGCCGATGACCGCCTTAACTGCCACATAAAGTGCGGGGAAGCCACCTTTGATATTATGGGTATGGCTTCTGAAGATTTTCCCGAGATGCCCACTGTAGGAAGCGGAAAAAATGTAACGATAGAGGGCAAGGTATTAGCCGATATGGTTAAGGGTACCTTTTTCGCCACGGCACAAAACGAAGGTGCAAAGCCCGTTCTTACCGGAATTTATGTAACAATAGAGGACGGAATTATGCAATTTGTGGCGATTGACGGATATAGATTAGCAATTCGTAAACAAAAGGTTTACATTTCGGACAGTTTTGTCTTTCTTATATCAGGAAAGGCAATATTGGAGGCGGTGAAGCTAATCGATGAAGAAACGGAAAATGTAGAAATAAGCGTAGGGGAACGGCTTATAAGCTTTAATATTAACGGATATGAATTTATATCCCGTCTTTTTGAGGGTGAGTTTGTAAACTATAAAAAGACTATTCCGGCATCTCACACTCAAAGGGTTGTAGTTAATACAAGAGAGCTTATAAACACGGTTGAGAGAGTTTCGCTTTTAATAAGCGAATCGTTTTCCACCCCTGTCCGCTGTTATTTTAACGAGCTTAATGTTGTTTTTACCTGCGCTACCTCAATGGGCAGAGCTACCGAAACCTTTAATACAAAAATAGAGGGAGAAAGCTTTGAAATAGGTCTTAACAGCCGCTATCTTTTAGACGCATTAAAGGCGGCGGAAACCGAGCAGGTGCAGATACTCTTTAACGGGCCTAACAACGGCGTATTGATTAAGCCCTTAGAGGGGGACGACTTTAAGTATATGATAATGCCTATGAGGTTGAGATAATGGAGTATAAAAAAATTTCCGTAAGGGAAGATTTTATAAGGCTTGACAGCGCTATGAAATTAGCCGGCATTGTTTCCACAGGGGGTCACGCCAAAACCGTTATCCAAAACGGAGAGGTAAAGGTAAACGGCGAGGTTTGCCTTTTAAGAGGCAAAAAGCTAAAAAGCGGAGACAAAGCGGAATTTGACGGAAACGGATTTATAATAGAATGAAAATTAATTGCTTTTCCTGCCGTAATTTCCGCAATCTTCAAAATATAGAAATTTCCTCTTTTGACGAAATGAATGTAATCTGTGGAGAAAACGCCCAGGGAAAAACCAATCTTTTAGAGGGTATATGGCTTTTTACGGGGATAAAAAGCTTTAGAGGTGCTAAGGATTCTGCCTTACTTAAATTTGGCTGTGAAAAGGCGGAGCTTAATATTCTGTTTACGGCAGAGGGTATAGAAAATGATGCTCAAATAGAAATTAAGGAGCACCGAAGTGCGGTCTTTAACGGCAATAAGCTAAAAACTCCCTCTCAATTAGCGGGAAAATTTAACGCAACCGTCTTCTCCCCTAACGATTTAGGGCTTGTAAGGGACGGGCCCGCTGTAAGACGGCGGTTTTTAGATATTGCCATAGGGCAGCTCTACCCTAATTATATCTCGGCTCTTAAAAATTATATGCGGGCGGTAACACAGCGAAATCAAATTATCAAGGACTATAGGTACGACGGTACCCTTTCGGTAATGCTTGATATATTTGAAGACGAAATCGCCTCAAACGGAAAGAAAATAGCCGATATACGAAAAAAATATATAGATAGGCTGGGCGAATTTTTACCAAAGGTTTATGAAGGGCTTTCCTCGGGGAAAGAGATACTCGAAACCGAATATATTTCGTCAGCTGGAGAGGAAAATTTAAGGCAGGCACTATTAACTGCCCGAAAAACCGATATGTATACCGGTAACACCTCGGTAGGTCCCCATAGGGACGATATAGAGTTTAAAATTAACGGTATTTCGGCAAGGAGCTTCGGCTCCCAAGGGCAAAAAAGAAGCGTTGCCTTAGCACTAAAGCTTGCCGAGGCAGAGGTTATAAACAAGGTAAACGGCGAATACCCCGTCTTTTTGCTTGATGATGTTATGAGCGAGCTTGACCCCGAACGGCAAAACTACATTTTAAACCACATAAAGGGTATACAGTCCTTTATAACCTGCTGTGACCCTTCAAATGTTGAAAGGCTTAAAAGCGGTAAAATATTTGAAATGAAAAAAGGACGGATAATGTAATGTATATACATTTAGGTCAGGGAACTGTGGTGAGGTCAAGGGACATTGTGGGAATATTTGACCTTGAAAGCTCCACCGTATCAAAGCATACCCGCAAATTTTTAAATAATGCAGAGAAAAGGGGCGAGGTTATAACCGTCTCCTACGAACTGCCCAAGTCCTTTGCGGTGTGTCAAAAAAAGGGCGAAAAGCAAAAGGTTTATATATCGCAACTGGCAACATCAACACTATTTAAAAGGTCAAATTTTTTAGGCTGAAGAAACTTAAAACGCGAGAGGAAAGGCTAATAATTAAAAACAATTTAATTACGCGTTTGCGTGTCGAGGCACTCGACAAGGTCGAATTTTTTAGGTGAAAATAAATTTTATTAATAATTAAAAGGAATTGATAGAATGAGTAAAGAAATAGCGGCTGTAACGGAAAATTATGATGAAAATTCCATACAGGTCTTAGAGGGGCTTGAAGCCGTAAGAAAGCGCCCCGGTATGTATATAGGCTCAACCGGCGAGAGGGGTCTGCACCATCTTGTTTACGAAATAGTGGATAACTCTATTGACGAGGCGCTGGCAGGCTACTGTGACAAGATTTTGGTTGAAATTCTTGATGACGGGGTTATAAGGGTTACCGATAACGGACGAGGAATCCCTGTAGGTATTCACCCTCAAAAGGGTATACCCACAGTAAGCGTTGTATTTACCATTCTTCACGCAGGCGGTAAGTTCGGCGGCAGCGGTTATAAGGTTTCGGGCGGTCTTCACGGCGTTGGTGCCTCGGTAGTAAACGCCCTTTCAGAGTGGCTTGAGGTTGAAATCTGCGACGGAAGCCATATCTATATGCAAAGATATGAAAAGGGCAACATAAAAACCGACCTTACTGTTATTGGTGACACCGATAAAACGGGAACAAAGGTTACCTTTAAGCCCGACCCCACCATTTTTACCGATACAACCCGTTACGATTTCGATATTCTTTTAAACAGACTTCGTGAACAGGCTTTCCTTAATGCGGGTATAAGGGTTGTGCTTGTTGATAAGCGCTCAGATGCGGATATACCAGACAGAGAGGAAGACCTCTGCTTTGAGGGGGGTATTAAGTCATATGTTGAATACCTGCTTGAAAAGAGCAAAAAGGACAGGCTTAACCAAGATGTTATCTATCTAAACGGCACCTCGGGGGACTCTATGGCGGAAATAGCCCTTTTGTGGAGCACGGGGTACGATACCAAGATAATGTCCTTTGCAAACACCATTCATACGGTGGACGGCGGTACCCACGAAAGCGCCTTTAAGACAAGTCTTGCCAGAGTTATTAATAAATATGCCAGAACCTTTAAATTTTTGAAGGATAACGATAATAACCTAAAGAGCGAGGATATTAACGAGGGTCTTGTGGCGGTTGTAAGCGTTAAGCTTACCGACGCACAGTTTGAATCCCAAACCAAGGCAAAGCTGGGTAACACCTCAATAGGCACCCTTGTTAATAATATCGTGGCCGAAAAGATGATGAATTATCTTGAAGACCACCCCGCCGAGGCTAAGATAATTCTTGATAAATCAATAGCCTCATCAAATGCCCGTGAGGCGGCGCAAAAGGCAAGGGAGCTGCAGCGTAATAAATCGGGTATAGGGGGCAAAACCAGAATGCCCGAAAAGCTTACCGACTGTATTTCCGACGACCCCACCAAGACCGAAATATTCATAGTAGAGGGAGATTCGGCAGGCGGCTCTGCAGTAGAGGGCAGAAACAGCACCTATCAGGCAATACTTCCCCTTTGGGGTAAAATGCTCAATGTTGAAAAGGCAAGGGTTGATAAGGTTTACGGCAACGATAAGCTGACCCCTGTAATAGTAGCCTTGGGCACGGGAATTGCCGAGAATTTCGATATTACAAAGCTTCGTTACGATAAGGTTGTTATTATGGCGGATGCGGATGTGGACGGCTCTCATATAAGAACCCTGCTTTTAACATTTTTCTTCCGCTATATGCCGCAGCTTATTGAGACAGGCCATGTTTATTTGGCTCAGCCGCCCCTTTACAGGGTTGCAAAGGGCAAGAGATATTTTGATGCCTTTACAGACGAGGAAAAGGACAGATATGTTGCGGAATTAGGCGGCGAGCCTGATGTTCAGCGGTATAAGGGTCTTGGTGAGATGAACCCCGAACAGCTTTGGGAAACAACCCTTGACCCCGAGCACAGAACAATGCTTAAGGTAAGTATGTCGGATGCCGAGCTTGCAGACCAAACCTTTACAATGCTTATGGGTGAAGAGGTTGAGCCCCGCAGAAGGTTTATTGAAGAAAACGCTGTGTTTGCAACAGATTTGGATATTTAAGAGGTAAAGAGTTATGGCTAAAAAAGAAAATGTTTACTGGCCCAGCGACGAGGAGACCAAGATAGTACCTGTCGAAATCGTCGATGAGGTTAAAAACAGTATGTTGCAGTATTCAATGTCGGTACTGGTGGGCAGAGCTATACCCGATGTAAGGGACGGCTTAAAGCCCGTTCACCGCAGAATACTTTACACAATGTACAAAAACGGACTCACCCCCGATAAGGCGTACCGCAAGTGTGCGGATACCGTAGGTTCGGTGCTGGGCTCATACCACCCCCACGGCGACGCCAGCGTTTATGACGCTATGGTGCGTATGGCGCAGGATTTCTCTCTGCGTTACCCCCTTATAGACGGTCACGGAAACTTCGGTAATATTGACGGCTACCCCGCCGCAGCATACAGGTATACAGAGTCGAGAATGAACAGACTTTCGCTCCATATGCTTGACGATATTGAAAAAGAAACCGTCAATATGGTGCCCAACTACGATAACCGTTTAACCGAGCCTGAGGTACTGCCCGTAAGATTCCCACAGCTTTTGGTAAACGGCTCCTCGGGTATTGCCGTTGGTATGGCAACCGAAATCCCGCCCCACAATTTGGGCGAGGTTATTGACGGTATGTGTTGTCTTATAGATAACCCCGATGCCGATTTGCAGGAAATCTGCCAGTATATCAAGGGGCCCGACTTCCCCACAGGGGGCACAATTATGGGCCGTTCGGGTATCAGAGCCGCTTATGCTACGGGTAGGGGCAAAATCACCCTTAGGGGCAAGGCGGAAATCGAGGAAACCAAAAACGGCAAATACCGCATTGTTATAACCGAAATTCCCTATAAGGTAAGGAAAAAGGAGCTTGTTAAGAGCATCTACGATTTAGCCGCCGATAAGAAAATTGAGGGCATTGATGATGTTGTTGACTATTCCTCAAAGCGTGACGGCGGTATAAGAATAATCGTTGACCTTAAAAAGGATGCAAACCCGCAGGTAGTGCTTAATAAGCTTTATAAAAACACCGCTTTGCAGACCACAATCGGCGCAATTCTGCTTGCAATAGTAAACGGCAAGCCCCAGATATTAACACTTAAGGAAATGCTCCAAAACTGCATTGACTTCCAGTGTGAAATTATCCGCCGCCGTACATTGTTTGATAAGCGCAGGGCAGAGGAGCGTGCCCATATTTTAGAGGGCTTAAAGGTAGCGCTGGACTTTATTGACGAGGTTATTAAAATAATCCGTGCCAGCAAGACTATCCCCGAAAGTAAGGCGGCTTTGACCGAGCGCTTCGGGCTTGACGATATACAGACCACCGCTATCGTACAGATGCAGTTAGGTAAGCTATCGGGCCTTGAAAAGCAGAAAATTCTTGATGAATTGCAGGAAAAATTAGACTTTATCAAGGAATGTGAGGAAATTCTTGCAAGCCACGAAAGAATACTCGATATAATTAAGACAGAGGCGCTGAATCTCCGTGATAAATTCTCGGACGACCGCCGCACCGATATTACCGATGTTGCGGGGGAGGTTGATATTGAAGACCTTATCCCTGAGGAGCAATGCGTGCTTACCAAGACCTACAACGGCTTTATTAAGAGACTGCCTGCCGATACCTACAGCGTTCAGCACCGTGGCGGCAGAGGCATTACGGGTATGACTACAAGGGAAGACGATGCGGTAGAGAATATGTTTGTCTGCTCATCCCACGATTATATAATGCTGTTCTCGAACCTCGGTAGAATGTACCGCATTAAGGCATACGAAATTCCCGAGGGAAGCAGAACCGCCAAGGGTATGAACATAGTAAACATTCTTCCCCTTATGCCGGAAGAGAAAATCACTATCATACTGCCCGCCTCCGAGCTTGACGAGGAGCACTTTGTCACAATGGTGACAAAGAAGGGTATTATAAAGCGTACCAAGCTTTCGGAGTTCCGCAACACCAGAAAGAGCGGTATTATTGCGATTTCCATTGACGAGGATGATGAGCTGACCTTTGTTAAAATGACAGAGGGTGACGATAACCTGCTTATCGCCACCAAAAAGGGTATGGCTATACAGTTTAACGAAAACGGTGTTCGTGCTATGGGCAGGGGCGCAAGGGGCGTTAAGGCCATCACCATAAAAGAGGACGACGAGGTTGTGGCAATGGCGGTAACAAGTGAGAACACAAGGCTTCTTACCATTACCGAAACCGGCTACGGCAGAGTAAGTATGATAAGCGATTACAGGCTCCAGTCAAGGGGCGGTAAGGGACTTATTAACTACCGTGTGGATAAATACGGCGATGTTGCGGCGGTGCTTGAGGTTACCGACGAGGACGATATTATAATGATAGCCTCAAACGGCATTTTAATCCGCATTTTCAGCGGGGATATTTCCACCTTTGCCCGTCCCGCAAAGGGCGTTCGGGTAATGCGTGTAGGCGAGGGCGAAAAGGTGCTCTCGGTTGCGGTAACCGAGCACAGCGAGGAGGAGGAAACCTCTCTTCCCGACGCTCCCGATGCCGACGCTGGGCTTGCCGAGGATAATTCCCCCGAGGAAGAGGCTGTTAGCGAAGAATAATAAGGCAAGCGGAGAGAAAAATTACTTGAAAGGGCAGAAGTGTATTTATGAATGATGAAAATATGAATAACGAAACCTTTAACAGCTCTCCGCAGTATGTTACCTATGTACCCTACGGCTATACCCCTAAAACCTACGAGGAAAAAAGGGGTATAAAGAAAAGCGCTTTACTTATAGGCATTTCCCTGCTGTTGCTTTTGGGAATAACCCTTTTTTGGGGTGTGCTTTATTACACGGTTATGTCGGCATTCGGCATTTCCTCGGCAAAGGCAAATATAATAATAAATGACCCCGCCGCTATGCAGGCATTGCAGGTTGTGCTTTCAAGTCTTATGTTTACGGTTCCCTTTATCTTGGTTTTTAAGGCGGGAAACAGAAGAATAAGCGATTTAGTCCCCCTTAAAAGACCTGAGGGCAGTAAAACCGCAATGTTTTTTATAGGGCTTTCGGTCTGTGCCTTTGCTAATATTGCAAATTCCCTTTGCGGGGAGCTGTTCCAAAAATTCGGCATTGATTACAATGTGGATTTCGGCGATAATCCCGAGGGGTTTTTCGGCTTTTTGCTTTCTCTGCTGGCTTCGGCGGTGGTGCCGCCCCTTGTGGAGGAGTTTGCCTGTAGGGGTATTATTTTAGGGTCCCTTCGCAGGTACGGCGACGGCTTTGCAATAATTACCTCGGCAATTTTGTTCGGGCTTATGCACGGCAACTTCGACCAAATGCCCTTTGCGGCTATGGTGGGGCTCGTACTGGGCTTTATAGTTGTTAAAACAAATTCCCTTTGGATAGCGGTGGCGGTGCACGCGGCAAATAATTTCATCTCGGTGGCATTTGAATATTTGTTAGCGGGACTTTCTCAAAACTCACAGAACCTTATCTATTCCCTCTATTTAATGTCGGCATTAATTGCGGGGGTAATCGGTGCGGTCTTACTTCTAGATAAAGACGGCTTTAAATTCAAAAAAAGTGATACCGAAAGCAGTCTTAAACAGAAATTCAAGTGGTTTTTCACCTCTCCCGTGATAATTATTTTTACGGTTTTGTGCGTTTTGGAGTCTTTGTTATATTTTTAAAATAAAATAAAAAGGGGCTGTAATTATGGTAAATTCAGGTATTTTGACTCAGATTTTTGAGGAATCGGGTGTAAACGGAGAGGAATTGGCGGTTTTTGCAGGCCTTATGGTTGTGTATTTCGCCTTTTTTGGCATAATCGCTCTTGTGATGTATCTTTTAGAGGCCTTCGGCCTTTACGGAATGGCGAAAAAAGCAGATATAGCAATGCCTTGGCGGGGTTTTATTCCCTTTGCAAACACCTTCCTTTTCGGAAAAATTGCCGAAAGGTATGTTAAAAAGGACGGTAAGCGTTCCGCTAAATTCGGCGGGCTCCTGCTTGCCTTTGAAATTTTAACGCTGGTTTTAGCTTTTGTAACAACGGCTTTTGTAATCGGTATGATTTTTGTGCTTGCAACCGCAGAGAGTGAAACCGAATTAACCAATTCAATCATTGTGCCGATGTTTGCTATGCTTATATCCTGCTTTGTGCTTATGGGGGTATCCATTGCGTATATAGTACTCTACTATGTGGCACTTTGGAGAATTTTCACCGCATACGACTATAATAACGCCACCGTTTATTTTGTACTTACAATATTATTCAGCTTTTTAGGGCCGATTTTCCTCTTTGTGTTAAGAAACAAGCAGCCTGTTTTTGACACAAGAGAACATTTTAAATACTTATATAGTAACAAAGAATAATGTCTAACATCTAGAATCTAATGTCTAGTGTCTAAAATGACGGGTATCCCCGACCGTCCTAAAATAATAAGGAGAAAAAAATGGATAGAAAATTTTTAAAGGAAGCTATTATAGAGGGGCAAAAAGCAGGGGAAAAGGGAGAAGTGCCTGTGGGTGCGGTTATTGTAAAGGACGGCGAGATAATCGCCCGAGCCCACAACCAAAGGGAGGAAAAGCAAAACCCTCTTTCCCATGCAGAGATTGAGGCTATAAGCATAGCCTCAAAAAAGCTGGGTACTTGGCGGCTTGATGACTGCGAGCTGTATGTAACTCTGGAGCCCTGCCCTATGTGTGCGGGGGCGATAATAAATTCAAGGATTAAAACCCTCGTTTTCGGCGCTTATGACAGCGCTTGGGGCGCTGTTGACAGCGTGATTAATCTTTGTGACCAGCCCTTTCCCCACCATCCGCAGATTTACGGCGGTATTTACGAGGATGATTGCGCAAGGCTTTTAAAGGAGTTTTTCGGCAATCTGCGCAACCAATAAACCCCTCTCTGTAATCGAATAGAAAACCACCCCGTAAATCAGAGGATTACGGGGTGGTTTTTTGAAGGGCTTACAGGGAAAATAATAAGCACCTTTTCGGGTGCTTGACAAATTTAAAATATGTGATATAATATAAGTGAAATAAGGCAACCCATTGATAAACGGTTAGCCTAGTTTTTTACGGAAATAACCGCACTATTAGGCTGGGGCGGTTATTTTTTTATGCTTAATATGTAGCCTGTGGCTACAATCAGGACTAATACTATTAAATAATAATACTCATAGCATCACCCCCTAACATTATTAGAGGGCAAATGCCCTCTGAAAGTCAAAGGGCTAACCGCCTACCATTATATAAGCTTACCTTATTTCGGTAAAAGTATAACATATTACATCTTAATTTTCAACAAAAATTCAATTTGTAATTAACGGTCGGTCGAGGACGCCCGACCCTACGATGCTAAATTGAACTTTTGTAGGGGCTGGCATCCTTGACAGCCCGTTTAGGTTTGTACAAAACCAAATTAACTCCTGTAGGGGACGGTGCCCACACCGTCCCGTCTAATCTCTAAAATCTAACACCTAACATCTAACATCTAAAACGGCGAGCGTCCTTGACCGCCCGATTTTATTTGATTTCCTGCTCCAGCTGATTAAATTCATCTGTATTAAAAAATTCGGCAAGGGTTATGCCTAACCCGTCGCAAATCATTTTAACCGTAAGCAATTTCGGGTTTTGACTTTTTCCGTAAAGAATATTTTTAACCGATGAGGGCGGCAGACCGCAGATATTCGCAAGCTTATTTATCGAAATATTACGCTCGCCGCAAAGTCCTAAAATTCGGTTTTTTACAGCCGATATTGTGTCCATATCATCGTCTCCTTATATAACAAGAATACAAAAACTTCTTGCTATTTGTAGGCTATGTGTGCTACTATTAGTCTATACATAGACTATAAAGGAGCGCTTTTAATGAAGGTTGCGATTATTGGCTCAAGAAATTTATATGTAAATGATTTGCAAAAATTTATTCCCTCAGAAACAACGGAAATTGTTTCGGGCGGAGCAAAGGGAATTGATACCTGTGCCGCCCGATATGCGATTTCTCATAATATTAAACTAACTGTATTTTTACCTGAATATAATAGGTACGGTAGAGCCGCACCACTAAAAAGAAATTTAAAAATAATAGAATATGCGGATTTGGTGATTGCGTTTTGGGACGGTAAATCAAAAGGCACTAAATATGTAATAGATAACTGTAAAAAGCAAAATATTGAATTAATAATACATATAAAAGAAAAATAACTGTCGTTCCCGACCGCCCGCCTACTTGCAAACGGGATGATGTGGGCATCATCCCCTACATAAGCCAATTTAGTATGAGTAGGGGACGGTGCCCACACCGTCCCGTCTAATCTCTAAAATCTAACATCTAAAACGGCAGGCGTCCTCGACTGTCCGCGTCTATCGTCTAATGTCTATCGTCTAACATCTGGTAGGGGAGGGTCTCTGCGCCCTCCCGCAAGTTTTTTTGCGAATTAACGGGAGGGCACTTAAGGCCCTCCCCTACGATATTTAATAATCTAAATTATCTTTTTATAAAATCCTTAACATCATCTGCCGTCACCGTGCCGATAAGGAAGATAAAGAGCAGGTACAAGGGCAGGGAAATAAGGCAGATTAAAATTAAATATACAAGGTTGTTTATATCGGGAATCAGGCGCAACAGCGTATCGGCAAGCAGGGTGATACAAAACGCCGCCGCAAGGGGCAAAAGTACCTCGTTTATAGGCTTAAGCCTTGCCTTACTTACCCGCATTAGCCGCCCCACATTAAGGGCGCAGGTTAAGAAATTTGAAAAATACATTATTAAAATGAAACCCCTAAGCCCCGAAACGGGCAGGAATATTAAAATCAAAATTATTCTAAGGGTGGAATCGGTAATTGCGGTGCGAAAGCTGAAGGCCTGCTGGTCAAGCCCCTTTAAGATGCCGTCCGACACGCTGTCTAAATACATCAGCGGTACAATCGGCGAGAGCGCCCTCAAAAGGGAGCCCACATCCTCGCTTTTATAGATAAGCAACCCTATTTCTTTGCCCCCCGCAAAGAAAATCGCCCCGAAAATAAAGGACATAACCGCCGTCAGCTTTAAAATGTTGCGTGTCGCCGAGCGTACAAGCCCCGTTCTGCCCTTTGCCGCCGCCTCGGACATTTCGGGGATAAGCAGAGTGGATATAGAATTAAGCAGGGTCGAGGGGAAAAAGAGTATTGGCAGAGCCATTCCCTTTATCATTCCGAATTGGGAGAGGGCAAGCTGACCCGAGCGGGGGTATTTTGCCAAATTTTTGGGTACTAAGATATTTTCTATTGTTCTAAGGGCGGTATTAAGGTATCTGCCCGAGGTTATGGGCAGAGAAATATGTAAAATCCGCCTTACTATCCCGTAGCTCGGGTGTTCTCTGCCCGAAAGGGAGTTCAATTTTTTGCGGTCGAAAAGCCAGATAAGCCCTAATAATAGGCAGGAGCAGATTTCCGCCGCAGTATCACCTAAAAGAACCGCCCCGCAGGCGAAAGCCAGCCCTTTATGGGCGAATTTTTTTACCAGCACCACAACTATAAGTATTCTAATTCCCTGCTCGAACAGCTGGGACACTGCGCTTGGTGTCGCCCGTCTCCTTGCGATAAAATATCCCCTAAGGCAGGAGGTTATCCCCATAAATGGCAGGGACAAGGGCAGTATTTTAAGTGCGGGGACAGCCCGCATATCTCCCAAAAAGCGGTCGGCTATAAACTCCGCACCGAAAAACACTACCGCCACCGAAAGGGCGGCGATTATAAGGGTCAGCTCTACCGACCGCCGTAAAATTTTAAGGGTGCCCTTTTTGGTGCCTAAAGCCAATTCCTCGGCAACAAGCCGTGTTACCGCTGTGCATATGCCCGAGGTTGCAAAGGTTGCCGCCAACACATAGACGCTGAAAATCAGCTGATACAGCCCTATGCCCTCAGAGCCGATTTTCTGTGCCAGCCAAACCTTGAAAATTATTCCCACAAACCGTAAAATCAATGACGACGCAGTTAAAATAAGTGCGTTTTTAATAAAAACTGTTTTTTTCACCCTGTTTTTCACTCCTATATCTAATGTTATGAGGGAAAGTTTTAGTTAATGAGTTGAAAAAAGGACAAAAAAATAATATAATATACATAATAGGAAAAAATTACGGTAGGTGAGGTTATGAATTCACCCTTGGCGGACAGAATGAGACCAAAAAAAATTGAAGATGTGGCGGGACAAAGGCATCTGTTAGAGGCGGGCAGGGTGCTTAGAAAAATCATTGATTCCGGTGATGTGCCCAACCTTATATTCTACGGCCCGTCGGGGGTGGGGAAAACCACGGTTGCAAAGATTATCGCCGAAAATTGCGGTAAAAAGCTTTGCTACCTGAATGCCACCACCGCCTCAACCGCCGATATTAAGGAAATTATCAATTCCATAGGCGGTATTGATACTGCGGGCGGGATTCTTCTCTACCTTGATGAAATACAGTACTTCAACAAAAAGCAACAGCAGATTTTGCTTTCCTATATCGAAACGGGGGATATTACCCTTATTGCCGCCACCACCGAAAACCCCTATTTTTATGTATACAACGCAATTTTAAGCCGTTCCACCGTTTTTGAGTTCAAGACCCTCTCTGCCGAGGATATTAAAACCGCCCTTTCCCGTGTAATCGGCGTTCTGGAGAGCGAAAAGGGCAAGAAAATTAAAATTTCTAAGGAAAGCCTTTTAAAGCTCTGCCGTGCTGCGGCGGGAGATGTGCGCAAAGCCCTTAATATGCTGGAGCTTTGCCTGCTTACAAGCGAAACTGAAACCGAAATCGACATCAAGGACGAAACCGCCGAGGAAATTTTGGCGGCAAACGCCGTCCGTTATGACCGTGAGGGTGACGAGCATTACGACATTATTTCGGCTTATCAAAAATCTATGCGGGGCTCCGACCCTGACGCGGCGGTTTATTACTTGGGCAGGCTTTTGGCGGCGGGGGATTTGGTAAGCGCCTGCCGCAGACTGCTTGTTTGCGCCTGCGAGGATGTGGGGCTTGCTTACCCACAGATTATACCCATAGTCAAGGCGGCGGTGGATACCGCAAGGGAGGTGGGTCTGCCCGAGGCGAGACTCCCCCTTGCAGATGCGGTTATACTGGTTGCCACCGCACCGAAATCCAACTCCGCCCACGATGCCATTAACGCCGCTATGGCGGATATTGAAAGGGGAATCGGCGGGGACATTCCAAGGCATTTGCAGAATAAGCATTTTGACGGGGAGGACGCTCTAATTAAGGGTCAGCACTACAAATATCCCCACGACTACCCAAATCATTATGTAAACCAACAGTATTTGCCTGATGAAATAAAGGATAAGCAATATTACCGCTTTGGAGCCAATAAAACCGAGCAAAAATGTAAGGAATACTGGACGGCGGTAAAAAACAATAAATAGTGTTATGTAAACCGAGGTGGAAAGAATGAAGGAAAATCAGTTGCCAAAAAAGACAGTGACTTTGTGGCAGATTAGAATAGGGCTTATAGGCCTTATTCTGCTGATTTTGGTTTGCGCATTCGGTTTTCTGACCCGCTGGGTGCTTTTAGGCGGGGCGGTTATTGCCGTAATGCTTGCGGTTTTCCTTTTTTGGTATCTTCCCCGTTATTTTAAAAGCTATGAAATACTCTTTCCGAAAGGCGCTGTAGTGATAAACCGAGGTGTTTTTATAAAAACCACCCACATTATGCCCTTTTCCCGCCTTGTCTACGCCCAAAGCTTCGCAACTCCCCTTGCAAAGAAGATGGGGCTTTCGGCGCTGGCCCTAAAGGCGGCAAGGAGCAGTATTATAATCCCTGAGTTTGACGCAAAAGATGTTGATTATTATATCGACTTTTTGGCAAAGGAGGGGGAGGCTTGAAAAGAGAATTCCGTGCCCACCCCCTTATGATTACACGGCTTATAAAGCCCTTTTTGTTTGTGCTGATTTTCCCCGTAATCAAGGGTGTGTTGCAGTACTTTATTAAGGGCGAGGTTACGGGTGTTTTAACCTTAGAGCTAATCGCCTTTATGGCTATAACCCTTATGGCGGCGCTCCGCTGTGCTTCTTTCAGGCTTATTTGCGGGAAAAACACGGTTACAATTAGAATGGGCTTGATATTTAAAACGAAATCTGTAATAAGTATAGCTAAGCTTTCCTCGGTGCAAACCGAGCAAAACCCGATTGATGCGGTCTTTAGGGCGGTAACCTACCGAATTAATACCGAGGCGGGTCCTAAGGGCTCGGCGGATTTTGAGTTTAAGCTAAGCCTTAGCGACAGCAAAGAGGTTTCCCGCCGTTTGTACGGGGACAAAAAGCCTACGGCGGTTAAGTTTTCGGTTTTTAAGGTTGCGGTTATGGCTGCCACCACTTCCTCGGCGGTAACGGGAATGATTATCGGTGTTCCCATAATCAATAAGGCGGGAAAGCTGTTAGGGTTTGCCCTTGATAAAATGCTTTTTGACGAGATAAACAATGTTTCCTCTAAGGTTCAAAGCTATTTTCCGCCCATAGTAAACACCATCACCCTGATTTTTCTGCTTGCCTATGGGGTTTCATTTTTTTATTCCCTTTTTAAATACATCAACTTCAAGCTTTTCCTTGAAGAGGACAATTTAGAGGTGCGTGCGGGCTTTTTTATAAGAAGCCGAACCTCATTTAAGAAGAAATCGGTAAAGGATGTAATTATAGACCAAACCCCTCTTATGCGGCTTTTTAAGCGGTACGCTATGAAGGTAAGCGTGGGGGGCTACGGCAATTCCAAAAGCGAAAGGGCGGTTATAGTCCCCTCGGGCAGAAGGGGCGAGATTAAACGCTGTTTTTCAATGTATTTCCCCTTTTTAGCACCTGACGGCAAGCTTTTGCACGCAAAAAGAGATAATCGAACAAAAAGGCGCTTTCTATTTTGGCCTACCCTGTGGTTTATCGCTGTAATAGTGCTTTCCTCTGTTTTATCCCTGATTTTCAAAAGCTTTAGCCGACTTATTCTGTTTTTAACGGTTGTGGCCTGCTGTGTAATAATGTATTACGCCTATCTCTGCATTTTTGAGTTCCGATTCGGAAAGCTTAAAATGGGTAAAAATATTTTTGCCCAGACCGTAAAGGGCTTCAACACCTGCGAGCTCTACTGCCCGATGGAAAATGTGGGGCAGATAAAGCTTATCCGCAACATTCCCGATGTCCCCCGCAAAACCTGTAAGGTTGTGGTAACGGTTTGCTCCGAAAGCGCCGACAGTATTAAGGTAAGGCACTTGAATTATGACGAGGTTAAAAAAAGTATAGCCGAATGTTACGGCGTTGAGGTATAATTTCGAAATTACGGAAAACACTATATAAAAATAATGTTTCACGTGAAACATAGTGAGGTTTTTCGTATGCAAATATTTTCAGACTGTCTTTACGCCTTTTTGGTGGGCGGGTTTATCTGCCTTATCGGTCAGATTTTGATTGACTACACAAAGCTTACCCCTGCGAGGATATTGGTTTCCTATGTTGTTGCGGGGGTTATTTTAACCGCAATCGGGGTTTATGATCCCATTGTAAAGTTTGCGGGGGCAGGGGCTACCGTTCCCTTGACGGGCTTTGGCTACAGCCTTGCAATGGGGGTTAAGGAAGCGGTTATGGAATACGGCTTTATGGGCATTCTGTCGGGCGGGTTCACCGCAACCTCGGCAGGTATCGCCGCCGCAGTGGTGTCGGGGTATTTGATGTCCCTGATATTCAAACCGGGAGATAAGACTTAATTCGGAATTCGGAATGCGGAATTATAAAAGGAAAGATGATTAAATTGTACGAAAGAATAAGGAATTTACGCGAGGATAGGGATTTGACCCAGACCGACATCGCAAAATATCTGGGAATGTCGCAGACGGGCTATTCAAAATATGAAACGGGCGAAAATGATATACCCACACAAATTCTTATTAAGCTTGCCGATTTTTACAACACTTCGGTCGATTATCTCCTCGGTAGGACGGATAAGTAGGGAACGGCCTGTGTGCCGATCCGCCGCCATTATATGCGGTGAAAACGGAATGACACATAGGTCATTCCCTACAAAAGAATCGGCTCCCTTTACAAGGGAGTCTTTTTTCTTACAATCCGCTATTTACTTTTTATCTTTTTACTGGTATAATATTGAGGTATCACAAAGGATTAATGTTTCACGTGAAACATTTTTAAAGGTTAGGAGGCTTGACGGTGGGGAAAATTATCGCCATAGTCAATCAAAAGGGCGGAGTAGGAAAAACCACCACCGCAGTAAATCTTGCGGCGGGAGTAGGTCTTGCGGGCAAAAAGGTACTGCTTGTTGATGCAGACCCCCAAGGAAATTCCACAAGCGGCTTCGGAATAAACAAAAAACAGACCAAAATCACCACATATCAACTGTTGATAGGTATGGGCAAGCTTGAAAATGCGGTTATAAAAACCGAATTTAAGGGTGTTGATGTAATCCCGTCCTCAATGGATTTGGCGGCGGCAGAGGTGGATTTAATAGAGATAGAGCACCGTGAGGCACAGCTTAAAATGGCGCTTGCGGCGGCGAGGGAGCAATACGATTACATATTTATAGATTGCCCGCCGTCCTTAGGGCTTATTACCATAAACGCCCTTAATGCGGGTGACACGGTTTTAGTGCCCATTCAATGCGAGTATTTCGCCCTTGAGGGGCTTTCACAGCTAATGGCATCGGTTCGTCAGGTAAAAAGGCTTTACAATCCCACCCTTGAGATTGAGGGAATAGTCCTTACAATGTATGACGGACGGCTCAATTTAACAGGTCAGGTTGTAGCCGAAATCAAGAAATATTTTGCGGATAAGCTTTACAAAACGGTAATTCCAAGGGCGGTTAGGCTCTCCGAGGCGCCAAGCTACGGTATGCCGATACAGTATTACGACAAGCGCTCGAAGGGCGCAGATGCCTACACCGACCTTGCAAAGGAATTTTTGAAGAAGAACAGGAGAATGTGATATGGCGGCAAAAAAAGGCGGTCTCGGCAGAGGACTTGTTTCTCTTATGGACGAGAATGCGGTTGACGCAGGCGGTGCCGTAACGGTTAATATAAACGACATTGAGCCTAACCGTGACCAACCGAGGAAGGACTTTGACGAACAGGCACTTTCCGAGCTGGCGGACAGCATTGCACAGCACGGTCTCATACAACCTATTGTGGTAAACCCTAATATCGACGGAACATATAGTATAGTTGCGGGTGAGCGCCGTTGGCGTGCAAGCCGTCTTGCGGGGCTTACAGAGGTACCCGTTATCATAAAGAATGCAGACGGGCAGGCCCTAATGGAAATAGCTCTTATTGAAAACCTACAGCGTGAGGACTTAAATGCGGTTGAAGAGGCATTAGGCTACCGCTCCCTTATTGAGGGCTACGGCCTTACCCAGGACGAGGTTGCCAAAAAAATGGGCAAATCAAGGAGTGCGGTCACAAATGCTCTGCGTCTGCTTAATTTAAACGAGGCAGAATTAGAGGCCCTGCGCCGAGGAACAATCTCGGCAGGCCACGCAAGGGCGTTACTTTCCTGTGATGACGGAGAATTAAGGGAAAAAATGCTTATTGCGGCGGCGGACGGTGCCTCTGTTCGGGAGCTTGAAAGAATGGCGCCTAAAAAGCCAAAGTCCGACAAAAAAACCGAGAAAAAGCCTAATTCCACCTTTTACAGCGAGGTTGAGCTCTCCCTTAAAAACGAGCTTGGCCGCAAGGTGAATATAACATCTAAGGGAAAGGGCAAGGGGACTATTACAATAGAGTTTTTCAGCGATGAGGAGCTTTCCGACTTTGCCCGCCGTTTAGCAGAGTAAGTATGACAAAAAGGCTTAAAAAAATAGTACCAAACCGCCATTTCAGGCGCAGACCGCCCCCGACCTTTATTGACAGTTAATAATTGAAAATAAAGGAGAAAAAATTATGTGGTTTATATTATCTTTGGTTACAATTATGTTCTGGGGCGGCTCGGACCTGTTTTCAAAAATGGGCTCAAAGCCGACGGACAAATACAGTCATTGGAAAATAGTTATCGCCGTGGGTACGGTAATGGGGCTTCACGCCACCTTTGAGCTGCTTACAGGAACCGAGTTTTACCTTATTGATTTCGTCAAGTACTCCCCCGCAATAATTTTCTATATTTCCTCAATGATTTTAGGCTATGTGGGACTGCGTTACATAATGCTTTCGGTTTCCTCGCCTATCTGCAATTCCTCGGGTGCGGTTGCCTGCATTCTCTGCCTTGTATTTTTAAGACAGATGCCCGATGCTTTAAGCTGGATAGGTATTGTGCTTGTGTGTGTAGGCGTTGTAGGTCTTGCCTTTGTTGAGAAAAAGTATGACGACGAGGCCCACGAATTAGCCAAGAGACCCGAAAACAAAAGGTTTAAAAGCGGCTTTATTGCGGTATTTTTCCCGATTTTCTACTGTCTGCTTGATGGAATGGGCACCTTTGCAGATGCGCTTTTGCTTGATAAGGGCTATGTAAACGAGGATTCCGCAAACATTGCATACGAGTATACATTCTTTATTTTAGCCGTAATCGCATTTATATATGTTTACATTATAAAGAGGGAAAAGCCCGAGGCCAAATGGGATGCTCCAAAGTGGCTGGGTGCTTGCTGTGAGACGGCGGGTCAGTTTGCCTATATTTACGCTATCGGCGATAACCCCACGGTTGCGGCTCCTATGATTTCGGCATACTGCGTGTTCTCGGTAATACTTTCACGCATCTTCTTAAAGGAAAAATTAAGCGCCAAGCATTACCTTATAATCTGCACCGTTTTCCTTGGAATTATTATGATGGGTATTTCCGAGGGGTTGGCGGAATAATAAATAATATTGCTTGAAAGGAAATGTTATTATGAAGAAAAAGGGACTTATTGTACTGTTTGCTGTAATTGCCGTAATAGGCGTTATCTGCGGCTTGATTGCGGGCTCCTATAACGGGCTTGTGGAGCAAAGGGAGTCGGTAGAGACTGCGCAGTCGGCGATTTCCACCCAGCTCCAGCGCAGGGCAGACCTAATCCCCAACTTTGTTGCTACCGTTAAGGGCTATTCCGACTATGAGCAGTCCACCTATACTGCAGTAACCGAGGCAAGGGCTAAGGTTAACGGTGCCGCAACTGCTACCGAGCAGGCAGAGGCTTCAGCAGAGCTTGACAAGGCGATTTCGGTTTGGGTAAACGCCGTAACCGAGGCTTACCCCGACCTTAAGGCAAACGAGCAGTACACCGCTTTACAGGACGAGCTTGCGGGCACCGAAAACCGCATAGCCGTTGCCCGCAAGGACTATAACGAGGCGGCAAAGGAATACAATGTGGCGGTTAAAAGGTTCCCGAAAAACATAATAGCAGGTATGTTCGGCTTTACGGCGGTTGATTATTTCGAGGCTCAGGCGGGTACCGAGAGCGTGCCACAGGTAAGCTTTGACTGATTAGTATGAAAAAACTTATAAACATTATCACGGCGGCGCTGGCGGTATGTATATTTATTTTGCCCCTTTCGGCGGCGAATAAATACCCTAAGCCCACTTCACAGTTTTTCATAAACGATTTTGCCGAGGTTATAGAGCAATCGGCGGAAGACGAGATTTATTCAAAAGGCGCCGCCTTGCAGGAAAAAACCACCGCACAGGTCGTGGTGGTGACGGTTGACACCCTTGACGGCGAAGAGCCCGCCGATTACGCTCTGGAATTGGGCAGAGAGTGGGGCGTAGGTCAAGAGGAGGAGGACAACGGGGTTGTGATACTCCTTTCAAAAACCGAACGGCAGATTTATATTGCGGTGGGCTACGGGCTTGAGGGTGCTCTGCCTGACAGCAAAACCGGCAGAATAATCGATATTTACGGTCTTGACTATCTCAAGAATAATGATTTTTCAAATGGTCTGCTTGAAATTTTTAAGGCTGTGGTCAATGAGGTATATATTGAGTACGGCGAAGAACCCGAAGAGGGCTACACCGCAATAGAGGATACGAACGAAGAAACCTTAGAGGAATACGGCGCAAGGGTGCTGGTTTCTTGGGTGATTATGATAGCGGTCGTTATTCTTTTCATACTTATTTTCGGCAGAAGACGCAGAGGCTTCTTCTGGTTCGGCGGCCCCGGCGGCTTTGGGGGCGGTTCAGGCTTTGGCGGCTTTAGCGGCGGCTCGGGCGGTTCCTTCGGCGGAGGCTTCTCGGGAGGCGGCGGCTCCTTTGGGGGCGGCGGCGCAGGCCGAGGCTTTTAACATAAAAAATTAACGGAGTATATTTAATGTCTGAAAATTTTAACGGCAAGGATTACGGCGATTATTTTAAATCGCTGGAGGAGAGGCTGTCGAAGAATGTCGAGCCCAAAATAACACCCCGCAAACCCCAAAAAAGGGAAAAGCGGGGGATTTATAAGGTTATTTCTTTAAAAAAGGCGGTTTTGCCGATTGCAATAATCACGGCGGTAGTAATTACCGCCGCTGTGGTTTTGCCTAAAATAGGTAAAGCTAAAACGGACACAACCGACGAAAGCGGCAGTAAGCCCTCGGGCAGTCTGCAAACAGCCGAAGCGCCCGAGCCGATTATCACCTATAAAACCGACAGCGAGGTTGCGGAAATTCCTGCGGATAACGACTGCGAGGCCGCTATAATAGTAAACACCAAGACGGGCAAGGTAGTAGCCCAAAGAAACCCCAAAAAGCGGCTTTATCCCGCCTCTACCACAAAGGTTATGACCCTGCTTGTGGCCTGCGAAAATATCGAGAATTATGATGATACCTTTACAATGACCCTAGATATCACCGACCCCCTTTTTGTGGCGGGGGCTTCGGTTGCGGGCTTTTTAAACGGTGAGGAAATCACAATGACCGACCTGCTTTACGGGCTGATTTTGCCCTCGGGAGCGGATGCGGCATTGGCGCTAGCCGAAAAAACGGCGGGCAGTGAGGCGGAATTTGTAAAGCTGATGAATAAAAAGGCAGAGGCTTTAGGGCTTACCGACACCCATTTTGAAAACACTACGGGGCTTTTTGACAGTAATCACTACACTTCCTGCTACGATATGGCGGTAATTCTTGAAACCGCCCTTAAAAACCCTGTTTGCAAAAAGATTCTGTCCACAAAGAGGTACACAACCTCATCTACCTCCAAGCATCCCGAGGGCATAGAGTTTTCTGCCACCCTCTTTGATTATATGTACGGCACAGAGCCCGAAACCGCCACGATTTTGGCGGGAAAAACCGGTTTTGTAAACGAATCGGGTTATTGTATTGCCTCTTATGGTACAAACAACGAAACCGGCAACGAGTATATTGTAGTCACCCTTAAAAATTCCTCGCGCTGGCCCGCATTCCACGGACAAATTGATTTGTATAAGCAGTTTGCGAAGTAATGCGTAATTCGTAATTCGGAATGCGGAATTAACGGGCTGTCAAGGATGCCAGCCCCTACATTAGTTCCGCCGTTTTAGATGTTAGACTATCGTAGGGGAGGGTCTCTGTGCCCTCCCGCTTGCAAGGTAGCGGACAGTCGGGGACGCCTGTGTCTCGGCTGCCGCCTCGGTCGGTGCTGTTGCTTCTGGGCGGTGTCCACAGGACACCCGCACCCTACAAAATGCCAATTAAACCGCCGTAGGGGCGGGCATCCTTGACCGCCCGAAAAAAACAAAAAAATAATTCGGAATTCCTGAATTTGGAATCCCGAATTAAATAAAACGACAAGATTATTACCTTGCCGCCTTAAAAGCACAAATAGTAATTATATTTTACCCCTTTTTTAGGAAATGTCAAGTAAAATGTGTAGAAAATATGAATATTGTGAGAATTTTTTATAGTTTGCCTAAAAATATGCCTTGCATTTGTTGATTATGAGGTAATTTCAGGAGCGGAAAATGCAGAAAAATGACCAAATTGAAATTGAAATAACCGATATGACCGACGAGGGAAGCGGTATTGGCCGATACGAGGGTATGGCGGTTTTTGTTCCCTGCACGGCGGTTGGGGACAGAGCACGGGTGTTGGTGCTTAAGGTCAAGAAGACCTACGCCTACGGAAAGCTTTTAGAGGTTATATCCCCCTCGCCCGACAGGGTGGAAAACGATTGCCCTTCCTTTAACCGTTGCGGCGGGTGCGTTTACCGCCATATAAGCTACACCTCAGAGCTTAGGATTAAGCAAACAAAGGTCTACGAGGCAATAAAGCGCATAGGCGGGGTGGATTTAAAACCAAAGGATATAATCGGTTCGGACAGTCCCTATCGCTACCGCAACAAGGCACAGTACCCCGTGGCAGGGGACGGAGCCTTAGGCTTTTATGCCTTTCACTCCCACCGAATAATACCCTGTAGCATTTGTGCCCTGCAACCCGAAATTTTTGGCAAAATCAGCGCCGAGGTCACCGACTGGATTAGGGAAAACTGTATCAGCGTATACAATGAAGAAGCCCACAAGGGCTTGCTTCGTCATATTTATTTGCGTCTTGCCGAAAAAACGGGGGAAATAATGGCGGTTGCGGTGATAAATGGCGAAAATTTGCCCTGTGCCGATGATTTAGTAAAGAGGCTTTTGTCGGTCTGTGGAGAGAACCTTAAAAGTGTTCAGCTTAATGTAAACCCCGCAAAAACCAATGTGATTTTAGGGGATAAATGCAGGGTGCTGTACGGCGGGGAGTATATTACAGATGTTCTTTGTGGGGTAAAGGTGCGCTTGTCCCCCCTGTCCTTTTATCAGGTCAACCGTGCCACCGCCGAAAAGCTTTACAAAAAGGCGGCGGAGTATGCAGAGCCAAAAGGCAAGGTTATTTTAGACCTTTACTGCGGCGCAGGGACTATAGGACTTTCTATGGCCGAACAAGCAAAGCGGATAATCGGGGCGGAAATAGTGCCCGAGGCGGTAGAGGATGCCCGCTTTAACGCAAAATTAAACGGAATAGCAAACGCAGAGTTTATCTGTGCCGATGCGGCGGAGGCGGCGAATATTTTAAGCGAAAAAGGCTTAAAGCCCGAGGTGGTTATCTTAGACCCCCCGAGAAAGGGGTGCTCGCCTGAGCTTATTAAAACGGTAGCAAAGGATTTCTCCCCCGAGCGGGTGGTGTATGTCTCCTGCGACCCCGCAACCTTAGCACGGGATATAAAGCTTTTTGGAGAATTGGGGTACACACTTATAGAGTACACCCCCGTTGATATGTTCCCCCGCACCGCCCATATTGAGTGCTGTGCGCTGCTCTGCCGAGCAGTAGCGCCGAAACCTCTGTACCGAGAAACGAGGAAAGCGTTATCCTCACGGGTGCGAAAAATATCGGTAATGTGCCGATTATCGCCCAAAAGCCTGAATTTCCTACGGGCTGTGAATCGGTAAGCGCGGTAATGGTGCTTAAATATGCAAGAGCAAAGGTTGAGGACAGATTTGAAAAGCTCGGACGGCAGTCCTTGGTTGTGTTAAAATAAGCCTTTCATAACGGCGAGATTACGGGAGAAAAATAAAACAATTTTCCGGATAGGCGGTAAAGCTGCTGAATATCTCTGTGCAATTAAATTAACAGCAAAAACCGATAAAATAGGTTTGTCGAAGCGCTTTTTTGCGTTTCGGCATTCTATAGTCATTATAACGGAAGCGAAGTGAAAATACCGTGGAGAATAATTTAGAGAAGAGAAAAGAGAACAGGATTATATATTTTGATCATTTACGGGTTCTTGCGACTTTTGCAGTTGTGGTTTTGCATGTTGCGTCGGTTAATTGGTACAGCAGCGATGTAAACGGAACGGATTGGCAGATGTTTAATTTTTATGACAGTATTGTTAGATGGGGAGTTCCGATTTTTCTTATGATTAGCGGAGCACTTTTTCTTAGGCGAGATATTGCAATATCTCGAATTTATAAAAAATATGTACTAAGAATCGGTGTTGCGTTTATCGCGTGGAGTTTTATTTATTATCTCCTGTCTTTTGGAATACCTTCACCCAAAAACATTGCGGAACAATTTCTCGGATTGTTTAAAGACGGAAAAACACAGCGAATTGTCAGCATTATCGGCGGACAATATCATTTATGGTTTCTCCCGATGATTGTGGGCATTTATCTGTGCCTTCCTATAATCAAAAAAATAGTTGAAGACAAGCGCATCGTCAAATATTTTTTGATTTTGTCATTTATATTCGGCTTTCTTATACCTCAGGTTGTAAATCTGACGAATGATTTTGCAACGGATAATATTAAAGCAGTTGTTAATGCAATAAACGACGAAATCGGCTTGATGGATATGCGTATGGTTCTTGGATACGCTTTTTACTTTATTTTGGGCTATTACTTATCCGTGACCGATTTTAATAAGAAAACACGGGCAATTATATATGCTTTGGGGTTATTTGGGTTTGCATTCACAATAATCGCAGATTCAGCAGTCTCAATTAAAGCACAGACACCGACAGCTACTTATTATGGGAACTTTTGCGTGAATATTTTATTTGAAGCGGTTGCAGTCTTTACACTATACAAAAATCTGTCCTTTAAAAACGAAAGATTTAATCGTTTAATAAAGGTGATGTCTAAATGGAGCTTTGGCGCTTATTTAGTGCATGTTTTATTTATAGATAAACTGAATACTGTTTTTGCAATAAACACATTGTCGCTGCCTGTGCCGTCTTATATAGCGGTGATAATTATTTCCCTTACGGTATTTGTTTTATCTTTTTTGGTTTCGGCTATACTAAATTGCATACCTGTTATTCGTGAATATATTGTATAAAAGTATGCCTTTCATATTTTAATGATACTCATCACGGCAAGATAAAGGGCGAGGATAAAAAAGGAGAGATTAAACTGCCCCTTAAAGCAGAGAGTAACCGCTATAACAAGGGCGGATAAGGCGACGGAAAAATTAATTATCCGCATAATAAGCGCCGCCTTTGAGGGCTCGGTTTTGCGGCACAAAATATTAAAGAGCACCGTTCCCCCGTCAAGCCCCGTTACGGGCAGGAGATTAAAAAGCCCTATAAGCAGATTTATAAGCCCTACCGTCAAATAACCCTCATTACCAAAGGCAAGGTAGTTTACAAAAAGGGTTGCAAATAGCAAAAGATTTATTGCGGGACCGCAAAGGGCTATGAAAATTTCATATTTCCCGCTGTTTCCGAATTTTGCCGTAATCTCCACAGCGGCGGGGACAAGGCGTATGCGTTTCGGTGCGCAGTCTAAAACCCACATTGCGGTAAGATGGCCCAATTCGTGTACTAAAACCGCAAAAAACATCGGCAGAATAAAGCCCGTCCTATCAAAGACAAGCATAGCGGTAATAACCGCCGCAAACAGGAATGAAATGTAAAATTCCGTGCCGAAAAGCTTAAACCTCATTTTCTAAAACCTCGTTTATATCGGTCTCGGCGCAGATGTTCACACTATACCACTCCTTAAGGGAAGGGTATGTATTTTTAAAAAAATATTTTACGGTGATGACCGATAAAAGTATTATAAGGGTGACGGTCATTTGGGTAATTATTATCCCGAAAAAGCCGCCCTTAGGTTTTAAATTTTCCTGTTCGTCCATTGCGCTTACTCCTTGTAGAATTCAATCAGATGTGTTATACTAAAATATATTTCGCAAACGGAGGATATTATGCCTTTTTTACCTATAACTGTCGAAGAAATGCGGCAGTACGGCTGGGAACAGCCCGATTTTGTAATTGTTACGGGGGACGCTTATGTAGACCACCCAAGCTTCGGCACGGCGATAATCTCCCGTGTGCTCCACAATGCGGGTTATAAGGTCTGCATTGTGCCCCAACCCCAAAACGATAAGGATTATAACCGCTTCGGCAGACCGAAATATGCTTTTTTGGTAAACAGCGGTAATATAGATTCAATGGTTGCCCACTACACCGCCGCCAAAAAGAAAAGAAGCGACGACGCTTATACTGCGGGCGGAAAATCGGGAGCCAGACCCGACAGGGCGGTTATTGTTTATACCAAGAAGCTTAAAAGCCTTTATCCCGATGTGCCCGTGTGCATAGGCGGGCTTGAGGCTTCCCTCAGGCGTTTTGCCCATTACGATTATTGGGAGGATAGGGTGCGCCCCTCGGTGCTTATAGATTCGGGAGCGGATCTGCTTATGTACGGTATGGGGGAAAAGCATATTGTGGAAATAGCCGATAGGCTGGCAAAGGGGGAGGATATTTCCTCGCTTACCGATATTTTGGGCACCTGCTATGCGGTAAACACCGCAGATTATACACCTATTTCGGGTGCACAGGAGTGCGGAGCGTATGAGCTTGTAAGCGTTCCGGACGAAAAGGGCAAACGGCTTTATGCCAAGGCCTGTAAAATACAGCAAGCCGAGCACGATGCGGTGCGTGGCAGAAGGGTAATTCAGCGCCACGGGGACAAGATAGTGGTACAAAATCCCCCTATGCCGCCCCTTACCACAGAGGAAATGGACGAGGTTTACGGACTGCCCTTTATGCGGGACTACCACCCAAGCTATGAGGCCTTAGGGGGCGTGCCAGGCATAAAAGAGGTTAAGTTTTCCCTTATTCATAATAGAGGGTGCTTCGGCGCCTGCAATTTCTGCTCTATTGCCTTTCATCAGGGCAGGCAGGTTTCGGTCAGGAGCCACGAATCGGTTATAAACGAGGCAAAATTATTAACCGAAATGCCCGACTTTAAGGGATATATCCACGATGTAGGCGGGCCTACCGCAAACTTCCGCCGTCCCTCCTGTGACGGTCAGCTTAAAAAGGGCCTTTGCCCCGATAAAAAGTGCTTGGCACCCTCGGTTTGCCCCGCAGTTAAGGTCACCCACGAAGACTACCTGAAGCTTTTGCGGGAGCTGAGGGCTCTACCTAAGATTAAAAAGGTGTTTATCCGTTCGGGAATCAGGTTTGATTACCTTATTGCCGACCAAAACGAGGAGTTCTTCAAGGAGCTTGTAAACCACCACATAAGCGGTCAGCTTAAGGTTGCCCCCGAGCATTGCTCAAACCGAGTGCTTAAAAGAATGGGCAAGCCACCTATCGAGGTCTACAACAGGTTTGAAAAGCGGTTTTACGAGCTTACCGAAAGCGTGGGCAAAAAGCAGTACTTAGTGCCCTACCTTATGTCTTCCCACCCGGGTAGCACCAAAAAGGACGCAATCGAGCTTGCGGTCTTCCTTAAAAAGCACGGGCTTCACCCCGAGCAGGTGCAGGACTTTTACCCCACACCGGGCACCGTCTCAACCTGTATGTTTTACACGGGGCTTGACCCTGATACTATGGAGCCCGTTTATGTTCCCCGCACCGAGCGGGAAAAGGCGGAGCAAAGGGCGCTTTTGCAGTACTTCAAGCCCGAAAATAAGGCGCTTGTGCTTTCCGCCCTTAAAAAAGAGGGGAGACTCGACCTTATCGGCACAGGGCCTAACTGCCTTGTAGCCCCCGATAAGCGAGAGGGTTACACCAAGCCCCAAAAACCCAAGAAAACCATAAGAAATATCCATAAACCAAAAAAGAAATAGATTTAATGAAACATTGTAGGGGGCGATGCCCACATCGCCCCGTTTGAATTGCGAGGTTAAAATGAACGAAAAGGAATTTGAAAGATTGCTGTTATCCGTCCAGAAACCCGGACGCTACTCGGGGGGCGAGATAAACAGCGTAATTAAGGATAAGGAAAAGGTAGATGTTCGGTTCGCCTTCTGCTTTCCCGATACATACGAAATAGGTATGTCCCACCTTGGGATGAAGATACTCTATTCACAGTTCAACAGCCGTGAGGATATATGGTGCGAGCGGGTTTTCGCCCCTTGGGTGGACTTTGAGGAAAAAATGCGGGAGCATAATATCCCCCTATTCGCCCTGGAGAGCAGGGACAGTATAAGGGACTTCGATTTTATCGGCTTTACCTTGCAGTATGAGCTGTCATACACAAATGTCCTTAATATGCTGGACCTTGCGGGAGTGCCGCTAAGGAGCGAGGACCGAAAGGATTTGTCTCCCCTTGTTGTGGCGGGGGGACCCTGCGTCTGCAATGCCGAGCCCCTTGCCGACTTTGTGGACCTCTTCTTCTTAGGCGAGGGCGAAGAGGTTGATTTAGAGGTTATCGACCTTTATAAGGAGTTTAAGAAAAAGGGCGGCAGTAAGGCTGATTTCCTAAAAGAAGCCGCTAAAATAGAGGGGGTCTATGTCCCCTCGCTTTATGATGTAAGCTATAATGAGGACGGCACCGTAAGCGCCGTAACCCCTAAGGACGGTGCGCCGAAAACGGTGAAAAAGCGCATTATAAAGGATATGGATAACTGCTTTTATCCCGATAAATTTGTTGTGCCCTTTATAGAAATTGTCCACGACAGAGCGGTGCAGGAGGTTTTCAGGGGCTGCATCAGGGGTTGCCGTTTCTGTCAGGCGGGCTTTATCTACCGCCCCGTAAGGGAAAAGAGCGCCGATACTGTAGACCGTCAGGCAAGGGCGCTGTGTGAAAGCACGGGGTATGACGAGATTTCGCTGTCTTCCCTTAGCACCAGTGACTACACAGAGCTTGAACCGCTCCTTAATCAAATGCTTTGTTGGACAGAGCCAAATGAAATAAGCCTTGCCCTGCCGTCTTTGCGTGTAGACAACTTCTCAAAGGAGCTTTTAGATAAAATCAACCATGTGAGAAAAAGCGGGCTTACCTTTGCCCCCGAGGCGGGGACACAGAGGCTCCGTGATGTTATAAATAAAAATGTCACCGAGGAGGAGATTTTCCGCACCTGTAAAACCGCATTCGAGGGGGGCTACACCGCAGTAAAGCTCTACTTTATGTTGGGGCTTCCCACCGAGACCGACGAGGATTTAGCGGGTATTGCCGACTTAGGGCAGAGGATAATCGACCTTTTCTACAGCCTGCCCGAAAGACCTAAGGGCAAGTCCCCCTCGGTGTCCATAAGTGTTTCCACCTTTGTGCCAAAGCCCTTTACACCCTTCCAGTTCGAGCCCCAGATAGAAAGAGACGAGATCGAGCGCAGGCAGACGGTGCTTAAGTATTCCAACAAAAACCGCAGGGTTAATATCAGCTGGCACGATTCCTCAACCAGCCTTTTAGAGGGCGCCTTTGCCAGGGGCGACCGACGGCTTGGCAGAGTGATTGAGTCGGCATTTAAAAAGGGCTGTAAATTCGACAGCTGGAACGAGTGCTTTAAGCCCGAGCTTTGGGAAGAAGCCTTTAAAGAGAACGGTCTGTCCCCTGAGTTCTATGCGGGAAGAAAGCGGGAATACAGCGAAATTAACCCTTGGGACCACCTTGATTACGGGGTTACCAAGAGGTTCTTGATTTGCGAGAACCAGCGTGCCCACAGGGCGGAAACTACCCCAAACTGCCGTGAAAAATGTGCGGGCTGTGGGGCCAACTGCTACGGGGAGGGTGTCTGCTATGAAAAGCGTTAGAATTTTTTACACGAAATTAGGCAGAATGAAGTTTGTATCCCACCTTGATATGAACCGCCTTATGATTAGGGTTATCAGGAAATCGGGCATACCCGTTTGGTACACCGAGGGCTTTAACCGTCATATCTATATAAATTACGCCGTGCCCCTTTCCTTAGGGTTTGAGGGGGTTTATGAGGTTATGGATATCCGCCTTACCGAGGATAATTTTTCCTTTGAGGAGACCGTAAAAAGGCTTAACGCCGCCGCCCCCGAGGGTATTGAGTTTTTAAGCGCCGAGGAGCCCGTTTTGCCCACGGTGGATATAGCCTTTGCCGAGTACGAGCTTATTTTCGACCCCGAAAACGCTCACCTTTATGAAAAATTAAAGGAGTTTTTGTCGAGGGAGTCGGTAATTTGTCAAAAAAAGGATAAAAAGGGCAGAATTAAGGAGTTTGACATCATACCCAAAATTAAAAGTGCTGAATTTGCGGGGGATAAGGCTTTGCTTACCCTCTCCGCAGGAAACGAGGGGAATCTTAATCCCTCGCTGGTGCTTAGTGCCTTTTTTGAGGAAATGAACATTTCTCCCGTATTCTGCTCGGTCAAACGGCTTATGCTTTTTGACAAGGATTTAAAGCCCTTTAAATAATTTTAAAAAAACTCAAAAAAATGCTTGACAAACCTATATAGGGGTGTTATAATAACAAAGCTGTCGGTAAGATAGCTTTAAAGTTGGTGTTGATTGCGGCGAGGGTCCACCCGTTCCCATACCGAACACGGAAGTTAAGCTCGCTTGCGCTGAAAATACTTGGCGGGAAGCTGCCCGGGAAAATAAGTAGATGCCAACATTCAAACCTGTACTTAGTGTACAGGTTTTTTTATTGCAAATGTCAAGGCGGTGATATTAATTGTTCGGCTTTTTTAAAAAGAAAAATCCCAACGAAGATGTTCTGCATCAAATGGACGGCAGGGAAATTAAGTATGTAACACAGCGAATCCGCACCCCACAGGGGGAGGTAAAGGAGCAAATTCTCGGCAAATCGGGGCGAATTATCCTTATTGGGGATGAAATTCGTGTGATGTGCGGGGAAACCGATGTTTTCCGTTGCAATGCGCAGGACTGCAATTATTATATGCTTTTAAGCGGTGACGGAATTACCGTTTCGGGCGTAAATGCAATAAACGGTATTAAAATGGACATTATTGTGTATTATAAATATCACAGAAAATAGCTTTTGTTTCTTGACTTTTCCCGCAGATTATGATAATATAATCAAGCATAAAAATGCTGTAATGCGTTTTTGTGCCTGCGGATTAAGCCGAAAAGTAAGATTTTATCTGAAAGGAAGTAAGCTCCGCCTCGGACACCCTCGCCGTGTAAAATTTAGAGGGCAAAAATTTAATATGCGGGTATGGCGGAATAGGCAGACGCGCTAGATTCAGGTAATAACGCGCGGAAGGCACCCTTCCTTTGTTGCCACTATCCCCACAACACCGCATAAAATCAGGACTTTTTGAGATTTTCGGTCTTGATTTTCACACTTGAGAAAATCTTTAAAAACGATTTTTTCTAACGCTTTTCTAACAAACTTGCTCGGCTTCTGTTAGAACAACAACGAGTTTTGATGAAAAAGCAGACGAAAAATCCATATTTGCAGGTATGGCGGAATTGGCAGACGCGCTAGATTCAGGTTCTAGTGAGGGCAACTTCATGCAGGTTCAAGTCCTGTTACCTGCACCATCGTCCGAAAACCCTTATTTTAAGCGGTTTTCGGACGTTTTCTTTTACAATTTCCTCTCAAAAAACTAACGCGTGAGGCGAAATTTTAGGGCAAAAAACACCCCAAAAACGCCCAAAATCTGTTAGAAAACTGTTAGAAAAAATTTCTGCAACATATGTGCAAATTATGTATTAGGACGGTTTTTAGCCGTCCTTTTTCACTTACTTCAGCTTCAACTTTTCGGCGATTTTGTTTGCCGAGTTAACCTTAGCGCTGTACTCCAAATGGCTGTAAATGTTGGCTGTTGTCCCATAATCCGAATGACCTAACCATTCCTGAATTTCTTTTAAGGACACACCATTTGCAATAAGTAAACTGGCACAGGAATGCCTTAAATCGTGATACCGAATATGCTTTAGATTATTCTTTTTCAAAATTATTTGCAGATGACGGGATAAAAAGTCAGGTTTAAGAAGAACCCCTAAATCGTCAACACAAATATAATCGGTATATTCCTTGCTGTAAGCATTCTTGCATTTTCGTCTGTTTTCAGCCTGCTTTTTCTTGGTTTGAAGCAGTAGGTTTTCAATATCGGGTATTAGAGGTAATGTTCTAAGACTCGACTTGTTTTTGGTCGTATCCTTTTGAACAATTACTTCCTTACCGTCAATTCTTGTCCTACAGACAGTGTGCTTAATACAAATAGTCTTTTCCTTGAAGTCCACAGCACTCCATTTAAGTCCTAACGCTTCACTTCGGCGTAAGCCGTAAAACGCTGACAAAATGACCGGAACTTCAATCAAATCACCTTTTACTGCCTCAAACAAGGCCTGTAATTCATCTCGGTCATAATGCTCCGCAACATATTTTTGCCTTTTCGGAATTTCGATTTTAATTGCCGGATTATATTCTATGTAATCCATCTTAACCGCATAATCCAAGGCTTTACGAATTACCGCATGGTGCTTTGATGCAGTGTTCCACTTACTACCCGATGACAGTATCGTATTGTAGTATTCTTGCAAATCCCTCGTTGTAATCGACCGCAAAGTCTTTTTCTTTTCATCAAAATAGGGATTTATACGCTTTTCAATAAAATACTGATAGCCACCGTAGGTTGTGATTAAAATGGAACTTTTAATCATCGCAAGCCAGCTTGACATAAACTCGGAGAACATCATATCCTTGACTTTTTCCTTTTCGGTTGTCAGGCTGATTTCCATTTCGGCAATCCGTTGTTTCAGCAGTTCATCGGCTTTACGCTTGTTTCCGCGAATACTAAGACCTGTGTTTTGCCATTTCTGTTTGCGTTTGCCTTGACTGTCATACGACCCTTGCAAGCAGTTTAAAATAAGAAGCAAAAACAGTAACGACTCCGAAATAAGCCTTAAAATGAAGGCGCATAAGGCGATTTCGGTTATCCAGTTTAAGCTTGAGGGTCAGCTTATAAGCGAGCATCCCGAACACAATATGGGGCATAGAAGACTGTTGCACAAAATCGATTTTGCGAAGGGCACTGTTGAGCTTTACGGCAAAAGCTATAAGCTTTGCGACAGCAATTTCCCCACGGTAAACCCCGATTGCCCTTATGAGCTTACCGAGGAGGAAAAAGAGGTCGTAAGAAAGCTCCGCTATGCCTTTGTAAGCTGTGAAAAGCTGAAAAAGCATATAGGTCTTCTGCTCAGCAAGGGCGGTCTTTATAAGGTGACCAACGGCAACATACTCTTTCACGGCTGTATTCCGATGACCGAAAACGGCGATTTCAGAGAAATTAATGTTTTCGGAAAACCGCTTTGCGGAAAGGCTTTGTATGACAGTCTTGAAAGCTGTGCGCGCAAGGCGTTTTTATCGGTAAACGAGGCGGAACGAAAAAAGGGCAGGGATATACTCTGGTTTTTGTGGAACGGAGCGGATTCCCCCCTCTACGGCAGGGATAAGATGACCACCTTTGAAAGGTATTTCATATCGGACGAAAGCACCCATACCGAGACAAAGGATATTTATTATAAGCTTATAAACAGGGAGGAGACAGCCGAAAAAATATTTGCCGAGTTCGGCGTTAAGGGCGAAAACCGACATATTATTAACGGTCATGTCCCGATACATCACACAGAGGGCGAAACCCCCGTAAAATGCGGCGGAAAGGTCATTATTATAGACGGCGGCTTTGCGAGCCCCTACCATAAGGTGACGGGGATAGCGGGGTATACCCTTATCTTTAACTCCTACGGGCTTATGCTCACCGCCCACGAGCCGTTTAAAACTGTCAGCGAAGCAATAAAGAACGGCACGGATATGCAGACCCACAGGGTAGCTTCCCAAATGTGTAAAAAAAGAATCCTTGTGGGCGATACCGATAACGGCGCCAAAATCAAGGAAACAATAAATGACCTAAAGGAGCTGATAAACGCCTACCGCTCGGGCGAGGTGCGTCAGGATAAGCATAAAATGTAGTTAATTTTAATACACCGAGGGGACATTTATTACAGAGCAATTATTCCGTTGTATCGTTTTCCCCGTACCGTTCGCTAAGGGTCAGGAAGACCGCCCGCATTGTATAGGCGACAAGGGCTAAAAATACGAATGTGCCGCCGACAATGTAAAAGGGAAGATAAAATCTTCCGGCTATAAGGGTTATAACGGAGATTGCAAGGCAGCAGGCGGATATTATTTTAAAGCCCATGGAATTGTCTGCACAAAAAATATTGTCTGCACAAATTCTTTTAATAATTTTTCTTAGCTGAATCAGTGCTATGCCGAGAATCGGTGCGCAGGGATAGCAGGTTACCATAATGGTGGCGGGCAGGCTTTGGGAGCGGTGCATAACCTCCACATACCATGAAACTCCGAAGGGCAATAATATTGCCGCAATAACCAGCGCACATATAAAAACATCGGCAAGAATAAGGCAAAGGCGCAGGGCCTTTTGAGCTTTCGGCATAAGCGGTTTCCTCCTAAGAAGCAGAATGTTACCTAATAATTATATAACCTTTTGGCATTAAAAGCAAGTGCACAAAAAAATTATTGCAAAAATGTTGCTTTTTTCGTATTGACTTTTTAATGTGTGAATAGTATAATTTGTTCATAATGGTATATTATAGAATGAACGGAGAATGCGGTAACGGAAAAGTCACATAAAAAACTATGGATAGTTTTGCTTGTTGCTTCGGTTATCTGCCTTATCGGCTGTGCTGTGTTTTTTGTCGGTATGAAGCTTCAGTCCGACAGAATGGAAAGCCTGCGTTCGCAGGTGGCAGTAAGCGATGACAGCGTTTCTCAAGGGGTTAATTTTGTAGAAACTCCTGTTGATTTTGATGAGCTTAAAAAGCAGAATTCCGATATATACGCCTGGATAAATGTTCCGGGAACTTCGATTGATTATCCTGTTTTAAGACGTGAAGACGACAATTCATATTATCTTAACCACACGGTGGATAAAAAGAAATCCATATACGGCAGTATTTATACCGAGAATTATAACGGTGATGATTTTGCCGATTTTAATACCGTAATTTACGGTCATAATATGAAGAACGGCACAATGTTCGGAACCCTCAAAAAATATAGGGATAAAACCTTTTTTGAGCAAAACCGATATATAAATGTGTATATGCCGGGGCGTATTATGAAATATCAGATTTTTGCGGCGTATGTTTGGGATAGCAGGCATATTCTTTTGAGCCTTGATTTCAACAATGAGGACATACGAGAGGCTTATATAGATATGATTTTTTCCACCAGAAAGATGAACGCTAATATCGACAGCGATTTACCTGTTACTAAGGACGACAGAATTATAACCCTGTCAACCTGTACGGGTAATGATGATGAACGGTATCTGGTTCAGGGAGTTTTAATATATGACAGCAGAGAACAGTAGCGAAACAAAAACTCCGAAGCATAAAGCACCTCAAAAGCATAAAAAGCTTATCATTGCCTTATCGGTTATTTTGGCGGTAATATTAGGTTTGGTTTCGGCATTCTTCATTGTTCGCAAGGTCGGCGAGAACGCCTTGAGAAAAAGACAGGAAGAAATGCAGGTGGGCTTCCCGTCGGGAAGCGCAGATGTTCCTGATGATGCGGACGCTTATTATAACGGAGTGGCTTATGATTATAACGACAGGCTTATAAATATTCTTCTTTTGGGGGTGGATAGGAATAACCCCAATGTGTCCGAGTCGCATCAGGCGGACGCAATTTACCTCATATCCTTGGATACGGATGCAAAGTCGGTCAAGGTTATAGCGGTGTCACGCAATACGGTTACGGCAGTTGATACTTACGATATAAACGGCAGTTATTTTTCCACGGCAGAGCAACAGATATGCCTTGCCTACACATACGGAAGTGACGATAAGGCCTCTTCGGAAAATACTCTCAAGGCGGTTTCAAATCTTCTTTACGGCGTGCCGATAAGCGGATATTACACCGTATTTATGAATTCCATTGCGGATATCGTGGATGCGGTGGGCGGTGTGCCGGTCACCGTTACAGAGGATTTAACAGGCATTGACCCGAGAATGAAACAGGGCGCAGAGGTTACGGTCACGGGTAAAAACGCCGTGAGCTATCTGCAATACAGGGGGGATAGCAACGCCCCCAGGCTTGAGAGGCAAAAGGACTTTATCTCAAGCTTTATTGGCAGAGCTAAGTCGGCAATGCTTAAGGATTTATCTCTCCCGCTTAAAATGTATAATAAATTAGCGGAAAACACGGTTACCAATGTAACCTCCGCAAGCGCAGTATACCTTGCATCTGAAGCGCTTAGTGCTGATTTTCAAATTATCGGAATTGAGGGTGAATCAGGATACGACGGTACCTATGAAACCTTCGTCCCTTACGAGAAACAGCTTTATGAAACAGTTTTAGATGTATTTTATAAAAAGCAATAAATTTTGAAAGGAAAATTGATATGAAAAAGGTATTAGCAGTTCTTTTGACAGCAATTTTGGCATTTACAGCCCTGACGGCTGTAGCCGAAACCCCGTCGCCCGAGAAGTCGAGCGGTGTAATCGTATCCGTTTCGGGTAAAGACGCAGACGGAAATGCACTCAAGCTCGCAGTAGAGCCTACTAAAATCGGGCAGAGCACCTATACTAAGGCGCTTGACAACCTCAAAAAAGAAGTTGGCGACGATAATCTTAAGATTGTTGACCAGAAGCAGCTTGTTTTTAAGGAAGGTAAGGATCCTAAATTCCCGCTTACCGTTGACTTGAGTGTTCCCGGCGTAAAGCCCACATCAAAGGTATATGTTCTCTTCAAGGCCGGTGAAAATCAGGCTGAGGGACTTTCCAATAAGGCTGCTGACGGCGAGGTTATAGGACTCTCCGCTGCGACAAGCTTTAAAATTATTAATCTTGCCGAAACCGATTTAGGCGGCGTAGAAAAGCTTGATGCAAAAGCAGGTACAGATAAGGTAACCGTTACATTTAATGCCCTCGGTGAGTTCGTTCTCGTAACCGATGCACAGACTGTAGCAAGTATTGCCGAGGCGGCTAAGGATGATACAAAATCACCCCAGACCTCCGATAAGGCGACTCCCGTTATGGTTGCTTTATTTGCTGTAGTAGCAGTTGCGGCAGTTGTTTCTGTAAAGAAGCTCAGAACTAACGCATAATAGTTGGGGCAAACGGTCAGAATAAATCTATTTTTACAGGCAGCAGCGTAACCGCTGCTGCCTGGTTCTTTATTTTAGGGCTTTAAATTTTATAAATTCGGTTTTGTTTGGCATACTCTGTTGGAGTAAGCCCTGTTTTTTCCTTAAAAAGCCGACAAAAATGATATTGGTTTGAAAAGCCGCAAAGCCCTGCGACTGCGCCCACCTTTATAAAGCCGTCAGATAAAAGCTGTTTTGCCTTATTTATGCGTATGTCCACTATAAACTGCTTAGGTGTGGTTTTATATGTTTCGGTGAAGATTTTTCTGAAATAAACCTCGCTTATACTGCATTTTTCAGCCAGCTCGGCATTTGAAAGCTTAGGATTCTGATAATTGCGTTCGATATACTTTATCGCAGGCAAAATCACATTCTGCACCGAGCTTTCGGTTGAGAGTCGGTGCAGAATACCGTAAAATACGCTCATCATTTTAGCTCTGTTCTCCTCAAAAAGGGACAGAGCTTTCATTTTTTCAAAATCCTTTATATATGTATCGGAGCTTTGGATAGGTAATGAGATTACTTCATCACACAAAAAATCTTTGCAATCAAAGTTTATAACGGGAAATATTCCGCTTTTATTGCCGTAAAGGGAATAGCTCCTGCCTTTAGGAAGAATAACCGCATGCTTTTCGTCGGAGACCGCCTGTTTTCCGCCCATTTCATAGGTAATTTTCCCCTCAGCACAAAAGGAAAGACCGTAGCTTTTTCTGTTTCGTATTTCTTCTTTTCTGCCCCTGGGAGAAGAGACAGTAAACAGCTCTTTAATATCCGTGACGGTGATTTTATTAAGCGTATTCATAATGTATCCGCTCCAAATGCTTGTTTTTATTTATTATAAATTCTTTACTTAAAAAAAGCAATTAAAATATCCAAAAGAGTATCAAAAACATCAAAACGGTATCGTTTTACGCATTGCTTTCGGAAAGAGATTTATTTATAATTAAATAAAAAAACCAAAGGGAGTTGGCAATATGGAATTTAAAGGGAAAACGGCAATATCCACAGGTGCGGCATCCGGTATGGGACTTTTGTTCGCAGAAAACTGGGCGGATTTAGGCGGCAATGTTGTTATGTGTGATGTGAATGAAGAGGTACTTAACCAAAAGGTTGCCGAAATCAATGCTAAAAACAAGGGTAAAGCAATCGGGGTGATCTGTGATGTGAGAGATTATAAGCAGGTTTGCAACGCAAGGGATAAGGCAGTTGAAGTCTTCGGCAGTATTGATGTTATGTGCAACTTCGCAGGGGGAGCCGAAACAAGAATGCTGAGAGCAAGCGGTGAATTTCCCGATGTTCCGATTGAGGTTTATGACTGGGGAATAGATGTAAATCTTAAGGGTCAGTTCTATTTCGACCACGCTGTTATGAAGCAAATGCGGGAACAAAAGAGCGGGCTGATAATCAATATCGGTTCTATAACCGGTGCAGAGGGCTGTGCAACAAATGTTGCATACTCAACCTCAAAAAGCGGCGCTATGGGCGGACTTACAAAATCATTAGCCCAGTACGGAGCAAAATACGGTATTCGCTGTGTATGTGTCTCCCCCGGTCCCGTGCTTACAAGGGCCGCTATGGCGAATATGCCCACCCTTATGGGCAGAGCCGCCGAGCCCCAGGAAATAATAGATTTGGTTTTGTTTCTTGCATCGGATAAGGGTCAGTTTATAAACGGTGAAAACATATTAATAGACGGCGGCAGAAACGCCGCAAGCAGAAGGTGTTAATTATGGAATACGATTTTTTTAATCACGAAAAGGCAACCCTTACCGTTATGGTGCAGGCGGATAATCCCGCAAGAATTAAACAGCTTATGGATAAGGCTATCCCTGCGGGGGCAGAAGCCTTTGGAATACAGTTTGAGCAGATGCTCCCCGAGCACAGAAAGCCCGAGGTTTACCGTGATTTATTCAGCTACGCTAAGGGCAGACCCTCGTATGTTACAAATTACCGAGACAGGCAAAATGCGGGAAAAAGCGACGAGGAACTTTCTGACGAGCTTGTGGAGCTTGCCGAATGCGGTGCGGATTTATGCGATGTTATGGGTGACTATTTTGATAGACAGCCTGACGAGGTGGCGGTAGACGAAAATGCGATAAATAAGCAAATGGAGCTTATAAACAGGATTCACGAAAAGGGCGCAAAGGTGCTTATGTCCTCCCATATTATGAAATTCACCCCCGCCGAGAGGGTGCTTGAAATCGCACTTGAGCATCAGCGCAGGGGAGCGGATATTTGTAAAATAGTTGTTGGTGCCGACAATATGGAGCAACAGCTTGAAAACCTTAAAATAATAAATATGCTCAAGGAAAAATTAGATATTCCCTTCCTTTTCTTATCCGGTGGGGAGTGCAAAATGCTTAGAAGAGTGGGCGGAGAGGTAGGCGCTTGTATGTATCTTTGCGTGTACGAGCACGACTCCTTTTCAACCCTCACTCAACCGCTTTTAAGCGATGTAAAGCTTATAAGGTATTTATTAAACAAATGATTTATAAAGTAGGCTGATTATTATGAAATTCGATTTCACAGGAAAAACAGCCCTTGTTACAGGTGCAGGGGCGGGAATCGGCAAAGCCGTAGCAATTATGCTTGCTGAGTTTGGTGCTAAGGTTGTGCTTGTTGATGTTGATACCGAAAAGATGGAAAGCGTCAAAAAGGAGATACAAGAATACACTAAGGATGTTATCGCCGTAAAATGCGATATAGGCAACGAAGCCGAAATTTACGAAGCGGTTAAAAAGGCGGAAGAGGCCTTCGGCGGTGTTGACATTCTTATAAATAACGCCGCAATCTGGAGATGCTGGTCCACCGTTTTGGATACACCAATCGAAGAATGGCGCAGGTATTTTGATATAAATGTTTTCGGAACGGTTAATTTTATTAAGGCTGTGCTGCCTAAAATGATTGAAAAAGGCCACGGAAAAATCGTAAATGTTTCCTCTGTAGCGGGCGTTTACGGCAACGCAAATATGGCGCATTATTCCGCCACAAAGGGAGCGGTAATTTCCCTTACAAAGGCGCTTGCGAAAGAGGTAATCGGCAAGGGTATATATGTAAACTGCGTATCCCCCGGCACCGTAAGCCCCGAGATGGATACCGCCTCACCTAATGAGCTTTCTTATCTCGGAAGACAGGGAACAAGCAACGAAAACGCCAGCCTTATATGCTTCCTTGCAAGTGATGACTCAGGCTATATCGTAGGTCAAAACATACAAATAGACGGTGGCAGAAAGAAGATATAGCTGCCTTAAAAGCCGCTGTTTTTCCGCACCTCTTTGGGAGTAAGACCCGTATGGGATTTAAGTATCCTTCTGAAATGCGAGGCGGAGCTAAGCCCTATTAAGGCGCTTATTTCCTCGACGGTTTTGTCGGTGGTCAAAAGGTATTCAATACCCTTTTTGCACTTGGCCTTAAGCCGGTAGTCATTGGGAGTACAGCCCGCCTTTTCCTTAAACAGCATATAAAGATACGGCTCGCTGATAAATAAGCTTTGGGCTACCTCGGCTACAGAACAGTCGGTATGGCTTCTTATGTATTTCTTGGCACTTCTTACGATTTCGTCCTTTTTTGAGACGGGCTGGCTTTGCCTTAAATAAGGGATTATTTTTGCCAGAGCGCCGTAAAAAAGGCTGAGGGTTTCACAGCTTAAGGAATTGCCTTCGGTCGGGATTTTTAAAATCTGATTTTTAAGCTCTTTGTCACATTCGATAACCTGCAAATTAAAATTCAGCTTTTCCTTAGCCTCGGTATTTGAAAAGCCGTAGGAAAGAAATTCTATCTCATCATCGCCGTACCAATAGGATTCATAGGGAAGATTTACGGGTATAAAAAATATATCCCCCTCTTTAATTCGTAAGGTACGGTGATTTGATATAATTTCAGCCCTTCCCTTAAGCATACAGGCTATATAGTTCATAGGCGAGCCTTTTCGGTTATCTGTATAATGATACTTTTCAAAATGAATTCTGAGAAAATTAAAACTATCGGATGAAAAACTGATATTCATTGCATACACCCCTCAAATTATTATAGAATCATACCCTTTTATTATATTATATTGTATTGATTTAAAAAGTCAATTCAAATATAATAAAGATAAAAAATATTGTACGGAGGGTATGTAAATGAAGGTTAAGCAAATTGTATTCACAAAGCCCGGCATTGCTGAGCTTCTTGAAAAGGAGCTTGAGGCTCCTAAGGCAAACGAGGTGCAGGTAAGGCTTGCGGTTTCAACCATAAGCAGCGGAACGGAAAGGGCAAATCTGATAGGTGACCCTAATGTAAATACTAACAGCGGGGGCGCTGTGATATTCCCGAGAGTTTTAGGCTACAGCTCCTCAGGCGTGGTTGAGGCTGTGGGCGAAGGCGTGACCGATTTTAAGATCGGAGACAGGGTTGCAATGTCCTGGACTACCCATACGCAGGTTTTAAATGTCAATCAGGGCTGTGTATATAAGCTGCCCGATAATGTATCCTTTAATGACGGCGCATTATTACATATCAGTATTTTCCCCCTTGCCGCTATAAGAAAATGCCGTCTTGAAATAGGCGAATCCGCAATAGTAATGGGTATGGGAGTATTGGGGCTTGTTGCGATACCGCTTTTGAAGGCGGCGGGAGCAGTTCCTGTTATTGCGGTTGACCCGGTTCCCGAAAAGAGAGAAAAGGCGCTCTCGGTCGGTGCGGATTATGCACTTGACCCGTTCGCAGAGGACTTTGCAAAGACAGTAAAGGAAATAACAGGCGGCGGCGCAAAGGTAGGTATTGAGGTAACAGGCATAGGCGCAGGCCTTGACGGCATACTTGACTGTATGGCGCGTTTCGGCAGAGTCGCCCTTTTAGGCTGTACCAGAAACAAGGATTTCACTATTGACTATTACAGAAAGGTTCACGGCCCCGGAATTACCCTTGTGGGCGCACATACTCAGGCAAGACCGCAGTATGAATCTTCTAACGGCTGGTGGACTCAAAGGGACGATATAGCCACAACCCTTAAGCTTACCGAAATGGGCAGAATCAAGCTTTCGGATATGATTGACGAGATTCATTCACCTGTCGAAGCTACCGAAGTATATACCCGTCTTGCCAATGAAAAGTCCTTCCCGATGGTTCAGTTTGATTGGAGGAAGCTATAATGAAAAGAATTAAAATAGCCCAGATAGGCGCAGGTCACGACCATGCTCCGGCAGCAATTCAAACCCTAAAGCTTTTAGATAAAGCGGGAATTTACGAGCTAGTGGGCTATTGCGTAGTCCCCGAGGACAGCGGCAATATTCCTGCAAATTCGTATGAAGGGAATAAGGATTCTTATAAAGATGTTAAACAGATGTCTTTAGAGGAAATTTTAAATTACAAGGGTCTCCAAGCGGTTGCAATCGAAACCGAGGACAGGGCGCTTACAAAATACGCACTTATGGCGGCTGAAAAGGGCTTACATATTCAAATGGATAAGCCCGGCGGAATTGACGGCGATGAATTTGACAGGCTTATCGATGCAGTTGAATCAAAAAAGCTTGTTTTCCATACAGGATATATGTATCGGTACAATCCAGCTGTATTAAAGCTTAAACAGGATATAGCCGAGGGTAAGCTCGGCGACATTATATCCGTAGAAGCACAGATGAACTGCATACACGGCATTGAAAAGCGCAACTGGATGGGAAATTACCCCGGCGGAATGCTTTACTATTTGGGATGTCATATGATTGATTTGGTTTATTCTATTATGGGTGAGCCTGAGGAGATAATACCCTTAAGCTGCTCATCGGGACTTGACGGAACTACCGCAAAGGATTTCGGTATGGCGGTATTCAAGTACAAAAACGGCGTATCCTTTGCCAAAAGCACCGCTGTGGAGATAGGCGGATTTGAGCGCAGACAGCTTGTGGTTGTAGGCACAAAGGGTACGGTTGAGCTTTGTCCGTTTGAATGGCTGTCTAACGGGCGAAAGGATGTATTTTCCCCGCAGATTACCGAAGTGAGAGAGGCTTTCTCAGGAAATTGGAGCCAAAAAGGAGAGCGTCACACCTCCCCCGAATACGGCAGATATGACGCTATGTTCCGTGCCTTTGCCGATTATATAAACGGCGTAAGGTCTAATCCTTACACCTATGAATACGAAAGAAAATTACATAAGGTGTTACTGAAGGCGTGCGGTGAAGAAATCTAATTTAATAATATAGGCTTTTAAAGCAGAAAGGGAAAAATATATGAAAGCAATTTTAGTAAATGATGACAGATCCTTAAGATGGGACAATGTACCCGACCCCGTTTTAGGTAACGATGACTGCCTTGTAAAAATTGAGGCGGCGGCGCTGAATAGAGCGGACTTAATGCAGAGAGAGGGAGATTATCCACCTCCTGCAGGCTGTCCTGAATGGATGGGGCTTGAAATTGCGGGTACTATAGTTGAGATCGCCGAGGGCGCAAAGGAAAAATCCGACTGGAAGGTTGGGGATAAGGTCTGCGCCTTGCTTGGCGGCGGCGGATATGCCCAGTACGCCAATGTTAAGTACGATATGCTTATGCCCGTGCCGAAAAACTGCTCTATGGTAGAGGCGGCGGCAATACCCGAGGCATTTGCGACTGCATACCTTAACCTCTTTATTGAGGGCGGAATTAAAGCGGGCAACACCCTTTTAATGAACGCAGGCGCAAGCGGTCTTGCAAGCGTTATTATTCCTATGGCAAAGGCGTTCGGAGTAAGGGTGATCACCACGGTTTTGACCGATGAAATCGCCGAGAACATAAAACATCTTAACGCCGACAGGGTTGTTGTTACAACAAAGGAAGATATTTCAGAAGTGCTTAAAGAGGAGCTGGAAAGCGGTCACGGCGTAGATGTTGCTATCGACTGCTTGGGCGGCGAAATAATGGGCAAATGTATCCATTATTTAACCCACGGCGCACGCTGGATTATGATAGCGGCTTTGGCGGGGCAGAAAACCGAAATCGACCTTAAGAATATTTATGTAAGAAATGTGCGTATTGTGGGCAGTACATTGCGTTCAAGAACACCCGAAACTAAGGCGCAGATTTTGGCAAGCCTTGTGCGGGATGTATGGCCTAAGGTTGAAACGGGCGAGGTGAAGCCTACTATCTACAAGGTTCTGCCTATAACCGAGGCAGAGGCGGCACAGGATATTCTCTATCGAGGCGAGAATGTAGGAAAGGTAGTATTGACGGTAGAATGATAGATATAATTCCCGTGGATTACGCAAAATCGGTTTTGCCCGAAAGCTGGGTATACGAAAACGGCTCCGAAGCAAAAAAGCTGCCGATTGTATTCAGAGTATATCTGCTTAAAACCGAAAACCGCATTATATTGGTTGATGCGGGCTGTGAGACTATGCCCGGCTTTGATATGAGGGATTTTATAGGCCCTGTAAAGGCGCTCGGGAACAAGGGAATTTCACCCGAGGAAATAACCGATTTGATTATAACCCACGCCCACCACGACCATATTGAGTGTGCCAAATACTTTAAAAACGCCGCCCTTTATATCCAAAAGGATGAATACGAGGCGGGAAAAGGCTATTTGGCTGATAGAATGAATATCCGCACCTTTGATGAGGAAATGCAGATTTGCGGCGGCGTAAAAGCCGTTAAAATCGGCGGTCACTCAAAGGGCTCGTCGATTGTTGAAATAACGGGCGAAGACAAGCCGCAGATAATCGCAGGCGACGAGTGCTATATGAGGGACTGCCTTACAAGGCAGATTCCCACAGGTATGGCATATAACAGGGAAAAAAGTCGGGCGTTTATCCAAAAATACGGCAGTGGAGAATATACGGTTTTGCTCTGCCACGATATTTAAAATATTATTAGGCTCTTTACCGACATTTGCGGTAAAGAGCTTTTTTGTATATTAATGAGCATAGTAAAAAAATACTGAATTTTCAAGGATAAAATACGCTGTTTTGCTTGAAAATTCCAATATAATAGGGTATAATGCGCTTGTAGTACAGTATTTTAGAGTGACCGTTTTTTTAGGCACAGTATAATGATACTGCGTGCTTAGGATTTAAACTAACTGTCAGAAAGGAAAACCTATGATTAAGTTTGACAAAGAGAACGAAATTTTTTATCTTAACACCAAAAGCACAACCTATGCCATAGGGGTTTGGAATAACGAAAAGCTACTCCACCGCTACTGGGGCAAAAGGCTTGTAAACCCCCTTAATAAAACCGATTTGGGGGATTACAAACGAAGAGGCTTTGAGGCGGTAGACCTGCCGGGCGCTAATTCCGATATTATCCCCTTTGAATACTCCACCTTCGGCAATGCGGATATGCGTATCCCCTCTGCTGAATTTACCTTTTCGGACGGAAGCCGTGTATCCAACCTTACATATAAGGGCTATGAGATAATAGAGGGCAAGCCCGCCTTAGAGGGGCTACCCGCCACCTACTGCGAAGAGGGCGATAAGGTCGAGACCCTTACAATACACCTTGAGGACACCTACCAAAATGTAGATGTTTTCCTTTCCTACTCGGTATTTGAGGACTTCGACGCAATCACCCGCAGTACAAGGATTGTAAACAGGGGCGAAAGACTGCTGCTTGACTCGGCAATGAGTGCTACGGTGGATTTTTACGGCAGCCCTGACCGTGAGCTGCTCCACCTTGACGGTGCGTGGATGCGTGAGCGCTCGATTGTAAGGCAACCGATTGTGGCGGGCAATCAGGGCATAAACAGCCGTTACGGCTGCAGTAATATGTTCCACAATCCCTTTATTGCGCTGTGTGATAAAAACGCTGATGAAAATCACGGCAATGTATATGGCTTTAACCTTGTTTACAGCGGGAATTTTACGGCGGGAGCGGAGAAAAATCCCTTCAACGGCCTGCGTGCTTACATAGGCATTAATCCCACTAATTTTCAGTTTGTTTTAGAGAACGGCGACAGCTTTAGAACCCCTGAGGCGGTAATGGTTTACTCGTCGAAGGGCCTCGGCGAAATGTCCCGCATTTACCATAAGCTTTACCGCACCCGCCTTTGCAGGGGCAGGTTTAGAGATACCGAGCGCTTTGTGCTTATAAATAACTGGGAAGCCACCTATTTTGATTTTAATGAGGATAAGATAGTTGCGATTGCCGAAAAGGCTTCAAAGGTCGGTATAGATACAATGGTGCTGGACGACGGCTGGTTCAGCTCCCGTATTGACGATACAAACGGCCTCGGGGACTGGTACGAAAACCGTGACCGCCTGCCGAACGGCCTTGAGGGACTTGCAAAACGCATAAACGCTCTGGGTATGCGGTTCGGACTGTGGTTTGAGCCGGAAATGGTCAACCCCGGCACCGAGCTTTATAAAAACCACCCCGACTGGATTTTGCATACCAAGGGCAGAAAGCCCTCTCAGGCGAGAAATCAGCTGACCCTCGACTATTCAAGGGACGATGTGTGTGATTATATTATAGATACCCTAAGCGGAATCTTAAGCCGTGCGAATATAGAGTACATAAAGTGGGATATGAACCGCTGTATGTCTGAGCCCGGCTCGGCTTTTTGGGATGGCGACCGTCAGGGCGAGGTAATGCACCGCTATATTTTAGGGCTTTACAGGGTGCTTGAAACATTGACACAGCGTTTCCCCAATGTGCTTTTTGAAAGCTGTTCCAGCGGCGGCTCGAGGTTTGATGCGGGTATGCTTTACTATATGCCCCAAACCTGGACAAGTGATGACAGCGACGCAGTCGAACGCCTTAAAATTCAGTACGGAACAAGCGTAGTGTATCCCTTTAGCTCAATGGGTGCCCATGTTTCGGCGGTGCCTAATCATCAGGTGGGCAGAATTACAAGCTTTGATATGCGGTGCAAGGTGGCTTTGATGGGTCAGTTCGGCTTTGAGCTTGACCTTAACAAATGCACAGACGAAGAGCTTAAAACCGCAGAAAGGGCGGTAAAAACCTACCGTGAATTAGGCGAGGTTTTCCACAAGGGCGACTGCTACCGCTTAAAATCCCCCTTTGAGAGTGAGGTTTGCGCTATAGAATTTGTTTCAGAGGATAAAAACACCGTAATACTCACTATTAACAGCAGTAAGGCTATGCCCAACTCCCCCGATGAGTATATACTGCTTGACGGGCTTGACGAAAATGCGGTTTACACCCTCGACGGCACGGATAAGTCTTTCGGCGGCGATTACCTTATGAATATCGGCTGGCATTTTATAAATAACCGTGAAAATCAGTCGGAATTAATATTATTTAAAAAGGGGCGACCGGATTGAACGGGAGAGGCCGACCGTTAGGTTGGCGAGGGGATTCCCGTAACCGGGGGATACAATCTAACATCTAAATATACCATTAAAATATAAAATTCCTCAACTGATTTTATGCAAAATAACAAAAACGGCGTTTTTATTCTAATTATACGACTCTTTTTTTCTTGAAAATAGATTATAAAAAATATATAATTATTGTGCAAGAATGCACAATATTAGTTGCGTAAAATTCTTAAAAAGAAGAGAGGTTAAGGAGCAAATTTAATGAATTTAGAAAGTAACGGTTATAAGCTTGTCTGGAATGACGAGTTTGACGGTGATAAGCTTGACCCTGCTAAATGGACGCTGAGAGCGGATATGGCAGGTAATCCCGGCCTCGCCCTCTGCGGCGAGGAAAATCCTGCGGTTATGCGTTTAGACGACGGAAAGCTTAAGCTTAGCGTGGTAGAAAACCCGGACGGAGAGGAAAAGAAATATTCAACCTGCTATTCGGTTACCACATTTAACAAAATGAGGTTCAGGTACGGATATCTCGAAATATCTGCAAAAGTTCCCTATATGCAGGGCGCTTGGCCCTCTTTTTGGCTTAAATCCCTTGCTGATGATATTTGTCCTACTCCAAAGGCCGATTATATGGCAGAGATTGATGTTTTCGAGGTGTTTTCAACTACTGATACCGCTGTTCCAAACCTTCATAAATGGTATGAGCGTATGGTTAAACTGCCTAACGGATATGAAGTGAACCATACACAGGGCGGCGATATGCTTGATAAATCCCTTGAAAAGAAGCCGTATGTATTTAAGGACATAGCCAACCTTAATAATGAGTATCATACATATGGTTTTGAATGGACACCTGAATATATGGCTATGTCGATTGACGGTGAGGTATATTGCACATACGATATTAACAGCAACTATGACGGTTACAGCGATATGAGCGGTTTCCACGATGCGCTGTATATCCTGTTCAATAACCATATTTTCACCGAGCATAACAACTCCTGGATTACCCGTGCAAAGGTCGATGAGAACACGACCTTTCCGATAGATTACTGGATTGATTATATTCGCCTTTACCAAAAGGAAGAATACGGCGATTTGTATTTAGGTTAAGCCAAAAGATATAACACAGCCGCATTAAGGCGTTAATAACTTCCGAATTTTACATTGCGGAAAAATCGGTAACAGGTTAAATAACGCCTTAAATGCGGCTGGTTTATTAGCTTTTTAAATTAAACATACTGTGAGGTCATAGCGTGAAAAATCACGCTAAAAAATATAAAGACGCCTGTTTCTCGCCTTTGTTACCAAAGGCAACCGAAACAGATGCGATATAATAATCACCATTTCGGTGATTTTGCATCGCATTTTGTGTCTTGGAAAGAAATGGTGATTATTATGAACGAATTTATTATGCACAGACATCCTGCAAATCCCCTTATTAAGCCCGAGGATTTCCCCGTGCCGGCAGACAGCGTAATGAACTGCGGCCAGGCAATGTATAAGGGTAAAACCGTACTGCTTGTAGCCGCTATTTACCGCGGACTTGTAAACGGCAAGAAAACGGGCATCCATGTAGCTATGAGCGACGACGGCATTAACTTTGAAATTGACCCGAACCCGCTTTGCAGTGGAACAGACTTCGGCAGAGATTATATGTTTTATGACTGCTGGGTTATCGACCCGCGCCTTACCCAGATTGGGGACGAGTATTACATCTGCCGCCCCGGTCAGGGTGCAGTAGGTCCTTGCGCTCTGCTTGAAAAAACAACCGATTTCAAAACAACCGAATTTTTAGGCTGTATAGCTTTGCCGCCTAACCGTGTTCCATGCCTTTTCCCAGAGAAAATCGACGGTAAATATGTCCGTCTTGACCGCCCGATGTTCGGAAGCGGAAAGGGCTGCGGCGAAATTTGGATTTCTTATTCTCCCGACCTGAAGTTCTGGGGCGATTATAAGCCGCTTTTAAAGCCCGGCTTTGCACCGCAGTTTGATTTTAAGATAGGTCCTACAGTTCCCGCCAAAACAAGCAAGGGTTGGCTGGAGATAATCCACGGCACATGGGATACCTGTGCAGACACCCGCTATTCTGTAGGTGCTGTGCTTCTTGACCTTAATGACCCGTCAAAGATAATCGGTCGCTGCAACAGCTGGATTTTAACTCCTCAGGCTGATTACGAGCTTACAGGCCATGTCAGGGACGTTTGCTTCCCCTGCGGTTGTCTTGTAGACGAGGAAAAGGACGAGATAAGGATTTATTACGGTGCTTCCGATGAGTTCGTTTGCCTTGCGACAGGCTCTGTTTCTGAGCTTATTGACGCTTGCATTAAGGGCCTTTAAGCGGGAATTTTTAGGCGTGTTTTTTTAGATTGTTTACAAATCCGAGAAAATCGGTTATAATGAATATGGGAAGCAGAAACGCTTAGGAGTGATGATGTTGGATAAATTGCTCTACGAAAAAAGAAAAACAAAATTATCCTGTGCTTTCGTGTCAAACCTTAGGGAGCTACCTCATATTCACGCCGAATGCGAGATTGTTGTTTGCTATTCGGGCAAGGCAAGCTGTTTTTTGGGCGGCAACACCTCCGAGATAGGCGAGGGCGATATTGTCTTTGTTTTCCCCAATCAGGTGCATGATTATACGATGTATGAGAACGGTAAATTTTTGGTTATGAATTTCAGTTCAGATTTAATGCCTAATATGGGAAACTATTTTAAGGTCAATTTGCCCAAGCATCCGATAATAAATTTCAGCGAATCCGATGCGCTTAAAAGGCTTATGCTTGAATTTGAAACGGCATACGACAGTCGGAGCGAGGATGCCGATCTGCTTTTGCTTGGATATTTAAGCCTCGCTATGTTTCTTATGAAGCCCTTGATTGACGCTAAGCCCGCTGACGGATTAAATTCCAGCAACTTTGAAAAAATTTGCAACTACTGTATTCGCAACTACCGCAGTAAAATATCACTTGATATACTCTCTCAGGAACTTCATCTGAGCAAACAGCGGATTTCACATATTTTTAATCAGCATATGGGAATGACCCTTCCTCAGTATATTAATTTCCTGAGAATAGGGGATGCCTGCCATCTGCTGACCGAAACCTCGGACACCATAACCAAAATATCCGAGGATGTGGGGTTTGAATGTCTGCGCAACTTCAACAAGGTTTTTTATGATATAAATAAAATGACCCCGAGTGAATTCCGCACACGCCAAATTAAAGGATTGCGGGATAAAAAGGCTGTTTTGGTATGAATACATAATTTTAAAGCGCCCGAGCGTGCTCGGGCGCTTTTAATACTCAAGTTTAAAGGACATTTTGTTCTGATTATATGATTAAAATTTTCTTGCTTTTTTTATATAAAAATATATAATTAATGTGTAAAGACACTTGAGTGGGTGGGTGAAAAAGGGTATGAATAAAGAAATTGAAAAGCTGCAGGAAAATATTGTTCCCGCAAAGAATCAAACTGTTTTGGGATTTTATTCCTATAACCACGGTAAAAAAATACTCTTTATCGCAAATTCAATCACCCCGGAGACCTCGGTATGAAGGAAATTGCCGAGCTTATGTGGAACACAATTAAGACCGATTTTTAAACGCAGTCTGCGTTTTTGAAAAATAAGGAGCTGGTTAAAAAATGATAGAAAAATTCAGAGGACCCGAAAACATTATGCACCGCTGTGAGCAAAATCCTATAATTACAGTAGAGGATTTTCCGATACCTTCGCATGCGGTATACAACTGCGGGCAGACAATGTATAACGGAAAAACCGTTTTGCTTATAGCGGCGTTTTATTTGCAGCCAAATGCAAATGGAAGTAAAACAGGCATACATGTTGCAACGAGCGACGACGGCATACATTTTGAAATTAATCCCGAGCCCCTTTGCGATAAGCGTGACTGGGCGGGTGAGTGCCCCGGAAATTATGATTGTTGGGTTATAGACCCCAGAGTAACAAAAATTGATGATACATATTATATTGTCCGTCCTGCACAAGTTTCTAAAGGCGGCCCTGCGGCGGTTCTTGAAAAGACAAAGGATTTCAAGACGGTAGAGTTTGTTGAGTGTATTGCGCTCCCCTCAAACCGTGTTCCCTGCCTTTTCCCCGAAAAAATAAATGGTCAGTATGTACGCCTTGACAGACCTTACAATCTCGTAGAGCTTGAGAATAAAGGCGGTCATAGTCTGGACGATAAGCTGGTCAGCGGAATTTGGATTTCCTATTCACCCGATTTGATTTATTGGGGTAAGCACCGCCCGCTTCTCTACCCGCCCCTTTCCTATGCAAATTATAAGGTAGGGCCTACACCCCCGATAAAGACAAAGGACGGCTGGCTTGAAATAATCCACGGCGTTTACAAGGAAAACCGTGAATTCTGTTATTCAATCGGCGCTATGCTCCTTGATTTAGAAGACCCGTCAAAGATAATCGGTGTTGCCGAGGATTGCATTTTAACCCCCAATGAGCCCTATGAGGTTAAGGGCAAGGTTGACAATGTCGTATTCCCCTGCGGTGCGATAGCCGATGAGGAAACCGATACTATACGCATTTATTACGGCGGTGCAGATACCTGCATAGGTCTTGCAACAGGCTCCCTTTCCGAGCTTATTGAGGCTTGCAAAAAAGGAAAAAAACCATATTAAAACCAAATAAGCTTGAGTAAGGTAAAAACTTACTCAAGCTTTTTTCATTAATATTCTGTAACACCGTCAAATACCAATACCGCATCCCCCGTAAGGGTTATTTTTTCGTCGGTGTAGTTTACAATAAGGTCGCCGCCCTTTACCTTTACGGTGATGTCCTCCCCCTTGTTGCACTTGCCCGTCTCACAGGCGGCGGCAACAGCGGCGCAGGCGCCCGTACCGCAGGCGAAGGTTTCCCCGTTTCCACGCTCCCACACCCTCATTTTAAGGGTGTTTTTATTTACAAAGCGTACAAACTCGGTGTTAATCCTTTCGGGGAAAATCGGTGCGTTTTCAAACTTAGGGCCTACCGTTTCAAGGTTTATATCCTCAATACTGTCGCAGAAAAGCACACAGTGGGGATTGCCCACATTTACACAGGTTATGTTGTAAATCTTATCCCCTATCATAGCGGGGTAGTCCACAAGCTTATCGGCATTTATTGTAGAGGGCAGCTTACTTGTTTCAAAAACAGCTCTACCCATATCCACCGAGGCAAGGGTTACCTTATTGCCTGATGTGTAAAGCTCTAAGCTTTTTACACCGCTTGCGGTCTCAACAGTCACGGTATCCTTCGTTACAAATCCGTTATCGTAAAGGTATTTTGCGGCACAGCGTATGCAGTTGCCCGCCATTTTACCTTCAGAGCCGTCACGGTTGAATATACGCATCTTAGCGTCGGCAATTTCCGATTTTTCAATAAGCACTATCCCAAAGCCGCCCACACCTGTATGTCGGTCGCAAAGGCTTATACAAAGGGATTCGGGGCAGGTTATGGAATTATCAAAGTTTTCGATAAATATGTAATCGTCCCCGGTCGCCTGCATTTTTGAGAATTTTAAGCTCTGCCTTTCGGTTCGCATATCGTTGATATTTACAAGCTCGGTGTTTTGCTGATTGTAGCGGGCGGCGGTGATATCAGCAAGGGCATTCGCCGTGTCAAGAGAAGTAAGGCAGGGGATTGATAACTGCAAAGCCCGCCTGTGTAGTGCAATATAATCCTCAACCGTAGAGTCCATAAGGGCACCCGTGTAGATAATGTAGCTTATATCGCCCCTTTCAAGGAGTTTAAAGGCGTTGTCGCTCTCCTTAATTCCCGCAATTTCGGTGACATCTATACCGAGGGTACGGATAGTCTCGGCGGTTTCGGCGGTGGCGTAAAGCTTGAACCTCAAATCGTGGAACTTTTTAGCAAGTGACACAACCTCGTGTTGGTCGTGGGTATCCACGCTCAAAAGCACGCCCACATCACTTTGCAAAACCGAGGATTTAAGGGTCATTCCCGCCGCAGTAAGCCCCTTAAACAAAGCCTCGGTAAGGGTTTTTCCTATACCCAGTACCTCGCCTGTGGACTTCATTTCGGGCCCTAAGTAGGAATTTACATCATTAAGCTTTTCAAAGGAGAATACGGGCACTTTTACCGCAAAATAGGGCGGAATTTTTTGCAGTCCCGTGCCGTAGCCTAATTCTTTAAGGGTAGCCCCCGTCATAACACGGGAAGCTATATCCACCATAGGCACATTTGTAACCTTGCTTATATAAGGTACCGTGCGGGAGGCTCGGGGGTTTACCTCGATTACATAAAGCTCGTTGTTATATATAAGGTACTGAATGTTTACAAGTCCCTTAGTGCCAAGAGCCAGCGCCAGCTTTTCGGAGCAATCCACTATGCGGCGCATCATTTTATCGTTAATGCTGTAGGGCGGGTAAACGGCTATTGAGTCGCCGCTGTGTACCCCCGCACGCTCGATATGCTGCATAACACCGGGAATCAGCACATCCTTACCGTCCGAGATTACATCAACCTCTAACTCCTTGCCCGCCATATATTTATCCACAAGGACGGGGTTATCTATGCCCTGCGCCAAAATGCGGTCCATATAAACCTTAACCTCATCCTCGTTGTGGACGATTTTCATATTTTGACCGCCGATAACATAAGAGGGTCTCAAAAGTACAGGGAAACCTAAGGTGTTGGCGGCATTTATTGCCTCCTCTAAGGTGTTTACGCCTACACCCTTGGGGCGTTTGATAGAGAATTTTTCAAGTAGCTCGTCAAACCTCTCTCTGTCTTCCGCAAGGTCGATGCCCTCTGCCGAGGTGCCGAGAATGGGTATCCCGCTTTGGTCTAAAAATTTTGTAAGCTTAATAGCGGTCTGCCCGCCGAAAGCCACAACCACACCCACAGGCTTTTCAACCTTAATGATGTTCATTACATCCTCGTCGGTAAGCGGCTCGAAATAAAGCCTGTCCGCCGTGTCGTAATCTGTGGAAACGGTTTCGGGGTTGTTGTTTACAATTACAACATCGAAGCCCGCTTGCTTTAGTGTCCAAACGCAATGAACCGAGGAATAGTCAAACTCTATACCCTGACCGATTCTAATTGGTCCCGAGCCTAAAACCATAATAACCGGCTTGCCCGAGCGCTTAAAGGAGCGTGCCTCGCACTCGCCGCCGAAGGTAGAGTAGAAATATGGGGTTACCGCATCAAACTCCGCACCGCAGGTATCAACCATTTTATATGCGGCATTAATTTCGGGCAAATTTTCTCTTCCCGAAATGCGCTTTAACGCCCTATCGGTATAGCCTAATTTTTTACCCTTTAAATATAATTCTTCATCAATGCCGTTTTCAATTTTCTTCTCAAAATTAACAAGGTTTAAAAGCTTGTATAGGAAAAAACGGTCAATGCGGGTGATTTCAAATATCTCGTCCACCGAAATTCCGCTTTTAAGGGCTTCAAACACCGTAAATAAACGGCGGTCGTCCGCTATGGCGAGGCGTTCTTTAATATCAAGCTCCGAAACGGGAGCGGCATTAAGGGTATCAAGGGAGATTTCCGCACCTCTTACCGCCTTCATTATGCCCTCTTCAAAGCTTTGGCCTATGGCCATAACCTCGCCCGTTGCCTTCATCTGTGTGCCAAGCTTGCGGGATGCCCCCACAAATTTATCAAAGGGCCATTTAGGTAACTTTACCACAACATAGTCAAGGGCCGGCTCAAAGCAGGCACAGGTTTTGCCCGTAATATCGTTGGTGATTTCGTCTAATGTGTAGCCGAGGGCGATTTTGGTGGTGATTTTGGCAATGGGATAGCCCGTCGCCTTAGAGGCTAATGCGGAAGAGCGGGAAACTCTGGGGTTCACCTCAATTACCGCATATTCAAAGCTATCGGGATTAAGGGCAAACTGGCAGTTACAGCCCCCCACAATGCCTAAAGCCGAGATAATATTAAGGGCGGCGCTTCTAAGCATCTGGTATTCCTTATCCGAAAGGGTAAGGGCGGGGGCGACAACAATACTGTCCCCCGTGTGAACCCCTACGGGGTCGAAGTTTTCCATACTGCAAACGGCGATAACATTACCTGCATAGTCCCGCATAGTTTCAAACTCAATTTCTTTCCACCCGAAGATGTACTTTTCCACAAGTATTTGGGTAATGGGGGATAAGTCAAGGCCTGTTTTAGCTATAATTTTAAGCTCGTCGGAATTATTCGCAACACCGCCGCCCGCACCACCTAAGGTAAATGCGGGGCGCACTATTACAGGGTAGCCTATCTTTTCGGCAATACTAAGAGCAGTATCAATATTGTTAGCAATATCCGAGGGAATGGTGGGCTCGCCTATCTCTGCCATAGTGTCCTTAAACAGCTGGCGGTCCTCGGCCTTGTCGATAGCTTCAGCATTGGTGCCTATAAGACGGACCCCGTTTTCGGCTAAAAATCCGTCCTTATCAAGCTGCATTGCAATGGTAAGTCCCGTTTGACCGCCAAGCCCCGCTAAAAGACTATCGGGCTTTTCCTTTAAAATAATGCGCTTTACGGTTTCCTCTGTAAGGGGCTCTAAGTATATTTCATCGGCTAAAGCCTTATCGGTCATAATGGTGGCGGGGTTGGAGTTTACAAGCACCACATTTACCCCCGCATCCCTTAAAACACGGCATGCCTGCGCACCCGCATAGTCAAACTCCGCCGCCTGACCTATAACAATAGGGCCCGAGCCTATAACCAAAACCTTTTTAATTTTTTTATCAAAAGGCATCTATTTTTCCTCCATAAGCTTTAAAAAGCGGTCGAACAAAAAGGCGGTATCGTGGGGTCCTGATGCCGCCTCGGGGTGGAACTGCACCGAAAAAGCATTCAAATCTTCATAATCTATACCCTCGCAGGTGCCGTCATTAGCGTTTATAAAGCTGATTTTGCCCTTTTTAACGCTCTGCGGCACTACCGCATAGCCGTGATTTTGGCTTGTGATGTAGGTGCGGGTGCCCGCTACTTCCTTTACAGGCTGATTAACGCCCCTGTGACCGTACTTAAGCTTCTCGGTCTCAGCACCTAAAGACAGGGCTAACAGCTGGTGGCCAAGGCAAATACCGAAAATAGGCTTTTTGCCCACAAGCTTCTTTATAACCTCAATCTGAAAAAGGTTTTCGGCGGGGTCGCCGGGACCGTTTGAAAGCATAATCCCGTCGGGGTTTGTTTTTAAAATTTCCTCTGCGGTCGCATTTGCGGGTACCGCTGTTACGCTACAGCCCCGTTTATTTAATTCCCTTATAATGTTGCGCTTTGCGCCGTAGTCTATAAGGGTTACCTTGTATTTTTCATTTTCGGCGGGGTAAACCGCTGTGTTTTCAGCCGTTACGCTCTCAACCGCACCGATAATTTTATAATTCTTGACCTCGCTTAAATCAGAGGGGATTTTACTGCAAATTGCGGCGTTCATAACCCCTTGTTCACGGATAATTTTGGTTATTGCCCTTGTGTCCACTCCGTAAATTGCGGGGATACCCTTTTCCTTTAAAAAGCTGTCAAGGGTGGTTTTACACCTGAAATTTGAGGGATTATCGCACTTTTCCCGCACAACATACCCTTTAACCGAGCACACCCCCTCAAAATCCTGGGGGATTATGCCGTAATTCCCTATCATGGGGAAGGTTTGCAGTACAATCTGCCCAAAGTAGCTCTCGTCTGTAAGGGTCTCTATATATCCGCACATACCTGTTGTAAAAACAAGCTCGCCTATAGTGTCCTTTTGAGCTCCAAATGAGTACCCCTCAAAAACCGTTCCGTCCTCTAATACCAAATATGCCTTTTTATCCATACTCTCAACCTAATGTTGCGGCCATTACCGCCTTAATTGTGTGCATACGGTTTTCCGCCTCGTCAAATACTATTGACTGTTTTGACTCAAACACGCCGTCGGTCACTTCAAAGCAGTCTCTCAAAAATTTTTCGCCCATTTCCTTACCAACAGTTGTTTTAAGGTCGTGGAAAGCGGGGAGACAGTGCATAAACACCGCATTTTCGCCTGCGTTCGCCATAAGCTTTTCATTGACCTGATAGGGAGAAAGCTCCTTAACCCTCTCTTCCCAAACCTCAATAGGCTCCCCCATTGAAACCCAAACATCGGTGTAAATAACATCGGCGTTTTTGGTGGCCTTCATAGGGTCGGTCTCAAAGGTGAGGGTAGCTCCGCTTGTCTCCGCAATTTCCTTGCAGGTATTTACCAATTCCTTATCGGGGAAGTACTTTTCGGGGGCGCAGGCGGTGAAGTTAAGCCCCATTTTAGCACAGCCCACCATAAGGGAATTGCCCATATTGTAGCGGGCGTCCCCCATATAAACAAGGTTGATACCCTGTAATTTACCGAAATGCTCCTTTATTGTAAGGAAATCGGCTAAAATCTGGGTGGGGTGGAACTCGTTTGTAAGTCCGTTCCATACAGGAACACCTGCATATTTTGCCAAATCCTCAACTATTTCCTGACCGTAGCCACGGTACTCAATACCGTCAAACATTCTGCCCAAAACACGGGCGGTGTCGGCAATGCTCTCTTTCTTGCCTATCTGTGAGCCCGTAGGGTCAAGGTAGGTTACCCCCATACCAAGGTCGTGAGCCGCAACCTCAAAGCTGCAACGGGTTCTGGTGCTGGTTTTTTCAAATATAAGGGCGATATTTTTGCCCGCACAGATATTGTGGGGAATACCGCTTTTCTTTTTGTATTTAAGCTCCGCCGCAAGGTCTATAAGGCAGTTTATTTCCTCAGCCGAGAAATCCAAGAGCTTTAAAAAGCTTTTTCCTTTAAAATCCATTGTTAATTCTCCTATTCGCAAGCTTCTTTTAATATTTGAATTGCAGTTTTAAGCTGTTCCCACGGGATATTAAGGGCGGGCAGTAGGCGCACCTTGGTTTTTGCCTTTATTACAAGCACGCCATTTTCTCGGCAATAATCTATTACCTCATTTGCGCCCTTTTCGGTCTCGATACCAAGCATTAAGCCCATACCCGTAACCGATTTTACACCCTTTGCGGTGGATAGTTCGCTTACGATATACTCAGATTTTTCCCTAACCTCGGCTAAGAGAGTATCGTCAATACGGCTTAAAATGTTAAGCGCCCCCGCACAGCATACGGGGTTGCCCCCGAAGGTAGAGCCGTGGGACCCCGCTGTTAGCACATCTTTAACCTTTTCACCCAAGAGGGTCGCCCCTATAGGCAGTCCGCCCCCTAAGCCCTTAGCGGTGGAGACAATATCGGGAAGTATATCATAATTCATATAGCCGTAAAGCTTGCCCGTTCTGCCGTTGCCTGTCTGCACCTCGTCGGCTATCATTAAAATATCTTGATTTTCGGCTATCTCGGCTATGGCAGAGACAAATTCTTTTGTTAAGGGCATAACCCCGCCCTCGCCCTGAACAGGCTCAAACATTATTGCGGCAACCTTGTTTTCACTAACCTTTTGTTTCAAGTCGGCTGTGTTGTTCGCCTCGGCATAGACAAAGCCCTCGGTAAGGGGTAAAAAGTCCTTGTGGAAAATCTCTTGCCCTGTTGCGGCAAGGGTGGTTACCGTTCTGCCGTGAAAGCTGTTTTTAAGGGTTATTATAGTGTTGTATTCCGCACCCTTTTTCTCTGCGGCGTATTTGCGGGCAACCTTTATGGCGCACTCGTTAGCCTCCGCCCCCGAGTTTGAAAAGAAAACCTTTTTCATTCCTGTGCGTGTGCAGAGCATTTCGGCAAGCTCGGTATCGGGCTTTGTATAATACAAATTAGAGGTGTGCTGAATTTTATTTAACTGTGCGGTTACTGCGTTTATCCACTCGCCGTCCGCCGCACCGAAGGTGTTTACGGCAATGCCAGTGCCTAAATCTATGTACTCTTTGCCGTCCTCGTCCTTTAAAAGCGAGCCTTTGCCCTCGGTTATAACAAGTGGGAAACGGCCGTAGGTTGCGGCGATAAATTCATTGTCCTTTTGCTTAACGCTCATTATTTTTGTCTCCCGTAACCATTGTGCCCGCACCCTCGTTTGTAAGGGTCTCAATAAGCAGTGCGTGGGGCACTCTGCCGTCTAAAATAATCACCTTTTTAACCCCACGGTGAATAGCCTCAATACAGCACTCAACCTTGGGTATCATACCGCCCGAGATTGTGCCGTCACGGAAAAGCTCCATAGCTTCTTCAATATCAACGCAGGGAATAAGGGAATCGGGGTCGTTCTTATCCCGTAAAATACCCTCAATATCGGTCATTGTAATAAGTCTTTCGGCATTCATCGCCCCCGCTATATATGCGGCGGCGGTGTCTGCATTAATATTGTAAACATTGCCGTCCCCGTCACAGCCTACGGTTGACACAACGGGGATATAGTCGTGCTCAAGCAGGTCTATAATCGGCTCAACATTTACCTTCGTTATCTTGCCAACATAGCCCAACCTTTCGTCCTTGGACACAGCCTCAATCATATGGCCGTCCATACCCGAAATGCCCATAGCCTTGCCACCCTTTATTTCAAGAAGGTTGACAAGGCTTTTGTTAATCTTACCCGCAAGCACCATTTGCACAATGTCGGCGGTTTCCTTATCGGTGACCCTCAGTCCGTCCACAAAAACCGATTCCTTGCCGATTTTCTTAAGCATATCGGTAATCTCGGGCCCGCCGCCATGCACTAAAACAACCTTTACCCCTATAAGGGAAAGGAGCACAATGTCCTCCATTACCTGCTGTTTTAGCTCCTCGTTTATCATGGCGTTGCCACCGTACTTGATAACCACTATTTTTTTGTAGTATTTTTGAATATAAGGCAGTGCCTGAGTTAAAACCTCGGCACGCTGTGCGTTTGAAAGCTCAATAGCCATTTTTATCACCTCTCTAGGCTGACGAAAGTTGAACCGTCAGCCTATGTCCTGTAATCTCCGTTAATTTTAACATAATCGTAGGTAAGGTCACAGCCCCACGCAGTAGAGGAATACTCACCCGAATTAAGGGAAACCAAGATTTCAATTTCATCTTCTAATAAAATTTCCTTTGCCTTTTCCTCGCTAAAGGGTATTCCCGCTCCGTTCTTACAAACAGGGATTTCGCCCTTTTGTGATTTAAAGGAAACATCTATTTTATTTACATCTACATCTGCTCCCGAGTAGCCGATTGCGCAAAGCACACGGCCCCAGTTAGCGTCCGCACCGAACATAGCCGCCTTTGTCAGCGAAGAGCAGATAACTGATTTTGCCACGGTTTTAGCGATTTCTTCACTTTCAGCGCCTGTAGCCTTGCACTCAATAAGCTTGGTTGCGCCCTCGCCGTCCCCCGCAATTCTGCGGCAGAGATATACCGTCACGGTGTTAAGGGCCTTCATAAAGTTATTGAAGTCCTCGCCCTCGGCGGTAATTTCCTCGTTTTCCGCCATACCGTTTGCAAGCAGGGTTACCATATCGTTAGTGGAAGTGTCCCCGTCAACGCTTACCATATTAAAGGTGGTCTGAATGTCGGTTGAGAGGGCTTTTTTAAGCATTTCGGAGCTTATCTTACAGTCGGTGGTGATAAACACAAGCATTGTCGCCATATTCGGGTGAATCATACCCGAGCCCTTTGCGATACCGCCTATCTTACACTCCTTACCGCCGATATTAAAGGACACCGCCACCTCTTTAACCTTGGTGTCGGTGGTCATAATACCCTCCGCCGCCTGAATACTGCCGTCACCGTTAAGCGCACTTACAAGCTCAGGGATACCGTTCTTTATGGGCTCAATATCAAGGGGCTGACCTATAACACCCGTAGAGGCTACTACTACATCCTCGGCGGGAATATTAAGCTCCTTGCCTAATAATTCGCAGGTCTCTTTCGCAATCTCTATGCCGTTTGCGTTGCAGGTGTTGGCGTTACCGCTGTTGCAGATTATAGCCTGTGCGAAGCCGTCTTTAATATGCTCCTTTGTAACCGTAAGGGGAGCGCCCTTTACAAGGTTTGTTGTGTAAACTGCGGCGGCGGTTGCCCTTTTTTCGCTGTAAATAAGGGACAGATCCCGCTTCAAGCGGTTTTTCCTTATGCCGCAGTGTACCCCTGCCGCCTTAAAGCCCTTTGCGGCACAAACGCCGCCTGAAATTATTTCCATTTTTAGTCTTCCTTTTCTATGAGTCCAAATATTGAAAAACCTATACCAGTAATTGGGAGGATAATGTAGAGGAATTCAACGATTCCGGGCAGATCATATCCTCTATCTAATACTGCAATAAATATTGCAGTTAGTATTAATGCAATACCAAATAATATTTTTTTCATTTTCTAACTCCTACAAAATAAGTCCTTTTGTCTTATCTGTACCCATTACTATATTCATACACTCAACCGCCGCTCCCGAAGCGCCCTTGCCGAGGTTGTCATAGCGGGAGACAAGCAAAATTCTATCCTCGTTGCCCGAGACCGAAATTTCCATACTGTCCTTTCCCGTGAGCCTGTTTGCCGAGACAAATCCGCCCTCGTCAAAGTCCTCTTTATACCTCACAACAGAACTGTTGTATTTATCCTTGTATAGCTTTTTTATGTCCTCCGCCGTGCCGTTGATTTGGCTTTTAAATAGGGGAACGGTCACTTCCATACCGCTGTAAAAATCGGCAACTATGGGGGAGAACATAGGCGGGTTTTCAAGTCCGCAAACTGCCGTCATTTCGGGCAGGTGCTTGTGCGTCTGCGCTATTCCGTACTGTCTGGGAGCGGATAACAGCGGGTCTCTGTCCTCGCTTTCGTATTCGGCAATCATCTTTTTGCCGCCGCCCGAATAGCCTGTTACCGAAAAGCAGGTGAGAAGTGCGTCCTTATCCAAAATTCCCGCCTTAATAAGGGGGAAAACAAGGGAGATAAAGCCGCTTGCGTGACAGCCCGGGACGGCTATGCGCTTTGAGTCTGCGATTTTTTGCTCCATATCCTTAGATAATTCAGGAAAGCCGTACGCCCATTCGGGGTTAGTGCGGTGGGCGGTTGAGGTATCGATTATAACCGTATTATCATTTTCAGCAAGGGATACTGCCTCTACAGCCGCCGAGTCGGGCAGGCAAAGAAAGGCAATATCAGCCGAATTTATCGCCGATTTTCTGGCGTTTATATCTTTTCTTAATTCCTCTGAAAGACGGATAAGCTCTATATCCTTGCGGCTTTCAAGCCTTTCGTAAATTCTAAGGCCCGTAGTGCCTGCGCTTCCGTCAATAAATATCTTAGTCATTTAAAAACTCCGTTATGTATTTAAGCTGTTCTTCTACCGATTGAGGACCCGTGCCACCTGCCGAAATACGCTTTTCTACGCAGGTATCAAGGGAGATTTCGCCGAATAAATCCTCGCCAAAGGTCGGGTCAAATTCCTTGTACTTTTCCAAAGGCATAGTTTCCAAAATAAGGCCGTTATCAATGCAAAAAGCGACGATTTCCCCCACCTTTTTGTATGCCGTTCTAAAGGGCATACCCTTTTTTACAAGATAGTCCGCAAGGTCGGTGGCGTTGATAAAGCCCTTGCCCGCCGCTTTACGCATATTATCGGGCAGTACCCGCATTGTGGCAAGCATAGGGGTGAACACCTTAATACACTTTTTGACGGTATCCACAGCGTCAAAGATAGCCTCTTTGTCCTCCTGCATATCCTTATTGTAAGCAAGGGGAAGACCCTTTAGGGTAGTGAGTAAGCTCATTAAATCACCGTAAACCCGTCCCGTTTTGCCCCTGACAAGCTCCGCCATATCGGGGTTTTTCTTCTGGGGCATTATGCTTGAACCTGTAGTGTAGCTGTCGTCAAGCTCGACAAACTTAAACTCCCAGGAAGACCAAAGGATAATTTCCTCGGAAAAACGGGATAAGTGCATCATAATAATTGCAAAGCAGGATAAGAGTTCAACACAAAAATCTCTGTCCGAAACACCGTCAATACTGTTTAAAGAAATTCCGCTGAAGCCTAAATGCTCTGCCTCCCACTCACGGTCGGTATTGTAGGTTGTGCCCGCTAAAGCACAGGAGCCTATGGGGCAGTTTTCATACATTCTGTCTGTTGCGTCAACCAACCGCTTAAAATCACGGGTGAACATCATAGCGTAGGCTAAAATGTGGTGCGCAAAGGTTATGGGCTGGGCACGCTGTAAATGAGTATAACCCGGCATAATATCGTTTTTATGCTCTGCCGCTAAATCACGGATAGCCTTTATAAGCTCCTTTAAAAGACCGATAATTTCGTCACATTCAGCCATTAAGTACATACGGATGTCAAGCGCTACCTGATCGTTACGGCTTCTTGCGGTGTGAAGCTTTTTGCCTGCGTCGCCGATTCTTTTGGTAAGCTCCGACTCAACAAACATATGAATATCCTCGGCGTTCATATCAAAGGAAAGAATACCGTTTTTAAGGTCTTCAAGAATAGAAGAAAGCCCGTTTACTATCTGCAGCTTTTCCTTGGCTGTGATTATTCCCTGTCGACAAAGCATTTCGGCGTGAACAATAGAGCCTGTTATATCCTGCTTGAACATACGGCAGTCAAAGTGAATTGACGAGTTGAAATCGTCCGCTTCTTTATCGAGGGCCTTTTGAAACCTGCCCGCCCACATTTTATCCATTAATTTTACTCCGTTCTTTTAAGGTGGTGTTATTATAGGTCTTTAGGGTAATTGTAATAATGCTACAAGGCCCCGCAAGCCTCACGGGGGCTGGCGCGGCGAAGCCGTGACTGGGGGATATTGGGTTTTGCGTAAAGCTCTAATGAATCCCTCCACCGCCGTTCGGCGGTCCCCCTCCCTTTAGGCAAGGGAGGCTTTTAAAGGAAAGCGATTTGAATCCCTCCGCCTCGTTCCTCGGCACCTCCCTTTAGGCAAGGGAGGCTCAGTCTATCGAAAAAGCCTATTTTTGGCTCCCCTTGTCAGGGGAGCTGTCACCGTAGGTGACTGAGGGGTAGTCAAAAAAGGCTTTATTGAAGCATTTTCTCTCCCTCCGTCACGGCGAAGCCGTGCCACCTCTCAACTGCCGTTTCGGTCGGTGCTGTTGCTTCGCAACGGTGTCCACCGGACACCCGCACCCTCGTTAGAGGGAGGCAAAAGAGAGTTTATCGACACTCTCAGCCCCCTTTAGGCAAGGGGGCCTTTTATTTGTGCATTTTTACCTTAATGCGACAGCCCTCTTTTATCAGCAAGTATTATATTACTTAATCCCGTTTTTAGCCTTCATCTTGGCGTAAACCTTGGTGGGCAGGCCGTAAAGGTTGATAAAGCCTGCGGAATCTGCCTGATTGTAAACCTCGTCCTCATCAAAGGTTGCGATTTCGGGGTCATAGAGGGAATAGGGGGAAGAAACAGAAGCGTTAATCATATTGCCCTTGTAAAGCTTTAGGGTTACATCGCCGGTAACGGTCTTCTGGGTGGTCTTAACGAAAGAAAGTATAGCCTCGGTAAGTGGGGTGAACCACTGTGCATTGTAAACAAGCTCGGCTAATTTCTGGGCTACAAGGGACTTGTAGTGGGCGGTCTCCTTATCAAGGCAGATGCTCTCAAGCACGCTGTGGGCCTTGTAAAGGATAGCGCCTCCCGGGGTTTCATAAACACCGCGGCATTTCATACCTACAAGACGGTTTTCTACAATGTCGAGAAGTCCTATACCGTTCTCGCCGCCAAGTTTATTAAGGGTAGAAACAAGCTCTACAGCTCCCATTTCCTTGCCGTCAACCGCTGTGGGAACACCCTTTTCAAAGTGAAGGGTTACATAGGTGGGCTTATCGGGCGCCATTTCGGGGGAAACGCCCATCTCAAGGAAGCCTTCCTTATTATATTGGGGCTCGTTCTTGGGGTCCTCAAGGTCAAGACCCTCGTGGGACAGGTGCCAGATGTTCTTATCCTTTGAATAGTTGGTCTCACGGCTAATCTTCAGCGGAATATTGTGGGCCTCGGCATAGTCAATTTCCTCTTCACGGGACTTAATATCCCACTCACGCCAAGGGGCGATAATCGGCATATCGGGGGCGAATGCCTTAATAGCAAGCTCAAAACGCACCTGATCGTTGCCCTTACCCGTACAGCCGTGGCAGATAGCGTCCGCACCCTCGGCGATAGCAATTTCGGCTATGCGCTTAGCAATGGGGGGACGGGCAAAAGCCGTACCTAACATATATTCCTCATATAATGCGCCCGCCTGAACGCAGGGGAAAACATAATCCTCAAGAAATTCCTTTGTAAGGTCTTCTATATATATTTTGGAAGCACCTGTCTTAATGGCCTTTTCCTCAAGTCCCTCAAGCTCGCTTGCCTGACCAACATTGCCCGAAACTGCAATAATTTCGGGGTTATTGTAGTTTTCCTTAAGCCAAGGGATAATGATAGATGTATCAAGACCGCCAGAATATGCAAGAACAACCTTCTTTATTTCCTTTTTATTCATTTTTATTCCTCCGATTTGCATATTTATTAATTTCTATGCATAAATTATATCATACTTTGAATAAATATGCAATAGATTTTTGAATTTTTTTTATATTTTACCCCATATACATATATAACGGCGCGGATTGTTTGAATTTTGTATATTATTTACTAAAGCCGGACGGGACTGTAAAAAAACAAATCGGGGTTTGTAGAGATAAAATGATATTAAAAATAGCCTCCCTTGCCTAAAGGGAGGTGGCAGCCGTAGGCTGACGGAGGGATACAATTTGGCTTCTTCAAACCTAAGTATCCCCCAGTCTCGCTACGCTCGACAGCCGCTGACGGCGGCGGTCCCCTCTGTCACTTCGTGACATCTCCCCACACTGTGGGGAGTCACCCTTTAGGCAAGGGGGCCTTATTATAAGCTAATCAAAGACCCCCACAAACCCCGATTTTTTTACAGCCCGGGTAAATTCATATTTTACTGCTATTATATAATGTGTATGCCGGACAAAGCAATATATACAAAAATTAATATGTATTTTAGTGCGTATTTATTAAAAATCGGAAATTTGCTTTAATATCCTAAAGTTGTCTTGACAAGTTTTTTTTATTGTGATAGAATTATCGGTATTAAGGAAGTGTGAACAATGTGTAAAGTTTTAGCCAAAGCTTCATATTGCTGCTGTTCGGATGCTTCATACGCACCCTGTTATTGTTGCGCTTCCGAAATATGCTTTTAAGGGGACACTGTGGTGATACAGTGTCCTTTTTATGAATTTTTCGTTTGTTTTCGGTGTGTTACTGCGCCGTGAATATAATTTTCTTTTAGAAAGAAGTTGTTTGAAATGAAGAAATTTGTAAGAATCATGAGCGTCTTAACGGCGGCTTGTCTCATTCTTACCGCTCTCGCAGGCTGCGGCTCTAAAGACGGCAGCTCGGCAAAAATCAAAATCGGCTGTATAGGCCCGATCACAGGCGGCGCCGCTATTTACGGCAATGCGGTTAAGAATGCGGCTGAAATCGCCGTTGAGGAAATCAATGCAAAGGGCGAGGACATTCAGTTTGAGTTCAAGTTCGAGGATGACGAGCATGACGCAGAGAAATCCGTCAATGCTTACAACACCCTTAAGGACTGGGGTATGCAGATACTTATGGGTACTGTTACCACCAACCCCTGCATCGCAGTTTCCAGCGAAACCAATGCGGACAACATTTTTGAGCTTACCCCTTCGGCTTCCTCCACCGATGTAATCGGCGGTCAGCCCGATAAGGACGGCAATGTTACCATTCAGCGTAAGTCCAATGTTTTCCAGATGTGCTTTACCGACCCGAACCAGGGTACAGCTTCTGCCGACTATATTAAGGAAAAGAACCTCGGCGCAAAGATTGCTGTAATTTACAATAACGGTGACGCTTATTCCACCGGTATCTACCAGAAGTTTGACGCCCGAGCTAAGGAGCTTGGCCTTGAGATTGTAAGTGTTACAACCTTCCCGTCGGATGATAATACCGACTTCACCGTACAGCTTAACGATGCTAAGAATAAGGGCGCTGACCTTCTCTTCCTCCCGATTTACTACACTCCTGCTTCTCTTATCTTAAAGCAGGCAAAGGATATGCAGTATTCACCCAAGGTATTCGGCGTTGACGGTATGGACGGCATACTCACCGTTGAAAACTTTGATACCTCTCTCGCAGAGGGCGTAATGCTCCTTACTCCCTTTACCGCAGACGCAAAAGATGAGAAGACACAGAACTTCGTCAGCAAGTATAAGGAAAAATACGGCGATACCCCCAACCAGTTCGCCGCCGACGCTTATGACTGCATCTATGCAATCTATGAGGCTTGCAAGGCAGCAGGCGTTACCGCTGATATGTCTAAAGAGGACATCTGCGAAAAGCTTACCGCTCAGTTTACAAGCTCCGACTTCACCTTTGACGGTCTTACCGGCGAAGGTATGACATGGTCTGATTCAGGCGAGGTTTCCAAGTCTCCTAAGGGCATGGTTATTAACAACGGCGCATACGCAGGTATGTAATTATAAGCTGACGGGTTTAGTATTTATCAGCTTGATTGAGAAAAAGGGGGTTGGGCTCCAACCTCCTTTTTCGGTTTTATTAAATACACCGACAATGTCGGTTTGAATTTGAGGTGTAAGCATGACTTTCATTTCTAACTTAATAAACGGAATAAGCCTTGGGAGCATCTACGCCATAATCGCACTGATGTTAAACTTTGCGCACGGCGATGTTATTATGATAGGCGCATATGTTTCGTATATCTGTACGACTTCGGCGGGTATTCCCCCGATACTTTCGGTTGTGATTGCTATGGCGGTGTGTACGGTTTTAGGCATACTTATTGAAGGGCTTGCTTACCGTCCACTTAGAAAAGCGACCTCACTTGCGGTGCTTATTACCGCAATAGGCGTAAGTTACTTTTTACAAAACTCTGCCCTGCTTATTTGGGGCAGCAACCCCAAGACCTTCAGCTCTATAGTACCCTTCGATTCTATCGCATTATTTGAGGGAAAGCTCATTATAACCGCAGAATCCATCGTAACGGTTGCGGTATGCATAGTAATTATGATAGGTCTTACACTCTTTACCAAAAACGGTAAAATGGGTAAAGCCATGCGTGCGGTTTCCGAGGATAAGGACGCCGCTCAGTTGATGGGAATAAACACAAATTCCACAATTTCTTTGACCTTTGCTATAGGCAGCGCCTTAGCCGCAGTTGCAGGTGTGCTTTTATGCTCGGCATACCCTGTTTTAATACCGACTACCGGCTCAATGCCCGGTATCAAGGCGTTTACCGCCGCAGTTTTCGGCGGAATAGGCTCAATCCCCGGTGCGATGCTGGGCGGAATACTTTTGGGCATTATCGAAATTTTCGGAAAATCCTATATTTCAACCGAATTGTCGGATGCGATTGTTTTTGCCGTGCTTATTATCGTGCTGTTGGTTAAACCCACGGGACTTTTAGGCAAAAAGATTAATGAAAAGGTGTGAGGTGTGAATTATGAGTATTGCTTCTAAATATAAAGCCTTAAGCAAATATGCCCGCACCAATATAAAGACCTACGGTCTTGTAATTATTGCTTTTGCAATTATGTTTCCCCTTCAATCGACGGGAACAATCAATAACTCAATAAGCGGTCAGTTAGTTCCCATCTGCACCTACATAGTTTTGGCTATCTCACTTAACCTTACCGTAGGCATTTTGGGTGAGCTTTCATTAGGTCATGCCGGCTTTATGAGCGTTGGCGCCTTTTCGGGCGTAATTGCCGCCGCCGCTTTTCGGGACTCGGTGGCATCGGATCCTTTAAGACTGCTTATCGTCATTATAATCGGCGGTATATTCGCAGGAATTGCGGGACTGCTAATCGGTATACCCGTTCTCCGTCTCAGGGGAGACTATCTTGCGATTGTAACCCTTGCTTTCGGCGAAATAATCAAGAATATTATCAACTGTCTGTATGTAGGTATAGATTCAAAGGGGCTTCATTTTAGTATGAAGGACACTGCGTCCCTTGGTATGACCAACGGCAAAATTGTGCTTAACGGTCCCCAGGGTGCTGTGGGCATTACCAAAATCGCTACCTTCACAGCAGGTTTTATACTTATACTTATTACGCTTTTTATAGTGCTTAATATGATTTACAGCAAAACGGGACGCGCTATTACCGCAATACGCGATAACCGTATCGCCGCAGAATCCGTAGGCATAAGCGTTACGAAGTACAAGCTTACCGCATTTATCACCTCTGCCGCCCTTGCAGGTATGGCGGGTGCGCTTTATGCTATGAATTTCTCCACCGTAGCACCGAAGAAATTTGATTTCAATACATCAATCCTCATTCTCGTATTCGTTGTGTTAGGCGGTATGGGCAACATTATGGGCTCTATAATCGCCACCACGGTTCTCTATATGTTACCCGAGCTGTTAAGAGAATTTGCCGATTACAGAATGTTAATCTATGCTATCGTACTTATCTTGGTAATGCTTGCAACCAACAGTACCAAGGCAAAGCTTATAACCGAATCGGTTAAGTTTAAAATTAAAGGCGTCTTTGTTCGTAAAAATAAGGATGACAGCGACAAAGGGGAGGTGACGGACAATGGATAAAATGGTACCTTATCCTTCGGGGGCTATAGTACCCGAGCGTGATGTTGAAAAGACTCCCATTCTCGAAACCCATCATTTGGGTATTGATTTCGGGGGACTTACCGCCGTTGACGAGTTTTCAATAACTGTGGGCAGAACCGAGATTTCGGGACTTATCGGCCCTAACGGCGCAGGCAAAACCACAGTTTTCAACCTGCTCACAAATGTTTACCAGCCAACCAGAGGCACAATTATGCTTGACGGCAAACCGACTGCGGGCAAAACCACAGCGCAGGTTAACCGTATGGGCATTGCCCGTACCTTCCAGAATATCCGTCTTTTCTCAAATATGAGCGTGCTTGACAATGTCAAGGTAGGTCTTCATAATTCGGTTAAGGAGGGCTTTTTCGCCTCCGTCACACATAGCTTAGGCTACGGCAAGGCAGAGAAAAAGGCTAACGAGCGAGCGCTCCGGTTGCTTGATTTCTTCTCTATGGCGGATATGGCAAATGCCGACGCCGGCTCCCTTCCTTACGGCGCACAACGGAGACTTGAAATAGTAAGAGCGCTTGCTACAAACCCGGGTATCATACTTCTTGACGAGCCTGCCGCAGGTATGAACCCGTCGGAGACTGCCGAGCTCATGGAAAATATCCGCCGTATACGGGATACATTCAATATTGCGGTAATGCTTATCGAACACGATATGAGCCTTGTTATGAACATCTGTGAGGGCATATGTGTTCTCGACCACGGCAAGATAATTGCAAAGGGCACGCCTGATGAAATCAAGTCTAACCCTGCGGTTATCGAGGCTTATCTCGGAAAGAAAAAGGAGGCGGACGGCAATGCTCAAGGTTGATGATATAAACGTATATTACGGAAACATTCACGCACTTAAGGGCATTTCCCTTGAGGTTCACCCCGATGAAATCGTTGCGCTTATAGGTGCTAACGGTGCGGGCAAGTCCACCACCCTTAAAACAATTTCGGGGCTTATGCGCACAAAAACGGGCAGTATAACCCTTATGGATGAGGATATTTCCCATACCGACGCTCACAAGCTTGTGGCTAAGGGATTGGCACATGTTCCCGAGGGCAGACGGGTATTTTTGCAGATGACCGTTCAGGAAAATCTCGAAATGGGTGCGTACACACAGCCCGGCTATGTCAAGGAAGGCATCAACGATGTTTTTGAGCGTTTTCCCCGTCTTAAGCACCGCAGAAACCAGATTGCGGGCACCCTTTCGGGCGGGGAACAGCAGATGCTTGCTATGGGTCGCGCGCTTATGAGTAAGCCTAAGCTTTTAATGCTTGACGAGCCCTCAATGGGCTTAGCGCCTATTCTGGTTCAACAGATTTTTGATATTATTAAGGAGCTGCACGATGCGGGCACAACCATTCTTTTGGTTGAGCAGAATGCCGAAATGGCTCTGCAAATAGCAGACCGAGCCTATGTTCTTGAATCGGGAAGAATCACCGTTTCGGGCACAGGTAAAGAATTAGCTCAAAGCGACTCTATTAAAAAAGCCTACTTGGGCGGTTAATTCACATTACAACCCGTATAAAAAAAGCCTCCCTTGTGTAAAGGGAGGGGGACCGCCGAACGGCGGTGGAGGGATTGTTTATAATTCGAAAATTGCAACGGCTAAGTTATAATTTCGATACAATCCCCCAGTCACGGCAAGCCATGACAGCCCCCTTTACACAAGGGGGCCTTTGTTTTTTATGCCTTTAGAACATCGAAATCTGGTTTGTGTCGGGCAGGTCGTTCATAGCGCCTAAGTCGGCTAAATTTTGAATAATGGTTTTGGAAACCCCCGCCTCTAACTGGAAGTCCTCAATAGAAACGAAGTCACCTTTCTGTGCCGCCTCATAAATGGAGTATGCCGCCTTTTCGCCAACACCTGAAAGGGCGCCGAAGGGAAGGCGCATTTTGCCCTCCTCGGGAACATATTTCATAGCGTGGGATTTGGTAATATCAATGGGCAGAACCTCAATTCCTCGGGACATCATCTCGTTGAATATCAGCATATTATTGTAAACATCAAGCTCCTTTTTGGTGGCTTCCTTGCCCTTTGCCTTGATGCTCTGAAGATACCGCCTTACCGCCTCTTTACCCTGAATTACCGTGGGCACATCCACATCCTCGGGACGGGCGGTAAAATAGGCGCAGTAGAACTCAAGGGGCTTATAAACCTTGTACCACGCAAGCCGCAGAGCCGAAATTACATATGCCGCCGCATGAGCCTTAGGGAACATATACTTAATTTTGTGACAGCTTTCAATATACCATTCGGGAACGCCGTGGGAGCGCATTTCCTCTTCCATAGCGCCCCATTCCTCGGCGGAAACCTTGCCCTTTGCCACAAGTCCCTTACGCACCGTCTCGGTAATCTTGAACGCCTTGCCCTCTTCAAGCCCCTTATGAATAAGGTAAACCATTATGTTATCACGGGTTCCGATAACCTCGGAAATCGTGCAGGTGCCGCTGTCAATAAGGTCCTTGGCGTTGCCGAGCCACACATCCGTACCGTGGGAAAGACCCGAAATCTGCAACAGGTCGGAAAAGTTTTTGGGCTGACAGTCCATAAGCATTTCACGCACAAAGGGGGTTCCGAACTCGGGCAGACAGTATGTACCTGTGCGGGACTCTATTTCATCGGGAGTAACGCCCAAAGCCTCGGTCGAAGTAAAGAGGCTGTAAACCTCGGGGTCGCTCATTGAAACATCGTTTACCGGAATGCCCGTGTACTCCTCGAGATATTTGTATGTAGTCGGCACAACGTGCCCCAATTCGTCAAGCTTTAGAATCGTATCGTGAATAGAGTGGAAGTCGAAATGGGTGGTTATTATGTCGGAATTAACATCATCCGCCGGGTGCTGAACGGGGCAGAAATCGTAAATCGTCTTGTCCCTCGGCACAATAATCATTCCCGCGGGGTGCTGACCTGTGGTCTGCTTAATCTGCGCCTTCTCAACAAGGGAAGCCAAGCGGTTTAATTCTGCGTTGCTTAAGGTTACGCCCTTTTTCTCGGCATACGCCTTTGCAAAGCCGAAGGCGGTCTTTTCCGCAACCGTTGAGATTGTACCCGCTTTAAATACATTTTCTCTGCCGAAAAGGGTTTCGGTGTACTTCTGTACCGAATTTTGGAACTCGTCCGAGAAGTTAAGGTCTATATCAGGGACTTTATCCCCCTTAAAGCCTAAGAAGGTCTCAAAGGGAATATCGTGACCGTTGCGGTTGAAGGTGGTTCCGCAATTAGGGCAGTTCTTTTCGGGCAAATCGAAGCCCGAGCCCACCTCGCCCTTTAGGAAAAACTCGCTGTGCTGACAGTGGGGGCAGACATAGTGGGGAGGAAGCGGATTAACCTCTGAAATACCCGCCATTGTGGCAACAAAGGAAGAACCTACCGAGCCACGGGAGCCTACCAGATAGCCGTTTTCCTCGCTGTAGGCAACCAACTTCTGCGCCGAAATATACATTATGGAAAAGCCGTTGTTAATAATGGAGTTAAGCTCCTTATCAAGGCGCTTTTCCACCACCTCGGGCAGGGGGTCGCCGTAAAGCCTGTGGGCATTGTCCTGACAGATATTACGGAGCAAATCATCCGAACCCTCAATCACGGGGGGATAGTTTCCGTCGGGCACAGGGATAACATCGCTGTCTACCATATCGGCGATTTTATTGGGATTATCAATAACAAATTCCTTTGCCCGCTCCCCGAAATAGTCGAAATCCTTAAGCATTTCATCGGTGGTTTTAAGATAGAGGGGGGCTTGATTGTCGAAATCGTCAAAGCCTTGACCCGCCATTAAAATTTTGCGGATAATATCGTCACTCTTTTTAAGGAAGTGAACATCCCCCGTTGCAACAACAGGTTTGCCCAGCTTATCGGCAAGCTCCACAACCTTGCGGTTAAAGTCCTTTATAACCTCGTCGCTTGTGACCTTGCGGAAGCGGTTGGGTATAACAGCCCCCGTCTTCTTGTCCTTCTTATCAGGGGACATAGACTCCCGCACCATAAAGGCGTTGTTGCCGAGGGGCTGAATTTCAAGGTAATCGTAGTATTCGGCAATCCTTAAAAGCTCCTCCTCGGGTCTTTCGTCCACAATCGCCTTATAAAGCTCCCCCTGTTCGCAGGCACTGCCTATAATCAGCCCCTCACGGAGAGTATCAAGCTTGCTTCTAAGGGTGATAGGTCTGCCCTTAAAATTATTAAGGTGAGCGTCCGACACTAACTGATAAAGGTTTTTAAGCCCCGTAAGATTTTTTACAAGTATAATCTGGTGACAGCGGTATTTTGCCATCTGCTTTGCGTTAAGTCCCGTAATATCGTTGTTAATATCGTCAACAAAGTAAGCCTCAACGCCGTAGATAACCTTAAACTCACCGCCGCTCTTTCTTATGGCCTTTACGGCACCTGCGGCGGCGGGGTAAGCCTGAACAACCCCGTGGTCGGTGATGGCAACCGCTTTGTGACCCCATTTATAGGCACGGTTTACAATATCGGCGGCTGAGGAAACTGCATCCTTTGCGGACATATTGGTGTGGCAGTGAAGCTCCACCCGCTTTTCGCCCTCGTGTTCGTCGGTTTCCTCATATTTCTGTAAAAGGGCCATAGCCTTTGGCTTTACCCTAAATTCACTCTTATAGTTATCAAACTCGTATGTACCGTTTACAAGTACAAAGGCGCCGTCCTTTATGGGGGCAACCTCGCCCATACGCTTTGGGTCGATAAACATATTAGCGGTAAGGGAGTTTGTGTAGTCGCTGAAGGAAAAGGTTAGAATATTCGATTCGCCCCGCTTGGTGTTAATGGTGCGAACCTCTGTGCCGAAAACCTCTCCCCAACAGCAGATTTCGGTGTCGTCCGGGGTGACCTCAATCATTTTTTTTGTATTGGTATTTATACCTCTGCCGTAAAAGGTTTGGGGATTATCAAGGTAAACAATGCCGTTTTCGGGCTTTTCCTTCCTTTTTTCAAACTTTATTTCCTTTTTGGGAGCAGAGTGCTTGTCCGATTTAGGGGTAGGTCTGCGCTCGGTATGCTCGGGAGCGGTTATCTTTGGCATTTCCATTTCTACCGCATCAAGCTGACCCCCAAAGGAAACCGTAATTTCTTTACCGAAACGCTCCCTTATAATCAGGCGAAAGGCATTTTCAAAGCCGCTCTCTTTAATTTTTTCGTAACCGCCGTATTTTAAGGTTATGCCCACATTATTATCCGTAAGGTTGAATTCCGCACCGTTAAAATAGCCGTTTAAAGCCGCATTTTTAAGCCGCAATTCGGCTACAATGTCGGCACAGGCGGTGCTGTCAAGGGCGTTTTCGCCGTAGATAAAGGAAATATCGCAGTTGTTAAGCCTTAATGCACCTGAAAGCGCACTCAACAGTGCGTTTCGCTCGTTCAATGTTATGTAATTTTCGGATTTAAGGGTTATATCAAGTGTTCTTTCCTCTATGTCGAGTCCGCAATGCTCTACTATGCAGTTTTGCACCCCGTCCGATGTGGGGATATTATCACCGAATATTTCCGAAAATAAAGCCTTAGCCACTTTTTACACTCCGTTTTTACATTTTTTCAATCTCTTTGAGCAACTCGTCAAGCAGTTTTTCCTCGGGAATTTTGCGGATAATCTCACCCTGCTTAAAAAGCAGTCCGCAGCCGTCCCCGCCGGCTATTCCTATGTCGGCTTCCTTAGCTTCCCCGGGGCCGTTTACAACACAGCCCATAACCGCAACTGTTATATCCTTATTAACTCCTGAAAGCCTTTTTTCAACCTCGCTTGCAAGGCCAATAAGGTCAATCTTTGTTCTTCCGCAGGTGGGGCAGGAGACGAATTTAATTCCGCCGCCCCGAAGTCCCAAGGCGCGGAGTAGCTTAATACCCGACTCCACCTCTTTCACGGGGTCGTCGGTAAGGGAAATTCTAATCGTCGCTCCTATATTACGCAAAAGCAGTCCGCCTATTCCGGCGGCTGATTTTATAGTGCCCATTTGTTCGGTTCCCGCCTCGGTCACACCTAAGTGCAGGGGATAGGGGCACCTTTCGGCGGCAAGCTCGTAGGCCTTATACATCTTCCCCACATCCGAGCTTTTAAGGGAAAGCACAATATCGTTAAAATCGAATTTTTGGAGTAAGGAAATATGGTAAAGCCCGCTTTCCACCATAGCTTCGGGGGTGGGGGAACCGTATTTTTCCAGTATGCTTTTTTCAAGGGAGCCCGAATTAACACCTATTCTAATAGGCACTCCCGCTGTTTTACAGGCGTTGGCGACTGCTTTTACTCTGTCCTCCGAGCCGATATTACCCGGGTTAATGCGGATTTTATCCACACCCGCACTGACGCTCTCAAGGGCTAATTTATAGTCAAAGTGTATATCGGCAACAACGGGGATTGAGATGCTTTCCTTTACCGCCGCAAGGGTTTTTACCGCCTCTTTATCGGGGACCGAAATCCTTACAATATCGCACCCCGCCGCTTCTAAAGCCTTTGCCTGAGCCACATTACCCTTGATATTATGGGCGGGAACGCAGAGCATCGACTGCACCGAAATAGGCGCACCCCCGCCGATTGCCACATTACCCGCAAAAACTTTTTTCGTTTTATTGTTAGTAAACAATTAAATCACCCTGCAATTAAAGTCCATATATCCTTAGCGGTTATAAGCAGCATAAAGCCGATTAAAATGGCAAAGCCTGCCGCATGCACCGCCGCCTCGTACTTTTGCGGTACAGGCTTTCTGAAAATCATTTCTATTAAAATAAATAACAGTCTTCCCCCGTCAAGGGCGGGGATAGGCAATAGATTGAAAATACCCAAATTAATGCTGATAAGCGCCATAATAGGCAGTATATTTTTAAGGCTTTGCTTTGCCGCAGAGCCTATAACCGCCGTAACCCCCACGGGGCCCGAAACCGCACTTATTCCGTATTTGCCGGTTATAAGGTCTATTAGGGAGCGCCATACTACAGCGCAGTAAGAGGCGGCGGTGGAGAAGGTCTGCTTAATAAAGGAGCCCGCTGTCTTTTTTATGCCGTAGACCTTAAAATCCACATTAAGATAGCTTATGCCGTCTTCTTCTGCGGTTTCAAAGGCGACATTACGAAGTTCAACCTTTTTCCCGTCCCGCTTTACGGTGATATCGATTTTCCCGTCCTCCACATTGGTAAAGGCATAGCTTAAATCGTAGGTGGAGAAAATTTTTCTTCCGTCAACCGCTATTATTTTATCATCAACCTGAAGCCCGCTTTGTTCGCTTAATGCGTTTTCGGCAAACTCGGCGACTACGGTTGAAGTGAAACGGCTTTCGGGGGCAAGGGAAACCCCTACTATTATAAGCCCCAAAAGGAGATTGAATATAGCCCCCATTGCGACTATAATAAACCGTCTCCAAGGTTTTTTGTTGCAGAAAGCACGATTGTCTGTACTGGTTTCGTCCTCACCCTCCATAGCGCAGTAACCGCCCAAGGGAATAAGATTAACCTTATATTCGGTCTCCTTGCCCTTTTTTGAAAAGAGCTTGGGGCCAAAGCCCACCGCAAACTCGTTTACCCTAACGCCTAAAAGCTTTGCGGCGATGAAGTGCCCGAATTCGTGGATTATAATAAGCAAAAGAAATAGAAGCACCGCAACAAGATATGGCCACACATTACCCCATACATTTAAAATAGCCGAAATAGTAATCACCTGCTGTAATAATAATTTTAATTCCGAATTCCGAATTCCGAATTTCGAATTAACTCTCTCGCCGCTTTGTCCGCCTCAAAAACATCCTCGATAGTGTATTCCCTTTTATTATTAACCAAATCGAGGGCTTTTTGTGCCATTTCGGCAATTTGTAAAAATTTAATTTTGCCCGCAAGGAATAGGGCGACCGCCTCCTCATTGGCTCCGTTTACCGCCGCAGGGGCAAGACCGCCCCGCTTTACCGCCTCTATACATATGGGCAGACAGCGGAATGTGTCGGTATCGGGTCTTGCGAATGTGAGTGTTCCTATATCCGCAAGGCTTAAATGCTCGAAGGCAAAGTCCGCACGCTCAGGGTAGGTTAGGGCGTACTGAATGGGAAGTCTCATATCAGGTGTGCCCAACTGGGCGATAACCGCTCCATCGGACAGCTCTATCCCTGAATGAACTATACTCTGCCTGTGTACTAATACCTCGATATCGGCAGGTGCAACATCAAAAAGCCGCACCGCCTCTATAACCTCGAGCCCCTTGTTCATAAGGGTGGCGGAATCCACTGTGATTTTCGCTCCCATAGACCAATTAGGGTGGTTTAATGCGTCCTTAACGGTAACGCTTTCAAGGTCTTTTTTGGTTTTTCCGTAAAAGGGACCGCCTGATGCGGTAAGGAGTATCTTTTTAACCGAGCCGTGAGGAGCACCCTGTAAAGACTGGAAGATAGCCGAATGCTCGCTGTCAACAGGTAAAAGCTTTACGCCCGTTTCTTTAAGCTTTCGGTTTACGATTTCGCCCCCCGCCACAAGGGTTTCCTTGTTTGCAAGGGCTATGGTTTTGCCGGCGTCAATGGCCGCAAGGGTGGGCCTTAGTCCCGCTATTCCCACAATGGCGTTAAGTACAATGTCCCCCTCATACTGTGCGGCGGCGCATACTCCGTCCTGACCTACAAGCACCTTAATATCGGTATCTTGAAGTCTGATTTTAAGGTCTTGTGCCGCTGATTCGTCCGAAACAGCCACAATATCGGGCTTAAATTTCCTCGCCTGTTTTTCGAGAAGCCGGGTATTTTTCCCCGCCGCTAAAGCGGTTACCCTATAGCCGTTTCTTTCTGCAACCTCTAAGGCCTGAACGCCTATTGAGCCTGTAGAGCCTAAAATTATAAGCCTTTTCATCAGATTGCCCCCAATGATACAAAGAGTGAAAATAGGGGTGCTATCATAATTATACTGTCAAATCTGTCAAGTATTCCGCCGTGACCCGGAATTAAATTACCGTAATCCTTAATTCCCGCCGTGCGCTTGATAGCCGAGGCGAAAAGGTCGCCTATCATACCTAAGATGCAGAAAGGAACGGTCAGAATAAGTGCGGCTAAAAGCTTTTCGGTTACAGAAAAGGCGAAAACCAAAATAAGGGAAACGACAATACTTGACAAAATTCCCCCAACAGCCCCCTCAACCGTCTTTTTAGGGCTTATCTCGGGGCAGAGCTTGTGCTTGCCCAAAGTACTTCCCACAAAGTAAGCACCCATATCGCAAACGCTTGAGAAATTAAGGAGCATTAAAAGATAAAAAATTCCGTTGTTATGGGATATTATGCCGCCCAAACAGCTAAAAGCATATGCATACGGTAGCGGAAAGCCGAAAAGCACGGCAATCTGCGGCAATCCGAAGTCCTTATGATTTTTGAGAATTATTACCGCCGCAAAAATGAAATAGAGTATAATAAGCCCCACAAACCCGTAAGACCAATAATTATAAAACTTCGTCGATTGCGATATAATTGTATCTGCGGAATAGGGAATAGAGGAATATATTTTGTCCTGCAAATATCTGTCCGCTCCCACAATGAAAAGCGCCGAAAAAGCGCACGCCCCTATAAGCGCCGCCTTGGGTTTAATCCCTGCCGCATTGTGCAGGAGTTCATAAATCGCAACCGCCGTAATTGCGGCGATAAAAAGGGTTATAAAAAGGGGGCTTACAAGTATTCCCAAACTCAAAAACGCCGCTACTATAAGCGCCATAACAATGCCGGATATTATTCTTGTTTTCATATCTTTTCCTCACCTTAGGCAGGCAAGAATAATCCAAACCTGATTTTGGAGGATTATTTTGCACCCAAATATTGTTAAAATACTCGTTAATCTTTTAAACTCCGCCGAAGCGGCGGTTACGGCGGTTGTAGTCCTCAATAGCCTTTTCTAAATGCTTTGGGGTAAAGTCGGGCCACAAAATATCCGAAAACCAGTACTCGGAATATGCCGACTGCCACAAAAGATAATTAGAGGTGCGGTATTCGCCGCTGGGTCTTATAATAAAATCGGGGTCGGGCATACCTGCGGTGTAAAGCCTGTTGGATATAACTTGCTCGGTGATTTCCGTTTCGGGCACGCCCTCGGCAATGATTTTTTTGACTGCGTGTACCAGCTCGTCTCTTCCGCCGTAGTTTATGGCAATATTAAGCTTAAGCCCTGTAGCGTTACGGGAGCCCTCTTCGTTCTTTTTCATAAGCGCCTTTATGTCCTCCGCAAGGGGAGCGGGGTCGCCGATAAACTTAACCTTAATGTTTTCGTCCTTAAAGTTTTCTGCGTCCTTTAGGTAGTCACGAAGCAGGTTCATAATGCCCTCTACCTCCTCGGGCGGGCGCTTCCAGTTCTCTGTGGAGAATGCGTAGACAGTAAGATATTCGAGCCCTATTTTGTTGCAGTACCTGGCAATCGTTTTAAAGGTTTTAGCCCCCGAAATATGACCCGCAGAGCGGGGGAGCCCCCTTTTCTTCGCCCAACGGCCGTTACCGTCCATAACTATGGCGATATGGCGGGGCAGGGGTCTTTCGGCGGCGGTTTTCTTTTTAAATAACGGCAAAAAATCACCAACCTTTTTTAATTCGGAATGCGGAATTCGGAATTAAAAAAATTTATTACACATTGCAAAGAAGGATTAAATTTTATTTTAATAGAGTAGAAAAGCCGGTAAAATTCCAAAATGCAAGGAATAACTGAAATACAATAATTCCGCATTCCGAATTCCTAATTCCGAAGTTAAAAAATTTATTACACATTTCAAAGAAGGATTAAATTTTATTTTAATAAAGTAGAAAAGCCGGTAAAATTCCGAAATGTAAGGAATAACTGAAATACAATAATTCCGCATTCCGAATTCCTAATTCCGAATTAAATTTCCATTATTTCCTTTTCCTTTAGCACTGCAAGGGAGTCTATCTCCTTGCAGTATTTATCGGTAAGGTTTTGAATCTTCTTTTCACCGTCGGCTACATCGTCCTCGGTTATGGTATTGTTCTTCTTAAGCGCCTTTAGCTTTTCAATAGCGTCTCTTCTGGTGTTGCGTACCGCCACCTTGCTGTCTTCTGCGGTCTTGTGAACATCCTTTACGATTTCCTTACGGCGCTCCTCGGTAAGGGGCGGGAAGGAAAGGCGGATAACCCTGCCGTCATTCTGGGGGTTAATGCCAATGTCCGAGGTTAAAATCGCTTTTTCAATTTCCTTAAGGGTAGAAGCGTCCCAAGGCTGAATCATAAGCACACGGGGCTCGGGTATGGAAACCGCCGCCATCTGCTGAATAGGTGTGGGAGCGCCGTAATAATCTACGGTGATGCGGTCAAGCACAGAGGCATTGGCTCTGCCCGCTCTTATGGACTTATAGTCACGCTCTAACACGCCAACTGTTTTATTCATCTTTTCCTCGGTATTCTTTAAAAGCTCTTTCATAAAAATGTCTCCTTACTTTACTATTGTACCTATCTGTGCGCCTGTTGCCGCCTCTACAATATTGCGGGGATTGTTAAGGTTGAATACAAGAATTTCAATCCCGTTATCCATACAAAGGGATGCGGCGGTACTGTCCATAACATGGAGTCCCTTTTGGAGCACATCAAGGTGGGAAAGTGTATCAAACTTCTTGGCATCGGGATTGGTTTTCGGGTCGCTGTCATAAACGCCGTCAACATTGGTTGCCTTGAATATAACATCTGCACCGATTTCTGCCGCACGCAGAGCCGCCGCAGTATCGGTTGAGAAGAAGGGGTTGCCCGTTCCGCAGCCGAAGATTACTACCCTGCTTTTTTCTAAATGGCGAACCGCCTTGTTTCTTATATAAGGCTCGGCAATCTGCCGCATTTCAATAGCGGTCTGAACACGGGCTGTAACGCCTAACTGCTCCAGTGCATCTGCAAGGGCTAGGGAGTTAATGGTGGTTGCCAACATTCCCATATGGTCGGCTCTTGTGCGGTCCATTTTACCGCTTGAGCGACCCCGCCAGAAGTTGCCGCCGCCCACTACAATGGCTACTTCTATACCTAAATCACAACACTCCTTAACGCTTTCGCAAACCTCCAAAACCTTGTCAAAATCGATTCCCGTGCCTTTTTCGCCTGCGAGAACCTCACCGCTTAATTTAAGTAGTATACGCTTATAAACAGGTTTCATCTGATTTCTCCAATCCGCCGCAGGTTTTAGAGATTTGACTCCGTGACGGGTTCGAATCTCGTCAGCCTACAGCTTAAATATTATCATACATATTTTACAATATACAGCCCTTAAAGTCAATTCAAAATACCGCCTTTTTTAAAAAGAAAGGAAAGGGGATTATAATTTTCAAAAAATTCAAAAAGATTAGGGAAATTTGTGGTAATATATCTATATGTGTGCTTGAAACTTTTATTTAAACGGAGTGAAAAATATGGTGGAAAAGATTGATATAACCGCAAGGGAATTTATCAACCGTAAAAGCGAAATTATAGAGCAGACCCGCCCCTTTGCCGAGCTTATGATGCGCTACAACTGCGCTATGCTTGAGGTTAAAACTAAGCTTGATGTGCTTAATAAACAGCTTTCCCTCGAAAATGACCGCAACCCCTTTGAGTCCATATCCTGCCGAATTAAATCGGTGCCCAGCATTATAGAAAAGCTTACCCGTAAGGGCTACGAGCTGACCGCAACGAGTATAGAGGAAAATCTCAATGATGTTGCGGGAATAAGGGTAATTTGCTCATTTCCCGAGGATATTTATTTGCTGTCGGACAGGCTCTGCTCACAGGACGATATTCGCCTTATCGAGCGCAAGGACTACATAAAAAATCCCAAGCCCAACGGCTACAGAAGCCTTCATCTTATAGTGGAAATCCCCATATTTTTAATGGACGAGAAAAAGTTTATGCGGGTTGAGGTGCAGTTCCGCACCATAGCTATGGACTTCTGGGCAAGCCTTGAGCACAAGCTTAAATACAAGAAGGATATCGAAACAGATATTGAGGAAATCTCCGCCGAGCTTAAGGCCTGTGCCGACGAGATTAGCCGACTTGACAATAAAATGCAGCAGATACATAATAAAATCAATGCTTCAAAGCAAAATAGTGATTGAAAAAGGACACTTATTATAATATAATAAAATAAAATATTAAGGTTTAAAGGAGAGAAAGATTTGTCCTTTCCGCTTGAAAATATAAGAAATTTCTGCATTGTTGCCCATATCGACCACGGCAAGTCCACCCTTGCGGACAGGCTTTTGGAGCTTACCCAGTCTGTCGCCGAACGGGATATGGAGGAACAGCTTTTAGACAGTATGGATTTAGAGCGTGAGCGGGGAATCACCATTAAGGCCCACGCCGTAACCCTTTATTATAAGGCAAAGAACGGCGAGGAATACGAGCTTAATTTAATCGACACCCCCGGTCATGTTGATTTTAATTACGAGGTTTCCCGTTCCCTTGCGGCCTGTGAGGGAGCGGTGCTTGTGGTGGATGCTTCTCAAGGAATTGAGGCGCAAACCCTTGCAAATACCTACTTGGCGGTTGACCACGGGCTTGAAATACTGCCGGTTATAAACAAAATTGACCTGCCCTCTGCCGAGCCCGAGCGGGTAAAGGCTGAGATTGAGGATGTTATAGGCATACCTGCTGACACCGCCCCTATGATTTCGGCAAAAACAGGGCTTAATGTTGAAGAGGTTTTGGAGCGCATTGTTACCGATATTCCCGCCCCTAAGGGGGATAAAAACGCTCCCCTTACCGCCCTTGTTTTTGATTCCTATTACGACCCCTACAAGGGTGTTGTGGTATATTTCCGAGTTATGAGCGGAAGACTTAAAACAGGTGACAAAATCCGTATGATGGCGACAGGTGCGGATTTTGATACCGTTGAGATAGGCAGAAAGCGTGCCACCTCTATGGAGCCCTGCGATGTGCTTGAGGCGGGGGAGGTAGGCTACCTTACCGCTTCCATAAAAACCGTAAACGAGGCTCGTGTGGGTGACACCGTGACCTTAGCGGATAGCCCTGCTAAAGAGCCCCTTGAGGGCTACCGCAAGGTAAATCCCGTGGTTTTCTGCGGAATATACCCCGCCGACGGCGCAAAATACCCCGACCTTAGAGATGCACTTGAAAAGCTTAGCCTTAACGATGCTTCCCTGCTCTTTGAGCCCGAAAGCTCAACTGCATTAGGCTTTGGCTTCCGTTGCGGATTTTTGGGGCTTCTTCATATGGAGATTATCGAGGAGCGGCTTGAGCGTGAATATAATTTAGACCTTGTCACCACCGCCCCCAGCGTAGAATATAAATTCACCCTTACAAACGGCGAGACCGTGACGGTGGACAACCCCACAAACTACCCCGACCCTGCCGTTATAGCCGAGGCGTTGGAGCCTGTTGCCGATGTGCATATCTACAGCCCCAGCGAATATGTGGGGGCGATTATGCAGCTTTGCGAGGAGCGCCGAGGGGTTTATACCGATATGAAGTATATGGGCGACCGTGTGGACATTCACTATGTAATGCCCATGGGGGAAATTGTCTATGACTTTTTTGATGCCCTTAAGTCCCGCACAAAGGGCTATGCCAGCTACGATTATGAGGCAAATGGCTATGAAAAGTCAAAGCTTGTAAAGCTTGATGTAATGCTGGCGGGGGATGTTGTGGACGCACTTTCCTTTATAGTCCATTCCGACAACGCCTATACAAGAGCACGCAAAATTGCCGAAAAGCTTAAGGAATTTATCCCGAGACAGCTTTTCGAGGTGCCCATACAGGTTGCGGTTTCGGGTAAAATTATCGCCCGAGAAACCGTAAAGGCACTTCGCAAGGATGTGCTTGCAAAGTGCTACGGCGGCGATATAACCAGAAAGAAAAAGCTGCTTGAAAAGCAAAAAGAGGGTAAAAAGCGTATGCGCCGCTTAGGCTCTGTAGAGGTGCCGCAGGAGGCGTTTATGGCGGTGCTTAAATTAGACGAATAGCAAGGGGAAAAGGTATGACTAAATCACAAAGGCACAAGGCAATAGTAAGGCGCAGGATTTTTGTCTCAATTTGCGCCGTAATATTGGCGGCTGTCATTCTGCTTATTGCCTTCGCAGTAAAGGCGATAGTGTCAGGGGGCGAAAAGGACAACACCCCGTCTGATGTAAGCAGTGCACAAAGCGAGGTTCTATCGGAGGTCTCTTCCGAAGAATCCTCTGTACCGAGCTACCCCGAAACAGGGCCTAACGGTCTTGACGCTAATTACAGCAAGCTTTTGCTTGTGAACGGCAAAAACCCGTTGCCCGGGGATTACGATTATGAGGGGAATTTAACCACTATTCCCGACGAGTATATTAACGGGTCGCTAAAACAGGTTGATAAAGATGTTTGGCCCTATATGAAGGCGATGATTGATGCGGCGTGGGCGGACGGTGTGAAATTATATGTATGGTCCCCCTACCGCTCCTATGCCACGCAGGAGATGCTCTTTAAGAACAAGGTAAACCGCTGTATACAAAACGGAACTCCTGAGGATAAAGCCGAGGCCGAGGCGGCAACGGTAGTTGCAAGGCCGGGCACAAGCGAGCATCACACAGGGCTTGCCGCCGACTTTAATATGGCAAACGATAAGTTTGAAAGCACCGAGATGTTTAAATGGATGCAGGAGCACGCTGAAGATTACGGCTTTATTATGCGGTACAGCGGCGAGAAGCAGGAAATTACAGGGGTTATTCACGAATCATGGCATTACCGTTTTGTGGGCATTAACTCGGCTAAGGAAATTAACAGGCTTGATATGTGCCTTGAGGAATATGTGGAATACCTTTCTAGACATTAGACGGTAGACATTAGACATTAGACGGGATGATGCCCACATCATCCCCTACGCATACTCAATTAGATTATGTAGGGGTCGGCATCCTTGACGACCCGTTTGTGTTTATACGAAAAAAATCAATTCAACCGATATCTGCCAACTGCGGTCTGGGTTGTAGGGAATGACCTGCGTGTTGTTTTGAATTTCGCATTACGAATTGACGGAACGGCACACAGGCCGTTCCCTACAGCGGCAAATTGAATTTTCGTAGGGAATGACCTATGTGTCGTTCCGAATTCCGCTCTCGTTGTGTAAAGTCGATTTGACTAGACAGCATTAATTTAAAAAAATTCAAAAAAATCTTGCAATTTTGCTTTATATATGGTAATATAGTTTTTGTTCTGAGGGAAAAGCTTAATCGAGGGCATAAAACACTCGTCTTACTTCTTCACTATTACTTCTTACTTTTTACTTAATATATGGGGGTATAGCTCAGCTGGGAGAGCGCTTGAATGGCATTCAAGAGGTCAGCGGTTCGATCCCGCTTATCTCCACCAAAAATTCCGATTGCGCAAGCAATCGGGATTTTTACTTTTTCACTCTTCCCTTTTCACTCTTCACTAAAGTGAAAGCTAAGACCTTCCGAGTGCCTCGGTACGCAGATGCGTGCTGAGGTGCTTCTTTTTTTATAGCCTTAATTCTCGCGAGGAAGACATTGCAGACCTAAGAATGTTCGAGTGCCTCGGTACGCAGATGCGTGCTTGAGGCGCTTTTTTGTTTATGTTTTGCCTGATTTGGGTTAAAATAATAAGAAACACTGTTCGGAGGTAAGTATGATGAAAGGAAGAATTTTAACCGAAGATTTTATATCAGGCTTTAAGGAGTATTTGATTTTAGAGGAAAGGAGCAGGGCTACGGTTGAGAAGTATATACGGGATGTAAAGGTTTTTTCAGCCTTTGTAAGCGGTGTGGAGATTACAAAAGAAGTAGTAATTGAATATAAAAAGCATTTACAGGAAAGCTATGCTGTGCGGAGCGTTAATTCTATGCTTGCAAGCATTAACAGTCTGTTTGCCTTTTTGGGTTGGCAGGAGCTTAGGGTGAAATCCATAAAGATTCAACAGCAAATTTACTGCCCCGAGGAAAGGGAGCTGACCAAAGCCGAATACACACGGCTTTGCGCAGCCGCTAAGCATAAGCGCAATGAGCGGCTAAACCTTATTTTGCAGACGATTTGCGGTACGGGAATAAGGGTAAGCGAACTGCAATTTATAACGGTCGAGGCGGCAAGACGGGGGGAAGCCTCCGTTTCCTGTAAGGCGAAAACCCGCTCGGTCTTTATTGTTAAAGAACTGCAAAAAAAATTGCTCCGTTATGCGGCAGAGCAGAACATTAAAAGCGGTATGATTTTTGTAACACGAAAAGGCAAGCCTTTAAGCCGTACAAATATCTGGCGGGAAATGAAAGCACTTTGCAATGAAGCGGGAGTTAATCCCCAAAAGGTCTTTCCGCACAATCTTCGCCACCTGTTCGCCCGTGTGTTTTACGGAATCGAAAAGGATATTGCAAAGCTTGCCGATATTTTAGGTCACAGCAGTATCAACACCACGCGAATTTATATTATTTCCACCGGCACAGAGCACCGCAAAAGAATGGAAAATATGCGGCTTGTAATTTAAAAACCGCTGTCAAAGACAGCGGCTACAACATAATATGCATTATGTAATTAACATAATTTTTAAAACAAGCACAGATTACATATATATTAAATTTTATCACAGCCTTAAGCTTATTTCAATATTTTTTTGAAAAAAAGTATAATTTTTGGGAATAAACAGAAAAAAAGACAAAGATAGCTAAGCCTTTTTACTCAATTTTGTAAAAAAGGCTTAGCTTTTTGCATTTTCAGCGCTTTCCTTTGGCACAGAGAGAATTGTCCGAGAGTAAAAATGCGGCTTTTTCTCTCCCTCAGTCTCGCTGTGCCATGCTCGACAGCCGCTGACGGCGGCGGTCTCCTTTGTCACTTCGTGACATCTCCTCACACTGTGAGGAGTCACCCTCGTCAGAGGGAGCCTTAAACAGCAGTTAATTACATAATGCATATTATGTATTCAGTTTTTTAAAAAGGGGGCGGCTGTATTGGAGGAAGGGAAAAAGAGAAAAACGGTAAAGGCGTTGATAATTACACTTTCCGTTTTGCTTGCTATCAGTCTTGCTTCGCTTGTCGGTATACTGATGTTCAAGCGCTTTGCCGCTTCAAAGCCTGCCTCTGTTACGGTGTCGGACAATATTATTACGCACGAAAAAGAAAATTCGGATATTTCCTCTGCTCCCGAGAGCCCGCAAGGCGTAGGGGAGAGCTCCGCGTCCGCTTCTCAAGCTCCGTCCGATTTGAGTGAAAGGGGCGTAAAGGCGCTGTATTTACATAGCCGTAATACTGATGACAATACGGCGTTTAAGGTCACCGATATGTTCCCCGGCGACAGCGAAACCAAGTATTATTGCGTTCGGGTTTCCCACAAGGGTGATGTGGTTCTCCGTTTCCGTGCAGATGTCCGCCCCGGTTATGAAAAGCTTGCCGAGGTGCTCTGTTGCCGTATTACTTTGCCCGAAAACAGCGGGGTGCTTTATGACGGTCTTATGCGGGATATGCCCGAATCGCTGAATCACGCGCTTAACACCGATAAAGGCACGGCAAGCGAGGTCTATTACGAGATTACCGCATATTTAGACACCAGCGTCGGTAACGAATATATGAACAAGGATTTGATTGCCGACTTCCGTTGGTGGGTGGAGGAAACGGGAAATCTTGATTCTCCGCAGACGGGCGATTCTTTCAATCTCTATTTGTGGATGTGCATTGCCGTAGGGTCTCTGTTCCTGCTGATTCTGCTTTGGAAAAAGCGCAAAAAGGAGGACGCAGCCAATGAACGATAACAGCAAAACCGCAAAGAAGCTGACCGGCAGCATTATTGCCGTGGTTGTTTTGGCTCTCTGCCTGTGCATTACCACCTTTGCTCTCGTGTGGGCGACCGTTTCGGTTGATAATAACCTGTTTCATACCGGCACGGTAAAAATAAATCTGAATGACGGCAAGCCTGTCATAGAAGAACACGAATTCCTGTTTGAACCAGGTATGACGGTGAAAAAGGACTTTTTTATCGAGAACGAAAGTACGTGTGATGTTTATTACAAGCTGTATTTCGATAATGTCAACGGCGGTCTTGCGGACGTGCTTCAAATTACCGTTAAGGACGGGGACAGAACCTTGTATCAAGGCACAGCGGCAGAGCTTAACCGCACTGAAGTCACAGCTGCGGACGATGTTTTGAAAATTAAAGAACGGCGGGAATTAACCGTTTATTTCTACTTCCCCGCAGATGCCGCAAACAGCACTCAAAACCTAACCCTTACCTTTGATTTGTGCGCAGATGCGGTTCAGACCAAGAATAACCCGAATAAGCTTTTCGTTTAGGAGCGGTAAAAATGAACATAAAAAAGCTGTTTGAATTTTTCGGGGGGGGGGTACGCCTGTGAGCATAGAGGTTGTAAAAATCCCGCAATCCGAAGACCCAAACGAGCGTTGCGTATCTTGCTATGCAGATACGGGAATACCCAAGGATATGCCGGTTGAAAAAAGAAAGCATTATGTAATAGGCTGCGGTCAGCTTTGCCCCGACTGCTATGCAAAGATTAAGCTTAACAGCGAGAGCGAGGAAGGCTTAACGCAAGAGGAATTGGAGCTTTTGCTTGAAATAACGGCTCGCGACAGCAAATAAATCAGGGAGTGCGATTATGAAAAAGGTTTTAAACATAATAAAAAACATATTTGTCTGGCTTATGGTGGCATTGGCGGTCTGTATGATGATTTTTACCGTCGTTTCGGTGAACACATTTGACCGCTCCGACCGCAGTCTGTTCGGCTTCAAGGCGTTTATAGTCCTGTCTGACTCGATGAGTAAGACGGATTTTGACGCGGGCGATCTTGTACTGGTAAAAGAGGTTGATCCCTCAACCTTAAAGGAAGGGGATATCATCGCCTACACCTCGCAGAACACCTCGAATTACGGCGAAACGGTCACCCATAAAATAAGAAAGCTTACCACCGACGCCAATGGTGAGGCGGGCTTTATCACTTACGGTACTACGACCGATACCGATGACGAGACCGTGGTTACATACCCTTATGTTTTGGGCAAATACAAAACCAATATCCCGAAGGTCGGCAGATTCTTTATGTTTTTGAAGACCACGCCCGGGTATATTGTGTGTATTTTAATTCCCTTCCTTTTGCTGATTTTAATTCAGGGGCTTAACTGCATTAAGCTTTTCCGCCGCTATAAGCTTGAACAGATGGCGGAAATGAAGGAGGAGCGGGCAAAGATAGAAGAGGAGCGCGCCGAAAGTCAGAAAATGATGGCGGAGCTGTTAGCACTTAAGGCACAGCTTGCCGAGAAGGAAAATCAAAATAAAGACAGCGAGATGAACACCGCGGAAAATGGAACAGACGGTAATTTATAATATTTTGATCGCGCTTTTTATCGGCATAATAGTCTTCTTGCTTATACTTCGTCTCGTATTTCGTTTGGACAGCCTTAAAAGAGATATTAGATATGTAAATATGGAAATCAGGCGGACAAGGGGCTCGGAGCGCAAAGCTTGGCAAAAGGAAAAACGCCGCCTGTGGCTTTCCCTTATTCCCTTTTATAAAAGGTAAAAATAAAATCTATTTCGGCAGCCTAAAGGCATAAACGCCTTGCGAACAACGAATAACAATTATCTCTCTACTCTATTATTATTTCTTTAACGTGAGGGGTTTATGTCTTTCGGTTGCCGAAATAAAGGCTCCCTTGTGTAAAGGGAGCTGGCACGAAGTGACTGAGGGATTGCCGTAAAGGTCAAAACTTAAGGCACAAATAAAACATTAACAATCCCTCCGTCTTTTGCTTAGCAAAATCCACCTCTCAACTGCCGTTTCGGTCGGTGCTTCTAAGCTTACGCTTAGAGATTGCCACAGGCAATCCGCACCCTTTACACAAGGGAGGCAAAGCAGAAAAAATCACTTATATTTACATCCGTCGGCGCAGCCGACACCGAAATTATTCATTATTCATTTAATTTGTTGTAAACGGCGAAATACCGATTACATAGTGTTATTCCAATGGAAAATAAATTTTAAGGAGGAAAAAACAATGAATAACACAAAGACAACGAAGCGCGCGTTGTTGTCTTCCGTTACGGCAATGCTTATCTGCGTTGCAATGCTCATCGGAACAACCTTCGCGTGGTTCACCGACACCGCATCCACTGCGGTGAACAAGATCCAATCTGGTAAGCTGGATGTGGCTCTTCAAATGTCCACCGACGGCACAAATTGGGAAAGTGCAGAGGATAAGACCCTTACTTTCAAGACCGCAGACAATAGAGCCGCCGACCAAATTCTTTGGGAGCCGGGCTGTACATACGAGCTGCCGCAGCTCCGTGTTGTCAACAACGGCAACCTTGCTCTGAAGTACAAGATTCAGATCACCGGTATTAACGGTGATGCCAAACTGAATGAGGTTATTGATTGGACCATCAACGGTGCCGCGATCAATCTGACCGAGGAATATCTGTCTGCCGGTCAGCCGGGCGCTGCTTTCACCATCAAGGGTCATATGCAGGAAACTGCCGGCAAAGATTATCAGAATCTTACGATTGATGGCATCGGCATCACTGTTGTAGCTACTCAGGATACTGTTGAGAACGACAGCTACGGCAATAAGTATGATAAGGACGCTACTTATGAGATTCCTGTGAATTCCAACGCTCAAACTGTTGACTTCACCAATTATGCAACCGCCACCGAGTTCGTTCTTAAAAACTACACTGACCTAAAAGCTTTTGCAAAAGAGCTTAATGTGAACGGCAAGAGTTTCAGCGGTAAGACCGTTAAGTTGGGCGCAGACATCGATCTCGGCAACACAGAATGGACTCCTATCGGTCAAACCCGCAGTAACGGAACTGCTAACTACTTCCAAGGCACATTTGACGGAGATAACCACACCATTAAGAATCTCGCAATTTCTGCAAGTGCTTGGGATGAGGGTGCAAACTACGCTGCCGGTCTGTTCGGCTTCATTGATGCCGGTGGCGCTACCATTAAAAACCTGACCATCGACGGTGCAAGAGTCGAGGGTCACCACTGGACAGGCGCTGTTGTCGGCTATTTGACCGGTACCGTCAAGAATTGCCATGTAAAGAACGCAACGGTAATCTCTACTCATGCTAACGATGATGCTTGCGGCGACAAGGTTGGTGCAGTTGTTGGTTATATCAACACCGGAGACAGTGTTGTTAGTGGTTGTACCGCTTACAAATGCACAATCAAAGCAGGTCGTGATGCAGGTCAAATCGTTGGTTGCAACACCGTTGGCGCTTCTGTACTCGACTGTAAAGCTAATGAGGTAACTGTTGGAGCTACCGGCGATTGCACTCACAGTAATGCAGGTGGTAACATCAAGAACGATATTGTTGGTCGCACATAATTTTCATAGTTTTTTGAAAACCCTCTCAACCCTCGGGTTGAGGGGCAATCAAAGGGCATAAGCGTTTTGCAAGCAACGAATAACAATTATCTCTCTGCTCCGATATTATTATTTTACCGCAGGGCGCTTGTGTCTTTTGATTGCCGAAATTCTACAAAGATTAATTTGATTTCGTAGGGAACGACCTGCGTGTCGTTCCGCATAAATACAAAACGGACGAACAATGGTCGCCCCTACGATAGGTTCATTTAATTGCCGTCTAATGTCTAACATCTACCGTCTAATATCTAACAAGGGAGGTTATTTTCCGTGAAACATTCAAAGCATTTGTTGAGCAGTCTATTCTATGTTCCGAAGTATGAAAAGGTATCGGACAAAGCGTTTTTACGGATGATGCTTTCCTCGGTATTCGGTATTCTGATTTGCGGGATATGCCTTGCGGGGCTTACCTGGGCTTGGTTTTCAAGCACCGTTACAAGCACGGCAAACACGATTACCTCGGCTGATTTTACCGTACAAATATCAATTAACGGCAGTGAAGCCACATCTGACAGCGGCGTCTATAATCTTGGCAGGAACTCGACCGTTACCGTTAAAGCTGTAGGCAGCGCAACCACAGGGTATTGCAAGGTGGAGTTCGACGGAAAAGCTTATTACACCGTTCCGCTCTTTACAGATTCGGAGAGCGATACAGTTGCATTTACCGTATACGCTTCTGAAAATTCCGAGCTTAAAATCACCCCGCAATGGGGCACCTGTGCGGTGGCGGATGAAAACCCGCGCATAGGAAATCAGGAGGACACGGAAAATCATATTGTAAACACTATAGGAAATTAGACGGTATTCGGGACGATTTGGGGCTGTCCCCTACAAGGGTAAATGAATATGCGTAGGGGACGGTGCCCACACCGTCCCGTATAAATACAAAACGGACGGTAGAGCCCAAAGGCGCTCACCTTTAAAGGCTCCCTTGTGTAAAAGGAGCTGGCACGAAGTGACTGAGGGATTGCCGTAAAGGTCAAAAAATTAAGGCATAAATAAAGTATTAACAATCCCTCCGTCTTTTGCTTCGCAAAATCCACCTCCCTTTACACAAGGGAGGCTTTATAGGAAAGCGATTTGTATTCCATTTGTTATATACTATTCAAGCCCCAACGCAACAAGCGGGTCGGCGGCGTGGCCGTTTTTATAGGCTTCAAAATGAAGGTGGCTTTGGTCGGCACATTCGCTTGGTACTGCGGTTACAGTTCCTATTATATCCCCTGCCGAGACGGTATCTCCCGCCTTTAGCTTTACATCCTTTAAAGATGCGTATTTGGTGGTTATACCGCCGTTATGCTCGATTGTCATAACCGTTCCGAGGGTTGAGCTTTCGTCGACCGAGGTGACCTTTCCGTTCCCTGCGGCGCTTACCGAGGTGCCCTCCTCACAGGCTATATCAAGCCCTGTGTGTATGCGCATATCCCCTAAGGTTACGGAATACTGGAGCACCTTTTCGCTGTAGCCCTTAATTATTTCACCCTGCACGGGCATACTGAAAACAACCGAGGTATCGGGGGCTTCACTGCTTTCGGTTTCCTCTACTGAGGAATAGGGCTCGTCCGAAACGGTTTTTCCTGCTTCTTCAGCGGTTGGTGGGTTAGATATTTCGGGCGTACTGCTGCTTTCAATAATGCTGTTATGGGAGGAATAGGAGCTGGAGCTCTCCTTTTTCGACGGGGTATCACGCCTGCTTATATTCGCCGCGGCGAACCAAGCGGCACCGCCTATTGCAACAAGACAGCAGGCGATTACAATATAAAATGCCGCACTGCCTGCAAATTTAGATTTAGAATGGTATTCCGAATATTTCATTTCAATCGTTCCTTTCCCTTTTATTATGAACAAATATACATATTATATTCCCTAAAAATTTAAAATCCGTTCACAGAAACGAAAAATTTATGGTTTAATATATACTCGTACCGAAAAGGGAGCCGCACCCGATTTGGTATAATTTCTCTTTTAAAAAAGAGAAGTTCTCTCCTCAAACCCCTTAAAAGTGGAAAAGAGCCGTGCAAACGGCTCTTTTTCACTTTATTCTTTTAAAAATAATTAAAGATAATGCTCCGATTATGCCGCCGCTAATTAACGCCGAGACCAGCAAAAAGGGCAGATAATACCATACTGCCCGCCCGAAAATAAGCGATGCCACAGTCAGCTGTACTAAGTTATGCACCGCCGCACCCGCTATACTGAAGCCTACAACCGAAACGCTTTTAATCCCCGATAAAGGTTTCATTATCACCACCGAAATTATACCCGCCGTAAGGGAAAAAACAAGGGAAAAGGGGGTAGAAAAAAGCAGGGCGGAAAGCAAAATGCGGGTTATATTTACGAGGAGCGCACCCTTGAAATCCTTAAAGCATAAAAGGAGCAGAGCCACAGAGTTTGCAATCCCCAATTTTATGCCCGGGGCTATAAAGGAAAGGGAAAAAAGGCTTTCTATGTAGCCGAAAATCAGCGCAAGGCTCGTTAAAATCCCGTAAAGGGCAACTTTTTTTGCCATTTTTTCACCTACTCAATCTCGGCGATTACCTTGTTTGGGAGACATATTATGCTCTCCCCCTTTTTGGTTATCGCCCTGTGATTTACGCAAATTTGGTTTTTGCAGTCGGCTTGTGTGACCGTAACTGCACCGCCTTTAATTTCCACCGTGTTGCCCTTAAGCTCAACTACCTTGTTTTCATAAAGTGAGCCTTTGTATATTAGCTCGTTATTTTCCTTGACTGTGACCATCTTGCCCCCGCTTTTAGTGAAAAAAAGCAGAGCAGAGGAGATTATAATAAGGGCTGAAACCGAAATGATTATTATTCTGTCGCCTTTTTTAAGCACTTTTCCCACTCCAAAAACAAAAAACAGATATATTTTATTTTAACACACCTTTACAAAAAAAGAAAGTCATTGTATAATAAAAGGTATGAAAAAAAGTGTAACCCTTCCGATGATGTTGATTTTACTCCTGCTTTGCGGTTGCAATTCGGGGGAAAGGGAAAATTCAGAGACCCGTTTTTTGCTTGACACCGTTTGTACCCTCACCGCTGACTGTGAGGGGGAGGTTATAGACGGCGCTTTTTCGCTGTGCGAGGAGCTTGAACGGACTTTAAGCAAAACCCTAAAGGACAGCGAGGTTTATAGGCTTAATAACACCGAGGGCTTTGTTTCGGTTTCTGAGGATACCCTTAAAACAATAGAGCGGGCGCTTTATTATGCCGATTTATCGGGCGGGAAATTTGATATTACCATAGCCCCCGTTTCGGCATTATGGGATTTTAAAAATCAGGTAATACCAAGTAAAGACGAAATTTCCGAGGCTTTGCAAAATGTGGATTACCACAGTATTGAGATAAAAAACGGCGAAATTTCTTTAGGCACAAGGCAGATTGACTTAGGCGGTATAGCCAAGGGCTATATTGCCGATAAGGCTACGGAGTACCTTATAGAAAAGGGTGCTGAAAATGCCCTTGTTAATTTCGGCGGGAATATCTGCACTATAGGCGAATATAATATCGGCATAAAAAAGCCCTTTGACGGTTCGGTTATTGCCACGGTGACTATTAAGGATAAATGTGCGGTGACCTCGGGCATATACGAGCGTTACATTAAAAGCGACGGCAAGATATACCACCACATCCTTGACACCGAGACGGGCTACGGGGTAGAGAATGAGTTAGCGTCGGTTACGGTTATTGGCGATACCGCCCTTGACTGTGACGCACTCTCCACCCTTTGTATGCTCTTAGGCACCGAAGAGGGACTGGGAATTATTAATAATACTGCGGACACCGAGGCGGTCTTTATAGACCGAGAGAATAACATAACATTAAGCTCGGGGCTGTACCGTGAAAACGATAAAATACACTTTAAGTAAAGAGGTAGCAAAATGAATTTAATAAAGGCGATTTTCGGCAATTACAGCGAAAAGGAAATAAAAAGAATAATCCCCTTAAGGGACAGGGTGCTTTCCTTGGAAGAGGAGTACAGGGCGCTTTCGGACACAGAGCTTAGAAACAAGACTGACGAGTTTAAGGAAAGGCTCGCCTCGGGAGAGACCCTTGACGATATTCTGCCCGAGGCCTTTGCCGCCTGCCGTGAGGCGGCGGACAGGGTGCTTGGTATGCGCCACTTCCCGGTGCAGATTTTGGGCGGAATTATTCTTCATCAGGGCAGAATTGCCGAGATGAAGACGGGCGAGGGTAAAACCCTTGTGGCTACACTTCCTGCATACTTAAACGCTCTGTCAGGCAAAGGGGTTCATATTGTAACGGTAAACGATTACCTTGCAAAGCGTGACTCGGAGTGGATGGGCAAGCTCTACCGCTTTATGGGGCTTACTGTGGGCCTTATTATTCACGGTATGGACAAGGAAGAAAAAAAGGCCGCCTACGATGCGGACATTACCTACTGCACCAATAACGAATTAGGCTTCGATTACCTGCGGGACAATATGGTAATCTACAAGGAGCAAAAGGTTCAGCGAGGCCACAATTTTGCCGTTGTGGACGAGGTGGACTCCATCCTTATAGACGAGGCGAGAACCCCCCTTATAATTTCGGGTCAGTCTGATAAATCCACCGATCTTTACACCTTAGCAAACCGCTTTGCTTTAAGCCTTAAAATGGTAAAGGTTAAGGAAATGGACGACAAGGCAAGCGACGAGGAAACCAACTATGACGGCGACTATGTTGTGGACGAAAAGGCCCACACCGCCACCCTTACCCCCTCGGGTGTTAAGAAAGCTGAGGAGTATTTCAGTATTGAAAATCTTAATGACAGCGAAAATATCGCCATCGCCCACCATATAAATCAGGCAATCCGTGCCCACGGCGTTATGAAGCGGGATGTGGACTATGTTGTAAAGGACGGCGAGGTTATAATCGTTGATGAGTTCACAGGCCGCCTTATGTACGGCCGCCGTTACAATGAGGGACTGCATCAGGCGATTGAAGCCAAAGAGGGCGTAAAGGTTGCCCGTGAATCAAAGACACTTGCAACTATCACCTTCCAGAACTTCTTTAGGCTTTATAACAAGCTTTCGGGTATGACGGGTACCGCCATGACCGAGGAAGCCGAGTTTCAGGAGATTTACAAGCTTGATGTTATCGAAATCCCCACAAATAAGCCCATTGCCCGTGTGGACGAAAATGATGTTGTCTACAAAACCGAAAAGGCAAAGTTTAATGCGGTTATAGATAAGATTATAGAATGTAACGCTAAGGGTCAGCCGGTGCTTGTGGGTACGGTTACCATTGAAAAATCGGAGCTTTTGTCGGCTATGCTTAAAAGGCGGGGCGTAAAGCACAATGTCTTAAACGCTAAGCACCACGAAAAAGAGGCTGAAATTATAGCTCAGGCGGGTAAATTCGGTGCAGTTACCATAGCTACCAATATGGCGGGACGAGGCACCGATATAATGCTTGGCGGTAATGCGGAGTATCTGGCAAAGGCACAGCTCCGTCACGACGGTTTAAGCGAGGAAATGATAGTTGAGGCGACAGGCTTTGCCGAAACAGAGGACCCCGACATTATTTCGGCGAGGGAAAAGTACAAGGAGTATTACGATAAATACAAGGCGGAGATAGCTCCCGAGGCAGAGAAGGTAAGACAGGCGGGCGGTCTTTGCATTATAGGTACCGAGCGCCACGATTCAAGACGAATTGATAACCAGTTAAGAGGCCGTGCGGGCCGTCAGGGAGACCCCGGTAACACCCAGTTCTTTGTATCCCTTGAAGACGATTTGATGAGACTTTTCGGCGGAGAGAGAATATCCAATATGATGGACACCCTTAAGGTAGAGGAGGACACCCCCCTTGAGAGCGGAATGTTATCCCGCACTATCGAGGGCGCCCAGAAGAAGAAAGAGGGTATGAACTTCGCAACCCGTAAGAATGTTCTTCAGTACGACGATGTAATGAACAAACAGCGTGAGCTTATCTACACCCAGAGGAACAAGGTGCTTGACGGCGAAAACCTTAAGGACACCGTAATCAGAATGATTGACGAGACGGTTGAGGAGTACTCAAAGATTTACCTTGCCGACGACGCTATTCACGATAACTGGGATTTAAACGGTCTGCGTGAATACTTCTTAGGTTGGATTACAGAGCCGACAGACCTGCACTTTACCCCCGAGGAGCTTGGCAACACCTCAAGAGAAGAGGTTGCTGATAAGCTTAAGGCAGAGGCCCACGCAAGGTATGAAAAGCGTGAAGCGGAGTTTGGCAGTAATGTTATGCGTGAAATCGAGCGGGTAATGCTCTTGCGCTCGGTTGATACAAACTGGATGGACCACATTGACGCTATGGACCAGCTCCGTCAGGGAATAGGTCTTCGTGCCTACGGTCAGCACGACCCTGTTGTTGAGTACCGCAACGACAGCTACGATATGTTCGAGGCTATGACCAACACCATCCGTGAGCAGACCGCAAAGCTTGTCCTTACCGTACGGGTTCGCCGTGACGAGGAGGTTAAGCGTGAAAAGGTTGCCGAGGAAACCTCCACAGGCGACAAACCCTTGACCGTAAGAGGGAAAGGCGCTGTAAGCAAAAACGCCCTTTGCCCCTGCGGCAGCGGCAAAAAGTATAAGCGTTGCTGCGGAAAGGATTTAGAGGATTAAAAGATTATATGTAGGGGAGGGGCTTAAGCGCCCTCCCGTGAATTCGCAAAATACTTTCGGGAGGGCACAGAGACCCTCCCCTACGACGGGCAGACTGATTGTTTGTACCGTTATTTTATATAACAATTAAAAATTTACAGCATTTCCTCTGCAAATTTTTCGGCAAAGGCGGTGAGTTTACGGAAATTCATCGCCTTTATATAATAGCCTTCAAGCTTATCGTGCACCCGCTTTGCACCGCCGAGCGCCTCCGCCGCAGAGAGTAATAACTCCTTAGCAGCTTTTTTGTTAAATTTCAGTCTCTCTCTGCTTAAGTGCAGTTTTTGAGATGAAACAAAACGCCGAGCGTGAATACGCCGCTCCTTAGAAGCAAAGTGAATGTAGGCGTTTTCGGTGGCAAAGCCGAGCCCTAATTCGGGTATTATAATATGGTCAGTGATAACAGAGGGCAAAAACGGATTCTTAAGGGTAATTATTTCGTATCCGTTTTTAAGGGCATATTCTCGGACAAAACCGATTATTATGTTAGACGCACCGCCGTATTCGTCGTCAATTATAACCGTTTTAGGCACTTCCTTTAAAAGTGTGTCCGAGTAGGAAACTATACCAAGGGGGGTTATGCCCTCAATAAATCTTACCCACTCGTTACCTACAGCGGCGTTTGCTCTTTGGGGTATCAGCTTACGGCAAAGAGCCTTTGAAAATTGCAGAGCCTTTTCCTTATCGGTGCAGGCAAGCTCTGTTTTATAGCTGTCTAAAATCAGCTTGCCCGCCGCCTCAATATACCGTGAGGCGGTTTTGTGATAGGCCTTATTGAGAAGCGCGGTTGCGATTATTTCCTTTTTTTCGCTCTTAAAGGCATTGTCATCCCAAAAATCGCTGAAATTGAGTATTTTCTCACAAGCGCCGGGGAAGTCGGGCTCAACCGTGTGGGGCGGCGTTCCGTCAATGATTACAAGCTTTTTTTCGGGCAGAATTACCCCGTCAAGGGAATTCGGGTCGGAGCTGCAGGGGCAAAGCAGAACTTTATATCCCTTTTCTGCGGCTTTAAGTGCAAAATATTTCATAAAAGAGGATTTTCCCGTACCGGGTCCGCCCTTTATTATGAATGCCTGCCACTCGCCGTCGGGCAGATAGCTTTTTTCAAAGTAAGAGCAGAACCCCTCGCAGGAGTTTGCGGCTAAAAAGTATTTTAAATTAAAATTTTCCATAAATACCCTCCAATCAATACATTTTATTCTGAAAAAATAGTTTTGACACAGAAAGGGGTTTATGTTAAAATGATAAAGCCGATTTTTATCGGCATATGAGTCGGTCAGACGGTTGCGGGCAGAAATGCCCGAGGAAAGTCCGAGCCCCACAGGGCAGAATAGCGGCTAACGGCCGCCGAGGGTGACCTTAGGGAAAGTGCAACAGAGATATACCGCCGCATTTTTGCGGTAAGGGTGGAAAGGCGAGGTAAGAGCTCACCGGTCTTACGGGAACGGCAAGACCCTGTAAACCCTATTCGGAGCAACGCTGACTGTAACGATACACCTGCCCGGCGTGTTACGAAAAGCGGCTTGAGCGCCGGGAGCAATCCCGCGTCGAGATAGATAACCGTCCGCGACAGAACTCGGCTTACCGACCGACTCTTTTTTAGTTACAAATATTAAACGGGACGATGTGGGCATCGTCCCCTACGCAGTTTTAATTTACATTCGTAGGGGGCGATGCCCACATCGCCCCAAAAAAGATATTATATAAAATAATAATTCGTATCCCAGGCGGGGACAGAGGGGAAATGGCGCAAATATAGTTTATACTCGTCCCGTATTTTAAAAATCGCCTCGGGCAGAGAAAATAAATCCTCGTTTCGGTGGTAGCAGGCAAGCTGAATTTTAGGTCTATATTTTAAGATTGTTTTTTCAGCCCCCGCTATCATTTTTAATTCTCCGCCCTCAACATCTGCCTTAATAAAGGTGGCACCATTTTGTGCGATTTCGTCCACGGTTACGGACGGAATTTCTAACCCCTCGCCGAGGCTTGAATTTCTCCCGCCACGCATAGCGAAAAATTCTGTTCCGCTCTTGTCGGACACACAGGCGTTTATCGCTCTGAAATTTTTTAGTGTCTCGGTGTTAGCACAAAGCTTTTTAAAGCTTTTTTTATCGGGCTCTACGGCGGTAATAAAGCTGTAGTTATTTACTCGGGAAGTAAAGTCGGCTACCGTATCCCCCGTATATGCGCCTAAGTCAATATAGCTTTCGCTGTCGTTAAGCCTTAAGAATGTGTTATAAGGCTCGTTCTCGCTTACCTCGCACCTGTAGAGATAATCGAGTCTTCCGCTTAATTTATAGCGTATTATACAGCAGAAGGTTTCCCTTGATTTTTCGTCCCCAAGGCGAGAATAAATGTGTTCTAAGGCTTCTTTGTTGCTTTGGGCATATTCGCTGTTAAAAAGTCCGCCGCCGTATACGGGCACATCGGGAGCGTAAAGCTCCTGCTCGGCGGAAATTTTTTTAATATTTTCTAACACCTCGGGACGGGAACTTCCAAAGCATAAAAGTACTATCATTTCGCCGAATTTTTCTTTTAGCTCGGAATAGGAAGAAAGCTTAAAGCCGTGGAAAAATTTTTCCCGCACAAAGCCGTCGGTTGCGAAAACGCCCGAGATTTCGATATTATTAGCCTTTAATACATCTATTATTTTATCCGCACCGTTGCCCATACCGTAAAGCACTATAGGCTTTTTTACTGTCTGTAAATAACTCCATAAATCCTGTTCCATACAATCACCATAAAAGATTATATATTTTTTTATCGGATTTTACAATATTAAAGTTAATAAAGGATATAGCAATTATATCGAATATATGATATAATTAAAAAAATACTATACGGAGGCAACATTATGAAAAGAGTGCTATCCTTTGATTTCGGCGCATCAAGCGGCAGGGCAATGCTTGCCGAGCTGAAAGACGGAAAAATTGATATGAGGGAAATTCACCGTTTCAGTAACGATACCGTTATTGTGAACGGGACTATGTACTGGGATATTTTAAGGCTGTTTTTCGAGATTAAGACAGGCATTACAAAGGCGGTGAACGAGGGCGGCTTTGACGCTATCGGAATTGATACCTGGGGTGTGGATTTCGGGCTTATCGATAAGCACGGCAAGCTTATAGGCAATCCCGTCCACTACCGGGACACAAGAACCGAGGGTATTGCCGAGGAAATCGCCGATACCGTCTCAAAAAGCGAGCTTTACAAAAGAACGGGTACACAGCATATGCGGTTTAACACCCTGTTTCAGCTTATGTACCTTAAAAATCACGAGCCCGAGCAGTTAGAGAATGCCGAAAAAATGCTCCTTATCCCTGATTTGTTCGCTTATATGCTTACGGGCGAAATAAAGGCGGAGGCAAGCATTGTTTCCACCACCAATATGTTCGACCCCTATAAAAAGGACTGGGATTTTGAGCTTATAAAAAAATTAGGCCTTAAGGAAAGCCTTTTCCCGCAGGTTATCCCCGCAGGGGAGACCTACGGTATGCTGTCCGACGAGATTTGCGAGGAATTAGGTTGTAATAAGGTTCCCGTTATTGCTGTAAACGAGCACGATACCGCCTCTGCCGTGGTTGCAACACCCAGCCTTACCGACGATTTTGTTTACATAAGCTGCGGCACATGGAGCCTTTTCGGAATTGAGTCTAAGGACCCGATAATCACCGATGAGGCAGAGAAGTTGAACTTCACCAACGAGGGGGGCTATAAGGGCACAGTCCGTTTCCTTAAAAATATTATGGGACTTTGGCTTATTCAGGAATCCCGCCGCCAGTGGAGAAGAGAGGGTGACGAGGTAGGCTTTGATACCCTTGAGAAAGAGGCACTTTCGGCTGAACCCTTTAAGTGCTTTATAGATGTTGACGACCCCGCCTTTGAAACTGCGGGAAATCTTCCCAAAAGGGTGGTAGAATATTGCCGTAAAACAGGGCAGTATGTGCCGCAAAACCGAGCCGAAATAATGCGCTGTATCTACCAAAGCCTTGCTATGAAATATAAATACACCTTTAATATGCTCTCAAAAATGGGGCAAAAGGAATACCGCCGTATTAACATTTTGGGCGGCGGAATTAAGGACAGACTGCTCTGCCAAATGGCGGCGGACGCCTGCAACGCCGAGGTTTTGGCAGGCCCATCAGAGGCGACGGTTATGGGCAATATCGCCGTTTGCTTTGATTCCTTAGGTGAATTAGACGGCTTTGGGGGAATAAGAAAGGCCGTTTCCGAGTCCACCGAGCTTAAGCGCTATGAACCCAAAGAAAATGAAGCTTGGGAAAAGGCCTATGAGGATTATTTAAAGGCGATAAATTGTAATTCGTAATGCGTAATGCGTAATGCGTAATTGGGACGGTGCTCGCACCGTCCCGTTTAATATCTAAAACAACGGACGGTCGGGGACGCCCGTCCCTACGGTGGTTTAATTGAATTTTCGTAGGGGCTGGCATCCTTGACAGCCCGTAATATTATATCTCAACATTATTTTTCGGTTGCAATGGGAGTAAAAGGGTGATATAATCTTTCTGTCATTTCGGGGAAACAGGTGAAAATCCTGTACGGGCCCGCCGCCGTAAGGCACATAAAAACCGTCTCTGCCCGATTACCGCAAATCGGGGACAAGCCATTGGGAGTTTTCCTGAGAAGGCGAGGCGTGGGAGTGCCGAAGTCGAAATATCCGTATGACAAAAGCCTTTTATTATGACTGCGAGCGCCGGTTTAAAGGGTAATTTAATTTAAGGAGAAATTCAAAATGAAAAAGACAGGATTACTTAAATCGCTGTCGCTCTCCGTTTGTATCGTGCTGATTGCGGTAATGGCACTCTTTACAACCGGCTGTAACGATAGCAAAACCGTTTCGACCCCTTCGGAAGCGCAGGTCTCCTCACAGACTGCGGAGTTTACCTTCAAGGTGACCGATGCGAGCGGTAAGGAAACCGATTTCACAATCAACACCGATAAAAAGACGGTGGGCGAGGCTCTGCTTGAGAAAAACCTCATAGCGGGTGACGACAGCGAGTACGGACTTTATGTTAAAACCGTAAACGGTGTCACCCTCGATTACGATAAGGACGGAATGTATTGGGCATTTTACGAGAACGGTCAGTATGCTTCTAAGGGTGTTGACTCCACAGAGGTTACCGCAGGTGCCGAATATGCCTTTAAGGCGGAAAAATAGCCTTGAAGCTAAATATTAAGGAAATTGCCGTTTTCGCCCTTTTGGGGGCGCTGATGTACTCCACTAAAATAGTAATGGAAGTACTCCCTAATGTGCATCTTTTAGGGGTGTTTATTGTGGCGATAACGGTAGTTTACAGGAAAAAAGCGCTGTATCCTATTTATGTATATGTCTTTATAAACGGTTTCTTTTCGGGCTTTGCTATGTGGTGGATACCTTATCTTTATATATGGGCTGTCCTTTGGGGAGCGGTAATGCTGCTGCCTGAAAATATCCCGACAAAGGCAAAACCCATTGTTTATATGACGGTTTGTGCATTGCACGGCTTTTTATTCGGCACCCTTTACGCCCCCGCCCAAGCGCTCTTGTTCGGGCTTGATTTTAAGGGCACGATAGCCTGGATTGCCGCAGGACTGCCCTGGGATTTTGTCCACGGTGTCAGCAATTTTATCTGCGGAACCCTTATCTGCCCGATTATAGCGGTGCTTAAGCACTCGGAAAAATATATAACGAGGAACTGAAAAACCTTTTGCCTGATTTTTTCGGGCAGAAGGTTTTTATAATATATATCTAATGTATTTTAAAATTCAAAACCTTGTTATGTATTTCTTGACATATTGCCCCCGTGGTGGTAAAATTATTAAGATAATTCATTTGTTTGTATTATACGGTTTTTCTGTATATCAGGCATTTTTCCCTTTTATGTGCTTAGAAAGGGTAGGATATATCGCGGGGGAAAACGCACGGCTCCCGCTCGCTTTACTTCAAAGTAAAAACCGTGCTTATATATAGGAGGTTAATAAAAAATGGGTGATACAGCGATATATATTATTTTAGCTGTTGTCGCCGTTGTGCTTGCCGTAGTAGGCTTTTTTGCAGGCTCTGCATACCGCCGCAAAACCTCGGAGGCCGCTTTAGGCTCTGCCGAGGAAGAGGCAAAGCGCATTTTGAGCGACGCTATGAAAACCGCCGAAGCAAAGAAAAAAGAGGCTTTGGTAGAAGCAAAGGACGAAATTTTTAAGCTTAGACAGGATGCGGATAAGGACATCCGTGAACGCAGAAGCGAGGTACAGCGGCAGGAACACCGCTTACAGCAAAAGGAGGAAACCCTCGACCGTAAAATCGACAATCTTGAGGTCAAGGAAGAAAAGCTTGCCGAGCGTTCCAAGGAGATTGACGAAAAGCTCCAGGAATGTGACAGGATAAGGCAGAGCCAGATGGAAATGCTTGAAAAGATTTCGGGCTACAGCAAGGAACAGGCAAAGGCACATTTGCTTGAACTGCTTGACGGTGAGCTAAACCACGAAAAGGCGGTTAAAATACTCGACTATGAGCAGAGAATTAAGGAAGACTCCGACCGTATTGCCAAGAATATTATAGGCCACGCAATACAGCGCTGTGCCGCCGACCATTCTTCCGAAATGACCGTTTCGGTAGTGGCGCTCCCCAGCGACGAAATGAAGGGAAGAATAATAGGCCGTGAGGGACGCAATATCCGTGCCCTTGAAACCGCCACCGGCGTTGACCTTATTATAGACGATACTCCCGAGGCAATTACCCTTTCAAGCTTTGACCCCATAAGGCGAGAGATTGCCCGTGTGACCCTTGAAAAGCTAATACTTGACGGACGAATCCACCCTGCAAGAATTGAGGAGACCGTAGCCAAGGCCACCGCCGAGGTTGAGGCCACCATCAAGCAGGAGGGTGAGCGTGCTATGATAGAGGCGGGCATTCACAACCTGCACCCCGAGCTTATAAAGCTTTTAGGTAAGCTGCGCTACCGTACAAGCTACGGGCAGAATGTGCTTAACCACTCCCTTGAGGTTTGCCACCTTTCGGGGCTTATGGCGACTCAGCTTGGTGAAGATGTAACCCTTGCAAAGCGTGCGGGACTGCTTCACGATATAGGCAAGGCCCTTGACCATGAGCAGGAGGGCACACACATTCAGCTCGGTGTTGAGGCGGCGAAAAAATACCGTGAAAGCGAAACGGTTATTCACGCAATTCACGCACACCACGGCGAGGTTGAGGCCAAGACCGTTATTGCCTGCATAGTTCAGGCGGCGGATGCGATTTCTGCCGCAAGACCGGGGGCTAGAAGAGAGAATATTGAGAGCTACATAAAGAGGCTCGAAAAGCTTGAGGAAATCGCAAATTCCTTCGGTGGTGTTGAGGGCTCCTACGCTATTCAGGCGGGCCGTGAAATACGCATTATTGTAAAGCCCGAGGCGGTAACGGATGACCAGATGGTGCTTATGGCCCACGATATTTCGTCCCGAATTGAAAATGAGCTTGAATATCCGGGACAGATTAAGGTAAATGTAATCAGGGAAAGCCGAGTAGTAGATTACGCAAAATAATAACAGCAAATATTGTTGAAGCTGTCGCAGAGGGGTGCCTCTAAGCGGCGGCTTCATTTTTTGGAAAATTTTTAAAAATAATGCTTGACTAATGCAGACAAGTGATTTATAATTAATAATTACTAATGATGGGGTAATGTGCGCCTATTATATTTTATTATATATTTTTCCTTTTATTACAGCCGCCCTTTACCCTGACTGTTTATGCTATTGCGGCACTGCCGTAAAATATTTGGAGGAGTGATTGCAAACCTATGGAGTCAACTTCAATGGTTAAACCTGTCAAGTTGGGTAAAAACACTCGAATGACCTTCTCGAAAATCAACGAAGTCATCGATATGCCTAATCTTATTGAGATTCAGAAGGATTCGTACAAATGGTTTGTCGAGGAGGGGCTTAAGGAAGTCTTCAGGGATATGTCTGATATTACCGATTACAGCGGTAATCTTCGCCTGAGCTTTGTGGATTATCATCTTGACGACACACCGAAATACGATGTCACCGAGTGTAAGGCGCGTGATACGACCTACGCCGCCCCCCTTAGAGTGACTGCTCGTCTCATTAATGTCGAGAGGGACGAGATTAAGGAGAGCGAGGTCTCGATGGGCGATTTCCCGCTTATGACAGAGGCGGGAACCTTCGTAATTAACGGTGCAGAGCGTGCCGTTGTATCCCAGCTTGTCCGTTCCCCCGGTGCTTATTATGCCGAGAAAACCGACGAAAAAACCGGCAAAAGGCTTTTTTCTTCCACAATTATTCCTAACCGAGGCGCTTGGCTTGAGTACGAAACCTCGGCTAATGATGTGCTTTATGTCCGTATAGACAAAAACCGCAAGCTGCCCATTACTACCTTTGTCCGTGCCTTGGGGCTTGGCTCCAACGAGCAGATAAGGGAGCTTTTCGGCGAGGATGAAAGACTTTCTGCAACCTTAGAGGCGGACGATACAAAGAGCGTTGAGGATGCACTTGTTGAGGTTTACAAGAAGCTCCGCCCTAGCGAGCCTGTAACTATCGAGGGTGCTAAAAGCTATCTTGAACAGCTTTTCTTTGATGCCCACCGTTATGATATTTCAAGGGTTGGCCGCTATAAATACAATAAAAAGTTAGCCATTGGCGCCCGTATTAAAGGCGCTGTGCTGTCACGCCCTGTTATCGACCCCATGACCGGCGAGATTTTGGCAGATGCCGACACTACCGTAAGCCGTGAATTAGCAGAGGAAATTGAGAGAAAGGGCGTACTCTCGGCATACATTAATGTAATGGATAACGAGGGTAATGTTTCAGAGGTTAAGGTTCTCTCAAACGGTATGGTAAATCTTTCGGATTTCACCGATTTTACCGCAGAGGAATTAGAGGAGCTTGACTCCTTAGGCATTAACGAGAAGGTTTCCTTTGCCGCTTTAAAGGAACTGCTTGAAACAGCCAACAGCAAAGAGGAGCTTCGTGAGGCTGTTTTAGAGCACGCAGACGACCTTATCCCCAAGCATATCACACTTGACGATATATTTGCTTCCGTCAGCTATTTCTTAGGTCTGCCCCATAATGTAGGCAACACCGATGATATTGACCATTTGGGCAACCGCCGTATACGCTCTGTAGGTGAGCTTTTGCAGAACCAGTTCCGTATAGGTATTTCCCGTATGGAGAGGGTAGTAAGGGAGAAAATGACCCTTCAAGCTCAGGATCCCGACAGTATTACTCCCCAGTCTCTTATAAATATCCGTCCTGTTGTGGCGGCTATTAAGGAGTTCTTCGGTTCTTCTCCGCTGTCCCAGTTTATGGACCAGACCAACCCCCTTTCCGAGCTTACCCACAAGCGCCGTCTTTCGGCATTAGGCCCCGGCGGACTTTCCCGTGACCGTGCATCCTTCGAGGTTCGTGACGTTCACTACACCCATTACGGCAGAATGTGTCCTATTGAGACACCTGAAGGTCCTAACATCGGTCTTATTTCCTATCTTGCAACCTTTGCTAAGATTAACAAGTACGGCTTTATCGAGACCCCCTTCCGCAAGGTTGACAAGGAGACCGGCAGGGTGCTTGACGAGGTTCGCTATATGACCGCCGACGAAGAGGACGAGTATATCGTAGCCCAGGCAAACGAGCCGCTGGACGAGAACGGTTGCTTTGTAAACAAAAAGGTAAACGCCCGTTATCTTGACGGCTTCCAGGAGGTAGAGGCTTCCCGTGCCGACTATATGGATGTTTCGCCTAAGATGGTGGTTTCGGTTGCAACCGCTATGATTCCCTTCCTTGAGAACGACGATACCAACCGTGCGCTGATGGGCTCTAACATGCAGAAGCAGGCAGTTCCGCTTCTCCGCCCCGAAAACCCGATTGTTGCAACGGGTATGGAATATAAGGCGGCGGTAGACTCGGGTGTTGTTGTGCTTGCAAAGCGTGCAGGCGAGGTTATCTTTGTCAGCGCAGATTATATTAAGATTCGTGCTAAGAACGGCGAGATTGACGAATACAAGCTTATTAAGTTCCTGCGCTCCAACCACGGAACCTGTATTAATCAGCGCCCTGTGGTGGCTGTAGGTCAGCAGGTTGAGGAGCATGAGGTTATAGCAGACGGTCCCGCTACAAACGGCGGCGAGATTTCCCTTGGCAGAAACGCCCTTATCGGCTTTATGACTTGGGAGGGTTATAACTACGAGGACGCTGTTCTTATTAACGAGCGCCTTGTCCGTGACGATATTTACACCTCTATTCATATTGAGGAATATGAGCTTGAAGCAAGAGATACCAAGCTCGGACCCGAGGAAATCACAAGGGATATTCCGAATGTGGGCGAGGACGCACTTAAGGACCTTGACGAGCGTGGAATTATCCGCATAGGCGCCGAGGTTACTGCGGGCGATATACTTGTAGGTAAGGTTACACCTAAGGGCGAAACCGAGCTTACCGCCGAGGAAAGACTGCTCCGTGCAATCTTCGGTGAGAAGGCAAGAGAGGTTAGAGACACCTCCTTGCGTGTTCCCCACGGCGAATACGGCACAATAGTTGATGTTAAGGTATTCAACAGGGAAAATTCCTCTGAATTAAGCCCCGGAGTAAATGTTGTTGTCCGTTGTTATATAGCCCAGAAGCGTAAGATTTCTGTGGGCGATAAGATGGCGGGCCGCCACGGTAATAAGGGCGTTGTTTCCCGCATACTTCCTAGTGAAGATATGCCCTTCCTGCCCGACGGCACACCCCTTGATATAGTTCTTAACCCCTTGGGCGTTCCCTCCCGTATGAATATCGGTCAGGTGCTTGAGGTTCACTTGGGTTATGCCGCAAGGGCGCTTGGCTGGAATATCTGCACACCTGTATTTGACGGTGCGCATGAGGACGACATCAGAAAATGTTTCTCTATGGCGGAAGATGCCACAAAGGCGGATGGCTATGAGTTTAAGGATACGGCGGGGCTTGATTTCTCCCGTATTCCCCTTAATGCCGACGCTAAAACACAGCTGTTTGACGGCCGCACGGGTGAACCCTTTGACAACCCCGTAACCGTTGGATATATGTATTATCTTAAGCTCCATCACTTGGTTGACGATAAGATTCACGCCCGTTCTACAGGCCCCTACTCCCTTGTTACTCAACAGCCCTTGGGCGGTAAGGCACAGTTCGGCGGTCAGCGTTTCGGAGAAATGGAGGTTTGGGCGCTTGAGGCTTACGGTGCGGCCTATACTCTTCAGGAAATTCTTACCGTTAAGTCGGACGATGTTGTGGGCAGAGTTAAGACCTACGAGTCAATCGTTAAGGGTCAGAACATTCCGAAGCCGGGCGTACCCGAGTCCTTCAAGGTTCTTATTAAGGAGCTTCAGTCCTTGGGCCTTGATGTTAAGGTACTTGACGAGGACGAGAACGAAATCGACCTAAAGCAGAGCTTTGACGATGACGATGATATAGGCCTCGGCTCACCGGTTATCCCCGAAGACGAGGATGCCGACTTTGAAAACGACACCGTCGCCGACGATTTGACAGGCTTCGGTCTTGAGGACGAAAACGGCGATGCGATTGCCGACGAGGATATTGACGAATTCGCATCTGATGATGAATTTGATGACGAAATGTAACGGAGGGCAAATATGGCAGAAATTGAATTTGAATCAATAAAAATCGGACTTGCGTCTCCCGAACAGATAAGAAGCTGGTCTCACGGTGCGCATTTTCGGGCCCCAGAAGGACTGGGAATGTCACTGCGGTAAGTATAAGCGCATCCGTTATAAGGGTAAGGTCTGCGAGCGCTGCGGCGTAGAGGTTACCCGTGCAAAGGTGCGCAGAGAGCGTATGGGCTCTATTGAGCTCGCCGCTCCCGTTTCCCACATTTGGTATTTCAAAACTATTCCCTCCCGTATGGGCTTAGTGCTTGATGTTACCCCCAAAGCGCTTGAGCAGGTACTCTATTTCTCACAGTACATTGTTACCGACCCCGGTACTACACCCCTTGAGAAAAAACAGCTTTTAAATGAAAAGCAGTACCGTGATATGCGTGAAAAATATGAGGACGATTTTGAAGCGGGAATGGGCGCAGAGGCTATTAAAAAGCTTCTTTGCGAAATCGACCTTGATAAAACCTGCGAGGAATTAAGAAACGAGCTTGAAAACGCCACAGGCCAAAAGAGCGTACGCCTTTTAAAGCGCCTTGAGGTGTTAGAGGCATTCAGGCAGTCAGGTAACCGTCCCGAGTGGATGATTCTTGATGTAATTCCCGTAATTCCCCCCGATTTGCGCCCGATGGTACAGCTTGACGGCGGACGCTTCGCCACAAGCGACCTAAACGACCTTTACAGACGGGTTATCAACCGTAATAACCGTCTTAAGAGACTTTTAGAGCTTAAGGCTCCCGATATAATCGTCCGCAACGAGAAGCGTATGCTTCAAGAGGCGGTAGACGCCCTTATCGATAACGGCAGACGGGGCAAGCCCGTAACAGGGCCTAACAACCGTCCCCTTAAGTCCCTTTCGGATATGCTTAAGGGTAAGCAGGGCCGTTTCCGTCAGAACCTTCTTGGTAAGCGTGTTGACTATTCGGGCCGTTCGGTTATCGTTGTAGGACCTGAGCTTAAGATGTACCAGTGCGGTCTTCCTAAGGAAATGGCGCTTGAGCTTTTCAAGCCCTTCGTTATGAAACGCCTTGTGGAAACAAAGGCGGTCACTAATATTAAGACTGCAAGGAAGATGGTAGAGCGTGCCTCAAACGAGGTTTGGGACGCACTCGAAATGGTAATTAAAGAGCATCCTGTGCTCCTTAACCGTGCACCTACACTTCACAGACTCGGTATTCAGGCATTTGAGCCTGTACTTGTTGAGGGTAAGGCATTAAAGCTTCACCCCCTTGTATGTACCGCATACAATGCCGACTTTGACGGCGACCAGATGGCGGTCCATGTTCCCCTGTCGGCAGAGGCTCAGGCAGAGGCCAGATTCCTTATGCTTGCTGCCAATAACCTCTTAAAGCCGTCGGACGGTAAGCCTGTTACCGTTCCTACACAGGATATGGTACTCGGTTCTTACTATTTAACCCTCGTTAAGTCGGAAGAAAAGGGTACTAATAAGGTCTTCCGTGATAAGAACGAGGCCATTATGGCTTACAGCGATAATATTATCGGTCTGCACGCTCCTATAAGGGTGCGTATGACCAATGCCGAGGGCGAAAGCGGTCTTGTTTGGACTACTGTGGGCTTTATAATCTTCAACGAGTCTATTCCGCAGGATTTAGGCTTTGTTGACAGAAGTGACCCTGCACACAAGTTTGACCTTGAGTGGACCTTTGCGGTTAAGAACCCTGAAACGAACCATATCGAGAGTAATGACGATATTATTCAGAATAAGGTGGGCAAAAAGCAGCTGGGTAAAATTATTGACCGCTGTATCACCATTCACGGCACAAGCGAAGCCTCTATAGTGCTTGATAATGTTAAGGCTACAGGCTTTAAGTACTCCACAAAGGGCGCTATAACCGTTGCGGTTATAGATGCGGTAATCCCGCCCGCCAAGAAGGAAATTCTTGCCGCCGCTGAAAATCAGATTGACCTTGTAACCCGTGATTACAGAAGGGGTCTTATAAGCAACGAGGAGCGCAGCCGCCATATTATTGAAATATGGAACAAGGCCACCGAGGATGTTGCAGACGCTCTTAAGGGCAACCTTGACGAGTTCAATCCTATCTTTATGATGGCGGATTCCGGCGCCCGTGGTTCTATGAGCCAGATTAGACAGCTTGCAGGTATGCGCGGACTTATCGCAAATACCGCAGGTAAGGTAATTGAGGTTCCTATCCGTGCTAACTACCGTGAGGGTCTTAATGTACTTGAGTACTTCATTTCCTCCCGTGGTGCCCGTAAGGGACTTGCGGATACAGCGCTCCGTACGGCCGACTCGGGTTATCTTACCCGCCGTCTCGTTGATGTTGCGCAGGATGTTATCGTTCGTGAGGACGACTGCGGTACCGAGGAAGGCCTCACCGTATTCGATATTAAGGACGGCAACCATATCTTAGAGCCCCTTGAGGAACGCTTAGAGGGAAGATATTTACTCCACGATGCGGTTCACCCCGAAACAGGGGAGATTATCTGGTCCCATGAGGATATGGTTACGGGCGAGGGTGCCAAGAAGATCGTTGATGCGGGCATTACCCGAATTGAGATTCGCTCGGTGCTTACCTGCCACAGCCACCACGGCGTATGCAAGAAGTGCTACGGCAGAAACCTTGCCACAAGCAAGCCTGTTACAACGGGCGAGGCTGTAGGCATTGTCGCCGCACAGTCAATCGGTGAGCCGGGTACACAGCTTACAATGCGTACCTTCCATACCGGCGGTATCGCCAGCACCGAGGATATTACACAGGGTCTTCCCCGTGTTGAAGAGCTGTTCGAGGCAAGAAGACCTAAGAGATGTGCCCTTATCGCTAAGATTGACGGCAGAGTCCGCATAGTCGAGGAAAAGAAGAGCAATGTTGTTGTTATCACTAACGACGAGCTTAAAACCGAAGAAAAGGTCACCATTCCTTACGGCGTGCGTTGTCTTGTAAAGGACGGCGACGAGGTTAAGGCAGGCGATATGCTGATTCCGGGCGCTAAGTATCCTCAGGATATTTTGGAGGCTCAGGGACCCGAGGCGGTTGAAGAATATATCATCGCCGAGATTCAGAACGCTTACCGTACACAGGGTGTTGACATTAATGATAAGCACATTGAGGTTATCGTACGTCAGATGATGAGAAAGCTCCGTGTTATTGATGCCGGCTCTACAGACCTGTTACAGAATGTAAGCTATGAATATAAGGAAATAGCCGATGCAAACGCAAAGGTTCAGGAAAGAATCGATGCGGGCGAGGAGGGGCTCACCAAAGCCACCTACCGTGCTACATTGCTTGGTATTACCAAGGCTTCCTTGGCGACAGAATCCTTCCTGTCCGCCGCATCCTTCCAGGAGACCACAAGGGTTCTCACCGAGGCCGCTATTAAGGGCAAGGTTGACCCGCTGTTCGGCCTTAAGGAGAATGTTATCATCGGTAAGCTTGTTCCTGCGGGAACAGGTATGCGCTGCGAGGAAATCAACCCCGCCGCTTATGATGAGCAGGAAAAATCCGACTCCAATGAAGAGGACGGTTTGTTCGTGACCGATACCGAGGAAGCAGCCGAAACAGTAGCTGCTGAATAATAGATTGAGAGCCTCCCTTGCCTAAAGGGAGGGGGACCGCCGGACGGCGGTGGAGGGATTAATAATGCTTCTGCAAAGCTTGTATCCCCCAGTCACGGCTTCGCCGAGACAGCCGCTGACGGCGGCCTCCCCCTCTGTCACTCCGTGACATCTCCCCACACTGTGGGGAGTCACCCTTTAGGCAAGGGGGCCTTATTTATAAAAAATGTAAAATAAAGGAGACCTTTAATATGTCAGAGAATAAAACAGGCGGCTGTACGGGCGATTGCTCCTCCTGCGGGGAAAGCTGTTCCTCCCGTGAGCCCCAAAGCCTTATTGAGCCTACAGGCGAATACAACAATATTAAGCACATAATCGGCGTTGTAAGCGGAAAGGGCGGCGTGGGCAAGTCCATGACCACCTCAATGCTTGCGGTACTGCTCAGAAGAATGGGCTATAATGTAGGTATCCTTGATGCGGATATTACAGGCCCGTCAATTCCCAAAACCTTTGGGGTTAATTCCAGGGCTATGCAGAACGAGATAGGCATACTTCCCGCCGAGACCAAGACAGGCATTAAAATTATGTCAATTAATATGATGCTTGAGGAAAAGGATTCCCCCGTGCTTTGGCGAGGCCCTGTTATTGCGGGTGCGGTAAAGCAGTTCTGGACGGATGTTGTTTGGGGTGACCTTGATTATCTTCTTATCGATTGCCCGCCCGGAACGGGTGATGTACCGCTTACCGTTTTCCAAACAATTCCGCTGGACGGGGTTGTAATTGTAACCTCTCCCCAGGATTTGGTTTCGCTTATCGTTAAAAAGGCATACAATATGGCTAAAATGATGAATATTCCCGTGCTCGGAATAATTGAGAATATGAGCTATGTGCTTTGCCCCGACTGCGGAAAGAAAATTCAGCTTTTCGGCTCGGGAAGTGAGAGCGTAGCAGAGGAAATCGGCGTTCCGCTTCTCGGCAAAATGCCGATTGACCCCTCCCTTGCCGCAATGGTTGACAACGGCGAGTTTGAGCGCTTTACCTGTGATTATCTCGAAGGCGCCGCCAATGAAATTGCCGGAAAATTCAAGGGCTGATTTGGGACTGTGTCCTACGGCGGTTAAATTGATTTTTCGTAGCGGGAGGGCCTTAAGCGATCTCCCGCTTTAGCATAAAATAAGGACAGAACAACATTTTAAAATTAAAATAAAAAAACACTTGATTTTTTCTACAATACAATGTATAATAACTCTTGCCGTCATGAACGGCAGTTAATCAATATGTTTGGAGATGTCGCCTAGTCCGGTCGAGGGCGCACGATTGGAAATCGTGTAGCTCGGAAACGAGCTCGAGAGTTCGAATCTCTCCATCTCCGCCAAACGAAAATCCGTTCACGCAAGTGGGCGGATTTTCGTTTGTATTATTCATTATTAAATATTCATTCCTTCAATATTCATTAAAAAGAACGGATTTTCAAATGAATATTGAATATTGAAGTCGCTTCGCTAATGAATAATGAATAATTTTTCAATCAGTTTCACTTTTCTGTAAGTCTAAAGTTTTTGATAAGTTTATTCGTATTTGATTTCGATATAATCATCAATAGAAGATAATTTAGAAGTAGAAAACCTTGTAATATCCATATTTTTATGGTAAAATACAAATGTTAAGAAATTCGGGGTATTTTGCGCCTGAAAACATAGATTTATGAGGAGTTCTTTTTTGAACACCCATCACAAACGAAAAAGTCGCCTAAAGTTATTTTAGGTGACTTTTTCGTTTGTATTATTACTTATTATAAGCATAAAAAAATAACCGCCCAAGCCTTCCAAACTTAGCGGTTATTTTTTAACCAAAACTTTGGAACAACCGCCGACTGCGGTAGCCCTCTGTGTTTATATTATACCCGGTAAGTACATATTTGTCAACATTTTGCTTTAATGATTATGAAAATTTTTTTGAAAAACCTTAAAAAATCGCAAAAAAAGCTTGATTTTTTTATTCTGATGTGTTATTATACCAAGGTACGCTGTGTAAGTGCGGCGTTATACATGCGATGATGCGGGAGGTGGCCGACCCCGAGTCGGGAAATTTCCGCGGAGTATGTCCGATTTTAAACCGGGCGAAAAAGATGGAGTACATAAAAGATCTTGCGGCTTTTGTGTACAGCGGCGGAGCGTGCCGCGAAGAAAAACACGGCAGGTTGTAAGTTTTGCCCGCCAACTATTTAAGGAGGCGAATTTCACAATGGCAGTGAAAGAAAAAATCCGTATTCGTATCAAAGGTTACGACCATGCGCTTGTAGACCAGTCCGCTGAAAAGATAGTGGAAACCGCTAAACGTACAGGTGCCAGGGTTTCGGGACCCGTACCGCTCCCGACCGAGAAGGAAGTCGTTACCATTCTCCGTGCTGTTCATAAGTATAAGGACAGCCGTGAGCAGTTTGAGACGAGAACGCACAAAAGGCTCATTGATATTATCAGACCTTCCAACAAAACTGTTGAGGCTTTGACTAATCTTGAGCTCCCCGCCGGTGTAGAAATTGAAATAAAACTCTAATCGAGTTCAATTTCAATTTAGATGTTAGACAGTAGGTGTTAGATTGCGGTGTGCCGTCGGCACATTATATATAAGTCGGTTTTTCCGATACTTCTTTCTAATTTCTAAAATCTAAATTCTAAAATCTAAATTTACACGGTGTGGTCAAGTTGGTGAAAACCAACCAATAACCAAAGGAGGAAAAAACAATGAAAAAGGGTATCATCGGTAAAAAGCTCGGCATGACCCAGCTTTTCGATGCAAACGGAAATGTTGTTCCGGTAACCGTTATTGAAGCGGGTCCCTGCGTTATTTCGCAGAAGAAGACAGCCGAGAACGACGGATACGAGGCAGTTCAGGTAGGCTACGGCGACCTCAAGGCCTCTAAGGTAACCAAGCCCCAGAAGGGTCATTTCCAGAAAGGCGACGTAGCTCCCAAGAAGGTTCTTCGTGAGTTCCGCTTTGAGGATACTTCCGCTATGAATGTGGGCGACATTATTAAGGCTGACGTCTTCGCTGAGGGCGACGCTGTTGATGTTCGCGGCACTTCTAAAGGTAAGGGTTACGCCGGCACTATTAAGCGCTGGAATTTCGGAAGACTTAAGGAGACACACGGTACAGGTCCTGTTCACCGTCACGGCGGTTCACTTGGCGCCTGCTCCAGCCCCTCAAGAGTCTTCAAGGGCAAGAAAATGGCCGGACACCTTGGTAATGAGCGTGTAACCGTTCAGAACCTCAGTGTCGTTAAGGTAGACGCAGAGAAGAACATAATCGCCGTTAAGGGCGCCGTTCCCGGACCCAAGGGCGGAATCGTAGTTCTTTTCGACAGCGTTAAAGCTTAAGGGAAGGAGTGTTTTAAATTATGCCTAATATAGCAGTAGTCGATATGGCGGGTAAAAGCGTCGGTGAAATTACGCTTAGCGACGCCGTTTTCGGAATCGTACCTAACGCAGTTGTAATGCATATGGCAGTTGTAAACTACCTCGCAAACCAGCGTCAGGGCACACAATCCACTCTCACCCGTACAGAGGTTTCAGGCGGCGGCAAAAAGCCGTGGAGACAGAAGGGAACAGGTCACGCAAGACAGGGTTCCACAAGAGCTCCCCAGTGGAGACACGGCGGTATCGTTCACGCCCCGAAGCCGAGAGATTATTCCTACTCTCTTAACAAAAAGGTTAAGAAGTTGGCTCTTAAGTCCGCTTTGTCGGATAAGGTAGCTACAGGCGATATGATAGTTCTCGACGAGTTAAAGCTCGACACCTACAAGACCAAGACCGTTGCAGATTGCTTAAAGGCTATCGGTGCGGGCAAGAAGACCCTTGTAGTTCTTGAGGACAATAACGCTTACGCTGTTAAGAGCATTGCTAACATCGCAGGTGCTAAATCTGCGCAGGTTAACACAATTAACACCTACGACATCATCAACGCCGATACACTGGTTGTTGTAAAGAATGCCGTAGCAAAGCTTGAGGAGGTGTATGCATAATGAAAGCCGCACAGGATATCATTATAGCTCCGGTAATAACCGAAAAAAGTATGTCGGGAATCGCCGATAAGAAGTACACCTTTAAGGTGGCAAAGGACGCCAACAAGATTGAAATTGCCGACGCCGTAGAAAAGCTTTTCAAGGTCGATGTTGCTAAGGTAAACACCATCAATGTCAGAGGCAAGGAAAAGCGTATGGGCCGTTACAGCGGTTATACAGCTTCTTGGAAAAAGGCAATCGTTACCTTAAAGTCCGATTCAAAGCCGATTGAGTTCTTTGACGGTCTTATCTAATAAGCGTCTTTAAGGAAATCAAGGATTTCCGGTGATGTATGAAGCCGAACACGGCTTCGCTAAGCCAAAATAGGAGAGTGAAACAAATGGCAATCAAACATTACAAGCCTACTACTCCGGGCCGCCGCAATATGACCACAATGGATTATTCAGGTCTTTCTAAGGTAGCTCCCGAGAGAAGCTTGCTTGAGCCTATCAAGAAAAATGCCGGACGCAACAGCTACGGCAGAATCACCGTTCGCCACAGAGGCGGCGGAAACCGCAGAAAGTACAGGGTTATCGATTTCAAGAGAGAGCGTTTCGGAGTACCCGCAACTGTTATGACTCTTGAGTATGACCCCAACCGTTCCGCTTTTATCGCCCTCGTTCAGTATGAGGACGGCGAGAAGCGTTACATCATCGCTCCGCAGGATTTAAAGGTTGGCGATGTTATTGTAAGCGGCCCCGATGCCGACATTAAGCCCGGCAACGCACTTCCGCTCGTAAACATCCCCGTAGGTACCTTCCTGCACAATATCGAGCTTTATCCCGGAAAGGGCGCTCAGCTTGCCCGTTCCGCCGGAAATATGGCACAGCTTATGGCTAAGGAAAACGGTATGGCGCTTCTTCGTCTGCCTTCAGGCGAGCTCCGCAATGTACCCGCTAACTGCATGGCTACCGTAGGCGTGGTTTCAAACCCTGAGCATGCAAATGTTAACTACGGTAAAGCAGGCCGCAAGCGTCATATGGGCTGGAGACCTACCGTTCGCGGTTCTGTAATGAACCCCTGCGACCACCCCCACGGCGGTGGTGAAGGTAAGTCACCTATCGGCCGTCCGGGCCCTGTTACTCCGTGGGGCAAGCCTGCTCTCGGATACAAGACCCGTCAGAAGAACAAGCACACCGATAAGTATATCGTAAAGCGCCGTAAGTAATTCGACGAAAGGAGATTTCATCATGGGAAGAAGCATTAAAAAGGGCCCCTATGTGCAACCTGTGTTGCTCAAGAGAGTCAAAGAAATGAACGAAGCCGGTGAAAAGCGCGTGCTTAAGACCTGGAGCCGTTCCTCCACCATTTTCCCCGATTTCGTCGGACATACTTTTGCGGTTCATGACGGTCGCAAGCATGTTCCGGTTTATGTAACCGAGGATATGGTTGGTCACAAGCTCGGTGAGTTCGCACCGACAAGAACCTTTAAGGGTCATGCCGGTTCAAAAACCACCGGTAAGTAAGCGGCTGAAAGGAGAGTTTAACTATGGAAGCAAGGGCTACACTTAAATACGCCCGTATTTCACCCCGCAAGGTGAAAATCGTTATGGATTTAATCCGTAACCAGGATGCTGACAAGGCTATGGCTATACTCAAGTTTACTCCTAAGTCCGCTTGTGAGTATTTAGAGAAGCTTTTAGCGTCAGCTATGGCGAATGCAGAAAACAATCACAATATGGATGTTTCAAAGCTTTATGTTGCTGAGTGCTTTGTTTGCCCCGGACCTACTCTTAAGAGAATCCGTCCGAAGGATCACGGCAGAGCTCACAGAATCTTAAAGAGAACAAGCCATATGACAATCGTTCTTAAAGAACGAGAAGACTAATTAAGGAGGTTAAGTTATGGGCCAGAAGGTTAATCCCCACGGTTTCCGTGTGGGCGTAATTAAAAACTGGGACTCGCGTTGGTTTGTCGAAGATAAAAACTTTGGCGATACATTGGTTGAGGACTACAACCTCCGTAAATACCTGAAGAAGGCACTCTTCACAGCAGGTATTGCCAAAATCGAAATCGAACGCGATGACAAGCGTGTAAGATTACACATCCACTGCGCAAAGCCGGGTATGGTAATCGGACGCAACGGCAGCGAAATTGAAAAGCTGCGTGCCACCTGCCAGCAGATGCTTGGCAAGCCGGTTGTTATCAACATCGTTGAGATTAAGAATCCCGACGCTAACGCACAGCTCGTTGCCGAGAATATTGCGGCACAGCTTGAAAAGCGTATTTCCTTCCGCCGTGCTATGAAGCTCTCAATAGGCAGAGCTATGAGACTCGGCGTAAAGGGTATCAAAACACAGGTTTCAGGTCGCTTGGGCGGCGCTGAAATTGCAAGAAGCGAGCAGTATCACGAGGGCACTATCCCGCTTCAGACCTTAAGAGCAGACATCGACTACGGTTTTGCTGAGGCAAACACCACCTACGGTCGTATCGGCGTAAAGGTTTGGATTTACAAGGGCGAGGTTCTTGCTGATAACCGCAAGGCTAAAAAGGAAGGAGGAGCCCGCTAATGTTAATGCCGAAGCGTGTTAAATACCGCAGGGTACACCGTGGCCGTCTTACAGGTACCGCCTCAAGAGGTAACACCGTAACCCACGGCAATTTCGGTCTTCAGGCTTTAGAGCCCGCGTGGATAACCTCCAATCAGATCGAAGCTGCCCGTATCGCCATGACCCGTTATATCAAGCGTGGCGGTCAGGTATGGATTAAAATTTTCCCGGATAAGCCGATTACAGAGAAGCCGGCTGAAACTCGAATGGGTTCAGGTAAAGGCTCTCCTGAGTACTGGGTAGCGGTCGTTAAGCCCGGCCGTGTAATGTTTGAAATCGGCGGAGTTAGCGAGGAGCTTGCCCGTGAGGCTATGCGTCTCGCCGCAAACAAACTTCCTATTAAGTGCAAGTTTGTAACTAAGCAGGAAATGGGTGGTGAGCAGTAATGAATGCAAAGGAAATCAGACAGAGCACTTTGCCCGAGCTTAATGAGCAGTTGACAAAGCTTAAAGAAGAATTATTTAATCTGCGTTTCCAACTCGCCATTAATCAGCTCGAAAACCCCATGCGTATAGTTGCTGTCAAGAAAGACATCGCTCGCATTAAGACCGTTATTCGCGAGAACGAGCTTAAGAACGACAGCGCAAACGCTTAAAAGAGGGAGGAAAAGCTAAATGAGCGAAAGAAACCTTCGTAAAACAAGAGTGGGAATCGTTGCCAGCGACAAGATGGATAAAACCGTTGTAGTTGCCATTCAGGACAATGTAAAGCACCCGCTTTATAAGAAGATTATCAAAAACACAATAAGACTTAAAGCTCATGATGAGAATAATTCCTGTGGCGTTGGCGACAGAGTTCTTATTATGGAGACCAGACCACTCTCCAAGGATAAACGCTGGCGTGTGGTTGAAATAATCGAAAAGGCTAAGTAAGCCTTACAAGGAGGAAAACACTGTGATACAACAACAGAGTTACCTCAAGGTTGCCGACAACACCGGTGCAAAGGAAATTATGTGCATCCGTGTACTTGGAGGCTCCAGAAGGAGGTATGCCAACATTGGCGATGTCATCGTTGCTTCTGTTAAAAAGGCCGCTCCCGGCGGTACAGTTAAGAAGGGCGATGTTGTAAAGGCAGTTGTGGTTCGTTCCGCAAGAGGTCTTCGTCGCAATGACGGCACATACATCAGATTTGACGAAAATGCGGCTGTTATCATCCGTGATGACAAGAATCCGAGAGGAACCCGTATTTTTGGGCCTGTAGCCAGAGAGCTGCGTGACAAGGATTACACCAAGATCCTGTCCTTGGCTCCCGAAGTACTTTAATGGGAGGTAGAAAAGAATATGAGTAAGCTTCACATTAAAACAGGCGATACCGTAATGCTTCTTACAGGAGACAAGAAGGACCGCAAGAAGACCGGCAAGGTACTTGAGGTCAGCCCCAAAGAGGGTAAGGTAATCGTTGAGGGAATCAACAAGGTTAAAAAGCATGTAAAGCCCCGTAAGGCGGGCGATCCGTCCGGCATTATCGAGACCGAGGGCGCAATTTATGCCTGCAAGGTTCAGGTTGTTTGCCCCAAGTGCAATAAGCCCACAAGAGTAGGAACAAAAATCTACGAGGACGGCAAAAAGGACCGCATGTGCAAAAAATGCGGCGAGACTTTTTAAGAGTAGGAGGAACTGACAATGTCAACATTAGCTAATGAATATAAAGCTTCAATAGCACCCGCTTTGATGACTAAATTCGGCTACAAGAGCGTTATGCAGATTCCGAAGCTCGAGAAGGTCGTTATCAATGTAGGCGCCGGCGAGGCTAAGGAAAACTCCAAGGTTATAGACGCTATTGTCCGTGACTTAAGCCTTATCACCGGTCAGAAGGCAATCCCCTGCCGTGCTAAGAAGTCGGTTGCGAACTTCAAGCTCCGTGAGGGTATGCCCATAGGTGCAAAAGTAACTCTCCGTGGCGAGCGTATGTATGAATTCGTTGACAGACTTTTCAACGCCGCTCTTCCGAGGGTTAGAGACTTCAGAGGAATTAACCCCAACGCTTTTGACGGCAGAGGAAACTATGCTATGGGCGTTAAGGAGCAGCTTATATTCCCTGAAATTGAGTATGACAAAATCGATAAGGTCCGTGGTATGGACATTATCTTTGTCACCACTGCAAAAACAGATGAAGAGGCCCGCGAGTTACTCACACTTATGGGCGCTCCGTTTGCGAGATAAGGAGAAGAACTATGGCTAAGACTGCTATGAAAGTTAAGCAGGCAAGACCTGCTAAGTTTTCTACAAGAGAGTACAACAGATGTAAAATCTGCGGTCGCCCGCACGCTTATCTTCGCAAGTACGGCATTTGCCGTATATGCTTCAGAGAGCTTGCCTATAAGGGTGAGATTCCCGGAGTGAAGAAGGCAAGCTGGTAAGGCAGAACGCAAAAGGAGGTTGACGACATGCAAATCAGCGATACTATAGCAGATATGCTTACGAGAATCCGTAATGCTTCTGCTGCAAAGCATGATTCGGTAGATGTTCCTGCGTCAAATGTAAAAAAGGCTATCGCCCAGATTTTACTTGACGAGGGATATATAACAAGCTTTCAGGTCGAGGAAGACGGAAAGCAGGGCGTAATTCATATCACTTTGAAGTACGGCCAGAATAAATCGCAGGCTATAAGCGGCATCAGGCGTGTGTCCAAGCCGGGACTGCGTATTTATACAAATGTAGAGGATATGCCTAAGGTTATGAAGGGCCTCGGCATAGCAATCCTTTCCACCTCTAAGGGCATAATGACAGATAAGCAGGCACGCAAGGCCAATGTTGGCGGCGAAGTCCTCGCTTATGTCTGGTAAGGAGGTGCCAAGGAATGTCAAGAATAGGAAAGAAGCCTATCGCAATTCCTGCCGGTGTAGATGTTAAGATTGACGGAAGCAAGGTTACCGTTAAGGGCCCCAAGGGCACACTTGAGAACACCTTTAATCCCGAAATCGCCATCGCAGTAGAGGGCAGCGAGATAGTTGTTACCCGCCCGTCGGACGACAAAAATCATCGTGCGCTTCATGGTCTTACCCGTACCCTCGTAGCAAATATGGTTGAGGGTGTAACCAACGGCTATTCAAAAACGCTTGAGGTTAACGGCGTAGGTTACCGTGCACAGAAGCAGGGAAAGAATCTTGTGATGAATCTCGGCTATTCTCATCAGGTTATTATGCCGGAGATAGACGGAATCACAATCGATGTACCGTCTCCTAACCAGATAGTTATCAGCGGTGCAGATAAGCAGCAGGTCGGTCAGTTTGCAGCAGAGGTTCGTGAGAAGCGTCCCCCCGAGCCGTACAAGGGCAAGGGTATTAAGTACGCTGACGAGCATATCCGCCGCAAGGAAGGTAAGGCCGCCAAGGGTGCTAAGAAATAATAAAGGAGTGTACAAACAATGGTTAACAAGCCTGATACCAATAAGGCAAGACTTAAGCGCCATGCCCGCGTTCGTTCTAAGATAAGCGGCACAGCGGCTTGTCCCCGCCTTGATGTATTCCGCTCCAACAGCAACATTTACGCCCAGCTTATCGATGATGTAAACGGTGTTACACTCGCAGCCGCTTCTTCTAACGAGAAGGATTTCGGAGTTTCCGGCGGCAATGCAGAGGGTGCACGCAAGGTTGGAAAGTTAATTGCTGAACGCGCCGTTTCTAAGGGCATCACCGAGGTTGTTTTTGACCGCGGCGGATACATTTATCACGGCCGTGTCAAGGAGCTTGCCGAAGGTGCCCGTGAGGGCGGCCTTAAGTTCTAATAAGGAGGAATACTTTTGGCTACAAATATTGACGCATCAACATTAGATTTAAAAGAGCGAGTAGTTGCTATAAACCGTGTTTCCAAGACCGTCAAGGGCGGACGCATTATGAAGTTTGCCGCTTTGGTGGTTGTTGGCGACGGCAACGGCATTGTAGGCTACGGACTCGGTAAAGCAGGCGAAGTTCCCGACGCTATCCGCAAGGGAATTGAAGACGCTAAAAAGAATCTTATAAAGGTATCCTTAAAGGGTACCACAATCCCGCACGAGGTAATCGGTGAATTCGGCGCAGGCCGTGTTCTCTTAAAGCCTGCTGCTCCCGGTACCGGCGTTATTGCCGGCGGCGCAGTTCGTGCGGTAGTAGAGACTGTCGGCATTTCCGACATTCGTACCAAGGCTTTACGCTCAAACAATCCTTGCAATGTGGTAAGAGCCACTGTAGCAGGTCTTGCTTCACTTCGCAGCGCTGAAGAGGTTGCGGCAGTACGCGGCAAGTCCGTCAAGGAAATCATAGGTTAAGGAGGAGCAGCGTTATGGCAACAAAAAAGGCTGCCGGCCTTAAAATAAAGCTGGTAAAGAGCACAATAGGTGCTAAGAAGGATCAGATTGCTACCGCTAACGCTCTCGGTCTTTACAAAATCGGCGATGAGAAAATTCAGCCCGATAACGAGCAGACCAAGGGTAAGATCAATAAGATTTCCCATCTTATCGAGGTAAGCCCTGCAAAATAATCCTTTATCCGTAGGTGTTTACGGAAATGCGGTTTAACCGCGCTAATTAAGCAAGGAGGTGCGAACAATGAAAATGCATGAATTAGCTCCGGCTTTCGGCTCTACTAAAGAGGCGAAGCGCATAGGCAGAGGTCACGGATCCGGAAACGGTAAAACAGCCGGTAAGGGACATAAGGGTCAAAAGGCCCGTGCTGGTCACGGTATGAGACCCGGCTTTGAAGGCGGTCAGATGCCGCTACAGAGAAGAGTTCCGAAGCGCGGCTTCAATAACATTTTTGCTGAGGAATGGGTAGCTATCAATCTCTCCGCTCTTGAAGTGTTCGAGGACGGCGCAACTGTTGATGCTACAGCTTTGGCTGATAAAGGAATCGTAAAGAAGGCTAACCTTCCCGTTAAGGTTTTGGGCAACGGAAAGCTTACAAAGAAGCTCACTGTAAAGCTCAACGCTTTCTCTGCGTCTGCCGCTGAGAAAATTAATTCCGTAGGCGGAAAGGCTGAGGTGATCTAATGTTAGAAACATTAAGAAACGCCTGGAAAGTAAAAGAAATTCGCAATAAGATTCTTTTTACCGTTTTCATCATTTTGATTTTCCGTGTCGGTTCTGTTATTCCGGTGCCCTACATTGATGTTGCGGCACTGAAAGCGGCAAACGAAACGGGAGCTACAAATGAATTTTTCAGCTACCTGTCAATTTTAACCGGAGGCGGTCTCGAGTACGGCGCAATCTTCGCAATGTCGGTTACCCCGTACATCAACTCCTCCATTATAATTCAGCTTCTCTGCGTTGCTATTCCCTATCTTGAGCGCTTGCAGAAAGAGGGAGAAGAGGGTCAGAAGAAGCTGGCGCAGATAACCCGATACACAACGGTGCTTTTGGCGCTTATTCAGGGTACTGCATATTTCTTCTATCTAAAGAACAGCAACTATTTAAGCGTGTCCGGCGGAGCTGTGATTTTTGCGGCGTTCGTTATAGTACTCGCCTTTGCGGCGGGTTCGGCGCTTGTTATGTGGCTGGGTGAGCAGATTGATGTTAAGGGTATCGGCAACGGTATTTCCATACTGCTCTTTGCGGGTATTCTTTCCCGCGGTCCCCAGGCTTTTGAGTATCTCATTATGAACTGGGAGCTCCACAAGGTTGCGGTTATCGGAATAGTCCTCTTATTCCTTGCGGTGATTGTATTTGTCGTTTGGATGACCGAGGCAGAGCGCCGTGTTCCCGTACAGTACGCAAAGCGTGTTGTAGGTAATAAGATGTACGGCGGTCAGAACACACATATACCGATTAAGGTAAATATGTCGGGTGTTATGCCGATAATCTTCGCAAGCTCTATTTTGATGCTTCCCACAATGATTCTCTCATTTATGAGGAATACCGAAAGCTTCTGGTACAAGGCTTTGTCGCTCTTTAGCGTACAGGGAATATTCTATGCGGTAATTTATTTCCTCCTGATTATCGGATTTGCATATTTCTATGCTACAATCCAGTTTAATCCGGTCGAAATGGCAAACAACCTGCGTAAGCAGGGCGGTGCAATCCCCGGAATACGCCCCGGAAAGCCTACATCGGACTTTATTTCAAAAATCCTGTCAAGAATTACCCTTATGGGTGCGCTCTTCTTGAGCGTAATCGCAATTCTTCCTATCGTTATCGGTTCTGTCGGAACAATTAATATTTCTCTCGGCGGTACTTCGATGCTGATTATGGTTGGTGTTGCGCTTGACACGGTTCGTAATCTTGAATCCCAGATGATGATGCGTCATTATAAGGGATTCCTCGATTAAGAATAAGGAGAATTTTATGAAGCTTATTCTTTTAGGAGCACCGGGTGCGGGGAAAGGCACCCAGGCAGAGATAATCTCCGAAAAATACAACATTCCCACCATTTCGACAGGAAATATAATCCGTGCCGCCCTTAAGAACGGCACCGAAATGGGTCTTAAAGCAAAATCATACATCGATGCGGGTGAGCTTGTTCCCGATAATGTGGTTATCGGCATTATCAAGGAGCGTTTAAGTGAGGCTGACTGCAAGGAAGGCTACATTTTAGACGGCTTCCCCCGTACGATTCCGCAGGCAGTTGCCCTTGACGATATGGGCTTTGTGATCGACGCCGCCCTCTCTATTGAGGTTGCCGACGAGGAAATCGTAAAGCGTATGTCCGGCAGACGGGTTTGTGAAAAGTGCGGAGCCAGCTACCATACCGAGTTTAAAAAGCCCGAGGTAGAGGGCGTCTGCAACCTGTGCGGCGGTAAGCTTGTAATCCGTAAGGACGACGAGCCCGAGACCGTGAAAAACAGACTTAATGTTTATCACGAGCAGACCGAGCCGCTCAAGGATTTTTACAAGAGTTGCGGAAAGCTGATTACGGTAGAGGGTCAGGATAAGGTTGAGGACACAACCCGCCTTGTGCTTGACGCACTGGAGAATCAGGTATGATAGTGCTCAAAACCGGCCGTGAGCTTAATATTATGAAGGAAGCTTGCAGAATATCGGCCGGAGCATTACAAACAGCCGGCAAAGCGGTGGAGCCCGGAGTTACCACAGCTGAGCTTGACCGTCTGGCAGAGGAATATATCCGAAGTCAGGGGGGCGAGCCCAACTTTAAGAACTATGAGGGTTATCCCGCTACCGCCTGTATATCAATCAACAACGAAGTGATTCACGGCATACCGTCTGCAAAGCGAAAGCTTCGTGCGGGGGATATAGTAAGTATAGACCTCGGCGCTAAGTTTGACGGGTATCACGGTGACAATGCCGCCACTTTCGCCTGCGGGGACATCTCCGAGGAGGCGAAGCGGCTGATGGACGCAACCCGAGAGAGCCTTTACGAGGGCATCAAGGCGGCGCGTGCGGGCGGCAGAGTGGGTGATATAGGTCACGCAGTGCAGTCGTATGTTGAGGCGAGGGGTTACACGGTTGTCCGTCAGTTTGTCGGCCACGGTGTGGGAACCCACTTGCACGAAGCTCCCGAGGTTCCGAATTTCGGCACTCCGGGCAGGGGCGTTCGTTTAATGCCCGGAATGACAATCGCCATTGAGCCGATGGTCAATGCCGGAGCGGCGGGCGTCGAGGTACAGCCCGACGGTTGGACTGTTTTAACTAAGGACGGGTCATTATCCGCACATTTCGAGCATACGGTAGCAATTACCGCAGACGGTCCTAAGATTATGACCTTAATTTGAGGGCTTAATATGGTAGGACGAATTGTTTGTTCAAAATCGGGGCGTGATAAGGGATATTTTCTTGTGGTTATAAAGGAGGAGGACGGTTTCCTTTTGGTCTGCGACGGAAAGGAGCGCCCGCTTTCAAGACCTAAGAAAAAAAATCCCAAGCACTTAGCGCTTACAAATACCGTGCTTAGTGAAGACAGTTACAGTACAGATAAATCGTTGAGACGAGCGCTTGCGATTTACAGAGATTCCGTTTTGTAAAGGAGGAGCTAAAATGTCCAAAGAGGATATGATAGAGCTTGAAGGCGTAGTTGTTGAGGCAATGCCTAACGCAATGTTTAAGGTAGAAATTCAGGGGGGACATACTATTCTTGCTCACATTTCAGTGACAAGGTGACTGTTGAAATGTCTCCGTACGACCTCTCAAAGGGCCGTATAACCTGGCGAAGCAAGTAACAGTCAAGAATTTTAAAGGAGGCAAAATCGAATGAAAGTCAGACCTTCTGTTAAAAAGATTTGCGAAAAATGCAAAATTATCAAGCGCAAGGGCAAGGTAATGGTTATCTGCGAAAACCCCAAGCACAAACAGCGTCAGGGTTAATTGCGCTCGAGTAAAAAATATGGAGGTGCATTGATAAATGGCACGAATTGCTGGTGTTGATCTTCCGAACGAGAAGCGAGTTGAAATAGGACTCACCTACATCTTCGGAATCGGTCTTACAACATCTAAAAAAATCCTTGCTGATACAGGAATCAATCCTGATACCCGTGTCAAGGACTTAACCGAGGACGATATTTCAAAACTTCGTGAGTACATCGACCACAATCTTCAGGTTGAGGGTGACCGTCGCCGTACCATCGCATTTGATATTAAGAGACTTATCGAAATCGGAAGCTATCGCGGTCTGCGCCACAGAAAGGGTCTGCCCGTAAGAGGACAGCGCTCTAAAACAAATGCGCGTACACGCAAGGGTCCCAAGAAGACCATAGCTAACAAGAAGAAATAAGTAGGAGGAAGATAATATGGCTACTGCAAAGGGCAAGACGGCTACTACTCGCCGTCGCCGTGAGAAAAAGAATATCGAGCGTGGCTCAGCCCATATCCAGTCTACCTTCAACAACACTATCGTTACCATCACCGATACACAGGGCAACGCTCTTTCATGGGCATCTGCGGGTGAGTTAGGTTTCAGAGGTTCAAGAAAGTCTACTCCGTTTGCGGCACAGAGTGCGGCTGAAACCGCTGCAAAGGCTGCTATGGAGCACGGTCTTAAGACTGTTGAAGTGTATGTTAAGGGTCCGGGAGCAGGACGCGAAGCGGCTATCCGCGCGCTGCAGACTGCGGGTCTTGAGGTTAGCATGATTAAAGATGTAACCCCGATTCCCCATAACGGCTGCCGTCCTCCCAAGAGAAGACGCGTATAATCGATTAAACTATCTTTGCAACAACAGTTGCAGTTAAAATTTTGGAGGTGTAATAGATGGCAAGATATACCGGTGCAGTTTGCAGACTTTGCCGCCGTGAGGGTCAGAAGCTGTTCCTCAAGGGTGAGCGCTGCTACTCGGATAAATGCTCTGTTGCTTTAAGGGGCTACGCTCCCGGCCAGCACGGACAGGGCAGAAAGAAATCGTCTGAATACGGTATGCAGCTTCGTGCTAAGCAGACCGCAAGACGCTTCTACGGTGTTCAGGAAAATCAGTTCCATCATTATTTTGAAATTGCTGAAAGAAAGCAGGGCATTACGGGTGACAACCTTTTAAGAATACTTGAAAGCCGTCTCGATAATGTTGTTTACAGGGTTGGCTTTGCTTCTTCAAGAGCAGAAGCCCGTCAGCTCGTAGGCCACGGCCATTTTGAGGTAAACGGCAAGCGTGTAGATATCGCTTCCTATCTCTTAAAGGCAGGCGATGTTGTTTCTATCTGCGAGAAGAGCAGAGGAAGCGAGAAGATTAAAGCGGTTGTTGAGGCTAACAGCGCAAGACCTGTTCCCCAGTGGATTGATGTCAACCGTGACCAGCTTACAGCAAAGGTTATCGCTCTGCCCACAAGAGACCAGATTGAGGCTCCTGTTGAAGAGCAGCTCATTGTCGAGTTCTATTCTAAGTAATAGAAAGACATCTGACCGCATTTCCCGTACAGATGCGGCGGCATAAAAAATACAGTACGGAGAAACGGAGCTTTTAAATGATAGAAATTGAAAAGCCCAGAATAGATACCGCAGAACTTACCGCTGACGGCAAGTACGGCAAATTCGTTATGGAGCCGCTGGAGCGTGGCTATGCTACAACCCTCGGCAACAGTATGAGACGGGTGCTTTTATCCATTTTGCCCGGCGTAGCCGTTACCTCGGTTAAGATTGACGGTGTTGTGCATGAGTTTTCCACCATTCCCGGAGTAAAAGAGGATGTAACCGAAATTATCCTCAACATCAAGGGTTTGATTGCAAAGCTCCATGCCGATACGGCGAAGAAGATTTATATTGAGGCAGAGGGTCCCGCAGTGGTTACCGCCGCTTCAATCAAGGCCGATTCCGAGGTTGAGATTTTAAACCCCGATATGTATATTGCCACGCTTGATGCGGGAGCAAAGCTCAATATGGAGATGACTCTCGACAAGGGCAGGGGCTATGTACCCGCCGAGCAGAACAGACCGGCGCAGAATGTAATCGGCGTAATTCCCGTTGACTCTATTTATACGCCTGTGCTCAAGGCTAACTTCACGGTTGATAATACCCGTGTTGGTAATGTTACCGATAAGGGCAAGCTTACCCTTGAGGTTTGGACAGACGGCTCTATTAAGGCAAACGAGGCGGTTTCAATGTCCGCTAAGGTGCTTATTGAGCATTTTGAGCTGTTCCTTGACCTTACAGAGGGTGCCAGTGAGGCCCAGAGCATTATGGCAGAGAAGAGTGATAACGAGAAGGAAAAGGTTCTCGATCTCACCATCGATGAATTGGATTTATCTGTCCGCAGCTTCAACTGCCTGAAGCGCGCAGGTATCAACACGGTTGAAGACCTTATCAACAAGTCCGAAGAGGATATGATGAAGGTAAGGAACTTGGGCCGCAAGTCACTTGAAGAGGTTATCGCAAAGCTTAATTCCTTTGGCTTTACCCTCAAGCACGACGACGAATAATTAAGGAGTGAATAGAAATGCCGGGAACCCGTAAACTCGGAAGAACCAGCGATCACAGAACCGCCATGCTCAGAGCTATGGTGACATATCTGCTCGAAAACGGCAGAATTGAGACTACTGTGACCCGCGCCAAAGAAGTAAGATCAATGGCAGAGAAGTATATTACACTCGCTAAGGATAACAATCTTAACGCTAAGCGTCAGGCAATGGCCTTTATCACTAAGGAGGATGTTGTAGCAAAGCTCTTCAACGAAATTGCTCCTAAGTATAAGGATGTAAACGGCGGCTATTGCAGGATTGTTAAAACCGGTCCTCGCCGCGGCGATGCCGCCGAGATGGCGATTATCGAGTTGGTATAACTCTCATTTGACGGCAAGGCTTGCTGTCAAAACAGCTTTAGTAGTCACATTGGGCACGGCGCAGCGTAACAGTATATACGGCAAATTCCGTATTTTGCGCCGATAATGTGGGTACTAAACCGAAACAATCGAAAACCGCTCCGTAAGGGGCGGTTTTTTTGCGAAAATCGTTGATAATCCTTTTAATTTATGGTAAAATTATTAATTAGTAAAAAAGGCTAAAGGAGAAATTTCGGTGACCGAATTAGAACGAGAAATTGGAAGACGGCGCACTTTCGCTATCATATCCCACCCTGATGCAGGTAAAACCACACTTACGGAAAAATTCCTGCTTTACGGCGGCGCAATACAGACCGCAGGCTCTGTTAAGGGAAAGGCAACCGCAAAGCATGCAGTTTCCGACTGGATGGAGCTTGAAAAACAGCGTGGAATTTCCATAACCTCCTCGGTAATGCAGTTTGAGTACGAGGGCTACTGCATAAATATACTTGATACTCCGGGGCATCAGGACTTCTCGGAGGACACCTACCGCACCCTTATGGCGGCGGACAGTGCGGTTATGGTAATCGATGCGGCAAAGGGTATAGAGGCGCAAACAAGGAAGCTCTTTAAGGTGTGCGCTATGCGGCATATCCCGATTTTCACCTTTATCAATAAGCTTGACCGTGAGGCGAGGGACCCCTTTGAGCTGCTTGATGAGCTTGAAAAGGAGTTCGGCATTGGCACCTATCCCGTAAACTGGCCTATCGGGTGCGGGGTGAGCTTCAAGGGGGTTTTCGACCGTGACAAGCGGGAGATTTTAACCTTTAACGAGTTTCATAAGGGTCAGGAAAGGCTTAACGCAATTAAGTGCGACATTACCGATACCGATAAATTAGATGAGCTTATAGGGGAGTACCAGCGTGCCGAGCTTGTTGACCAGATAGAGCTACTTGACGGGGCAAGCTTTGAGTTTGATATTGAAAAGGTCAGAAAGGGTGAGCTAACCCCCGTTTTCTTCGGCTCTGCCCTTACCAACTTCGGAATAGAGCCCTTCCTTGAAAACTTTCTTAAAATGACCACTTCGCCCCTGCCCCGCATTTCAGAGGGCAAGGAAATAAGCCCCTTTGACGAGAATTTTTCGGCATTTGCCTTTAAAATTCAGGCGAATATGAATAAAAACCACCGTGATAGGATAACCTTTTTCCGTATATGCTCAGGCAAATTTGAGCGTGGTGCCGACTATTACCATGTTCAGGCGGGAAAGCCTGTGAGACTTTCACAGCCCCAGCAGATGATGGCAGAGGAACGGCAGGTTATAAATGAGGCATACGCAGGGGATATTATCGGAGTTTTTGACCCGGGTATCTATTCCATAGGTGATACCGTATGTTCACAGAAATTGCAGGTTAAGTATGAGGGCATTCCCACCTTTGCCCCCGAGCATTTTGCCCTTATTGAACAGAAGGACAGCCTTAAGCGAAAGCAGTTTGTAAAGGGTGTTGAGCAGATAGCCCAAGAGGGTGCAATACAGATTTTCCGTGAGCCCAACACGGGTATGGAGCGGGTAATCGTGGGCGTTGTAGGTATATTGCAGTTAGAGGTGCTGGAATACCGCCTTAAAAACGAATACGGCGTTGATGTAATCCGCAACGACCTGCCGTATTCGTATATCCGCTGGGTAAAGAATAAGGATATTGATATTAAATCCCTCAACCTTACTTCGGACACTAAGTGGGTGCAGGATTTTAAAAACAATAACCTCTTAATATTCACAAGCGAGTGGAATATTAACTGGGCAGAGGAACGCAACGAAGGACTTATTCTCGAGGATTTCAGTAAGGATTAAAAAGGAATGTCGCATCAATCTTAAAGTATAAAAACAAAGGCCCCCTTGCCTAAAGGGGGCTGTCGCGGCGAAGCCGTGACTGGGGGATATTAGGTTTGTAGAAATCATGAATATATCCCTCCACCGCTAAAGCGGTCCCCCTCCCTTTAGGCAAGGGAGGCTTATTGGTGCAAAACGCTTTTAATGGGACAGCACCTTTTTAGAGCTGTAATCAGAAATTGTTGTTATTATTGTTGTTCTTGTTCTGATTGTTATTCTGGTTGTTTTTATTCTGATTGTTGTTCTTGTTCTGGTTATTATTCTGGTTGTTGTTCTGGTTATTCTTGTTCTGGTTGTTTTCCATTAAAAATCACCCCGCTTTCAGGTTTATTATCTGTAAAGGCGGGGTGAAATATACTATATACCGAATAAATTTTCCGTGTTTTTCCTTGCAGAGCTTAGCACCTGTTCAACCGTTGTGCTTCTTAATTCTGCAATTTTTTTTGCGGTGTAATAAATCATATCCGAATGATTTATCTCCCCTCTGTAGGGAACAGGGGTTAAATAGGGAGCGTCGGTTTCAAGCAAAAAGCGGTCCTCGGGGAGCATTTCTACAACTTCGGGGAGCTTTTTTGCATTTTTAAAGGTTATAACTCCCCCGATTCCTATATACATACCTAATTCCAGTATTTCCCTTGCCATTTCACGACTTCCCGAAAAGCTGTGAACAACACCCCTTGGGCGGTGCTTTTTTAAAAGCTCAAGGGTGTCTGCGTGGGCGTCTCGGTCATGGACGATAACGGGGAGTCTTAACCTGTTTGCAAGGATTAACTGCTCCTCAAAAAGGGCTATTTGCTCCTCCTTATTGTCCGAAACCCAATAATAATCCAAGCCGATTTCGCCTATGGCAACGCACTTTTTATGCTTTGAAAGCTCCTCAATTTCTGCCGCTGTTCCGCCGTCGATATTCTCGGGGTGAACACCTACTGCGGCGTAAATATATGGGTACTTTTCGGCATAGACAAGGGCCTTTTTTGAAGACAGGGTATCGCACCCGCAGTTGATTACGCCGCATACACCGTGACGGGGCAGAGCCTCTAAAAGCTCATCACGGATTCCGTCGAATTTTGCATCGTCATAGTGGGCGTGGCTGTCGAAAATCAGGGGCTCGTTTAAAGGGCATTCCTCTAAAAAATCACTCATCTTATCTTACTTCCCGCAGGGACGCCGTCAATAAACAGCACCTTAACATCGTCCTTAGCGCAGTCGGCGGCTAAAATCATACCGTTTGACTCGACACCGCAAAGCTTTGCGGGCTTTAGGTTTGCCACAACGATTACGGTGTGGCCGATAAGCTCGTCAGGGGTATAGTAGTTGGCAATACCCGAGGCTACGGTTCTGGGTGTTCCGCTGCCGTCATCAAGGGTTAATTTCAAAAGCTTTTTCGCCTTGGGAATAGGCTCGCAGGCGGTGATTTTAGCGGCTTTAAGCTCCACCTTGGCAAAATCCTCTATACCTATCTGTGCGATACCCTCAACCTTTTCAGGCTCTGCCTTTGCCTCGTTTTCGGCGGCAATTTCGGCTAAAACCTTTTCAACATCCAAACGGGGGAAGAGGTTAGCGGTTTCCTCGGGGGTGTAGCTGTCAGGTGTGCGAAGCTCCTCGCTGACACTGTCCCCCGCAATGCTTTTCGCCGTGTCGGGCATAATGGGACTAAGTAATGTGCCGATAATTTTTATAAGGTCTAAAAGGTTGTAAAGAACATCGTTAAGGCGGTCTTTTTGCGCCTCGTCCTTTGCTAGTGCCCAGGGCATCGTTTCGTCAATATACTTGTTGCAACGCTTAGCCAAATCCAAAACAGCGGCACAGGCATCGGCATTACGGTAATCGTCCATACACTTGTGGTATTTTGAAATGCAGTCTTCGGCAAAGGAGAAAAGCTCTTTATCTAAAGCTTCTGTAATTTCGTGCTTTACTACAGTACCGCCGAAATACTTTTTGGTCATAGCCACGGTACGGCTTACAAGGTTGCCTATGGTATTTGCAAGGTCGGCGTTAAAGACATTTATAAAGCTTTCATAGGTAAAGGTGCCGTCATTACCGAAGGGCATTTGAGAAAGCAGATAGTAACGAACCGCATCGGCACCGAAGCGCTTTGCCAATTCGTCGGCATAAACCACATTGCCCTTGGATTTTGACATTTTGTCTTCACCTACAAGCACCCAAGGATGCCCTAAAACCTGCTTAGGCAGGGGAAGTCCTAAAGCCATTAAAATGATAGGCCAGTAAATGGTGTGGAAGCGGACAATATCCTTACCTATAACATGCAGGTCGGCAGGCCAAAGCTGGCTGAACTTATCGCTGCTGCCGTCGGGATTGTAGCCGATACCCGTAATGTAGTTGGAAAGAGCGTCAATCCAAACATAGATTACATGCTTATCGTCAAACTCAACCGGCACACCCCATTTAAAGGAGGAACGGGAAACACAAAGGTCTTGAAGTCCCGGCTTTAGGAAGTTGTTTATCATCTCGTTTTTGCGGGATTCGGGCTTAATGAAATCGGGGTTTTCCTCGAAATATTTAAGCAGTCTGTCTTGATATTTGCTAAGCCTTAAGAAATAAGCCTCTTCCTTAGAGTCGACAACCTCTCTGCCGCAGTCGGGACATTTGCCGTCTACCAACTGGGATTCGGTATAAAAAGACTCACAGGGAACACAGTACTTGCCCTCATAGGTGCTTTTGTAAATATCCCCCTGCTCGTAAAGCTTGGTGAAAATTCTCTGTACCGCCTTTTCGTGGTCGGCATCGGTGGTACGGATAAATTTATCGTAGGAAGTGTTAAGGCTGTCCCAAACCGCCTTAATGGTTGCGGCGGCATTATCCACATACTCCTTAGGAGTAATGCCCTGCGCCTTGGCCTTTTCCTCAATTTTCTGCCCGTGCTCGTCGGAGCCGGTCATCAGGTAAACCTCATAGCCCATCTGCTTTTTATAGCGTGCTATCATATCCGCAAGCACAATATCATAGGCATTGCCTATATGGGGCTTGCTGGAAGCGTAGGCTATTGCGGTTGTAATATAAAACTTTTTCTTTTCGGACATAATCATTCCTCCTATGGTTTCTGTGTTAAATATAAAATATAGGAAACAACAGCCGATATAAGGCTGTAAAACAGTACTGTGGTTCCGCCCATAAGGGAGCCCGAGCCGTCAAATGACATATAGGCAAACAGCACTGAGCCCAAAGCCGCCGAAATCACATAAAGAACTGTAAGCAAAAGGTTTGACTTTTTAATCTTTGACGCATTGCTTATAATGGCGGCAAGGCCCAAAGGATTGCTCTTATATGCGGCGGGAGCAGAGTAGGAAGGTGTGGGGGTGACTGCATTTTTATACATATGACAGCCTGCGGCGCTCATAACCTTAACCGAATCGCTGTAAAGACCGAAATAGTCGCAAATCATTTCCTCGGTCATATTAGGGTCGGAGCTGTTAATTAACATCGTAACCCCTAAAGCCGACACACGGCGCAATTCCTTTGCTATATCCTCTCTTACGGTGTAGCTTACGGTTATTAAGGCACAGGCCTTATCCTGTGAGGCGACATATACAGGGAAAAGTCCCTGACGGAGTATCTTTCGGTCAAGCTCGACATTCGGAACCTCAATTCCGTGTGCCTCCATAAGGGTGCGGTTGCCTATAAATAAAAGCTTATCGTCAACCCAGCCAGAAATACCCATTCTGTCCTCGTATTTTACGGTGTCCGAATCGGGTAAAACCGTGTTCCCGCCCGTGCCCGCTATTTTTTTGAAGATAGGGGCTAAGGGGCTTCTCATAGCCTCTGTAAGAGATGCGGCACGGATTATTGTATCGTCAATGCTGTTGTCGGACAAAACTTGAAGTCTGTGCAGCTGTACCGTGCCAGAGGGGAAAAGCTCATCTGCGGAGAATACCGCCGCATTGGCGTTTTCAACCCGCTCTGCTCCCGTTTTTCCCGCAATCATCGCCCCCATTTTGGCAAGGCGCTTTGCAGAGGAATAAAGGGGTAAATTATCTATCATAAATATTACGGGCAATGCGGCAAAGCACTGAATTGCCGCCGCACTGTAAAAGCCGTATAATACGCCGTCAAAATAAGCGGTACAGGCAAGACCCACCACAACCGAAAGTAAAAGCGAAATCACCGTTATTACGGGCAATTTCCCCGATAAAACTATTCTAAAGGTGGAATATTTCATATAACTGTCAATATGCTTTGTCCTTTGGGGAGCGGCGGCGAGAACATCACCCTCAATGGCATTTTTCGCCATAGCAAAGGTTACCGCTTGGTCGCCTATAAGCTTCACCGCCCGTTTGGGTGAAGAAAGGGAGATTTGCTTAAAGCCCGCCAACATATAGCCCGCATTCCAGAAGGAGCTCAACGCACGGACAAAGAGTATTACCGCACCTAAAAGTATAAGGTCAAGGGCAATTTCATTTTTAAATACCGCTGTTATACCGTAGGCTATAACCGAAACCGAGGCGGTAACCGACAGTACATCAGGGTTAGAGTGACGGCTGAAAATTTTGGGGAGACTTTTGAACATATCTGCATTAATAACTGTTATTATTCCCAAAACTGCGGTACATATTATGTTTGCCGCCATAGTGTGGGCAAGCAGCATTTCGGACATAAAGGGGAGCTTTGCAATGCACAGCAAAATAAGTCCCAATCCCGAGAAAACCGTTCTTAAAAAGGCAGAGCGCTTTTTTACAGATAACTGCCTAAGTATTCGCTTTGCATCCTTTTCGTCGGAAAATTCCTCTTTGGGTATGTATTCCTCAAACTCCGACTGCTCAAGCTGAACCTTGTTTTCAGGTTCTTCGGCACCCGCTTCGGGCAGACCTGTAAGCTCACCCGTTAAATCAATCGGTCTTGTCCTTGAGCTTACGCTTATGCGAGAGGTGTTATTTACATCTGCTACGGGGGTGAATTTAATGGTGGCTGTGTTGTGAATATCAGGCGTTTCGGGCTCTTTTTGGGGAGCGGACGGGTCAATGTCCGAAATTACGGATACATTGGTTTGCACCTGTCCCACCTTTGAAAGGGAAGAAATAAGGTCCTCAAACGCTTCGTTTTCGGGGGCTTTATTGCTCTTTGTCTCTTCGTCGGGCTTTGGCGCCTCGGGCTCGGCTTCAACACTATACTTACCAAGGTCGTCAAAGGATATTTCATATTTTTGTGAGAGCTTGTCAAGCGCCCTTTTGCTTTCGCTGTTTAAGATTTCCGCCACGCTTTCAAGCCTGTAGGTGGGGGCGGATTCCATGGCGCTCTCCCCCTCTTCGCCGTCAAGGATAAAGGGACGGCATTTCTCAAGCAAGGAGGGCTCTTCTGATTCTGTCGGCTCTTTCGGTTCGGGAGCTTTCTCCGCTACAGAGGGATAGGACTGCTTTTCTCTCTTTACCTTATTAAAGCTTTCCGAAAAGGCGCTCAAATCAAAGTCTTCCTCCTCTGCGGGGGTCGATTTTTCTTCTGCGGGCTCCTGCTCGGATTCGGTGTTTGCCGTATTTTCAAGCATACGCTTTTTAAGGGAATCCAAAGCCCCCGTTGAAGCTATTTCACCCTCTTCGGAATTTGACGCAAAGTTTAAAACCTCATCAGGAGTAAGTGCGTGCTCGGGGTGCAGAGAACTGTTCTGCCCGAAGGTGTATTCGTTATTGTCTTCATCAAACAGATAAAACAATTCTTCGTTTTTCTTTTTTGAAAAAAATCTCATAACTGCCTCCTTTTTCGCACGACCTCGTACATAAGCACACCCGCCGCCACCGAGGCGTTAAGGGAGTTGATTTTACCAAACATAGGCAGGCTTACTATCCCGTCACATTTTTTGGCGGTAAGTGCGCCTATTCCGCTGCCCTCGTTGCCGATTACAAGGGCTAAGGAACAGTCAAAATCTGTTTTTGTGTAATCGCCGCCGTCCATATCTGCGCCGAAAACCCAAACACCTTTTTCTTTCAGCTCGTCTATTGTATTGGCAATATTATTAACCCTTGCCACAGGCATATATTCGAGTGCCCCGCATGCCGCCTTTGCAACGGTTGCGTTAAGTGAGGCGCTCCTGCGCTTGGGTATTATTATACCGTGTGCGCCGCAAATTTCGGCAGTTCTTATAATTGCGCCCAAATTGTGGGGGTCTTCTATTTCATCGCATATTATTATGAATGGCTTTTCTTGCTTTTGCTCTGCAAGGGCGAAAATATCCTCGACCGTGGCATATTCCTGCGAGGCGAACATAACCGCCACACCCTGATGGTTGGCTCCGCCGCAGTAATAGTCAAGCTTTTGGGGGCTTACCTCTTTTATAAGCACACCCTTTGCACGGCACTTAGCGATTATAGCCGTAACCGAGCCCCCCGAAACACCGTGAGCCACAAGCAGACGGTCAATTTCTCTGCCCGAGCGCACCGCTTCAAGCACGGGGTTTCTTCCGCATATTATATTTCCTGTGCGTTCTGTGTTTGTATTATCCATATTTTTAACTATCCTTTAAACACTATATTCCAATCATATATTATACCACAAACTGTCGAAAATTAAAATAGGTAATTTTATTAATAAACCGAAAATATGCAGAAATAATATATATAAAATGATTTTGGAGGCAGTAAAATGGCAGAAAAGCGTATAACCAAGGTAGAAGGCTTTGAATTGATGGACTCAAGGGGCAATCCCACGGTGGGTGCACGGGTAACCCTTAATGACGGGAGCGTAGGCTTTGCCCTTTCCCCCTCGGGTGCGTCCACAGGAGCTTACGAGGCGCACGAAATGCGGGACGGCGATAAAAGCCGTTACGGCGGTAAAGGGGTATTAAAGGCGGTAAAGGCTGTTGAAGAAGAGATAGCCCCCGCATTAATAGCATTGGGCACCGTAAATCAGCGTGCTTTAGACCAATGTATGATAAGCCTTGACGGCACCGAAAACAAAAAAAGGCTTGGGGCAAATGGGATTCTGGCGGTTTCCTTGGCCTTTGCAAGGGCGGCGGCCAATTCTTATGGTATGCCCCTTTACCGATATTTAGGGGGCATAAACGGAAATGAACTACCCAGACCCATGATGAACATTTTAAACGGCGGCGCCCATGCGGCAAACAATATTGACATTCAGGAGTTTATGATTATTCCCTATAAGGCGGAAAGCTTTTCTGAGGGGCTTCGTATGTGCGCCGAGATATACCACGCCTTGGGGGCTATTTTAAAGGAACAGGGCAAGGGGAGCGGCGTAGGCGACGAGGGGGGCTTTGCACCCGACCTTAGCTCCGACGAGGAGGCAATAGAGCTTATTGTAAAGGCCATAGAAAGGGCGGGCTATACCACCGAGGAAATTAAAATCGCCCTTGATGTAGCCTCAAGCGAGTGGTATTCGGACGGAAGTTATTTACTGCCCAAAAGAAATAAAAAAATGACCGCCGAGGAGCTTATAGGCTACTACGGCGACCTTATTTCAAAATACCCCATAATTTCTATTGAGGACGGCACAGCAGAGGAAGACTGGGAGGGCTGGCAAAAGCTTACTGCGGCTCTGGGCGATAAAATTCAGCTTGTGGGGGACGACCTTTTTGTAACCAATACCTTAAGGCTTAAAAAGGGAATTGAGCTTAAGGCGGCTAACTCCATACTTGTAAAGCTCAACCAGATAGGCACGCTTACAGAAACCCTTGATGTTATAGAGCTTGCAAAAAAGCACGGATATACAGCGGTAATCTCCCACCGTTCAGGCGAAACCGAGGACACCACCATAGCCGACCTTGCCGTGGCGGTAAACGCAGGGCAGATAAAAACAGGCGCACCCTGCCGTACCGACAGGGTGGCAAAGTATAACAGGCTTTTGACGATTGAAAAAGAGATAAACTAAAGACAAAATGCTTATAAGCAGTTACCTTTCGGGATAGCTAAGCCCCTTGGGCAACCCGAGTATATAGTCTGCCGACACCCCGTAAAAGCGGCACAGCTTTTCAAGATGCTCAATGGGCAGTTTTCTGTTTCCGTTTTCATATTCGCTGTAATATTGCTGTGTTGTTCCCAAAAGCTGCGCTATATCCTTTTGGCTCGTTTTAGGCTCACGATCCTCTCTAAGACCTTTTATAACAGCGGCATAATTCATATTTTATAAACCCTCCTGTTTTTGCAAAAAGTATAGCATACATCAAAAATTATGTATTGACTTTACATCATTTATGATGTATAATTTTTTGTGTTAAAACATTTTTATTAACGCTAAGGAGGCTTTTAATATGTCAATACTCGAAGAATTATACAATGGCAATATAGCACCGATAGAAAGGTCTATGAAAAAAGGAAGCGAGTATTACAAGCTTTGCAAGGCCGTCTCTGAAAAAGAAGACAAGCTTTTTGAAGAATTGAGCTGTGAGAAAAAAGCGATATATGAAAGCATAGCGGAAAGTAAGCTTATGGTTGAGAGTATTTCCGAAGAAGAAATCTTTATTGACGGCTTTAGACTCGGCGCACAAATTATGCTTGAAATCATCAATAAACCGGACTAACCGCTTTTGCTAAATTAGTTTATGTAGGGGATGATGCCCACATCATCCCGTTGCCTATCGGCTAAAACGGGAGGGCGCTTAAGACCCTCCCCTACAAAAAATTAATTTGAATTAAGTAGGGCGGGGGCTTGTCTCCCGCCGTCTAATGTCTAACATCTAAAACGGCAGATACACGAAGATGTATCTGCCGTTCTATTATTCAAGTATATAGATTTCTACATTGCGCACGCCGAAGCTTCTGCATGCACTTTCGGAGGACATAAACAGGTCAACGCCTTTGGGGTACCGTCTTATAAACCCGCCTGTATCCGCCGCAACAGCATAGCCGTAAATAACGCTGCCGTCTGCAGTTTTGATATACATTTTGGTGCCGTAGGGAATATAGTTGGGGTTTACCGCAATATATCCCGGCTGGGGCGCTACGCCGGTTGAGCATTTATTGCCCGTATAGGTGTAGGCGGTAGCTCTCGCCGTAATTTTAGACTTATAGTTTACGGGGTTGCCGTTTTCGTCAAGCTCTATGGGTGAAGAGGGGGTGAGGGTGGAAACACTTTTAACCGAAGCGGAGGTTGTAACTGTGCTTGCGACTGCACTTGCCGCCTTTTTAGTGCCCACAATCTTCTTGGCATCAACTGCGGCGGTTACAACTTCTTCACTTATTACGGTTTTCTCTTCGGAAACTCCGTTTACAAGCTTTTCGGTGTAGTTTACCTGCTTCACACCGTCTAAACCGTTTTCAAGTGTGGTGCTTCCTTCGGCCATGCTTGAGGAATATACGGTTTTTGTGCTGTGGGGAATAGCCTCGGTGTAGCTGCCGTTTACATACTCAATATCGGTGTAGTCGATATAAGCGGTTTCGGTAATAACAGTATCTAATGAGGGCTCTATAAAATCGTCGCCGTCGGGTGTGTATCCCGCAGCCTCGAGAGCCTCTAATACGGTACCGCCCGTAAACTCGATTTCCTGTGTTTGCTCGCCTATTGTAATATAAACGGGGAAGGCATAGGCGATTTCAACCTCTGTCTTGCGGTTTTCAACCGTGGTTTTTGTAATTTTGTAGCGCTCGGACTTTAAATTCAGGTTAGAGAGAACATTCGCAACATTCATATTGAGTGAACGCACGGTGTAAGTCTTTTCACCGTCAAATATTTCAACTGTATTTAATGATAGCCCGAGTAAAGTAACAACTGCAATGGTAATTGCGGTCATAACCGCTATGCAGCTTATACGCATTTGCTTTGAGAGCAGGCTCTTTGACAAACGGTACTTTATTTTTTCTAACATCAAATGACTCCTTTGAAATAAATCTCGCAAGCCGTGGGGTATTATATAGCATTAAATCGACGATGTCAAAGCGGAAAAAATCCAACTTTTTAGTCAAAAGCACTAAAAAAATTCAAGAATTTAAAAAAGTTACAAGCTTGTAACCTTTTTAAAGGGCAATTAAATGTCATTTTTTTACATTTAACTTGTGCAATCCTACAAAATCGGGCAAAGTGGTGCGGGCGGGTGCTTGTACTATGCTATTTTGCCCCAAAAGTGGGGGATTTATGCAAAAAACCACTTTTTAACCACAATATAAGGTATAAAAAAATTTTTGATAATTTGTTAAAAAAATCTTTACAATTATATATATGTGTGGTATATTAATAGCGGTTCAATTCCTTTAAGACGGTACGGAGATACCGGCAAGGCTCTGATTAACAAATGGTATACATTATATATAATATATGTATATGCCGAGTTTGTGTTGACTATTCGAGCGTCTTGCTGTGTGCGGGACGCTTTTTTACGGAGGGCTTTATGGATAAGTTTAAGGCTACGCTTATGGACGAGGCGGCGGTGACCAGGGCGCTCAAGCGTATATCGCACGAGATACTTGAAAAAAACGACGGCGGCGCCGACCTTTGTATTATAGGTATAAAACGCCGCGGAGTTGCCCTTGCAAATATTATAGCGGATAACATATATAATATAGAGGGTGTCCGTCCCCCTACAGGCGAGATTGATATAACCTTTTACCGTGACGATTTGACCGCAATTTCACCCGACCCGGTTATACATTCGGCGGCGCTTACGGTTTCGATTGTGGGCAAAAAGGTAGTTTTGGTGGACGATGTGCTTTACACAGGCAGAACAGTAAGGGCGGCTATGGACGCTATTATGCGTTTTGGCAGAGCGGCTTCAATTCAGCTTGCCGTGCTTATTGACAGGGGACATAGGGAGCTTCCCATTAGGGGCGACTATGTGGGCAAAAATGTTCCCACCTCTAAGTCAGAGATTATTGCGGTAAAAATACCGCCTTATGATGACGAGACTGCGGCGGAGCTTTACGAGATATGAACAGTCCTATGACTGCTTATATATAATAATGTGTAGGGTTAAATTCCTGCGCAAAATATGGAGGAAGTAATAAATGAAGATGTACTACAATGTTGAAGACAAGCCTAAGTTTGGGCAGTTGATTGTCTTCGCAATCCAGCAGCTGCTTGCCATTATGGCGGCAACCCTCGTTGTTCCGGTAATAATTAACAGCAACGCAGGACTTACAGGCAAGGACGCTATGAGCACCGCCGCAGCACTTTTCGGCGCCGGCGTGGGAACCCTTGTTTATGTCCTTTTCACAAAGAAGAAAAGCCCGGTTTTCTTAGGCTCGTCCTTTGCATTCATCGGCTCAATGACTGCGGCGTTCGCAGGTGCGGCAAGCGTTGCCGTCGGTTATCTCGGTCTTATTTTCGGTGCGGTTTTCGCGGGTCTTGTCTATGTTGTTATTGCGATAATCGTTAAGTTTGCGGGAGTAGGCTGGATTAATAAGCTTATGCCTGCCGTTGTTATCGGACCTACGGTTGCCATAATCGGTCTTTCCCTTTAGACGCTGAGGGCAACTCGGTTGCGAATGTTCTTCTTTGCGTACTTATCGGTATTATAACCCTTATCGTCACTATGCTCTGCTCGACCTACGGCAAAAAGACCGCAAAGCTTATCCCCTTTATTTTCGGTATTCTCGCGGGCTATGCGGTAGCTCTTATATTTACGGTTATAGGCTACGCGGCTGATGTCGAGGCTTTAAAGCTTATCAATTTCGGCAACTTTACGGCTCTTGTTTCGGGCGGCGTATCCCTTGAAACATTTATCAGTGTTCCTAAATTCACATTCTTAACCGCTTTCGGCGGCTTTGGTGAAATTTCAGGTTCCTATATCGGTACGGTTGCGGTTGCGTATGTACCTGTTGCTTTCGTTGTATTCGCCGAGCATATCGCCGACCACAAGAACATTTCAAGCATTATTGAAAAGGATCTTCTTGAGGAACCCGGACTTCACAGAACACTTTTAGGCGACGGTGTAGGCTCAATGGTAGGCGCTTTATTCGGCGGCTGCCCAAACACCACCTACGGCGAGTCGGTAGCCTGCGTTGCTATTACAAGAAATGCCTCTGTTGCCACAATTATTGCGGCGGCCTTCGGCGCTATAATCGTTTCCTTTGTAAACCCCTTTGTCGCTTTCGTTAATTCCATTCCCGCCTGCGTAATGGGCGGCGTTTGTATGGCACTTTACGGCTTTATCGCAGTAAGCGGTCTTAAGATGGTACAGAAGGTTGACCTTAACGAAAACAAGAACCTCTTTGTTGTATCGGCTATACTTATCGCAGGTATCGGCGGTCTTTCCCTTACCTTCGGCAAGATTACCCTTACAGCGGTTGCAACCTCACTTATCCTCGGAATAATCGTAAATCTTATTCTTTCCGGCAAGAAAGAGGAAGTAAACGAGACAGAGGAATAATAAAAAGCCTCCCTTGTGAAAAGGGAGGGGAACCGCCGAATGGCGGTGGAGGGATTGTCCGTTTAACAGCTTAACCGCATACAATCCCCCAGTCTCGCTATGCTCGACAGCCCCCTTTACACAAGGGGGCCTCAGTCTGTCGAAAAAGCCGGTTGTCGGCTCCCCTTGTCAGGGGAGCTGTCACCGTAGGTGACTGAGGGGTAGTCAAAAAAGGCTTTATTAAAGCGTTTTCTCTCCCTCCGTCACGGCGAAGCCGTGCCACCTCCCTCGTCAGAGGGAGGCAAAAGATAGTTTATCGACACTCTCAGCCCCCCTTTACACAAGGGGGCCTTTTTTGTTGAAGCTTTGCAAAACACCTCCCTCGTCTGAGGGAGGCGTTAAGTTGTGCAAATGTCTTAATGGTACAGTCTATTTGTTATTTAAGATTTCTTTCAAGCCATACAAAGCCAACATCAAGGGCGTCAAAGAAGGAGTCCTTTTCCGATGATTTTACAACCCTTTCCTTATCGGAAAGCTGGGTATCGCTCTTTAAGAGCTCAACCTTAACCTTGCCCGGAATTTCGTTTTCCCCCGCCTTTACTGTAGACAGCACAGTAAATCTTACAACAAAGGGCTCTGCCATATCGCCGTAATAAATTTCGTTACCGCACTTAACAATAGGCTTGTTCTTATAGGTTAAAAAATTATTTTCTGCCATATTTCTTAATTCTCCCCCGGCATTTCGCCGTAAAGATTAAACCTGAAGAGCATTGTTTCGTCCTCGGGGTTGGTGCAACGGATTGTAGCCTCGGCAACCTCGGAATTGTTTAAAATCGTGCTTAAGCCTATCATCTGGCAAAGCTTGGATTTAAGGTTTAATACATCGCCGTCCTTGGTCTCAAGGTAAACATCGCCCTTGCATTCGTCAATCGCTTTTATAAAATCATCAAAATCAACATTGTGAAGTTGAATTTTTCCGTTATCCATAATAACAAAACCTCCCATTCATTCTATGCTAAAAGTATAAACGATATATATTAATATGTCAAGTTAAATTAGTGTTGACTTTTTGACAAATTTCCTTTACTATATTATTTGTAGGAATTTCGGTTTCAGGAGGAAGAAAATTTTGGATAACGCAAAAAAAAGTATGGATACCATTGTTGCCCTTGCAAAGGGCCGCGGCTTTGTATACCCCGGCAGCGAGATATACGGCGGTCTTGCAAATTCGTGGGATTACGGTCCCCTGGGCGTGGAGCTTAAAAATAATATAAAAAAGGCTTGGCTTAAAAAATTCGTTCAGGAGTCCCCTTACAATGTAGGGCTTGACAGTGCGATTTTGATGAACCCCGAAACCTGGGTGGCTTCGGGTCATTTAGGCGGCTTTTCGGACCCCCTTATGGACTGCCGCTCCTGTAAGACAAGGCACAGAGCCGATAAGCTTATTGAGGACTATGTGGCTGAGAACGGCCTTTCGGATAATCCCGCCGCTATGAGCGACGAGGAAATGATGCAGTATATTAAGGACAAGGGCATAGCCTGCCCTCACTGCGGCTCCCACGATTTTACGGATATTAGAAAGTTTAACCTTATGTTCAAGACCTTTCAGGGCGTTACGGAGGACAGCTCCTCTACCCTTTATCTCCGCCCCGAAACTGCGCAGGGCATTTTCGTAAACTTCAAGAATATTGCCCGCACTACCCGTAAAAAGATTCCCTTCGGTGTAGCGCAGGTGGGTAAATCGTTCCGTAACGAGATTACCCCCGGAAACTTTATTTTCAGAATTCGTGAGTTTGAGCAGATGGAGCTTGAGTTCTTCTGCAAGCCCGGTACCGACCTTTACTGGTTTGAGTACTGGCGCAGCTTCTGCAAGAAGTGGCTTTTAGACCTTGGTATGACCGAGGAGCACTTGAGACTTCGTGACCACGATAAGGATGAGCTTTGCTTCTATTCAAAGGCAACAACCGACTTTGAGTTCCTCTTCCCCTTCGGCTGGGGCGAATTATGGGGCGTTGCCGACCGTACCGATTACGACTTAACCCAGCACGCCAACCATTCGGGGGAGGCTATGGAGTATTTTGACCCCGAAACAAACGAAAAATACATTCCTTATGTAATAGAGCCTTCTTTAGGTGCTGACCGTGTTCTGCTTGCCTTCCTTTGTGACGCATATGACGAGGAGCAGGACGAAAAGGGCGACACAAGAGTAGTGCTTCATCTGCACCCTGCACTTGCTCCCTTTAAGGCGGCGGTTTTACCCCTTTCCAAAAAGCTCTCGGAAAAGGCGACAGAGGTATTCGGCGATTTAGCCAAAGACTTTATGGTGGATTTTGACGATGCGGGCTCAATAGGCAAGCGCTACCGCCGTCAGGACGAAATCGGCACACCGATTTGCATAACCTACGATTTCGACTCCCTTGAGGACAACTGCGTTACCGTGCGTGACCGTGACACAATGGAGCAGAAGCGTATCCCCATTTCAGAACTTAAGACTTATATTGCGGAATCTGTTAAATTCTAAAATCGGGGCGACAGCCTTTAAAGAGGTAATAAAATGACATCTACCCAAATTTTGTTAATGGCAGCCGAGCTGTTAGGCGGTCTTGCATTTTTCCTGTACGGAATGTCCACCTTGTCGGACGGACTTGAAAATGTTGCGGGCGGCGCCCTTGAAAAGACCCTTAAAAAGGTTACAAAAAACCAGTTTTTAAGCTTCTTTCTGGGAGCGGGAATAACCATTGCGATACAGTCCTCCTCGGCGATGACCGTAATGCTCATAGGTCTTGTAAACTCAGGGATAGTTAATTTCTGCGATACCTTCGGCATAATAATGGGCTCGAATGTGGGAACAACCCTCACTGCCTGGCTTTTAAGCCTTACGGGCATAAGCGGCGATAATTTCTTCCTTACATTATTAAAGCCGATGACCTTTGCGCCTATTCTTGCCTTTATCGGTATCCTCTTAAGAATGGTCTCAAAGCAGGATAAAAAGAAGAATATCGGACTTATTCTTATAGGCTTTGCCGTTCTTATGACGGGAATGGACTTTATGAGCAATTCGATGAGCGCCGTCCGTGAAATGGACGGTTTTAAGAACCTGCTCTTTGCCTTCAGCAGTCCTGTGATAGCGCTCCTTATATCGATGCTTTTCACAGGAATTATTCAGTCCTCGGCGGCGACAATCGGTATTGTTCAGGCGTTAGCCCTTACGGGCAGTATCACCTATGAAATGGCGATACCGCTGGTGCTGGGCGCTAATATCGGCACCTGTATCACGGCGCTTATCTCAAGCTTCGGCACTAACAAAAACGCCAAGCGTGTGGTTGCAATGCACATTTATGTTAATGTAATCGGCTCGGTGCTGTGCCTTATTTTGCTTTATGTTGCAGAATTGGCAGGGGTAGCATTTATAAAATCCCCTGTTTCAATGATAGGCGTCGCTATGATTCACACCCTCTTTAACTTTGTGAACACAGTAATTCTTGTCCCCTTTAGAAAGGCGGTTATACACCTTTGCGAGCTTACCGTTAAGAAAAATGACGGTAAAACTCATACCGTATTTTTGGACGAGCGTCTCTTTAACAATACTGCACTTGCGGTTTCGGAGTGCCACAGGCTTACTTCCGAGATGGCGGAGCGTGCAAGGGAGTCCCTTTTAAAATCCATTTCGGTTATTTCTAAATATGACCCCCAAACGGTGGAGTTTATCCGTGAAAACGAGGAGCTTATCGATAAATATGAGGACAAGCTGGGCACCTACCTTGTGCGCTTAAGCAATAATGAGCAGTCCGAAAATACGGCTCACAGCATAGCGAGAATGCTCCACAGCATAGGTGACTTTGAGCGTATAGGCGACCACGCCCTTAATATCTGTAAGGTTGCTGAGGAAATGCATGACAAAAGCATACATTTCTCTGATGATGCAATGAAGGAAATCGATACAATCACTGCCGCTGTAACCGAAATACTTAATATGACAATAGACTCCTTTATAAACGACGATATAGAGCAGGCTTCCCATGTCGAGCCCCTTGAACAGGTTATCGACAAGCTTAATAAGGAGCTTAAGGCACGGCATATCAACCGTCTGCAAAACGGCGAATGCACTATAGAGCTGGGCTTTATCTTCACCGATTTGCTTACAAATTACGAGCGTGTTTCCGACCACTGCTCAAATATTGCGGTTTACACAATGCAGTTGCCCACCGATATGCTGGATACCCACAAGTATCTGCATAAGCTTAAGAGCTCGCTTAACGGTACCTTTGTGGACGATTTCAACAAATTCAGTGAAAAATATACTTTAGATACATAAGTTAAGCTACCCCTCCCGATAGTCGGGAGGGTTTGGTTACGGAGGCATTTAATGAAACATCGCAGGCTTTCTCATGTCCGGGTTATCACTCTCGGATACCTTATTATGATACTTTTGGGCACAGCCCTGCTTATGCTGCCTTGCGCTACCCGTGAGGGTGTAGGCGCAGGCCCTGTCACGGCGCTTTTTACCGCCACCTCGGCATCCTGCGTTACGGGGCTTGTTTTGCAGGACACCGCAACCTATTGGTCGCTGTTCGGTCAGCTGGTTATTCTTGTGCTTATACAGATAGGCGGTCTCGGCTTTATGACCATTGCCATATTCTTTTTCAGGCTTGTAAGCAAGAAGGCAAGCCTAAGGGAAAGGGCGGTAATGGCGGAAAGCATCAACACCACAAAAATGGGGGACTTTTCAAGGCTTGTAAGAAAAATCATTATAGGAACCATAGCATTAGAGAGTATCGGCGGAATTTTGCTTGCGACACACTTTGTAAGACAACCGAATTTAGGCTTTTTAAAGGGCGTTTATTACGGCTTTTTCCACGCAATTTCCGCCTTTTGCAACGCCGGCTTTGACCTTATGGGGGATTATTCCTCCTTTACCTCGCTGTCAGGCAATGTTCTGGTAAATGCGGTGCTTATAACCCTTATTGTAGTCGGCGGTATAGGCTTTCTTGTGTGGGACGATATTACGGCCTGCCGTTTTAAATTTAAAAAATTCTCCCTGCACACCAAAACCGTGCTTACGGTTACTGCAATTTTGATTTTAGGCGGGGCATTACTGCTTTTTGTATTCGAGCATAATAACACCGGTGCCGACAAGCCCCTTAGCGAGGAAATATGGGTGGCGCTTTTCGGCTCTGTTACCGCAAGGACTGCGGGCTTTAATACCGTGGACACTGCGGCGCTAAGCTCTGCCTCAAAGCTTATAACCATTGTTTTAATGTTTATAGGCGGTTCGTCAGGCTCTACGGCGGGCGGTGTTAAAACCACTACCGTTGCGGTTATATTGATTTTCCTTATAGCGGGTATGCGGGGTCAGGATAATATTCATTTTTATAAGAGGCGCATTAGGGAGGATGTGCTTAGAAAATCGGTGATTATAATATCCACAAATTTACTGCTCCTGCTTTTAGGTGCTACGGTGCTCTGTGCCGTACAGGGCTTCAGCATTACCGAAGCGGTTTTTGAGACCACCTCGGCAATAAGCACGGTGGGAATGACCACAGGCATAACAAGGGACTTGAATTTAGTCTCTGAATTGGTTATAATATTCCTGATGTATTGCGGGCGGGTAGGGAGTATATCCTTCGGAATATCCCTATTCGAGCGCAGAAAGCCGCCTGTTTCCTATCCTGAGGAATCAGTAACGGTGGGGTAATTTTAAAAAGGAGATAATAAAATGAAATCCTTTCTTATAATCGGTATGGGGTCGCTTGGGCATCACCTTTGCAACGAGCTTTCAAAAAACGGCTGTGAAATAATGGCAGCGGATATAAATGCCGAAACAATGGAAGATATAATGCCTATGGTCGTAAGCGCAAGGGTGTGTGACTGTACAAAGTTAGATGTTTTAAAAACCCTCGGTGTAGAGGAGTTTGACGCCTGCTTTGTCTGCATTGAGGACTTCTTTCAGGCTTGCCTTGAAATCACAGATTTGCTCAAGGACTTGGGGGCTAAAAAGGTTTACAGCGTGGCAAACCGTGATGTTGAGGAAAAATTCCTGCTCCGCAACGGGGCGGACAGGGTTATTTATCCCGAACGGGATGTGGCGAGCCGTATAGCAGGGCTTGAGAGCGCTGAAAATATATTCGATTGCATAAACATCTCGGCAGAATACTCTATTTTTGAGATTGAGCCCTTAGATAAATGGATTGGCAAAACGGTTACCGACCTTGATTTCCGCAACAGGTATGAGCTTAATATAATTGCGGTTAAAAAGGACGGTAAGGTTATGCCTATCAGACCCGATTATATGTTCACAAAAGCGGAGCATTTGCTGGTGTTAGGCCACAAAAAGGATGTCAGGCGGGTTTTAAAGTAGGCTTAGGTGCAAAATTCAAAAATTAGGAGGACGGTCGGTGCAAAGGCTTTTGAGCGGATTTAAGCACACATTTGTAAGCAAAAAGTTTATCGGCTACTGTCTAATAGGAATTGTTAATACATTCAACACTGCGTTCTTTTCTTGGCTGGCGCATTTCAGGGTGCAAGAAAATGTCGCCGCCTACATAGGGTATTTTATCTCGCTTACAATAAATTATATTTTAAACAGTATAATAGTTTTTAAAAACCGCCTCGCATTAAGGCGGTATTTTAGGTTTTTACTTTCATATGTGCCTAACTTCTTTATTTATACGCTGGTAAGCTTGCTTACAATCAATGTTATGCAAATTAACCAGTTTTGGGCGACGGTGCTTGCAACTGCGGCGGGAGCCCCCATTACATTTGTTATAATCAAGCTTTTCGCCTTCGGAAATAAGGCCAAGGCAGAAATAGATGAGGAATAAATTTCAAATTTATTAAAATAGTTATTCTTGACATAATCGGATAATAATAATATAATGTGATTTATATGAACTTATCTTATACATTAATATATAAAGGTGGTTATTTTTTATGGCAAAGGTAGTTAAGCTTACCGACGACGGTCTTAAAAAACTCGAGGAGGAGCTCGAAAATCTTAAAACCGTGGGCAGAGCGGAAATAGCCGAAAAAATTAAGGTTGCCCGGGGATACGGCGACCTTTCCGAAAACAGCGAATACGATGAGGCTAAGAACGATCAGGCTAAAATCGAGGCAAGGATTGTCGAGATTGAGGAAATGCTCAAAAATGTTGAAATTATAGAGGATGTAAAGGGCAAAGCAAAGACGGTTATGGTCGGCGTTAAGGTAAAGGTGCTTGACGAGGAGTACGGCGACGAGTGCGAATACCGTGTTGTAGGCTCAACCGAGGCAGACCCGAGAGACGGTAAAATTTCGGACGAGTCCCCCGTAGGCAGAGCGCTTATGGGCAAGAAAATCGGCGATGAGGTTATTGTTGAGGCTCCCGGCGGCGAATTTAAGCTTAAGGTAGTAGGAATTTCAAAATAGGGTGAAATAAATGGCACAGAATAATAACAATCCTGCAACTCAGGATTTAAATGAAATTGTTAGGGTTCGCCACGAAAAGCTGGCGGCTTTAAAGGAAAGCGGCAATGACCCCTTTCTGATTACAAGGTTTGATTTTAATAACGACTCTGCTAATATTAAGGCAAACTTCCAAGAGCTTGAGGGTAAAACCGTTAAAATTGCAGGTAGAATTATTGCCCGCAGAATTATGGGTAAGGCAAGCTTTGTAGGTTTAAGCGATTCCACCGGCAGAATTCAGCTTTATGTCAGGCGTGATGATGTGGGTGAGGAGGCTTATGCCGCCTTCAAAAAGTGGGATATCGGCGATATTGTGGGTGTTGAGGGCTTTGTTTTCAAGACCCAAACCGAGGAAATCTCGGTTCACGCAACAGCTATAACCCTGCTTTCAAAATCTCTTTTACCTCTTCCCGAAAAGTTCCACGGACTCAAGGATAACGATTTAAGATACCGCCAGCGTTATGTTGACCTTATTGTTAATCCCGAGGTTAAAAATAATTTTGTCATACGCTCAAAATTCATAAAGTTTATGAGAAATTACCTTGATAATATGAATTATATTGAGGTTGAAACTCCTGTGCTTAATACGATTGTGGGCGGCGCCGCCGCAAGACCCTTTGTTACACATCACAACACCTTAAATATACCTATGTATATGCGTATCGCCACCGAGCTTCCCTTAAAGAGGCTTATTGTGGGCGGTATGGACAGGGTTTATGAAATCGGCAGAATTTTCCGTAACGAGGGTATGGACCCTAAGCACAATCCCGAATTTACTACGGTTGAGCTATATCAGGCTTATGCCGATTTCCACGATATGATGGATATTGCCGAGGGTATAATCTCCGGTGCCGCAAAGGAAATTTTAGGCACCTACGAGCTTGAGTGGTTGGGCGAGAAAATTGACCTTACCCCCGGCTGGCGCAGACTTACTATGGTTGATGCCGTTAAGGAATATGCAGGTGTTGATTTCGGTGCTATTACCGATGACGCTCAAGCGGTTGCCGCCGCCCAAGCTATCGGTGTTGAGCTTGCCGAAACAGCCGATAAAACTTGGGGCAACGCTCTTTACGCTTGCTTCGACCAGAGGGTTGAAGAAAAATTAATTCAGCCCACATTTATTACAATGTATCCTGTTGAGGTTTCTCCCTTAACCAAGGCTTCCCCCGAGGACCCGAGACTTACCGAGCGTTTTGAGCTGTTTGTATGCCACAGCGAGCTTGCCAACGCCTATTCCGAGCTTAACGACCCAATTGTTCAGCGTGAACGCTTTATGAAGCAGTTGGAGCTTCGTGACAGAGGCGACGACGAGGCAGAAATGCTTGATGAGGATTTCCTTACCGCTATGGAGTACGGTATGCCTCCCACAGGCGGTATGGGTATAGGTATCGACAGAGCAGTAATGCTTCTTACAGGCGCAGACACTATCCGAGAGGTGATCTGCTTCCCCACGATGAAACCGTTAGACTGATATGTAACTCAACAAGCCTTTCTCGCTTAAACAGTGAGAAAGGCTTGTTTTTGGTGTCTTTATACGCAGAAATAAACCCTCGGTTCTACCGAGGGTTAGTAGAGCGCGGTGTTTTTAAGCCTCAAAAGCTATTATACATCCGCCCTTTTCGGCGTAAAAGCTGCAAAGACCCGTACATTCCCGTATTTTTATATCAGATTCAGGATAAACCTCTAAAATCATATTTTTGAATTTCTCCGCCGCCGAAGGATTTTCGCAATGCGCTATGCGGAGCTTTCCGCCTTTAAAGCCTTTTTTCAGAACCTCGTTTTTCATAGTTTCAAGCGCCTTCTTTTCGCCTCTGCATTTATGTATAGGTTCTAAGTACCCATCCTCGCTTGCGGTGCCCACAACTCTGATACCGAGAACACCTGCTATTTTTGCAACCGTATGGCTTACCCGACCGTTTTTGGCAAGATTATTGAGTGATTCCAGGGAAACGAAAAGATGTGTTTTTTCAAGATATTCCCGAACTGCTTTTTCTGCTTCTTCAAATCCTACGCCCTCACCCGAAAGCTCCTGCAATTTTTCGATTATAAGCTCCATTTCAGGGCCTGTTGACAGCGAATCGATAACGCAAATTTTGGCGTCGCTGTTGCTGTTCAGAAAATCATTTTTTGCTTGAACCGCCGCCGCATAGCACCCTGAAAGATTGCTTGTGATTGTAACGGCAAAGCATTCGCTTGCTCCCTTAAAGGCTTCGAGCCAGTCAAAAACATTAGGGCAAGATGTAGAGCATTTTTCCTTGCTTTTGCTCATCTCCTCAACCATTGCCCTGACATCTAAATTTTCATCGTCAACAAACTGCTTTTCGCCGAGAACAACTGTAAGGGGTACGCTCTTATAATCCGCATTGTCAAGCTTTAGAATATTAGATGATGAATCGGACACTATTCTGTAACTCATAATTTTACCTCTTATAAACTGTTTATATTGTTATTGTAGTACATATTAAACACCCTGTCAAGAGTTTTTTAAAAACCGATTAAAGGTTTTTATTAATATTGTATTGACCAAACTATAATTGTGTTGTAAAATCTAACTGAGAGGTGGAAGAAGTGTCAGAGCCTAAAAAAAATGAAATTATAGAATCAATAAAATGTTTTAATTTGCCGAAATATACCGAAATTCCAAATGTCGGACTTTATTTGGAGCAGACGGCAAAATATATTTCGGAATATTTAAAACCTATTCTGGAGACGGCGGTTACCGGCTCTATGATAAGCAATTATGTAAAAAAAGGCTTGGTTTCAAACCCGATAAAAAAGCAGTACAGCCGCGAGCAGATTGCCTATCTGTTATTTGTTGCAGTGGCAAAAACAGTGCTTTCTATGGATGATATTAAGCTTCTCATAGAAATCCAAAAACAAACATATGATTCCGAGATTGCATACAGTTATTTTGAAACCGAATTAAAAAACGTTCTTTCATATGTCTTTGGAATCGAAGCCTCCCTTGAGCAAATAGGGGAAGACAGCTCGGAGCAAAAAGTGATTCTTCGAAATTTAATTATAGCGGTTTCTCATAAGGTCTATCTTGAGAAAAGCTTTGCTTTGCTGCGAAATAAAAAATAAACAATATATATAAAAAACAGGGAGCCTATTGCTTTTACGGCATTAAAAAATCACGGCAATTCTTTTTAGAGAACTGCCGTGATTTTGCTTTTTAATCGTTTATTTCTTACCGCTTGCGGCAAGCTTTTTTGCCTTATGCCTTTTCCAGATAACCCAGATAGGTCCTGCGATAAAGAGGGAGGAAACGCCGCCCGAAACGATACCGAATGCCATCGGAATAGCAAAGGAGCGAAGTGTGGAAAGACCGAAAAGCTCCGAAACAACAACTATAGTTATAACTGCGATAAAGGTGGTAAGGGAGGTTACGAAGTTTCTCATCTTAACCATATTGATGCTCTTGTTTACAAGCTCGCCGATTTCCATATCTGGTTCAAGGCGTTCATTTTCACGCACACGGTCGTACATAACTATTGTATCGTTAAGTGAGTAACCGAGGATAGTAAGCACAACGGCGATATAGTTAGAGTCTATCTGCAGCTTGAAGAATACGCATATGCAGAAGGTTATAAGCAGGTCAAATACCAGCGCACAAAGCGCAGTGAGTGCCGCAGAGACACCGCCTATACGCCTAAAGCGGATGCCCACATAGATTACAACCAGAAGTGCGGTTATAAGCACAGCCACAAGGCTCTTTGCAAAGAATGTACCTGCGATTGTGGGGCTTACCGAGTTTGAGTTGTAAAGAGAAATCTCATTGTCGGCAAATTTTTCTTCCAGCGCCTTTGTAAGCTCTTTCTGCTTTTCTGCCGAGATTGAGTCCTTACCCACAAGGCTTATTTCAAAGGTTTTTGTGTTCCCCGCAAGTGCGGTGCTTTTTGCAAGTGTAAAGGAATTGTCAATTACGCCCTTTACGGTAGTTTCAATATCGCTGTCGGCAACATCGCCCGAATAGGAATAGGCGATTTTTGTACCGCCCTTAAAGTTAATGTCCAAATTAACTCCGAATGAGGGGATAAAGGCAAAAATCAGTCCCGCAAGGAATATAACTGCGTAAACTATTACGACTTTTTTGAAGGCTTTGTTAAAATCAATATTAAAATTACGCATTTTTCTTACCTCCGTAAAGCCAGGGATTTCTTAAGAATTTTAGCTGTGAAACACTCTTGAGCATATACTTTGAAGCAAGAAGACCCATTATGAAGTTGAAGATTACGCCCACAAGCAGAGTATATCCGAAGGAGTAAATCGAGCCTGTAATGGACGAGCCTAAAAGTGACATTATGGGGGAGAAGATTTTTGCAATAAAGCTGTCGGGCGTGCCGAAGGCTCCCATAAGCACAAGGGATACTATAACTATTGTTACATTGCCGTCAACAATCGCACTAAGGGCGTTTTTAAAGCCGCTGTCGATAGCGCCGTCAATGGTTTTGCCCTTTTTGAATTCGTCTCTTATACGCTCGGATGCGATAACATTACAGTCAACGCCTACGCCTATGGAAAGAATGATACCCGCAATACCCGGGATTGTAAGGGTAAAGCTGTCGGTATTCGGGAAGAAGCCCGAAATACAGGCTATTGTACCTGCAAGCTGACCTAACAGCGCAATAGATGTAACCACGCCGTTTAAGCGGTAGCGCAAAATCATAAGCAAGCAAACAATACCGAATGCGATAGAGCCTGCAATAAGCATTACTCTTAATGCGTCAGAGCCCAAGGTGGGGGAGATTATTTGAAGCTTGCTGTCGTCAACCGTAAGGGCAAAGGGGAGAGAGCCGGCATTAATCTTATCTGCAAGCGCCTTTGCCTCTTCGGCGTTGGCCATACCGTTGATGTATGTAGTGCCGCTGTTACCGTCAAGTACAGATTCGCTTACTGTCGGAGCCGAGATTTCCTGGTCATCCATCCAAATGGAAATTTTTTGGTTTACAAGCTCTCTTTTTGCGGTGTCGAATTTAGCCTCACCTGAATCGGTGAAATAAAGAAATACTACATATTCGTTTCCGCTGTCGGTCTGACTGACACCGGCTTCTGCCCGCTCAATATCCTCTGCACCGCTTAAAATTACATCTTCCTTGTTTTCATTTCGGCAGAAGGAGAGGAGTGCAGTTTCGCCCAACTCCTGAACTGCCGCCGCAGCGTCGAAATCGCTTTCGTCCGCCGCCCAGGGGAAGCGTACGATTATCTGGTGATTGTCCGAATCGGTGTAAACCTCGTAATCGGTGATGTTTTTGTTTACAAGACGGGTTTCGATAATGGCCTTTGCGGCGTCCATATCGTCATCCGTAATGTCAACCTCTTCCTTGTCGGGCGAGAAAACGGCTTCAACGCCGCCCCGTATATCGATACCCCAACGAATATCGTTAGCGCCCTTAAAATAAACTTTTCTTGTGTCGCCGTAGTAGTTTTCTATTCCGAAAAAGGCGGTGTATGTAAGCGCCAAAATCAAGATGAGTACTACAAAAAATACCGGCTTGCCTGTTCTTTTGGACTTCATTGGCAAATCCTCCACTATTATGTGATTATTTATTAATTATATATAAAAATGAATGCAAAGTCAATCATTATACATTAAAACTTTACAAAAACAGCTAAAATTATTGCTTTTCGTTAAGCAGTTTTTCAAGAGCGGCGTATCTTACTGCAACGCAAAGCACGGCAGAAGCTGTTTTAATCTCCTCAACAGAGGGGTAGGAGGGGGCAATTCTGATGTTGGAATCGTCCGGGTCTACACCGTAGGGATAGGTAGCTCCTGCGGGGGTTAATATCATTCCTGCGTTGGCGCAGAGCTGTTCAACACGCTTTGCACAGCCCGTGGGCACATAAAGGCTTATAAAGTAGCCGCCTTTTGGGTTTGTCCAACGGGCAATACCCGTACTTTTAAGCTGACCGTCAAGCTCGGCTAAAACAGACTGGAACTTAGGACGCAGAATATCGGCGTGGCGCTTCATATGGCGCTTTATATCGTCGGGCGTCTTGAACATTCTTGCGTGGCGGAGTTGATTAAGCTTATCGGGCCCTATTGTCTGGTATTGCATACGGCTTTTAAGCAAAGCCACATTGTTGGGGCTTGCCGCCTCCACCGCAACACCCGCACCGGGGAAGGTGATTTTTGAGGTAGAGGTAAAGATTATTGGCAAATCGGGGTTACCTGCCTTTACACACTCATCATATATATTAAGGAGTGTATCCCCCTCGTCATAGAGGTCGTGCACAACATAGGCATTGTCCCAAAAAATGCGGAAGTCGCTGGCAGCAGGCTTAAGGTGTGCCATTCGGCGTACAACCTCATTAGAGTAGGTGATTCCCTCGGGATTCGAGTACTTGGGAACGCACCAGATTCCCTTTACTGCAGGGTCTTTTACAAGCTCCTCAACCTCATCCATTAAGGGGCCCTCCGCCGTCATCTTAACGGGGATAAGCTTAAAGCCGAAGTATTCGGTTATGGCAAAATGCCTGTCATAACCTGGTACGGGGCAAAGGAATTTAAGCCCTCCATGCTTTCCCCAAGGCTCGCCGCCCATACCGTGGGTCATGGCCTGAGCTATCGTATCAAACATCATATTAAGAGAGGAGTTGCCGCCAACGATAATCTGGTCGGGGTTAAGCCCCAGTATTTTGCCGAAAAGAGCTTTAAGCTCGGCAAGGCCGTCAAGCCCGCCGTAGTTTCTGCAATCGATACCGCTGATATTCTTAAAGCCTGTGTCATTTCCGACCAGGTCGAACATTTCCTCGCTTAAATCCATATTGTCAAACCCGGGCTTTCCTCTGGACATATCGAGGGACAGGTGCATAGCTCTGAGCTTTTCGTATTCGCTTTTCACCCTTCGGAACTCTTCGTGAAGCTCCTCTTTACTCATTTTTAAATATTCGGACATAATCCGAAGCCTCCTTAAAAGTAACATTACATACAACTTATTAAATATAATACATTTTGGGGCTTTTTTCAAGTTATTTGTAGCCTAAAACCGATTTTTTGCACTAAAAAGTACTTGACATAGGGGATACGCTATGCTATAATCACAGCTGTAAAGTTTTTTTCTTTACAGAAAAGGTGCTTATATGCCTAAGAATTTGTATATTTCCGCCCTGCTTGATGTCTACGGCGCAGTTTTAAATGAAAAGCAAAGGGAGCTTTGCGAATATTATTATAATGAGGATTTGTCCCTTGCCGAGATTGCCGAGAATGTGGGCATTACCCGTCAGGGCGTGCGGGACTTAATTAAGCGTGCCGAACAAACCCTCATGTCCCTTGAGGAAAGCTGTCACTACTGCGAGCGTTTCTTAAAGCTTAAGGAGCTTTGTTATAAAGCCCGTGAGGGGGATAATGGGGCGGCAGAAAAAATTTTTGATATTATAGATGAATTGTGAGGGTTGGCGCTATGGCGTTTGAAAATTTATCCGATAAGCTGTCGGGCGTGTTTAAGCGCCTGCGCTCCAAAGGTAAATTAAGCGAGGCGGATGTTAAAACCGCAATGCGTGAGGTACGGCTTGCGCTTCTTGAGGCGGATGTAAACTATAAGGTCGCAAAGGACTTTACAAATTCCGTCACCGAAAAGTGCATAGGCGAAAATGTAATGGAAAGCCTTACTGCGGCGCAGACGGTTATTAAAATCGTTAAGGAAGAGCTCACCTCTCTTATGGGAAGTGAGCAGGCGCGCCTTAAAATTTCAAATAAATTGCCCACGGTTGTTATGATGTGCGGTCTTCAGGGCTCGGGTAAAACCACCCACTCTGCAAAGCTTGCAAGGTTTTTAAAGAGTAAGGGGCACAGACCCCTGCTTGTTGCCTGTGATATATACCGTCCCGCCGCTATTGAGCAGTTGAAGGTTGTGGGCAAGGCGGTGGATACCCCCGTTTTTGAGCTTGGCACCGAAAAGCCAGAGATAACGGCTAAAAAGGCGGTTGCCCATGCACGGGATTACGGCTATGATTTTGTGATTTTAGATACTGCGGGCCGTCTTCATATAGACACTGAGCTTATGGACGAGTTGAAGCGTGTCACCGAGGCGGTAGAGGTTACCGATATACTGCTTGTTATCGACTCTATGGTAGGTCAGGATGCGGTGAATATCGCCAAGGCATTTAACGAAATTTTAGAGATTGACGGCGTTATTCTAACCAAGCTTGACGGCGATACAAGAGGCGGTGCGGCTCTCTCGGTAAGGGCGGTTACGGGCAAGCCGATTATGTTTACGGGTGTAGGCGAAAAGTTAGAAGACTTAGACGAGTTCCACCCCGACCGTATGGCATCCAGAATCCTTGGAATGGGGGATGTATTGTCCCTTATAGAGCGGGTTGAGTCTGAGGTTGACCAGAAAAAGGCGGAGGAAGCCGCCAAAAAGCTTCAGGAAAATAAGTTTGATATGAACGACCTGCTTGACCAGTTCCAGCAGATAAAGAAGATGGGACCCCTTAAAAATGTGCTTTCGATGCTTCCGGGTATGGATAAGCAACTGCGGGATGTGGATATTGACGACCGCCAGATGCTTAGGATTGAGGCGATAATAACCTCAATGACCAAAAAGGAGCGGGCAAAGCCTGACATTATAAACGCTTCCAGAAGAAAGCGCATTGCGGCGGGAGCGGGCGTTAAGGTTGAGGATGTAAATAAGCTTCTCCGCCAGTATGAGCAGATGAAAAAAATGTTCAAGCAGATGAATTCAAAGGGCGGCAAACGCAACCTTATGAGAGGTATGAGAAACGGTTTTTAAAGAGTAATTCTTTTAAAAATATATATTCTGATATGGAGGTGTATTATCGTGGCAGTTAAAATCAGACTTCGCCGTATGGGCGCTAAAAGAGCTCCTTTTTACCGTGTTGTTGTAGCTGATTCAAGGTATCCCCGTGACGGTCGTTTCATCGAGGAAATCGGCACCTACGATCCTACTAAGGATCCCGCAGCCGTTAACATTGACGCTGAAAAGGCTAAAAAGTGGATCTCCAACGGAGCTCAGCCTACCGATACCGTTAAGGCTTTACTTAAGAAAAACGGTGTGCTTTAATAATTTTAGCGAGGTAAAACAATGAAAGAGCTTCTTACAGCTATCGTCTCGGGTCTTGTTGAAAAACCTGAGGAGGTAACAGTTACTGTTGACGAGCCCAATGAGGAGGGCGTGGTTTACTATCATATTCATGTTGCGGAAGATGATATGGGCCGTGTTATCGGCAAGCAGGGCAGAATTGCTAAGGCAATCCGTGTTGTAATGCGTGCCGCCGCCAACAGGAACAACGAAAAAATATCGGTCGAGATTGACTGATAACAGCCTCCCTTGCCTAAAGGGAGGGGGACCGCATCAGCGGTGGAGGGATATATTTAAGTTTTCTACAATCCTAATATCCCCCAGTCAGCTACGCTGACAGCCCCCTTTAGGCAAGGGGGCCTTTGGTTTTACGGTATGTTTTAGTGAATTTACTATTTATATATAATTTTCGGAGGAACTATGATAAAAAAGTATCTTGAAACCGGAAAAATTGTCGGCACCCACGGAATAAAGGGTATGGTGCGGGTTCAGCCCTGGTCGGACTCGGGGGAATTTCTCACCAACTTTAAGCGGTTTTTTCTTTCCCCAAATGGCGAAAATGAGCTTAAAACACTAAAGATTCAACCCCACGGCGGTGTGGTGCTTGTGGCATTTAAAGGGATAGACACTGTGGAACAAGCCGAGTCACTGCGAGGCAAAACCCTTTATATCAGCCGTGAGGATATTAAGCTTCCCGAGGGCAGATATTTTATTGATGACCTTATCGGTTGCAGTGTTTTTGATGCGGACAGCGGCGAAAAATACGGCGAAATCAGCGATGTGTCCGTGACCGGTGCTAACGATGTATGGCATATAAAGTCGGGCGAAAAGGAGTATCTCCTGCCCGCTATAGACGAGGTTATAGTATCGGTTGACCCCGAAAACGAAAGGCTTGAAATCCGCCCTATGAAAGGAATTTTCGACGATGAGGATTGATATTATGACCCTCTTCCCCGAAATGTGCGAGACGGTTATGAGCGAAAGCATAATCGGCAGGGCAAGAAAGGCGGGCAAGGTGGAGATTGTTGTTACAAATATCCGTGATTTTGCAGGGAATAAGCACAATAAGGTTGACGATATGCCCTACGGCGGCGGAATGGGAATGATAATGGCGGCAGACCCTATTTATAACTGCTACAAAAGCCTCTATAAAGAGGGCGAGCCTAAGCCGCACCTCGTTTATATGTCTCCTAAGGGTAAGACCTTTAACCAGCAAAAGGCGGTGGAACTCTCCAAATTTGACCGCGTAGTACTGCTTTGCGGTCATTATGAGGGTATTGATGAGCGTGTTATTGAGGAAATCGTTGACGAGGAAATATCTATAGGCGATTTTGTCCTTACCGGCGGCGAGCTGCCCGCCCTTACCGTGGCGGATGCGGTTTGCAGAATGTTACCCGGTGTGCTGTCGGATGACCTCTGTTTTGAAGAGGAAAGCCATTTTTCGGGTTTTCTTGAGTACCCGCAGTACACAAGGCCCGCCCTATGGCAGGGAAAAGAGGTTCCCGAGGTACTGCTTTCGGGAAATCACGCAAAAATTGCCGAATGGCGCAGAATACAGTCGGTTTTAATAACCGCCGAGCGCCGTCCCGACCTTTTTGACCCCGAAAGCCTGACAAAGGCGGATAAAAAGATGTTTCAAACAAACGGAATACCCATTCCCGATGGGGAAAAAATGTCCTAAATGTTTGTTCACGGTTTATTAACATATTAAAACTGCACAAATAAGGCTTTTTGAAAATAGAAATTGTTGGATAAATATTAGAACTTATTCACAAAATCTTGACTGGAGCATTAAATGTGGTATAATAACTATAGTTAAAGCATTTAATCGATATTAATCTTAAGGAGATTTTTATAATGTGTGTTAAAGACGTAGTTATTCAGAATCAGGTAGGTCTTCACGCTCGCCCCGCAACTTTCTTTATCCAGAAAGCAAACGAGTATAAATCATCTATTTGGGTAGAGAAGGACGAAAGAAAGGTAAACGCTAAGAGCTTGCTCGGTGTTCTTTCCCTCGGCATTGTCGGCGGCACAACCATCAAAATCATTGTTGACGGCTCCGACGAAAAGGAAGCGCTTGACGGCCTTGTGGCTTTGGTAGAATCGGGCTTTGCTGATTAATCTGTTTTAAATGCGAGCCGATATTAAAAAATTTTTTAATATCGGCTTGTTTTTGTTGACTTTTTAAAATTTTCTGTTATAATAGTAGAAGTCTCAAATTTAATATCCGGGTGTGGCGCAGCTGGTAGCGCGCTTGACTGGGGGTCAAGAGGCCGCAGGTTCAAGTCCTGTCACTCGGACCAAACAAAAATCCGTTCTCGAAAGAGGGCGGATTTTTCGTTTGTATTATTCATTATTAAATATTCATTTCTTCAATATTCATTAAAATGCGAATGGATTTTCAAATGAATAATTAATAATTTAGCTATGCCGTTGCACCGCTAACAAGCATATGGTATAATGATTTAAAATAATTGTTTGAGGTAACAAAATGAAGAAAAAAATTATAAAATCATTATGTATAGCTTTGTCGGTAATTGTATTGGCGGTGCTGGGATACATATTGTATGTTGTTTTAAGTTATCACCGTGTTGAGGATAACCTTACCCTTGATGTTGCGGGGGAAGCTACTGCCAATGTCCCTGTTAATACCGAGCTTGCTCTTTCAACCTATAATATCGGATTCGGTGCATACAGTGCCGATTATTCCTTTTTTATGGACGGCGGGGAACATTCAAGAGCGCTTTCCAAAGACGCCGTAATCAATAATACAAAGGGTGCTATTGAAACAATAAAAGAAAAAAATCCCGACCTTGTGCTTTGGCAGGAAGTGGATACCGACGGCACCCGCAGTTATCATATAAATCAAAAGAAGCTTATCGCCGAGAGTTTTAAAGACTTTGACAGTGTTTTTGCAGAAAATTATGATTCGCCCTACTTTTTATATCCCTTTCACGAACCCATAGGCGCAAACAAATCGGGAATTCTTACATTGTCCCGTTTTAGTATAGACTCCGGTGTCAGAAAAAGCCTGCCTGTGGAAGACTCCCTTGCAAAGTATTTTGACCTTGACCGTGCCTACAGTGTTTCGGTTATAAAAACCTCTGACGGCAAGGAGCTTGTGCTTTACAATGTTCATCTGTCTGCTTATACTACGGACGGCACAATTGCCGAAGACCAGCTTAAAATTTTAAGTGCTGATATGCAGGAAGAGTATAATAAGGGCAATTATATCATCGCCGCAGGGGATTTTAACAAGGATATGCTGGGGGATTCTTCAAAATATTTTAAGCGTCCTGCCGGCGAGTATAACTGGGCGGTGCCTTTTAATGACAGCTTGTTGCCCTATGGAATCACAAGTCACAGCGGCTCTAATTCACCCACATGCCGCAATGCCGATTCTGCCTTCAGGGGCGACGGTACCGACTTTGTCCTTTCGGTTGACGGCGTGCTCGTAAGCGATAATGTTGAAGTTTTATCCTGTGAGACGGTTGATACTTCATTTGCTTACAGCGACCATAATCCGGTGTATCTAAAATTTATTTTAAAATCAGAAAATTTCTGAATTACAGAAATAATTTAAAAACCACCGATTGTTATTTGACAACCGGTGATTTTGATTATAAATAGGCTATTTCTGCACTAACTCGGAATCGGCGCCGATAAGCCTGTAATGCACGGGCAAGCCGTTCTGCATTTTAATAATTTGCTCGCCCTGCATAAGGGGCTGGAAGTAGGGGATAGCCTCGTCAAGAACATAGTTCTGCTTATCGTTTATCCATTTTTTCGGGAAGAAGCGTTCATTATTTGCTACGAGGTGTGCGTCAACGGGGTCGATAGCTACTGTATAGGGCATATCGAGGATTCGGCGGAAGCGCATCATTTTTCCGCTTTCGCCTTTAAGCATAGCCTGTACTGCGGCGGCGCCGATTTGCTCTGACTCGTCAATATCGGTACGGGAGCTTATGTGGGAGGAACAGCGCTGCATAACATTAAGCTCAATAGAGCGCACCTTGCAGCCGAAACGGTTGCCCACAAGGTTTTCCAACTGCTTGCCCACCCCCGAAAGATAAGCGTGGCCGAAGCAATCGGTTTTTCCCGAGCGGCAGCTGTCGTCCTCGACCTTAATACCCTCGGACACTACCACAATAACCGCCTTATGCAGCTTCATTTGCTCCGCCACATCGGACAAGAACCGCTCGCTGTCAAATTCACATTCAGGCAGATAGATAAGATGCGGTGCGGTTTCGCCGTTTGCGTGTAAGGTGCAGGAGGACGCCGCAAGCCAGCCTGCGTGACGACCCATAACTTCAATAATTGTAACCGATTGAATACTGTAAACCGAGCTGTCTCTCGTGATTTCCTGTATTGAGGTGGCAACATACTTTGCAGCCGAGCCGAAGCCGGGGGTGTGGTCGGTCTCGCACAAATCATTATCGATGGTTTTAGGTATTCCCATTACCTGTATGCCGTCCCCCGTTTTTGCAAAATAATCCGATAGCTTGGCCACGGTATCCATAGAATCGTTGCCGCCGATGTAGAAAAACGCACGGATATCGTGCTTTTTAAAGCAATCGGCGATTGTCTTGTAAATTTCGGCATTTTCCGACAAACTTGGCAGCTTATAGCGGCAGGAACCCAGCACGGTGGAGGGAGTTTGGCGCAGAAGCTCCATATCCTCGTTGGTGTGAATGGCGGATTTTAGGTCAATCATTCGGTCATTGATGATGCCCTCAATCCCGTTTACCGAGCCGTAAATTACACCGATTTCAGGATTTTTAAGAGCTTCTTTAATAACTCCCAGCAGGGAGGCGTTAATGGCGCAGGTAGGTCCGCCTGATTGCGCAACTGCAATATTCATAATTTATTCCCCTTGTACGGATTTTTAACTTCTGTTAAGCCCAATAAGACTATTTTACCCATTATAACATAATATAAAAAAGATTTCTACCATTTTAATAAATTAAATGAATTTAAAGCGGGAGCGGGACATCAATAAGAAGGGAAGATGTAGGTTTGTCAATGATGTGTTACAAAATTAGAAAACTTCTCCATTTTGAATAAAAGCCTTAATATATTGGGCAGGAGATTTCCAATTAAGTGGACG
>CACWPS010000006.1 GCA_902762875.1 Oscillospiraceae bacterium
GTCCACTTAATTGGAAATCTCCTGCCCAATATATTAAGGCTTTTATTCAAAATGGAGAAGTTTTCTAATTTTGTAACACATCATTGACAAACCTACAAAATTTACAAAAAAACAAATTTTTTCTATTTTCTGTTTTAAAAGAAAAATCAATATGTATAAAACACCCGTCAAAAGCAAAATGACGGGTGCTTTAATAATTATTAATTCTTTTTATCTTGCGGGTTTTCTTCAAAAGCCTCTGTGCTTTGGTCAGGAGTAAGCAAGACAAGCAGGGTTCTGAAAATCAGCTTAATATCAAGCCAAACGCTGTACTGATTAATATAGGTTAGGTCAAGTACAAGCTTGTCCTTGGGAGAAGTATTATACTTTCCGTAAATCTGCGCCATACCCGTAAGACCTGCCTTTGCACGATGACGGTAGGCAAACTCCGGAAGCTCCTTAGTATACTTCACAACATTTTCAAGCATTTCGGGCCGAGGGCCTACTATGCTCATATCGCTCTTTAAAACATTGATAAGCTGAGGCAGTTCGTCAATCCTGAATTTTCTTATAACCCTTCCAACCCGAGTTATGCGATCGTCGTTCTTTGTGACAGAGCGGTGAATCGAGCCGTCCTCGGTTCTCATTGAACGGAATTTAAGCACATCAAAGGACCGACCCGCATAGGTCGCCCTCTTCTGTTTGTAGAATACGGGACCTTTATCCTCTGCTTTGATGCAAATAGCGGTAATAAGGAATATCGGGGAGGTTATTAAAAGCCCTAAGCCTGCAATAGCCAAATCCATCAAGCGCTTAATAATTCTTTGCTCAAAGGTGATGCCCTTAACGGCGGCCTGTATCATTGATTTATCGTCGAAATAAACCCTTTTTCCGCTTAAAGCAACAATATCAGACAGCTCAACGCTGTAATAAATATCCTTTTTAAAGTGATAGCAGTACTCAACATATGCATTCCTTTCGGTGACCGAAAGATTGTAAAAGAATATTGCATCTGCCGAATCAATTTCCTTAAATATATCAGGCTGATTAATATATACAACCTTTGTTATATTGTACTGCTTTTTATAACGCCCTACCTTTGCCATAATGCCTTCGGTCTGCTCGGAGGGTCTTGTTACAATAATACAGTTTTGCGGCTTTTTAAATGAAAAATACAGGTCGTTACAGGTATAGGACATCAAGACAATCAAAAATACCTGAATAACATAAACCGCCAACAAAAGCAGCGGATACTCATACACGAATTTGCCGTTATGAACAACGGTTACATTCATTATGCACATAAAGAAATGTGCAACAATATCCGTAAAAAACACCGAAAGAATAAGCGAATTGATTATGGGCTTGCTCTTGCGTTTGCCGATATCAAAGCCGCCGTATATAACAGACATCGCCATATACATAATTACGAAAACGCCCAAGGTAACTATGGATGTTCTGGTAGGAATCAGCAAAAAGGCGTACTTTTGCCCGTAAATTATAAAGAAAACTGCAGCGCAAAGGCAAAACATCAATAGTTTAGTCAGTAAAAGCAACGATGATTCAAATTTCTTAAACATAATAAAACTCTTTTCAAATGATATAGTTTATATTTGTTATATTACGAATTATACACTAATTTGTCACAAATTGCAAGCCTAATAATCAAACGGCACAGAAAAACCATATTTTCGCAGCTTAAAAGTATTTTTACCCAAAAAATTGACTATTTTAAGTTTTTGTTTTATAATTGTATTTATGAGAATAAAAAATATTGAAATAACGGGTTTTGCCTCGCTTGCCCCCATGGCAGGGGTCGCCGACCGTGCTATGCGGGAAATATGCCGGGAATACGGTGCGGCGTTTACCGTAGGGGAGCTTACAAGTGCACGGGGCATTACCCTTAACGACAAAAAATCAGCTTCACTTTTAAGCTGTGCAGAAAAAGAGCGCCCCTTTGCATCCCAGCTTTTCGGCAACGACCCCGAAATTATGAAAGAGGCGGCTCTGATTGCTTTAAAATTTAATCCTGATTTTATTGATATTAATATGGGCTGTCCCGCGCCTAAGGTTGCGAGTAACGGCGGCGGAAGCGCTCTTATGCGTGAGCCTCGGCTTGCAGAGGAAATAGTAAGAGCGGTAGTACAGGCTGTAAATGTTCCCGTGACGGTAAAGATGCGTACAGGCTTTGACAAGGATAGCATAAACGCTCCCGAGCTTGCTCGGCGGTGCGAAAACGCAGGCGCAGCGGCGATAACCGTACACGGCAGAACAAGACCCCAGATGTACGCACCGCCCGTAGATTTAAAAACTATAGCCGAAGTCAAAAAAGCCGTGAAAATCCCCGTTATAGGTAACGGAGATATTACAGACGGCAAAAGCGCAAAGCATATGTATGAGGCTACGGGGTGCGATTTTGTATCTGTAGGGCGTGCAGCACAGGGCAACCCCTTTGTTTTTAAGGAAATAAATGCCTATATGACGGGTAAGAGCTATTCCCCGCCCTCACTTGAAAAAAGGTTTGCGGTTATGATGCGGCAAATAAGACTTATGTGCGAATACAAAGACCCGTATATTGCAATGCTTGAATCCCGCAAGCATACGGCGTGGTATATGCACGGTCTTGAAGGTGCGGCGGCGCTTCGGCGTATGTGCGGAGAAATAAATAATATTTCGGATATTGAGGCAATTTGTCAAAAAGCACTTGAACAGAACCCGAATTTGTGATATGATAGTTCAGTTATGAAAGGTTACGGTGATTAATATGTCAGGACATTCAAAATGGAACAATATTAAGCGTAAAAAAGAAAAGACCGATGCGGCGAAGGCTAAAATCTTCACCAAAATCGGCAGAGAAATCTCGGTTATAGTTAAAACAGGCGGCGCAAACCCCAACGAAAACAGCAAATTAAAGGACGCAATAGCCAAGGCTAAGGCGGCGAATGTGCCCAATGAAAATATTGAAAGAATAATCAAAAAGGCGGCGGGCGACGGCGAGGCTAACAACTACGAGGAGCTTATTTACGAGGGCTACGGACCGTCAGGAGTTGCGGTAGTTGTTGAAACCCTTACAGATAACCGCAACCGCACCGCAGGCGAGATGCGCCACTATTTTGATAAATGCGGCGGTAATTTAGGTCAAAGCGGCTCGGTTATGTTTATGTTTGACCGCAAGGGGCTTATAAGAATTGAAGCCGAAGGTCTCGATGAGGACGCCGTTATGGAGGCGGCGCTTGAAGCGGGTGCTGATGACTTTAATTTTGACGGTGATGTTTTTGAAATCTCCACCGACCCCAATGAGTTAGGCGCAGTACGAGATGTTCTCGAGGGCAATGGCTACAGCTTCCTTTCGGCAGAGGTTGAGTATGTTCCCCAAACAATGGCAACCATTGATGACGAGGAAACCGCCGCTAAAATGGAAAAGCTTATAGATATGCTTGAAGAAAATGACGATGTACAGGCAGTATGGCACAACTGGGATATGCCTGAGGAAGAGTAAAATCACTTACTATAAAATTCGCTCCCTGAAGTTTAGCTTACGAGAGCGAATTTTTTTATTTTCCCTGTTACCTTTTATCCTTTCCGTGCGTCTTAAATATAGAAAAGCAAAACGGCGGTGCGGTTATGGTATTCAGCAGTCTTCAGTTTATATTTATTTTTATTCCTATATTTTTCGCCTGTTACTACGCTGTTCCGAGCGGTTTAAAAAACAGCGTGCTGCTGATAGGCAGTCTCTGTTTTTACTTTATTGGCGCACTTCATAATCCCGAGCATTTTGCGATATTTTTAATAAGCATTATCCTTGACTACGCCGCTGCCCTAAAAATTGAAAGAACTGAAAAGCACAAAAAGCTCTTTTTGGTTGCAAGCGTTGCGTTTCACATCATAAGCCTTTCGGTATTCAAGTACTCGGGCTTTGTAATCGGCGAAATCAGACGATTTGTGCCGAGCCTTGATTTTGCGGCAAATATCGTTCTTCCTATTGGAATTTCCTTTTACACCTTCCAAGGGCTTTCATATGTTATCGATGTTTACAGAGGTAAGGTTAAAGCGGAAAAAAGTCTGCTTGACTTTGCCGTTTACATAGCTATGTTTGAACAGCTTATAGCAGGACCTATAGTAACCTATAATCAGGTTGAAAAGGAGCTTCACTCAAGAAAAATTACAACCGCTGCGGTGCTTGACGGAATAGGCACATTTATTTTTGGCTTAGGGCTTAAGGTACTGCTTGCAAATCCTATCGGAAAGCTGTGGTCTCAGGTTTGCGCCATAGGCTTTGAAAGCATATCCACTCCCCTCGCCTGGTTGGCGATAGTAGCCTTTTCCTTTCAGATATATTTTGATTTTTTCGGTTATTCCCTAATGGCGGTAGGGCTCGGCAAAATGCTGGGCTTTAAATTACCCGAAAACTTTGACCACCCCTATTTAAGCCTTACTATGACCGAGTTCTGGCGGCGCTGGCACATAACCCTCGGCTCTTGGTTCAGGGAATATGTTTATATACCGCTTGGCGGAAACCGCAAGGGTAAAATTACCGAATTCAGGAATTTACTTATAGTATGGCTTCTCACCGGTATTTGGCACGGAGCAGGTTATAACTTCCTCCTTTGGGGAGCGGTGCTTTTTGTAATAATCGGTATCGAAAAACTTTTCCTTGGAAAATTTCTAAATAAGTATCCTTCTGTGGGACATATTTATATGGCATTGATTATCCCCGTTACTTGGACGATATTTGCCGTGGAGGATTTGGGTCAGCTCGGGATATTTTTATCCCGTATGTTTCCCTTTTTCGGTCAGGGTGTATGGTCGGTTTTCAGGTTCGATTATCTTAAATACCTAAAGCTTTATTTTCCTTTTTTAATTGCGGGGGTTATTTTCTCAACAAAACTCCCCTATAAATTGCTAAAGCGCATTAAAAACCGCACTGTAATATGGGTGATACTCGCCGTTATATTCGCCGCAAGCGTTTACTGTATGTATAAGGGGCTTGACGACCCGTTTTTATATTTCAGATTTTAAGGAGATTGTCTTATGAAAAAGAAAAATATTATAACGCTTTTATCTCTTGGGGCTTTAATTATTGCCGTATTTGCGGTTGCTGTATTTAAAAAGCCTAAGCTAAAAGATACGCAGGTCTCATCTGCGCAGTCAGAACCAAGCAGTGCGGCAGAAACCTCTTCAGTCCCATCTGCCGAAGCTCTGCCATACGAAAGCGAACCCTCAAAGGAAGAAATCACCGATATTTCTATAAACGACTCCTTATTTATAGGCGATTCGAGAACTGTCGGTCTTATGGAATACGCCGGTCTTGCGGACGCAGACTTTTTCTGCAATGTGGGAATGAGCGTTTACAACATCAATAAAAAGCCCGTTTCTGTTCCTAATGTCGGCAAGGTAACCTTTACGGAGCTTATTAACGAGAAAAAATACGGCAAAATTTATATAATGCTCGGAGTAAACGAAGTCGGTTATGAGACAAAGACCACCGTTTCCAAATATTCGGAATTGATTTCCCTTATAATGGAAAAACAGCCCGACGCGACTGTGTTTATAGAGGCTAATCTTCATGTCTCAAAAACAAGATCAGACCGTGACAAAGCGGTAAACAACGCCGCGATTGATAAGCTTAACGCCGAGCTTGAAAAGCTTGCAGACGGCAAAACAATTTTTTATCTTGATGCGAATACCGTATTTGATGATGGGACGGGAAACCTCTCTTCCGATAAAACGGAAGACGGAACGCATCTTTACGCTAAATATTACGCCGAGTGGGGCAGGTGGATTATAAGCCAAACCTCCTCACTTGTCGGGAAGGATTGATTTTTACGAACAAGGAGCGCTTTTGCGAACAGATACGACTTTGCGAGAGGGCGATGTACTCTGTGGCTTTTTCGGTTTTGAAAAACGAGACCGATTCTGCAGAAGTACTCAGCGAAGCCATATACCGAGCTTATAAAAAGCTTGATACCCTCAAAAACGAAAAAGCCTTTAAGCCGTGGATTCTCAGAATCGTTCACAACACGGCGGTTGAGGAAATCCGCAAAAATTCAAAGGTAATTGCTATGGAAGAAATCTCCGAACCGGTCTACTGTGGCTTCGAGCAAAAGCTCACCCAAAATGTAAGCTTAAAAAGTGCGGTTGACAGCCTTAAACAGCCCTACCGCACAGCGGTCATACTTTTCTATTACGAAAATCTTTCGGTCTTACAAATTGCACAAATAACCGAAACAACCCCAGCAGCCGTTAAACAGCGGCTCTCAAGAGCGCGAAATATTCTCAAAGAGCTTTTGAAGGAGGATTTCAACAATGAATGATTTTGATAAATACCTTAAAAGCAAAGCTAAAAGCGAATGCCCGGAAATTCCCGATTCTGTTAAAAACCTAATTGAAGAAACGCTTTCTAATCTTCCGATGCAAGGCGACAAACCAAAAAAAATACGGGTATTGCCTCGCATTGCCTCAGCTGCCGCCTGTCTGATATTCGTAATGCTTTTTCTGCTCCCGAATATCAGCGTTGCCTACGCCGAGGCGGTTGAAGAACTGCCGATTATCGGAAAAATAGTCAAGGTTGTAACCGTGAGAAATTATTTCTATTCCGACGATTATCACGAAATGGATATTGATGTGCCCGAGGTAAGCGGTGAAAACGGCGAAGCAGCAGACTATATCAACAAGGAGATAAGCGAGCTTACAGAAACGCTTGTAAATCAATTCTACAGCAACCTTGAAGCTATAGGGGACGAGGGTCACAGCTCGGTTTATGTAGATTATGAAACGGTAATCAATACCGAAAAATGGTTCACCCTTAAAATCAGAGTTCACGAGGCGGCGGGAAGCAGTAACACCTATTATAAATATTATCATATAAATAAGCTTAACGGTAACATTGTTAAGCTCGGCGATTTAGCAAAGGACGAGAGCTTTTATGATGTATTGGAAAAAGAAATAAAACGCCAGATGAAGGAACAAACAGAGCTTGACAGCAACAAGGTTTATTGGCTGGACGACAGCATAATCGGCAAGGATTTTGTCTCATTAGATTCCAAACACAATTTCTACCTTACAGAAAACGGCGATATGGTTATTGTATTTGATAAATATGAGGTAGCGCCCGGCTCAATGGGAACTCCAGAATTCACAATAAGCAAGGATATTATCAAAGAGATTATAAAGCCTGAATTTAACAGTATTTTTTCATAGACAAATTACACGGCAGACGGATTTGCTCCTCTGCCGTGTTTTTACTTTTATATTTCCTTTAAAAATTCGCCTATACGGCTTATTGCCTCTTTGATATGCTCTACCGAATAGCAGTAGGACGCACGGATAAAGCCCTCGCCGCTGTCCCCGAACGCAGTACCAGGAACCACCGCCACATTTTTACTGTAAAGCAGTTTTTCGCAGAACTCATCGCTCGTCATTCCCGTGCTCTTAATGCTGGGGAAAGCATAAAACGCACCCCTCGGCTCACGGCAGACAAGCCCTATTTTATTAAAGCCCGAAACCATCATACGGCGGCGCATATCGTACTGCTTAACCATATGCTCCACATCCTCGTCACAGTTTTTAAGCGCCTCAATAGCGGCATACTGGGAGGTTGTAGGGGCGCACATAATGGCAAACTGGTGAATTTTAGTGATTTGGTCCATTATCTCCCTTGGGCCGCAGGCAAAGCCCAAACGCCAGCCCGTCATAGAAAAGGACTTTGAAAAACCGTTTACCGTTATTGTTCTTTCCCACATTCCATTAATAGATGCGGGGGAAGCGTGGCGTTTACCGCTAAAGGTAAGCTCAGCGTAAATCTCGTCGGAGAGAACAAGTATATTTGTGTCTTTAAGCACCTCCGCTATTCTTTCAAGGTCTTCCCTTTCCATTATAGCCCCTGTCGGATTGCAGGGATAAGGTAAGATAAGCAGCTTTGTGCGGTCGGTTATGGCATTTTTAAGCTCCTCGGGCGTGACCTTAAAATCATTCTCCGCCTTGGTTTCAATTATAACAGGGACACCCCCTGCAAGGCGGGTTATCGGCTCGTAGCAGACATAGCTCGGCTGGGGAATTATAACCTCGTCCCCGGGGGAAACCACCGCTCTTATACAGCCGTCTATTGCCTCGCTGCCGCCAACGGTGACTAATATTTCCTCGTCAGGCCGGTATTTAACCCTGAACTTGCGCTCCATATAATCGGAAATTGCGGTTCTAAGCTGCATAATTCCCCAGTTTGAGGAATACTTAGTCCTGCCCTTTTCAAGGGAGGTTATGCCCGCCTTTCTAATCTGCCAAGGGGTTTGGAAATCAGGCTCGCCCACCCCTAAGGAAATCACATTATCCATTGTGGCGGCAATATCGAAAAACTTTCTTATTCCCGACGGCTTTATATCGGTAACCGTGGGATTTAAAACCTTAGAATAGTCTATCATATAAAGAACTGCCCCCTGCCGTCGTCTTCCTCGCCTACCAATTCAACATCCATTTCCTTATAGCGGCGAAGAACAAAATGGGTAGTAGTTGAGGTTACGGAATCGATAGTTGCAAGCTCTCTTGAGACAAAGCGGGCAATATCCTGAAGTGTTTTTGCCTTTACAACCACATTAAGGTCATACACGCCCGACATAAGGTAGACCGACTCCACCTCATCGTATTTCATAATCTTTTCGGCAACCTCTTCAAAGCCAAGGCCTGCTTTTGGTACAACATTTAATTCTATTATCGCCGAAACATAGGGGTTTTCCACCTTCTGCCAGTCAATTATCGCCTTGTAGCCCTTAACAAGTCCGTCTTTTTCCAGCTGTTTAATCTCGTTCTCAACCGTTTTTTCGTCAGAGCCTAACATCACGGCGATATCCTCGGCTGTGTATTTCGCATTGCGGGCCAATAATTTAAGTATTTCGTATTTCATATGTATGTCCTCCTTTAAATAATAAAGCCCCGAACGCCAAAATGACATTCGGGACGAATAAAATCCGTGTTACCACCCTAATTCGGAACAAATTCCGCACTCAACGGTACAAATATACCTTTGTCCTTTAACGGAGACCGCCGTCTGCCCTTTCGGGAGCCGCTTAAGGGTAGCTTCACCTATAGACCGCCGAAGATTCACACCAACCATCTTCTCTCTTAAAGCGCAGTCAAAAGACTACTTATCCCTTTCAATGCGTTTGTCTGTTTTCTTAATGATAAACCATTTATCCCGTTTTGTCAAGCGGGAATTGTTTTATTGATATTAAACGGGACGATGTGGGCATCGTCCCCTACGAATTTAGATATTCGATATTAGATGTTAGATGTTAGAACGAGAAAAACTAAATTTGACATCGCAGGGCGGGGCTTGCACCCGCCGTCTAATATCTAATGTCTAACATCTGGTAGGGGAGGGTCTCTGTGCCCTCCCGAAAGTTTTTGCGGATTAACGGGAGGGCACAGAGGCCCTCCCCTACGACAGTTAATTGAAATTTCGTATAAATTTGCGTCCTCGACTGTCCGTTACCTTGCAAACGGGACGATTGGGCATCGCCCCCTACACAAGCTAATTGAGTATGCGTAGGGGATGATGCCCACATCATCCCGTAAAAGACTATTTCAAATTATCATCGTAATGCGCACGGTCGCCGCCGATAAATTTAGGTCTTACCCTTGCCGCTAAAACGGTAGCCGCACCTATACGGTTGTTTTTAAGGCGAACGGGCACAGCCACCTTTTTAAGGTGCATACCTATCATTGTAAAGCCTATATCAAGCCCCCCGTCGGCACGGATTTCCTCAAGTGCAACAGGCTCCTTGAATGAATTGTACGCCGCAGTTGCAAAGGAGCCGCCCGCCTTAGGCTGTGGCACAACATTTACAATATCTGCATACGGGACTGCCGCCCGCTCGGTAATAATCGCACGGTTTAGATGCTCACAACACTGTGCGGCTAAAAACACGCTCTTTTCTTCTGCCGCTTTATAAATGCCCTCAAAAACCTCTTTTGCGGTATCGGGTGACGAATCCGTGCCTATACGAGAGCCCAAAATCTCGCTTGTGGAACAGCCTACAACCAAAATCTGCCCCTTTTTGAGACCTGCTGTCTCTATAATTTCCAAAGCGGCGTTATATGCCTGCTCCTTTAAATTTTCGCTCATAAAAACACTTCCTAAAGCAATTTATCTATATTCTACCACTTTTGAGTCTATAATCAAACATTTTTCGCAAAAAATCTTGACTTTTTTTTGAGGTAATGATATTATAATCTAAAATGCGCTGATAAAGGAAAGTAGGCTTTAATCTTCTTTCAGAGAGTCCTTGCCGAGGCTGAAAGCGAGGATATGCAGGGTTTCTTCCGAAGTTCCCTTTTGAGCAGCGCCGCTGAACGAGTTTTCCTGTAGGCGGCGACGGTGGGCACCGTTACAGCCACGGGAGTGTTTGCTCTTTGAGCGAAAAAACGGGTGGTACCGCGGAGATTTTTAATGCTTCGTCCTGTTACATGGGACGGAGTTTATTTTTTTACGGAGGTTATACTATGAAAGAAACGCTTGAAAAAATCAGAGAAGCTGCCGAAAGTGCCCTTAAAGCGGCGGCAGACGAGAGCGAAATTGAAAATTTAAGGGTTAAATACTTAGGCAAAAAGGGGGAGCTTACCGCAGTTTTAAAGCAGATGGGCTCCCTCTCCCCCGAAGAAAGACCTGTTATGGGTCAGCTTGTAAATGAGGCTAAGCAAAAGCTTGAAACCCTTATCGCCGAAAAGAAGACCGATTTAAAGGCAAAGGCTACCGAAATTAAGCTTAAATCCGAGACTATCGATATTACAATGCCCGCAAAAGAGGTTAAATGCGGCGGACTTCACCCCTTAAACCATGTTGTAAACGATATGATTGACATTTTCCAGTCTATGGGCTTTGATGTTGTGGACGGCCCCGAGGTTGAAACCGACCACTACAACTTTGAATGCCTGAATGTTCCCGCAGACCACCCCGCTCGTGATATGCAGGACACATTTTACCTTGCAGAAAATCTGCTTTTAAGAACCCAGACCTCTGCCGCACAGATTAGAACAATGGAAAACCGCAAGCCCCCTATCCGTGTTATCTGCCCAGGGCGTGTTTACAGAGCAGACGAGGTTGACGCAACCCATTCCCCTGTTTTCCACCAGCTTGAGGGTCTTGTGGTAGATAAGGGCATTACAATGTGCGACCTTAAGGGCGTGCTTGAGCAGTTTGCCCACGAAATCTACGGTAGTGACACAAAGGTGCGCTTCCGCCCCTCCTTCTTCCCCTTTACAGAGCCCAGCGTTGAGGTTGATGTTTCCTGTAGCGAGTGCGGTGGCAAGGGCTGCAGAGTATGCAAGGGCGCAGGCTGGATTGAGATTTTGGGTGCAGGTATGGTACACCCGAATGTGCTTCGCTCCTGCGGAATTGACCCCGAGGAGTATTCGGGCTTTGCCTTCGGAATAGGCATTGACCGCATCACCACCACCCGTTACAAGATAAGCGATATCCGTCTTCTTTTCGAGAATGACAAGCGCTTTCTTGAGCAGTTTTAAGGAGGGCTAACAAATGAAGATTTCACTTAATCATTTAAGAAATTATGTTGATATAAATGTATCCCCCGAGGAGCTTTGCGACCGTATGGTAATGGCGGGCTTCGAGGTTGAGGATATTGAAAAGCAGGGCGAAAACATCAAAAATGTTGTGGCCGCAAGGATTCTTAAAATCACACCCCACGAAAATTCCGACCATTTGCAAATTTGCCAAATGGATGTGGGAGCAGGCGAGCCTGTGCAAATTGTAACAGGTGCACAGAATATTCACGAAGGTGATTATGTTCCAGCCGCACTGGATGACAGCTACTTACCTAACGGAGCACACATTGTTGCGGGCAAGCTCCGTGGTGTAGAGTCAAACGGTATGCTCTGCTCGGGGGGCGAATTATGCCTTACCGAGGCCGATTATGAGGGCGCAGAGGTAAATGGCATACTCATTTTAAAGGGCGAGCCGAAGCCGGGTACCGATATGCGTGAGGTTTTAGGCTTAAATGATTACATTATCGACTTTAAAATCACCGCAAACCGCCCCGACTGCAACTGCTTCTTAGGGGTTGCTAAGGAAATTTCGGTGGTACTGGGCACAAAATTCACCGCTCCCAAGCCCGAATATAAAACCGTAGGCGGGAATATTTCCGATTATATTTATATTGAGGTCAGAAACTTTGACCTTTGCCCCCGTTACATCGGCAGAGTGGTTAAAAACCTTAGAATCAAGGAATCCCCCGACTGGATAAAAAAGGCTATAACCGCCGCAGGTATGAGACCTATTAACAACATAGTTGATATTACAAACTTTGTTATGTTGGAAACAGGTCAGCCTATGCACGCCTTTAACTACAATGATATAAGGGGTCATCAAATAATCGTCCGCAATGCCGAGAACGGCGAGAGCATCACCACCATTGACGGCACAGAACATAACCTCAACTCCGATATGCTTGTAATCGCCGACGGCGAGCAGCCCTCCTGCCTTGCGGGAATTATGGGCGGTAAGGAATCGGAGATTGAGAGCGACACCACCGATTTGTTCCTTGAATCCGCAAAGTTCCGCCGTGACAATATCCGCCATACGGGACGCACCTTAGGTATACGCACCGAGGCCAGCGGCCGTTATGAGCGTGGGGTTGACATTATGAATGTTGAGTATGCCTCCGAGCGGGCACTCCAGCTTATTTATGAGCTTGACGCAGGCGACATTATCGACGGCGCTATCGACCTTAACAACGGTCTGCCTGAGGAAAGAGTTATCAATGTCACCACCGATAAAATTATGAGCCTTATCGGTGTTGATGTTCCCGATGAAAAGATTATCTCTATTTTAAACAGCTTAGGATTGCCCACAGTTGCTAACGGCAAGGAATTAACGGTAAGAGTCCCCTCTATCCGTGACGATATTGAGGACCGTGCCGACCTTGCGGAAGAGGTTATGCGTATTTACGGCTATGACCACATTGTAGGTAAGCCTATGCGTGGCGAGGTTGTTAGGGGTAAAAAACTGCCCGAGCGTATTAAGACCGATAAGATTAAGGACTTCCTTATAAGCGCAGGCGCAAGGGAAATTGCCACCTACTCATTTATCAGCTCCTCGGCGCTTGATACCCTATTGCTCGACGAAAAGGACGAAAGAAGAAATCAGATTAAGATAATCAACCCCTTAGGTGATGAGTACTCCACAATGCGCACACAGCTTACCACAAGTATGCTTACAGTGCTTGCCACCAACATCAACCGCAAGATTACAAACGCAAGATTCTTTGAGGCATCAAAGCGCTTTGTTCCGAAATCCTTACCGATTACCGAACAGCCCGAGGAGCTCCCCACCCTCTCCATAGGAATTTACGGCAAGGATGAAGATTTCTTCACATTAAAGGGCATAATAGAGGGTGTAATGAAGCTTTGCGGAGCACATACACAGTACGAGAGAAGTGCCGAGCCCTATCTCCACCCGGGCCGTCAGGCGCTAGTTAAGGCAAACAATACCCCCGCCGCAGTTTTCGGCGAGGTTCACCCGACGGTTTCCGCCGCTTACGGAATCGACTGCCGTGTATATGTTGCCGAAATTAAGCTTGATGTTCTGCTTAATATAAACAAGCGCAAGACCCTTTACAAGCCCCTGCCTAAGTTCCCCGCCGTTGAGCGAGACTTTGCAATGCTCTGTGATGCCGATTTACCTGTAGGCGCACTTGAAAAGGCTATTACCAAGGGTGCGGGCAGACTGCTTGAGAGAATAGAGCTGTTTGATGTATATTCAGGCTCCCAGATTCCCGAGGGCAAAAAGAGCGTAGCCTACAGCGTATGGCTCCGTTCGGCGGACAGCACCCTTACAGATAAAGAAATCGAGACAGTAAGTGCCTCGATAATAAGTAATCTTGAAAAAACCGGTGCCGAGCTTAGAAAATAATACTTGAACTTTTCTTAGAAAAGGTATAGAATATAATTAATACTATATGAGAGGTGTTATGGATGAATGACAGAACAATGACCTTTTCCATCGGCGACCAGACCGAGCAGGAAATCAGAAACATACTGACCTTAGTGTATGACGCACTAAAGGAAAAGGGCTACAACCCGATTAATCAGATTGTCGGATATATACTATCCGAAGACCCAACCTATATCACCACTCATAAAAATGCACGCAATCTTATAAGAAAAATTGACCGTGATACCCTTTTGCAGTCCCTTGTAAGATATTATCTCAGTGCGTGACCATATGATTTATTAAAGCCGCCCAACAAGGCGGCTTTTTTATTTGCTTACTTCTCTTTTTTCGGTACGCCCTGTAAGGTAATCAAGGGATACTCCGTAACAATCGGCTATTTTTATCAGTATATCAAGCTTAGGCTCTCTGGTCATTAATTCATAGTTTTGGTATGTTTTTTCGCTGATGTCGCAATATACCGCAACCTGCCATTGTGCTAAACCCCTTGCCTTTCGGCATTCTCTTAAACGCCTCGATAAAATATCTCTCATCATTCATCACCTACAAATGTTCTTGACATTTTAATTATGAATGATTAAAATTAATTATATACCAACATTTGTTGGTGATTATAATTTAGTAGGTGAAAAAATGTCTGAAATTTGTCTTGAATGTTATAATGAAATAATGGGGACTAACATTAGATATTTGGTTTCTAAATTTACACGCATTTGCGCTTCGCACGACCCCATTTCTGCGCAGACAGAAATGAGGGGGAAGAGCCTCCCTTGCCTAAAGGGAGGTGGCTGAGCGTAGCGAAGTCGGAGGGATTTTATTCAGCTTTCCACAAGTCCAATATCCCCCAGTCACGGCTTCGCGCGTGCCAGCCCCCGTGAGGCTTGCGGGGCCTTTTTTTATAATAATAAAGTTTTTTCCGCAAATACTAACCCATAGGGTGAAAAAAATGGTGATACTTTTTTCGGGGCGAAAAAGTGCGGTTGAAAAGGAAATTATAGAAATTTTATGCTCATTCGGAGCAAACTATATCTCGGATAAGGCGGTAAGCTCTGTAGGCGGGCGGTTTACGGTTATAAGCGAGTACAAGAAAACCGATATAAAATCAAAAAGCGGTATCGCCGTTTTTATAGACGATACCGACCGTTTTAAAAATCAGTTTTTTCCGAAAGGGATAATCGGAATTTGCGAGGACGGGAACTTAGCGGCGCTTAAAGCCTTTAAGGACAGCGAAACACCCGTTATAACCTGCGGTATGGGAGCTAAAAACACCGTTACCCTTTCAAGCTTTGGGGACGCTTCACTTTTAGCTTCCCTGCAACGCACCGTCACCGACTTTAAAGGTCAAGACATAGACCCCGCCGAGTTTAAAATAAAGCTTACTAAAAGATATTCGCCCTTTGCGGTTATGGCATCTGCGGCGGTGCTGTTGCTAATAGGCATAAAGCCCGATACTTTTTAAAGCCTTGCTACGCCCGACTCCCTCGCCGCCTTTGCAACGGCTTTAGCTACTGTTGGGGCAATTCTTTCATCAAATGCCTTGGGCAGAATGTACTCCTCGTTAAGCTCCTCATCACTTACAAGGTTTGCCAGCGCATAAACCGCCGCCATCTGCATTTCCTCGTTAATATCGGAGGCTCTTACATCAAGGGCACCTCTGAAAATGCCGGGGAAGGCCAAAACATTGTTAATCTGATTCGGGAAGTCGGAACGGCCTGTGCCTACAACCGACGCACCGCCTTTTTTAGCCTCGTCGGGCATAATTTCGGGAACGGGGTTTGCCATAGCGAAGACCGCCGCACCCTTGTTCATTGTAGCAACCATTTCTTTAGTCACTACATTTGGAGCAGACACGCCGATAAATACATCGGCGTTTTTCATTACATCAGCAAGACTTCCCTTTTCTCCCTTCGGGTTAGTCTTAAGGCTTAACTCGGTATGGGCGGGAGAAAGACCCTCCATACCCTTATAAATTGCTCCCGCCTTATCGCACATAATAAGGTTTTTAAGCCCTAATTTTAAGAGTAATTCACCGATAGCCGTTCCTGCCGCTCCCGCACCGTTAATTACACATTTAATGTCGGTCAGCTTTTTGCCCGTTATCTTAAGGGCGTTTGTAACAGCCGCCGCAACGCAGATAGCCGTGCCGTGCTGGTCATCGTGGAACACGGGAATGTCACAGCGTTCCTTAAGCTTTTTTTCAATCTCAAAGCAACGGGGTGCGGCAATATCCTCTAAATTAATACCGCCGAAGCTACCCGAAATTCTGTAAACCGTATCCACAATCTCGTCCACATCGTTAGAGCGAATACAAATCGGGAATGCGTCAACCCCCGCAAACTCTTTGAAGAGCACGCATTTACCCTCCATTACGGGCATACCCGCCTCGGGTCCTATGTTGCCGAGGCCTAAGACCGCCGAGCCGTCGGTTACAACTGCGATTAAATTAGAGCGCCTTGTAAGCTCAAAGGATTTATTATAATCCTTTTCTATTTCAAGACAGGGCTGGGCTACACCCGGGGTATATGCAATAGACAAATCCTCCGCATTCTTAACCGAGGTGCGGGAAACAACCTCGATTTTTCCCTGCCATTCGTAATGCTTTTTTAATGCTTCTTCTTTTAAATCCATTCTTTAACACCGTCCGAAATTTTGTATATAATACAGTATACCATATTTTTCACCACAATAACAGCATTATTTGAATAAAACATATCATTTTGTCAAAAATATTAAAAAGAAGGTGTGGTATGGATAAAACAAAACAGCGAAATATAATAATCACCGTGATAGTATTAACCGCCGCCGCAGTGATAATTTTAATAACTGCGGGCTTTGCCGCAAAAAATCAAGACTATGTGCCCTCAAGCTGGGTTTTAAAAACCTACGGCAACAGCGTTGCCCTCTATAACGGGGATAAGGTAGCGGCTGTTTACGGCGATATTGTGCTTGACAATCTCCCGCCTGACGACAAAAAAATCCTCGAAAGCGGCATAGCCTTCCCCACCCGTGAGGAGGCCGAACAGGCAATCGAGGATTATGACGGATAAATTTAATTTAATTTATTTTATTTTCCTACACAGAACCTGCGGAAAATTTCATCGGTGACCTCGTTTGTCACCCTTTTACCCGTAAGCTCAAAAAGGGCGGCAAGGGCATCATCTACGCAAACGCCTACTGCGTCCATAGTACAGCCGCCTTTAAGGGTGTTTATTGCTTCGTTTACTCCGTCAAGCGCCCTTACTGCACAGTCCCGCTGGCGCTCGTTTAAAAGCACCGCACTGTCGGGGTCAAGGTCGGCTGTTCCGCACACTTCGGAGATAGCCTTACAAAGCGTTTCATAGCCGTCGCCCTTTTTAGCCGAGGTTTCTACAATTTTAAAACCCTCAAAAGCCGATTTATCAAGCTTATTTGATAAATCGGTTTTGTTTATTATAACTATAACATTTTTGTGCTTTATACTGTCTATCAAGGCAAAATCATCGCTGTCAAGGGGTTTTGTGCAATCGAAGACCGCAAGTATAAGCCCCGCAGTATTAAGCCGCTCTTTAGCTCTGTCAACCCCTATGCTTTCAACCGTATCGTCGGTATCGTGTATACCTGCGGTATCCGCAAGGCGCAATACTATATCACCGACCGTTACGGTCTCCTCAATAACATCTCTGGTAGTGCCTGCAACCTCGGTCACTATTGAGCGCTCGGCACCGCTTAACATATTCATAAGGGTGGATTTACCAACATTCGGCTTGCCGACAATCGCAGTGTCTATTCCCTCTCTTAAAATTCTGCCCGCATCATAGGTAGAGAGCATTTTATTAAGCTGTGTATCAGCATTTTCAAGCATTTTAAGGAAATTTTCATAATCAAGCCCCTCAATATCCTCATCGGGGTAGTCGGAAAAAGCGGCAATAGAGGCATCCGCCGCCACTAAATCCTCCTCTATTTCCTTGATTTTCTCACCCACCTTGCCTATATGTGCGGCTCTGGAAAGCCTTAACTGTGCTTCGGATTTTGCGGAGATAAGACCCATAATGCTTTCCGCCCTTGTAAGGTCGGTTTTACCGTTTAAAAAGGCACGCTTGGTAAATTCCCCCGCCTCGGCAGGGTATGCGCCGTTTTTAAGTATAAGCCGCAGTACCTCACGAAGCAGAATTCTGCCCCCGTGTATCGATATTTCCACAACATCCTCCCCCGTATAGCTTTTGGGCGCACGGAAAACAAGGGCGACTCCATCGTCAAGCACCCTGTCGCCCTCCTTTATTTCGCCATAGGCTCCTCGGTAACCTGCTAAATCCGAGAGCTTTTCACCGCTAAAGGTGAAAAACACCTTGTCGGCAATGCTGAGCGCCGACTCGCCGGAAATTCTTATAACACCTATAGAGCTTTCGCCTAAGGGCGTGGCAATAGCCGCTATTGTTCGGTCGGACATTGTCTCACTTCCCATTTCAAAATTATATTTATACATTAAACGGGACGATGTGGGCATCGTCCCCTACAAATAAAGATATAAATTTATATCTCAGGATGGCGCTTTTTAACCACGGAGAATGCGTCATAGGCGATATCCGCCGCGAGGGCGATATCCTCATCGGTAAGCGCCGCATTTATAAAGTGGTTGTGGTGTGAGGCGATAAACAGTCCCCGTGAAACACACTCGGCAACCCACTCCTGATGAAGCATTAGGCTGTCATCATTAGCAATTCTTAAATAAAACAGCGCAGGCTCTCCCGAAACAACAAGGCTAAAGCCATTTTCTTCCGCCGCCTTTTTAAAGGCGCTTGTCAGCTTTTCGCCCTTTTGGCGGAAGAGGGTCGGCGTATCAAGCCGTTTCATTTTATTTATACACGCAATGCATGCGGCAAATGGCACAGCGCTCATCCAGTAAGAGCCTGTAAAGGAAAGGGAGGACGCCGCCGCCTTTAAAAATTCCCTACCGCAGGCGGCGGACATATTATAGCCGTTAGCCAGCGCCTTGCAGAAACAGATAATATCGGCTTTAATACCGTAATAATGGTCGCTCCCCGCAAGGTCAAGACGGAAGCCCGTTCTTACATCGTCAAAGATTAAAATAATACCGTGCTCATCGCAGAATTTTCTGACTGCCTGCCATTTTTCGTGGGTAGCGCAAACATTATCATAGAAATTGCCGTGGTCATAGGGCTGGGCGATTATAGCGGCAATATCCCCGCCTGTTTCCTCCCAGGCTTTTTCGAGTGCTTCCATATCAAACCACGGGACAATTATATTATTTGCCACATCCTGCGGTGTAATTCCGGGATAATCCGCCTTCATAGCCCACGGGTCGTTGCCGTGGTAATAGCCCTTAAAAAATACCACCTTTTTCCTGTGGGTATAGGCTCTGGCACAGAGCACCGCAAAGGTGGTAGAGTCTGTGCCGTTTTTCATAAAATACGCCCAGTCGGCGGTGTCAACAGTATCCACCAAAAGCTCGGCGCACTCAATCATTTTATATGACGGTGCGGTGGTGCAGTTACCGCTTTTGAGCTGTTCGAGTGCGGCGGCGTCTACCTCGGGGTCGTTGTAGCCCAGCACATTAGGCCCATAGGCGCACATAAGGTCTAAGTATTTATTCCCGTCCATATCCCAAAAATAGGTACCCTCGGCCTTAGAGCTTATAAGGGGCCACTTTTCAAGGGGTAAAAACAGTCCCTCGGACGGGCCTAAATGCCCGTAAATTCCCGACGGGATTACATCAAGCGCACGGTTAAACCATTCACGGCTTTTATTATGTGAATATTCAGGATATTTGCTCATTTAAGACTCTCCTTTAAGAAAGATACAGCGAAACACGGTCGAGTATGCGGTTGATATTATCAACCATAGAAAGCACGCCCGCAAGCCGTATGTTGCCCTTGCACATTTCGTTAATTGTGGAAACCGTACCGCCGAACAATCCGTAAGCCAAATCAATATCGGCAAACTCCATTATGGCTTTTGGGTTTTGAGCCTCGGTATAAAGGGTTTCAAAGCGGTGGTCTTTTATCCTTATTGTGACCTGCGCCTTATCCTTAATCCCTAAGGACACATCGCCGTCTACGGTATTTCCCGCAGAAATCATAGCTATGGAATCGGAGTTTGCAAGCCCCGAAATCGCCCCCGCAACGGTATACATTGTAAGCAATGTGCTTTCCTCAAAAAAGGCTCTGTCCTTTAAAGCCTCGTCTGACGGGCGCAAAAGCTCGGTAAGCCTGTTTGTAAGCTCGGTAAAGGTTCCGCTTAAAAACACAAGCAGTTTTATTATTCCCTTAACGGGCACACCGGGTTTTCCCTCGTTTATCATAAGATTAAACTTTTCGGGAGAAGAAAAGCTCATTTTACAGTCGGCATTTTCTGCTCCTTCGGTAATTTTACAGCCCTTTTTATCAAAATGAAAGGTTCGGCAGGGACCGTTCTTTACATCGAAGCAAACAGAAATCGGTTTTTTAATTTTCTGTAAAATTTTCTTTGCGCTGTCATCAAGCTCGCAAAGCTTATGTAATGTGCCGAGTACGCCGTACATATTAGCGTACGCAAGCGCCTTTTGCTCAATCATTTTTCTTCCTCCTTTTGCTCGTCAAGGGATAGATAAAAGCTTGGTATAAATTCTTCTGCAAATATATCCGCCTCGGGGCAGTTAAGGCGCTTTATGCCCTCTCTTATGGTCTTTTCGGCTACCTCAAATTCACGGTTGCCCATTTTAAGCTCCTCAATGCACTTAATAAGGGCTGAAAGCTTATCCGCCGCCTTAACAAGCCGCTTTGTCTCGGTATCGGGGCTGAAAATCGGCTTAAAATCCTCTTTAAAATCCTCTGGGAGCATATTAATAAGGCTGTCCCCCGCCGCCGCCTCAATTTGCTTATAGGCAGACTTGATTTCGCTGTTATAGTATTTAATGGGGGTTGGCATATCCCCTGTTATAATCTCGGTGGAATCGTGGTATACAGCCGCTAAGGCCGCTTTTTGCGAGTCGGCGTTTCCGCCTAAGCGCTTATTGTTAATAATCGCCAGTGCGTGGGCAATCTGTGCGGTTTCAAGGGAATGCTCGCTTAAATTCTCCCTGCGGGTATTCCTCATAAGTCCCCAACGGTAAATATTTTTCATTCTCGACATCATCGCATAAAAATGATTGTACAAAATTTTCACATCCTTTATTGAATATTATACCATTAACTGTTATAATATCAATAAAGAATTTTAAAAAAGGATAGGATTAAATGGATTTTTCTTATGTAAAGCATACTGCGCTCCGTCCGCAGAAAGAAAAATACCTTTCAACCTTTGTTATCGCACTTATCACTGCGGCGGCGCTTTTTGTGCCGTATATAATTTTGGGCGAGGGTTATTTTATCTTTTACGGTGATTTCAATGTTCAGCAAATACCCTTTTACAGTGAGTGCCACAAGGCTATTCGGGAGGGCAATATTTTTTGGAGCTGGACCACCGACCTCGGCGCTAACTTTATCGGCTCATACAGCTTTTATCTTCTGGGCAGTCCTTTCTTTTGGCTGACTATTCCTTTTCCTAACTGGATGGTGCCCTACCTTATGGGACCGCTTCTTATACTGAAATTCGCCTGTGCGACCTTTACCTCATACTGCTATATAAGGCGGTTTACCCGCACCCCTCAGGCGGCAAGGCTCGGCGGTCTTTTATACGCATTCTCGGGCTTTTCGGTCTATAATATCTTCTTTAATCATTTTCACGAAGCTATCATTGTTTTCCCACTCTTGCTTTTATCGCTTGAGCTGTTGATTGCCGAAAACCGCCGCTTTGTATTTGCCATTACGGTGGCTCTTTGCGCAGTTACAAACTATTTCTTCTTCTTTGGAATGGTTGTCTTTACCGTTATTTACTTCTTTGTCCGCCTTTTCTCGGGCGCAATAAAGGTAAAGGCTTCCCGTTTCTTGGCTCTTGTATTCGAGGCGGTGCTGGGACTCGCCCTCTCCGCCTTTCTGCTGCTGCCCAGCATTATGGCGATTACGGGCAACAGCCGTATTTCGGAGGTGCTGCTTGGTTGGAATGCGATTATGTACGGCAAGGAGCAAATTTACGCCAATATTTTGGAGTGCTTCTTCTTCCCGCCCGATATTCCCGCACGCCCCGTATTTTTCCCGAACGCCAATGTAAAATGGTCGTCTTTGGGCGGCTGGCTCCCCCTTTTCAGTATGGTGGGCGTTTTTGTCTGGTTTTCACAGCGCAAAAATCATTGGCTTAAAAGGGTAATCGGCATTTCAATTTTTATGGCTATGGTGCCGATTTTAAACAGCGCATTTTATGCCTTTAACACCGCATATTACGCCCGCTGGTTCTATATGCCCATTCTTATGATGTGCCTTGCCACCGTTTCGCTTACAGAGGACAGTAAGGTAAATTGGTCTGTAGGCTACAAATGGGTTTTGGGAATAACCATCGCCGTCCCCCTGGTAATAGGCTTTTTCCCGCAGAAAAACAGCAATAATGACGGGCTGATTTTCGGTCTTTACTCCCAAAGCGAAGACGGAATGTATGTCTTCCGTTTTTGGGTGACCTGTGCTATAGCAATTTTAAGCCTTGTAATACTCGGTATGCTTTTAAAGCTGATAAAAACCGACCGAAAGGGATTTTACAGAGGTGCTACGGTCTGTGTATGTATAATTTCGGCGGTTTACGGGAATTTCTTTATCGCCTGCGGCCGCTCCCATTCCTATGAAATAAAAGACGTTATGATTGACCAGCTTATCGAGGGCGAGGTGGATTTAGAGGACGACAGTAATTTCAGGGTAGATGTTTATGACGGGGTGGATAACACCTCAATGTATTTAGGGCTTCCGGGTATTAATGCCTTTCATTCGGTGGTGCCTGGCTCAATTATGGAGTTTTACGATTACATCGGGGTTGAACGCAGCGTCGGCAGCCGTCCCGAAACAGATGTGCCGGCGATTCGCCCCCTTTTATCGGTAAAATACCTTTTAAACCGCAAGGACGGCGATAGCTTTTTAGACGATTATAACGAGCCTTTGATGCCTGACTACGAATATATCAAGACAAGCGGAGGATATTATATTTACGAAAATAAAAATTATATCCCCTACGGATTTTCCTATGATTATTATATGAGCTACGAGTTCTGCGACTCATATGCAAAATCCGACCGTGCCTCGCTTATGCTTAAGGCGATACTTTTAACCGATGAGCAGATACTGAAATACGGCTATTTGTTCGATAATATAAAGGATTTAGAACTGCCCTTCTATAATTACGGGGAGAACGGCACTACCCTTTCGCTTACAGACGAGGATATGGCATATGATTGCGAGCAGTTAAAGCAAACCTCGGCGGATTCCTTTGAGATAGACAACTACGGCTTTACATCCAAGGTCACAAGGGACAAAGAAAACCTCGTCTTCTTCTCTGTGCCCTATGACGAGGGCTGGACAGCTACCGTAAACGGAAAAGAAGTTGAAATTGAAAAGGTAAACGCAGGCTTTATGGCTGTAAAGGTGGATGCAGGGGTAAGCGAGATACGCTTTAATTACACCACCCCGGGGCTTGTAAACGGACTTTTGCTTACAGGTGGGGCTTGTATTGTACTCCTTATTTATATCATTATTTGGAGCATTTATAAAAGGCATCACTCACCCGATAATTACTATCCCGAGGGTGAAGAGCTTATAAAGAAATGGCGTGAGCAGGACAGAGAGGACGCCCTTAAAATACTCGCCGAGCGTTTCCCCGAAACACACAAGGAAAGCATATTAGACGACAATCCGGATATTAATATTCCCCACATTGAAAACGGCTTTGACGGTGGCTTCAAGATCGATTCCGATATGCTTGATGAAGATAAATAATATATTAACGCAAAATCGGTTGCCCGTAAAAACGGACAGCCGATTTTTTTATATATTAATGATAATCGGCATTATGCCCTTTTCCTCTATATCAATAACTGCGTAGCTTTTATGGGAGTCACGGGGCTGTGAACAGGAGCCGGGATTCACAAGATATATTCCGTCTTCATATAATATTTGTGAGGTGTGGGTATGGCCAAATAGGGCGATATTGCAGTTAAGCTGTTTTGCGGTTTCCAGTAGCCGCTCTATTCCGTGCTTTACCCCTAAGGTATGACCGTGGGTATAAAAAATCCTTTTACCGCCTATTGTTTCAATATCAGAGGTCGGAAAGCTTGAAAAATAATCGCAGTTACCGCTTACAATATAAAATTTTTTATCGGGAAATTCCAAATTCATATCCTCGATATCGGGTGTGACATCCCCTAAAAAGAAGATGTGCTTGGAGTCCTCCCTATCTTCAAGTATTCTGCGCACCGTTCTTTCGCTCTTGTGCGAATCGGAAATAACGGTAATTCTCATATATTCACCTATTCTATAATATATTTTAAATTCATAATATTAAATATACCAATAAACGGGGGATTTTTCAATGGATAACAGTAAAATCGATAAAAAAAAGCTTATGGATGCGGTGATTTCCTCCTCGGGCGGGAAAATCGACAAGGAAACCCTACAAGGGGCTGTCGAGGGAAAAAACATCGACCCCTTACTCAAAAATCTCTCAGCTGAGGACAAAGAAAAGCTGAAAAGCGTAATGTCCGACAAAAAAAGTATGGAAGCTGTGCTTAACAGTCCGCAGGCAAAGGCACTGCTTAAGGCGTTTTTAAAGGGTGGAGGAAAGAATGGATGATTTAGGCTCTAAGCTTACCGAACTATTAAATGACCCTGAAAGTATGAACCGTGTACGGCAGATGGCGGAAAGCATTTTAGGCGAGAGCGGCGGCGACGCTCCCGCCCCTGCCGCCTCGCCTGATATTTCCTCTATAGGCGATATGTTAGGCTCAGGCGAGCTTCAGTCTATAATATCCGTAATTTCCAAAATGAAGTCCGCCGAGGACGATTCCCGTGTACAGCTTATCTCCGCACTTCGTCCTCATTTAAGCGAGGAGCGCAGAAAACGAGCCGATACCGCAATTAAAATTCTAAAATTATTAGATGCTCTTCCGCTGATAAAGGAAAGCGGACTGCTTAATTTGTAAAGGTGATAGCGTGAAAAATCACGCTAAAAATTATAAAGACGCCTGTTTCTCGCCTTTGTTGCCAAAGGCAACCGAAACAGATGCGATATAATAATCACCATTTCGTGTCTTGCAAAGAAATGGTGATTATTATGGAAGATAATGAGTTTGCCCGCCAAAGCAGAGAGGCGGTAGAAAAAATGCGGGAGATGAACTCCCGAGCAAGAGTAGATAACAACGGGCAAAATATGCCCCCTGCTCCGCCATTTGTGCGTCTGCAGGGAAAGCGCCAAGGCACACCCCCGCAAAGGCAGCGGCAATCCGGTGCTCCTCCTTTGGAAAACTCTGTGCCAAAAAGCAAAGAGAGCGAAACTAACATAAAAAGTAAAGATTCAGGTTTTTTAAGCGGGCTTAACATACCTTTTTTAGATATGCTGTCCCGTGAGACCGATGTATCCCTGATAATCGGTCTGCTGCTTATTTTAATGAGCGAAAAGGCGGACAAAAAACTCCTTTTTGCTTTGGTTTACATTCTCCTTTAAGAGGAAAAAATTTGAATTTTATGCTTGCAAAAAAGTCATTATGTAAACTCGGACAACCTTATAAGTTTTTCAACTTATCCACCGATATATTAACATTTTAGGGTTGTTTGGGACGAGTTTTCGGGCTTTGCGGGCATTTTTCGGTGGATAACTATGTTGATAAGTTGAATAAATTTTTATTCATCGTAAAATGAATAAAAAATTTATGTAAAGCTTTCGACAAAAGCCGACAGCATTTATTTTAGTTTTATTGCCTTGATTTATACATTAAACCGTCAGGGTATTCGTAAGTTTTGAAGATTAGATTTTTTTACTTGACGGGGTAAAAAAATACTTTATTTTTTCTTTAAAATGTAGTATTATATAAAAAGCAAAGTTATTACAGAGGTACAGCAATGCAAAGAACTAAATTAAAGGACAGAAAGCTTCCCGACTACACCCGAGGAGAAGAAATTTTCAATATGGTCTCCCACATAGTGGGCGGAGCCTTCGGTATTGTGGCACTTGTAACCTGTGTGGTCAAGGCTTTTTTAAACGGCGACCCATACCAGATAGTAAGCGCATTTATCTATGGCTTTTCGATGGTGGCACTTTATACTATGTCAAGCGTGTACCACGGCTTAAAGCCGGAAATGCCCAAAAAGGTTATGCAGGTAATCGACCATTGTACCGTATTTATACTTATAGCGGGAACCTACACCCCCTGCGCTCTATGTGCTTTGAGAGAGAAAAGCACCCCTCTCGGCTGGACCATATTCGGCATAGTGTGGGGTGTCTCGGCACTTGGGATTACCCTTAATGCGATTGACCTTAAAAAATATAATGTATTTTCAATCATCTGTTATCTGGCGCTCGGCTGGTGTATAATTTTTACCGGCAAGTCGGCGATTAACGCCATCGGCTTCCCCGGATTTTGGTGGCTGTTGGCGGGCGGAATAGCCTACACGGTAGGTGCGGTGCTTTACGGAATAGCCGGCAGAAGCGTACACCGCTATATGCACTCTGTATTCCATATTTTTGTGGTCTTAGGCAGTGTTTTGCAGTATTTTTGCATACTGTTATATATTTTAGTATAGGAGAATTAAAATGAAAGATTATGTCATTATTACAGACTCTTCCTGCGACCTTACCCCCGCACTCGCAGTCGAAACACAAATTGAGGTTATCCCCCTGCAATTAACAATGGAGGGAAAGGAATACAAAAACTATCTTGACGGCAGAGAAATTGACTCCAAGGCTTTCTACGCAAAGCTGCGTGAGGGTGTTACAGCAAGCACCTCCGCCGTTAATCCCGATGTATTTTCCGAAGCCTTTAAAAAAATACTAAACGAAGGCAAGGATATACTTTATTTAGGCTTTTCCTCGGGTCTTAGCAGTACTTTCCACGCAAGCACTATCGCCGCGGAAGACATTATGCAGGCATATCCCGACAGTAAAATCTACTGCGTTGATACCCTTGCGGCATCATTAGGTCAGGGACTTCTTGTATACTTAGCCGCCAAGAAAAAGAAAGACGGAGCTACAATCGAGGAAGTCCGTGATTTTGTAGTAGAAAACAAGCTTCACCTTTGCCATTGGTTTACTGTAGACGACCTTAACCACCTAAAGCGGGGCGGCAGAGTTTCGGCCACCACGGCGCTTGTGGGCACTATGCTTAATATTAAGCCTATCCTCCATGTTGACGATGAAGGCCACCTAATCAATGTCGGCAAGGTGCGCGGCAGAAAGGCCTCCATTGAAAGTATGGTTACACATATGAAGGAAAGCGCAATCAATCCCTCAGAGCAGACCGTGTTTATAAGCCACGGCGACTGCGAGGAGGACGCTCTCACCCTTAAGAAAATGGTAGAAAAGGAGTTTTCGCCTAAGAGAATAGAAATGAACACCATAGGTCCCGTTATCGGCGCACATTCGGGCCCCGGAACCCTCGCCATCTTCTTCCTTGGTGACAAGAGATAATTCTTAATAAATTTCAAGCCCTAAGTCTTAGAAAAGACTTAGGGCTTAATTTTTGCTCAATCCTTAATAGCATCTAAAATAAGTTCAACGCATTTATCTATCCCGATTTTGCCTGAGTTTAGGCAAATATCGTAGTTCTTTGCATCTCCCCACTCACGGTCGGTATAGTGCTTATAATAAATCTTACGCTTTTTATCCTTATCGGCAAGTCTTTGCTCGGGTCGCTTCTCGCTTTCGCCGTAAAGCTTTACAATCCTTTCGGCACGGGACTGTACATCTGCGTGAATAAACACATTAAAGCAGTCTTCCCTGTCCCTTAATACATAATCTGCTCCCCTGCCCACGATAACGCAGGGCTGTTCGGCAAGCTTTAATATAACCTGCCGCTGTACGCAAAAAATAAAGTCAGACATAGAAAGTCCGTTTTGCATAATGGGTATTCCCTGAGACATTGCGAAGGAAAAAATGCTTTTAGACGGAGAAAACTCACCGTTTTCCTCAATATAGCCTACATCAAAGCCTGTCTCGTCCGCAACCTGCTTTACAAGCTCCTTATCATAAAAAGGAACGCCCAACCGTTCTGCCAGCAATTTGCCGACTGTTCTTCCTCCGCTGCCAAACTGACGGCTTATAGTGATAATATTTTTTGCCATACCAAATCCCCCTTAACTAATCGTGTAAATAAATAGTGCGTGAATTGCGGTGCATATACACATTAAGCACAAGCCCTATTCCGAGATAGAGGCAGAAAAGCGATGTCCCGCCTGCGCTGAAAAAGGGCAGGGTAATACCGATAACGGGCAATATAGAAATACACATACCGATATTAATAACCATCTGTGCAAACAACAGCGAGAACATACCCACGCATATAAGCTTGCCGCTATCCTTTGAAGAAAGCTTCGCAACCCTAAGACAGCGGAAGCAAATCGCCGCAAGCAGTAAAACCACCGCCATACAGCCTAAAAATCCCAGCTCCTCGCCGATGCTGACAAATATGAAATCGTTGTAGCCGTAGGGCACAATGCCGTTTTGGGTAAGGTCGCCGTTTAAAAGGCCCTGACCTGTTAAGCCGCCGTTTGCAAGCGCCATTCTTCCCCGCCACTGCTGATAGCCGATACCGCTTGTGTCGGCATTAAGGTCGAATATGCTCTGTATTCTCGCCCGCTGGTCATCATTCATTATAAAGAAATAAAGTATGGGCGAAGCCGCAAGGGCGGCGGCAATGGCGGCAACAAAATACTTCCATGAAACGCCCGCCGCCCAAAGCATAAACACTACAATAATTGCAAATACAAGGGCGGTTCCGTCATCACCCTGAATATGAATAAGCACAACGGGGAACGCTCCGTGTAAAACAACGGGAATAATATATTTAAGCTTGTTAATGTTAGGTTTAACCTTGCTTAAATGGGCGCTGAAGGTAATAATAAAGCAGATTTTCAAAAGCTCTGACGGTTGGAAGGTAGTAATCCCTAAATCAAGCCACGCCTTATCGTCGGTGCCCTCGGGAGCAAAGCCGATAAAGAAGGTTAAAATTACGGGTATAACGCCTACTGCCGCCGCTATGTACCAACGCTTTAAAAACTTTTCATAGTCAACAGCAGAGATTATAACCGCCGCAACCACACCCATAACCGTACATAAAAGCTGAATTATTACGGGGCGGTAATTTTCGAGATAATGGGTTGCGGAAAAAACCGCCAAGCAACCGTAAAGGCTTGTAAAAATACAAATAATAAGTAAAATCTTATCGGATTCACGGATAAAATCCGCAATCCGTGCTAAAAAGTGCCGCAAGCGCCGCACTCCTTTCTTAGGTTTCTTTACCTTTATTATATTGCATTTTGTGACAATTTTCAAGTATGGCTTTTAGATGTTAGACATTATATGCGGACAGTCGAGGACGCCTGTCCCTACAAAGGCAAATTTAATATTCGTAGGGACGGGCGTCCTCGACCGTCCGTTTTTATTTTACGAGGATAAGAGAGGAACGACACTCAGGTCGTTCCCTACGCATATTCAATTTACCGTTGTAGGGGACGATGCCCACATCGTCCCGTAAGGCTATTTATATTCCGCCGCCGACAGTATATATCCGTCCGTAATTTCTGTTGTAAGCTCAAACCCGTCATAATTATCCTTAAGCTTAAAAACAGGGGTTACAAGCTCGGTCTTTGCCGCATCTGAGATTACTCCGCCCTTTGCCTTAACATATGCCTCTTTACGGGTCCAAAGGGTGTAAAATCGGTTTTCACAGTCACATTCATTTACATATTCGCTTTCCCTTAGAGTAAACAGCATATACTTATCCCGCTGTTTAAAGCTTTTCATATGCTCTATATCCACCCCAACAGGCGAATCGGACACCGCACATACCGCATAATCCCCCGAATGGGAAATACTGAAAAAGCAGAAATCAAGGGTAGGCTTTCCGTTTTCATTGAAGGCAATGGTGAATTCTTCCCTGCCGTAAAGCTCTTTTATAATTTGTTTTAGCAAATACCGCCCCGCAAGGGTACGCTTTTGGTCATCAGGGCAGTAGTTTTTAATCCGCTCTTTAGTTTCAGGGAAATACTCAGCCGTTTTTTCATATTCAGTTTCCGATATATCACCGATATTAATTCTTCTTATTTCCATTTTTTTATCCTTATTCTTTTTAATATATTATAGCTTTTAAACACTAAAATGTAAATAAAAAAACACTTGACATAATTAATTTAAAGATGTATCATACTAGTATCAAGCTCGATACTAAAGCGTTGAAAAGGACAGTAGCTTTTTAAAACGCCCTTTAAAGAGAGTATGTGCCGTCGGCTGGAAGCCATGCAGGGGTATAGAAAGTGAACACCGCCTTTGAGCGCCGTGGGTAGCAACACGGCCGTTTTATCTGCGTTAAGGATAGTAAAGCGCCGTTTTTTTAACGGAACACGGGTGGAACCGCGGAGTATTTTGTTTAGTGCTTCGTCCCTATTTTAGGGACGGAGTTTATTTTTTATCGGAGGAATATATATGATTAAGGTAACTTTAAAGGATAATACGGTTAAGGAATTACCAAAGGGCATTACCGCTTACGAGGCGGCAAAGGAAATAAGTATGGGGCTTGCCCGTAATGCCTGCGCCGCAGTAATAGGCGGCAAAAATGCAGACCTTAGGGACACGCTCGACAGCGACTGCACCCTCGAAATCCTGACCTTTGAGGACGATTACGGACGCCGCACATTCCGCCACACCGCCTCTCACATTATGGCTCAGGCGATAAAAAGGCTGTATCCTAATGCCAGGCTCGCTATAGGCCCCGCCGTTGATGAGGGTTTTTATTACGATTTTGATATTGACGAAAAATTCACACCCGACGACCTTGCAAAGATTGAGGCGGAGATGAAAAAAATCGTCAAGGAGGATATTAAAATTGAGCGCAGTCTCAAAACAAGGGACGAGGCTGTAAAGTATTTTGAGGAAAAGGGCGAGCCCTACAAGGTAGAGCTTGTTTCCGATATTCCCGAGGGTGAAAAGATAAGCTTTTACACTCAAGGCGATTTTACCGACCTTTGCGCAGGGGCTCACCTTATGAGCACAGGTATGGTAAAGGCATTTAAGCTCACCTCTGCTACCGGCGCTTACTGGCGGGGTGATGCCAATAAAAAGATGCTCTGCCGAGTTTACGGTACCGCCTTCCCCAAGGCAAGCGCTCTTGAAGAGCACCTTAATATGCTTGAAGAGGCGAAAAAGCGTGACCACAACAAGTTAGGCAGAGAGTTAGAGCTTTTCACCACGGTTGATGTTATTGGTCAAGGACTGCCCATAATGCTGCCTAAGGGTGCTAAAATGATTCAAATTTTACAGCGCTTTGTTGAGGACGAGGAGGCTCGCCGTGGCTGGCAACTCACCAAAACCCCCTATATGGCAAAAAGAGAGCTTTACAAGCTTTCGGGACACTGGGACCACTACCTTGACGGAATGTTTGTATTAGGCGACCCCGAGGACGAGACTAAGGATTGCTTTGCACTCCGTCCTATGACCTGTCCCTTCCAGTATCAGGCATATTTAAACCGTGCCCGCTCCTACCGTGACCTGCCGCTACGCTATGATGAAACCTCTACCCTCTTCCGCAATGAGGACAGCGGCGAAATGCACGGACTTATCAGGCTTCGCCAGTTCACCATTTCCGAGGGTCATTTAATGTGCACCCCCGAGCAATTAGAGCAGGAGTTTAAGGGCTGTCTTGAGCTTGCTATTTATATGCTTAAAACCTTAGGCCTTTACGAGGATGTTTCCTACCGCTTCTCCCAGTGGGATCCCAATAACCGTGAGAAGTATATCGGAACCCCCGAACAATGGGACGAGGCACAGGGAATTATGGGCAAAATCCTTGACCACCTTGAAATTCCCTACGCAATCGGCATTGACGAGGCGGCGTTCTACGGTCCTAAGCTCGATATTCAGATAAAGAATGTCTACGGCAAGGAAGACACACTTATTACCATTCAGATTGACCAGTTGCTGGCAGAGAAGTTCGGTATGGAATATGTTGACCGTGACGGTCAGAAGAAAAACCCCTACATCATTCACCGCACCTCGCTGGGCTGCTACGAAAGAACCCTTGCACTGCTTATCGAAAAATACGCAGGCGCCTTCCCGCTGTGGCTGGCCCCCGTACAGATTAAAATGCTCCCGATTGCCGACCGCCACCTCGACTACGCCTACGAGGTTAAAAAGCTTTTGGAGGAAAAGGGACTTCGGGTTGAAATTGACGACCGCAACGAGAAAATCGGCTATAAGATTCGTGAAGCAAGACTCCAGAAGGTGCCGTATATGCTCGTTATCGGCGATAATGAGGTTGAAAACCGCACCCTCTCTGTAAGAGAGCGGGGCGAAAACGGCGACCTCGGTTCAATGAGCGTTGACGAATTTATAACCCGTGCCGTAGAAGAGGATAAAAACAAAGTCAGAAAATAAAAGATAATATTTAAGCCCTCGGCTTTTGATAAATTCAAAAGCCGAGGGCTTCCTTAATACATATAAAATTAATTTATCATTTGGTTAAACTGGTTTTCGTCTATTACCGTAACCCCTAATTTATTCGCCTTGTCAAGCTTACTGCCCGCATCCTCACCCGCTAAAACATAGGTGGTCTTTTTAGAGACAGAAGATGATGTTTTACCGCCGAAGCTCTCTATAATCTCCGATGCCTCATTCCTTGAATAGGTAGGCAGAGTGCCTGTCAGCACAAAGGTCATTCCCGCAAAGCGGTTGTCCTTTACCTCTTTAAGGGATTTCATATTAACCCCGCAGGCTTTAAGGCGCTCTATCATAGCACGGGTTTCCCCCAAGACGAAGAACTCGTAGGCTGATTTTGCAAGCACCGCACCAAAGCCGTCAATCGCCTCGAAATCGGCCTCGGTTGCCTTTAGAACCGCCTCTATATCGCCGAATTTTTCCGAAATCAGAGCCGCCGCTTTACTGCCGATATGGCGAATACCGAAAGCGAAAATAAGCTTTGCTAAATCGTTCTGCTTTGAATTTTCAATAGCTGTTTTAAGGTTTTGAACGCTCTTTTCGCCTGTCCGCTCAAGCCGGGATACCTCGTCATAATCAAGGCTGTAAAGGTCGTCTATATTTTTAATAAGTCCCGCATTAAGCAGTTGTTCAAGCACTGCAGGGCCTAAGCCCTCAATATCCATAGCGTCGCGGGAGGTAAAATGTATAAGATGCCTTAAAAGCTGTGCGGGGCAGTCCGCATTGGTACAGCGGATTACCGCCTCTCCCTCCTCCCGCCACACAGGCGAGCCGCAGGAGGGGCAAGTCTTCGGCATTTCATAAGGCTCAGTTCCTTCGGCGTGCTTTGATACAGAGAGCACCTCGGGGATAATATCCCCCGCCTTGCGGACAATTATGGTATCACCGATACAAATACCTTTAGAAGTGATAAAATCCTCATTATGGAGTGTTGCGCGGCTTACGGTAGTTCCCGCAAGCTGTATCGGGTCAAAAACAGCGGTAGGGGTAAGCGCCCCCGTTCTGCCTACGCCGATTTCTATACTTTTAAGCACCGTTTCCTTTTCCTCGGGCGGGAATTTAAAAGCAACCGCCCATTTAGGATATTTCGAGGTACTGCCAAGCTCGACCCTGTAGTCAAGATTGTCAACCTTAACTACCGCCCCATCAATATCGTAAGGCAGACCGCCGCGGGAAAGCCCTATACGCTCAATTTCGGCAACTGTTCCCTCTATATCCCCGCACCTTTTATAGGTGGGCAGGGTGTGAAAGCCTAAGCTTTTTAAAAAGTCCAGCGTTTCAATGTGCGAGGAAAACTCCTTGCCCTCAATCCGCTGAATATTAAAAATGAAGATATCAAGTCCCCGTTCAGCCGTAATTTCGGAATTTTTCTGCCTTAAAGAGCCTGCAGCCGCATTGCGGGGGTTTTTAAACGGGGTCTCCCCCATAAGCTCCTGACGCTCGGTAAGCCTTTCAAAGCTGTCCCTCGGCATATAAACCTCTCCGCGAACCTCAAGCTCACCCTCAAAGCTTATAACCTTGGGTATGCTTTTTATCTTCAAAAGGTTTGCAGTAACATCCTCGCCCGTAACGCCGTCACCTCGGGTAGAGCCGCGGAAAAAGAGACCGTCCCTATACTCGAGCGATACCGAAAGCCCGTCTATTTTAGGTTCCACCGAAAAGGCTGTGCGGGCAGTATCTATTTTTTCTGCAAAGCTTCTAAGCTCATCAAAGCTGAAAACATCCTGAAGGCTCTCCATTTTAACAGTATGCTCTACAGGTGAAAAAAGCTTTAATGCCGCGCCGCCAACCATCTGTGTGGGAGAGTCCTCACGCCGAAATTCAGGATATTCCTCCTCAAGCTTTTCAAGCTCACGAAGCATTGCGTCATACTCGAAGTCCTCAATCTCGGGGGAGTCCTCAATATAGTACTTTTTGTTATGGTATTTAAGGGTGTCACTTAAATACTTGATTCTCTCTTCCGCCGCTTTAATATCCATATTCTTCTCCGTTCCGCACGGTCAATGCACCGCACCGTAATCATTAATAAGCCCCGCAGTGTTGTCCTGCTCGCTCTCTATTACATTTGTAAAGGCTTCGGGCGTTGTGCCCACAATAATTGTCTGCGCCGCCATAGCCTGATTTTTTACCGAAATCCCGCCGTTATAGCCCGTTATCACAAGACTTCCGCTTATATCCATATCCACCATAACGATATGCAGCACCTGATTTATACCCGCCGCCTTAAATTCGTGGGAAAAATTCACCCTTGCCGTGGCGGTAAGCTGCATTTTAAAATGAATCTTAGGACCGTAACCGCTTGTATAAGTACTTGAAAAGAATGTGCCCAAGGGGATATATAAATCGTAATATTCATTTTCCGAAATAATCCCTGACAGGCGGTTTGAAATAAGGCTTTTAAGCGAATTTATCTTTACAATGTCGGTTTCAAGGCTCGTCACCCTACCCGATTCCTCCCGTGAAAGAGAAACAATATCGTTATAGGATACATTCTGCTCGCTTAAAATATCCAAAATCGCCTTATTTGAGGCATCTAAAAGCAGTGTTTCCGCCGCACTTTCGGCGTACCGCAGAATTACAGGCCGCATTTTATAAAATACAACCGAAAGAAGCACCGCAACCGCAAGCAGTACTGCGGCTGTTTTAATTAAGAAAGCATTTTCACAGCGTCTTCGTCTTTTCACAGCACCACCGCCTTCCGCAATAACATATTACGGAAAGTGGCACGCTAATGTTAATAAATTATACCACTTTTTTTTAATTTATTCAATAATTCCTTGACTTTTTTAAGGAATTAAAGTAAAATATCATTTGTCGCAATAAGTAATACTTCTTCACTATTCACTATTACTTATTACTTCAAGATGCGGGTGTGGCGGAATTGGCAGTTTTGCGCCGAGCGCCTCCTGCGGAGGATACAGCGAGTGCGCAAAAGGCGCTGCGGTCGAAAAATTTTGCCGCTCCAAGGCAAAAAATTTTTCGGGCACCGCAAGAGTCACGCATGCGGCTGCCCTCGGAAACTTTAATATGCGGGTGTGGCGGAATTGGCAGACGCACTAGCCTTAGGAGCTAGCGCATTAGCGTGCAGGTTCAAGTCCTGTCACCCGCACCAAACCCCAAAGGCACAAGTCTTTGGGGCTACTTATTCACTTTTCACCCTTACTTTAAAAATTATATGAAGGCATAGCTCAGTTGGTTAGAGTACCTGCTTGACATGCAGGGGGTCGGTGGTTCAAGTCCACTTGTCTTCACCAAGCCCGAAGCCTCGACACGCAGACGCGTATCGAGGCTTCTTCTTTTTTAGGCTTAAAACCTAGCGTTTAAGCCGTATTTTATCCGATATTTATAATTCAGAAGATAGGGCTTTATCTGGTTTTTAATTAAAGCTTTGTAACCGTCTAGAGTGCTTTATCTGACTGTCAAGGACATATAATCGTTAATCCACCTGTCCAGCCACTCCCCGAGAGTCATACTGCTTTCCTCTGTCAAATCCGAATCACGGTAGGTTTCAATAAGCGTATGCAGCTTTTCTGTAAGCTCCTTCTGGTTTTTTGCAAGCACATAGCAGTAAACAGGCTCTTTCTTCTTCACGGCAACCCCGTATTTTACACCAAGCACCGTTTAGCAGGCAACTAGCAACCACATATCGAATCGAAGCCTAAAGCGGCGAAGAATGGCTTAAACACGGCGTTTTCGGTCGGCTCTGCGGTCCGATGTGACCCGCATAGGTGGTGCGCACGCCACCTATGCTTTCTCCTGCTTTTTTATCCACCCTGTGTTTTAGTCACAGCTATACTGCCTTCTTTGTATATACGGTATTGTATTGTATTGTTTTGTATCATTGATTTTCCGACTTAACTCGACGCTTTGTAATTGCCGTGTATAAAAATATTCAACCGCCTCTTGAAATGGGAGAATTGTATAGATAAGATTTCCGTTTTGCATCAAACGGGTGGTTGTTTGATTTGCTCTAAAAACAAACCAGCCTAAAGGCATTAACATAAATGCGGCGGGAAATTTGTTGTTTCCCACCGCTTGATATTTAATAAAATGTCTTCCTATTTCTGCAAAGGTGTTCACGGTAAATTTTCCGAAATATCACTGAAGTACACCAAGGGCTGTTGCAAGTAAATAACAGCCTTTTTACCATTCATAATATATCTTTTAGCTTCTTTCCGTCTATGAGTGCATAAAACCGCTTGCATATTTCCCTCTCTTCGTCTGTAAGCTCAGAACGGTTTTCAATTCCCTTAAAACGCTCGTATGTGTAATACTCCACGCCGATATCGTTTATCCGCTTCATCATTTCCTTGTCATCAAGCGGCAACGCTACTCCTTGAGGGTCTGTAATAAATCTATTACATCCCGGGAATGCAAAATGTTCTCCGGTTCCGGGACCGTATGCGTGATAGGGCTTAATTACAACACCCCTTTTCATAAGCCCTTTAAGCTTATCAAAATGTGTTTTGTAAATATCCGCAGGAAAACAGTTTTCCTGCTTGCATATTCCTGCCGCCAATCCGCAAACCTCGCCTAACACGCCGAGAGTTCTCATTACCCTTACACAGGCAAAGGCAATATGAGTTGCGCTTACAACTCTGCCGCCTAAGAAAAGATTTTTAATATCTTTGGAGTAAAGACACCTGTAGGGCACGGGATAATGCTCTTTTATGCCCCTGTGTATTGCGCAAGAGCGAAAAGGCTCGTCAAACATAGCGGTATTTTTAGGATCGGGATAATGAATGTCTATATCCCATGTAAGCGACGCAGTTGCATCAGGATACGGGATATGCTTTTCAATATCGTTTTCCGTTAAGATGTGCTCGCCCTTTACACGGTAGCTTTCGCGTTTTCCACCCAGAGGCGAAACCCAATTAAGCTTGCGATCTTTAAATCGGTCTTTTTCCTTCGAGCGATTTTTTATAAATGACCAGTTGCAGAATATTGTCATCAAGGAATAATCCCTGATATATTCTGTTTCGAGAGCCATATCTCGGAACTGTCCTACTTCCCACTCCCAATCGCCTGAGAACACCTTATAGGAATTTTCCTCATTAAATTCAATTCCCCAATCAACATCAGGAAAAAATGAGTCGCCGTCACACACGGAGGTATTCCAGGTTATCGTCATTCCCATAACCATATTATCGGCTTTATCCGGCGCCATCTGTTCGCCAAATTCAGCTTTAGCTTCTCTGCCGTACATAACCTCGGCACCGCCTAAGCGCGAAAGAGTTGCATCGCCGGTGCAATCGGCAAAAAGTCTGCCCTTATACCGTTTCATTTTTCCGGTATAAATATTTTTGGTAGTTACCGAAGTTATGATATCGTTTTCTTTCTCGATGGCTACTATATGCTCGTTGAGAAAGACTCCGTATTTTCCGCCTGCCCACTGTCTTGCGGTACGAAAAGCATTAAGCTTACGGTCATCTTCATAAACGCTTTTTTCAAAAGAACCTGGACTGCCATATACCGGAGATATTTCTTTAAGTACATTTCCGAGTGCGGGATAAGGCTCGGAACGGATAAATCCTCCAAGTCCTACCTTAATTTCGGAGCTGTTACAGCCGCCGAGTACCGGTCTGTCCTGAATAAGCGCCGTGTTAAGTCCCTCGTACACGGCGGTGAGTGCCATACATACACCTGCTATTCCGCCGCCGCAAACTATTAAATCATAAAAAGTATCGGTTTCCTCGACAGAAACGCCCGATGCTTTTTCACGGAATTCCTCTGTATTGCGAGGTGCGTCGTTTATATCGGTTGACAAATAAATCGCATCGCACCTTCCGTTAAAGCCTGTCAAATCGCAAAGTGACAGCTTTTGTTCTGCTGATTCTGTCTCTACACAGCCCGCATACTGCCAGTCCCAGCTTTCGCCGTTGTTTCCGAGGATATTTTGGAAGTATTTATCCCCAAGCTTTAAGCGGAATATCCCCGCAGCTGAGCCTCTTTTCCATACGGCAGTCCAATTGCGTGTTCTTACCCAAGCATGCCATTCACCGCTATTGGGCAGTTTAATTGTTGTTGTCGCATCAGCAACAGGCACACCCATACCGTGAGCCATAACATAAGAAGAACCCATTGTTTCCATAGACTGTTGGTCTACCACCCAGCCGCCTAAGTTTTGGAAGCTTTCAGCTTCAATAAATAAACTGCTCATATTTTACTCCTCAAAGCGGATTTACCTGCTTATCAATACCCCAAACCGTAACATCCTCAACAACTGCTCTTTGAGGAAGCTCTGCAATGTAAAGAACAGTTTGCGCTATATCCTCAGGCAAAAGCTTATCCGTGGTTTCACCTATTCCGCACGAGCTTTGGAAGCCTGTGCTTGCCGAAGAAGGAATAACGCAGGTTACTCTTACATTGTAGGGCTGCATTTCAAGATACATACCCTTTGAAAAATTAAGCACTCCGGCTTTTGCGGCCGCATATACCGACCAAGTCGGCCAACACTCTTTTGCGCAAACCGAGGATATATTTATCATTGTGCCGGTTTTTTGTTGCTTCATCATATCTGCAAATTCTCGGCAACCATATATAACGCTGTTCAGGTTAAGCTTTATTGTACTGTCTATTTCCTCTACCGACAGTTCGCTTACTTCCTTAATTGCCACACCACCGCCCGCATTATTTACGAGAATATCAAGTCTGCCGTATTTTTCTGTAATAAACTTTTTGACTGCGTTCCAATCTTCAGGCTTTGTAACATTCATAACAAACGATGAATCCGCACCTGTTTGAGTCTTTGCGGCGTCAAGCTTTTCTTTATTTCTTGCGGCTATTACCACTGTATAGCCCTTGTCGGCAAAGGCTTTTGCGGTTGCCTTGCCGTATCCGCTTGAAGCACCTGTTATTAAAACAATTTTACTCATATGTATTTCTCCTTTAATTTATTTTATAGGTATTCTTATTTCCCAAGAAAAGCCGTCTTTATCCATATCACCGGGATAAACCTCCGTAGTTGGTATATCCGTTCTTTTTTCGAGACCGGCAGACGGAAGCCATTCATATAGAATTTTTGTATACATTAAAGCCACATAAGCATCATCGGTGCTGCATAGAGTAAAAACCGCCCATTCGGTTTTCGGCAAAATTACCTCTGTCAGCTCATTGCAGACTGCCTGTTTCGTTTTTGCACCTATTACGCATTTGACAGTGCCGTCCGGCATATTGTCATAAATAGCATAGAGCTTGCCGTCCTCTGATACCGACAGCACCTCACGGTCAGCACCGTCGGAATAAAAGTCTGACCATACGGTTTCGCAGCAGTCAGAGTCATTCTCATCGGAAATCCCGCAAAAACCGAGGATATGCATATCCTCTGTTTTCATTACCTTTATCGGTACGCTTTCAAGTCCTGTTCTTCTAAGCTCAAATGAAGGCTTGGACAATACCTCAACCGCGATATCGCCTTTTTTGAGTGAAATCGGGGATACACCGTGCATCGCCTTAAACGCCGTTGTGAAGGCGGACTGATTAGAATAACCGTATTTTTCCGCAATGTCTGAGATATCTCCCGTGTCTTGACGGATAATTTCAAATGCCGCAAGCGAAAGTCGGCGTTTCCTTACGTACTCTCCGACAGGTATTCCTACCACAAACGAAAAAATCCGTCTGAATTCATAGACCGAAAGACCTGTAATTTGTGCAAGGGTTTCACAGTTGATTTCTTCTGTTATGTGATCTTCAATATAGTCAATAACGCTATTTACTGATTTTATTCCATCGAAAATAATAGACCCTCCTTGAAAAATATATTTATATTTTATCATACATCCATTATGATTACTTTGTTTTTTTTGCACTTTTTAATTGATAAAGTTGTTCGACTCTCGTCAGCCTAATGTATTTGAGATTTTAAATATTGCCTTGGGCTTATAGCTTTAATGCTTTTGAAAACGCGGGAAAAATATGCCGGATTTGAAAACCCGCATTCCTCGGAAAGCCGGCTTACAGATATTTCTTCACCGTAAATATCAATAAGCTTGCATGCGTGCTCGATACGAATTGAGTTTACAAATCGGGCAGGAGTTTTACCGGTCGCAATTTTAAATTTAGCCCGAATATAATCCTCGGCATAACCTGACAGATTTAGCGCTGATGTAACATTGAAATCAGAATTTAAAGCATTTGTTGATATATCCTTTATTATCCTGTCAATTGCAATATCGGTCTGTGATGAAGCTTTAAAGGTTTGCAGTAAGGAAATGATATAACAGTTTATAAGCGAGTTTAAATATGAGCCGTCAGAAAATTTATTATCATATATCAGCTTGCCGAGTATTCTGCTGTCGGTAGTGGTTTTTATAGAAACAGGACGATCAAAAAGCAATAGATTATCAAAACTCCCGCCTATTGAAATGTTTTTAAATCCGTTTTCCGATACCGAGCCGTGCATTATATCTTTTGGTACAATAATTGCTGTTCCGCTTTCAAAGGGTATGTCTCCGTTTTCTGTTTTTAAATATCCGTTTCCTTCTAAATAAAGCATTATTTCGCAAAAAGTATGCTTGTGCATGGGATAGCTTATAACTCCGTCTTGCGTTATACTGATGTGATACTCCATATTCTTCACCCCACGAAAATTATATCACAAATCTATCTTTTGTGCAAATATTTCTATATTGTGTTATAGCAAAAAAATTAATGGTATTGTATAATTTTTATGGCTCTCTGAAAAAATTACATCGGCAAGGAGATAAAATAATGTTAACAACAGAAAACAAGCAAATGACAGTAAACGGTACAAATTATTATCTTGTGTGGAATGACGAATTTGACGAATCCGAGCTCAACCGCGAAGTTTGGAAGAATTTCGGTACACCGTCTGATGATGAGGCCGTAATTATTGACCAAGACGGCAACAGGCAAGCTTTCCACGGCAAGCGTCATCAAGTTAAGTGTGACGGCGTTTACACTAAGGACAGTTGTGCAATAATAGATGCGATACACGAAATTGATGCGGACGGCGAACATTCCTTTATAAACCGACAGATTTCCACATCGGGTACAATGGGCTATAAATACGGTTACCTTGAAATATGTGCAAAGCTTCCCGGTCATCCTAACGCAGTTGCTTTTTGGCTTGGAAGTGAAATCAGTGATATTACGAATGCATTTACTGAGCTTGATATTTTTGAGACAATAAGCGCTTCGGATGATAATGATTGCAAAGCATTAACAAATATCCATTCTTGGGATCAAGAACCTTCTCAAAAGAATTCGCTTGATAATTATCCTGATGAAAAGAAAAAGGCAACCAAATATTGCGAAACTCTTTCAAAAGAATTTCATATTTACGGCTATGAGTGGAATGAGAATGTTATGAATTTTTATCTTGACGGCGAGTGCTATTACAGCTTCGACATTAATAACAGTGTTTTAAGTAAAAAGCCAAACGGCAAAGATAATACCGATACATTCCGTCAGCCTATGCGTGATTTAAGACTTTCCTCTACAATGGGATTGGGCTTTTACGGTCCTATCTGGTCTGTCGGAGATCCTGAAAAAGCAGAATTGTTTATTGATTATGTCAGGCTTTATCAGCGGCCTGAGGATAATGGCGAGCTTTATATAAACGGTAAAATCGTTAATCCGTTTTAATAATTAAATATGTTTTAGAGGTAAAAGTTATTATGAATAAGATTAAAAACTTCAGTAAAGGTATGGGTATAGGCGGTTGGCTTACAAATTATAAACGCTTTAATACTTTGCCTAATGATTGGCGTATGCCTATTACCATCGGTGATATGGAGCATTTTGCAAGCTATATCACCGCTTGGGATGCTGAAAATATAAAAAATATGGGATTAGACCATGTCCGTGTCGGTTTTGACCAGATTGTTATGGAGTATTATGAAAATCCGTATCATTATCGTGAAGAAGTTTTCGGTTACCTTGAAAACTTTGTGAATGAGTGCGAAAAACGGGATTTGCGAGTTATTCTTAATATGCACAAGGCGGTAGGTAACTATTGTGATATTATTGAGAAGGTTTCTCTATTTGAGTCGGAGGAGCTGCAAGAGCGTTTTATTGCCCTCTGGGTTGAACTGGAAAAGAGATATTCTAATCATAGTGAGGTTGTGTTTGAGCTTTTAAATGAAGTGCTTGACATAGACCCTGAATTATGGAATTCGCTTGCTGACCGCACAATAAAAGCTATTCGTGAAATTAACCCCGACAGATATATTATTGTAGGCAGTACTTGTTGGAATAAGCCGCAAAAGCTTCCTTTCCTTAAGGTATGGGACGACGATAAAATTATATATACATATCATATGTATGATCCTCATGAGTTCACTCATCAGCGCGGCGTTTTGCAATCTGCACATCATTATTACAACCGTGTTATGCCGTATCCCGCAACTACACGCGAGGATATGGAACATTATGACGGATTTGCTCAGCTTATCAGAAACGATCCCTCTGCAAAGGCATATCCTGATGCTAAGGCTATTGATTACGATTGGATTTGTGATTACCTGAAACCTGCAAAAGAATTTGCAGAAAAAAATCCTGATAAAATACTTTGGCTTGGTGAATTCGGTACAATTCGTCATTGTCCGATCGAATACCGTGAAAATTATATGCGTGATGTTATTCGGTTTGCAAAGGAGAGCGATACACCTTTCTGCGTGTGGAATTATTTAAGTACACCATACGACGGCAACCGCTTCAGCCTTGTGGACGATGATACAAGAAAGATTCTGAGTCCTAAGTTAGCTGAAATAATCAAAGGCAATGTATGATGAACGGTGTTACAATTTTTCTCTTAATTTCATCTGTTGTCTGCTCAACTGCAAGAGCGGTTTTTTCAAAAAAGCTCGGAGTGTTAAACGGCAGTAAATACGGTTTTTATATTACACAAACCGTTTTATTTGCCACCTCAGCGGCAGCGATATTTGTTTTAAACATTAAAAGTATCGGCCGTCCATCGGTAACGGCAGTAATTTTAGCGGTGGCTTACGGTATTTTTACGGTATCTTCACAATGGACTTATACTATAGCGCTTACAAAGGCCCCTGTATCGGTCTGCGCTATGGTTTATTCCTTTGGATTTATTATCCCGACCGTTTTCGGAACTGTCCTTTGGCACGAACGGGTTAATGCATTTAAAATAATAAGTATACTGCTGTGCATATGCACTATCATTCTTACATCTGTTAAAAAAGATGATAATTCCAAAAAAATGCACAGTTTGCCGTTTTCGCTTATTGTAGCCATGCTGTCATCAGGCGGTCTTGGAGTCGTGCAAAAGCTTCAGCAAAAAACCGCCGCCCGCAGTGAGACGGGAGTGTTTTTGTTTCTCGCTTTTGTGTTAGCGGCGTTTTTGTCATTAGCGGCTTCCTTTGCAAAGCGTGAAAAAGCTACACAAAAAATTTGTATTAATTCGGCTCTTGCATTTTACATATTTATTGTCGGAGTCTCGATGGCTGTAGCAAACACGGCAAACACTATTCTTGCAGGACTTCTTCCGAGCGCCGTTGTATTCCCGATCGTAAACGTCGGAGTTATACTTGCATCTTTGGCGATATCTGTTATAATACTCAGAGAAAGAATAAGCAAAAACCAAATTGCCGCTTTCGCCTTAGGAATAACGGCAATACTGCTTTTCAATTTATAAAGGGGGTTAAGAGTTATGATTCAATATCATGTCTATCCGGGCGGGTTAAAACGTATAGTGACCTTCAGCTTTGACGATGGCTCTCAAAACGATGTTAGGCTTATATCACTTTTTGATAAGTACAGGCTTAAAGCAACATTTCACCTTAACGGAAAAAACTATATAGGAAAAACAGAAAATGTAAAAGCAATTTATCAAAATCATGAAATCGCCTGCCATACGCTTTCGCACGGTTGGCCTTCAAGAATGCCTAACGCTTCGCTCGTTACGGAAATAATGCGGGACAGGGAGATTCTTGAAAAAATATCCGGCTATCCGGTAACGGGTATGTCATACCCCAGCGGTTCTTATAACAGCAATGTGATTTCGGTGATGGATTCCTGCGGTATTGAGTATTCAAGAACCGTAAAAGCAACAAATGATTTTGATTTGCCCGAGGATTTTTTGGAGTGGAATCCTTCCTGCCACTTTAAAAGCGCTATGCCGCTTGCCGAAAGGTTTTTAAGGGATATAGACAGCCAATGGACAAAGCCTCTTTTCTACATTTGGGGTCATAGTCACGAAATAAGAAATGAAGATGACTGGGAAGAGACAGAAGAATTGCTTAAGCTGTTAGCCAATAATAATAAGATATGGTACGCTACGAATATTGAAATATTCGATTACATTTCAGCGCAGAAAATGCTTAAAATCTCTGCCGATGAAAGGATTTTTTATAATCCGACCGCAACCGACTTGTGGGTTGAAAAGGACAAATCTAAAATAATAAAAATTCCGGCAGGGACAAGAATAATTGCTGATTGAGGAAAATATACTGACGGTTTTGTTAGAATTCCCTTCATTAAGAACGCCTTTGTGGCGTTCTTAATGTTTCATAGCGGATTTTCTTGGATACCGTCTGCAAGCACTATATTTACTAAAGTTATATTCCTATTACATTCCGAATATCTTTTGAATCAACATCCGCAAGGCGGCAAGCTTGCTTTACGGCAAGAGCCGCCGCGACTCCTGCCGCTTCACCGATTCCTACACAAATAGGCATGGCTCGGAAATTAGAGTGCGCTATATGCGTACCTGAAATGTTTCTTCCGCAAAGCAGCAGATTTTCTTTGATTTCGGGCAACAAGCAACGGTAAGGAACGGTATAGCCCACAGCCTGCTTGAAACCGTGTTGTACTCCCGTTTTATCAAGTCCGGCACCTGTGATATTATGTACATCAAAATTGAAATGGGCGTCTTTGACGACATAATCGGGGAATACTTTCGCCTCTAATATATCCTGCTCATTAAGGGTATATTTCCCCTTGAAGTGACGGGTTTCTCTCACACCGATAAGCGAGGCGGAGCTGATTATAAAACAGTTTTCATAACCCGGGACATATTCTCTCAAATATTTAATAATATCATCTATTTGCCTTCGGCAAGTGATAGTTGCTTTTGTCAAATCGTTGGCATTTGTGCCGTCAATTCCAACAGCGTTGGTCATATTGCAGGTAACCACCCCCGGCAAGGTTGTTCGATAGGTTAATATGTGACCTGCCGGATAAGGAATATGTTGCTTGGCAAGGGCCTGAAGCTCACCCTTCTCGGTTTGATAGGTTGATTCAAAGGAAGGGAGAAAAACTGCGCGGTCACAGTCTACTCCGCCCACCTTAAACATAAGGGTTGCAGGCTGCATTTTGTTATCGTTTTCACGGCCTAAAACAAACGCCGCACCGGCGCGGGCGGCAATATCACCGTCACCGGTAGCGTCTACTGTGATTTTGGCATAAATATCGGTCATACCCGATTTGTTTACAACAGTAGCGCCTAATATTCTATCTCCGTCACAAATAGCGTCGTAGGCGAAGGTATAAAGCAGTATGCGAACGCCTGCTTCATCCAACATCTCAAAATACAAAGTTTTCAGTTTTTCGGGGTCTATGAGCGTGGGATTATCCGATTTAAATTCGTTTTTCTCTGCAGAGCGACGAAGAATTTCGTGATATAAAGGACTGCCGCAGGTTCCTGTCCAGTGACTCATAAGTCCCGAAGTGGAAATGCCGCCGATATCACCGCACTGTTCAACCAAGGTTACCCTTGCACCGTTTTTTGCAGCGCTGTATGCTGCTGCAAACCCTGAAGGTCCGCTGCCTAAAACCAAAACTTCCGTGTGTAATTCATTCTTTTTAATCATATCCAAACACCTCGGTTTCATTTTACGGTGTTTAATATCAAATTACATTTATTTTCTTGCAAGAAATATTTACAAACCTGCAAATTTTATATATAATAACAGTGGGTGACAGTATGAAAGAGAAACTGATTTATGACATAAATCAATATATTGCGTACTTGAATAACAGCGGATTATTTGTTACCGTACACGGCAAAGGTATCAGCGGACTTTTAGAGCACAATATCCATAGTCATCCGTTTTGCTCTCTTGTTAAAACCGACAGGAATGCGTGGGATAAATGTATACGGTCTCAGCAAAAGGTTTTCAAACAATACAGACAAGACTGTCTGTTCGGTATGTGCCATGCGGGAATGGAAGAATATGTTTTCTTTGTAAATGAAAAGACCTTTGTGAGCGTAAGCGGATACGGCATCAACAAAAAAACAGCGACAGAGCGGATAAACCGTCTGTCGCAAGAGTTTTATCTTAATAAATCAGAGTTGCTGCACATATACGAAACTACTCTTAAACATCAAACAGAGGATACGGAAGCCTTAAATACCTTGATAAAGCCACTGTGCCATATGCTGAGCTTACTGCAAATATTGCTTACGGACATTCCCGAAACAGAAACAAAAAATGCGGTGTTTAATTCGCTGTTAGCTTATGTACAGCGTAACTTTATGAATGACATTACCATTTGGGATATAGCACATGCCTGCGTTTGCTCGGAATCTACCGTGAGTCATCTCTTTCGGCAGTATATGGGCAAGTCGGTTAAAAAATATATTGCCGAGCTTCGCATCAATCAGGCAAAGAAGCTGTTAAGCACCAGCGATTTACCTATAGGTACAGTTGCACAGATGTGCGGCTTTTCAAATATCGGCTATTTCCCGACAGCCTTCAAAAAAGTCGTCGGCATTAGTCCTACAGAATATCGCACTCAAACGAGCGGTCGGCGACCTGATACAGGCGGCAGCACCAAATTTGCAATTAAAAATTAGGCAAACCGTGTTTCTACCCGGTAATCGATTGCCAATAATCTGTATAAATGCGAAAAACTGAATGATTACTAATAGCCATCTGATGTGATAGTATTTTGGCGCAACATCCGATAGGTATCTTTGATTTTAACGGTGGAAAGTGTGGCTTTATAAATCAAGGAAAAATAAGCGGATTATAAAATCAAACTTAAAAGCAATAACAAAACTATGGTTTTAAAAATCTTTATAAAAAATATCCTTCCAAATTAAAGCGAGAGGCGGATACTTTGCATTTTCTTCAAAAATTCCTTCCGATCACATACCTGATCATTTACCGTTTCGGAGTACTCGGAAGCAGTGGATATAAGAGTTCCGAATAATGTGGCTTTCCGAGCGGAAGGGGTCGGAGAAAGCTATTTTAAGCGTAAAGTGCCATTGGAGATGCCTTGACATGCAGGGGTCGGTGGTTCAAGTCCACTTGTCTTCACCAAAAATCCCGAATGCGTCAGCGTTCGGGATTTCTGCTTATTGAGGTAGAACAAAAAGGACTGAAATCAAATGTATATAACAAGTTGGTTTCAAGCAGCAGATTATGTTAATATGGATGCCGTGATTGCCTTTGGCGAAAAGGAGCCGGGTCAAAAAAACAAATGGATTGCATTACTGCTTTGTTCGGCGTCCACCGTTTTTACGAAGGTAAAATCGGTACGGGTGTTTTGTATTTATTGACACTCGGTGTTTTTGGTCTTGGAGTTTTGATTGATTTCTTTGCAATCCTTTTCAGAAAATCATAAGCTTTCTCACAATTATTTTCCTACAAGAGTGACAAAACCCCCTCAGACTACAGTCTGAGGGAGTTTTTATATTCAAGCTAACTAACTGCAAAACCTATGATTTCCTATCGTTGTTATAACGGGGCGGGAGAAAATCCATTTGCTTGTTGCGGTGCTCGGATTGTAGTAATAAATTGCGCCGCCGCTGGGGTCAAGGCCGTTTATCGCATCCCGTGCGGCACTGTAGGCACTGTCCTCGACTGCCTCATAAAACTGCCCGTCATAAAGGCAGGAAAAGGCGCCCTTTTGATAAATTACGCCCGAAAGGGTGTCAGGAAATGAGGGGTGTTCGATTCGGTTTAATATAACCGCTCCGACTGCCACTTGACCGAGATAGCTTTCTCCCCTTGCCTCGGCAGAAATAATGCGTGCCAACAAATCGTAATCCGAGGAGTTATACCCGCCGTAAGAATTACTGCCCGAAGTTACCCCGAGTGCTTCAAGGGTCTTCTCCCCCGCTATGCCGTCGGGCTGGAGACCATTATCCCGCTGAAAGCTTTTTACGGCAGACTGTGTCCTTGTGCCGAAAATTCCGTCCACGGTATAGTCGTAATAACCCTTTTCCTTTAACGCCTGCTGAACAGCCCTCACCTCATCCGAGCGAGAGCCGATTTTTGATAGCCCCGAGACAGAGACTCCGCAAAGACCAAACAGCATTGTAAGAGTAAGCAAAATTACGAAAATGCGTTTCATTATTCCATTCCACCCTTTTAGATTTATTATCAATATCCTGCCCGAGGTTATAAAAAATATTCTTTTTTATGTAAAAAAATATTTTTCGTCAAAAAAATTATTAATTCCCTGCCCTGCTTTGACAAATTATATACACTCACCGCCGTATAATTAGTATGAATAAAAATACGGCGGTGATTTTAATTGAAGGATATTGTAAAAATATCAAAAAAAACGGAAAAATTTAATTACAGCGAGTTGATTGCGGCAATAGCTACCCATATTTTTGTGGCGGTGGCGGGCTTTATTGCCGCCCGTGCGACGGTTGCGGACAAGCTTTTACCATTTGGGCTTTCCTTAGCGTCAGGAGCTTCCCTTACATACACCCCCGCAGCGGCAATAGGGGTATTTTTGGGATACTTTATTCCGGCCCTTGATACGGGCGGTTTTCGGTATATAGCGGCAATGTTTGCCATAATCGCCATAAAGTTGTTATTAAGCGGATATAAAAGGCTGACGGAAAATCCTGTATTTTTAAGCTTTATATGCCTACTTGCAAGCTTTTTAACCTCGGCGGTAACCCTTAGCGGGCTTAATTTCAGTTTTCTTAACATACTTGCAGAGTCGCTGCTTGCGGCGGGCGGGACATATTTTATAAGCCGCTTATTTCATTCACTGCCAAAAGCAGTAAGCGGGCTTACCGGGGACGAGCTTGTTTCGCTTTTCGCAACCCTTAGTATAATTATGACGGGCATTAACGGTATTAGCTTTAACGGTATTTCCCTCGGGCACATATTAGGCATTACACTTATTCTTACTGCGGCTAAATACGGGGGTACGCTTTCGGGCGCAGTTTGCGGCACAACCGTCGCATTATCACTTATTTTAAGCGGCACTGCGGGAGAAATAGCTGTGATTTACGCCTTTATGGGGCTTATTGCAGGTGTATTTTCCTCATACGGTAAATATATTCAGGTGACAATACCGCTCATTTTCAGCCTTGTAGGGTCTGTAATCACAGGCAACCCGATACTAATTGCCGCCACCGTGATTGAAGCGGCGCTGGGCTCCGCCCTATTTTTGGCTTTACCGAGACGGCTATCGGTACACATAAGCCGTCTGTTTTCGGTTTATCCTAAGCTTGTAACCCCCGACGGCTTTAAAAGGTCACTCTCAATGAAGCTTAATGTTGCGGCAAGTGCGCTGTGCGATGTTTCCGAGACGGTAGACCAGGTCTCCGCCGAGCTTTCCAAGATTAACTCCCCCGATTTCGGCACTGTTATTAACGCTATTGAGCAGGATGCCTGTGTAGGCTGTAAGCTTAGAATTCATTGTTGGGAAAGCCGCCGTGACAGCACGGTTGAAGCGATACTCGGAATGACAAAGGCCATAAAGGAAGGCTCAAGAACACCCGAAAACGGTGCGCCCGAGGAGTTTCGGGGCAGATGCCTTAGGGTGTCACAGGTTGCTAATGCCGCCTATAAGCGTTATTCTGACTACACCTCCAGAATAGCCGCCGAAAATCGCATTGATGAGGTGCGCTCGGTGGTGTCCGACCAGTTTGACGGAATATCCTATATGCTAACAGAGCTTGCAAACGACCTCGAAAAGGACGGAAAATTCGATAATTCCACCGCCGCAAAGGCTTCGGCGGCGCTTAAAAACCTCGGGCTTAATACAGAGGAATGTACCTGCAAAATTGATAAATTCGGCAGAATGAGCCTTGAAATGAAGGTGAAAAAACAGCCTGACACCGTAATAAATAAATTGCAGATGATGAAGCTATTATCGGTTGTATGCGAGCGTGATTTTGACCCACCCGCAATTAATACGACCGGCGACAGTATATTCCTCACCCTTAACGAGCACGCCGCAATAAGGGTTGATGTGGGTGTAGAACAAAAATGCGCCTCCGACTCGGCAATGTGCGGCGACGCCTACAGATATTTTTTTGACGGCAAAGGGCATTTTATTATGATTCTTTCCGACGGTATGGGAACAGGCGGAAGGGCGGCGGTTGACGGCGCTATGGCTTCGGGGCTTATGAGCCGTCTTATAAAGGCGGGCTTCGGCTATGACTGCTCCCTTAGAATACTTAATTCCTCAATGCTCTTTAAATCAACCGATGAATCCCTTGCTACCGTGGATATTGCAAGCATAGATTTATTCACAGGTCAGGTTGAGCTTTACAAGGCAGGTGCCGCACCAACCTTAATAAGGCGTTCAGGGCGAACGGGAAAGGCGGAAAGCACCTCCCTGCCGGCAGGCATTCTGCGTGAAATAAGCTTTGACAAGGCGGTTGTGAAGTGCAAAATCGGGGATATTGTGGTGCTTATGTCGGACGGAGCAACAGTAGAGGGAACCGACTGGATTAGAGAAGAAGTCGAAAACTGGAGCGACGGCACAGCCGAGGAGCTCGCAGAGCGCATATGCGAGGGGGCTAAACGACGCCGAAGCGACAATCACCTTGATGATATTACGGTTATGACCGCAATTCTCAAAAAATCGGTATAAGAAAAGCCTCCGAAAAATTCGGAGGCTTTAGTTTTTAGAGTGTATTATTACATCAGGCTCTTATAAAGCTCGATAATATCCTCAACGCTGGTCTCTCTCGGGTTGCCGGGACGGCAAGCATCTGCATAAGCAGATTCAGCAAGAGCAGTAATATCCTCTTCCTTAACGATACCCTTTAAGGTGGTGGGGATTCCAACATCCTCAGCAAGCTGACGGACAGCGTCAACAGCCGCCTTGCGGTACTCGTCCTGAGTCATAGAGTCAACGCCCTCAACGCCCATAGCCTTTGCAATATCCTTATACTTCTCGCCTGTGTACTCGGCATTGTAAGCCATAACAGTGGGAAGAAGGATAGCGCAAGCCTTACCGTGGGGTGTGTCATAATAAGCAGAAAGGGTATGAGCCATAGAGTGGTCAACACCGAGGCCTACATTGGAGAAGCCCATTCCCGCAACATACTGACCGAGAGCCATACCGTCACGGCCTTCCTTGCCGTTCTTAACAGCGTCACGGAGTGAACGGGCGATAATCTCAATAGCCTTAATGTGGAACATATCCGAAAGCTCCCAAGCACCCTTAGTTATGTAGCCCTCAATAGCGTGGGTAAGAGCGTCCATACCTGTAGCGGCGGTAAGAGCGGCGGGCATTGTAGCCATCATATCGGGGTCTACAACTGCAACAACGGGAATATCGTGAACATCAACGCATACGAACTTACGCTTTTTCTCAACATCGGTGATAACATAGTTGATAGTAACCTCAGCGGCAGTACCTGCTGTGGTCGGAACAGCGATAATCGGAACGCACTTATTCTTTGTGGGAGCTACACCCTCAAGAGAACGGACATCCTCAAACTCGGGGTTGGTGATGATAATACCGATAGCCTTTGCGGTATCCATAGAAGAGCCGCCGCCGATTGCAACAATACAGTCAGCTCCGCAAGCCTTGAATTCCTCAACGCCGTGCTGAACATTTTCGATGGTGGGGTTAGCCTTAATATCGGTATAAAGCTTGTACTCTATTCCCGCATTATCGAGAATATCGGTAACCTTCTGTGCAACGCCGAATTTTACAAGGTCGGGATCGGAAGCAACAAAGGCTTTTTTAAAGCCGCGGCTTTTAATCTCGTCCGGAATGGCGTTAATTGCACCCGCACCGTGATAGGAGGTCTCATTCAACATAAATTTGTTCATAGGGAATCACCTTTCCTTTATAAATTTTACCATTTAATTATACAGCAATTTTTTTGTTAAATCAATAACAAAATAGTAAACAATATATTATTTTTTTATATAACTGTTATTAATTTAAGACTTAAGAAGCGCTTTTAAGCTTTTCAAGAAGCTTCTTTGAACTCTCATAAGCCTTGGCGGCCTGCTTTTTATTTTGCATTGTGGTTTCGCTTATTCTGCGGCAGGATATTTGCAGACCCTCTGGCAATTTACCGAATTGCTCCGATTCGGTAGCGGTATAAAATTCCTCGCCGAATTTAAGGGGCTCGCCCTCTAAAAGAGCGCCGCTCTGCGGAAGCCCGTTTATATACTCATAGGTCTCACTGTCGGTAATATACAGCATTGCGTTTTCGTCACCTGCGAGCATCGCCTGAAGCTTTGAAAGCATAGTATACTTATACTGTGAATCACCAGTTGTATTTGAAAAGCTTACATTAACAACCTGAACATTTATCTCGCCGTCGCCGTTTGTATCCTCGGAATATTTTTTAAGATAATCGGCTATTCCCTCCGTTTGTGCGTCAAGCGCAGTAGTATGTGTAAAGTAGACCACCTGAAGGTCGTATTCTGTCTTTGTGGCACATTGAGCTATTAAAACCGCTAAAACTGCAACGGACGCAACAATCGCCACTACACACCACTTATAATGAAACCAGAAATTATCACATTTTTCCTTGGGTGTTTTAGGAACTATTGCAACCTCGCTGGGTTTAGGCGGGGCTTTCATTTCCCCGCTCTGCATTTTTTTAAGCTCTAAAAATTCCTGACGGGCTCTTCTCTGCTCCTCTAATATTTCGTTAGTCTTTTTTTCAGCCATATTATCACCTACTTTAATATACCACCAAAATCAAAGGTTTTCAAGCAGGCTATAGGTTATTTCTGTAAACATTTTTTTAACATATTTTATTAATCTGCTTCTAAATTCAAAAATGCCGCCGAAGACTTGCATTTTCGGCGGCATCGGTTAAGCTTATTTGTATTGAATTAAAACATCACAATAACAATTCGGCGAGGGCATTTTAATCGCCCCTGTTCTTTGCACGTATTTGAGAACTACCTCATACATCCCGATAAATATATTATGGCACATACGATCCGCATCATCGTTTAAGTGCTTGGGGAACAGCTTTTTATATCCCGAAATAAACTTATTTACTATTTCAGAATACTCAGGTATAAGGGGTGCAAAATATTTGTCTGCTATAGCTTCAAATTCTGCCTTTTGTTCTTTGGTGAAGAAGGGAGCCGTAACAAAAAAGCTTCCGTCTTCTCTTTTCACAATATAGCCGTCCCTGATCGCATCCGCTGCGGAATAGGTATCCTCCGTTGTACCGTTGCACAAAATATCCTCGCATACATTAATGTAATTAGCGTACATCATTTTTCGGAATTTAATACCCGAAACAAGATATGAGGTATGATTGCAACTCCCTCTACTTCCTAAATTAGCAGAATGCTGTCTGCTGATTCCTATTCTGTGATGTTTGCCCGTTTCCATATTTCCGATGTAGCACCATTCGTTACCGTCATATCTTTTCTTAAAGGCAGGATACGGTAGACTGTTGTAACGCCAGCTTGCATAGGAAAACGCCATAACTCCGTAAAGATAAAATAAATCAGCTTCACTTTTTTCTGCCTTATAGAAATCGATAGCTGCCGCTTCCTCGGCTATACCGTCAAGAGCCTTGAGTAGCTTTTCCATAATAGGCATAAGCGCTTTTTCAGCGTTTTCTTCACAGTAAATACCGTATTTATCCGACCAAATTACAAAATCGGTTTGATATTTTCCATTGGAAACTTCAATAATTGCTTCCCGTTTTAATAGATTTTGGATTCGCTCCTCAATATAGTATGCGGGAACGCCGCATAGCTTTGCTAATTCTTCAATACTATTCGCCTGTTCGTAGCAATAATACAAAATATTTTGTGAGAGAGCATCGTCAATATATACGGTGGGGAAAGGAATGGTTTTGCCGTTATAATTCCCGTTTCCGTATATATCGAGCCACATTTTCACAGGTCTTAAAGCAGTTTCTTTCATATCGGTACACTCCTTTTTCAGTTTCTTCCGAGCTTCGCTAAGGCGCCATCTTACGGTGCCTTCAGGAATTTTGAGCCTCTCGGAGATGGTTTTAGTTGAAAGACCGTCATAGTAGTAAAGAACGATGATGTCACGGTATATTTCAGAGAGCATTGCGATTTTCGTTCGCAAAGAGTCGTAGATTTCTTCCTCTTCATCGAAATACTCATCCTCAAAAGGCAGTTTCTCAAGCGTGTCATAAGAATACATCGCGCGCTGTTTTCCCATATTACGCCTAAAGCTTTTTGTCACATTGTTGGCTATACTCCAAAGCCACGGCTCAAATTTGTTTTCATCTCTGAGCTTCGGCAATTCACGAACTACGGTAAATAATATTTCCTGTGCAAGCTCGTCTGCTTCTTCACGAGAGTATGTATGGTTAATAGCATAACCGTAGACCTTTTCAACATAGCTTTCAATGACTTCCTGTTTCACCGTTCTCATCTGCCTTTCACTTATTAAGTGTCTGAAAAAGGAGTTTTGTTGGGTGGTTTTAAATAATTTATATATTTAATTATAACATAGCGTGTCCGTTCGTCATATACTGTACTGCGAAAGTATACAAAAGACAAAAAGACTGTAGCATTAAGATTAAACTGCACAAAATGAAAGCCTTAGTAAGCAAAAGGCCCCCTTGCCTAAGGGGGGCTGTCACGGCGAAGCCGTGACTGGGGGATATTTTTGTTTCGGTAAAAACCAATCATATCCCTCCACCGCCGTTCGGCGGTCCCCCTCCCTTTAGGCAAGGGAGGCTTTAAATTGTGCAGAGTGTCTTCAATACGACAGTCCCTGTGTAAATTAGGTCTCGATTAGATTTCAGCGAAATACTTAATGGTACGAACCATCTGGCTTGTATAGCTGTTCTCGTTGTCATACCAGGAAACAACCTGTACTTCATAAAGGTCGTCAGCAATCTTAGAAACCATTGTCTGAGTTGCATCGAAGAGTGAACCGTAACGCATACCGATAACATCGGAAGAAACGATTTGATCCTCGTTGTAACCGAAGGATTCAGAAGCAGCAGCCTTCATAGCAGCGTTGATGCCTTCCTTAGTTACATCTGCTCCCTTAACAACAGCGGTAAGAATGGTGGTAGAGCCGGTCGGAACAGGAACACGCTGAGCAGAACCGATAAGCTTGCCGTTGAGCTCAGGAATTACAAGACCGATAGCCTTAGCAGCGCCTGTTGAGTTAGGAACGATGTTTGCAGCGCCTGCGCGTGCACGGCGAAGGTCGCCCTTTCTGTGAGGACCGTCAAGAATCATCTGGTCGCCGGTGTAAGCGTGGATAGTGCTCATAATACCACTCTGGATAGGAGCATAATCGTTAAGCGCCTTAGCCATAGGAGCCAAGCAGTTTGTGGTGCAGGAAGCAGCAGAAATGATGTTGTCTTCCTTAGTAAGGGTCTTTTCGTTAACGCTGTAAACGATAGTGGGAAGATCGTTGCCTGCAGGAGCAGAAATAACAACCTTCTTAGCACCGGCATCGATATGAGCCTGTGACTTTTCTTTAGAGCAGTAGAAACCTGTGCACTCAAGAACAACATCTACGCCGATTTCGCCCCAAGGAAGATCCTTAGCGTCCTTCTCAGCATAAATCTTAAGTGTCTTGCCGTCAACAGTAATGGTGCCTGCCTCGTCATCAGCGGAAACGGTGTGAAGATTCTCACCGATGAAACCGCAGTAACCGCCCTGTGCTGTATCATACTTTAAAAGATTAGCAAGCATAGAGGGCTTTGTAAGGTCGTTGATAGCTACTACATCGTAACCCTCAGCGCCGAACATCTGACGAAATGCGAGACGACCGATACGGCCGAATCCGTTAATTGCAACTTTAACCATTGGAATTACCTCCTTTATTTTTACATTTTCTATTTTAACCTATTTCGCCGTTATTTTCAAGTGCTTTGTTTAAACTTTAACAATTTTTTTAATTTTTATATAATTTGGCATAATAACTCCATATGCGGAGGTCACATTATGATATATTTGCCAAAAACTTTTGAACGGTATTTGTCTGCGCTGAGACTTTATGTTCAAATTTCCTGTTTAAAGGGCGGCGGATTGAAACAGCTGTCCCAGCTTAGAACAATAAGTCTTGCGGAGGCTTTTTATTATAAAGACCAACTAACCCCTATAGATATAATAAAGCTTTCAAACTCCCTCTTAGGTGCGGCGGTTATTGTTCTTATGCAAAGGGGCATCAGGCTCTCGGCTGTTTTTTCGGGCGGCGGAGTGCACCTTATAAGCAGGCGGCTTTATACTGCCCTTTTATCGGAGCTATTTAAGGTTAGCAAAGACTGCTGTAAAATAAAAGTGAGTACAGATCCGCAAAAAATTATAATAAAAGCCGAGGGAATATGTATTTCCGACATTATCCCACGGCTTATTAAGGCATTAAAAGGGTTTTATTTTTTTGAAAGGGCAACAAATACCCTGCTCATAGTAATTCCAAGTGAAGAAACCAAGCTTAAATCACAGCCTGTGGAAAACGAATGGTGTTATATTTTAGACCGATTTTCCCCTGTAAACATCTGGCTTTTAAACGAAAAAAGTGAGGGTATACCATAGCTATATTCCCGCAAGGAGAGCCTCGGCGGTTTTAAGACCGTCGGTTGCGGCGGACATTATTCCCCCCGCATACCCCGCGCCCTCGCCGCAGGGGTAAATTCCGCTGTGGGTAAGGCTTTGTCCGTCCTCACCCCTTAGTATCCTTACAGGGGACGAGCTTCTCGTTTCGGGTGCAGTAAGCACAGCCGATTCGTCTGCAAAGCCCTTTATCTTTTTATCAAAGAGCAAAATCCCCTCTTTTAGGCTGTCACTAATAAACTTAGGGAAAATCTTTTCAAAATCAGCATACGCAAAGCTTGGTTTTATGGTAGGCTTAACCCTTGTAATTTCAAAGGGCTTGCCGAAAACAAAGCTTCCCACCGTGCTTACAGGCACCACGCCGCCGAAAAGTGCATATGCCGCCTGTTCGGTTTTTCTTTGCAATGCACAGCCCGCCAGCACATCATCGCCTATTAAATCGTCGGGCTCAACGCTTACAAGCAGAGCGCTGTTGGAGTTTTCGCCGTCTCGCCTGCTCCTGCTCATACCGTTTACCGCAATACCGCCCGCCTCGCTTGAAGCGTTAATCACCTCGCCGCCCGGGCACATACAAAAGGTGTACACTCCCCTGCCGTTTTGAAGATGCACCGCCAACTTATAGTCGGCGGCACCGAGTGCGGGGTGAGAGGCGAAATCACCGTACAGCGCCTTATTTATATCACTTTGCAGGTGCTCAATCCTAACCCCCATGGAAAAGGGCTTTCGTATCATCTTAACTCCCTTGTTTTTAAGCATCATAAAGGTATCCCGTGCGGAGTGACCCGTAGCTAAAATAAGGTGTTCACAGAGGATTTCCTGCGTTTCTGTTATGGCAGAAACAAGTATTCCATCCCTAAAGCACAAATCGCACAGCTTTGTTTCAAACCGCACCTCGCCACCTAAGGAAATGATTTCCTTTCTAATGTTTTTCACAACATCAACAAGTATATCCGTTCCGATATGGGGCTTTGCGTCGGTCAAAATATTTTCGGGTGCACCGTGCTTATAGAGCTCCTCTAAAACCGCACGGCAACGGAAATCTTTAATTCCTGTGTTTAGCTTTCCGTCTGAAAAGGTACCCGCACCGCCCTCGCCGAACTGTACATTTGATTCGGCATTAAGCTCTCCGCCCGCAAAAAATCGGTTTACATCTGCGGTTCTCGCATCAGCGTCCCGCCCACGCTCAAGCACTAAGGGCTTTAGCCCAGCACGGGCGAGAAAGAGGGCCGCAAACATTCCCGCAGGGCCAAAGCCGACAACAATCGGCCTTGTTTTAGGGTGTTTATCACTATTTTGCCACACATACTTGATTGGAGAATAAAGTGAAGCATTTTTGGCTTTTTTTAATACGGAATTTTCATTTACATTTAATTCCGCAAGCAAGGAACAGCAAAAATGCAATTCACTTTTCTTTCTTGCGTCAACCGATTTTCTGTAAAGCCGTACCGATTTAACGGCAGATCCATCAACTTTAAGAGACTTAGCGGCATAGGGTTTTAAGTCACTAAAATCAGCATCAAGGGGTATATTTACATTATTAACAAGCAGCATTTTGCACCTCCTGTTTCTTAACGGTTCTATTCCTAATGCTGGGGTTCTATGAGATTTCGCCTCCCTCTGACGAGGGTGCGGGTTGCCAGTGGCAACCTCTAAGCGTGAGCTTAGAAGCACCGACCGAGACGGGAGACGAGACGGTGGCACGGCAATGCGCCCCTTGCCTAAAGGGTGCGGGTTGCCTGTGGCAACCATTGGACAAAGTCCAATAGCACCGACCGAGGCGGCAGCCGAGACAGAGGGCCGACCGTTAGGTTGGCGAGGGGATTCCCGTGACGGAGGGAGAGAAAGGGTAAGATTGCGAGAAAACGCAACTTTTTCTCTCCCTCAGTCTCGCTTCACTCGACAGCTCCCTCGTCAGAGGGAGCCAAGCTAAACCCCAAAATTTACAAAAGAACCTTCTTAACAAACAAGCAGCCGCCTGACAGCGACTGCTTGTATTATATTTATTATCAAAAGCCTGTTATTAGTTTTCCTTGTTGAAGAAGCTGATAACATCGGTGTAGCTCTCATCATCATCGGCAGCGCTACCGATAAGAGAAGCTAAATCGTCCTTCTTGTCATCCTTTTTATCATCGCCGAGGCCTGTAGCAACAACAGTTACACGGATAGTATCCTCGAGGGTATCATCAAGCTGAGCACCCCAAATGATGGTTGCATCCGGATGAGCCATATCTGTGATGATAGAAGAAGCGAGCTCAACCTCTTCAAGGCCGATATCGTCAGAACCTGTAATGCTGATGATAATGCCGCGGGCATTCTCCATAGAGGTCTCGATAAGGGGACTGCTGATAGCCGCACGTGCCGCCTGCTCTGCCTTGTCACGGCCTGTAGCAACGCCAACGCCCATATGAGCATAGCCTGCGTCCGCCATAATAGACTTAACATCGGCAAAATCAAGGTTTACAAGAGCGGTTACATTGATAAGCTCGGAAATGCTCTGAACGCCCTGACGGAGAACATCGTCCGCAATGTAGAAAGCATTTTTAAAGGTAATCTTCTGCTCCGAAACAAACTTAAGGCGCTCGTTGGGGATAACGACAAGGCTGTCCACCTGCTCACGGAGAGCCGCAATGCCAGACTCAGCCTGTGTCATACGTTTTTTACCTTCAAAAGCGAAGGGCTTTGTAACGATACCTACAGTAAGGATACCAAGCTCCTTTGCGATAGACGCAACAACGGGAGCCGCACCTGTACCTGTACCGCCGCCCATGCCTGCGGTAATGAAAATCATATCCGCACTGCGGATAGCTGCGGTAATCTCATCCCGTGATTCCTCAGCCGCCGCACGGCCGTTATCGGGGTTTCCGCCCGCACCCATACCAGAGGTGGTCTTGTCCCCAATCTGAATCTTCTGATTCGCCTTAGACTGAAGCAAAGCCGCCTTATCAGTATTAATAGCTATAAACTCGACGCCGCGTACGCCGGCCTCAACCATACGGTTTACAGCGTTTCCGCCGCCGCCGCCGACACCGACAACCTTAATCTGTACAACATTCTCTTGTTCTTCTGCTACTTCAAATGGCATTTCAAATTCCTCCGTCATTATGTAAAATAGATATTATTCGCATAATTACATATTATATAATGATATTAACATATCCTTTTTTAAATTTCAACACTTTTTATTACATTTTTGTAATTTTTTTATTTTTTTCAAAAACTTATGGCTTTTTAAGCGTCTTATTTGCAATATTTTCTATTCAATACTGCCTGCTACGAAGGTGCCCTCGGTATTACTCTCGGTCCACATACTTAAATTAATTTTACCCGTCTTTGTTTCCTCGATATTTTTTATCATTCCCGAAAGATGGGCAAATTTGTTTTGCAGAAAGTTTGATGTGCCGAGATTGACAATAAAGCGATTTTCGGTTTTAAGGGTAATATTAAGCTCGTCTGTTACATCTATGCAGTTAAGCGACACGCCGTATTCATCAGCCAATTTACCGATTTCGGTTATTAATTCTTCAGATTTTTCAGACGAAAGGGAAACCTCCTTACCGAGGGTGCACTTAACACCGCCAGCCCGTACTTCAAGGAGAGACTCGGGCTTTTCTTCTGTGATTTCAAGCACATAGCCACTCCGGCTTACCGTGCAGTAGGCACCGTCCCCGTAATAACAGGCGTAAGGTAGGGCATCCTTTACGGTAATTGTAATACTGTCGGGAAGAGTCCGCTTAATTTTAACGCTTTCAACATAGGGTAGTTTTTCCCTTAAGGCATCGGTCTTAACAGAGGAAACAAAAAGATTATCCCCAAGCTTGATACCGCTTGAAGAGATTATCTGCTCCGCCGTGTACCTTTCACTGCCCTTTGCGGTTATATTCTTTATCGGAAAAAACACCGTCAGCGACAAAATAATGCCGACTACGGCGAGCAAAACGACAAACAGCGAAAAACCGATAATCATTCGCCGTTTTCTTATTCTGCGCTGGCGGGCTTTTCTTTTTTTCAAAAACTCGTCGTTTTCCACAGTCCTTTTCAAGCTATCAATCCTTACTGTATTTAATATCAGCGCCAAGTGCGCTTAAAACCGATACAATATCGTCATAACCACGCTCTATGTGGTGAATATCACCTATCTTAGATTCCCCGTAAGCCGTAAGCGCCGCAATAACCAGCGCCGCACCGCCCCGTAAATCGGTGGATTTGCAGTCTGCGGCGGAAAGCTCCTCTACACCCTCGGTCACCGCAATTTTTCCCTCGGTTTTAATCTTAGCACCGAAGCGCTTAAGCTCATCAATATAACGAAAACGGTTTTCAAATATGTTTTCAACAAAAACCGATGTTCCCTCTGCGACGGTTAACATCGCAACTACAATAGGTCCTGCGTCGGTGGGAAAGCCGGGGTAAACAAGACTTCTTACGGTGGGCACCCTTTTAAGTCGCTCTGGTGCCGACAGGGTAATACTCTTGCCCGAAAGCTCTACCTCGCACCCCGCCTCTCTAAACACCCAAAGGGTAGAAACCATATGGGACGGCATAATATTACACATTGTGATTTTTCCGCCGGTAACTGCGGCACAGGCCATATATGTTGCCGCCGCTATTCTGTCGGGGATAATAGTATGCTCGGTACCGCCAAGCCTTTCTACTCCGTAGATTCTGATACAGTCCGACCCAGAACCGTAAATTCGGGCTCCCGCACTGTTAAGAAAATCGGCAAGGTCGCTTATTTCCGGCTCCTTTGCCGCCCCGTGAATTGTTGTCACACCCTTTGCGGTAGCCGCCGCAAGGATAATATTTTCGGTAGCGCCCACGCTCGGAAAACCAAGACTTATTTCCGCCCCTCTAAGTCCCTTTTCGGCGGTGCAGATTAGATAGCCGTGTTCCTCGTTTACGGTGACCCCCATTCGCTCGAGAGCAGAAAGGTGCAAATCAATAGGACGGGGGCCTAATTCACAGCCGCCGGGACTGCTTATTACAGCCCTGCCGCATCTGCCTATAACCGCACCTAAAAAAACTACGGAGGAACGCATTTCCCGCATTAGGTTATCGGGAATTTCGTATGCGTTTATTCCCTTACTGTTTACAGTCACGGTGTCGCCCTCGGCTTCACAGTCACAGCCGAGAGCCCTTAAAATTTTAATGGAAGTATTAACATCTGAAAGTGCGGGGCAGTTATGTATTACACATTCCTTTTCGCACAAAACGGTTGCCGCAAGCACGGGAAGAACGCTGTTTTTCGCCCCCTGAACAGTTATACCGCCGTATAGCTTTTTACCGCCGTTTACTATTATTTCGGACATTTACCGCACCCTCTCACAGTAGTCATTGGTAATACTTTTCAATGACAAAAAACTTTTTCACAGTTCATACTATGCGAAAGTACGGAAATTGTCACGCTCCCGTATATAATTGCATTAAAACATCGTAAATTCTTTTATTTGAGTCCAAAATTGCGTGTTTGACCGCCGCATTGCCCATCTTCTCTAAAAGGGGCTTATTTTCAATTATTTTTGAAACGGTACTAATAAGGCTTTCGCCGCTTAAATCCTTTTCCTCAAGGATTTCCGCCGCACCCGCCTTTTTAAGGGTCATAGCGTTATGGTACTGGTGATTTTCCGCAACATAAGGTGAGGGAATCAGCACCGACGGCTTGCCTAAGCAACAAAGCTCGCTTAAGGTAATTGCTCCCGCACGGCATATCACAAGGTCGGCCGCCGCCATACATATATCCATATCGTTAATGTATTCTCTCACATCAATAAGCGGCGACAGCTCCACGCCCTCAAGCGAAGCCATCATAGCCTCATACCCTATTTTGCCTGTGCCGTGAATATGATAAAATTTATCGGTGCCGCTGTGCCATTTAATAAGACCGGTCACAGCCTCATTAATGCGTCTTGCCCCTAAAGAGCCGCCGAAGGAAAGTATCAGCGGGCGGTTATCAAGACCTAATTCAGCCCGTGCCTTCTCCCTTGTAATGTTCAAAAGCTCGCTCCTTACGGGGTTTCCCGTAATAATCGGCGGTTTTTTTAGGTTCAGTCGGTTTTGGGCCTCGGGCATTGCGAGCATTACCCTATCAGCCTTATCCGCAAGCATTTTTGTGGTTACGCCGGGAAAGGCATTTTGTTCGTGTATGGCCGTTTTAATGCCTGATTTTTGTGCCTCACGAAGCACCGGCCCGCTCACATAGCCGCCTGTGCCCACAACTATATCCGGTGCTATCTCCTTTAAAAGCTTTTTTGAAGTATGTGAAGAGGATATGGCCTTTCCCACCGCCTCAATATTCTTCACTATACTTTTAGGGCTTAAACTCCGCCTAAAGCCCGCAACATCAATTGTGTGAAAATCGTAGCCCTTCTCCGGCACAAGCTTCGCTTCAAGCTTATCCGCCGTGCCAATATAGGAAATTTCTGCATCGGGGTGGCGCTCCTTTATATATCCCGCTATTGCCAGTGCGGGATTAATATGCCCCGCAGTACCGCCGCCTGCAAAAAGAATTTTCATCGCTGTACTCTCCTTTAAGATTTTTCAATGGTTGCTCCTCTTGATATCGAAAGCACTATACCCATTTCGGCAAGCAAGATTAGCAGTGAAGTTCCGCCGTAGCTGAAAAACGGAAGACTTATTCCCGTATTGGGAATGGTATTTGTTACAACCCAGATATTAAGCATAGCCTGAAGACCTACCTGAAAGGTAAGACCTATTGCTAAAAGGGAGCCGAATTTATCCTTGGCCCGCATTGCTATCGTAAATCCCCGCCAAACAAGCAGGCAGAAAAGCAAGATAATTACAAGGGCACCTATAAGTCCCAATTCCTCGCATACTATTGCAAAAATAAAATCGTTGTGGGGTTCGGGCAGCCACAGATATTTCTGTCTCGACTGACCTATTCCCCTGCCCAAAATTCCCCCTGAGCCAATGGCCAAAAGGGACTGGATAGTTTGAAAGCCCTTACCCATAGCGTCCGCCCAGGGGTCGAGCCAATATTTAATACGGTCAGAGCCGTAGCCTATAACTCCCGTAACCACCGCCAATACACCGAGCCCCACACCGGCGCCTACTCCGCCTAAAATATACCGTTTGGGAAGACCGCCCACAATGAGCAGTACTATCCCTATTGCGAAAATAAGCACCGTGGCTGAAAGGTGAGGCTCCATTACGACAAGGCCGCATTGAAGGCCTAACAAAACTACTAAAAAGGCTATGAATTTAAAGCTTTTCATCTGCTTATAATTAGCCGCTATAAGTGAGGAAAAAAGCAGAATTACCGCAAATTTAGCAATCTCGGAAGGTTGAAAGTTGATAGGACCAACCACAAACCAGCGTTTAACATCCTTGCCCTCTACCATAGGAGGAAGAATAAGCAAGAGTGCCAGCAAGGCGGTTGAAACAGCATATAAAATCCAAGCAAACTTACGCCAAATATGATAGTCGATTCGTGAAACAATAAGCATTACAACCACTCCGACAGCGGCAAACATCGCCTGTCGGGATATAAACTTATAGCTGTTTCCGTAATGATTATAAGAAAATGCGTAGCTTGAGGAATAGAGCATAACAAGCCCTACGGTAAGCAGAATAAGAACAAAGGATAAAAAGGTTATATCAAGCTTTCCGACAGTACTAGTGCTTTTTTTCTTTTTAAGCTTTGCCATATTCCCTTACCTCCGTATTACCAATTAAATATTATAGGCAATAACGCAACTGCGCATCCGACAGCGGCTATTCCCGAAAAAACATATACAATTTTTTGCTCTGACCAACCGCACATCTCAAAATGATGGTGAAGAGGAGCCATTTTAAACAGCCGCTTTTTTGTTCGCTTATAGTAAGCGACCTGAATAATGTCCGAAAGCGCCTCAAGCAGATATGTTATTCCTGCAAATATAAGCAGTATGGGTCTGCCAATTCCGAAAGAAACAGCAACCACCATTCCGCCTAAGAACATTGAACCCGTATCTCCCATAAAGACCTTTGCGGGCTTTGCATTCCAGAAAACAAAGCCGACGCACGCCCCCGCAAGAGCGGCAGACATAACATTAATGTTCATACTGTAAAGGAAGCCCGAGCCCAACATAAACGCACAGGCAACCACAAGGGTAACCGTAGAAGCCAAACCGTCTATACCGTCGGTAAGATTTACGGCGTTTGTAAAACCGTAGATAAACATAAGGGCTATAGGCCAGAAAATAAGACCTATTCCTCTTGACACATCAACAGCACCTGCAAAAGGAATGTAAGTAGTTCTCATACCTGCAATCCAAAGAGTAGCAAGATACATTGCGGAAATAAAAAGCTGTAAAAAGGTTTTCTGCCTTGCGGTAAGACCTAAATTGCGCTTTTTAACAACCTTTATATAGTCGTCCATAAACCCGATTGCCGACATACAAAGCGCCATTACTAACCCTGCCAGAAACACCGTCAGACGGTAGGATGTTTTAAGTTCTGCGGCAAAGCGGCCGCCGGATATAGCAGAATAGGTGCAAGCTACAGCGAGGGACAAAAGCACTCCCGCAATCATCATAATTCCACCCATTGTCGGCGTTCCTTGCTTATCCTTATGCCATTTAGGCCCTATATCCAGTATAGTCTGCCCAAATTTAAGGCGTTTTAAATAAGGAATTATAATGTAACCGAGTCCTGCGGTCGTCACGAATGCCACAATAGCGGCTATCAAAGGTGTTAAATCTTTCATTTTTACCCGTCTCCCCTTTTTAAAAAGCTGTTTTCTTAATTTAGTTCAGCAAGAGCCTCGGCTACGACCTCACGCTCATCAAGGTGAATAGTACCCGTATTTAAAATTTGATAGGTTTCGTGTCCCTTTCCCGCAAGTACTATTATATCATCCTTTTTCGCAATGGAAACAGCAAATTTTATAGCATCTATTCTGTTTTCAATTACCTTAACAGGTATGGCGGCACCCTTCATTCCCTCTAAAATATCCTCAATAATTGCGGTCGGGTTTTCGGTTCTCGGGTTATCGCTTGTAACTATAGCGTAATCCGAAAAATGTGCCGCAATATTTCCCATAATGGGGCGTTTGGTTTTATCCCTGTCACCGCCGCAGCCGAAAACCGAGATAAGGCGGTTTTTCTTACATTCACGGAAGGTGGTAAGTATGTTTTTAAGTCCGTCAGGTGTGTGGGCATAATCAATAATAACCGTAAAATCCCTGCCTGTAGGCACTACCTCTGCCCTGCCCTTAACACCCTTAAGCTCGGATAAAGCCGAAGCCACAGCAGAGAGGGGAATGCCTATTTCCACCGCACAGGCGGCGGCACAAAGGGAATTATAAACCGTGAATTTTCCCCCCGTGTTTACCTTTATGTGGCCTATTTCGCTGTCGCTTACAAACTCGTAATCAACGCCGGCAGGGCGGTAGTTAACCCCCTTTGCGCTGTAGGTAGAGCTATCGCCCAAGGAATAGGTAATTATCTTACAGTCAAGTCCCTTAGTAAGCTCGCACGAATATTGGTCATCACTGTTGATAACCGCAGTTTTGCACATACCGAAAAGCTTTTTCTTAGCCGCAAGATAATTTTCCATAGTGATATGGTAATCAAGGTGGTCTTGGGTAAGATTTGTAAACATAGCCGCCTCAAAATTCAGCCTATAAACTCTTGACTGGTCGAGTGCGTGGGAGGAAACCTCCATAATAACATAGGTACAGCCCTTTGCCTTCATAAGGGCAAAAAGGGAGTTCAGCTCATAAGCGTTGGGGGTTGTGTTATGGGCGGCGATAATCTCATCGCCTATCATATTCTGTATTGTACCTATAAGACCTACCTTATAACCGGCATTTTCAAGTATTTTCTTCATCATATAGGTGACAGAGGTTTTCCCGTTTGTACCCGTCACTCCCAAAAGCTTAAGGCTTTCTGCAGGATTGCCGAACCATTTAGCGCACATATCGGCATACGCCGCATGGGTATCGGGAACGACAATCTGAACTTCAAGTCCCAAATCACGCTCGGCAATAATTGCCGCCGCACCGTTTTCAAGGGCTTTTTCGGCATAATCGTGGCCGTCCGATTTAGCGCCGTTTATACAAACAAATACAAACCCTGATTTAACCTGTCTTGAGTCACAGGTTATTCCCGTAATATCAGTCTCAGCAAGAGCTTTACTGCATTCAATTAAATTTATAAGCTTCATTTTTTCTCCCTCTTAAGATGGTAAAATTTTAACCGTCAACAACCTCTTCGTCTCTGAAATAAACCGTAATTATCGTGCCTGCATCGACTGACTGACCCGCCTCAATGCTTTGCTTATAGGATTTAAGTCCACCCGACTCGGTATTGCCCGAAAACTCCACATTAACATTGGAGCTTGCGGCAATTTCATTAACCTCGGTAGCGGTAAGGCCCACAAGATTCGGAACGGTTACCTTTTCGGAGCCGCCTTCCTCTGTATATACTATAACCACTCCGCCGGAAATTACCTTACTTCCCGCTTCGGGCAGCTGGCGCACAACATTTTCACCCGAGCCTACAACCTTATATTGAAGCTTCGCAGAAGTTATTTTTGACTTAGCGTCTTCTACAGTCGCTCCTACCGTATCGGGAACTGTAAGGGTAAGGCTCTTAAGCTCCTCCTCGGAATAACTCGGCTCGTACCCGAGATATGGCAGAACATCCGCCATAATTTGGGAGTTGACCGGAGCCGAAATAACGCCGCCGTAGTATTTATCGCCCTTAGGCTCGTCAAGAAGCACCAACACCGCAATTTCGGGATTTTCAATAGGAGCTACGGTTACACAGGAGCCTATATACAGGTAATGGTCGCCCGTCGCCTGAATTTTAGCAACCTTTTGAGATGTACCTGTTTTAGCACCTATATTATATCCCGCAACCAAGGAGTTCTTGGCGCCGTTTTCCGAAACATACTGCATAAGCTCACGGATAGTAGCCGAGGTGGTCTCGGAAATTACCTGACGCTTATAAGAGGTTGACACAGTTTCAACAGTCTTTCCGTTCTCGTCAAGCTTTTTTTCAACCAAATGGGGCTGAACAAGGTATCCCCCGTTTACCGCTGCAGCTATCGCTGTGATAAGCTGTATCGGCGTTACATTAAAGGTTTGACCGAATGAGCTTGAGGAAAGCTCTACGGGACCCATATTTTCTTCCTTGTGGTAGGTAGAGGTGGCCTCTCCGGGCAAATCTATTCCGGTTTTTTCGGTAAGCCCAAAGGCCTTAAAGTATTTTGAAAAGGTGGATACACCTATAAACTGTCCTATCGTGATAAATGCGGGGTTGCAGGAGTTTGAAATCGCCTGCATTAGATTTTGCGAGCCGTGGCCTGTACGCTTATGACAGCTGTAGCGCTGACCCGCAACGGTGGCATGACCGTTGCAGTAAAAGCTGGAGTTTTTATTGACAAGGTTTTCTTCAATGGCAATCGATGCAGTTACCACCTTAAAAACCGATCCCGGCTCGTATGTGTCCGAAACCGCCTTGTTTCGCCATTGGCGGTTCAGAAGCTCTGATTTAAGGGTCTTTTTCTCCTCCTCGTCGGTTACCGCATCTACCTTTTCCTGATCGGCAGAGGAAAGTGTAAATGGATCGTTCGGGTCAAAGTCCCCCTTTACCGCCATAGCCAGTATCGCACCCGTATTTACATTCATAACAACCGCCGCACCGCGCTCGGCAATTTGGTTTGCTTCAATGGCATTTTCCAAATATTTTTCCGCCGTATACTGCACATAGGAATCAAGTGTCAGCACAAGGGACTTGCCCTGTGTAGCCTCCTCAACCTTTTCGTATGAGAAAGGCATATTGGTTCCTGCGGCATTCTTTGCGGCAACAACTCGGCCCGCAATACCCGTTAAATCATTATCATAATAGCTTTCAATTCCCGAAAGACCTTGATCATCCGAGCCTACAAAGCCCAGCACTACCGAGGCTAAATTTTCATTGGGATAATATCTTTTTGTGGTTTCGTCAAGACCGACATACTGGGTAAGCTCCAAATCCTTATTATCAATTAAAAACTGCCTTATCTCATCGGCGACCGTTTTTTCGATCTTCTTCTTTACTATAACATAATAAGAATTCTTTTCACAATAGCTGTAAACCGTCTCGTAATCGAGCTCTAATATCTCTGAAAGTCCCTCGGCTATTTTTTCCTTTACTTTGGTTGCCTCATCTGCCTTAAGCTTTTTTATTCCGTTCGGTGTTATGTAAACCGTCCAAGCGGGCGAGCTTGTGGCAAGCTTTTGCATATTGCGGTCATAAATATCGCCCCTCGGGGCGGTAACAAGGCTGTCGTAAAGCTGTTGCTCGGAAGCATCATTCTGATATTTTTCGCCGTTGATTACCATTATGTTTACAAGGCTTGCTCCTGATACTATAGAAAGCGCAAGAATAAGCGCAGTCATAACTATGATTGCTCTTGTAACCATCATTTTACCCGGTTTTACAGCCACGGCACCTGCTTCCTTTCTAAACCCGAATACGAGAGTCGGCAAAACAACTCTCGTATCTTGTTATTACTACAGATAATATATTATTAACACTTGTACTATTATTACTCTGCGGTTACGGTCTCCCCATTAGCCGTTACTGCTTTATCCTTATCGTTTACCCTTATATATTTTACATTTTCCTTTTCCATCTTTCTCATTCCCAGCTGGGTTGCCTCAAGTTCCAAATTCGAATATGAAATCCTGCGTTGCATTTCTACCTCGAGGCTTGTCTTAACGCTGTCAAGCTCGTTTATAGAGGACTTCATTTCATTGATTTCGGAATTAACCTCGTTTATCTGAATTCTGAGTGCGATATTTCCGCAAAGTCCCGCAAGAATGAAAACTACCGTCATAATAAGAAGCATTGGCGAAGAAAGCTTTTTAGCCGCCGCACGGGTACGCTTTTTTGTACGCTCGGCGGTTTTGGGCATTACAACAATATTATCCCGTGTATTCTCACGCTCGGCAGTTTTGGGCATAAACATTTCAAAATCGTATGCCAAGCTGTCGTTATAATACTTCATATTATTCATAACCGTTCTCCTTAATTCTTTATTATCACCCTTAATTTTGCACTTCTGCTCCTTGGGTTTTCGTTTAATTCTTCTCCGCTTGCCTCTATGGGCTTTTTGAAGGCCAAACGGCCCTCGGGGGTTCTGCCGCACACGCAAACAGGAAGGTCGGGCGGGCAGATACAGCCGGTGCAGTACTCCTTAAATTTCTGCTTTACAATTCTGTCTTCAAGGGAGTGGAAGGTTATAACCGCAAGCACGCCGTCCTTTTTAAGAAATCGGAAGGCGCTGTCCAGCGCACCGCCTAAAATCTCAAGCTCGCCGTTCACGGCAATCCTTATCGCCTGAAAGCATTTGCGTGCAGGGTGTCCGTCCCTTCTTGCGGCGGCAGGGACAGAGGAAGCTATTATATCCGCAAGCCTTAAGGTGTTTAAAATAGGCTCCTTTTCCCTCTCACTCACTATTCTGTTTGCTATTTTATAGGCGAATTTCTCCTCGCCGTAATTCCTGAAAATATCGGTCAACTGCTGTACGGAATAAGTATTGACAATGTCTGCGGCAGATAATCCGCTTTTGCTCATTCTCATATCAAGGGGAGCATCCGCACGGTAGGAAAATCCCCGCTCGGCGCTGTCAAGCTGATAAGAGGAAACCCCGAGGTCTAACAGAACCCCGTCAACACTCTCTACTCCCTCGTTAGCTAAAACCGACGCCATATCGCAAAAGTTGCTTTCAATCACCTTTGCCGGGTAATCCTTTAGCCTTTCGGTGGCGGTCTTTACAGCATCGGGGTCTCGGTCAAGAGCGTACAAAAATCCACCCTTAAGCCTTTTAGCTATTTCCGACGAGTGTCCCGCACCGCCGGCAGTACCGTCAACATAAATTCCGTCTGACTTTATATCAAGGGCCGCAATAGTTTCATTAAGCAGCACCGACTTGTGCACAAATTCCATCAGAAGTTAAGCTCTTCCATAATATCGGCAATAGATTCGGGAGTGTACTTCGCATTCTCCTCGTTCCAAAGCTCGGTATTCCAGATTTCAAGGTTGGTGTCCATTCCTATAATGTGTGCCTCGCCCTCAAGCTGTGCATATTCCCGCAAAACGGGGGGAATAAGTATTCTTCCCTGAGAGTCGAAATCAACATTAAATGCACCGTCATACAAAAAACGCTTAACCGCACTTGATTTTGTGCTGGGCAAAGTGCCGATTTTTTCAACAAGCCTGTCCCACTGCTCTGCCGAATAAACGCACAGACAGCGTTTGCCGTAAATGCCACGGCAAATCATAAAACCACTGCCAAGCTCTTCACGAAGCTTTGCGGGAATAAAAACCCTGCCCTTTTTATCGATATTATGCTGATAACCACCAAAAAGCACGGTTTTCACTCCTTTCTGCTCCACTTTAATACACTTTTGTGGTTTTTATCTCCACTTTGCACCACCATAGTTGTATTATAAGTCCCCTAAACAGAAAAATCAAGTATTTTTTTCAGTTTACATAAAATTTTTATAATTATTTTTGTAAATAGGCATATATTGTGTTTTTTAAAGCTATGAATACACAAAAAGAAGCGGCAATTTTCTTGCGAAAATTGCCGCTTCTCTGTTGTTGTTATTCTTAATTGTTTTCCGCCTGAAAAAGAATTTTGTAATCGGCTGGGTCGTAATTCGCTAAAAATTCCTCCCATTGTTCGTCTGAAAGATCCGCTCCGCTTTCCTTATATTGCTTATAAAGGTTGTCAGTAACCTTTTTGTATTGCTTTTCGGTTTTCACTTTTGCCCTAACGGCGATAACGGTTGTTGCTGTCATAAGTATTATAAGAATTGCAAGGGGGGCTAAGTGCCGCCAGTAAAAGGAGGTTTTAAAGCCCATAAAGCCGAGGCTGTCCCTCAATTCAACTCCGAAAACGGGTATTAAGAAAATTTCGGGAACTACGCTTATTATGCCCGCCACAAGTTTAAACCGAAAAAAGCTCAAAACAAATCCCGCAATCATAAGCGCAGTGCATATGCAAACCGAAATAAAGCTGTTTGCTATATCCTTAAAACCATCGGTTCCGCCGTACACAAAAGCCATACCCGCAATATAAAGCAGATTTATAACCATTGTGTATGCAAAAACAATGATATAAAACACCCTTAAGGTTTTATACAGCCTTCCGTCTGTTTTGGCATATTTAATTCCGTTTTTTTCTTCAATCATTCTTACCCGCCGTAAAATACTTTCCTGCATTTTCATATAAAACACCTATTTATTAAAATGAACTTTATAATTTTCAATAGCCGACTCTATTATTTTTATAGCGTCTTCCCTGCCCTTTACATCATCAACGGCGGTCTTTTTATGCTCCAGGTTTTTATAAACCTCAAAAAAGTGACGCATTTCATCAAAAACGTGCTTCGGCAGGTCGTCTATGTCATTATACTCATTATAAGAAGGATCATTAAAAGGAATGGCTATTACCTTTTCATCGTTGCTGTCGCCGTCTATCATATTGATTACCCCTATCGGATAGGCTCGCACAAGGCTTAAAGGCTCCAATTTTTCGGCGCAAAGAAGCAGCACATCAAGGGGGTCGTTATCGTCCCCGTAGGTACGAGGAATAAAGCCGTAATTTGCGGGATAGTGGGTAGAGGTGTAAAGAATACGGTCAAGAATTATCAGTCCTGTTTCCTTATCCAGCTCGTATTTCTTTTTACTTCCCTTTGGAATTTCGATTACACAGATAAAATCCTCGGGCGTTATCCGTGAGGGAGAAATATCGTGCCAAATGTTATTCATATTGAAACCCACTTTCCTTTTATTATAAACATATTATAATACAAATTTATCTGCTTGACAACCTTAATTTGACAACTGTATAATAAAAATAAAAACGGTGATAAAATGGCTAAGATTAATATTGTAATGGTAGAGCCCGAAATCCCCCAAAACACGGGCAATATCGCCCGCACCTGCGCCGCTACGGGAGCGAGGCTTCATATTGTAAAACCGATGGGATTTAATATTGACGATAAAAGGCTCAAGCGTGCGGGGCTCGATTACTGGCACTATCTTGACATAACCTACTATGAAAATTTAGAGGATTTCTTTTCAAAGAATGAGGGTGCCTTTTTCTATTTTACAACAAAGGGCAGAAAAGCCCACTCAGATGTCTCCTACCCCGACAACTGCTATCTGCTTTTCGGCAAGGAAACAAAGGGTTTGCCCGAGGAGCTGCTCATTAAAAATCCCGAACGGTGCGTAAGAATACCTATGCAGGGAGAAATAAGAAGCTTAAACCTCTCAAACTCTGTAGCAATAGCGGTTTACGAAGCTTTACGACAATGGGATTACCCAAAACTTGAAAACTTCGGTCAGTTGCACAATTATAAATGGGAAGATATTTGCTAATTTTTACACTCTTAATTAAAATAAATATTGAAAAAATAATAATTTGTGGTAAAATAGTATTGTAAAAAATTTAACAATGTTGAAAGGATGTATCTCAATGAACGCTCTTAACAAAAAGACCGTTGACGACATTAATGTAAAAGGTCAAAAGGTTCTCGTTCGCTGTGACTTTAATGTTCCGCTTAAAAACGGCGTTATCACCGACGAAAACCGCATCATCGCAGCCCTCCCCACCATTAAAAAGCTCATTGCCGACGGCGGCAAGGTTATCCTCTGCTCCCACCTTGGCAAGCCGAAGGGCGAGCCCAAGCCCGAGCTTTCTTTAGCTCCCGTTGCAAAGCGCCTTTCCGAGCTTTTAGGCAAAGAGGTTGTTTTTGCGGCTGACGCTAATGTTGTAGGCGAAAACGCTAAAAAGGCTGTTGAGGCTATGCAGGACGGCGATGTTGTTCTTCTTGAAAACACCCGTTACCGTGCTGAAGAAACCAAGAACGGCGAAGCTTTCTCGGCAGAGCTGGGCTCCTTGGCTGATATTTTTGTAAACGATGCATTCGGCACCGCTCACAGAGCACACTGCTCAACCGTAGGCGTTGTTTCCTATGTAAAAGAGGCTGTTGCAGGCTACCTTATCGGCAAAGAGCTTAAGTATCTCGGCAACGCTGTTGATACCCCCGTTCGTCCTTTCGTTACCATTTTGGGCGGCGCAAAGGTTGCAGACAAGCTTACAGTTATAGAAAATCTTCTTAACAAGGCTGATACTCTTATTATCGGCGGCGGTATGGCTTACACTTTCCTTGCGGCCAAGGGCTACAGCGTAGGTCAGTCACTCCTTGATACCGAGAAGATTGACTACTGCAAGGATATGCTTAAAAAGGCAGAGGAAAAGGGCGTTAAGATTCTTCTTCCTATCGACTGCACAATAGCTAAGAACTTCCCCGACCCGATTGACGGACCGATTGAGGTTGAGGTTGTTGATGCAGACAAGATTCCCGACGATTATCAGGGTCTTGACATCGGCACTAAAACCGCCGAGCTTTTCGCAGATGCTGTTAAGTCTGCTAAGACCGTTGTTTGGAACGGACCTATGGGCGTATTTGAGAACCCCACCCTTGCAAAGGGCACTATTGCAGTTGCTAAGAGCCTTGCAGAGACCGATGCCGTTACCGTTATCGGCGGCGGTGATTCAGCGGCGGCTGTCAACACCTTAGGCTACGGCGACAAGATGACCCACATTTCAACTGGCGGCGGCGCTTCTCTCGAATTCTTAGAGGGTAAGGAACTTCCCGGCATTGCCGCACTTAACGATAAGTAATTAAAAATTTTAAGGGTTGCCGAAAAAGCAACCCTTACTTGTGTTATTATAAAAGGAGTTTTTACAATGAATAAAGCTAAAAGAGCCGCTGTAATCGCAGGCAACTGGAAAATGAATAAGACCCCCTCCGAAACAACCGCACTCATAAACGAAATGAAGCCCCTTGTAGCGGGAGCTGACTGCAAGGTAGTGCTTTGCGTTCCATTTATCGACATTCCTGCGGCTGTAGCGGCGGCAGAGGGCTCAAATATTGAAATCGGCGCTGAAAATGTGCATTTTAAGGAGAGCGGCGCCTACACAGGCGAGGTTTCCGCACAGATGCTTGTTGAATCGGGCGTTAAGTATGTAGTTATCGGTCACAGCGAGAGAAGACAGTACTTCGGCGAGACCGACCAGACCGTAAACTTACGCACACTTGCCGCTTTAAATGCAGGTCTTACCGCTATTGTATGCGTCGGCGAAACCCTTGAGCAGAGAGAGCTTGGCTACACCGAGACTTTACTCAAATATCAGACCAAAATGGCACTTACCAATGTAACTGCCGACCAATTAAAGAATGTTATTATCGCTTACGAGCCCGTATGGGCAATCGGAACAGGCGTTACCGCTACTGCCGAGCAGGCTGACGAGGGCAACGGCTATGTTCGTGCCGCTATTGCAGAGGCCTACGGCGCAGAGGTTGCAGAAACCGTTACAATCCAGTACGGCGGTTCTATGAACGCTAAGAATGCCGAGGAGCTTGTTGCAAAGATTAATGTTGACGGCGGACTTATCGGCGGCGCTTCCCTTAAGGCTGAGGATTTCTCGGTTATTGTTAAAGCCGCAAGCAAATAATTTCAAGGTGATTAAATAATGAAAAAACCTGTTGTTTTATGTATTATGGACGGTTTCGGCATAAGGGATACCGATGAAGGTAACGCAATCCATGCCGCTAAAACCCCCAATCTTACTAAATTTTTTAATGAAAACCCCTTCACTACCATTGGCGCTTCCGGACTTGATGTAGGACTCCCCGACGGACAAATGGGCAACAGCGAGGTAGGTCACACCAACATCGGGGCCGGCCGTGTTGTTTACCAGATGCTCGTTAAAATCACAAAGTCTATTGAGGACGGCGACTTTTTTGATATTGAAGCTTTAAAGAATGCCGTTCAAAACTGCAAGGATAACGGCTCGGCGCTTCATCTTATCGGACTTCTTTCCGACGGCGGAGTTCACAGCCATATCGAGCACCTCTATGGGCTTTTAGAGCTTGCAAAAAAGAACGGACTTAAAAAGGTATATGTTCACTGCCTTATGGACGGCAGAGATGTTTCCACCACCTCGGGCGTCGGCTTTATAAAAGACCTTCAGGCTAAAATGAAGGAGTTAGGTGTGGGAGAAATCGCATCTGTTATGGGCAGATACTATGCTATGGACCGTGATTTTGCTTGGGATAGAGTTGAAAAGGCATATGCCGCTTTTGTTTACGGCGAGGGCATCCAAAATTCCGATCCTGTAAAGGCAATGGAAGAATCCTATGCAAAGGATGTTACCGACGAGTTTATAGTTCCAACAGTTGTTAATAAAGACGGTATGATAAAGGCGGGCGACAGCGTTGTTTCCTTTAACTTCCGCCCCGACCGTGCAAGACAGTTCACAAGAACATTGGTTGATCCCGATTTCGACGGCTTTGAGAGAAAGAACGGCTTCTTCCCCCTCACCTATGTTTGTATGACCCAGTACGACGAAACTATGCCTAATGTTTCGGTTGCTTTCCCGCCCGAAGAGCTTAAAATGACCTTCGGTGAATATTTGGCAAGCAAAAACATGACACAGCTTAGAATCGCCGAAACTCAGAAGTACGCTCATGTTACCTTCTTCTTCAACGGCGGTGAAGAAAAGACCTTCGAGGGCGAAGACAGAATCCTTATTCAATCCCCCGATGTTCCAACCTTTGATTTACAGCCTGAAATGAGCGCATACCCTGTTTGCGACGCTGTTTGCGAGCAGATAGAATCGGGCAAATACGATGCAGTTGTTCTCAACTTCGCCAACTGCGATATGGTAGGCCACACAGGCGTGTTTGATGCGGCTGTAAAGGCGGTTGAAGCGGTTGACGAATGCGTGGGCAGAGTTGTCCGTTCCACCCTTAAAATGGGCGGTGCGGTTATTATAACTGCCGACCACGGAAATGCCGACTGTATGGTTGGAGAGGACGGTCAGCCCTTTACTCCCCACACCACAAATCCCGTTCCTTTCTGCGTTGTAGGTTATCCCTGTGAATTAAAGGAGGGCGGCAGACTTGCCGACATTGTCCCCTCAATCCTTAAGATTATGGGACTGCCCCAGCCGACCGAAATGACCGGCGAATCCCTTATTAAATAGGCTATATAAAACTTAAAGCAGGTTGTTTTATAATAACCTGCTTTTTATTTATATATATTTCCTTTTAGCGGCACACACGGCGGTGATGAAGGCGTTGTCAAGCTCTGTAAGCTTATATCCGTTACGGTAGATAAGCACATCCATATAAACCTTTTGAGTATCTACACACTCCCTTGCAACAAGTCCGTATTTTTCACACAAATCACTCGGAATTGGAGAAACCCACATAAACGAGTTCTCAACCTCATGCAAAATTTCAAACTGACTTCCCCGCTCAAACACATAAATATGCTTGTCCACATACTTGGAGAGTTCTTCTTTTTTTACATCAATAAGGGGAAGTGACGGAACATACGGGTCGGCGTGGGTAACCTCTATATAGGGGGCTAAATCCTTGCAGTAAATTTCCTCTTTTTCCGCCAGCGGGTGATGCTTAGACATTAAAAGCACATATTTAAAATCGGTAATAATCTCAGCATTTAAACGCTTTTCCTCGAACAGGGTTTTAAAATAGCGTTCAAAGGTGTTTTGAAAACGGACTATTCCTAAATTATATTCACCCTTTATCACATTGCTGATTGTTCTTGAGGAATTGGTTTCCTTGTAAAAAACATCGGCGGGAATATCGGTTTTAATGCTTTTTGCAAACTCGGCAAAGGCGTAGGAAATATAGCTTGCCCTGGGCACGCAAACAGAAAAATTTTGCTTAGATTTGCGGCCGCTTTTATACATTTCCTCGACCTCGTCAACCTGATTTACAATGCGCCTTGCGTACTGTAAAAACTCCTCACCCTCTGGGGTTACGGTTATTCCTTTTGGCGTACGGTTGAAAATAGTTATATTGAGGCTTTCCTCAAGCTCCTTAATGGCTCTCGATAAATTCGGCTGACCCATATATAAATTTTCCGCCGCACGGCTTATTGATTTTGTATTTGCAATTTCAACAGCATATTTCAAATGGAGTATATTCACAGTATCACCTCACGCATAATAGATATATAAATATTGTATAACAAAATAGTAATTTTGTCAAGTAAGCCAACCTTATTTGGTAAAAATTTACACATATAACTTAAATAAATTTACCATATTTGCAAATAATAACAGCGGTGATACAATGATTATTACAATAACCCGCACGATTATACTGTATATTTTCGTAACCTTGGGAATAAGGCTTATGGGAAAACGACAGGTGGGAGAAATGCAGCCCAACGAGCTTGTAGTCACCCTGCTTATCTCGGAAATCGCAGCCATTCCCCTACAGGACACCTCTCAACCCATTTTAGACGGTGTTGTGGCAATATTTATGCTGGTAATTTTAGAGATAATTGTATCGGTGCTGGCAATGAAAAGTATGACGGTCAGAAAGCTTATGAACGGAAAATCGGCGGTGATAATCAAAAACGGCGTTATAGACCAGAACGCCATGCGGCAGGTGCGTATGACGGTGCTTGACTTAGTGGAGCTTTTGCGGGGGCAGAATGTGTTTGACATTTCCACCGTTGCCTTTGCGGTGCTTGAGGTAAACGGCAACCTGAGCGTGCTTTTAAAATCCTCCGAACAGACCGTCACAGCGGGCGACCTTAATATAGATAACGGCAAAGCCGCCCTTCCCCTGCCTGTTATAAGCGACGGAAAAATAATCAAAGAATCGCTTAGGGCTCTTGAAACAGATGAATCAAAAATCAAAGAAAAGGTTGCCGCCAATAAAACCGATATAAAACAAGTCTTTTTAATGACTATGGACAGGTACGGAAATTTCAGCCTTATAAAAATGAGGGATAAGCAATGAAAAGACTTATAGCCGCAGGAATACTGCTGGCGGCAGTTATCACTGCATATATCATGAGCTTTGCGTATATCACCAAAACCTGTGACGAAACAAAGGAGCTTATACTTCGCTGTGAAGACGCCTACAATAAGGGTGAAGCGTACGAATATGCCGAAAAACTAAGCAATCTTTGGGACGAAAAAGAAAGCGCACTTTCCTTTTTTATGAATCATAACCGAATTGACGATATAGAGCTTGAAATATCTTCCCTTTTGCTTTACAGCGAAACCAAGGACGAAATATTATTCTACGAGCATATCGAAACCCTTAAAATGCTCTTGCACCAGGTAAAAGAGGATACAAGAATCAGCATTCACAGTATTTTCTAATGAATAAATATTCATAAAAACGAATATTGTGTATAATTATTCATTCTGCATAAACAAACCGCCTTTCACCCGCCTTGATATGCACAAAATCGAAAAATATTCAAAAAATTATCATAAATATGCAAAAAAGTGTTGACAAGTCGGCTTTGCGGTGATATAATCCCTTATATAATTTAAAATTTATTTTTAAAGGGGATTTTCCAAATGAAAAAAATCACAAAAATCGTAAGCGTTTTAGCCGCTTTGGCTATCGCTGTTCTCTGCTGCGGCTGCGGCAGTAAGTCTATGACCGCTCAAGAGGGCAAACTTATTATGGCTACCAATGCCGAGTTCCCGCCCTATGAGTACAAAGAGGGCGACGCTATCGTAGGTATCGACGCAGAGGTTGCAAAGCTTATTGCTGAAAAGTTAAACCTTGAGCTTGATAGGAATCGGAGAAGTTGACCTTTTCCTTTCTCTCATCGGTAACGGTCATACCCGCCATACCCATATCGTATTTACCTGACTGAACGCCCGGAATGATAGAGTCGAAATCAACATCGGCGCTATGCTACAGGCGTTCAGGTTGTAATCGTTAAGGAAGACAGCGATATTAAATCTATTGACGATTTAGAGGGTAAGAAAATCGGCGCTCAGCAGGGTACAACAGGTTACATTTATGCTTCCGACTCTGTTGAAAACGGCGGCTATGGTGAAGAAAATGTAACAGGTTATCAGAACGGCGCACTCGCTGTTGAGGCTTTAAAGGGCGGCAAGGTTGACTGCGTTATTATTGATAACGAGCCCGCAAAGGCTTATGTTGCCGCAAACGAGGGTCTTAAGATTCTTGACACCGAATATGTAACCGAGGATTACGCAATCTGCTTCGCAAAGGAAAACACCGAGCTTCAGACCAAGGTAAACGATGCGCTTAAGGCACTTATTGAAGACGGTTCTGTTAAAAAGGTTGTTGACAAATACATTAAAGCTGACTAATTTAAAAATAATTAGGGGCGGTTTTACAACCGCCCTGTTTTTTAGCATAGAAAGGAGTTTATGTATTGACTGGCATAATTAACGCTGTTTCAGGCTGGTTCAGCTCCCTTGCGGACGAGTTCAAGTTCGTCTTTATCGAGGGCAACCGCTACGAACAACTGATAACCGGCTTTGTAAATACACTTAAGATTACCTTCGGCGCATTGCTTATAGGTATTGCAATAGGTATAATCGTTGCCGCCGTGCGCTCTACATACGATAAAAACCGTGACAAAATGCGCCAGCACAAGGGTATAGGATATTTTATACTCTCGTTTTTAAATGCAGTTTGCAAGCTCTATTTAACGGTTATCCGAGGCACCCCTGTTGTCGTTCAGCTTATGATTTCATATTTCCTTATCTTTGTCTCGGTAAGGGACGGCGTACCCATAGGCATTTTCGCTTTCGGTATAAATTCGGGCGCATATGTTGCGGAAATCTTCCGAGGCGGAATTATGGCGGTGGATAACGGACAGTTTGAGGCGGGGCGTTCTTTGGGACTTAACTATGTTCAGACTATGATACATATTGTTATTCCCCAAATGTTTAAAACCGTACTCCCCACCCTCTGCAACGAGTTTATAGCCCTTTTAAAGGAAACCTCGGTTGCGGGCTATGTAGGCGTTGTAGACCTTACCAAGGCGGGCAACTCCATAGCGGGCCGCACCTACTCCTACTTCCTGCCCCTTATCACCGTAGCGGCTATTTATCTTGTAATAGTTATGGTTTTAACCTGGCTTGTAGGAAAGCTTGAAAGGAGGCTGCGTACCAGTGACCACTAATGAAGTGCTTATAAAAACCGAAAATTTGCAAAAAGCTTTTGGCAAAATTGAGGTTTTAAAGGGTATTGATACCGAGATTAAAAAGGGCGAGGTTGTGGTTATAATCGGACCCTCCGGCTCGGGAAAATCCACCTTTTTGCGCACCCTCAATCTCCTTGAAGAGCCCACAGGCGGGCATATTTATTTTGAGGGAACGGATATTACCGACCCTAAAGTAAACATAAATGTTCACCGCCAAAAGATGGGAATGGTTTTCCAGCAGTTCAACCTTTTTCCCAATATGACGGTGCTTAAGAATATGACAATAGCTCCCGTAAAGCTTAAAAAAGCCACCAAGGCCGAGGCCGAGGAACGAGCACTCTCATTACTTGACCGTGTAGGTCTTAAGGACAGGGCTAATGCCTATCCCTCACAGCTGTCAGGCGGTCAAAAGCAGAGGGTCGCAATAGTCCGTGCACTTTGTATGCAACCCGATGTAATGCTTTTTGACGAGCCCACATCTGCCCTCGACCCCGAAATGGTAGGCGAGGTGCTTGATGTTATGAAAGCCCTTGCAAACGAAGGTATGACAATGGCGGTTGTAACCCACGAAATGGGATTTGCAAAAGAGGTTGCAGACCGAGTGCTCTTTATCGACCAAGGTATTATTATGGAAGAGGGCACACCCGAAGAAGTCTTCGGCAATCCCAAAAGCCCGAGACTTCAGGACTTCTTAAGCAAGGTTATATAAAATAAAAATCTGTTGATTTAAAGGTAGATAAATATAAAAGGCTCCCTTGTGTAAAGGGAGCTGTCAGCGAAGCTGACTGAGGGATTGTGAGAAAAGGCTTATTAAAGCATTTTCAATCCCTCCGCCTCGTTCCTCGGCACCTCCCTTTACACAAGGGAGGCTTTTTTGTGCAAAGTGCTTTCAACATTACAGCATTTTCATATTTTAAGCAGTTTTTTTACCTTTGGGTGTATACGCAGCATATATGTTCCCGAAAGTCTTGAAACCGTAATATCATAAAGAACGAAAACTCCGTTTCCAAAGGCTAAAAAGATATATGCGCCGTATTTTCCGAGAGTGTTAAAATCTTCGGTAGATATACCGAACATTTCAGCAAATACCACATAAATCAGTAAAGCGGCGGCGTTAAATACCGCAAGCTTTAAAACCCATTCAATTACAGGCTTGTTTACCCTTTCAATCAGCGCCTTAACTATCGGATAATATCCAAACAGGCAGATATACATAAGCTTGCTTTCGGGCTCGGCAAAAATAAACACCAGTACCGAGGCGGCAAGATAACCCGCAAATGCCCATTTCACATTTATCTCGATAACAAGCATCATTGTAAGCAGACCCGTTATCGCAGGAACGGCGTAGGTAAAGTACGGAAAATAGGACAGTAGCATAAAAACCACCGAAAGTGCAACCGTTATTCCGCACAATGTTATTTTAATGTTTCGTTTCACACTACCGCTTCCCTTAACAGCAAGGAATTAAATCTCCGCCCATACACTCACAGCAGGAATCACAGCACCAAAGATTTATGCACAAATCACAGCCGTCACAGCCGCCTGTGCCACCACCGTAGGTGCGGTAAGGGTTACCCTGTCTTCCCTGCTGACGCTGTGCATTGTTTACGGCGTTGCGGTATTCCATATTTGTCGGGTCCATTCTTGAGGCTGTAGCAAAGCTTGTAAAGGCCTGATCAAACCAACCTCTGCGGTAAAGCACCGTTCCGTTAAGAAAGTACCACTCCGCATTGCGGGACTGCGGCGGAACGCCGTCCAGTATCTCCTGCGCCTGCTCAAGTCTGCCCTGATTAATAAGGCTTCTGACCTCGGGGAATGAGGAAGCCGCATTGGCGTTAAAACCGCCTGCATAGCTGTTATTATTCTTACCCGAACGGCGTGAGTTCATAATCCGGTCGTACGCCTCATTAATCTCCTTCATCTTTTCACCCGCAAGGTCGGAAAGGGGATTATCGGTGTAATTATCGGGGTGATACTTGCGTGCAAGCTCCCTATAAGCGTTTTTAATTTCTTCGTCGCTGGCGTTACTTGAAACGCCCAATACCGCATACGGATCTTTCATATATTTAACTCCTTTTTGAATGTATCCTCAAGTCCTAAATAAATAATGTTGCCGAGAATTGTCCTGTATTTTTTTATGTCCAGCAGTTCAAAGGCTCTGCCCGCCTCGTTAGCGCAAAAATAAAGCTGTGGGGTTGCCCTGTCTTTAGCATATTTTTGAGGTTCTCCCTCTACCGAAGCCTTTAAGCAGTTATATGAGCCGCTCTTTATGTCTTCAGGTAGGTCACATGCCGCATCAAGAATATAAATATATCTTCCAAGACAATAGCCCAAGCGGTCAAGCACCCTTTTTTGCACTGCATCTTCACTGCAAAGCTGTAAAAGCGAGGAAAGGGCTTTTGCCGTTGGGTCGGCGGCTTTATCAAGCTCGGTGCAGTTGTCATTCTCAAGGGCCGACTGCTCCGCAATATATTCCCTTATAATTTCCTCAACCTGAGGGTAAAGCCGTGCCGCCTTTTTGTGGGCGTGAGAAAAGAGCGGTTTAAGTGCTGAATAGCCTAATTTTTTTATGCCCTTTTCGTCCGCTATATTATCAAGCAGCTTGTAATAAACCATTATCATAGCCGCTGCCGCAGGCATTTTAATCTTTTCATCGCTCTTGCAGTAATTGCATTTTTTAAGCGGGTTGCAGGTGCATATCTTGCGCTCGGACTCATCGCACCCGTCCGACAGGGACATATTTAAGAGACTCAAAAAGGTGAAGTCATAGCTTAGGGTAAAGCGGGTCCAGATACCGTACTCCTTACCGAGAGTTCGGCAAAGGGTGCAGTAGACCGCCTTATAGGTCTCGTACTCCTTAATTTTAAGCTCGGGCTTTGCAATTCTTATATATCCGAACACCTCTAAGACTCACCCCTTACACTATATTTTAATCGTCACATCTGTTCTATTGGTGAATAATGTGTAAATTTAAAGCATTTTCTTTAAGAATTTACCCGTGTAGGAGTTATCACAAGCGGCGATTTTTTCGGGAGTGCCTGTGCAAACCACCGTACCGCCCTTATCTCCCCCCTCGGGGCCTAAGTCGATAATATAATCGGCGGTTTTAATAACATCAAGGTTATGCTCGATTACAAGCACGGTGTTGCCCGCATCTACAAACCGCTGTAAAACCTCAATAAGCTTGTGAACATCAGCGGTGTGAAGACCTGTTGTGGGCTCGTCCAAAATATAAATAGTCTTGCCCGTGCCCCGCTTTGAAAGCTCGGCGGCAAGCTTTACACGCTGTGCCTCGCCCCCCGAAAGGGTTGTTGCGGGTTGACCGATTTTAATATAACCGAGCCCCACATCAAATAAGGTTTTAAGCTTGCGGTGGATTTTAGGTATGCTTTCAAAAAAGGTCATACCCTCCTCTACCGTCATTTCAAGCACATCATAAATGCTCTTGCCCTTGTACTTTACATTAAGGGTCTCACGGTTGTAGCGTTTGCCGCCGCAGACCTCGCAGGGCACATAAATATCGGGCAAGAAGTGCATTTCAATCTTTAAAATACCGTCGCCCTGACAAGCCTCGCACCGCCCGCCCTTAACATTAAAGGAGAATCTTCCTGCGGTGTAGCCCTGCATTTTCGCATCCTTTGTAGAGGCAAAAAGCTCACGAATATCCCCGAAAACCCCCGTATAGGTAGCGGGATTGGAGCGGGGAGTTCTGCCTATAGGCGCTTGGTCTATATTAATGACCTTATCGAGATTTTCTATTCCCTCAAATGATTTATAGGCACCGGGTACGGTTTTCGCCTTGTTAAGCTTGTTTGCCAGAACCTTATATACAATATCGTTTACAAATGAGGACTTACCGCTCCCCGAAACTCCTGTTACGCAGGCAAAGGTGCCAAGGGGAATTTTAACATTAATCTTTTTAAGGTTGTTTTCCGCCGCCCCCTTAATTTCAAGGAATGAGCCGTTACCCTTGCGCCTAATTTCGGGCACGGGAATCTTTTTTCTGCCTGTAAGATAATCCGAGGTTATGGACTCGGTGCATTTTTCGAGCTCAGGCACACTTCCCGAAAACACAATATTACCGCCGTGTATACCCGCCCCCGGGCCCACATCTACAATATAATCTGCGGCACGCATTGTGTCCTCGTCGTGCTCTACTACAATAACAGTATTGCCCAGGTCTCGCAAACGCTTTAGTGTAGCGATAAGGCGGTCGTTATCCCGCTGGTGAAGACCAATGCTGGGCTCGTCAAGGATATAAAGTACACCCATAAGAGAAGAACCAATTTGGGTTGCAAGGCGTATTCTCTGGCTTTCTCCTCCCGAAAGCGTACCTGAGGAGCGGGACAGATTAAGGTATTCAAGCCCCACACTTTTAAGGAAGGTAAGCCTTTCCCTGATTTCCTTTAAAATAGGCTTTGAAATCATAGAATCCCTTGTGCCGAACTCGAGGGAGTTTATAAATTCAAGCTCGTCGGTAACCGACATATCGCAAAATTCCATAATGTTCTTGCCGCCGACAGTAACCGCCAAATACTCAGGCTTTAATCTTCTGCCGTGGCAGTCGGGACAGGGGCGCTCGGTCATATAGCTTTCAATCTCGGCACGGGCGTAATCGCTTGAGGTTTCCTTATAACGGCGTTCAAGGTTATTAATAATACCCTCAAAGGGTGCTTCATAACTGCCGCCGCCTAAGGTGTTGCCCCTTTTAAGCTTAAGCTTAGTACTGCCTGTTCCGTAAAGAACAGCCTCTTTTACCTCATCGGACAAATCCTTGTACGGCGTATTAATATCAAAGCCGTAATGCTCTGCAAGACCGTTATAATACATTGTGGCTATTGTGCCCGCATCGGGGTAAAACCAAGAGTTGACTCCCCAGCCCGAGGCTCTGATAGCCCCGTCAATAAGGGACTTGCTTTCATCGTTAATAACAAGCCTTGGGTCAACCTTCATAAAAATTCCAAGCCCCGTACAGGTAGGACAAGCACCAAAGGGGCTGTTAAAGGAAAACATTGTGGGTGTAAGCTCGGGTATGCTTATGCCGTGCTCGTCACAGGCAAAGCTCTGGGAAAACTGCAGCTCTTCCCCGCCTATCACATCAACCGCAATAAGACCCCCCGAAATACCTGCGGCGGTTTCGATACTTCCCGCAAGTCTGGAACGGATTTCGTCCTTAACCACAAGGCGGTCAACCACAATTTCTATCATATGCTTTTTATTTTTTTCAAGCTTTATTTCCTCTGATAGGTCGTACATATTGCCGTCTATACGAACCCTTACATAGCCCTGCTTTCTTGCGTGCTCAAGCTCCTTTGTGTGCTCCCCCTTTCTGCCCTTTACAACAGGGGACAGAACCTGAATTTTACTGCCCGCAGGAAGCGCCATTACCCTGTCCACAATCTGGTCGGTGGTCTGCTGGCTTATCTCCTTACCGCAAACAGGACAATGGGGAACCCCCACCCTTGCGTAAAGCAGACGCAGATAATCGTATATTTCTGTGACAGTTCCCACTGTAGACCTTGGGTTTTTAGAGGTGGTTTTCTGGTCAATGGAGATTGCGGGTGAAAGTCCTTCTATTGTCTCCACATTTGGCTTTTCCATCTGCCCCAAGAACTGCCTTGCATAGGAAGAAAGGGACTCCACATACCGCCTCTGCCCCTCGGCATATATGGTATCAAAAGCAAGGGAAGATTTTCCGCTACCCGAAAGACCTGTAAATACAATCAGCTTGTCCCTTGGTATTTCAACATCTATATTTTTCAGATTATGCTCGCAAGCACCCTTGATTATAATTTTATCGTTTGCCATTATTTACCTTCTCTAAGTTTATTGATTTTATCACGCAGGTAAGCGGCGTGCTCAAATTCAAGTATCTTCGCCGCCTGCTTCATTTCATTTGTAAGGCGTTTAATTTCCGCCTCACGCTCTAATTTAGACATCTTGGAAACAGGCTTATCACCCTTCACCTTAGTGCCTATTTCTATAATATCACGAACATCCTTAATAACCGTTTTAGGTGTGATTCCGTGCTCCTCGTTATAGCGGTTTTGTATACCTCTGCGGCGCTCGGTCTCGGTAATTGCCCGCTCCATTGAGGGGGTAATACTGTCAGCGTACATTATAACCTCGCCGTCGGCATTTCTTGCGGCTCTGCCCACGGTTTGCACAAGCGAAGTCTCACTTCTAAGGAAGCCTTCTTTGTCAGCGTCCAAAATCGCAACAAGCGACACCTCGGGAATATCCAAGCCCTCCCTTAACAGGTTAATGCCCACAAGCACATCAAACTCACCTAAGCGCAAATCACGGATAATCTCCATTCGCTCCATCGTATCAATATCATAGTGCATATACCGCACCTTAATCGACAGGTCATTTAAATAATCGGTCAAGTCCTCCGCCATTTTCTTTGTAAGGGTGGTAATAAGCACCCTTTCCTTGCGGTCAACACGGATATTGATTTCGGAGATTAAATCATCAATCTGCCCGTCACTTGGCCGAACGGTTATCTTCGGGTCTAAAAGTCCTGTCGGGCGGATAACCTGCTCGACAATCTGTGCAGAGTGGTCTTTTTCAAATTCACCCGGTGTTGCCGAAACGAAAACCGCCTGATTTACATGGCTGTAAAATTCCTCAAAATTAAGGGGTCGGTTATCAAAAGCCGAGGGAAGCCTGAAGCCGTACTGCACAAGGTTTTCCTTTCTTGCCCTGTCACCGCCGTACATACCCCGCACCTGCGGCAGCGTCACATGAGACTCGTCCACAAAAAGCAGATAATCGTCGGGGAAATAGTCAAGAAGTGTTGAGGGAACGCTCCCCGGTTTTCTTCTTGAGAGCACACGGGAGTAGTTTTCAACCCCCTTGCAGGTGCCTATTTCCTTTAGCATTTCCATATCGTACTCGGTGCGCTGTCTTATCCTCTGCGCCTCGATAAGCTGACCGTTTTCGGTAAAGAATTTTACCCTTTCTTCAAGCTCGTCCTTAATTTCTTTGAGGGCGTCCTCAAGCTTTTCGTTTGAGACAATATAATGCGAAGCGGGGTAAATCGCCGCATGGGACAAATGCGCCTTAACCTCCCCCGTAACGGTGTTAATTTCGCTTATTCGGTCAATCTCATCCCCGAAAAATTCCACTCTTATGGCATTTTCATAGGCGTTTGCGGGGTAAATCTCCACCGTATCTCCCCTGACCCTGAATTTATTGCGCACAAAATTAATATCGTTGCGCTCGTACTGCAAATCCACAAGCTTGTGCAGAAGCTCGTCACGGTTTTTCTCCATTCCCACTCTAAGGGAAATTACCATATTTTTATAATCGATAGGGTCGCCCAAAGAATAAATGCAGGAAACCGAAGCCACAATAATAACATCCCGCCGCTCGGAAAGGGCGCAGGTGGCGGAATGGCGGAGCTTATCTATCTCGTCATTAATAGAGGAATCCTTTTCAATATAGGTATCGCTCCCCGGAATATACGCCTCGGGTTGGTAATAATCATAGTAGGAAACAAAATATTCAACCGCGTTTTCGGGGAAGAATTCTCTGAACTCACTGCAAAGTTGTGCGGCGAGGGTTTTGTTGTGGGCTAAAACGAGGGTCGGGCGGTTGACATTAGCGATAACATTCGCCATAGTAAAGGTTTTTCCCGAACCCGTAACACCAAGCAAAACCTGCTCTGTTAAGCCATTTTCGACCCCTTCGGTAAGCTTTGCTATAGCCTCCGGCTGGTCGCCTGTGGGCTTGTAATTTGAATGTAAAATAAACTTATCAGGCACATTCTCATCTCCCTCAATATGATTAATATAGGCCGGACCCGCAGTAAAAATTCGTGTAATAATTTCTTTAAAATAACTAAAAAAATGTGTCCTATATGGAATTACACGAATTTAGGTCACAAATTTATTATTTTAGGGAAAAATAAAACTCCGTAACACATCGTAAAAAGCCATAAAGAATTACAATATATTATAACACCAAAAGCTTAAAATGTAAACACTTAATGGGCAGCGTTCAACACACTGCCCATTAATATATCTTTATGCTGTTAAACTGCAAAACACGGCGGTTATATCAACATCACTATGGTCGAATACCTTTTCCGTCTCATTAAAATTAACCGGCTTTTCCGGTATCACTTCTTCCATATATTCTTTCAGCTCGGCAACTCCGTCCGTAATGATTTCCCGGTTATCAACATAAATATCTGCCGTAACGATTTCTTTTGCGTGACCGAGTATTTTTGAAATTGCCTTTAAGTTGAAATCGTTTTTCATAAGAAGCGTTGCATAACTGTGTCGCAAATCGTGCCATCTTATATTAGGCAAACCGCTTTTTTTCAGAACTTCTTTAAAAGGTTCAAAATGGTATTGCATACTGCGCGGTCGACCGTAGCTCGAACAGCATATATAATTCAGGTCTTGAAATTTTTTGCTTCTTCTGTTTTTATTTTTCTCATATTGGTTTCGGGACCTTAATATCTCCTCAAAAACAAAATCCGGTATATCAAGCACTCTGTCGCTGGATTGTGTTTTCAGTTTAATCTCCTGTTTAGTCTTTGTTTTAGGAGCAAATATAACATCATCTGAATTTGCCGCTCTGCCCAATTGCCTTGCAACATGAAGCTTTTGTCGCACAAAATCAACATCGCTGTATTTCAGCCCATTAATTTCACCTCTTCTCAAGCCCATAAGCACCGCGAAAAGCACCTGCATATAAATCCCGGTACCTCGGCTTGCATTTATCAGTATAACGATTTGCTCTAAATTCAGCGTGTTGCTTTCCTTTATCAATCTTGTATGATAAGCATTTTTCGCCACATTTTTAGGCAATGGGATGTCCGCCGCAGGGCTTTCGGAAATCAACCCTTTGTTTACTGCATATCTCATAGATGTGTTCATTATATTTTTGACGATTTGTGCCATCCTGTGCGACTTTTCCGCAATAGCAATATACATATTTTTTATGTGTACTCGCATAAGGTCTGTCAAGTACATTTTGCCTAAAATCGGCAGAATATGATTTTTTATTGCATTTTTATAGGAAGAATAGGTGTTGGCTGTTGTCCTAGGCTTTATATCTGTTTCAAGCCATTCCGTTAGAAAGCTTGATACCGATTGCTTTTTCTGAACGATAAATGTCTTCGTAACAAGCTGTGCGATTATCTTTTCTTTTTCGCTGTTTGCGTCTTTTTTAGAGTCAAAGCCTGAAAACTGCCGTATTTCTTCTGTCCCGTCATCAAAACGCAACAACACTCGAAAACCATACTTGTTTTTAACCTTTATTATATTATAGACATTATGTTCGGCTATGTTTTTCATCTCCATCAGTCAGCTTCCTCCTCGGGAATAAATGTGTTATCCATGAACGCTTTAATGTTATTGCTTTCATCGGATATGTCGCAATAGTATTCAAAGGTCGTGTTTATTGAACTATGCCCCAATAATGCAGATATTTTTGATAGGCTCGCACCATTTTCAATCAGTATAGTAGCATACATATGTCGCAATCCATGAACTGTTATCGAAGGAAGAGCGGATTTTTTGCAGAGTTTATTCAACGCAATATTAAAAGCACTCATACTGTGCGGATTTCCGTTTTCCTGGCAGCTTATATAATCAAAATCATTATACTTGTCCTTAAACTTCGCCTTGTTATTTTCTATCCGTTCTTTTCGGTATTTCAGCTCGTCGATGATCACTTTCGGGACTCGTAGCTTACGAAGACTGTTAGGAGTTTTCGGAGGTCTTTCGGTCAATTCATATTTCAAGATTTTACTTCCGCTGCCGGAAGGGATTATCGGATTTGCGGTAAGCTGACGTTTGATTGTAACTGTTTCATCTTCTAAATTAAAATCCTCGAACTTTAATCCTAAAATTTCACCTTTTCTAAGTCCGCAAAACAGAGCCAGCAAAATTTCCAAATACCATGAATTCTCTTTGGCATACAGTAGGAATTGCTTAACCTGCGCCTTGTTATATATAGTGATATTCGGCTTGTTTCGCTTATAAGGTTTTGTTGAGGGCATCGGATTAGATTTAATATATCCCTCTACAAGCGCATGATTAAAAGCAATACTTAATACTTCGCGGCATTTGTTGCCGGCTGTCGGCGAACTAAGGGAGCACTGACGCAGTAGAGCGTCCAGATAATCAACATTTACAAGCGTAAGCTTTATCTCATTTTGAATGTTTGGCAGAATAATATCATATATCATATGCGCCATAACCATTCTTGTTGTGTTTTGAACATTCGGAGAAAATTCATCTTCAAACCAAACTTTTAGATAATCGCCAAGAGTAATCGTACCGTAGTTTTTAACTTCTCTTGACATACGGCTTTTTTCAAATGCTTCAAGGCATTTCCAGTAGTTTTCCTCAGCTTCTTTTTGCGAGGCAAATCCGCCTTTCTTGCCATATTTTATTTTTCCTGTATCATCAAGCGTTTTTGTCCGGTGATACCATGAACCGCGTTCAAAAAAAGCCACGCTGTGCTTCTTGGGTTTGCGATTGGAAATGCTTTCTTTAAGTTTGTAATTCTCGTAAGACTTCATATATCTTCACCTCTTCCGTTTAACCAATTGTCAAAAGATACTTTCGGTACTCTAATCACTTTTCCAAATTTCAGAACCCTAAAAGGTTTTCGTTCCTTATATACTTTGTCAAGAAAAGAATAGGTGCTGTTTCTTCCGAGTGACAACATCATTTGAATATCTTCGACATTATAAACCATTTTTTCGGTTTCGCTATTTAACGAAGCCTCTTCGTTGAACACATTCATCTTATTACACCCCACCCTTTTCTTCAATTATGTGATTTTTTAATTCGCACACTTGACAAATCATTTTCTTCTATCTCATAATCATAACCAAGCCGAACCTGACAATAACAACAGGGTTCTTTTGTAATTTGAGAATAGTTGGCTCGACGAACTTTTATATGAGATTTATTGCTAAAATCGCTTAAACATTTATAACATAGCGTCAACATCATATTGATTTTTCATTCCTTTCAACAGTTCTCTATATAACGTCAAAAATTCCGTGTTTTATGCATAGTTTTCTGATAATTTTCTTGATTTTATTTTCGGCACCGGATATTGAACGTGAAATTGTACTCTGACAGACTCCTTCTTCTTTTGCAATATCCTCTTCCTTTTTACCGTCAATATAGTGACTTAAGAATCTTCTTAATTGAATGTCTGAAAGTTCCTCCCGCGCTATGCGCAAAATGAATTGAGCGCTCATTATTTCCATCTTGAAAATGTCTTCTTCACTTATCGACTGAACAAACTCCGTTTCTGCCGACTCCACCGATACAAGCTGCGTTTCTTCTATATCGCCGATCGAAACATTCATACGCGTGATTTCGTTGGATTTTCTGTCTTCCTCCTTATAAAGCTCGTCCGACAGTGATTTCCAATAATCAAAGTCTGCTTCAGTCATATTTGGATTCTCCTGTAAAAACCCTTCCACGGTGATTTCGTAATTACCGTCTACCCCTCTGTATACAATTCCTTTTCTGTACTTATTTATTGCATAGTGTTCTTTTGTGTAGTTTTTAGACATAATTGTAATCTCCTTAAAATTGAATTTTTGAATATGATTTGAAATCAAAAATTCGGAGATTACGGGTATCGTGCAACGGCTTCATTCCATTTCATTTGTTTGCTTCCTTTCCGGCAGCAGACAAAAAAATAACCGGACATGAATTATAACAAGAGCTTCTGTCTTGCTAAATCCACGTCCGGCCATTTGGTGACTCGATAGGCAAACCTACGGTCCCGTTGCTCGGTACTCTGGGTTATTATTTTGTTTTAACTGCTATATTCTTATTGTGCTTTTCTGTATTTGATAACTCTTCTCAGTGATAGATCAATCGTAACAATATTACTGCAATGAGGACATTTTATTTCAATTGTTCCTGTAGCAGGAGTGAGTTTATCAAAAATCCTTTTTCTACAATGAGGACATATTTTTACTATTCGTATTTCATCTTTCGTTGTCATGTTTTTCCCCCACAATTTCTATTATTCCGTCCGGATTATTCAAATAATTGTTATTTAGTAATCCGAGTTGTTTCATTCTAATTGCTAAAGCTTGCCTTGATACTCCCAAAAATTGAGCTAACCCGCTGAATTGCTCGTAGACTTTGTGAAAATAGATTTTGTTTAATACCTCTATCTTGTCCCCGAGTGAAAACCGGAACATTCCTTTTTCAACTAATTCCCTTGGTAGCAGAATTGCTGATGCCAAAGCATTAGCTTGCCATTCTTCCCAGTCGGTAATTGTTTTTTTATGCTCGTTATTGACTTTGTTAAAATGAACAGGCGATCGTTCTCTTGACGGTATTCCGTAATCATTCGGAAAAAGCATTTTATATATTTGGTGAGACGCTTCGTGCATAAGACTGAAATTATATCTTCCGACTTTTGTTATGTCCTCTTTCAAAGATTTTTCGACTAAAATTGTTTTCCCATCAAGAAAGTATATAAAAGGTTCGTCTGCTTCATCATATACTTCAACTCCCATTTCACGAAATGTAGTGAGACCAAGAGTATCACCGGAAAGCGATAAATGTTCTATCCCTATGTTTAATCCCAATACTTCCAAAATCAGTTTTTCAGGTTCAACCCGGTAGCATTCGCTGTTTTTGATGTCCGGTAGCGCTTTATAAGCCTTGAATACTCTATTTGCAATGATTTCTATATTATCTCTTGATAAATGCTTCATTCAATTCCTCCTGCTCCTATTATTGATTCTTCGCTTCAAAAAAACAAAGTCATTAATCCTCCCATAATTGGGTCCCTTTCCAATTCGATAACTTGTAAAGTCGTTATTACGATTATAACAGAACATTTGTTCTTTGTCAATTCTTTTTGTAAATGCAAAAATGAGTTGGGCGTTTTTTTACCCAACTCATTCATATGCTTTCCCTTTTGCTTTCTATTTTAATGCACTTTCAAGCATCTCACGATATTTCAACCCTACCGAATCCGGTAAGGAATCGGGAGAGAATATTGATTTCTTTCATTCAATCTACCCATTATGTAGAAAATAAGCAAGTACTCATTTCCTCCACACCATTTTATCTACAACGCCTGTGTAGGACTGGATTATTTTTATCACCTTGGTGCTGAGATTTTCTTCGGGCAGGCACTCATCCTTACAGCGGTTGCCCGCCTCCATATGAAAAATCGGGATATGCAGTCTCTTAGCCGAGATTGCGGAAAGACAGGAGTTGGTATGAATATAATAATAAATCATATGGGCTAATCAAGTATTTTGTCCTTATTTTTTCATAGGCCTATGCTTAATAATAAATCTTTTGTTGCGTCTGCCTCATCTGCTGATATGCTTTGGTTGTATCTTAATTCTCTTATGGTTCGTTCTGCATGACCGCAGAATATCAGCCTACACCATCTGCGGACTTCCATAAATGGAGTCAACCATCGATGCTTTTGCAGAATGGGATAATAGAACTTAATGACCTCATACGGAATAAATATTTTTGACAAAGCATAACCAATTCGTCCGCCTTTTTTCTGTTGCTGAACAGTTATACGGTTTTCGCTATTGCCGTAAACTCCGCCACGCAAAATATAATCTTCCAACTGTTTAGAAATTAAATCATACTGCTCATATGACAGCCATATCTGACTTAATTTACGAGCCGCTTTTGCAAACTTTAATAGATTTCCTTGATTTAGCAGCTTATCGCGCTTTTCTTTATCAGCTTCTTGGATATTATCTAAAATCCAAAGATCAATAAACGGTCTTATGCCGCAACCGCCATTCTCAAAATGCTTTGCCATATGAGCAATATGGTAGAAATAATAGTATTCGTCCGGCATTTCATACCAAAAATCATATCCATCCCTGACCACCGCCATATCCCAAACATTTTTTAGAACCTCCGATGACTCATTGGCAATTCCCTCCTCAACAAGATCATAATGCAATTCGATGTGAGTATGCATAGATGTAAAAAGAGATATATCATGTGACCCTTTTCCATGATACTCATATCCATATTGCTCTGTAAGCACGGCTACAGCTTTGTCAGCATCTTTTTCATGTACCAAAATGTCGATATCACAGCTCGTTCGCATCCACGGCTTGGGGTAATAGTTTCGAATAACCGAGCCTTTCAGCGGAATAAACGGAATTCGTGATTGTTCCAAAGCTTCGCAAAGTCGTTTCAGCTCATAGCTTTGTGTTTCATAGCGGTAAACCGCTTTGAACATCTCGTTTTCAAGTTTTTTGCTATTCTCGTCAAGCAGACCGTTGTTCTTTAATCCCAACGAAAGCAGATGCGACACATCATGCTTTTTAGCAAGCAACACAAGTTTCGGTAGTATTTTGGCGTTGTACAGTTCTCTTTCCTTATCAGTCAGAGCTTCGCCGCAAAGTGCAGAGCGTAGCAAAGCAAACAGCATACCGCTCATCTCCTAATTCTTTTGATTGTTATTTTGTTAAAAAGTGTCTTTATGGCATCTTTATAAAATATTCCATATATAATAATTGCTGTTAAAAGAGTTATTAATGCTGTTGGTATTGCCATAATAATCCAATGCACAAATGAATTTATACTATCATAGTTAAAGATCCATTTACACAAAGCAATGGACCACACCGAAATCAAAGAACTGATAAATAACATCTTAAAGGCTTTTATCATAGGACGGTTGATTATGTTTTTTGATAAAAACCACACATCATAAAAATACCTCAAAAGTACTGCAACAAGTGTACCGATGGCTACACCGAGAATGCCCATATCAAATACTAAAACAAGTACAAGTGAAAGTATAAAATTTGTTAAACATTCTAAAATTGCACCCAACTGCGTTTCCTTGTATTTATTAGCATTCATTGAAATGGTACTGTAAATAAATCTAAAGCAATAAATTACTTCAGCCAGGATAAGCGCATACCCGAATAAGGGTTGAATATAATTTGCATCAAGCATGTCGACTGTATAAACCCTCACAAAAGGAATAATTAATATCGCGGTAACCGTATAAAGAACCGTTGCCATTCCACCTTGCACGAATTCAAAAAGGTTAACTGTACGTTGTATAGATGCATTATCACCAGTGGTAAGCAGGTTTCCCAGTCCTGCGGCAACACCGTTTGATATAGATATAACGAGATTCATAATCCCAAAAATTACCGCACCATATACATTATAAACAGAAACCATAACAGTACCGATAAAAATTGTAAGTATAGCCGAATCCGTATTCATATGTATATAATAAGCCAAGTGGTGCACCATACCGTTCCATCTTTGATTCAAAGCCGCTTTATTACAAGCTACTTTTTTATTCAAGGCATAATGCCTTTTCACATACAATGTATAAAACAGAGGGCGTAGCAGTCCCAACAGACACATTGACAAATAAATCAATCTGATATCCGCCTTCAGCGAAACCCAAAATAGCGACACCGCGATGTTAGCCAATGTGTATACTATGCTCACTATGTGGCTTATTCTTATTTTTTGGTCTGCCGACAGCAATGATACATAAGGTAACGAAAAAAAGTATTCTGAAAAGGTACTTATGCTTAAAATCAAAATACAGGTGATAATATAAAACTTATCTATATCTGTTTTGGCAATCAACGGATAAATGAAGCATAATGCTATCACATAAAAAACGAACGCAACACCAATTTTTCTGTAAAAGCGTTTTTGCTCATTGATAATTCCGGAAACACCATACATATCGCCGTTTGCAAGCGGTTTATACAGCGATGTCCTAAAAATACTTCCAACACCGGCTTCCAGTAGTGAGATATATGCTAAAAACTGCGTAATTGACGAAATTAGTCCGTTAACATCAGAGCCGTAGGCAGGAATTATAATACGAGGTAATATCAGCCCACGAAAAAAAGTAACAACTTGAAGCAGTACTGCAAATACAATGTTTAATGTTGCGTTCTTTGTTCGACTGTTAGACAATGATTTAATTCCTTTCAATTATTAATCCACCGCTTTTTAAAAAATTTCAAAATCACGGTTAGCTTTGCTTTAGCGGCTTTAATCAAGAATTTATCCTTAAACGGTAGGTGCATTTTCAATGCCTGTTTAATAAGCTCGTTTTGAAACAGCGGCCTGAATTTACTTAAATCGCGGCGATAATTATCGCTTTCCCTAACCAAAAGAATAAGAATATTCTTCAACATATTAATTCCGTATAAAGATAATTGGGTTTCAATACCATACGATTTGTAATCTGCGGTTTTTTCATTTAAAAAGCAAAGCAAAGTATTCATTCTTTCGGGGGAAGAAGTATCGAAAGTGTGGGTTATGGAGCTTGAAATTTGGCGGTAATAATAACCGCATATTTCGCTGAAATACACCGTATTTGCTTTAAGCATACATGGTAATGTCACGGCCAAATCTTCTCCGAGAGATATGTCTTCCGGTTCCTCCGGCAAAAACATAGCTACCAACTCACGCCGTATAACCTTGCTCCACAACGACGGTGTAAATCCAAAGTCAAACGGGGGTGCCGAAGCACAAATCAGTTTTTTAAATACTTGGTTTTCTAAAGCATTTCGGTCATACAAGCCGATGTAATTTTCAACCGTAACACGCTCTACAGTGTTTTCTTTCGCTTTAAAAAAGCTTGTTGCCGCAAAAATATCCGGATGGATTTTTTCTAAAACCTCTGTAACTTTTTCGTAAAAATCAGTTTCTACCCAATCATCACCGTCAACAAAGGAAATATACTGTCCACAAGAGGCGGCAAATCCGGCTTTTCTGGCCGAAACCAAACCACCGTTTGGCTTATGAATAACTCTTATATTTTTATTTTTCAAGGCGAATTCATCACAAATAGCCGGGCAACTGTCAGGGGAACCGTCATCAACAAGAATGATTTCAATATTTTGATAGGTTTGATTGATTAAAGACCCTATACACTGCCTTATATATGGTTCAACCTTGTATATCGGTACAATAACACTCAGTAAAAAACGGCGGCTTGGATTTTCCATTTGATTCATTACATCTTCTCCACTTAAAGTATAGCACCACAACAAATCACTTATTTTATATTAAGCTCTTTTTCACGGGTAGAATTTGAAAGTTTGTGCTTTAAAGTGTATAACCAGCGTGAAAGCTTAACCCACACCACCGAGGTGTGAACAAAGTCTGCTATTTCGCTGTCGGTTGCCGGTTTGTTCCTTGCGGTGTAGGCGTATACTCCTAAATTTCTTATTTTTTCTTTTAGCGCAGCTTGGGGATAAGAAAGCAGCTCTTTAACAGAAAGGGTATACCCCTCAAAGTTTTTCAGGCCACTGGCGTTCATACTTAAACCGTCACTGCGGTATTCGCAAAGGTAGACGGCTTTATTATACCAACGAATTTTATGACCTGAGGCAGCAATTCTGTTCCACACAACTGCTTCGCCCAAAAAGCGTTCACCCTCGAATACGGGAAAAGGATATTTCCGCAATATTTCGGTGAAAAAGCACTCTGCTTTGTCTCCGTATATATTGAACTTGGGCCGTTCTAATGATGTGCAGTCAACATATTCGCCTGCGAAGGTAGAACCAATGAGTTTGCCATTTTTAAAAGATTTGTTAAAGGATATTCCCGCAAAGCTTTCCGGTATACCGATAAATCCCGATATAATCGAATCAACTGCATCCTCCGTTAAAATATCATCAGAGTCTACTATCATAAAATACTCGCCCTCTGCCGCTTCAATGCCCTTATTTACCGCCGTGTGCTTTCCACCGTTTTCTTTGAAAATATACTTTAAAGGAAAGCTTTCGGCATTAAAACCTTCGACAAGCTGTTTTGTATTATCGGTTGAACCGTCGTCTACTATTATCCATTCAAAATTCTTGCAAGTTTGCCGACACAATGACATGTAAAGCTCGTCTAGACAATAGGCGCGATTATAAGTAGGGGTACATATTGTCAGCTTCATTTGCCGTTTTCCTTTCTGTAGCATTCTTCGTATATTTCCCAATAAGCTTTGGCACATTTTACGGCATCGAACTGCTTTGCAATTTCGAAGCCGTTATTTCCGAATAGAGTACGCTTTTCCCCATCGGTTGCCAAATCTGTCATAGCGGCGATCAATTGGGTCGGATTATTGTCATCAATCAATATACCGCTATTTTTTATAAGATCGGGCACGCCACCTACATTTGTTGAAATAACAGGAAGTCTTGAGGCCATAGCTTCAAGCATTGAAAGCGGAAGACCTTCTCTGTGTGATACGGAAACATAAATATCGGCTTTCGATAAATAATCTGCGACATTTTCCTTGAGTCCCGGAAGTTCTACACATCCTTTCAATTTAAGTCTTTCGACCTCTTTTTTTATAATATCATGCTGATTTCCGTCACCTAAAAGTATAAGCTTGGCATTCGGAACTGTCATCAATACCTCGGGCATAGCCCTTACAATCGCAATTTGATTTTTGTTTACATCCTGTCGGCTAACATTTATAAAAACGAGGTTTTTATTATCGCGATTTTCGTCTTTATTATACTTTTCGATTTCTACAGGATTGTTGACATATTTAATTTTATCGTCGCCTACTGCATAGTACTCCTTAGCTATTTTGTGGTTTTCCTCGGAAACCGCAACCAAGGTCAGTTTATTTAATTTTATTAAGAATTTTAAAACTCTTCTGATTTTCGGTGAAAACTCGATATCAGGCTTTGTGTGTATCGTATGTATCAAACAGCATTTATGAAGCAAAACATACGGTATAGCAAACAAGGTTGCACTTATATGGCCGTGTATTACATCCGGATTTATTTCTGAAAGGACTTTTGCAGTTCTTAATATTTCAGTAGTCTTACTTGCTTTTCCGGAATAAATATAGTGTATTTTAATTCCGGCGCTTTCAATCTTTAGCTCATTCGGTGTATCGAGCTTTGGCGAGAAAGCCACGACCTCAACTTCGTTTCCACATTTTTTAATTCCGGTAGCAAGCCTTGCCACCATTGTTTCGGCACCGCCGGTAATTAGTGCCGGTGTAAGAATAACAGCTTTCATTTTCTTATCTCCTCATATTAAGCAACGATTTCCTGTCGCTATTCAACTGTGTTCTTGATATAGTGTTCGGTAGCGTTTTCTTTTGAATGTATTTCCGCTTTTGAGCCAATAACAACCGAGTGTGCAGGAACATCAAAATTAACAAAGGTGTTTGGTGCTATTATAACATCATCACCTACGGTAATGCCACCGACAATTACAGAATTGGCACCTATCCAAACATTATTGCCTATTTTTGGAACTCCGCTGTGAACCCCGCCGTTTGCGATTCCGATAGTTACACCCTGCGAAATATTCACATTTTTGCCGATCTTCGCCGCCGAGTTGATAACGACATTTCCCATATGACCGATATAAAATCCCCTACCTATTTCGGTAGCATAGCTTATTTGGAAACCGTATTTTACAGACATTTTTGCTAATCTTATGCGGTTAAAGAGATACAGAAATCTATTACGGTTGGCTTTATAATACTTACATTTCCTAAGTGATTTCGTAAACCTATACCCGTACATTTCCCTCTTTGTTATAAAAGGGATGTCCCTTTCGGATTCAAATCCATATCTTTTAAGATCGGATTTTAAAATATCAGAAAGTTTGCAATTCATATTTGTCTTTATCCTCCGATGTTAAAGTTATCGAAACCATGGAAATCAGCATAACAAATAAGTAATTAAACATCGTAAAAAGTTGTATCGTCATAATAAACAGCCAAAATGCAACAAGCGGTAATGCGCGCAATATTTTATTGTTTTTTTGCGCTTGTGGCATTTTAAACATCTGTCTATACAGAATTATTAACCACGAGACGGCAAAGACAAAGCCTATCATACCCCAACAAACCAGAATTTCCTGAAAACCATTGTGTGCGGCGGTGGTGCTTCCGCTTGTTGTAGTGTATCCAGTCGAAAAGCCGAAAAGAACAGACCAAAGACTTGAAAACAATAGATTAAAATAGAGTGCTATAATATCCGTTCTTCCGCCCATACCATCAGTTTTTGCGGCATCGGCTCTTTCAAATAAAAAGTTCATCGCCCATTCAGACAATTCAGGTACAAAACGGTGCAACGCCGCAATTCCCAAAGCAAAGATTATTAAAATTGAAAATATCGATTTTATCTTAATACCGCTAAAAAGAAAATAGTAAAGCCAAACCGCAACGATGACGACTAAATAAGAACGCGATATTGACAAAAAGCCAATCATAGATATCGAAACAGCCAAAATCAAGGACAATATTCTCGACCGAACAGAAAACAAGACCAATAGCAACGCAACCGCAACGGCACAGTAAAGCCCCATTTCGTTGGAATTGAAATTAGTCACCGGTGAATTTTGCTCGGTGTTGTTTCCAAAACGAACACCGTAGGTGATAATATAGTCAAGACCCAAAGTATTAATTTCTCGAATTGCAACTGACAAGACCGCAAAAAGAGTACCGAATGAATATGCCAAGATAAAATTTTCCTCCGAACCTATAAAGACCTTGTTTGCAACTGCATAACAAACGAAAAACATATACGCAGCCAAATAAAGAATATTGTTTTTGAAGGAATTGTAATACAAATAATCAAGCATTTCTATTATAACGACTGCGACAAACGGAATAATACCGATAATATTGAATGATGTATTTTTAGGCAGTTCAAAAAAAATGTCAAAAGCAAGAACAATCAGCACGATTTCAGAATAAGGTATTCCTCTGCAAAACGGCAACAAAGCCAAAGCGTATATGAATCTGCCGTTTCGGTTAAGCACTAATGAGGAAGCCGCACATAAAGTACTAAAAACAACAAACGGGATATTTATACCAATAAGATCCCTTACGAAAATAACCGCAAATGTAACAGCAATACAAATAATAGTAATGCTTTTTTTATTTTTAATCATAAACATTCATTCCCTGATTTACTTTCAGCATTAAACTTCTTCCATATCAAATTCAAAACCATAGCCGGTAAAAACTCTGTGATAAATAAAATTTTATTATTACATTCATCAAATGCTTTATTGTAAGAAATATTTGCAAATTTTGCTATGGCAATGTACATCAACATGTATTTAATGCGTATTGAAATTTTTACCTTTTTCGATAAATATGATTTTGCATGAAGAAATGTTCCTTTAGGGTTTTGGATCTGTTTTAGTCGTCCCTGCGAAGTTAGCCCACCTTCTAAATATTTGCAGTAGTATATCCCTTTGGAAATATATGCTAATTTATAGCCATAATCTGCAATCCTGTTCCAAAGTACCGCTTCTGACAAAAACTTTTCACCGTCTATTTCAGGAAAACGGAATTTATTTAATATTTCGGTTTTGTATATTTCGGCGCTGTCACCTTTTATATTTCCGTTTACACGCATATCTATAAACGATTGAACTACTGTTTCCCCGCCAGTATAGGCATCTCCGATAATTTCACCATTTTTGTTCATTTTGTGATAACTTAATCCCACTATATTTTTACTTTTGCGGTACTCTTTCCAGTCCTCAACAATTGTTTCAACAGCGGTTTCAGTTAAAAAATCATCTGAATCTACTATAAAAGTAAGTTCCTCTTGAATAATAGAAAAACCCAGATTACATGCAGTATGTTTACCGCCATTTTCTTTTTTGCAATAGTAAATTTCAAATTTTTCGGCACAAAAGCCCTGAACAACAGTTTCTGTATCATCAACCGAACCGTCATCTATAATATACCATTTAAAATCAAAGCAAGTTTGTCGCACCAAGCTCTGGTACAGCCGAGGCAATAGGTTTGCTCTATTATATGTTGGAGTTAAAATCGCAACTGATTTCATTATTTTAAGCACCTCATTTAAGTATATATTTCAACAATTGCCTTTTTATATTTTTCAACATTGTTTATTTTCAATGCCTGATTCTTAATAAAAGTAGAATACCTCTCGTGAAGCTTTTCATCATTCACAATTTCAACTATTTTTTCGGCAAGCTCATAATCATCATCGCTCAAACAGCCGTTTTTGCCGTTTATGACCAAATCTTTAAGCCCGTCAACGGGAGTGCTTACGATTGGTACACCGAGTGCCATAGCCTCCAACGCACACATTGGTGTCCCCTCCCAGCGAGAGGTCATAACCATAACCTTGCTGTCATGTAAAATTTTCAGTGGGTTTGACTTAAATCCGAGAAATTGAATATTGTCAAGCAGTCCGTATTCTTCCGCAAGTCTTTTTGTCTTGTTCTGTAAATCTCCCGTGCCGACAACGGCGATTTTAACATCGGACTTTTTTTCGCTTACAAGCTTAAGCACACTCATAAGCCGCTCCGGATTTTTAGGAGCTGTTAATCTTCCGATATATGTAACCTCATAGTTGTACTTATTGCTGTCGTGATTCATTTTTTCGTAAAGAGCATCGATATCTATGATATTATATAGAACAGAACTCTTTTTTGCGAAAAGCATGTGAAATGCGTAGCCGTTAAACGCGCTCTGCGAAACCCAGAAAATGTGTTTAGCCTTTTTTGCCGCAAGCATATATGCTATTGATTTCATCGAAATGCCTCTTGAGTCGAACGCATTATTGTGAATATGCGAAATCAACGATATTTTACCGCAGCTCCTAGCCGCATAAAAGCTCGCACGCATATCGTGGGCATGAATAATGTCAGGCTTTTGCTCATCTATCACACGCCCTATTTCTTTTATCGAAAACTCTTTCAGCGGAACAAATGTAATATTGCGCTCTGCTAAAGCCTCTCTGATCTGTCCATCAGAGCTGCAATACACCATTTCTATATCCGGATCATTACGAAACATACCAATTATTTGGCATACCACATTTTCGGCACCCGAAAATCGGTTGCTTTGAAGTAAATGCAATACTTTCACTTTTTCTCCCTAATTTCAGCGTAGATACTTTTTAGTTTTTCTACTACAACCAAAACATCAAATGCTTTGATCTTGCCCTTATTATACTCGCCCATACTGTTGCGTATTACGATATTTGCGGCGATGTTTTCTATCGCCGTTGCAAATTCTTCGGCGCTTTTAGGATGGCAGAGGATTCCGCCTTTGCCTTCATCAACTAAATCAACGTTGCCGCGAATCCTACTCACTACACAGGGTAATCCGCTTGCCATTGCCTCCATAATTGATCTCGGAAGTCCCTCTCGGAAAGACGGCATCACAAAGCAATCTGCAATTTCGTACAATTCCTTAACATCGTTTCTGTATCCGAGGAAATGCACATTGTCATGCAATCCGGCATTATCAGCCTGTCTTCTCAGTTCAGTCTCTAATTCTCCGACTCCGCACATTACATAATGAATATCATTTCGTTTAAGCTGTTTAAGCGCAGAAATGATAACACTATTGTTTTTATTGGAATTCAGCTCTCCCACAGAAATAATCACAAAAGCATTAAGCGGAATGTTCAATTCAATTCGCTTCTCATCGCGAGACTTGGCTTTGAGGTTATATTGAGAAGTATCAATGCCTACACCGGGAACATAATACACTTTGCCGGCATTGCGCAGTTTAAGTTTGCTTTTAGCAAGCTCATAATCCTCTTGATTGATCGTGATAAGCGCATCGGTATAGTGAGCTAACCATTTCTCTATCGGATAGTACAATAGCCAATTTTTCTTTGGTGCGCCCTTATAAAAGTGGAAGCCGTGTGCTTGATATATTACCTTTTTTACCTTACACTTTCTCCCGGCAAACCTGCCAAGAATGCCACCAACAGGAGTATTACAGTGTATACAATCTATCTTCTCATCACGAATGATTTTAACAAGTTGTTTTAATGCTTTATAATTGCGAAATGAATACGGTGAACGAACCAAATCTATGTGATGCAATTTTACATCAAAATCATTTTGGAGTTCATTCATATTTTCTCTTGTCAAATTCCAATATGCAGCCATTTGAAATTCCAAGTTCGCATCGTGTGCCGCAGTAATACTCGCTATAGAAAACGACCCTATTTCATTTGTTATGTTTGTAATAAATAATAGTTTATTCATATTATTTACTCACTTTCTCATATTCGCTTCAATCAGAATAGCCTCACCTTTTCACCAATAGCAATATCCCATGAAACTAATCTGAAGTGTGCAATAGTAGGGTGCGCCTTCGTCACAAGCTCTACTGCATTATCATAAAAAGGCACTGTATATCCAGCAAAAATCAATCCTTGCGGATGCTTGTCGAATTTTTTGCCGGTATTGTACCCATATGCATATTCTAAGCACAGAGCTAAGAATATGAACACCGCCCAATATAGAGCCCTTGCTTTTTTGCTGACTGCCATATCATTTTACCTCTATTTTTTCTTTTTCAATTTGTTCTTGTTTTGTTATTGATTCTTGATTTGCATCATTTGTATACAAATTTTCTTTTTTCAAAACCGTTGCAACAGTCTTGAACAAAATTTTTATGTCAAGCCATATGGATACATTATGCGCATACCAAGCATCATATAATCTCTTTTCTCTTACGCCAAGATTATTGCGATAATATGCCTGTGTATATCCCGTAATTCCGGGACGAACAAGCATTTTATCTTTTTCGTCTTCCTCATATGTATCTCTGGATTCAACATCACCCGCCCTAGGTCCAACCAGGCTCATATGTCCTAACATCACGTTGAAGCATTGAGGCAACTCGTCAAGACTGGTTTCACGGATAATGCGACCTATGCATGTCACTCGATTATCTGTCTTTGAATTATAAGTGCTGCCGTCATCATTTCTTAAATCCGGGGCATTGACACGCATGGAACGGAATTTCAGCATATTGAATTCTTTGAATCCCTTTCCAAGTCGATGTGACTTGTAGAAAATCGGACCGCCATCTTCAATTTTGATTGTTATAGCTATCGGAATAGAAATTAACAAAATGAGGGGAAGAATTAACAAACATAAGAGTACGTCAATTATCCTTTTTACAACAAGCTGATAAATCCCTTTATACCTTTGTTTGTTTTTTCCGCTTTCATAGAGTTTTTCTACATCGTCACCTATGCTATTTTCCTTTAATTGCTCCATTTATATTCTCCCCATACTGTCTTAGAATACCGTTTCCTTGATAATCGTTAATACTGCTTCTGCACTCCTTATTGCATTCTCAATCATCGAAGATTTTGCAATAATATATCCACACCCATCTAAATTCGTATGATATTCGTTAATCGATTGCCCAACTTCCATATGGTGATATATTTCCACTCCATACTCTTGCTCAAGAGCATTAAAATCGGGAAGTTGTTTTACAATTCCACCATCAAACGCAAGTAATCTTGTTGCAACAGTACTATGTTCATTGGGTTTAAAATCAATTTCATCACCGACAGCATTTCCAATCATGTTTGCCATATAATCAATTCCCGTTCCATACGGAATCACACAAGGACCGATCATATTACCACCCATTCTTGCACCAATATCAATAATATGGATTTTCCCTTCGGAAGTAATGAGCATATCCATATTGACAGATCCAAAATTGATGCCAAGTGCTTTAATTGCATTTTGTACGCATTGTATAGCACGCTCTTCAAATACATACGGCAAGTCTGTAGGAATAGCATGACCCAACTCCGCATAATACGGCGGTTCAGTCATCCATTTACGCATAATACCAAGCACATGAACTTCACCATTCACAACAAGGCTTTCCGCACCATATTCTTTTCCGAAAATGAAGGTCTCAACTGTTGCCCGATGTGTGATGGATGCTTCCATCGCACATCTGCAAGCCTCTTCAAATAAATCGGCAGAATCAACTCTTGATGCACCCCGGCTTCCGGAACCGTCGCAGGGTTTGACCATAACCGGAAAAACAATTTTTTCAGAAAGCGCACTCAGATCAGTATCCTTATCCACTTCGTATGCTTGTTCAGTATCATCCACTTGATGTTCATATAAACATTTGCGAACCCGATACTTGTTCTTTATCAGTTTTGCAACCTCATAATTTAGTCCGGGAAGTCCCATTTCCCGTGCAATATATGCTGTGGTCAACACACCATAATCCGTTGCGGCTGTCAAAACACCGTCTACCTTTTCTGCTTTTGCATATTCAAGGCAAGCCTTTTCATCAACTATATTGACAACTTTGTATTTATCCGCATGCTTAAATCCGACTGCATCGGGATCAGCATCTACTGCTAAAGTCTCATAACCCATACGCTTTGCTTTCTGAATCACGAAGCTTTGCAGAAAACCTGCTCCAATAACTAATAATTTCTTCACAATACACCTCAAAGTTTTTTTATCATCTTTAACTCGTTGTATTTCAATGTTTCGACCGTTCCGTATACAGTATAGCCTTTATGTTCATAAAATCGGATTGCATGATTGCTTTGGTCATATACCTCACATACAATCTCCGAGCAGGCATTCTCACATCCAATACGTTCAATTTCATTCAAGCAAAATGAGCCAACGCCTTTGCCTGCAAAATCGGGAGCTGTGGCAAGCTTTTGGAAAAGAAGTGAACTTCCATTTTTTGTATTCGAAAAGTAGCCACAGGCGTTTCATTATCAAAAATCAAATAAATATCGTTTTTTACTGCACACAAAAGAACGATTAGCCAATTTTTAGGGTGTGAATTATCCCAGTGGTGCAAATCGTATTTAATTGCCATATCTTTGCCGCACTTATACAGAATATCAGCAACTTGATACAGCTTGCCAACATTCCATATTTTCAATTTTATAGCAGAATACAAGCATTATCCCCCGCTCCACATTATTTTTTTATACACTCTCTTACAATATCCGCATACTGCTCAATCACATATTTTACATCCTCATCGGTCAGGCAGGTATGAAGCGGGAGGGAAATCTCATTTTCGTAGTGAGCATATGCATTGGGATAATCTTTAATATCAAAGCCCAAGTTTCTGTATGCCGTATGCATAGGCAACGGCTTATAATGAACATTGGAAGCAACTCCCCGTTCCGCCATTTTGAAAATTATTTCATTGCGCTGCTCAAGCGTGATACTGGGAATTCGTGTCAGATACAAATGACCCGAAGATTCCCACTCATCGGTATAATGGTCAAGCGTTTCAACGCCAAGTTGATTAAACGCCGCATCGTACTTTTCAATAATCTCTTTTCTGCGCTTCAGCATATTGGGATATCGCTCGAATTGCTTGAGTCCGATTGCAGCAACCACATCGGTCATATTGCACTTGTAATATGTACCGACAATATCGTACTCCCAGGCACCCAGTTTTGTCTTGGCAAGAGCATCTTTTGACTGCCCATGCAAGCTGAGTAATTGCAACTTTTTATAAATATCCTCATTACTGATTCCCGGAATCGTTCTCCATGTCAGAGCACCGCCTTCTGCTGTAGTGATGTTCTTGACCGCATGGAAGCTGAAGCTAGAAAAATCAGCAACAGAACCAATCATCTTATCGTGCCATTTAGCACCAAAGGCATGAGCCGTGTCAGCCATAATTGCCACTCTACCAAGCGCAGATTGAATTTCATTGTTTGGCTTGAATAACTGTTTCTTGCGCTCAACAATTTCAAATATTCTGTCATAATCGCATGGGATACCTGCCAGATCAATGGGAATGATAGCTTTTGTATTTTCGTTGATTGCCGCTTCAAGGGCATCATAGTCCATTTCAAGACTATCTTTCTGCGTATCAATCAGCACGATTTTTGCACCGACATGAGCAATTACTGAAGCAGAAGCTGTGTAAGTGTATGCACAAGTGATAACTTCGTCACCTGCCCCAATACCCATAACACGGAGCGCCATTTCAGCACAGGCAGTCTGGGAATTAAGACATACACATTTGTCCGTGCCTACCCATTCGGCAATATTCTTTTCAAGTTGCTTTGTTCTCGGCCCCGTTGTAATCCATCCGGATTTTAGAGCTTCAACCACTTCAGCGATTTCAAGCTCGCTGATGTCCGGGGGACTAAACGGAATCATTCTTTTGTTTTCCGTCATTGTGTTATTTCCTCTTCGCAAGCGTGTATATTTTAGAAAAAGCTCGGTTCAGAACCGTTTAATGCCTTGTGTTCCTTGACCCAATCAGCATCCATATCTGTAACGGGCGGTTGCCAAGCCTGTAATTCAAGAACAAGTGAGTTGTCCTTTGATTTGATAGAGGTGACCACATATTTTTTATAAAGATCACTATCCTTAAATTCATCTTTGGATGCAAATCCATACTGCTTACCATCGGCAATACAAATAAAATTTCCACAAACAACCTTTATAACATCTTCAAATCTCATCATCATTCTTATCTCACCTTTAAGTTATTTGTTTAAGGATTATAAGAACTAATCCCATATCATATTAATTGCGTCTAATTTATCAATCTGCTGTGGGGTCAATTTTTCCTTATTTTTTCGCTGACCTCTTATCCATACTCCGAGCATAAATCCGTTTTCACATTTGAATGCAGCAGGTACCATTAAATTTCCGTATTCATTCAGGTAATTATTTGCTAATGAAAAAGCGTTTTCCCATGCTCGCTGCTTAGGCAATAACCAATCTATTTTCAACTCGTTGAGCAGAGCTGTTTTTTCGGGGCTGAGTTTTCCGTCCCTAAAAGCGCATTTCTGACTTTCTAACCAAGCAAATAAATCCTGTCCGTCGCTCGTTTTGTACGCACGCGGCATAGAGGAAATATCATTATTCTTTTTATAATATTTTTTGGCTTCTTCGAAATTCTGATACCATTTAGCGTCTGCAATGCTCCAAATCATCCTGATTGAGTTCAAACGGTCAATTTTATCTTGCGACAATTTTCTCTGTTTGTCCTTTGTGATTAAATTAGTCCGTTGATTGGTTAACCACGCGCCCAATTTATACCCGTCCGGACAAATGTATCTTATCGGAACGAGAAGATTACCAAATGAATCATAATATTCCTTTGCATGGCGAAATCCAATTTCCCAAGGCGGCTCGTTATCCCATACAATACCCAATTCATTTAATTTATCGGCTTTTTCTCGGCTGAGCTTACCCTTGCGCTTGTTTTCCTTCTGATGCTCAAGCCAAATATGAATGTTTTTACCGTTTTTCGATAGAAGATTTTTCGGAACATTTAAATTGCCATGCTCCGAATAGTATTTTTTCGCTTCTGAATACTGTTCTTCCCAAGCAATATCAAGCCTCGACTTGTTTTTAACAACGCCTACGGATTTAAGCATTTTAGACTGTTCGGCTGTTAATTCTTTACCCTTAACTTTCCCGTTAAAACGCGCAATTTGCTCTGAGAGCCATCTTGCCACCCATACGCCCTCATCGACATAATCCGCAGGCATATTAATATTTCCGAATTTATCGTAGTACTTTTTCACAAGCTTGAATTTTTGTTCCCAAGAATCTTCTGACCGCCATATCATTCCTATAGCTTCAAGCCTTTTGATTTTTTCTTTTGAGAGCGAGTTCGGATATTTATCGCGCTGACTATGTATCCACCGTCCTAATCTACAGCCCGTATCCGTAATAAATCCTGCAGGAACCTTAAGATTTCCCTTCGTTTTATAATACCTGCAGGCTTCTTGATAGAATTTTTCCCAATTCAACTCAGTTTTTCCATCCCAAAGCATTCCAAGCTCATCCAATTTTGCAATCTGCAAATTTGTAAGCTCTGCCCTTTTGGTATTTTTATTTTTTCTTGCCGATCGAAGCGCAGAAATCCAAGCACCTAATTTAATTCCGCTTTTATCCACATAGTAAGACGGTACATCTAAATTCCCGTGTTCCCTATGATATAAAACTGCGGAATTATAGTATTTTTCCCAAAGATAATCGGGGACATCCCAAATCATACCTATCTTATCCAAATCTGAGATTCTTTCCGGCGTTAGTGTCGCGGTATGAGTCCCGTTCTTCCTGTAATTGCGCAGCTGAGAAATCCATCTGGCAAGATTTACGCCGTCATATTCCTCTTCAGTAACAGGAACGCGCAAATTCCCGTGTTCTTCATAGTACTTTTGCGCGGCTTTGTAATAGGTATGCCATTTAATATCATTCATATTTTCCCAACGCATACCTATTGCTTCTAATTTTTGAATTTGTGCGTCGGACAGATTTCCTTTTACTCTTCCCGAATACACCGATCTTTGAGTGTTGAGCCAAGAACCGAGGGTGTAACCGTCAGAAGTTATATATCGTTTCGGAACATTTAAATTACCGTTTTCACGGTAATATTCCTCTGCGCAGGTATACATAATGTCCCAAGAAGACGACAGTACCCCTTCAAGCTTATCAAAGAGCTTTTTACATTCCTTGACCTCATCGATTATTTTGAAATGCTCGTTAACAACCGCATTATCCTCGCCGTGAAAACGGTAATAGGCGGTTGCAACCTGCATTTCCTCCTCTATTGCGTCAACGCTGTAAAGATTTTCAATGTTAAGCACAATATCAAAGATAACCGCATCATTATCCTTGCTTGCAGACAAAGCACGCCCGATTTGCTGTTTGTAAATAATCGGGGAGACGGTGGGGCGCAGTAAAATAACCCCGCTAACATTTTCAATATGTATTCCTTCATTTAGCATATCAATGCAATATAACAGCTTTAAATGCTCGCTGTTATCCGCCTTGAAATCACTAAATTCTCTGCTTGTTTCGGGATCGTTTGAATATGCAGAATAAATATGAGGATTTTGATCGATTCTTTTAAACCAGTCGGAGGAAAGCTCAATCATTTCACGCATATGATCAATATTAGAACAGAAGACAATATATTTTCCCGCGCGGTCCGGTATATGCTTATTAAAAATTTCGTCAATACCCTCCGCTTTTTCCAAGGCGCGCTTTAATGCCTCAAGATACTTTTCTCCGGCGTCCCGCGCCGCCTTGCTTTTAGCCTTGCTAATTCGCTTCTGATATTTTTCGAGACTGTTTTGATACGAAAAAACCGAAAGGACATATTTAGGCGGATTTAATATTCCTCTTACTATCGCCTCTCCGAGGGTCATTTCGGAGGCTACATTGCCGTCGAACAGCTCGTCTGCCATATCCCGCCTATTATCAAGATAACGGATATTTGTTGCGGTAAGCCCCAAAATAGGAACGGAGGAATAAACGCCTAAAAGCCTCTGCACTCCCTCTCCCCACATTTCAGCTCCGCAGCGGTGAAATTCGTCGAGAATTATAAAGTCGGGCTTAATTTCTGCTATTTCTTCTACGCTCATATTAATAAGCTTTGCATATGTAAAAAATTTTATGTTGCGAGGCTCGTATCCGTCCGAAGCCTTTTTTAGATTTTCAAGCTGCGTTTTAAAAATATAGTCGGAGGGCGACAGCCAGCAAACTGTGTTATCGGGGAAATTTTCGCATAATTTAAAACCGATAAAGGATTTACCCGTACCGGTTGGATGAATAACGGCAGCTTTGCCCTTCGTATTCAGCATTTTAAGGGCAGAATCATAGGCGTTTTCATTGTGCTTATACAAATTAACAGCCATATAATCTTCCCCCTACTCTTTCTTAGATTTGTAAAATCTAA
>CACWPS010000007.1 GCA_902762875.1 Oscillospiraceae bacterium
TCGTCGCCTTCGGCTCCTCCAATCATCCAAAGTTTTATTCAATGTAGTTTTCATCATATTTTTTTGAGAAAAGTGTAACCTATCATTGACGACTGTACATGAGTTTATCTGTAAAAACCGATAAATTCCTTGAAAAAAAGCTGTATATGTAGTATTATATTCTATGTATAGCTATTTTTCTTCAAAGGAGAAGAAGTATGGAAAAGAAAGAGAAGATACTGCGCCCCGTAGGCCGTGTTCACGGCGGAGCGTTACTTCCGCATTTTAAAAAGACGGCTGAACAGGAGTCGGTAATTATGCCGCCCCCTGCAGTTGTGAAAATCCCTATGTCACAGCATATCGGCGCACCTGCCGAGCCCTGTGTCAAGGCGGGGGATAAGGTCTTTGTGGGCACTAAAATAGGAGACGCCTCGGGCTTTGTAAGCGCCCCCGTTCATTCGAGTGTTTCGGGTACTATAAAGGCTATAGAGGAAATGAATGTGGGCGGCCGAAAGACAAAGTGTGTTGTTATTGAGTCGGACGGCAATATGGAAAAGGACCCCGGGCTAAAGCCCTTCCCTGTAAACACAAGGGAGGATATAGCAAAGGCGGCAGACCTTTGCGGTCTTGTAGGTCTTGGCGGTGCGGGCTTCCCCACAAAGGTAAAGCTTTCCGTAAAAGAAGAAACCCCGATTGACACCCTTATAATCAACGGCGCCGAGTGCGAGCCCTACATTACAAGCGACTACCGTGCCTGTATGGAGGATTATGAGGATGTAATTGAGGGCGTGTACCTTATAAAGGAAAAGCTTAATATCGAAAAGGTAATAATCTGCATTGAAAGCAATAAGCCCAAGGCAATCGAAAAGCTTTACGAGATAGCCGCAGACAAAAGGGACGAGGACGACAGCGTTAAGCTTATGAAGCTTCCCACAAGCTACCCGCAGGGAGCGGAAAAGGTTATAATCTATTCCGCTACGGGAAGAAGGGTGCCTGCGGGCAAGCTTCCCAGTGATGTGGGCTGTATTGTAATGAATATAACAAGTGTTGTCACCCTTAACCGCTTCATTAAAACGGGAATGCCCCTTGTTTCAAAGCGCATAACGGTGGACGGCACGGCGGTCAACGAGCCTAAAAACATAATAGTACCTATCGGCACGGCTATAAAAGATGTGCTGGAGTTTGCGGGCGGTGTTACAGAAGACGCAAGCGAGATTATCTTCGGCGGACCTATGATGGGGGTTGATGCTGAGAATGACAGCGGCGTTATCGAAAAGCGCACCAATGCTATTACAGTAATGAAAGAGGAGATAAAACCGCCCGCAGTAACCCCCTGTATTCGTTGCGGGCGCTGTGCGAGGGCTTGCCCTATGAAGCTATACCCCGCATCAGTTGAGGCGGCGGTAAATCACGGACTAACCGAAAGCCTTAATAATCTTAATGTTAATTACTGTATGGAATGCGGGAGCTGTTCTTATGTATGTCCCGCAAAGCGGCCGCTTACACAGGTTATGCGGCTTGCCAAAGCACAGCTTAGGAGGGAAAGGTAATGAAAGAGATACTAACGGCGGCGTCCTCGCCCCATATAAGGCACAGCGACACCACAAGGGGCATTATGTCTGATGTGGTAATCGCCCTCCTGCCTGCGGCGGTTTACGGCTGTATACTTTTCGGCTGGCACGCCGCATTGGTGCTTGCGGTCTGCATTATTTTTGCGGTACTAAGCGAGTTTTTGTGGAATAAAGCGCTTAAAAGGCCTAACACCGTAGGCGATATGTCGGCGGTGGTTACGGGACTGCTGCTTGGTATGAACCTGCCCTCCACAATTCCGCTGTGGCAGGCGGCGATTGGCAGTATTGTGGCTATAATCGTTGTAAAGCAGATGTTCGGCGGTATAGGCTGTAACTTTGCAAACCCTGCCATAGCCGCCCGTATTGTACTACTGGTGTCCTTCCCCTCTACAATGACGAAATTTGTCGCCCCGCTTTTTGATGCGGTGACCTCAGCTACTCCCCTTGCCGCCGAGAGCGGTACATACACACTAAAGGCGCTGTTTTTCGGTATGCACCCCGGCTCTATAGGCGAGACCTCGGCGTTTTTGCTCTTGGTGGGCGGAGTTTATCTGCTTATAAGGAATGTTATTTCCCCCGTTATACCCGTTTGCTTTATCGGCACCGTGGCGCTTCTTGCCCTTATCTCAGGGGAGAATGTTTCGGTTTGGGTATACGGTGGCGGACTTATGCTTGGTGCAATCTTTATGGCGACAGACTACACCACAAGCCCCACTACTAAGCTCGGTAAGGTAATCTTCGGGGTGGGTTGCGGAATTATAACCTTTGTCATAAGAAAATTCGGCGCTCTGCCTGAGGGTGTTTCCTATTCAATACTGCTTATGAATATTCTTGTTCCCCATATTAACCGTTTGACACTTTCTAAGCCCTTCGGTTTTATTAAACCCAAAAAGGAGGAAGTGCAGAATGGCTAAAATAATAGAAATTATAAAGGCTAACAAAAACGATATTATAAAGCCTGTTGCGGTACTGCTTGCGATTTGTATTATAATTCCCCTTGCCCTTTCCCTTACAAATAAGATAACTAAGGACAAAATCGCAGAGCTTGACGCAAAAAACAGCAGTGAGACTATGGCAAGCCTTATTAAGGCGGATAAATTCACTAAGCAAGAATTTAAGGACGGCGAAAACGAATTTACATATTATTTCGCCCTTAAAGACGGTGAAATAATCGGCTACATCTTTAAAACTGCCGAAAAGGGCTACGGCGGCGATGTTTCGGTTATGACGGCGGTGAATACCGACGGCACGGTAAAATCGGTAGCTATATTAGATGTTTCTAATGAAACCCCCGGACTTGGCCAAAACGCCGCTAAGGAAAGCTTTTATACCCAGTATGAGGGTAAAAAAAGCGGAATATCCCTACTTAAAAACGGGGCTGATTCGGCTAAGAACGAGGTAAATGCCGTAACGGGCGCTACAATTACCTCAACCGCCGTAAACAAGGCGGTAAACAAAGCGCTTAAACAGTTTGAAAGCGTAAAAAACAACGAGGGGGTGACCCAAGGTGAAAAATAATAGGTATATGGGCTATTTTACAAACGGACTTATTAAGGAAAACCCCGTTTTGCGATTGGTACTGGGTACCTGCCCGACCCTTGCGGTCACAACCGCCGCAATAAACGGCATAGGAATGGGACTTGCCGCTACAATGGTGCTTATCTGCTCGAATATTGTAATTTCACTTCTTAGAAAAGTAATCCCCGATAAGGTGCGTATCCCCGCATACATCACTATTATTGCGGGCTTTGTAAGCGTGGTGCAGATGCTTGTTAAGGCGTTCCTGCCCTCGATAGACAAGGCGCTGGGCATTTATCTGCCCCTTATAGTGGTAAACTGCATTATCTTGGCGAGGGCGGAGATGTTTGCCTCTAAAAATTCCGTTGTTTCGAGCGTCCTTGACGGCCTCGGAATGGGCATAGGCTTTACGGCGGTTTTGACCCTTATGGGGGCTATCCGTGAGCTTTTGGGTGCGGGAACACTTTTCTCCCTGCCCGTTACGGCGAATTTTATAAGCCCAATGATAGTATTTCTGCTTCCCCCCGGCGGCTTCTTTGTCTTCGGTATGCTGGTGGCGGCTTCAAACGCCCTTGCAAAGCGGGCGGGCAAAAAGCCTGTGGAGCATTTAGGCTGTGAAAGCTGTCCTTCAAGAGCCGTTTGCGGAAAAATAGACTGTGAAGAGGAGGCGGCAGTAAATGAATAGTACCACATCTATAGCCTCAATTTTACTGGCGGCGATACTCACAAATAATATGGTGCTGTCGAAATTCCTCGGAATTTGTCCTTTCTTGGGGGTTTCCAAAAAGACAAACACCGCCTTTTCAATGAGCATTGCGGTAACCCTTGTTATGGTGGTTGCAACGGCGGTCACCTGGCCTATTTATAACTATATTTTGTCGCCTGATTACACCTATCTTGAAACGATAGTATTTATCCTTGTAATTGCGGCTATTGTTCAGCTTATTGAAATTGTGTTAAAGCGTTATATTAAGCCGGTTTACAATGCCCTTGGAATTTATCTGCCCCTTATCACCACGAACTGTGCGGTGCTGGGCATTACAATGCTTAATATCACAAATGAGCTTAATTTTATTCAGTCCCTCTTTAACGCCCTCGGAGCGGGGCTCGGCTTTATGCTTGCAATGCTCCTTTTCTCGGGCGTGCGGGAAAGACTTGAAACTGCGGATATTCCCGAATTTTTAAAGGGTCTGCCCATTACCCTTGTGGCGGCGGCGCTGGTGGCGCTTTCCTTCCTGGGGTTTGCGGGAATAGGAGGTTAAGTCTATGGAAATTATTATACCTGCTGTAATTGTTGGAATTATCGGCCTTGTTGCGGGTGTGGGACTTTCCCTTGCCTCTAAGTTTATGGCAGTACCCGTGGACGAAAAGCAGGAAAAGGTGCGTTCGGCTTTGCCGGGCGCTAACTGCGGCGCCTGCGGTTATTCGGGCTGTGACGGCTACGCCGCCGCTGTGGCGGCGGGTGAGGCTGAGCCTAACAAATGCGCCCCCGGAGGGGCAACTGCGGCGGCAGCACTTGCGGAAATTTTAGGTGTTGAGGTTGAAACCGAGCCTAAAATCGCCTTTATCGCCTGTAACGGCACCCCCGAAAAAACAAAGACAAAGTTTAACTATGACGGTATGCAAAGCTGTACCGCCGCCTCCCTTGTAAATGCGGGACCTATAGAGTGCGAATATGGCTGTATCGGCTTTGGCGACTGTGCCAATGCCTGTCCTTTTGGGGCGATTACAATAGAAAACGGCAGACCCGTTGTTTGCGGGGATATTTGTGTAGGGTGTGGCAAATGCACCAAGGTTTGTCCTAAATCCCTTATATCTATTGTGCCTAAATCCGCTAAGGTCAGGGTTGCCTGCTCTAATAAATCAAAGGGTGCGCCCGTTGTTAAGATGTGCGGAGTTTCCTGTATCGCCTGTAAAATGTGCGAAAAAGCCTGCGAGAGCGGAGCTGTTAAGGTTGTGGACAATGTGGCGGTTATAGACCAAAGCTTATGCACCGCCTGCGGAAAATGTAAGGAAGCCTGCAAGCGGGGCGTAATCGTATAATGGAAATTTTATATGAGGACCCCTCGGTTATAGTTTGTATAAAGCCGAGGGGTGTTTCTTCCCAAGCCGATAAAAACGGCGGGGAGAGTATGATAACCCTGCTCCAAGCTCACACGGGCGGGGAGATTTACCCCGTTCACCGCCTTGATAAGGAGACGGGCGGGGTTATGGTTTATGCCAAAACCCAAAAAGCGGCGGCGGCCCTTTCCCGTGATATAGCGGAGCATAAATTTCACAAGGAATATTTAGCCCTTGTTCACGGCGTTCCCGAAAAAAGTGAAGATACCCTTTTCGATTTGCTTTTTCACGACAGGGCGAAAAACAAAAGCTATGCTGTAAAGCGGGAGCGGTCAGGGGTTAAAAAAGCCGAGCTCGAATATAAGCTACTTGAAACCAAGGAAATTAAGGGTGAAAAGTACTCGCTTTTAAGGGTGGTACTGCACACAGGCAGAACCCACCAGATAAGGGTGCAGTTTGCCAGCAGAAAAATGCCCCTTTCAGGCGACCGCAAGTACGGCGCAAAGGACACCTGCAAAAAGCTCGGACTCCTGTCGGCGAAGCTCAAATTCACCCACCCCGAAACGGGGGAAGAAATGGATTTTACAGCTAAAGAAAAGCCTTTTATAATATAAATATTTCGGTGAAAATTATGACTTTACAGCAACTGCGTTATGTTATTACAATATCGCCCCCCAGTAATATTTTGGCAATCAAGGTGCCTGCTCCCGAAAACAGCGACACCATAAGGTTTTCAAAGGCTGCGTCGGAGCTTATTAACAGCGGAATTACCACCAACAGCACCGGAATGGATATAGCAATACCCACAAGCACCTGCTTGTTAGGACCTTTTTTATTATTATCGGCACAGTATTTTCTGTAGGAGCGGGAAGGCTCGGTTAAAAATGCAAAGGGTGCGACAATAAGCGTGTTAAGCACCGAGTACACTATTCCGTGACGGCTGTTTTCGCAGTCGGTGTAGGAAAGTGATACGAAAACACCGTACAGAGCGAAGACTGCGAAAAATAAAAGAGTATTAATAAGGGAATCGTTGAAAATTCCGAATACTGCCGAGAGTATAAGCGCCGCCGAACCGCAGAAAATCGGAAAGGCTTTTATGCGGAGTTTTGATTTCACCATATAAAACACGGTCAGCAAAAACAGGGCGAAAAAGGATAGCGTAAAGCCTAAATTAAAGCCGCCGAAAAGGGAAAGAGAAATAAAGAAAACCGAGCTTATAAGGGTCAAAATCGCAAATGAGCAAACAGGAGAAAACAAGAGAAAATTAAAGAAAAACAGAGCTTTAAAACTTTAAATTAAAATTTTCAAAAATAGTTGTTGACAAAGGGTTTTAGTTGTGGTATTATATGTGGGCTATAGAATAAACAAAAATTTTTGGAGGTTTTGAATTATGTCAACATTTATGGCAAAACCTGCTGAAATTCAGCGTAAATGGTATATAATCGACGCTGCTGACAGACCGCTCGGAAGAACCGCTACCAAGGTTGCGGACATACTCCGCGGTAAGTTAAAGCCGGAGTTTACTCCCCATGTCGATTGCGGCGACCATGTTGTCGTTATCAATGCTGATAAGGCGGTTTTAACAGGTAAGAAGCTTGAGAAGAAGTATTATCGCCGTCATACAGGCTACATCGGCGGTCTTAAGGAAGTTAAGTACGCTACCCTTATGAAGACCCGCCCCGAGCTTGCTATGGAGCTTGCCGTTAAGGGAATGGTACCCGATACCACCATCGGCCGCAAGGCACTTACAAGACTTCACATCTACAGCGGTTTTGAGTATGCTCAGGTAGCTCAGAAGCCCGAGAAGCTTGAATTTTAAGAAGGGAGACAGAAACAATGTTTGAAGCAAAGCCTTATTTTTACGGAACAGGCAGAAGAAAAAGCTCTGTCGCCCGTGTTCGCCTTTACGCAGGAACAGGCAAAATCACCGTTAATGACAGAGATATTGACGATTATTTCGGCCTTGAAACCTTAAAGCTCATCGTTCGTCAGCCTTTAGCCCTCACAGGCACAGCTGATAAGTTCGATGTTGTATGCCGTGTTGCAGGCGGCGGCGTTACCGGTCAGGCAGGCGCTATCCGCCACGGTATTTCCCGTGCACTCTTACAGTCTGATGCGGAGCTCCGCACCGAGCTTAAGAAGGCAGGCTTCCTCACACGCGATCCGCGTATGAAGGAAAGAAAGAAGTACGGTCTCAAAGGCGCACGCCGTGCACCCCAGTTCTCAAAGAGATAATCACTTATCTTACAGAGTATTCAAAAACCCCCGAAACCTCTACGGTTTTGGGGGTTGTTTATGCATTAAAATATGTTTTGGTGCAAAAAAATTAAAACAAAAATTAGGCTTTATCAAAAAAAGTTTGACAAAGCCGTAAAATATGGTATAATATAAGTGAAATAAGGCAAGCCGATAGACGGTTTAGCCCTCAAATTAAATGATTAAAGAAATAACCGCTTAGTTTGCAGACCTGGCGGTTATTTCTTTTTTATTACCGTTATTACAAGTGTTATAACCGAAATTATAACAGGTTTTTTCTATTGTTTTTAAGTTTGAGTTAAAAAACACTTGATTTTTTATTCGGAGTGTGTTATAATGCTTATATCATTAAGCAGAAAGGTGAGTGGGGCGACCCGCTCACTTTTGTTTTGCGAATCGTACGGAGGAATGATGAATGGCAAATGCCGCCGAAAAGGTGTACGGTCTTATTAAGGAAACGGTTGAGGCAGAGGGGGTAAACCTCTGGGATGTTCGCTTTCTAAAAGAGGGTGCGTCTTGGTATCTTCGGGTGTTTATCGACAAGCCCGAGGGGATAAGCATTGACGATTGCACCAATGTCTCCCACGCCATCGACCCGATTATTGACGAGGCTGACCCCATTGATGTCTCCTATTATTTGGAGGTCTGCTCTGCGGGATTAGAGCGGGAGCTTACAAGGCAAAGCCACTTTGAGGCTTGTGTCGGCAAAAGGGTAAAAATCAAGCTTTATAAGGCTTTGGACGGTGTTAAGGAGCTTACAGGCGTTCTTAAAGCCGCTGCGGACACGGTTACAATCGAAACCGAGGGCGGGGAATATGAGCTTTTATATAAGGACATTTCCAAAGCCCGTCTGTGCGATTTTGAATAAAATAATAAAAACCTAAGTTTGGAGGAATTGAGAAAAATGGCAGGTACAAGAAGAAAAGCATCAAAGCCGAAGAATGACAATAAGGAGTTCTTTGAAGCGCTGAAGCTTATGGAAGAGGAAAGAGGAATACCCAAGGAGTTTATAGCCGAGAAAATTGCAGACGCTATAGTTGTTGCGGCCCGCAAGGATTACGGCGGAAACGATATAGTTTCCTGTGTTATTGATACCGAGAATGAGGTCTTTACCGTTACCGCACGCAAAACCGTGGTTGACGAGGTTTTAGACCCCTATTCCGAAATTTCCAAGGAGGATGCGGCGGCGATTGACCCTGCGGCTATCGAAAACGGCTTTGTGGACATAAAGCTTGACCCCAAGAAGTTCGGCAGAGTTGTGGCCCAGAACTCCAAAAATAACTTCCGTCAGGGAGTAAAAGAGGCAGAGAGGGGACAGACCTTAGCCGAGTTCCAGAGCCATAACCGTGAGCTTGTAACTGCGGTGGTAGAGCGTATTGACCCCAAAACCGGCAACGCTATACTCACTATAGGCCATAACGAGGCCACCTTGCCGAAATTAGAGCAGGTGCCCGACGAGGAGCTCCGTGAGGGCGACCATATTAAGGTATATGTGGTTGATGTTAAGGAGACCGAGAGGGGAGCTAAGATTATGCTTTCCCGCACACATCCGGGCCTTGTTAAGCGCCTGTTTGAGACCGAAGTGCCCGAGATTTTTGACGGCACTATCGAAATTAAGTCGGTTTCCCGTCAGGCGGGTTCAAGAACCAAGATTGCCGTATGGTCCGAAAATAAGGAAATTGACGCTGTGGGCGCCTGCATAGGCCCGAGGGGCGCTCGAGTCAACAAGATTGTTGAAGAATTAGCGGGCGAGAAGATTGATATTGTAAGATACAGCGACGACCCCAAGGAATTTGTTGCAGAGGCACTTTCCCCCGCAAAGGTTGTATCGGTTGAGATTGAGAGCGAGGAGCCTAAGGTTTGCAAGGCAAGCGTACCCGAGGCACAGCTTTCCTTGGCAATAGGCAACAAGGGTCAAAATGTAAGGCTTGCCGCAAAGCTTACGGGCTGGAAGATAGACATTCACCCCGAAAGCGGATTTTACGGCGAATAGTCTTAAAAGCCTAACCGAGAGAGGAGCTTTTTAATGGGAGCTAAAAAAACGCCTGCACGCATGTGCACCGCCTGCCGTGAAATGAAGCCGAAAAATGAGCTTGTACGAATAGTAAAGACCCCCGAGGGCGATATAAAGCTCGACCTTACAGGAAAGCTTAACGGCAGAGGGGCGTATATCTGCAAATCCGCCGAGTGCTTAAAAAAGGCGCAGAAAATAGGTGCGCTGTCAAGGGCTTTCGGAACGGAAATACCGTCGGAGGTTTTCGCAGAGCTTGAAAGGATGCTTTTAGATGCAGAACAGTAAGGTGACGGCGCTTTTAGGGTTTGCCGCAAAGGCAGGTAAGCTGTCCTACGGTATGGACGCCGCCCAAAAAACCTTAAAAAGCGGGAAAGCAAGGCTTGTGACGGCGGCGTGTGATGTGTCCCCAAAAAGCCGAAAGGAAGTCGCATTTTTTGCAAATAAAGGCTCTGTAGTTTTTTTAACCCTTGAAGGGCTTGACATAAAGACCCTGTCGGACGCTGTCGGCCGCAGGTGCGGAATACTCACCATTAACGACAGCGGTTTTGCCGACGCTATTTTAAAGGCGTACACCAGAGGAGGAAATGCTAATGACGAATAAATATAAGGTAAGCGATCTTGCAAAGGATTTTAACCTTAGCTCTAAGGATATTATAGGTATTGTCGCCGAAAAGACGGGAGCGGCAAAGAAGAGCGGTGCCGCACTTGACGAAACCGAAATAAGCGTGGTTTTTTATGAGCTTTTAAATAAAAACGAGGTTAAGAGCTTTAAGGATTATTTTGCCACGGGTGCCGAGTCAAGAGAGGCCGCAAAGAAGGCAAGAGAGGAAGAAAAGAATAAAAAGCTTGCCGAGCAGATGGCTATTTTAGAACAGCTTAAGGCGGCGGCTATGGGGGAAACTAAACCCTCAACAAACGAAGCTGAGCCCAAGGCGGAAAAGAAAGAAACCGCCAAAAAAGCTGAAAAGAAGGAAGAAAAGCCTGCTAAAGAGACTAAGAAGCCTGAGAAAAAGGAAGAAAAGCCCGAGAAAAAGGCGGAAGAGAAAAAGGCAGAAAAGCCTGCGGCCAAAAAGACAGAGGAGCCTAAAAAGGAAGAAAAGCCGGCTGAAAAGAAGCAGGGCGTTTCCGACCCACAGCCCTTTGTTTCCCGCAAGGGCGAAAAAAAGCCGGGTGAAGCGCCGAAGCGCGGCCCTGCTGAAATTCGCCATATAGACACAAGAACCTCAAATGTAAATATTGATAAATACAACGAGAAGTATGAAATAATTGCCCCTGCAAATACTATGAAGGACAATTATTCAAGAAAGCAGAAAATCAAGCAGAAGTCTCAGGATTACCGCCGTCCTCAGGGCGCAAAGCGGGAGACCGAGGCGGACAAAATGCGCCGTTTACAGCTTGAGCGCATAAAGAAAACCCCCATAACCGTTACGGTGGGCGAGGAAATTACGGTAGGCGAATTGGCCGCCGCCCTTAAAAAGACTGCCGCCGAGGTTATTAAGGTGCTCTTAAAGCTTGGTATGATGGCGAATGTAAATCAGGTCATCGATTACGATACTGCCGAAATCGTTGTCACCGAAATGGGCGCTAAGATTGAAAAGCAGGTTGTTGTAACGATAGAAGAGCAGATTATGGACGATACCGAGGACAATGCCGAGAACCTAAAGCCCAGAAGCCCCGTTGTGGTTGTTATGGGTCACGTTGACCACGGTAAGACCTCACTGCTTGACGCTATCCGTAACACCGCCGTAACCGATACCGAGGCGGGCGGAATTACACAGCACATCGGTGCATACAGAGTAAACTGCAATGGTCAGGACATTACCTTCCTTGACACCCCAGGTCATGCGGCATTTACCTCAATGCGTAAGAGGGGTGCTATGGCTACCGATATTGCGGTGCTTGTTGTAGCGGCGGATGACGGCATTATGCCCCAAACAATAGAGGCTATTAACCACGCTAAGGCGGCGGAAGTACAGATTATTGTTGCAATCAATAAGATGGATAAGCCCGAAGCTAACCCTGACAGGGTGCTTGAACAGCTTACCGAGCATGAGCTGGTTCCCGAAAAGTGGGGCGGCGATGTTATCTGCGTTCCCGTTTCGGCAAGAACACACGAGGGTATTGATAACTTACTCGAAAGCATACTGCTTGTATCCGAAATGATGGAGCTTAAAGCTAACCCCGACAGACGGGCTAAGGGTATTGTTATCGAGGCGAGACTTGATAAGGGCAGAGGCCCTGTGGCTTCCCTGCTTGTTCAGAACGGAACCCTTAATACGGGTGATATTATAGTTGCGGGAACTGCTGTGGGCAGAGTCCGTGTTATGGCTAACGAAAACGGCAAGGAGCTTAAAACAGCGGGTCCCTCTGTACCGGTTGAGATTACGGGACTTGCCGAAACACCTAATGCGGGTGATGTTTTTGATGCGGTTTCAGATGAGCGTCTTGCCCGTGAGCTTGTTGAGCAGAGAAAGCAAAAGGCTAAGGAAGAGCTCTTTAACGCTAAGCAGAAGGTTACCCTTGATAACCTGTTTGACCAGTTGAGCGAGGGCGACCTAAAAGAGCTTAATGTAATTGTTAAGGCTGATGTTCAGGGCAGTGTTGAGGCCGTCCGTGAGAGTCTTGTTAAGCTTTCAAATGAAGAGGTTAAGGTAAGCGTTATCCACGGCGGCGTTGGTGCTATAAACGAGTCGGATGTAATGTTAGCCCAAACCTCGGGAGCTATTATTGTAGGCTTTAATGTCCGTCCAGACGGGGTTGCTAAGACCGCCGCCGAGCGTGACGGGGTAGATATGCGTATGTACCGTGTAATCTACGACTGCATTGAGGAGATTAAGGCGGCTATGAAGGGTATGCTTGCTCCCAAGTACCGTGAAAATCAGCTGGGTACTGCCGAGGTACGCAATGTTTACAAGATTTCAAATGTCGGTACGGTTGCGGGCTGTTATATCACTAACGGCAAGGTGTCCCGTGCCTGCCAAATCCGTGTTGTACGGGACGGCATAGTTATCTGCGAGGATAAGATCGATTCTCTGCGCCGCTTTAAGGACGATGTTAAGGAAGTGGCCCAAGGCTATGAGTGCGGTATCGGTCTTGAAAAGTTTGCTGATATTAAGGAAGGCGACATTTTTGAAGCCTTTATTATGGAGGAGTACAGAGATTAATGGCGGGATATAGAATTAACCGTATTACATCTGATATAAAGCTCTGCCTGTCCGAGCTTCTGCGTGGGGTAAAGGACCCAAGGGTGAGTAAGCTTTTAAGCATTGTTAAGGTTGATGTATCGGGCGACCTTTCCTATGCCACCGTATATGTAAGCGCTATCGAGGGCTACGAGCAAACCGTAGCCTCGGTAAAGGCGCTTAAGGGTGCGGCGGGTTATCTGCGCCGTGAGTTAGGTGCGAGATTATCCCTTAGAAAGGTGCCCGAGCTGCGCTTTGTTGCGGACGATTCCATAGAGCAGAGTGCGAATATCTCAAGAATTATTGAATCCTTCGAGGAAAATAAAAATGAAAAAGAAGATTAATGACGGCTGTAAAGATTTGAACCTAAGGCAGACTGCAAGCTTTTTAAAAAAGCACGACAATTATATTATTTTAACCCACGCATCGCCCGACGGCGATACTCTGGGTTCTGCCTATGCGCTCTATTACGGGCTTAACGAGATAGGTAAGTTGGCCTGTGTGCTTTGCCCAGATGTTATACCTCAAAAGTACAGGTATTTTGCCACTAAAACCGACCATGTGTCCCGTGAAAATGCTACGGTTATCGCAGTTGATGTGGCGGATAAGCGGCTTTTGGGCAGTTTGCAGGAGGAATTCGGGGATATTGTTGACCTTAATATAGACCATCATATTTCCAATGTAAGGTACGCTAAGAATTTATATCTGGATTCCAACGCTTCGGCCACTGCGGAATGTATTTTCGAGCTTTTGAACGCTATGAAGGTAAATATTAATGATATTACCGCAAAGGCGCTCTTTACGGGCATTGTAACCGATACAGGCTGTTTTAAGTATTCAAGCGTTACGGCGAAAACCCATATTATAGCGGCACAGCTTTATGAATACAATATCGATGCGCCGGAGATTAACCGGGTTATGTTTGACACTAAGTCGAGAAAGCTTTTGGAGCTTGAGCGAATGGTGCTTGACGCCTCGGAATTTCATTTTAACGATAGGTGTATAATTTTGCCTGTTACCGCCGAAATGCAGGAAAAAACGGGTTGCAGCGGTACCGAGCTTGAGGGTATAGCGGTTATCTCCCGCAGTGTTGAGGGGGTTGTGGCAGGTGTTACCCTTAAACAGACGGGCGATAATGAGTTCAAGGTCTCTCTGCGTACATACCCGCCCCTTGACGCTTCGGAAATCTGTAAAAAGCTTGGCGGCGGCGGTCACAAGGCGGCGGCGGGCGCTTCGGTTACGGGCACTCTCAATGAGGTCAAGCAAAAGGTGCTGGACGCTGTAAAAGAATATATGGAGTAGTTTATGCAGGGTTTGATACTTATTGATAAGCCCGAGAATATAACCTCATTCGGTGCGGTTGCTAAAATAAAGCGTATAGCATATGAAAAAAGAGTGGGACATACAGGCACGCTTGACCCTATGGCGACAGGCGTGCTTCCTGTGCTTTTAGGCAGGGCTACGGCGCTTTCGGGTCTACTTACTTTGGCGGACAAGCGCTATACCGCCAAGGTTAAATTAGGGGTTGCCACCGATACCGAGGATATTACGGGGAATATTATTTCCGAAACCAAGGTGAGCGTTACCGACCTACAGCTTGAAGCTGCGCTTAAAGCTTTTACGGGCAAAATAATGCAAAGACCCCCTATGTACAGCGCCATTAAAAAGGACGGGGTACGGCTTTATAAGCTCGCCCGTGAGGGTAAAACTGCCGAGGTTGAGGCAAGGGAGATTGAGATTTTTTCTATCAGCCTTATTTCGCCCCTTAACAACCAAAATGTTTTTGAAATTGATGTTCACGCCTCAAAGGGCACATATATAAGGTCCCTTGCCCGTGATATAGGGGAGTATCTCGGTTGCGGGGCTTGCCTTACAGAGCTCAGGCGTACCTATACCGGCGGGTTTTCGATTGAGGACTGTGTTCGGCTTGATACCCTTAATGAGGAGAATATAACCGAGCATATAATAAGCGAGGAAAGGGCTGTGGACTATCTTCGTAAGGTTTCGGTTACCGAAAAGCAGGCGGTCAGGTTCTGCAACGGCGGTCAGCTGGACCTTGAGAGACTTAAAATCAAGGCTTTAAAAAATGGCGAGCTTGTAAGGGTTAAACTGAATGATAAATTTTTAGGTGTCGGATTTGCTGACCTTGAAAAAAATCAGCTTGCTATAAAATGTATTATAAATAAAGAGGAAGGCTTATGAAAAGAACAATAGCGCTGGGCACCTTTGACGGTCTGCATAAGGGACATAGGGCGGTGCTTAGCTTGCCCGAGGATAGCATTAAAATCGCAGTTGTTTTTCCTTTGCCCCCAAAGGCGGTTTTAAGCGGTGAGCCCTGCGCAATTATGACCGAAAGGGAGAAGGCTCAGGCACTTAAAAAGGTGGGAATCGACGAAATATTCACCCTTGATTTTAATAAAGTTAAGGATATGCCCCCTGAGTTTTTTTTGGAGTTTTTAAAGGAAAAATTTTCCCCCGATCTTATTTCCTGCGGATTTAACTATCATTTCGGTAAAAACGCAGCGGGAAATACCGTGATGCTTAGTGATTTTTGCAATAAAAACGGCATAGAATTAAACTGTCACGGTGCGGTCTATGACGGCGGCGAGCCCGTTTCCTCCACAAGGATAAGGCAGTATTTAAAAAACGGCGAAATTGAAAAGGCAAATGGGCTTCTTACATTCCCCTTTTCCTTTACCGCCGAGGTTATTTCGGGGGACAGGCGGGGCAGAACAATAGGCTTCCCTACCGTCAACCAAAAATATCCAATGGTGCTAATCCCCCTTAAATTCGGGGTTTATAAATCAAAAATATTGATTGACGGCAAAGAATATGAGGGTATCACCAACATAGGTATTCGCCCCACCTTTAAGACCGATTATATTATAAGCGAGACCTATATTATAGACTTTTCGGGCGACCTGTACGGCAAGGAAATCACCACAGTACCTACCCGCTTTGTTAGGGGAGAGGTTGAATTTTCCTCTGTAGAGGAGCTAAAAAACCAAATTGAAAGAGATATTAAGGAGTGAAAAAAGTGGAAGCTTTAAAGAGCATATCTTTACAGGGACTTATTACCTTTGGTTTCACCCTTTTAAAGGCGGCGCTTATACTGATTGTCGGGCATTATGCGGTGGTATTTATTCTAAAGCTGCTTACAAAGTCCTTTGAAAAGGTTAAAATGGATGTTTCCCTTGAAAAGTTCTTTTTAAAGGCGGTAAATATAGCACTGCATATTATAGTTTTACTCTCGGCGCTTAACGCTTTGGGTATCTCAACAACAGGGCTTTTGGCGGCGCTTTCGGGTGCGGTGGTTGCGGTTGCGCTGGCGCTTAAGGATTCTTTAGGCAGTATTGCGGGCGGAATAATAATTCTGCTTACCAAACGGTTTGAAACAGGCGACTATATCGAGATAAACGGGGACGAGGGTACGGTTACGCAGGTGGATTTAATGCACACCACCCTTAAAACCCTTGATAACCGCCATGTTGTAATACCCAACGCCGTGGCGGTAAACAGCCGTGTTGTGGATTATTCAAGCGAGGAAAAAAGACGGCTCGATATAGTTTTTGGGATAGCTTATAACGACGATTCCGAAAAGGCAAAGCAAATAATTTTAGATACCGTAAACAAGCATAAAATGGCGCTTAACGAGCCTGAAACGCCCTTTGCAAGGGTGACGGGCTTTGGCGACAGCGCTGTTGAAATCACCCTTAGGGTGTGGTGTCAAAGGGAAAACTACTGGCAACTTAAATTTGACCTTTTAGAGCAGATTAAGGCGGAATTCGATAAAAACGGCATTTCAATCCCCTATAATCAGGTTGATGTGCACATTAGCCAAAGCATATAAGGAAAAATAATATCACGAATGTTACGCAGTGACCCTTACAGATTTCCTCTTAAAAAAGCAATAATTTAGATGTTTGTGTATTTACACAAAAAAGCGCAAAAAAAATTTACAAATAATACAACATATTTTGTCAATAATTCACTTGCAAATTTGTGGGAAGAGTGTTATACTTATAGTAAATTTGGAGGACTGTCCATGTCTTCCTGCGGTTTTCATGTCTCGGTGAGACAATTCTTTATTAATTCATATTTTATTCAGGAGGATTGGTTATGAAAATAAGAACAAAGTTTTTGGCAGCTGTCTTGGCTACAGCCACGGCGTTTAGCTGTGCGTTGACCGCGTCGGCATTTACAACTAACCCCGGTCTTACATTGCAGGGCAATGAATCTTCTCCGCTTACATTAAACAACGGGCGTGCAACCGCAACACTTACATTAAAGGCGTCTGATTTCAGCGAGGTAAAAGGAGCTAAGATCACGGTTGAGCTTCCTGCTTCCGGTATGACGCTCTCCGGAATAACTGTTTCTGATGCTGACAGTACTTGGACTCTTGATAAAAATAATTATAAGGATGACGGAAATAAAATCACTATGGTTGATGTTTTCAATTTTGATGATACAGTCTCAAAAGCAAACCTCAATCTTAATTTGAGTTTTGATGTTGCTGATGCATCAATCGGCGAATACGAAATCAAGGTTACAGGCGATTTTGCCGATGATACGGCGGATAAAGTTTATACTGTTCAGGCATCTGCTAATCTTGTAATCGGCAGAGAGGAAACCTCTGCAAGCAGTTTGGACGACTTAAACAAAAGCATTAGTGCGGAAAACGATTACTTCATTCCTTATGGCGGTGCTTATATAGGCGCTACAAATTTACGCAAGAACACAGACGGCACATTTAAAAATGACGGCAATGTTTCGGGTGATATCGGAGTTTTGAAATGCAAGCTGCCTGTTGGCGAAGCGGTAACAACCTTCGGTGTTAGTAAAGGCCTTGAGAATTTAAACGCAGACGGAAAGACTGCCATTCAGTTCGGCACTTATGTTAATGATGTAAATCCTGATTATACTTACGGTACGTTATTTATTGCGCCGGGCAATGTGTCATTTGAAGAAGCAATTGATTATTACAAGGGAAAAGGTTACGACACTGAAGCTAAAATTTTAGGAAGATTTATTGAAATATTAACTACGAATAGTGCAGAAGCAAATACATTGCATACTATTAAGTTTAATAATAAGAATTCTTACATTAAGGTTGCATATGTTCCTCAGTTCAACTATATGTGGAAAGACAGTGCTAGAGGTGAACAGTGCGATAAGTTGCAGTATGCTGTTCGCTATCAGATCGCTGGTACAGATGATGCTAAGGCTGTAGTATATACAGCAGCAGGATATTATTATGACACTGTGAAGAGAAGCTATAATTTCTCAACAGAAATTAAATCTTCTTCATATAATGCCATGCCGTAGGAGGTAATTTGTAATGAAATTATTTGAAAAGCCTTGGCTTGAAATATTAGAGATTAATGCCAAAGATATTGTGACCACATCAGCTGAAGAAGGTTGGGCCGATGATGTTACCAGCGAGGGTTCCAGCGATATCGAAACTAATGACTAATTCATTGAAGAATGGTGTCTCCAAAATGAAAAAAATACTAATATCTGTTTTAGTTGTATGCTTTGTATCCGTTGTGATTTGCGGTTGCGGTAAGAAGACGGATAAAGACGGTACTAACTCCACAAGCTCACAGACAAACTCTGCTGATGCTCAACTAAATATGACCGAGGGCGTGGATGAGGTTACGATAGAGGATAATGAAGAAAATGCAATGGAAATTGACTTTGATACAGGAAGTGTGATTTCTCGTCCGTCGAATAAGAATAACAGCTCATCGTCTGATGCTTCAAAAGATACAGTCGGTGAACAAATCCCTTCGGCGACATCATCAGGTGCGTCATCAACCTCAACTTCGAGTTCAGGCTCAAGTGTGGGTTCAAGCTCAAGTGTAGTTTCAAGCTCATCTTCCGGTGCCTCCGGCGGAGCTTCTGAATCGGACGATAACGATGAAAAACAAACGATGTCCGGTTTTAGCCATTGGTATTGATGTGTCATAACATATAATTAAACCAAAAGAACAGCCACCTTTTCAGGTGGCTGTTTTAGTTTGTCGAAGAAGGCTGTTTTGGTACTCTTAAAGCCTCCCAAGCCTAACGGGAGGTGCCGAGGTACGAGACGGTGAGATTCGGATTAAGATATTAGACCTTAGACATTAGAAATTAGGCGGTAGATACGGGCAGTAAATTTACTCACACTGTAGGGGAGGGTCTCTGTGCCCTCCCGTTAATTCGCTAAAAAACCTCGGGAGGGCACAGAGACCCTCCCCTACGAAGTTAGACTTTAGATATTAGACGACGGTAAAATCAATTTGTGTAGGGGACGATGCCCACATCGTCCCGCATTACGAATTATCGGAACGACACATAGGTCGTTCCCTACGGCGGATAATTTGATTTTCAAATAAATCTAAACGGGCTGTCAAGGATGCCGGCTGATTTAGATATTAGATGTTAGACATCAGAACGAGAAAAACTAAATTTCACAGCGTAGGGACGGGCATACTTGACCGTCCGTTAATTCCGCATTCCGAATTCCGCATTCCGAATTAATATATTGGCTATTTTTTAATTATTTAAGGTCCTTATAAATTTTCGCCTGCTCGGGTTCTTTCACGGCGTACTCAAGGTAATTAATCAGTTTATCTGCATTGTCTGTAAAGAAACAAAGCTCAAAGGATTCGGGGTTCATAAATTGCTTGTGCACCGCATTTTTTAACTGCTCAACAAGACTGTCAAAATAACCGTTTATGTTAAATACGGCGATTGGCTTTGAATGTCTGCCAAGCTGTTTAAGGGTTAAAATCTCAAAAAACTCGTCAAATGTGCCTACTCCGCCGGGGGTAACAATAAAAGCGTCGGACTTTTCTTCCATTAATTGCTTGCGCTCACGCATAGTCTCGGTGAAAATCATTTCGTCGCAGTTATCGAACAAAATGCCGTCCACATTAAGGAATGAGGGCACAATCCCTATTATTTTACCGCCCTGTGAGTATGCACCTCTTGCCGCCGCACCCATAAGACCTGCCGCACCTCCGCCGTATATAAGGGTGTGACCCCTTTCGGCAATTTTAGCGCCCAGCTCCTCGGTTGGGTTGATGTAAGACTTTGCTATTGCATTGCTCGATGCGCCGTAGAGACAGATATTCATAATCCACCGTCCTGTAATTATTTGATGTCCGTTGCGTCTAAAATCCTTTTGCCGTTTAAAATTGCGTTTACAAGCTTGTCGCCCACATATTCAAGCTTAAGCGAGAAGAAAGGCGCATTTTGTTCAATAAGGCGCAGAAAAATCTTATCGCCCTCCCATATGGGCAGGGTGTAAAGCTTCTGCTTTTCAACCCATTCGAGATTTCCCTCGTCACAGTCGCAAACCGTACCCGAAAAATCCTCGGAATGGAAAATGTGCATATACTCGGTTTCCCATTTATCCGAAACAAAGGTGACAATACCGCAATATCTGTAAGAATTAAGGGTAAGCCCCGTTTCCTCTCTGACCTCTCTGAGATTACATTCCTCGGGACTTTCCTTATCTTCAAATTTTCCGCCTATTCCCACCCACTTATCATGATTAAGGTCGTTTTCCTTTTTCACACGGTGGAGCATAAGGTACTTTCCGTCCCGCTCAATGTGGCAAAGTGTGGTGTTTAGCATCAGGCACCCTCTTCTGTTACGGTGCTGTCCTCCGAAGCGGTTTCCTCGGGAACATAGCCGTTTATATAGAATATTTCGGAATTAAGGTTCTTTCTGTCAAAGATGTTATTGTACTGAACCTTCTCGTACTCGTCAAGCAGGGCGCTGTAGGGGGAGACGTCGCTCCACTTGTAGTAATTGTCCTCGTTATCGATATATCCCACCGTATCGATTACAGGCAGAGTTTCCGAAAGCTTTAAGAGGTATTTATTATATTCTGTAAGCTTTATGCCTGCAGTCTCTAAAACAAGCGCCGAAAGATAGTTTGAGCTGAGTTTGTCAATCTGCCGTTCCTCGATATCGTAGTTAGCCCATATTATAAAGGGTGTAATATGGCGGGACTGCTCCTGCTCGGGAGTAAGGCTTGAAAGGCTGTCAACACCCATAACCTCTGCTATAAAATCCGTCTCCACCGAGGGCTGGTGGTCGCCGAACATACAAATTATTGTGGGCTCTTTAACCTGTTCAAAGTATTCAATTAGCTCCTTAAAGGCATTGTCACTGGCCTTTACAAGCGAAAGGTACTTATTAGCCTTGTTGTAGTTCTTTGAAACCGAGGTTGCATAAATCGATTCCTCAAAGTTGACACAGCTTGTGGTATATCCGCCGTGATTTTGCATTGTAACATTAAAGGCGAAATAGGGCTGAGATTTATCTCGGTTTTCGTAATCCTCAATGAGCAGCTTATAATCGTAGGAATCGCTTATATACTGGCGCAAAAGCATATTCCTGCCCGGATAGTACTGCTCAACCAAGGCTTGCAGATAATTCGGGTCGCTGCCCTTTTCCTGGTACTCCCTCATAAGGGAAACATCCATAATGTTCTCGAGGCTTGTAAACCTGTTAAAGCCTAAATAATTATAAACAGCGGTGCGGTTCCAGCCCGCCGCATAGTAGGGGTGCAGTGCGTATGAAGAATAGTTCTGCGCTTCAAGGGTGGAAACAAGTGATGCAATCGGATTTTTAATATAAAGCATATAAGCATTACTGCCCGAGGGCAAGAATGCGGTGGTATGGCCTGTTAAAAACTCAAATTCGGTATTAGATGTACCCGCACCGATTACCGGGACATAAAGATTGCCCTTAACCGTGTTTTCGGTAAGGCTTCGCATAAAGGGCATATAATCCTCGTTTGTGGTGAGATTGCCGAGCACGCTAAGGTCGGCAAGGGACTCATTCATTATACATATAATGTTCGGCTTATCGTAATCGTCATCAGTATTATCGGTATTGTCAGATGAGTTATCCACAACGCTGTTTACATAGTTTTTAAGCTCGTCGGGGTTGTAGTTGTTGGGCTCGGACATATACAAATACTTGGTATTGGCAAAAAAGTTGAATGCAAAGCCGTAGTTGTGATAGCCCCTCGTTTGATTCCAAAAGTCGGGCTTTACGCCCATATCGGCAAAAAGGCTAGTAAAATAGAAAAGTATAAGCAGTACCGACGCAAAGGTGCCCGTAAATGCACGGGAAATAATTTTTGTAAGCATATTAAATTTGGGCGTTTTGGTCTTTATGCTTATTATAATTATGAAAATAAAGATAAGGGCCGCAGTCATTACCTTATAGGTAGGGGTATAATTATAGGTATTTGCAACCCCCGCCGCAGTTTTTATGCTCAAAAAGTCCATAGGCAGGAAGGGGGTGCCGCGAAAATCCATAATATAGCTGTGAGCCACCCCAAGCCCGAACAAAACCGTGTTTACGGTAATATACGATACCCGGAAGCTTCCCGTAAGTGCGAAAAAGAGGAAAAAAAGAATAACAACAAGAAGATAATTGCCGAAAAAGCCTAAGTATGTCATATCGTATATAAAGACATTGTTAAGGCACTCGGTCATGGTAATTGTTACAAAGGGCATAAGCAGCATAAAGGCGAAATGCCATATTTCATTAAACAGTTCGTTTTTTATACGGACTGAATATGCGCAGGTAATCCCTAAAATAAAGGGGCAAAGCAGGGTGAAAGCCAGCAAAAGCCATTTTGCGGCAAATTCCTGAGAGGTGTATGCCCCTACATCAAGTATAACAGCAATAAGTGTAACAAAACAAACAACCGAGCCTACGATTTTTGAACGCTTGGTTGATGTAACCTCGAAATTAGTCTTTATAAATTCAGGTGCTTTTGTTCTGAAGAAGCCAAGAACACTATTTAATACTTTTTTGAAAAACATATATCAGCATTCCTTTCAACGCACCAATAATTATACCACATTTTTTTTAAAAAACAACTTAAATTTTGTCGGCGGACTTTTTTATGCAAAAAAACTGGGGTTGTCGCATTAAGGTAAAATTGCACAAATCAAAGGCCCCCTTGCCTAAAGGGGGCTGTCACCAATAGGTGACTGGGGGATATTAGATGTACTGCAAATTGTATTATATCCCTCCACCGCCGTTCGGCGGTCCCCCTCCCTTTAGGCAAGGGAGGCTTTTTGTGCAAAATGCCCTTAACGCGACAACCTCAGTAAATACGGTATTAAAATATTTTATTTTGTCATAAGCTCGCAGACAAGTGCGCTGTGCTCTGCGGGGTCGGGAACGCTCTTGCCGCCTATTAAGCAGGCCTCGCCGTAGAGAAGCTTGGCATATTTGCCTAACATTTCCTTATCCTCATTATAAAGGGTTTTAAGCTTTTCGGCAATGGGGTGGTCTGCGTTAATCTCAAGCACCAGCTTTGCCTGCACCTTGTTCTGCTCGGCACCTGGCATTGAATTTAGCACTTTTTCCATTTCAAGGGAAATTCCGCCCTCGCTTGTAAGGCATACGGGGTGCTTTTTAAGCTTGTTAGTAAACCTTACGGCGTTTATGCTGTCGCCGATGCTCTCTTTCATTTTGTCAAACATATCCTTAGCGGCGGTGTTTTCCTCTTCGAGAGCTTTTTTCTCCTCTTCGCTGTCGAGGTTCAAATTATCGTCGCAGATATTCATAAATTTCTTGCCGTCATACTCGCCGAGCATCTTAAGGGCAAACTCGTCCACATTTTCGGTGAGGTAGAGAATTTCGTAGCCCTTGTCCTTTACAGCGTCGGTCTGGGGGAGCATCTCAATCTTCTCGTCGGTCTCGCCGCAGGCGTAGTAAATTGTGTCCTGTCCCTCTTTCATACGCTCGGTGTACTCTTTAAGGGTGACATATTTCTTCTCATTTGAGGAGCGGAAGAGGAGCAAATCCTTAAGGGTGTCCTTGTGCATACCGTAATCGTTGTAAATACCGAATTTAAGCTGTATGCCAAAGGCTTTAAAGAACTCCTCGTAGGCTTCCCGCTCGTCCTTGAGCATTTTTTCAAGCTCGGACTTGATTTTCTTCTCAACCGTCTTTGCGATAAGCTTTAGCTGACCGTCATGCTGTAGGGTCTCACGGGAAATGTTAAGGGACAAATCCTCGCTGTCAACAAGACCCTTTACGAAGCTGAAGTAATCGGGCAATAGGTCTGCGCACTTATCCATAATAAGCACGCCTTTTGAGTAGAGCTGAAGCCCCTTTTCAAATTCCTTTGTATAATAGTCAAAGGGCGGGTGCTTTGGGATAAACAATAGGGCTGAATAGGTTGCCTGACCCTCGGTTTTTGTGTGGATAACCCTTACAGGGTCCTCGTAATCGTAAAATTTATCCTTATAGAAATTGTTGTAGTCCTCGGGCTTTATCTCGTTCTTGGCCTTTTTCCAGATAGGAATCATACTGTTAAGGGTGCGAAGCTCGGTTACATCTCTGTACTCGGGCGCCTTATCCTTATCATCGGTCTCTACCGGCTCCTTTGTGGTGAACTCCATTCTGATCGGGTGGCGGATATAGTCGGAATACTTCTTTATAAGGGCGCTTATTCTGTACTGGTCGAGGTACTCGTCGTAATTTTCGTCCTCGGTGTTTTCCTTTATTTGAAGCGTAATTGTTGTGCCGACATTTTCCTTGTCGCAGGGCTCTACCACATACCCCTCGGTACCCTTTGAGCTCCAGCGGAAGGCCTCCTCCGAGCCGAAGGCCTTGCTTTCAACCGTCACCTTATCGCTTACCATAAAGGCGGAGTAAAAGCCCACGCCGAACTGACCGATAATATCAACATTATCCTTTTTTTCGTTTTCCTGCTTAAAATCAAAGGAACCTGATTTTGCGATTGTTCCAAGGTTTTTGTCAAGCTCCTCTTCAGTCATACCGCAGCCGTTGTCTATAACCTTTAATGTCCTTGCGTCCTTATCAATTTCGAGACGGATTTCAAAATCGTTTGGCGCAATACCTACCGAGTTATCGGTAAGGGAGCGGAAATAGAGCTTATCCAGCGCATCGCTGGCATTTGAGATAAGCTCCCGCAGGAAAATTTCCTTATGGGTATAGATGGAGTTAATCATCATATCCATAAGCTTTTTTGATTCTGATTTAAACTGTTTTGTACGCATTCGATCACCTTATTTTGAAAGTTTGACTTTAACTGACATATAGTATATAGCCTTTGCGTACCTTTTGTGTTAATAAATTATGAATAATGTATTTTTGAAAGCAGCTTTCTTATATATAAGGAGAGGAAAAACGCCAGGGCTACCGAAATTATGTCCTTTATAAGATAGGGAGCGGAGACCATAAGGAACGAGGAAATTATATCGGTTTTATAAACAATAGCAAACTGTATAATGCCGATGATATGGCATATCACAAGACCGCCTAAGCCTAAAAGGACCTTCAACCCCTTGTTCTTTACAAGAAGCGAAATTCCGCAGAGCAGTACAAAAAATATAAACCCGAAAATAAAGCCGCCGCTTGCCCCGAACAGCACCTGCACACCGCCCCTGAAGCCCGAAAAGACGGGAACCCCCACCGTGCCTAACAGCACATATGTTATTATCGAGGCAAGGCCCCATTTAACCCCTAAAACATATCCGCAAAGGGCCACCCCAAAGGTTTGCAGGGTAAGTGAGACCTGGGTTGGCATAGGTATTGCTATTTGAGAGCAGACAACTATAAGCGCTGTAAATAACGCCGCTGTTACAAGGCTTAAAGTATTGCTTTTTGCTGATTCTTTCATTTCCTTTTCCCCTTAAGAGTATTTTTGTAAATTATACACCCTTAAAAAGTAATTGTCAACCTACATTTATTTATAGGTTGACAATTAAGCCTCCCAAACCTCACGGGAGGTGCCGAGGAACGAGGCGGAGGGATTGTAATTAAAGTTTGTATTTATACCGATAGCTTTTCTCTTGCTCCAGATAGTCAAGCTCAACCCCGAAAACCTCACGGATTAGGGGCTGTCTGTATATTTCCTTTGGTGGGCCTGTAGCGATTATTTCGCCGTCCTTCATTACGGCTATCCTGTCCGAAAAAGCAAAGGCTAAGGGCAGGTCGTGAAGCACCGCAACAACCCCTTTGCCCTGCTTGGCGAGGGTTTTAACCGTCTTCATAAGCTCTAACTGATGGGAAATATCAAGGTAAGAGGTGGGCTCGTCAAGCAGAATATAGTCGGTATCCTGTGCTAAAGACAAAGCGATATAGGCGTTTTGCCGCATACCCCCCGAAAGAGAGGAGAGGGGTCTGTTTGCAAGCGCTGAAATACCCAGCTGTTTAAGCGCACTTGACACAATGCTTTTATCCTTTTCGGTGTACCGTCTCGGATAGCTTAAATGGGGGAATCTGCCGTGTAAGCATAATTGGCTTACGGTCATATCGGGTACATTTTTACCCTGAGAAAGGTAGGCGATTTTTTGAGCCGTCTGCTGCCGGGAAAAATTGTTTGTGTTTTCCCCGTCAATACAAACCTCCCCCGAAATAAGGGGAATAATGCCCATAGCCGCTTTAAGCATAGTACTCTTGCCCGAACCGTTAGGCCCTATAACCGTAACCAATTCCGATTTATCAAAGAAAATGGAAACATCCTTTAAAATCTGCCTTTTTCCGTAACCGGCGCATATATTTTTGAGCTCAAGCAAGGGTATGACCCCCTTTGCCTTTGATTAGAATAAACACAAAGAAAGGAGCTCCTAAAAATGCCATAATGATGCCCACGGGTATTTCGTAGGGCGAAAAGAGGGTTCGTGCCCCTGTGTCGCACAGGCAGACGAACGCCCCGCCGAATATTGCGGAAAGGGGCAAAAGGCGGGAAGCCTTACTGCCTGCAACCCGTCTTACTGCGTGGGGGACAATAAGCCCCACAAAGGAAAGCAGTCCCGCAAGGGATACCGCACAGCCCGCCAAAACGGCGGCAAGCATTAAAAACAGGGTTCGCATAAGGGAAGTGTTCATACCAAGCGACCTTGCGTTATCCTCCCCTAAGGTCAGCACATCAAGCTCGTTTGTAAGGGTAAACAGAATTATAATCGAAAGGGAGATAAGCACTGTGGCGGGCAGAAGCCGAGAGTAGGTCACAGAGGAAAACTCACCCACCTTAAAATCGTTGCTCATTACCCCTACCTCGGGTATAAAGGTCACAACCGAGTCGGACAATGCGTTTAAAAAGCTGTTTACCGCAACCCCCAAAAGTATCAATGTGCCCCGTGACGCACCTATTCGGCGGGCTAAAAGACTCACCGCCATTACTGCGGTAAAAGCCCCTAAAAAGGCAAAAAGAGAAAGCCGAAGACCGCCGTAAATTCCCAAAGCAGTGCAAAGGGTCACCGCAAGCCCCGCCCCCGAGTTTACACCTATAATGCTCGGTGACGCAAGGCGGTTTGCAATCACGCCTTGAATTACCGCTCCCGATACGGCAAGCGCCGACCCGCAGATAAGCGAGGCGGCGGTTCTCGGAAGTCTTACATACAGAAATATTTTACCGCCGGCTGTGGAAAACCCGTTCTTAAAGGATTCAACAATTTCGGAAATGCTAAGGGAGGTTGTGCCTAAGGTTATTCCCAAAAGGGCAGAAACTACCAAAAGCAGAAAACCCACGGTGTAAAGTATTTTTATTCTTTTGTTAGCTAAGCAGGATTTCGACGAGCTGTTCATAAGCCTTTGCCCAGTTTGCGTTGGGCTTAAGGTTAAACAGCTTTTTATCCATAATGTGCAGTCGGTTTTGCGCCACCGCATCAAGCTTGCCCCACGCAGGGTTTTCCTCCATAGTTTTTGATAGGTTCTTTTTGGCGGCGTCCTCGTCACCCATAGATACGGCAAATATGCGGTAAGGCTCTTGCCTTATAACGCTTTCCACGCTTAAATTTTCAAGCAGGGTTTCGTCGCCGTCCGCAATATTAATTAAATTCAAGTCATTAAGCATTTCGCCCAGCACCGTACCCTCACTGCCCTTTGCCTTAAGCAGGCTTGCCGAGGTTCTGAGGAGCAATACGGTGCGCTTTTCCTCTGTCAGATTAGCTGAGGAAAAGTCTTTCTTAATTTTTTCAATCTCTTCCTTTACCTTTTCGCCGTTTTGCTCATATAAATCATTTCTGCCGGTTATATCGGTACAGATTTTAAGCATAGCAAGGTAATCGTTAAAGTTATCAACATCGAAATATGCCACCGTAATTCCCGCATTTTCGAGGGTTTCTTTCATTTCTACATCTGCTTTGGTAGAGGCGCTGGCAATTACAAAATCGGGGTCGGCAGAAAGCAGAGACTCAAGGCTCGGAGAGTGTGCGCCGCCCAAATTTACGGCGTTTTCAAGTGTAAGGCCGTAATCGTCCCACGCATCCTCCGGGGCGGCGCAGATTTCACCGCCTGATAAAATCCAAGTGTCCGCAAAGCTGCCGAGCAAAGCGGCTGTCCGCTCGGGGTTTTTATTTACGGTGACGGTTCTGTCCAAAGCGTCGGTAAAGGTGACGGTATCGCTGATTTCGGAGCTTTCGTTACTTTGGGAACATCCGCCGAGTAGCGAGGCTAAAAGGGTTACTGCCGTAAAAAGGCAGAGAATTTTATTCGCCGATAAGCTTCTTCTCAACATAATCAAATCCTAATCTGTTTACTGTATCAGCAAAGCGCTCGCCCTTAATTCCCTCATCACGGAAGAGGAGAATGGTCTTCTCAAGCACATCAAGCACCTCTTCTTCGGAGGTGAAAATTTTCGAAAGGGGCTTGCCCATAGCGGTTTTCTTACCCCAACGGCCGCCTATACATACCTTGTAGCCCTCGCTTGCCTCATTGAAAGCGCCGAAGGGACATTTTTTATGACAGCGTCCGCAATGATTGCAGATTTCGGGGTCAATGTGAACCTTTCCGTCCACAAGGGAAGGTGCCTTCATGGGGCAGCCCGCTTCCACAACGCATTTTTTACAGCCGCGGCACTTTTCTTTATCGGGGGTAAAAATGCGCTGACCGATTACACCGAAATCGTTAAGGTCGGGCTTTACGCAGTTGTTGGGACATCCGCCCACCGCAATTTTAAACTTGTGGGGAAGTGCCACATCGCCGCATCCCACAAAAAATCTTTCGTGAATTTTTTGGCTTAAAGAAAATGTGTCAATAAGTCCGAACTGGCAAGTTGTACCCTTGCAGGAAACAACGGGGCGTACTTTAGCGCCCGTACCGCCTGTGGTAAGATCCCTTTCCTTTAAGTACATAATAAGGGCAGGGATTTTATCGTAGGGGACACCCTGAATTTCCAATGTCATTCTGGTGGTAAGGGTGATTTCCGAAGAGCCGAAAAGCTCGGCGGCTTCAGCTATTATCTTATGCTCCGCCGCAGTGATTTTGCCGTTGCCCGTAATTACCCGGACATTGAAAATATCCTCAAAACGCTTGTCCCTAAGACAGCCGAGGCTCTTAACCTTTGCAATCTGCTCGGGGGTAAGCTTGCCGTCCTTGGGGGTCATTCCCAGTGCTTCAAAAGCTTTAATATTATCCATACTTACTGTCTCCTTTAAGCCTTAATATACCTTTTTTAGGATATCACAATTATTCTTTGGTGTCAACTTCGATTAATACTTGCAAAAAGAAAAAAATGTGGTATAATGTAATAGATAGATGCGGATATAGTTTATCGGTAGAACATTAGCTTCCCAAGCTGAATAGGTGGGTTCGACTCCCATTATCCGCTCCAAAAATCCCTTAGACGATAGTCTGAGGGATTTTTACTTTTTACTTCTTCACTCTTCACTCTTACCTCAAACAAAGCTTGTGCCGGGATTTTTGGGAAGTAAGAAGTAATAGTGAATAGTGAAAAAGTGAGAATAATTTGCTTTAACCCTACCCTTATGCTATAATATTTTAAAATCGGTTAATAATAACATTGCTTGGAGGTAAGTTTATGTGCACAGCCGCAACCTATAAAACAAAGGATTTTTATTTCGGAAGAACCCTTGATTACGAGTTTTCCTACGGGGACGAGATAGCCGTTATGCCCCGCAATTACCCGATTGATTTCCGCTTTTTGGGAAACCTTTCTAAGCATTACGCAATAATCGGTATGGCGCATATTGTGGGTGATTTTCCGCTTTTTTATGATGCGGTAAACGAGAAAGGGCTTTGTATGGCGGGGCTTAATTTTGTGGGCAACGCCTATTACCGTGATGTAATTACGGGCAGGGATAATGTGGCGCAGTTTGAGTTTATACCCCACATTTTAAGCCGATGCGCTACAGTAAACGAGGCAAAGGAGCTTCTCGGAAAAATTAATATTACCAACACCCCTTTCAGCGATAAACTACCCGTTGCCCAGCTTCATTGGATTATTGCCGACAAAAACGAAACCATAACCGTAGAATCTGTAAAAGAGGGACTTAAAATTTACGATAACCCCGTAGGTGTTCTTACCAACAACCCGCCCTTTGATGAGCAAATGTTCAGGCTTAACGATTATATGCACCTTTCGCCGAGACAGCCCGAAAACACATTTTCGGATAAGCTTTCCCTTGAAACCTACAGCCGAGGAATGGGGGCTTTGGGACTGCCGGGTGATCTTTCCTCACAGTCACGCTTTGTAAGGGTTGCCTTTACCAAAATGAATTCGGTTTCGGGGGATACGGAAAGCGAAAGCATAAGCCAGTTTTTCCACATTTTAGGTTCGGTAGACCAGCAGAGGGGCTGTTGCGAGGTGGCAAAAGGGGAATACGAAATAACCCTTTACACCTCCTGCTGTAATGCGGACAAGGGAATATATTACTACACCACCTACGAAAATCACCAAATTACGGCGGTGGATATGCATAAAGAACAGCTTGACAGCACTTGCCTTGCCCGTTACCCGCTTATTACGGGTCAGCAGATTAGAATGCAGAATTAAATATAAAAACCCGCCTGTCTCGGTTTCCGAGACAGGCGGGTTGATTTTATCTGTTACCGATTTTAACATAGTCACGCCGTGGATGAACATTCATATATGCGGGGCGGATTATCTTGCCCGCATTTAAAAGCTCCTCAATGCGGTGGGCGCTCCAGCCCGCTATGCGTGCGATTGCGAAAAGGGGTGTGTACAGCTCGTGGGGCAGTCCTAACATATCGTAAACAAAGCCGCTGTAGAAATCAACATTTATGCTGACACCCTTATACATCTTGCGCTCGCTTGCGATAATTTGGGGAGCCAAGGTTTCAACCAGATTGTAAAGCCCGTATTCCTTTTCGAGCCCCTTTTCTTCCGAAAGGCTCTTAACAAAGCCTTTAAGCACAGTAGCCCTTGGGTCGGAAACCGAATACACCGCATGGCCTATGCCGTAGATAAGCCCTGCCTTATCAAAGGTTTCCTTGTGGAGAATCTTTTTAAGATAGGCAGCAACCTCTTCCTCGTCCGACCAGTCCTTAACATTCTCCTTAATATCGTTAAACATAGCGCATACCTTTATGTTGGCGCCGCCGTGCTTAGGACCCTTAAGGGAGCCTAATGCCGCCGAAATTGCCGAGTAGGTATCGGTTCCCGAGGAGGAAACAACATGGGTTGTAAAGGTGGAGTTGTTGCCGCCGCCGTGCTCTGCGTGAAGCACAAGGGCGGTATCAAGTACCCTCGCCTCAAGGGGGGTGTACTTGCCGTCAAGCCTTAGCATATAAAGGATGTTTTCCGCTGTGGAAAGCTCGGGGCGGGGCTCGTGAATAAAGAAGCTGTCGCTCCCCTTAATATAGTAATTATAGGAATGATAGCCGTAAACCGAAAGGGACGGAAAGTTTGCTGTAAGCTGTAGGCACTGGCGGAGCACATTGGGAATATCGGTGCAGTCCGCCTTGTCGTCATAAGAATATAGGGTTAAAACACTTCTGGCTAAGGAGTTCATCATATCCGAGGAGGGGGCTTTCATAATAATATCCCTTACAAATGAGCCGGGAAGTGTCCTGTAGGACGCAAGAACGCCGTTAAACTCCGCCAGCTGGCGTGAGGTGGGGAGCTCGCCGAAGAGCAGTAAATAGGTAATCTCCTCAAAGCCGAAGCGGTTATCCCTTATAAAGCCGTCAACCAGCCTTTCCACATCATAGCCCCTGTAATAAAGCTTACCCGGGCAGGGCACTTCTTCACCGTCAACCGTCCTTTTGGAAACTATTTCCGATATTTCGGTAAGGCCTGTAAGCACGCCCTTGCCGTTAAGGTCACGAAGCCCTCGGTTTACCTTGTGCTCAATGTAAAGCTGAGGCTCAATTTGGCAGTTGCCTGTGCACAGGTCGGCATATTTTAAAATTTCAGGTGTAATGGCATTGTAATCGTTGGTGGTCTTTACGCTCATTTCGTCCCTCTTTTCTTTCTATTTATTATTTTCGTATTTTACCATAAAAAGATGTCACTTTTTTTAACGGGTTGTTAATTTTAATATCAAACGGCGGGAGCAAGCCCCCGCCCTACATATATAATTTTTAGATTTTTTCCAGCATACTGTCAATAGATTGGTCGTTTTTAAAGTCAACCTCGCAGGGCTTTTTGTAAAGCGACCAGCTCTCGGTAAGGCAGGAAACCTCGCCCGATTTTACGGTCTTAAGCTCGCTTAGGGACTCAACCTCAATCATATTTTCGTTTGTGTAGGTTTCAAAGGAACAGCCGCCGTCGGGATATGTGCCGAGGGGGTGATTAGTGTCAAAGCTCTTGCGGAAAATATCCTCATTTAAGCAGAAATAAACCGTTCCGCAGTTAAGGTCAAAGCCGAGCTTTATGGGCTTATCGTACTTTTCGTCCTGACGGACCGTTACATAGCGGTTGCCCCAGTAAATGCGGTCGTTGCTCATATCGGTGTAGGGCCAAACCGAAATTATTCGGTTAGCAAGCAGCCCCGTATCGTTGGTGTTCATAGGAATAACAAGGGTGCCGCCCTTTTCGGAAACCGAAAGACCCCAAACAGCGAAGGTCTTATCCTTATCCGAAATATTTTTAACCTTCATTGTAACCTGCATATTAGCGTCATCGGGGTCCATTTTAATTTCGAGAGCTTTAGCAACACCGTTTTCCTTTTCGGGAATGGGGGTGAATACTGCGCCGTATTCGGTAAGCTCGTAATTAACGGGGTCAAGGTCGGGGGCGTAGGTTTCGGGGTAGGACTCGGGGGACACCCAAATTCTGTGACCGCCGAGGTTTTCCCAGCGCTTGCCCTCGCCGTAATAATCGGTAAAGGCTTTGTCACTCTTAGGGGGGAAAGCCTTTCTGTTACTGCACATAATATTCTGCCCGTCAACAAAGCCGAAGCGGATTATTCTGGGCCCTATATCTATGGTGACATAAGCCTCAATCACGCCGTTTGAAATGCAAAGGCACCTTCCGTAGTCCTTAAAGGAATCGATTGTTTTTGTACTTACCATTTTGTTCACTCCGTTTTAATAATTTTTGCTGTGTATTCAAGACCGCAGGGGGCGGGCTTTGGCAGGGCAAGAGAAAATAAATCCGTAGCCATTGACTCGGCCTCGAAAAGCTTTAAAGCAGGCGCAGTAAGGCTTTTTATTTCCGAAACCCGTGTCACAACAGGAATATCGGAACTGCTTGCCCTCTCTTTAAGCAAAGCCATTCCCCGTTCGTTAAAGCCCAAAACCCTGACATATGGGGGCGGTTTCATAAAAAAGGTACCGTCAAGCCCGATAAAGGCAGAAAGCACAAGCCGCCTTATTCTTGCAAGGGTGTAGCGCTTAGCCTTAATCCTATTATACAAATCTTCAAGGCTTATTGCAACCTTAATTTCGGAAAAAAGCTTGTTTTCAAGCCCCTCGCTTATATCCGGGAGATTTTTAAGCTCGTAGGGTGTGCGGGTTCTGAGTACTGCTAATACCGCATTTTCAATTCTTCTTATATCGGCGGTATTTTCTGGCGTAAAAAGGGGGAAAACCTTTTCGGGAATATAGTCCTTGCAAAATTCCCTGTCTCCCGCCAAAATCCGCTCCCGCAAAAGAGAGGCAGAGGCATAGCCGCCCGAAGCTTCCGCCGAATCGTGGGAAGCCCCCTGCCTTTTAAGGGTTTGAAACCGAAAATCAGCACCGATATTCTCCGCCGCCGTTATATACTCTATAGCCAAGTTATTGTTAGCGCCCGAGAGTATACCTTCCTTAAGCCCTAAATCACAGGCGGCTTTTTCCCTCGCTGCGGCAAAGGTTATTCCCGTATTAAGATAAGCGTTGAGCCTTTGCGAATATTCCTTTGTTTTAAGAATACCGCAGGCGGCTTTAAGCTCTGCTATATCTCCGCTTTCGCTGCCGAAAAGCAGGGTGTCACAGCCTACGGCCTTAAGTGCCGTTACTCCGCCCAAGGCAAAATTCTGTGCGGTGGACATAGAGTAGGGGACGGGCATTTCCAAAACTAAGTCAGCCCCGCTAAGCAAAGCCGCCCTTGCTCTTATGCGTTTTTCGGTTATTGCAAGGTCGCCCCGCTGAACAAAATTCCCGCTTATAACCGCAACCGCCGTTCCCTGCTCCTTCGCCTTTTTTAAGAGCAATTCGTGCCCTGTGTGCAGGGGATTAAACTCGGCAATAATACCTGTTACAGACAAAATCTCACATCTTTTCAAAAAATACTTGAAAAACCGCCTTATATAAAGTATTATATATTAGTTAAGGAATACTTTTCAAGAAATAATTTGCTTTTTTAAAAATTTTTTATCGGAGGAAGTCAGAATGAAGATTTTTGTTGTAAATGCAGGCAGCTCGTCACTTAAGTATCAGCTTATTGATATGGAAAACGAGCAGGTATTGGCAAAGGGTCTTTGCGAGCGCATCGGCGTAAGCGGCGCAATCTCCCACAAGGCAGCGGATGGCCGCACCTATTCCGCAGACACAGCTATGCCTACCCACAGCGAGGCCTTTGAGGCGGTGGTTTACGCCCTTACAAAGAGCGAGGCTAAGGTTATCGACTCCTTTGATGAGATTTCGGCAATCGGCCACCGCATAGTTCAGGGCGGCAGTATTTTCCCCGAGTCCTGCCTTATCACTCCTGATGTATTAAGTAAAATCGAGGAGTTAGGCGCTTTAGCTCCCCTTCATAATCCCGCTCATGTGCTTGCAATCCGTGCCTGCATTAAGACCTTTGGCGAGGAAATTCCCCAGATAGCGGTATTTGATACCTCTTTCCACCAAACAATGCCCGCAAAGGCCTATATGTATCCTATCCCTTATGAGTATTATGAGAAATACGGCGTAAGAAGATACGGCGCTCACGGCACCTCCCACCGCTTTGTAAGCGACAGAGTAGCCGTTTTAGAGGGTAAGGATAAAAGGCAAATTAAAATTATCACCTGCCACTTAGGCAACGGCTGTTCGATTACCGCCATTAAGGACGGCGTATGTGTTGATACTTCAATGGGCTTTACACCCCTTGACGGCTTTATGATGGGCACCCGCTCGGGAACCGTAGACCCCTCCGCCCTTACATATATTGCAGAAAAAGAGAATCTTTCTCCCGCTGATGTAAACCGCATCTGCAACAAGGAGTCGGGAATGTTGGGAATTTCGGGCGTATCTAACGACAACCGTGATATAGCCGCCGCCGCAGAAGCAGGAAACAAGCGCGCACAGCTTGCGGTTGATATGCAGAGGTATGAAATCCTTAAGTTCGTGGGCTCCTACATTGCCGCTATGAACGGCGTTGACGCAATAGCCTTTACCGGCGGTATCGGCGAGAATGACCCCGGTCTTCGCAAAACAGTATGTGAGAGCTTGGAATTTGTAGGCGTTAAGCTTGATGAGGAGAAAAATCAGCTTAGAGGCCAAGAGGTTAAAATCTCTACAGAGGACAGCCGTGTAAATGTATATGTAATCCCCACCAATGAAGAGCTTGCTATTGCAAGGGATACCTTGGCAATAATTTCAAAATAATTTACGGAGGTTTAGTTATGACACTTACCGAGGTTAAAAATAAAATTCAAAAGGGCGGATTTGACAGCGACTTTAATATGCTTTACGGAGATGCTAAGTCTGCACAAGCCCGCTACTTAGCGGCCTGCGACAGCTTTAAGGGGCTATATAAGGAAGAGGACGGAATTCGCCTTTTCTCCGCTCCCGGCAGAACCGAAATAGGCGGCAACCACACCGACCACCAGCACGGCTGTGTTTTGGCGGGGGGCGTAAACCTTGATGTTATAGCCGTTGTTGCTCCCAATAATGACGGTAAAATCCGTATTAAGTCCGAGGGCTACGATATGGATGTTATCGATATTGACAGTACCGATATTAACCCCGCCGAAAGCGGAAAAGCAATTTCCCTTATCCGAGGCGTGTGCGCTAAATTCAAGGAGCTGGGTGCCGACATTAAGGGATTTAATGCTTACACCACTTCAAATGTGTTAAAGGGCTCGGGGCTTTCCTCTTCTGCGGCGTTTGAGGTGCTTGTGGGCACAATTATAAACGGTATGTTCTTTGATAACAAGGCGGACGAAATCACGGTGGCTAAAATAGGACAGTATGCCGAGCGGGAATATTTCGGCAAGCCCTGCGGTCTGCTTGACCAGATGGCAAGCTCCTTAGGAGGCTTTACCTATGCCGATTTCAACAACCCCGCAAGCCCGATTACCGAAAAGATTAACCTTGATATTCACTCCTTTGGCTACACCCTCTGCGTTGTTGATACCGGCGGAAACCACGCCGATTTAACCCAAGATTATGCGGATATTACCATAGAGTGCAAAAAGATGAGCAACGCCCTTGGGGTAGACTTCCTGCGGGATGCGGACGAGGATAAGTTTTACGCAAGCCTCGCAACCCTTCGTAAGGAATGCGGCGACCGTGCGATTTTGCGTGCTTTCCACTTCTTTAACGAGCAGAAGAGGGTTGAGGGTCAGAAAGCCGCCCTTAAGTCGGGAGATTTTGAAGGCTTCTTAAAGCTTGTAAATGAATCGGGCGAGTCTTCCTACGATTATCTGCAAAACCTGTATTCAAACTCCAATGTTGCCGAGCAGGGTCTGCCTTTAGCCCTTGCTCTTACAAAGCAGTTCTTGGGCGATAAGGGCGCCTGCCGTGTTCACGGGGGCGGCTTTGCAGGCACAATTCAGTGCTACATACCCACAGAACAGCTTGACAGCTATAAGCAAATGATTGAAAAGGTATTTGGCGAGGGTTCTTGCTGTGTACTTAACATTCGTCCTGTAGGCGGTTTTGAAATTAAATAGCTTTTAAATAAAGTATAACGGACGGTCGAGGACGCCCGTCCCTACGAGTCTTAATTGACTTTTGTAGGAACAGGTATCCCTGACCGTCCGTTTTTAATTTTTGCAGTGCTGTATAATTAATTCAAGTTTTCAAGCTCCTTAAGCCAGCTTTCTGCCGATGCGTCGGAGGGCATACGCCAGTCTCCACGGGGGGAGAGGGTAACAGAACCCACTTTAGGTCCGTCGGGCAGGCAGGAGCGTTTAAACTGCTGTGAGAAAAAGCGCCTTATAAATACCGTAAGCCAATGCTTTATGGTTTCTTTATCATAGTCTCCGTTAAAAGCGATAAGCGCTAAACGATAGATTTTTTTAGGCGACTCGCCGTTACGCAATATATGATAAAGGAAGAAATCGTGTAGCTCATAGGGGCCCACCAAATCCTCGGTCTTCTGAGAAATCTCACCCTTTTCGTCGGCGGGGAGAAGCTCGGGGGAAACGGGGGTATCCAGTATATCAAGGAGCACCTCTTTAAGTGCGGGCTCGGCATTTTCCGCCTCGTGACGGATAATGTAGCGCACAAGGGTCTTGGGTACAGAGGAATTTACTGCATACATCGACATATGGTCGCCGTTGTAGGTGGCCCAACCAAGGGCAAGCTCGGACAAATCTCCCGTGCCTATTACCATACCGCCCGTTTTATTGGCAATATCCATAAGCACCTGTGTGCGCTCTCTTGCCTGGGAGTTTTCGTAGGTTACATCAAGGCATTGGGGGTCTTGCGCTATATCCGCAAAATGTTGATTTACGGCCTTGGTGATATTTACTACCTTAAAGCTTACCCCTAAAAGACGGCAAAGCTTTTCGGAGTTGGAGCGGGTGCGGCTTGTGGTGCCGAAGCAGGGCATTGTAACCGCCAGAATATCGCTTAGAGGTCTATTTAAAAGCTTCATTGCACGCACGGTGACAAGCAGGGCTAAGGTGCTGTCAAGTCCCCCCGAAATGCCGATAACCGCAGTTTTTGAACGGGTGTGCTCAAGGCGCTTTTTAAGCCCGTAGGACTGGATTTTAAGTATAGCCTCGGCACGGCTGTTAATATCGCCGCTGTCTGTGGGGACAAAGGGATTTTTGGCTATGCTTCTTGTTATTTCCGTAGTGATTTGCTTCTGTTCAAATGTGACGGTTTTAAAGCCTGTCAAGGGCTCAAAGCTTGTGTTTTTGTGCCGTTCCCCCGCAAGCTTTTTAAGGTCAATTTCGGTGACCGTAAGCTCCTTTTCTTCAAAGGGTGCACTTTCCGTAAGGGCTGTACCGTTTTCGCATATAAGGCAATGGCCTGAATAAACCAAATCCTGTGTTGATTCGCCGCTTCCCGACGAGGTGTAAATATACCCGCACAAGAGCCTTGCGGAGGTGGAGGAAATAAGGGTGGCTCTGTACTCCGCTTTGCCTATAACCTCATTTGATGCCGAGGGGTTTACGATAATGTTGGCGCCGCCCCTACACAGCCTTTCCGAGGGGGTTGCCGCCGCCCACAAATCCTCGCATATTTCTATACCAAAGGTGTAGTCACTCATTTCGTTATGGGAGAATATAAGCTCTGTTCCAAAGGGTACGGCAGTACCGCATATGTTAAGGGTTGTATCCTTATCTACAAATACTCCCGAGGAAAACTGCCTTTGCTCGTAAAACTCGTTGTAATTGGGCATATAGGTTTTGGGAACAATGCCTAAGATTTTTCCGCCCGAAATTACCGCCCCGCAGTTAAACAGCTTTGAAGAATATAAAAGCGGCACGCCCACAATCACAACAGGGTATTTACCCGCTGTGTATTCGGCGATTTCCTTAAGGGCGTTTTTCGCCGATGTCAGCAGAGTGTCCGAAAAAAACAAATCGCCGCAGGTGTAGCCCGTAACACAAAGCTCAGGAAGGCACAGAAGATTTATCTTGGCAGTATCTGCCTTATCAATAAGCTTTTTGATTTCCACAGTATTATCCTTAACATCAGCCACGGTGCAACGGGGCACCCCTGCGGCAACCTTTATAAAACCGTCTTTCATATATTTCCGTCCTTATTCCTTAATATTTACAGTTTATAACTTTTTTCTCTTTATGTCAATATTATAAACTGTAAAGTTCTGTTAATACTTAATTTTATAAGGTAAATTGCGAAAAGTTTAAGAGATTGTTAATTTTTTTACAATCTTCTTGCATTTCTTTTTTAAATGAGTTATAATGTATAAGGCAAAAATTTGAACTTTTGAAAAGGGGATACTAAAATGACCAACAATAAAACGGTTTTAAAGTGGCTTGACGAGGTCAAGGAGCTTGTAAATCCTGATAAGGTTGTCTGGATTGACGGCAGCGAGGAACAGCTTGAGGCTCTTCGCAAGGAAGCGGTCGAGACAGGCGAAATGATTAAGCTTAATGAAGAAAAGCTTCCGGGTTGCTATCTGCACAGAACATTGCCTAACGATGTAGCCCGTGTTGAAGACAGAACCTTTATCTGCACAGATACTAAGGAAGAAGCAGGCCCTACCAATAACTGGTGCGACCCGAAGGAAATGTACGAAAAGCTTTACAACATCGCCCGCGGTACTTATAAGGGACGCACAATGTATGTGATTCCTTATTCTATGGGACCGATAGGCTCTCCGATTGCTAAAATCGGTATTGAGGTAACCGACTCTATCTATGTTGTTCTCAATATGGCTATTATGACCCGTATCGGCGCTAAGGTGCTTGAAGTGCTGGGCGAGAGTAATGACTGGGTTAGAGGCCTCCACGCAAAGTGCAATGTTGACCCCGAGAACAGGTACATCTGCCACTTCCCGCAGGACAATACCATTATTTCCGTAAACTCCGCTTACGGCGGCAATGTGCTTTTAGGTAAAAAGTGCTTTGCTCTGCGTATAGCTTCTTACCAGGGCTGGAAAGAGGGCTGGATGGCTGAGCATATGCTCATCTTAGGCCTCGAGAATCCTCAGGGTGAGGTTAAGTATGTTGCGGCGGCTTTCCCGTCTGCCTGCGGCAAGACCAACCTTGCAATGCTTATTCCGCCTGAGTATCTCCGCAAGAAGGGCTACAAGATTTGGACTGTAGGTGACGATATTTCCTGGATGAAGATAGGACCTGACGGCCGTCTCTACGCTATCAACCCCGAAAACGGCTTCTTCGGCGTAGCTCCCGGAACCAACGCTCACTCCAACTTCAATGCTCTTGAGAGCACCAAGAAGAACACAATCTTCACCAATGTTGCATTAGACCTTGATGATAACACCGTTTGGTGGGAGGGACTTAATAAGAATCTTCCCCAAAATGCGCTTGACTGGAAGGGCAACAAGTGGGACGCTTCCAAGTTCGACAAGGCGGACAAGTCAACCTATGCCGCTCACCCCAACTCAAGATTTACCGCTCCTGCTAAGAACTGCCCCTGCATTTCCGAGGAGTTTGACAAGGGCGAGGGCGTGCCGATTTCGGCTATTATCTTCGGCGGCCGCCGTGCTAAGTGCGCTCCGCTGGTATACCAATCAAAGGATTGGGTTAACGGCGTATTCATAGGCTCCGCTATGGCGTCCGAGACCACAGCCGCCGCCGCAGGTGCAGTAGGCGTTGTTCGCCGTGACCCCATGGCTATGCTTCCCTTCTGCGGTTATCATATGGGCGAATATTTTAAGCATTGGCTTGATATGGGCGTAAAGCTCGGTGATAAGGCTCCTAAGATTTTCAATGTTAACTGGTTCCGCACCGATGACGAGGGCAACTTCATCTGGCCGGGCTTCGGTGATAATATGCGTGTCCTCAACTGGATTGTTGACCGTTGCGAGGGCAAGGCTGACGCTACCGAGACCGCTATCGGCTATGTTCCGAAGCCTGAGGACATTGACCTTACAGACCTTGATATGGATCTTGACACCTTAAAGGGTATTCTTACGGTTGATAAGGATGTTTGGACCAAGGAAGCCGAGGAAATTGAGGAGCATTACAAGAAGTTTGGCGACAAGCTTCCCGAAGAGCTCCGTGAACAGCTTAATAACCTCAAAGCAAACCTTGCTAAAATGTAATATTAAAGGCTCATTCCCCTTGCTTTAAGGGGAATGAGCTTTTTTGAACGACACTTAAGGTCGTTGCCTACAAAAAATAATTAAATTATTTTGGTGATGTTAATGCCTTTACCGCAAAGAAAACAAAACCGTTTGGATAAATACGATTACGGACAGGTAGGAGCTTACTTTGTTACATTATGCACGCAAAACAGACAACATATTTTTGAAATCGAACACACCGTAGGGAACGACCTGCGTGTCGTTCCGCCTATACAAAACCAAATTATACACAAATGGATAAAAGAAACGGAAAACAAATTCAGCAATATAACATTAGATAAATATGTAATAATGCCTGACCATTTACATTTTATTTTAAATATTACGGAACGACACATAGGTCGTTCCCTACAAGATGTAATGAGATTTTTCAAAACAATGACAACCAATGAATATATTAAAGGCGTTAAAAATAACATATTACCGCCTTTTGATAAAAAATTATGGCAAAAATCGTACTATGACCACATAATCCGCAATCAGGAAGATTACAACGAGGTATGGGAATATATTGAGAACAACCCACAAAAATGGATATTACAGAACGAAACCCAAGATTATTGAAATCTTATGTTTTTTAATAGCTTTAAAGTCCGATTTTTATTGGGCTTTTTTTAAATTTTCAAATTCCGGCAGACCTGCTAAGGATGAGAATTGCGCGTCTTTTATTTTTTCAGTAAAGGTTTCTCTTTGGGAAAGTGGTGTTGCTTTCGTAAATTCAAGCGAAGAAATCTTGTTATTCTTAAATAAAATTGATGTATGTGTTAGTTCGTTCAATTCATCAAATTTAACTGCATAATTATATGCTTTTTCGAGATATTCAATTTTCAGCTTTTGGTCTTCTTCATATTTCGCCATATCTATGTAAGTGTCGGACAAGCATCTGTTATAAAAACCGAAATCCTCTTTTTCAAACATTAAATTGATAAATTCAACCACTTTGTTGAGAATCTTTAATCGCTCCTTGTCGTCAAATTTTTCAGATTTCATATAAGAAAGAATAGTTATGTAAAACCATTTAATCATTGTGTGTAAACTGTTGTGAACATTATCTATTCTATCATCACCTTCAAAAAAATCAGTGGAAACATATTCAATACAATTCCAAAAGCTTGGTAATTTTTTAAGCCACATTTCTGCTTTTTCTTTGTTATTTAATCCTTTATAGGAACGTGCTATATAACTCAAGCTGCTGCATTCCATCTCAATATCATCGGTTAGTTTAATAAGTCTTTGGGCAACCGATATGGATATTTCATAATAATAATCCTTGTTCTCATCTGCCTTTTCACCCATCAAATATGAATCCATTACAACCGTGTGCATTACGGTTTTGTTATTCGGGAATTTAGCATATATTTTTTGAGATAAATTAAAGGCTTCTTCCACATAACCGTTAAAGTGTGCTTCTTGCCGTTTATTATAATATTCAGACAGTTCGGAATTCACTTTTTCTAAATCGGCACCTAAAAGACTGTCAACTGTAACATCATAAAACGATGCGATAGTCGGTAAAAAAGTTATGTCAGGGTAAGTGACATTGTTTTCCCATCGGCTTATGGATTGCTTTGAAACATCCCAAAATTCGGCAAGCTCTTCTTGCGTAAAACCCTTTTGTGTTCGTAAATTCTTCAAATTCTCACCAAAATCATAAGTCATAAATATACCTCCAAAAAATGTTTTGTAGCTACATTCATATCATAACTTATTCTTTAGGATATAACAAGGTCTCAAATCAAGACAGTTGTTACGGAAAATGAGATAGGACAATATTTTTCTTTTACTATTCTAAAATTCAGAGTCATCTAAAATTGTGTTGTGTATTTAAAATATTCACAAAAACATCTTTATTTTTGGAAAGCGGTGTGATATAATCTATTATGTATCTTTATGTGTAAGGGGGGGCGGATTTATGAGGCTTAAGTTAATTTCGGTGTTTTTGGCGGCGGTGCTATGTCTCGCACTTTGCGGCTGTGATATGTTTGCCACAAATACGGCAGAGCTTTTAAGTCCGCCCGAGCTTTCGGGGGATATTGCGCCTATTGCGGAGGCGATCGCTAAAAATGCCGGCGGCGAATACACCTTAAAATATCCCACTAACGGTAATTTTCGCTCGGCAGTTGTGCAAAACGATATTGACGGGGACGGCAGGCTTGAGGCCTTTGCTTTTTACAGTATGAAGGAGAAGGAAAACGGAACCGACACCGTTAATATGTATATCAGCGTCATAAGCTTTAGCGGCGGTGAGTGGGTTTTTGCGGATAAGCAGAAAATGGTTGCCGGCGGCGTGGAGCGAATCGACTTTTGCGACCTTGACGGCGACGGCACATCCGAAATTTTAGTGGGTTGGGAAATATACGGCACCAGCGAAATGCAGCTTGCGGTATACAGCTTTAAGGACTCAAAACTCACCCAGCGCACCCTGCAGAAATACAGCCGTTTTATATGCTGTGACCTTAATGATGACGGATTAAGCGAAATTTTAATAATTAGGCTAAGCCCTGCCGAGCAGATTAATACTGCGGGGGTTTATCAGCTTACAGAGGGCGGTGTTACAGAGCTTTATTCCTGCGAGCTTGATAGAACCGCTCAGTCGATAGAGGAGCCTATAGTGTCCCATCTTTCTTCCGGCAGACCTGCGGTTTATATTGACGAGATAAAGGGCGTGGGCGCTGTAACCGAGGTTTTGTTTATTGAAAAAAATCAGCTTGTAAATCCGCTTATGAACGGGGAATCACGGGAGACCTTGGCAACACTCCGCTCGGCGGAAATAGGGGCCAAGGATATTAACGGTGACGGAATAATAGAAATACCCGTGCAGGAGAATGTGCCTTCAATCACAAAGTCCGACCTTAACGAGAAGCTCTATCTTACAAACTGGTGCTCCTACAACGGCGAAGCCCTTACCAACCAAATGACCGTAATGATAAATAACAGCGACGGTTATTATTATATCCTCTCCCAAAAATGGACGGGACAAATTGCGGTACTTAAGGATACCGATAAAAGACTGCGTGAAATTTACCTTTATAACAGCGAAACCTCTACAGCAGGGGAAATGCTTGTAGGCTTTATGACGGTGTCCCGAACCGACTGGGAAAGCGAAAAATACGAAAATTCGGGATATGAAAAAATTGCCCAAAATGAAGTGTCGGTTTATTTATGCAAAGTAAGCGATATTGCGAGGTCACAGGGTCTTACCGAAGAGGTTATAACCAAAAACTTTATATTGACGGAGTAGATTAAAGAATGAAACGCATAATGATAGTTGAGGACGAGGCGGCAATACGGGAATTTGAGGCCATTAACCTTAAAAGGGTAGGCTACAGCGTAGTAGAGGCGGGCTCGGGCGAAGAGGCGCTTGAAATTTTTGATAATGACCTTGACGGCATAGACATAGCCCTGCTTGATATTTCAATGCCGGGAATGGACGGCTTTACCCTATGTAAGGAGCTTAGAAAGCGGAGCGCAACCCTTGGTATAATAATGCTTACCGCCAGAACGCAGGAAATGGATAAGATAAGCGGGCTTATGATAGGGGCGGACGATTACATAACAAAGCCCTTTAGCCCCACAGAGCTTTTAGCAAGGGTGGACTCCCTTTACAGGCGGGTAGAAATGCAGGCGCCAAAATCTGCTCCCGCACCTAATGACGAGATTGTTTTGGGGGAATTTACCCTTAATCTGCGCCGCAGAACCCTGCTTAAAAACGGTCAAAACATTGAGCTTACACAGGTTGAGTTCCAGATGATAGAGTATTTCTTCAATAACCCCGATGTGGCGCTCGACCGCACCGATATATTAAGTAAGGTTTGGGGAACAAACTATTTCGGCGAAGAAAAGATTGTAGATGTAAATGTAAGAAGGCTTCGTATGAAGGTTGAGGACGACCCCTCTCAACCGCAGCGTTTAATCACCGTTTGGGGTATGGGATATAAGTGGAATACCCATTAAGGGTACTTAAATTATAATTTTTAAAGGGAGGGCGCACCATGCAGCTTGAAATTAAGTTTAAAAGCATAGCGGCAAGATGGTTTTTTAACATTTTTCTTATTGTGGCGATTATTGTCTGTACGGTGATTATCGCCCTTTCGGCCCTAGTAAGCTCCCTTTACACCGAGCGTATAACCACCCTTGCCAATGACCTTACATATGAATTCAACTCCCTTTCCACGGTTGCGGGAACTAATTTTAAGGATACGGCGGTGGACCTTGCGGAAAACTTCCCCCATAAAACAAAGTTAGAGGTTCAGGTTATTGACAGGGACGGCAGTATTATTGTAACCACTACAGGCTTTCGCCCGGCAGAGGAGAAGATGCCCGATTATGAGAGGGCAAAAAAGAGCGGCTATGCTTCCCTTAAATGCAAAACCGCCGAGGGTGAGCGGGTGCTTTGCGGCACTACAGCACTATATGACTCCTCGGGCAGGTATATCGGCGCTTACAGGTGGATTACCTCCCTTAAAAATACCAACAAAATAATTACTTGGATGGTTTTATCCCTTGTTTTGGCGGGTCTGCTTATACTGGCATTCTGCGCCTTTTCGGGTTTGTTTTTCATACGCTCCATTGTAAAGCCTATAAGGGATGTAAGCAATATCGCAAGAAAGATTGCAATGGGGGATTTTAATTCCCGAATAGAAATTACCAAGAACGACGAGATAGGCGAGCTTTGCGACACCATTAACTATATGGCATCGGAATTAAATCAGGCGGAAAACCTCAAGAATGATTTTATTTCCTCTGTTTCCCACGAACTTAGAACCCCTCTTACGGCTATAAGGGGCTGGGGAGAGACGGCGAAAATGTCCTTAGGCACCGACGAAGAGCTTGTAAAACGGGGACTTGATGTGGTGCTTTCCGAGGCGGACAGACTGTCGGGCCTTGTTGAGGAGCTGTTGGATTTTTCCCGAATGGAAACAGGGCGACTTTCTGTTGCGGCACAGCCCCTTAATGTTTCGCAGATTTTGTCGGAATCGGTGGATATGTATATAGAGCTTGCCAGACAGCAGGGATTAGAGCTTATCTATACCCGCTCTGCCGAGGATATGATAGTATCAGGCGACTCCAACCGCTTAAAGCAGGTCTTTATAAATATAATCGATAATGCGGTTAAGTATACCGAAAAGGGCGGTCAGGTGCTTGTTGACCAGACTGCCGAGGAGGGCTGTGTCAGAATAACGGTTAAGGATACGGGTGTGGGAATTCCCGCACAGGATATTGATCGTGTTAAGGAAAAATTCTATAAGGCAAATAAAACCGTAAGGGGCTCAGGCATAGGTCTTGCGGTTGCGGACGAGATAATAAAACAGCACAACGGCCTTTTGTTTATCGAAAGCGACGAGGGCGTGGGAACTACCGTCACCATTGTGCTTTCCCTTTATGAGCCGGAGGAAACAGAGCAAACCGAAGCAGAGCAGTCCGAAGAAAAGGAGAATTAGATGGCAAAGTACACTTCAATAGGTGGTCAGGCGCTGATAGAGGGCATTATGATGAAAAGTCCCGAGAAAACTGCGCTTGCGGTAAGAATGCCCGATAAATCAATAGACATAACCTACTTAGACGGCAAAAGCATCAGAGAAAGGTATAAAATCTTAAAGCTCCCCATACTTAGAGGCATAGCGGGCTTTATAGAAGCTATGATACAGGGCTACAAGGCGATGATGCTTTCCGCCGATAAGTCGGGTTTTACAGACCTTAGTGAGGAAGAAAAGGAAAAGACCGAGGACGATAAGAAAAATGAAAGCGCCCTTATGAGCGTTATTATGGTGATAGCTACAGTACTTGGTGTTGCCCTTGCGGTTGTGCTTTTTATGCTGCTGCCGAGGCTTGCGGTCCAGGGACTGACTGCGATATTTAAGGCGGAGTTTTCCCCCGTTGTCCGTTCAAGTATAGAACAGCTTTTAAAGCTTACCATATTTGTTGCCTATGTTTGGGCGGTATCCTTTATGAAGGATATAAAACGGGTGTTTATGTACCACGGTGCAGAGCATAAGACCATTTTCTGTTACGAAAAGGGACTGCCTTTGACGGTCGAAAATGTAAGAACACAGCGCCGTTTCCACCCCCGCTGCGGCACCTCGTTTATGATTCTTATGATACTTGTAAGCATTATTTTTTCAACATTAGTGCAGATTATTTTCCCCGGTGTTTACAATATCTATTGGCTGTGGGTGGTAATAAAAATCCTTTTAATCCCCCTTGTATGCGGTGCGGGCTTTGAGGTGCTTAAAATCTGCGGCAGATATGATAATTTGTTTACTAAAATCATTTCCGCACCGGGACTGTGGCTTCAAAGGCTTACCACCAAGGAGCCCGACGACGGTATGATAGAAATTGCCATAGCGGCGCTTAAGGCCTGCGAGCCTGCCGTACCCGATGTTGACCGCAGTATTGACAGAACAGAAGAAACGGACGAAACAGAAGAATGAATATATTTGAAGCCTACAACAGTATCAAAAAGGCGCTTGAGGGTGCGGGAATTGAGGACTATGTCTTCGAGGCAAAGCAGATTATAAAGCATATAACAGGCTTTTCAAGCACCGAGATACTGATGAATTATACAAAGGAGCTTACCGAGTTTCAGAGCAATAATCTGACGGCGATATTAAAGCAAAGGGAGCTTAGATACCCCCTGCAATATATCTTCGGCGAGTGGTCCTTTTACGGAAGAGATTTTTATGTAGGACCGGGAGTGTTAGTACCGAGGGCAGATACCGAAACGGTAATTGAGGTCTGTACCGATTACCTAAAGGATAAAACGGAGTCTAAAATCTTAGACCTTTGCGCAGGGAGCGGATGTATAGGCATAACCCTCTCTAAGGAAAAAGAGGATAGCGTTTGCCTAATGGTTGAAAAATACCCCGAGGCTATGAGGTATGCCGAAAAAAATATCACACGCAATAAGGCGGAAAACGCCAAGGTGATTTCGGGCGATATTTTCTGCGGTGCGGGTGCAGAAGAAAAATACGACCTGATAGTAAGCAATCCCCCCTATGTTGCCGAAGAGGGCGATATAGAGGTTTCCCCCGAAACAAAGTACGAGCCCGAAACAGCACTTTTAGGCGGCGGGGACGGACTTAAGTTCTACAGGGCAATTACCGAGAATTATAAGGACTCCCTTAAAGAAAAGGGTATGCTTTGTTTTGAGGTGGGCATAGGGCAGGCAGACCCTGTTAAGGAGATATTAAATGCCGCAGGCTTTACCGATATAGGCACTAAAAAAGATTTGAACGGTATTGAACGGGCGGTTTACGCATACAAATAAAAATTTAAGGAACGGTGAAATAGAATGGCACAGAAAACAAACATTAAAACACCCGTAAAGGTTACCGAGACAGAGGGTAAGGAAAAGGCTCTCAAAACCGCAATGGAACAGATTGAAAAGCAGTTCGGCAAGGGTGCGGTTATGAGACTGGGCGAAAATGTGGGAATGAATGTGGAGTCCATACACACAGGCTCCCTTACCTTGGACTTAGCCCTCGGAATAGGCGGTATCCCTAAGGGCAGAATTATAGAGATTTACGGCCCCGAATCCTCGGGTAAAACCACCGTTGCGCTCCACTGTGTAGCCGAGGCGCAAAAAGCGGGGGGCACCGCCGCATTTATAGATGTTGAGCACGCATTAGACCCTGTTTATGCTAAAAAGCTTGGGGTAGATATTGACGGCCTGCTTGTATCCCAGCCCGATTCGGGCGAGCAGGCGCTGGAAATTGCCGAGGCGCTTGTGCGTTCGGGTGCTATTGATATTATAGTTATCGACTCGGTAGCCGCCCTTGTTACAAAGGCGGAAATTGAGGGGGAAATGGGGGACTCCCATGTAGGTCAGTTAGCCCGCCTTATGTCACAGGCGTTAAGAAAGCTTACGGGTGCGCTTGCTAAGACCGACTGTGCGGCTATATTTATTAACCAGCTGCGTGAGAAAATCGGCGTTATGTACGGCAACCCCGAAACCACCACCGGCGGCAGAGCTTTAAAGTTCTATTCAAGCGTGCGTATTGATGTGCGCAAGGGGGACCAGATTAAGGACGGCGGCGAGGTTATAGGCAACCGCACAAAGGTTAAGATTGTTAAAAACAAGGTAGCTCCCCCCTTTAAGGCGGCAGAGTTCGATATTATGTACGGCGAGGGTATTTCCCATGTGGGCGAGCTTGTGGATGTGGGCGTTGAAACCAATATACTTAAGAAATCGGGCGCATGGTTCTATTACGGCGATACAAGGCTCGGTCAGGGACGGGATAATGTTAAAAAGCTGTTCCTTGACAATCCTGAATTGGCCAAAGAGATAGAGGATAAAATTTTTGCCGCAGTGAAGTCCGGCACAGAGGTTACGGGCGTTTCGGCAGAGCCGAGCGAGGGTGACAGCGAGCCTGTAATCGAGCCTACCGCACCCGAGAATATCCGTCCCCGCAAAAAGGTGGATATTGATATAGCGGTTGACGAATAATGCTTATCACCGAAGCGCAAAAGCAAAAAAAGCACCTTACAAGGCTTGTTTTTGAGGACGGCAGTGAGGCTTTTTTGGATAATGACATTTGTATAAATTACTCACTAAAGCCCCAGACGCAAATTTCCGAGGAAGAGCTTAAAAAGCTTACCTACGAATCGGAATATGTAAGGGCGAAATCGAGAGCCCTTTGGTACTTAGACCGTGCCGACCGCACCGAAAAGGGTATGTACGAAAAGCTTGTAACAGCGGGGTTTGACAAAAAGGCCAGCGCCGCAGTTGTGGGCAGATTTGTTGAGGTAGGGCTTATTGACGACCGCCGCTTTGCTGAGAATTTTGCCGAAAAATGCAAGGACGCCAACATCTCAAAGCGGGAGGGAATAAGGAAATTACTCTCTAAAGGTGTTCCTTATGATATTGCAAACGAGGTCTTCTCCGAAACCGAGGTGGACGAGGAGGAGCAGGTGCTGGCGGTAATTGAAAAAAAGTATGCACGAAAACTCACACAGGAAAACGGCGTACAAAGGGTTTACGCCGCACTTGTAAGAAAGGGCTTTTCCTTTTCGTCGGTAAAAAGCGCCCTTAAAAAATACAGCGAAGAGCTTGAATACAGCGAGGAATAGCGTGAAAAATCACGCAAAAAATATAAAGACGCCTGTTTCTCGCCTTTGTTACCAAAGGCAACCGAAACAGATGCGATATAATAATCACCATTTTGGTGAGTTTGCGTTGCATTTAGTGTCTTGAAAAAATGGTGATTATTATGTATAAGATTAGTATGGTGTCTTTGGGTTGCCCTAAAAATCAGGTTGATGCCGAAATGATGCTAAGCACCCTTAAAAGCGCAGGGTTTGAGATAGGAGCCGAGGAATCGGAAGCGGACGCAATTATTATTAACACCTGTGGCTTTATTGAGGACGCCAAAAAGGAAGCTATAGAAAATATCCTTGAAGCCGCCGAGTATAAAAAGAACGGCAACTGCAAGGCGCTTATTGTCACAGGCTGTCTTGCCGAGCGCTACAAGGACGATGTAACCGAGGAAATCCCCGAGGTTGATGTATGCGTAGGTATCGGCAAAAACGGGGATATTGCAAAAATCGTAGCCGAGGCTTTAAAGGGCGAACACAAAAACGCCTACGGTGAAAAGTGGGAGCTCAATTTAAACGGCGGCAGAATTTTGGGCTCATATCCCTTTACCACCTATTTAAAGGTGGCGGACGGGTGCGACAACTACTGTACCTACTGCGCAATACCCAAAATCAGGGGCAGACTTCGCTCAAGAAAAATTGAGGACTGCGTTGCCGAGGCAAGGAAATTAGCCGAGGGCGGAGTAAAGGAATTAACGGTAGTGGCGCAGGATACCACCGCCTACGGGGAAGATATTTACGGAAAGCCTATGCTGTCAGAGCTGTTAAAAGAGCTTTGCAAAATTGAGGGACTGCATTGGATAAGAACCCTTTACACCTACCCCGACCGCATTACCGATGAGCTGCTTGATACGGTGGCGAGGGAGCCTAAATTGGTAAAATATTTCGACATTCCGCTCCAGCATGTAAATGGGGATATATTAAAGCGAATGAACCGCAGGGGGGATTGCGAAAGCTTAAAAGCGCTTATTAATAAAATACGGGCGAAAATCCCCGATGTAACCCTTAGAACCACACTTATAACGGGCTTCCCCGGGGAAACCGAGGAGCAGTTCTGCGAATTAGCGCAGTTTGTAAAGGAAATGCGGTTTGATAGATTAGGCTGTTTCACCTATTCAGCCGAGGAAGATACCGTAGCCGCAACCTTCGAGGACCAGATAGACGCTCAAACAAAGCAGGACAGAATGGATAACATAATGGATATGCAGATGACCATATCCGCCGAGAAGAACGAGGAAAAGGTGGGTACGGTTACCGAGGTGCTTATTGAAGGCTTCGACGATTACATTAAATGCTACTTCGGCAGAACCCCCGCCGACGCCCCCGAGGTTGACGGAAAAATATTCTTTATGTCGGGCCGTCCGCTTAAAATCGGCGACTTTGTAAAGGTACAGGTAAACGATTGCCTTGATTACGATTTGTTGGGAGAGTTATGTGAATGAATACACCGAATAAATTAACAATAGCAAGAATAATTGCAACCCCGTTTTTTATGGCGGCGCTTATGATTGAGTTTCCCTTCCACTACACCGTAGCGCTGATACTCTTTATCGCCGCCTCACTTACCGATATGATTGACGGTAAAATGGCAAGAAAATACAATATGATAACCGATTTCGGCAAGTTTTTAGACCCCCTTGCCGATAAAATGCTCACCACCGCCGCATTTTTGGGCTTTATTAAAATGGGCATAGGCTGGCAGGTGACCTGGATTGCCTTTATCGTACTGTTCAGGGAGTTTTTGATTTCCTCTTTGCGCCTTGTTGTGGTTTCAAGCGGCGGCAAGGTAATAGCGGCTAATATGTGGGGCAAGTGTAAAACCGTAAGCCAGATGGCGGGCATAATTTTAGCCCTCTTTGCCTATGTGCTTATTTCGGATTTCGGAATAAACAATGCGGTATTTGTTTCTGTCTGCAATATAATAATCAGCATACTTTTCTGGGCTTCCGCAGTATTATGTATTATATCGGGAGCAATTTATCTGAAAGACAGCAAGGAGTATATCGACCCGTCCAAGTAAGTACGGGTTTTGGGAGGTTATTTATTTGTTTGACAGACTTCGTGAGGATGTAAATGCGGTAAGGGACAGAGACCCCGCCGCACGGAGCTTTTTGGAGGTTTTACTGCTTTATCCCGGGGTTAAAGCCATAAGAATGTATAGAAGAGCCCATTATTATTATGAGCACGGCTGGCTTTTCTTGGCGCGCTATGTTTCCCAAAGGGCGGCGAGGAAAACGGGTATTGAAATTCACCCCGGCGCTAAAATAGGAAGACGGCTGGTAATAGACCACGGAACGGGTATAGTAATAGGCGAGACCACCGAGATAGGGGATGATGTGCTTATCTATCAGGGTGTCACCTTGGGCGGTACGGGAAAGGATACCGGAAAGCGCCACCCCACCGTTGGAAACAATGTTATGATAAGTGCGGGCGCAAAGGTTTTAGGGCCCTTTAAGATTGGCGACAATTCCCGCATTGCGGCGGGAGCGGTAGTGCTTGAGGAAGTGCCGCCCAACTGTACTGTTGTGGGCGTGCCCGCAAGGGTAGTAAGGCAGGACGGCAAAAAGGTGGGCTGTGCACAGAGCCTTGACCAAATTCATATTCCCGACCCTGTCAAGCAGAAGATGGAATGTCTTGAAAAAAGGATTAAAGAGCTTGAAAAGCAGGTTTGCGGCATAGAAGGAGAAGACCAAGATGAGGATATTTAACACACTTACAAGACAAAAGGACGAATTTAAACCCATTACCGAGGGCGAGGTTAAGATTTACGCCTGCGGTCCTACGGTTTATAACTATATTCATATCGGAAACGCCCGTCCCCTTTGCGTTTTCGATACCCTGCGCCGTTATTTTGAATGGCGGGGCTATAAGGTAAACTTTGTTCAGAACTTTACCGATATTGATGATAAGCTTATTAAAAGAGCTAATGAGGAAGAAACAACGGTGCCCGATGTAGCAGAGCGCTATATAAAGGAATTCTGGACCGACGCTAACGGGCTTAATGTGAAAAAGGCTACGGTCAACCCCCGTGCCACCGAAAATATCGAGCAGATTCAGGGTATTATTTCTGCCCTTATGGAAAAGGGCTATGCCTATGAGTCAGGCGGGGATGTTTACTACCGTGCCACCAAGTTTAAGGACTACGGCAAGCTTTCCCACCAGCCCCTTGAGGACTTAGAGGCGGGGGCGAGAATAGATGTAACCGAAATTAAGGAAGACCCCATGGACTTCTGCCTTTGGAAGGGCGCAAAGCCGGGCGAGCCTTATTGGGACTCCCCTTGGGGCAAGGGAAGACCGGGCTGGCATATTGAGTGCTCGGCTATGGCGTGCCGCTATTTAGGTAAGACTATTGATATTCATTGCGGCGGTCTTGACCTTATCTTCCCCCACCACGAAAACGAGATAGCCCAGAGTGAGGCGGCGAACGGCTGTGACTTCGCCCATTACTGGATGCACAACGGCTTTATCAATGTTGATAACCACAAGATGTCAAAGTCACTTAATAACTTCTTTACCGTCCGTGATGTGGCGGAAAAATTCGGTTATGAGCCTATACGCTATATGATGGTATCAAGCCAGTACAGAAGCCCAATCAACTACTCTGTAGAGGTTATAGAGCAGGCGAAAAACTCTCTTGAAAGGCTTTATACCTGCCGTGACAATATCGATTTCGCCCTTAAAAATGCTAAGGATGGCGGCGAGGTTCCCGCATTTGTAGAGCAGAGGAAAGAAGAATTTATCACCGCTATGGAGGACGACCTCAACACAGCCGACGCATTGGCGGCAATATTCAGCCTTGTGCGTGATATTAACACGGCCATTGCAAACGGTGCTGAAAAGACCGCTTTAGAGGCATTTGCCGATATGTTTGACCAGCTGACAGGTGTTTTAGGTCTTGTTTACAACCGTAAGGAAGAAACCCTTGACAGCGAGATTGAGGAGCTTATCGAAAAGCGTACTGCGGCGAGAAAGGCAAAGGACTTTAAAACCGCAGACGAAATCCGCCAAAAGCTCAAAGAAATGGGGATTATATTAGAGGACACCCCACAGGGCGTAAAATGGACGAGAAGCTGATAAAAAAGGAGCCCTTGGGCAAGGGATTTTGTGCTTATGTTACACCGCATCACACCTTTGGGACAGATGCGGTGCTGCTTGCCGACTTCGCTTCGGCTCGAAAAAAGGATACTCTTGTCGATTTGGGCACAGGCTGCGGAATTATCCCGCTTTTGATGCTAAGGGACGGGAATCTTAAAACCGCTTTCGGTGTGGATATTTCCCCCGAGGCGGCGGCGCTTGCAGAGCGGACAAGCCGTGAGCTCGAACTTCAAAATTTCACCGTTTTAAACAGCGATTTAAAGGAGCTTAAAGGCAAGCTTGAGTTTGGCTGTCATACCCTTGTTACCTGCAATCCGCCCTATAAAGCCCCCAATGGGGGTCTTAAAAACCCCGACGGAGTTAAGGCAACGGCGAGGCATGAGGTTGACTGCACCCTATGTGATATAATTGAAGTTGCGTCCAAGCTCTTGCAGACCTCGGGCAGGCTTTGTATGTGCCACAGACCCGAGCGCCTTGCGGAATTAATGGACATTATGAGAGAGTATAAATTAGAGCCTAAAAGGCTTCGGCTTGTGTGCCAACGAAAGGGAGAGGAGCCGTGGCTTGTGCTTGTTGAGGGCAAAAAGTGCGCCAATACGGGGCTTCGTATAGCCCCCACCCTTTATATTGAAGAAAACGGCGATTTTTCGCCTGAAATGATAGAAATATACGGCGCTTATAAGGAGGCGTACTTATAATGAGCGGAAGGCTTTATGTAGTCGGTACGCCGATAGGGAATTTAGAGGATATGAGCCCCCGTGCTCTGCGAATTTTAAGCGAGGCAGACTTTATTGCCGCCGAGGACACTCGGGTGACGGTAAAGCTCCTTAACCATTTTGATATTAAAAAAGAAATGCTCTCTTATTATGAGCATAATAAAAACACCAAGGGAAATCTTATAATAGAACGCATTTTAAAGGGCGAAAGCTGTGCGCTTGTGTCCGATGCGGGTATGCCCGCCATTTCAGACCCGGGTGAAGACTTGGTAAGGCAGGCGCATAAGTTGGGGATTACGGTGGAATCGGTACCCGGACCCAGCGCCCTTGTAACCGCCCTTGCAATTTCGGGAATGGCCAGCGGAAGATTCTGCTTTGAGGGCTTCTTATCGGTGAATAAAATAAGCCGAAAAAGGCACTTGGACGAGCTTAAAAACGAAAAACGCACTATGATTTTTTATGAGGCTCCCCATAAGCTTAACGCTACTCTTAAGGATATGCTAAAGGTATTCGGCGACCGCAAAATCGCCCTTGTAAGGGAGCTTACAAAAATACACGAAACGGTATTTAACACCACCCTTTTAGAAGCGGTAGATTTTTATGCCGATAACCCGCCTAAGGGTGAGTTTGTTTTGATAATTGAGGGGAAAAAAGAGGAAGAAACAGAGCTTTATACATTGGAAGATGCGGTAAGGCTTGCAAAAAGGCTGACAGACGAGGGGAAGTCAACATCGTCAGCCGCAAAGGAAGCGGCAGAAATTTCAGGAATAAAAAAGGGCGATATATATAAAGCGCTTATCAATTAAAAATAGGTGTGGATATGGAAAACAATAACAATTCATTCGAGTTTATCAGTGACGATATTTATTCTTCGGCGGAAGAAGCCGAACAAAATTACAATGATATTGTAAGCGACTCTTCACTTAAGGGAAGGCACTTTAACAAGAAAAAAAGGGGTAACCGCTTTACAAGGTGGTGGGGCCGCCGTCAAAAATGGCAGAAGGCTGTTATGATAAGCGCCACCTCACTTGTTTTGGTGCTGGCAATAGCTCTGGGAGTGCTTTTAAAGGTATTCGATTACAACTATAATAATATAACAGGCGATCCCGATGATTTGGGCTTTGAAAGTGTTATAGATAAAAAAATCACCAATGTAGCCCTGTTTGGTATCGATTCCCGCCAGGTGGATTCCTTTAAGGGACTGTCTGACAGTATAATGATACTAAGCCTTAATGCGGAAACCAAAAAGGTAAAGGTTATCTCGGTTATGAGGGACAGCTTGGTGCCCATAACCTATAACGGCAAAACCGTTTACGGTAAGATTAACAGCGCCTATTCAAAGGGCGGCCCCGAGCTTGCAATCAAGACCCTTAATACTATATTCGGGCTCGATATTTCGGAATATGCAACCGTAAACTTTTACGGTATGGCGGATATTATAGACGCTGTGGGCGGAATTGATGTAGAACTTGCAAAAGGCGAGCTCAATACCTACGGCCATGATCACGGTGTAAGGGTTAATTTCGGAATAAACGGTATGATTGCAGAGCAGTGCGGTTATATGGGTATTGACCCGTCAAGTTATTATATTAATGAGGCGGGGCTTCACCACCTAAACGGCGTTCAGGCGGTGGCGTATGCGAGAATAAGGCACGCCGCAAATATCGAGGGTACAAACGACGACTTCGGCAGAACCGACCGCCAGCGTTATGTTATGGAACAGCTTTTTAACAAGGCGGTCACATTAAACACAGCCCAGTATATAAGTCTTGCGAAGTCCCTTATTCCTTGCAGTGAAACCTCCCTTTCTTATACCCAGATTTTAGGCCTTGCGGTCAACATTCTCCTTGATTCCCCCACCTTTGAGCAAAGCCGTGTTCCGCTTACCGAGTATCAGATGGCTTCAAAGAGCATAAGCGGCTACGGCTCCTGCCTCTATTACGATTTAGACTATGCGGGCAAAATAATAAGGGCCTTTATTTACAATGATGTAACCCCCGAGGATTATATGGAGTTAAACGGTATCGAGAAAAACGATTGGTATGCGAAAAGAAATTCCACTTCAAGCAGTACAGCTTCGAGCTCGTCGGCTTCAAGTAATTCTTCTTCAAGCACAACCTCTTCGGACAAGAGCTCATCGGCGGCATCAAGTGCAAGCGAAGCCTCATCTTCGGTGTCTTCCTCAAAGCCAAGCTCTGTAGCAAGCTCCTCAAGTGATGACACCTCGTCAGAAAGCGTAAGCTCTGAGGATACAAGCCCATCGGAGCCGTCAGATTCTTCCGAGTCTGAGCCGACAGAGAGCACTCCCTCTTCTTCCGAGCCTACCTCTTCGGCTTCGTCCGATTCAAGCACCTCATCCACGAAATCGGAATAAAAGGAGAAAAGTTTTATGCCCCAAAATTTATATCAGGCGGTGTGGATTTTCCTTGTTTACGCCTTTTTAGGCTGGTGCGCCGAGGTTGCGTTTGCGGCGGTGCACAAGGGAAAGTTCGTAAACCGAGGTTTTTTAAATGGCCCTGTCTGCCCCATTTACGGCTTTGGTATGCTTGTTGTGGCAACGCTTTTATGGGGTCTTAGGGATAATCTCATTTTGCTGTTTTTAGGCTCGGCGGTGCTTACAACCGCACTTGAATTTGTCACAGGCTGGGTGCTTGAAAAATTCTTTCACGATAAATGGTGGGACTATTCCGATAAGCCCTTTAATGTAAAGGGCTACATATGCCTTGAATTTACCATACTTTGGGGTCTTGCGGCGGCCTTTATTATAGGCGCCGTGCACCCGTTTGTGTTTATGCTTATCAAGAAAACTCTCTTTGTGTTGGGAATTGTACTGATGGCGGTATTCCTTGCGCTTTTTGTCACCGACCTTGTTATAACCGTGGTCGCTCTTTGCAAGCTGCCTAAAAAGCTTAATGCAATGCTTGAGGCCGAAAAAGCCCTCAAAGCCCTTTCGGATAAGATAGGGGAGAATATAAGCGAAACTGCGATTAATGCCAAGGCAAAGGGTGACGAGCTGATAGAGGAAAACAAGCCCCGTCTTGAAGAATTAAAAGCGGAGTACGAGCAAAAGGCGGCGGAATATAAACGCCAGTTTGAAAGCCGAGGGTTTGTTCACAAGCGTATTACAGAGGCCTTCCCTAATCTTAAAAACGGACGCTATAAGGCGGTTTTTGAGCGTTTCGCCGAGAAAAAGGCCGACTTTAAGGAGAAGCGGAAAAAATGAAAACGACAGTATGTGAAAGCTGTGCTAACTATGTATACGACGAGGAAAGCGACTGTATGTGCTGTGAGGTAAATCTTGACGAGGACGAAATGCTGAAGTTTATGTCCTCGCAGACCTATAACTGTCCGTATTTCAGGCTTGATGACGAATACGGCATTGTAAGAAAGCAGAATTAGGGGTTATTCTATGTTTTATGTTTATCTTGTTATAAGTGCTGCGCTTATACCTATACTTGATAATTTTTTTGAGATTTTAAGGCACTCTTATTCCTGGTGGTTGGTGCCTCTGCTTTTTGTCGGCTTTTTTTGGGGGCTTGTAATTATTCATATTCTTATTACTGTTATCTGGATTCTTACAATAAGAACCGACCGCCCCGTTAAAAAAAGACCTGCTTTCAGGAAATGGATTAACCTTACAGTACCCCTTTTAATGAAGCTTGTAAGGGTAAGCGTAAACGCAAGCGGAACAGAAAAGGTGCCTGAAGACGGCAGATTTTTGTTTGTCTGCAACCATCAGCACGACCTTGACCCTGTTATGATGCTCTCGGTTTTCCCCGATTACGATATAGGCTTTATCGGCAAAAAGGAAATTTACAAAACAATGCCGATTATCGGCAAGGCAATGCACGGGCTTTGCGGACTGCCTATCGACCGTGAAAACAACCGAGAGGCGGCAAAAACGGTTGTCGAGGCGGTACATATATTAAAGGAAGGTAAGGCATCTATAGGCCTTTTCCCCGAGGGGTATACCAGTAAATCCTGCGAGCTTTTGCCCCTTAGAAACGGCTCCCTTAAAATCGCAACCAAGGCAAAGGTACCTATTGTTGTCTGCGTTTTAAATAACACCCGCTCTATCCCTAAGCGTATGTTCTTACATCATACCGAGATTGAATTCAGGGTATTAAGCGTGATTACCCCCGAAGAGTATGAGGGTATGAATACCGCAGAGCTTGGCGATGTTATCCATTCCCAAATGAAAACCGCACTTGACGAGATAAGAAGCAGTAAATAGGAGGATACGGAATATGGGCTACTTATATGTATTGATATCGGTATTGTCGGGTACAACCAAAGGATACTGCGGTAAAAAAACAAGCGGATTTATGAAAAATCCCGCTGACGGAATTTTCATAAGTATGATACGAATGATTGTTTGTACGCTCATTGGCGGATTGTTTGTATTAATGGGAAGCGGCGCTTCATTCGGACTTAATATGGGTATGTTTTTAACAGCTCTTATGTCGGCGGCGGCCACATCGTGCTTTGTGGTGAGCTGGCTTATGTGCGTAAAAAACGGCTCATATATGATGCTCGATATATTCTTAATGTTAGGTGTTGTAATTCCGATTGCGGCAAGTTCAATAATGTTCGGCGAAAAAATCCGCCTTAATCAGGTGTGCGGAATACTCATTCTTGCGGTGGCGGTATATCTGCTTTGCGGATACAATATCAGACTTAAAGGTAAAATGACCTTTAAAAGCGTGTTATTGCTCATTTTCTGCGGCGCAATGAACGGTTTTGCCGATTTATCGCAAAAAATGTTTGTTAAGATGAATGCGAATGCAAGTGCGGCGGTTTTTAATTTCTATACATATCTATTTTCTTTTATAATTCTTGCGGTTGTTTTTGCGTTTATAAGCAAGCAGCAAACCTCCAAGCGTAAGGATATCGGGAAAATAACCGGATATATAATTGTGATGGGAATTTGCCTGTTTCTCAATTCGTATTTTAAAACCCTTGCGGCGCATTATATCGATGCAGCCCAGCTTTATCCGCTGTGTCAGGGTCTGTCACTTATCTTTTCGTCGCTTATGGCAACATTTTTGCTTAAAGAAAAGCTTGACTTTAGGGGCGCTGTAGGAATAGCAGTTGCGTTCGGGGCATTGCTTGTTATAAATCTGCTGTAGGCTGGCGAGGGTATGAATACCGCAGAGCTTGGCGATATTATCCATTCCCAAATGAAAACCGCACTTGACGAGATAAGAAACAGTAAATAAGAGGATACGGAATATGGGCTACTTATATGTATTGATAATTTGAGTCCCAGCCTTTGGCTTAAAAAATGGGGCAACTCAAATTTGTAAAATATTGACATTCAAGTATAGTGATGGTATATTAACAATATTGATATATTAATAGAAGCGGTTTATCAATCCGAGGATTCCGGCATAGTCTATGTCACGGTTGGTCCTCTGCGCCGGCTGCCTTTTTAGCTGAAGAAGTGCTGGGCGTTCATATTATTTCGGCAGGCTGTAAAAAGGTTGAGATAAAACCGAATTTGGGAAACCTAAGCCGGGTAAAGGGTACATATCCCACACCCTACGGAATAATATCGGTCGAGTGCAAGCGTTTAGAAAACGGTAAAATACATACTAAGTGGACAGCACCTGAAGAAATTGAAGTTATTTCAGAAAAAAAGGGGGTTAATATGATTGAATTTGACAGAGATAAGGATATTTTTTATTTAACACCAAAAGCACCACCAATGCAATGTAAGTGTCGGATGGTACGCTACCAACTGTGAAATCTGCGTGCAAATAAATTATTTTGAAAGGATATTAAAGAAATGTTTGAAAATGCAAAATGGATAACCCGTAAACCTTGGCTTGAATGGAGAATGCCCTCCTACGAAGAATTACCTCCCGCACCGTATCTTACAAAAAGCTTTTATATTGAAAAATCGGTTGCTTCTGCCACTCTTAATATAGTTGCATACGGTCAGGGCGCATATTTCATCAACGGTAAAAGAATACCTGATTCATATTTGCCTACAATGCACTCCTTAACCGATAAAACTCTGGTTTATAACTCATACGATATAACTGGGGATATAAAGCACGGAAAGAACAAGCTCGGCGTTGCAATCGGCAACGATTTTCAAACGAACCATTCAAATCCGTACAGAGGCTATGTCAGAATGATAGCACAGCTTGATATTACTTATAAGGACGGTACTGCTCAGCAGATAGTAAGTAATACAAGCTGGAAAACTGCCGATTCGCCGATACTTTTTGATATGCGCCGTTGCGGTGAAAAATTTGACGCCCGTCTTAAAATAAACGGTTGGTGCGACCCTGATTTTGACGACAGTGCTTGGGATAATGCCTTTATCTGCAAGGGCTTAGGCGGTAAATTCCGAAAAAAGATAGTTGAACCCATACGAATCATACGGCTGATTAGGGGAACTGAAATTGAAAAAGGCTTATTCGATTTCGGCACAAACACCGCAGGCTGGGCACGCATAAATGTTAAAGGAAAATCAGGAAACGAAATAGTTATTAAATACTCCGAAAGATTAACCGACGATAATAAGAATGTTGATCAAGAATCAATTACAAACGGCGGTTCACATAAGGACCAATACATAATGGAGGGAAATCCCGACGGGGAGGAATGGGAGCAGTCCTTCATTTACCACGGCTTCAGATATGTTGAGGTTGAGGGTGAGTATGACGAAATTACGGTGGACGCCGTAGTTGCATTTACCGATATGCCCCTTACCTCAAGCTTTAGCTGTGATAACGATGTAATCAATAAAATCCATCACGCATGTATAAATTCAATACAAACCAACTGCCATGATTTAATGACCGATTGTCCCCACCGTGAGCAAAATTTCTGGACGGGCGACGCAGCAGCAAGCGCTGAAGCTATTACGATGTCCTTTGACGCTTATAATATGCTTTCGGAATGGGCAGAGCATTTTAAGGATTCACAGCTTGATGACGGTCAGCTGCCCTGTATAGTTCCGCCCTTTGGCCGCGCATGGGAATATCTTTTTGCTACAGGCCCCGATTGGGACAGCGCTATAATACACCTGCCGTATTATGCTTACAAATACAGCGGAAGAAGAGAAATCGTAGATACGCTTTGGGAAAATATGAACAGGCTGCTTAAATATTTTGAAAGCCGCACCGAAAGCAGAATTCTAAATTTCGGTCTTGGTGATTGGGCTTGCTTTGGTAAGGACGGTGCAATGCACAAGGATATGTGTCCTATAGAAATATCCGATACCTGTTTTTACCGTATAGATGCACTTATGATGGCTGAAATGGCAGAGGCTACAGGCCGTGACAGCAAGCCTTACTTATTGCTTGCGGATGAAATTAAGGCGGAGTTCAGAAATAAATTTATTATTGACGGTAAATTAACCTCTGATAATGATACAGCTGTTTCTATGTCTCTCTTTGCCGGAATGTATGAAAAAAACGAGGAACAAGCCGAGGCCGACAGATTAGCAAAGCATATTTCCGATAACGGTAAGCGTCTGTTCTGCGGAATACACGGTGTCAGGACAATATTTGATATGCTTACGAAATTCGGGTATACACAGTTTGCGTTTGATGTTGTAACCGACGATAAATACCCGGGATATGCTGCGTCTGTTAAGGCAGGGCTTGACACATTGCCCGAAACATTTAATTTCGCATCAAAGGATAAGAGTGGTTTTTTAAGCCTTAACCACCATTTCTTTTCACATATCAATGCGTGGTTTTATAAAACCCTTGCAGGTATAAGAATTAACGGCTTCGGTTTTGAGGATGTTGTTATTGAACCTGTTTTTGTAGAGGGAATTAACGAGCTTACTGCCGAATCTCACGGAATAAAGGTAAGCTACAACAGCAAAGCGGTTAAGGTTACATCGCCTTATCCTTTCACATTTAAGCAGGGCGGCAATACAGTTTCCTGTCAGAGCGGGGAATATGAGTTTGAAAGGCAAATTTAATCTGCAAATAAAAAAATCCTATAATTGACGGTTGGTACGCCGACCCCCCGAAGTGCACATGTATAACGAGAAGGTTTATATTAATGTTATACGCTCACTGCCTTACGAGGAACAGCATTACAGGCCACTATATAAGCGCAGTAAGCAGAGGAGAGAGCTGAATACGCAATGAAAATTGCCGCTAAGGCGGCTTCGGTCACAGTATCGAGAAAAGGCACATCTGACTCTATACCGTATTTCAAAGCGTTGAGTTAGTTATTAAAGGCGACTGTTAAATGTCAGCTAATATAAAATTCCAGTTACTTTTAAAGCCTGTTATAAAAGAATATCCTTGGGGCTGTACACGACTTAAAACTTAATTCGACTGTTGTAAATGATATTGAGTCTGTAATTTAATCAGAACCGCCGTCGGTATGGAACCCTTGCATCTTTGCTTTGATAAGGATACAAAGGGATATTACAATACTATATGACAGTGCTATTGAAGATATTGCAAGACATTACGGTATACCGAGATTGAATTCAGGGTATTAAGCGTGATTACCCCCGAAGAGTATGAGGGTATGAATACCGCAGAGCTTGGCGATATTATCCATTCCCAAATGAAAACCGCGCTTGACGAGATAAGAAACAATAAACAAGGAGCGATTTTATGAGCAAAATATTAATTGACAGAGATTGGAAATTTATAAAAGGTGACGAGGGCGGCAGCTTAGCTGCTTCTCATGCAAAAGGCGGGGCAGGTAACGGCATAACTCAGGCAGAAGGTTTCGATGATTCCAAGTGGGAAAATGTGAATCTTCCGCATGATTATGTTATTGACGGTACGCCTGTTCCTTCACGAAATCGAGGGGAAGACCTTTCGGCAATTCCTGCAATGGAAACTATGGACAGTATGCTTACGGTAAACGGTTCCTTGGAACGGTGTGTGTCATGGTATCGCAAGCATCTGTATATTTCAAAGGAGACCTTAGGAAAAAGGGTGTTTGTTCTGTTTGACGGAATTTTCCGTAACAGCACCGTTTTTGTAAACGGCTTTAATTTAGGTACGCATTTAAGCGGATATACGCCGTTTTTGCTGGATTTGACCGATTTCTTACTGTATGGCGAGGATAATGTTTTAGCTGTCCGAGTTGACCCTGTTCTTCCCGAGGGCTGGTGGTACGAGGGCGGAGGAATTTACCGTCATGTATGGCTTATAGATGTACCGCAGATATATTCCCTGCCGGAGGAAACCTTTATTCGAACCGAAATCAACACAGAGTGTAAAACTGCGTGTGTAAGCCTTGAAACTACTATCCATAATTCCTCTGATTCGGATCAAGAAATATCTCTTGCTTACATAATAAAAACCCCTGACGGAACAATTGCCGCAAGAGTCGAAGCGCATGGGGAATGTGCTAAAAATTCCGAAACTGTTTTAAAGACACAGGTGCAGCTTTCGGATATTATCTTGTGGGATACGGAAAACCCTGCACTTTACAGCCTTGAGATAATTTTGCCGGAAGACCTCCGGTGGAATATTCCGTTTGGCTTGCGCACTCAATGTTTTGACCCTGATAAAGGTTTTTTATTAAATGGAATTCCACTTAAGCTTAAAGGCGTTTGTATGCATCAGGACCATGGCGGTATTGGTGTTGCGTTGTTTGACGGTATGCAGGAGTACCGTTTAAAAAAGCTTAAGGAAATGGGCTGTAACGCATTGCGAACCTCGCATAATCCGCCAACACCGGAGCTGCTTGACGCCTGTGACCGTTTAGGAATACTGGTTATGGAGGAAACCCGCATTTTATCAAGCAGCAAGGAGTACCTTGAACAGCTTGGTTCAATGGTTTTACGCGACAGGAATCATCCTTCGGTTATATTGTATTCTATTGGCAACGAGGAAACTCAAATACAGTTTAAGGACTGCGCCTCAAGAATTGCTCGCACTATGAAAAACACAATACATAAATTTGATGACACAAGACCTATAACCGAGGCGTTATTGCTTTGGGACGGAAATACCAAAAAGACCGTTACCGATGTTTCCTTAGCCGACCCGATTAACAGTCAGGTTGATGTTGTGGGGATTAATTATTGCATATCCACATGGGACGATCTACATAAGCACAATTCCGATAAGGGCTTTGTTATTACCGAATCACGCTGTTTTTCTGCGACTCGGGGTTGCAAACGCTCTCTTGCAGAGGGATGTCGGTTGAGTATATTTGATATGTTCCACTCAAACGGCAGGTGGGCAGCAGAGGATGAATGGAAATTTGTCGCAGAACACGATTATGTAAGCGGTTCCTTCATATGGACGGGATTTGATTACCGAGGTGAGCCCACACCTTACGGATGGCCTGCTGTTTCCTCACAGTTCGGAGTTTTCGACCTATGCGGCTTTCCGAAAGATTCTTATTACTATTATCGTTCCTGGTGGCGTGACGAGCCGATTGTATATGTAAGTCTGTATCAGACGGATGAGGATGGCAAATATCGGGCGCTTTGTTTTTCTAACTGTGAATGCGTCGAGTTGTATATTAACGGTGTTTCCTGCGGTGAACAGACTATGGAAAGAAACGGCCATTTGATTTGGGAAAACATTGATTATCAGTCCGGTGAAATCAAAGTAATAGGCAGAATCGGTGAGGAAGATGCCTGCGAGTATTCTTTTAAAGATACGGGCACCCCAACAAGGTTGTCGGCAGAAACAGAGGCGGTTTATTCTTCTGCAGATGAAAGAAGATATATAATAGTTAATATATATGCGCTTGATTCCGAAAATTTATTGGCAGAAAAAGCAGATACAGAGCTTTTGCTTGGAACTGATAATTGTAAAATAATGGGTGTTGCTAACGGCGACCCAATGAACCACACAAATACGAAAGCATCGCTTATCAGACTTTTTGGCGGTTGTGCACAGGTTATTCTGGAAACATCTGAGGAATTGTCGGAATTAACCGTAACCGCCGTCGGTATGGAACCCTTGCATCTTTGCTTTGATAAGGATACAAAGGGAAGGTATAATAATTTTTAATCAATTTAATTATCTAAAAAAGGAGACAGTAAAATGAATAACAATTATATTTATGCTTCGGTTAATATGTTCGGCTCGGTGGGCGCAATCGGGGACAGCTATACTGCGGCTTCTGTCGAAAACTCAGAGGGCAAATGGATTGATCTTATCGATCAATCGTGGGTCGGAACATTATGTAACAGAGCCGGAGTTCCTTTCAGCAAATACGGTCAGGGCGGCGCAACCACTAAAAGCTATTTGGCAGGCAGAATGACGGATGTTTTGAATTCCATGCCTAATGATGCATATTTTTTCGCACTTGGAATTAATGATTCGAACAATGATTTTGAGCTCGGAACCATTGACGATATACACGATGATGATTTTACGAAAAACCCGGACACCTTTTACGGCTGTTACGGTAAAATTATTGCACAGGTAAAAAATCACGCCCCTAAAGCAAAGCTGATTATGGTCAAAATAATGACGAACGGCCCCAAAAAGCTGAACTATGACAGTGCTATTGAAGATATTGCAAGACATTACGGCATACCGTTTATTTCCCCTTCCGATGACGATTTCTTTTCAAGTGAAGCGTATAACGATTATAAGGTCAGCGGCCATCCCACAGCGATGGGATATTCGATGATTGGGCTTGCTATGGAACGGCTGTTTTCAAAGTGCGTAACCGATAATTTAGAATATTTCAAGTTTTCAACTGTCGGATAATTTGATATTTTTAAGTTTATCCATTATTCAAAAGTTTTATTGAAATGTGTGGTAGCATTATGAAAGCCAAAAAAATTATTTTTGATACAGATATAGGTTGGGACTGTGATGATGCAGGAGCCTTGGCGCTAATTCATTCTCTGTGCAATAAGGGTGAAGCCGAATTACTGGCGGTCACCGCTACATATTATCATAGATATGTAGCCGGATGCATAGACGCCATTAACAGATTTTACGGCAGGATAGTTCCTGTAGGTGTAAATTATGCAAGGCGTGATACCTTTGTTGAAGCAGAGCACCCTGAAAATACATATGTCGGTTATGCAAAGCCCATATGCGAAGAATTCCCTAACGGCTATAAAGACGGCAAAGCGGAAGACAGCATAAGGCTTATGAGAAAAATCCTCGCTAACCAGGCTGACAACAGCGTTACCATTGTGGCGACAGGCACGCAAACTTGTCTTGCGCAGCTTCTTAAGAGCGAGGCGGACGATATTTCCGAGCTTTCGGGTGCCGAGCTTATTAAGAAAAAGGTTGAAAGAACCGTGGTTATGGGTGGCCGTTTTAAGGATACATGGCCTATGCCGATTATTGAAGGGGGTGTAGGGGAGCTTATTGCGGAATACAACATAAAAGGTGATATTGAAGGCGCACGGACCGTTTGCGATAATTGGCCAGGCGAGCTTGTTTTTGCAAGCTACGAAATAGGCAATTACTGCATTACCCTTAAAAATGTCAAATACGATGAAAAAGACCCCAACCCTGTTGCATACGCTTATAAGCTCTTTCCTTGGAGAGCCTTAGGCCGTGAAAGCTGGGATTTGACCGCCGCACTTTACGGAATACGCCCCGATTATGGCTATTACTATTTGCACGAATTCGGAAAGGTCAATGTTTCGGATGAGGGTATAACCACATGGGAGAAATCGGATAAATTCCGTCAGTCATATCTGTTGCCACGCAAGGATTACAGCTTTATTGAAAATGACATCGAAGCTATCATTGAGTCGGAGCTGCCGATTTAGATATTGACACAAGGGGACGGTACCCTGTCTTTCTTTCCTATCATTGATTTGTCCGAAAAAACGGATTTGTGAATAAGTAAAAATAATAATTGACATTTTATTTCCCGTATGCTATAATGCTTTAGTATGCGGGATTATGCTTTTCCGCAACAAAAAATTTAAGGGAGGTGTAACAGAGTGCCTACGTTTAACCAGTTGGTTCGCAACGGCCGCGAAACTATCGAGAAGAAGGCTAAGGCTCCGGCTCTTTTAAAGGGTTATAACTCTATGAAGCGTCGCCAGACCGATAACGATTCTCCTCAGAAGCGTGGCGTTTGCACAGCCGTAAAGACTTCCACACCTAAGAAGCCGAACTCTGCTCTTCGTAAAATTGCGAGAGTCCGTCTTTCCAACGGAATCGAGGTTTCAGCCTATATTCCCGGAATCGGACACAATCTTCAAGAGCACAGCGTTGTTCTTATTCGTGGAGGACGTGTTAAGGACCTTCCCGGTGTGCGTTACCATATCGTACGCGGAACTCTTGACACACAGGGCGTTGCTAAGAGAATGCAGAGCCGTTCAAAGTACGGCGCAAAGCGTCCAAAAGCAGGTGCGAAGTAATTTTAATGAATTTATCTCTGCTGCATAAACAGGCAGCGGCGTTTATATATAACGCCTTTGCTTGGTGACACGGGGAAAAAGCTTCGAGTACCAATGATATCATTACTATGAAGGAGGGAAGTAAAGTGCCAAGAAGAGGTTTTGTCGCAAAACGCGACGTACTGCCGGATCCGGTTTACAATTCCAAGAAGGTTACCCGCCTTATCAACAACATTATGCTTGACGGTAAGAAGGGTGTAGCACAGCGAATTGTATATGGTGCTTTCGACATTATTAGTGAAAAGACGGGCAAGGACCCGCTTGAGGTATTTGACCAAGCTATGGAAAATGTTATGCCGCAGCTTGAGGTTAAGGCTGTCCGTAAGGGCGGCGCTACCTATCAGGTACCGTTCGAGGTTCGTCCCGAAAGAAAACAGACCTTAGGTCTCCGTTGGCTGACAACCTACAGCCGTGCCCGCTCTGAAAGAACAATGAAGGAGCGTCTCGCAGGCGAGATTTTGGATGCTGTCAACGGTATGGGCGGCGCCGCTAAGAAGCGTGAGGATACTCACAAGATGGCGGAGGCCAACAGAGCGTTTGCTCACTACAGATGGTAGTTTGATTACTGATTTTATTATTGCCGCTTGAATAGCGGAATGGAGGTTAATATGCCAAGAAAGGTATCTCTTGAAATGACAAGAAATATTGGTATAATGGCACATATTGACGCCGGTAAAACTACCACCACTGAGCGTATCCTTTTCTATACGGGTATCAACCGTAAGATGGGTGAAACTCATGACGGCGCGTCAACTATGGACTGGATGGAGCAGGAGCAGGATCACCGTTGAGGTTCAGCGTTCACTGCGTGTACTTGACGGTTCTGTTACCGTTCTCTGCGCTAAGGGAGGCGTTGAGCCCCAGTCTGAAACCGTTTGGAGACAGGCTGACGAATATCATGTACCGAGAATGATTTACATCAATAAGATGGACATTATGGGTGCAGATTTTTACCATGTTCTCGATATGATCAACGAGCGCTTTAACTGCAATGCTGTTCCGATTCAGTTGCCTATCGGCTCTGAGGACACCTTTAAGGGAATCGTTGACCTTGTAAATATGGATGCCGAGATTTATTATGACGATCTCGGAAAGGATGTTAGACACGAGCCTATTCCTGAGGATATGGTTGAGCTTGCCAACAAATATCGCACCGAGCTTATCGAGCATGTTGTTGAGCAGGACGAGGAATTGATGGAAAAATACTTCGAGGGTGAAGAGCCTACTGTCGAACAGATTAAGAAGATTATCCGTCAGTCCACAATAGCTAATAATATGGTACCGATCACCTGCGGTACCTCTTACAGAAATAAAGGTGTTCAGCCGCTTCTCGACGCTATCGTCGATTATATGCCGGCCCCCACCGATATTGAGGCTATTAAGGGTATAAACCCCGATACAGGCGAGGAGGAAGAGAGACATTCTTCCGATACCGAGCCCTTCTCCGCTCTTGCATTTAAGATTGCTACCGACCCCTTCGTTGGTAAAATCTGCTTCTTCCGTGTTTACTCGGGTACTGTTGACGCAGGCGCCGGTGTATACAACTCGGTTAAGCAGAACAAGGAGCGTATGGGACGAATTCTTCAGATGCACGCAAATCACCGTGAGGATATTGAAACCTGCTACGCAGGCGATATTGCCGCCGCAGTAGGCCTCAAGAACACCACAACAGGTGATACCCTGTGCGACGAGAAGCATCCCGTTATACTTGAATCTATGAACTTCCCCGAGCCGGTTATCCGTGTTGCTATTGAGCCGAAGACCAAGGCCGGTCAGGAAAAGATGGGACTTGCTCTTGCGAAGCTTGCTGAGGAAGACCCGACCTTTAAGGCCTACACCGATGAGGAAACAGGGCAGACCATTATCGCCGGAATGGGCGAGCTTCACCTTGAAATCATCGTTGACCGTCTCCTTCGTGAGTTTAAGGTTGAGGCTAATGTGGGCGCTCCGCAGGTTGCTTATAAGGAGAGCATCCGCAAGAAGGTTGACCACGAAACCAAGTACAAGCGTCAGTCGGGCGGTTCAGGTCAGTACGGTCATGTTAAGATTATCGTTGAGCCGAATGAGTCCGGCAAGGGCTACGAGTTCATCAACAGTGTTACCGGTGGTACTATCCCGAAGGAATATATCCCTGCGGTTGATACAGGTATCCGCGGCGCATTACAGGCAGGCGTGCTTGCAAGCTATCCTGTAGTTGATGTAAAGGTTACCCTTTACGACGGTTCTTATCACGAGGTTGACTCTTCGGAAATGGCATTTAAGATTGCAGGTTCTATGGCATTTAAAGAGGCTTGCCGCTTAGCAGACCCTGTACTTCTTGAACCTATTATGAAGGTTACCGTTATTGTTCCTGAGGAATATATGGGCGATGTTATCGGAGACCTTAACTCCCGCCGTGGCGAGATTCAGGGCTTTGAGGACAGGTCCGGCGTTAAGCAGATTAACGCAAGGGTACCTCTCGGCGATATGTTCGGTTACGCTACAGACCTGCGCTCTAAAACACAGGGCCGCGGTCAGTATGTAATGGAACCCGACGGTTATAAAGAGGTTCCCAAGAGTATTTCTGAGAAGATTATTTCAGCCAGAGCAAAGAAAGACTGATATTTACTCAAATAATACTTGAAATTTTTTAAAAAATTTGTTAAACTATAGCTATAATGCTTCATTGAAATTTAAGGAGGAAAAATACAATGGCAAAGGCAAAATTTGAACGCAGCAAACCCCATGTAAACATTGGTACCATCGGTCACGTTGACCATGGTAAGACAACCTTAACCGCAGCTATCACTAAGTACCTTTCTCTTAAGGGTCAGGCTGCTTTTGAGGATTATGCAAACATCGATAAGGCTCCCGAAGAGAGAGAGCGTGGTATTACAATCAATACCGCTCACGTTGAGTACGAGACTGACGCTCGTCACTATGCTCACGTTGACTGCCCCGGACACGCTGACTATGTTAAGAACATGATCACCGGTGCTGCTCAGATGGACGGCGCTATCCTCGTTATCGCTGCTACCGATGGCCCGATGGCTCAGACCAAGGAGCACCTTCTCCTTGCCCGTCAGGTTGGCGTTCCTTACATTGTTGTATTTATGAACAAGACCGACCTCGTTGACGACGAAGAGCTCTTAGAGCTTGTTGAAATGGAAATCCGTGAGACTCTTGATAAGTATGAGTTCCCCGGCGATGATACTCCTATCATCAAGGGCTCTGCCTTCAAGGCTCTTGACAGCGCTTCTACCGATCCTGCTGATCCGGTTTATGCTCCTATCGCTGAGCTTATGGACGCTGTTGACAGCTACATCCCCACTCCCGATCGTAAGGCTGACCTTCCGTTCCTTATGCCTATCGAGGATGTTATGACCATTTCCGGTCGTGGTACCGTTGTTACTGGCCGTGTTGAGCGTGGACAGCTCAATGCAGGTGACGAAGTTGAGATTATCGGTCTCACCGAAGAGCGTGCTAAGACTGTTGTTACTTCTATGGAAATGTTCCGCAAGACCCTTGATTACTGCGAGGCCGGCGATAACGTTGGCGCACTTCTCCGTGGCGTAGGCCGTGACGAGGTTGAGCGTGGTCAGGTTCTCTGCAAACCCGGCTCTATCAACCCCCACACTAAGTTCCATGGTCAGGTTTACGTTCTTAATAAAGAAGAAGGCGGCCGTCATACTCCCTTCTTCAACAACTACCGTCCTCAGTTCTACTTCAGAACTACCGACGTTACAGGCGTTATCACTCTTCCCGAGGGCACAGAGATGTGCATGCCCGGCGATAATGTAGAGATGGATGTTGAGCTTATCACTCCTATCGCTATCGAAGAGGGTCTCCGCTTCGCTATCCGTGAGGGTGGCCGTACCGTTGGTTCAGGCGTTGTTACTAAGATTAACGGCTAATCAACACCTTTGTTAAACACAAATATCCGACCGATTTTCGGTCGGATATTTTTATAGGTTCTATTCCTAATGTTGGGGTTTCAACAATTCTCGCCTCCCTCTGACGAGGGTGCGGGTGTCCGGTGGACACCGTTGCGAAGCAACAGCGCCGACCGAAACGGCAGTTGAGAGGTGGCACGGCTTTGCCGTGACGGAGGGAGAGAAGGTGTAAAGCCACAAGAAAACGCAACTTTTTCTCTCCCTCAGCCTCGCTTCGCTCGCCAGCCGCTGACGGCGGCGGTCTCCTCTGTCACTTCGTGACATCTCCTCACACCGTGAGGAGTCACCCTCGTCAGAGGGAGCCAAACTAAACCCCAAAATTTACAATAGAACCGCAAAAAAAGCCGACCGAGTAAATCGGTCGGCTGTTTTGCGTTATATGCTTTAATTATTCAAATTTAGGCTGAGAGGTGTTTTTATCTGCTAAGCATACCCAGCTGCTTCCCGCATTAACCGTCAGCTCTGTGCCGTCCGCCTTTGTGAATTTAAAGCCGTTTGATGCCGCACCCTTGCTCCACTTTATAGCGGTGTAGGTACCGTTTACGAGGTAGTAACCGTCGCCTGATTCAAGAGCAATATTTCTGTGCTTTCCGTCGGGATAGTTGCTGATTGAGGTAAGAAGTACAAATACATTTTTAACCTCGGTAGTTTCACCTGTTTTGTAATCCTTTCTAAGGGTGTCCTTAAAATATCTTGTATAAACGCCCGTAGCGGCATCATACTTAAATACTGATTTATAGCTTGAAGAGAAGGGAACGGTTACTGCCGAAGCGGTGTTCTCAAGGGTAATAGATGTATCTTCATCGGCAAAGCTTGCCCAAACTGCGCTAGTGCCTCGCTCGGTTTTAGCCTTGTCATTTACAAGACCGTCCCAGAGCTTACTGCCGTCGGTGTAAAGGGTATGCTCCGAGGCAAGACCGTTCTTTAATCTAAAACCGTAATTGCCTTCCGAAATGTTTATATCGTCGGTATCCTTAAGGTGGGGAGCGCAATATGTGGGGTCCTGACCGTGGTGGATATAAATAGCGTTGTGGCCCATTGCTAAATCCACATAAGCATACCTTGCAGAGCGGATTGTTCCGATTGTACCAGCCTTTGATACATCCTGATAAACCGCTAAAAGTCGGGTGATACCGCCCTCAACCTCGGTTTCATATATAATATCCGCCTGATTAAGGCCTGCCTGAACGGGCTGGGCGGTGGTAATGTTGTTTATCATTATAGCAACAGGTCGGTCGTCGGTTTTGCCGTCGGCAAGGTCCGAAAGACCTGTAAGCGGGTTTATGTGTAAAACGGGTTCGGATACCGAGCTTTGGGGCTCTTCTCCCTCATCAACGCTTAACCGTTCGGTCTGTTTTGAACAGGCGGCAAGCATAAATAAGCTAAGACATAACAAAAGGGCAAGTATTTTTTTCGACATTTTTCTTCCTCCAAAGATTAATACAATAACAGTATATTACAGTTGCCGACAAATTTCAACAGCGATTTAATATTTAAGGGTAAAAATTTATTCGGTTTTCATTCTGAGCATTGCGCCCGACTTTATAGGTCGGTCAAAGGGGATTTTAATTTTCATCATGGGGTGGGGCGCAGAGTCTAAAGCCAGACCGTCTATATCATAAAGCTCGTCGGTTTTTACGGAAAAGGGCGGGGATTTGGGCTCTAAGCAGTCGAGCACCTGCCCACGCAAAAACTTATTTTTAAGGGTGGCGATAATAAAGCCGTCCTCGTAGCCGTCAACAATAGCCGCCACAGCGTAATCCCTTATATATCCCGCATTTTCGTAGGTCTGGGCGTTTTCGGGTCTGCCGAAAAAGAAGCCTGTAGAATAGGTGCGGTGGCTTATTTTGTTAAGCTCAGCCGAAACCCAAGAGGGGAGAGACCAGCTTTCACCATTAGCCTTTAGGCTGTCAAGGGCACCGCGGTAGGCGTTGGCGGTTACCGCAACATAGTAGTGGGATTTCGCCCTGCCCTCTATTTTAATACTGTCTACTCCGCTTTTCACCATTTTATCAAGATGCTCCGCCATACAAAGGTCGTTGGCGTTTAAAATATAGGTGCCCTTGTCGGTCTCGGTAATATCGAAATACTGACCCTCCCGCTTTTCCTCCATAAGGGAGTAGCTCCAACGGCAGGGCTGGGCACAGTCGCCTCGGTTAGAGTCCCTGCCCGTCATATAGCTTGATAGCAGGCACCTTGCCGAAAAGGAAACGCACATAGCCCCGTGGGCAAAGGCTTCAATTTCAAGGTCTTTTGGGGTTTTCGCCCTGATTTCCGCAATCTCGTCAAGGGAAAGCTCCCTTGCCAACACCACACGCTTTGCGCCTAAGTTATAAAAGGCGTTGGCGGTTTCGTAATTGCATATGCCCGACTGCACCGAGGCGTGAAGCTCTAAGCGGGGGGCATATTTTTTTATAAGACCTATTGTACCTAAGTCTGCGGCGATAACTGCATCCGCACCTAAGGAGTCTATAAGCTCCAAAAAGGCGGGCAGACGGGGGATTTCCTCATTATGGGGAATGGTGTTACAGGTTATATGTACCTTAACGCCGTTTTTATGGGCGTATTCAATACCCTCTTTCAAATCCTCCTCGCCGAAGTTGGTTGCGGCGGTGCGCATACCGAACTCCTCCCCTGCAAGGTAAACCGCATCCGCACCGTAATCCACAGCGGCCTTAAGTCTTGTTAAGTCCCCTGCGGGGCATAATAATTCAGGTATTTTAATATCAGTTGAAGTATTCATAAATCCACTGTTTTCCTTGTTTGAGTTTTGCTATTGTAGCGTTTTGCTCGGCAAGGGTCTTATGGAAATAGAAATTGCCGGAGCTATCGGTTACAAAATACAAATAATCGGAGGTTTTTGGGTAAAGCGCCGCATTAATAGCGTCCATTCCGGGGGAACAAAGGGGCCCGGGGGGCAGACCCTTTATAGCGGAGAATTTATTATCCGCCTGTGTGTTGTATCTTCCGTCGTCCTGCTTGAAGCTATCGCCGTAAAACAGGGTCGGGGAAGAGCCTAAGGTGCCGCCTGTATCATCAGAGGTGAGTCTGTTATAGAAAACGCTTGCAACCCCCTTCATATTGTCCTGAAGACGGGCTTTTGCCTCATCGGTTGTAACCGCTATTCCCGACTCCATTTGGATAATGGAAGCCATTGTGAGAATTTCGTTCATAGAATAGCCCAGCTCTTCCGCCCGCTTAAACATATCGTCGGTAATGCGCTTTTCGGTTTCTTTAAGCATTTTATCCACCGCTAATTTTGCACATTCCTCTGAATCGTAGGAATAAAAGCTGTATGTTTCGGGGAAAAGGTAACCCTCCAATGTATAATAGGTCCTCACATCATCGGCACACAGTAAAAGCTTGGAGTCCCGCTTTGCTTCATCTAATGCGTCAAGGAAATCTGACCGTGAGCAAACCCCCGCTTTTTCGAGCAGGGTGGTTATTCCGGGCACTGTAACCTTTTCGCCGTTTACATTTTTGGTAAAGTCATTAATGCCCGTACCCTCGGGAATGGTTACGGTAACGGTTTCCGCCTTTGCGCCGTCATTAATAAGCATTTCACAAAGCCCTTCGTAGCCCGCCTCGGTATTAAAGATATATACACCGTATTTAAACTGACCGTCATAATGCTTTAATTTTGCGTACATTCTGAAAAGAAAGGGAACCTTTACCGCTCCGCTTTCCTCTAACTGTTCGGCAATATCTGCGGCGGGGGTGCCCATTTTAATCTCCATAACGGCTTCGTCCCCTCTGCCGAAGCCTATGCCCATATAGTCCGCTCCTGCATAGATAAGCCCAAACGCAAGCCCTACCGATACGATTATTATGCAAAGCACCCATATAACGGTTTTTAAAATGCTGTGACCGCCCGAGCGCTTGTTTTTGCTTTTTTTGGGCTTGTCCGTCTCGGTGTTTTCATCGATTTCAAAACCCTTGCCTATTACGAAATCGTCGGTTGAATTTGTGAGATTTTCATTAAAATTGTTACCGTCCATTCCTTATCTCCTATTTACTGTACTTCATACTTTTTTTAAGGGCATTAGCACCCTCTTTGTTTCCTGTAAGCTCCCCTAAAAGCCTAAAGCCGAAGTCAAATGCCGCCCCTGCACCGTAGGCGGTGGTGATTTTGCCGTCGGTCACAACGGGGACATCTGAGAATTCAGCACCCTCAAGGTCCTTTTCAAAGCCGGGGAAACAGGTGGCTTTTTTGCTCTTTAAAAGTCCCTTATGGCCGAGTATAGAGGGAGCGGCACAGATAGCACCGATATAAAGCCCCTTTTCCGCCGCAAAATCTATAAACTTCTGTACATATTCGCTGTTTTCAAGATTAAGGGTTCCGGGCATACCGCCGGGAAGAATTACGGCTTCAAGCCCCTCTGTTACGGCTTCTTCTACAGTAATGTCGCACACAACGGGTATATTATGAGCGCCCACGGCGGTTTTACCGCTGACACCCACCGTTTTAACCTCACAACCGCCCCGCCTTAAAATATCAACGGGAGCCAGTGCCTCTAATTCTTCAAAACCGTCGGCTAAGAACACATAAATCATAGTCAAGCTCCTTATTGCTTTTTAAGGGTTTTGTAAAATTCCCGTACTTCGTTAGGTTTTCCGCAGGACATTTTGCCCTCAGAACAGCCGCCCCTTACGCAGGCAGGGCCCGCATTTTTAAATAGGTTGGGCGCAACCTCGCTTACAAGGGCCAACATTTGGTTTGCAACATCCTGAATCTCCCACTGGGCACGGCGACAGCACCGCACCTTAAAGAAGTTCATAAGGGAGCGGGCGTTCATTGTAAGCACCATTTGGGTCTCGCAGGCATTAGGAAGAACAAACCGTGCGTCCTCAATCGCCTTCTTCTCGGCAAGGCGGGTTGCGGTCTTTTCATCCTTGCCCTCGGCTAAAAAGGTCTTTATATGCTTTTCCTTTAAAATAGCGGCAAGGCGGTCGTAACGGGCTTGGTCCTCCGCCATTATCTCGTCATATATGCGTTTTGCTTCCTCGTCTTCGGCAATTTCGGGCGGAGTTACATAGCAGAAGCTGCCCTCTCTTACATAGCGTTGGCTTTTTACAGAAAACGATGCCATTCTGTGCCTTGTAATCTGGGCTAAGAGGGAGCGGGAAACACCCTCTATTCCGAAGGTAAAGCTTGCGTGCTCAATGGGGCTTTCGTGCCCTATCTCCGAAAGCATTTCCACAAAGGATGCCGCCTTTTCGTCTGTAAGGCTGTCCTTCAAGCCGTTTATATCAGAACTGCTGTAACAAAGCTTTGCCGCCGCCGCCACGGTGTGCTCGGGGGCGGGGGTGTGGGCTAAAAGAATAACATTTGCCATTTTTTCGTCTCCATTCCTCATATTGATTTAATTATACCAAACGCTGTATATATTATCAATCATTTTTTCAGAATTTGCGTATTTCAAGGCTTGCGTCGTCGCCGCCCTTTGTTATGCTCTTAATAACTATAAAATAGCTGTATTCATCGTTTACCTTAACACACACCCTGTCGCCTGCCTTCTTGCCCATAATAGCTTTGCCCAGCGGCGATTCACGGCTGATAAGTCTTTCAAGGGAATTTTGCCTAAGGGAAGTGACAATTCGCACACTTTCAACGCAGTCGTCTTCTTCAACATAGTACTCCACCGTGTCAAAAAGCCCCACCTCGTCCGCATTGCTTTCGGGATTTATTACTTTCGCAGTCTTAATCATATTGCGAAGATACCTTATTCTGCTCTCGTTTCTGCCCCGTTCACGCTTTGCCGCATGGTACTCGGCATTTTCGCTTAAATCCCCGAAGCTACGGGTAAACTTGACCTCTTCCAATATTTTGGGCCTTACAACACCGATGCGGTATTCAAGCTCTTCCTTCATCTTGTCTATATCAACCTGAGTTAGTTCATCGTACATTTTTTCACAGCCTTTCATATACAATTATAATAAACTTTAAAGAATTTATCTACATATTTTTTTATATTTAAAGCTTTGCGGCAAATTAATGGTTGACAAGGCTTTTTTGATAGGGTAAAATAATTTTGGTCAAAATAACATATTGGGAGTACCTTTATGAAGCTTAAGTATAAATTTGTTACAAATAAGGTTGCCGATATGATTGTTGCGGTGGCAGTAGGCGAGGACGCAGAAAAATTCAGCGGCTTTATTAAAATGAACGATTCCGGAGCATATATATTCGGTTTGCTTAAAAATGATGTAACCGAGGATGAAATAGTCGCATCAATGGAAAAGGAATACGAGGGTGTAACCCCCGAAAAGCTCCGTGATACCGTCAAGGAATTTATTGCAAAACTCAAAGAATCGGATGTAATAGAATAATGGCGGAAACCGAGCTTAAAAATGCCGAAGAACTGCTTAAAATGCAGGACGAGGTTATGACCCGTACCAAAGGGGCGAGTATGCGCCCGCTGTTAAGGCAGGGACGGGATATTGTGGTAATTAAACGCCCCCAATTTCCGCTGAAGGCGGGGGATGTACCCCTTTACCGAGTAAGAGAAAAAAAGGAGCTTGTTCTGCACCGCATTTTAAAGGCGGATAAGGACGGTACTTACATTATCAGAGGGGATAACCTTTTTTTAAAGGAATATGTTAAGGAATCGCAGATTGTAGGGGTTATGAAGGCATTTTACCGAGACGGAAGGTACTGCGACTGCGAAAAAAGCCGTAAATATAAGCTTTATATTATTCTTAACAGGGCAAGCTACCCTTTAAGGTATCTTTGGAAGTGTATGGTTAGACCTATGCTTGTAAAGGTTTACAAAAAAATATTCAAATAATTCTAACTGAGGTGCGGTATGAGAAAATATGAAAATCCCAATAAAACAAGTGAAAACAGGCTGAAGCAGAGGAGCTGGTATATCCCCGAGGGGAGCGAGCTGTCTCTGCTCAACGGCGAATGGCGGTTTAAGTTTTTTGAAAACGGGGATATAGCGGGAGAAATTACCGAATGGGAAAATATCGATGTTCCGTCCTGCTGGCAGTTAAAGGGTTATGAAAAACCTAACTATACTAATATTAACTATCCTTTCCCCTGCGACCCGCCCTATGTGCCTGATATTAACCCCGTAGGCGTTTATGAGCGCAGCTTTCAGCTGACCGACGGCAGTTTGGATACTTACCTCGTTTTCGAGGGCGTTTCCTCTGTGGCAGAGGTGTATATCAACGGGAAATATGTGGGCTTTACCGAGGGCAGCCGCCTTATGGCGGAGTTTGATATAACCGAATTTGTAAGCTCGGGCACTAATACCGTGAGGGTTTATGTACGCAAATGGTGCTGCGGCAGTTACCTTGAGGACCAGGACGCTTTCCGTTATAACGGTATTTTCAGGGATGTTTACATTCTTTCCCGCCCCCACGGCCATATTTTCGATTTGGATTTAAAAGCAGAGGGAAATACCATAACCTGCACAGCCGATAAGGATTTTTCCGCCGAGCTTTATGACGGAGATATGCTTTTAGCTACGGGAGTATCCGAGGGCGGCAGGCTTTGCTTTACTGTGGATACTCCAAAGCTCTGGACGGCGGAAACCCCTAATCTTTATACAGTAAAGTATCTTGCTGCGGGGGAGACTGTAACCCGAAAGATAGGCTTCCGCACTATTGAAATTTCCTCGAATTATGAGCTTCTGATAAACGGCACGCCCGTGAAGCTAAAGGGCGTAAATCACCACGACACCCACCCCCAAAAGGGTTGGACAATGTCGGAGGAGGACTATGTCCGGGACCTTAAGCTTATGAAGGAGCTTAATATTAATACAATAAGAACCTCTCATTATCCGCCCGCTCCTAAATTCCTTGACTACTGCGATGAAATGGGCTTTTATGTCATACTTGAAACCGATATTGAAACCCACGGATTTTTAAGGCGTTTTGCTAATATAGGCTACTGCTTTGATGTGGATTCGCCCGACTGGCCCTGCGTAAACCCCGAGTGGAAAGCAGAGTTTTTAAGCCGTATGGAGCGTGCCTACGAGCGGGATAAAATCCATTCCTCTATTATTATGTGGTCAACAGGCAACGAGAGCGGCTTCGGCGAAAATCAGCACGATATGATTGAATGGCTGAAAGCTCGCGATAAGGTTCGCCTTGCCCACTGCGAGGACGCATCCAGAAAGGGCACACCCGACAATACCGATGTTTTCTCTATGATGTACCCCTCGGTGGGTACGATAAAGGACTGGGCAAAGGACGATAAAAAAAATCAGCCCGTCTTTATGTGCGAGTACGCCCACGCTATGGGCAACGGCCCCGGCGGAATTTGGGATTACTGGGATGCGATATACGAAAACAAAAAGCTTATAGGCGGCTGTATTTGGGAATGGGCGGACCATGTAGTGCTTGAGGGCGGCGTGCAGAAGTACGGCGGCGACTTTGAGGGCGAGCTTACCCACGACGGCGTTTTCTGCTGTGACGGTATGGTATTCGCCGACCGCTCCTTTAAGGCGGGCACCTACGAAATTAAAAATACCTATGCCCCCTTCCGTATAAGGTGGGAGGAGGGTTCGCTTAAGCTTAAAAACTGCTTTGATTTCACCTCCTTTGACGGATATTCCTTCCAGTATGAGATTACAGCGGACGGAGAAAGCCTTGAGAAAAAAATTGTCCGTCTTAACACAAGGCCCAGTGAGGAATTTACCCTTACACCGCTTGTTAAACTGCCCGAAAGCTGTAAGCTGGGTTGTTATATAACAGTAAAAATGTTTGATGCCGATAATTTTGAGATAGGGTGCCTTGAAGAAAAGCTCCCTGTTCCCGTTGTTATTGCAGAAGCCGAAAAACAACCCCTTAATCTTATCGACGGCGAATTTGAGGCCGTAGCCGAGGGGGAGAATTTCCGCTATGTCCTCTCTAAGCAGACGGGTATGCTACAAAGCATAGTTAAAAACGGCGCCGAACAGCTTACCGCCCCCGCAAAGCTTTCTTATTTCCGAGCCACTACAGATAACGACAGGGGAGTAAGGGTATTGTGGGACAGAACTAATATTTGGCAGGGTGAGAATTTCGACTGCACCTTTACTAAGATTTATTCTTGTGAAATAACGGAAAACAGGGCGGTCTTTACCGCTTCGTCCGCCGGTGTTTCCCACAAGCCCTTCTTTAGCTTTACGCTTTCCTACGAATTCTTCGCCGACGGCTCTGTTAATGTAGCTCTCGACGGGAAAATCAGGGAAAATGTTATTTGGCTGCCGAGACTGGGCTTTGAGTTTAAGCTTCCCTACGAAAGGGACAGCTTTACCTACTTCGGCAACGGTCCCCTTGAAAGCTACCGGGATATGACCCACCACGGAGTTGTCGCCTTCCACGAAAGCAACGCCGATAAGGAGTATGTAAATTATGTCCGTCCCCAGGAGCACGGCAACCATACCGACTGTAAGCAGCTTTGTATTGATAATTCTCTTAAATTTACGGCAGAGAATATGGAAATAAGCGTGCTTCACCACAGTATAGAAGCGCTTGCCGCCGCCGAGCATACCGACGAGCTTGAAAAATCGGACGGAACGCACATAAGGGTGGACTATAAGGTTTCGGGCATAGGCTCTAATTCCTGCGGCCCCGCCCTTGACGAAAAATACCGCCTTAGCGAAAAGGATATTTCCTTTAAATTCGCTTTATCTATTTAAATGCTCGTAGTTTTAAATGTTAAATGTTACACGGTAAAAGGGACGGTGTGGGCACCGTCCCCTACAAATACTAAATTTCCCGCCGTAGGGAACGACCTATGTGTCGTTCCGTTGTCTAATGTCTAAAATCTAACATCTAAAATCTAATAAGCAAACCGCCCCGAAAAATCGGGGCGGTTCGCCTATGGGGATGATAAGGCTGACTCTCGTCAGCCTTCGTGGAAATTTTAAAAACCGTCAGAATATTTATACAGGGGAGGTATAAGCATCTAACAGATTTTTAACTGTTTAAAGCGGTCGGAATCGGAATTCTTTTGTATTCTGACCTTAAATTCTATATACTTATCGGTTTCGTATTTGCGGGATTTGGCATCTATACCCGAGCTTTGCAGGGTGGAAAGCAGTTTAGAAAGACTGTTTGAAAAAAGCCGTACATCGCCTATGGCAGATTTCCGCACAGGCTCCTCGGGAGCGGTAGCTACGGGCTTTTCCTCAGGGTTTAAAAGGGAAGATATACATTCCTCGGTCTGGCTTACGGTAAGCCCCTCGGCTATTATGCGGTCGAGCACCTCTTCACGCATCTCCTCGGGCAATCTTAAAAGGGCACGGGCGTGCCTTTCGGTAAGGCGGGCGGAGCTTATTCGTTCCTTAATACTTTCGCTTAGCTTTAAAAGCCTTAGCTTATTTGAAAGGCCGGATTGGGAAATGCCAAGCCTTGCCGCCGCCTCGGACTGGGATATTCCGTATTCGGTTATCAGGCGGTTTATACCCTCTGCCTCCTCGAAAACCGTAAGATTACTGCGTTGCAGATTTTCGAGTAAGGAATAAAGTGCGGCGGTCTCGTCATCGGTTTTATGTATAACGCAGGGCACACGGCGAAGCCCTGCCATAACAGCCGCCTTGAGCCGCCGTTCTCCGGCTATGAGTCGGTAGCCGTTCTCGGTTTTGCGTACAATAAGAGGCTGGATTATTCCGCTTGCCCTAATACTGTCGCTAAGGCGTTTAAGCTCGTACTCGTCAAAGCTTTTCCTCGGCTGGTCGGGTGAGGCCGTTATTTCGGAGGGCTTTAGCATAACAAGTCTTTTGTCCGAAAAAGTATACATCGTATTCCTCCTTAGGGTGACAAGAATAATCCGAACCTGATTTTGGAGGATTATTTTGCACCCAAATGTTGTTAAAATACTCGTTAATCCGTTAGGATTAACTGCGTTTTTGCCTTATTTGTTCGCAAAATCATTACCTACAAAATTCTGCGACCTAAAATGAGCGGAATTTTGGATGATTTTTAGATAATGAGGGCGCAGATAGGCTAACGCCTATCAAGACCGAATTGCCAAAAGGCGCCGAAATTACGCCATTTTAGGCAGGTTCGGATTATTCTTGTCACCCTACGCTTACCATTTTACATAGTTTTAAAGCTTTGTAAAGAAAAACACATCGGGCAAAATCGCCCTATTATAACAAAAACAGCCGTTTTAAAGCGGCTGTTTTGATATATCGGAGGGCTTTCTTGGATATTTTGTCGGCGTTTGCGATATTTTTTTTGTAATTATAAAGGCACGGCTTTCATTTCCCGTTAAGGTTTCGCATATAATAGTAGGCTTTTCTCCCCCCAAAAGCCTTGCGGCGTTGGCGGCGGCTACTGCCTCCTCATTGGCGGAGGCACCCTTCATAGCAACAAAGCTGCCCCCCTTTTTTACAAGGGGCAGGCAATATTCTGCCAAAGCGGGCAATGCGGCTACCGCCCTTGCACAGGCAATATCATACTTTTCACGGTGAAGGGGACTTTTGCCCGCATCTTCAGCACGCATATGCACCGTCTCTACCCCGTCAAGTCCCGACTTTTCTATTACATCATTTAAAAAAACAAGTCTTTTATTAAGGCTGTCAAGAAGGGTTACCTTAATATCGGGGCGCATAATTTTAAGCACCATACCGGGAAAGCCCGCACCCGTACCCACATCGACAAGACTATCGCCATTATTGAGCTTTATATGCTTTAAAAAGAGGATGCAGTCGTAAAAATGCTTGTAAAGCACCTCCTCGGGGTCGGTTATGGCAGTAAGATTCATTTTCTCGTTCCAGGAAAGCAGTAAATTACCGTATAGATTAAGCCGTTCTATTCTCTCGCTGTCAAGCACGGCACCGAATTCGGCGCATTTAGGGGCGATTTTATTAAAGTTGAAATCAATCATTCGCTTCGCCCCCCGCTATATAGGCTTCAAGGCGGTAAATAGGCAGCCCAAGAGACGCAAACTTATGCTCATACTCGGTTTCAATATTACTCTCAAAGCCGCTGTTATGCAGGTCAAGGGAAACATTTTTAAGGGCGAAGCCGCAACCCGTCATCGACTCTATCGAAAATTCAAAAAACCGCATATTATCGGTTTTTTGGTGAATTTCCGCACCGCTGCTCATCAACTCCTTATAAATCTCAAGAAAACGGGGGTGGGTAAGACGGTGCGAGGCATACTTATTCTTCGGGAAAGGACAGCTGAAATTAAGAAAAATGCGATTGATGCTATGGGGTTTAATGTATTTGGGCAAATACTCCGCACTGCATTTTATAAACCGCACATTTTTAATCCCCGCTTCCCTTATTTTCTCACAGGCGGAAACTATAACATTAGCGTCCTTTTCCACCGCAATAAAATTGATATCGGGATTACGGCGTGCAAATTCTACGGCAAAACCGCCCTTGCCGCAGCCTATTTCAAGCATATATGGGGAGGGGCGGTCAAACCACTTATCAAAATCTATAAATTCCTTTTCCTCAGGTGCGGTATTAAAGTTCCTATCCTCAAGGTTGCTGATAAAAAGTATATCCGAAACCGCTTCGAGCCTTTCGTCAAGGTATTTCTTTTTCCTCATTCTCATAATTGTCACCTTATTCGGAGCAGAAGCCTTCGTCGGCTGTTTCGCTTGCCCTGTGTGAGCGCACAACCCTGACATTTTTAGCTGAAAAATGTGAAAAAGTAAAGACGGCTATAAATATTCCAAAGCTTAAAACCGAGAAATTATCCGCATTAGAGGTGTGAAGATAACCGTTATGGGTTGTAAGATTTATAATAATATGGGGTATGGACTGTGTAAAGCAAAGCACCGTAGACACAAGCCCCGAGGCCATAAGCTTGCGGAAATTGCGCTCGGTATCAATGCCGTTATAAAGCTTACCGAAGCTCAAGAAGAAGAGCAACATAACGCAAAGAGCAGACAAAATCAAAATATTATCGCTTATAAGCGCAAGGGAGGAAATAGCAGTAAAGGAGCAAATGATTTTCATAATAAAATAAACCGACGGCAGAACCGAAAGCAGGGGAGAAAGCTTTAGGTCTATAAAGCCGGATATGGCGTATAAAAGAAAATACACCGCCGCCAGAATACCCGAAACTGTAAGCAAGGCAATTTGCCATGGCATTGTAACGGGTGTAATCCTTGCATCGTAAGCTCCTGCCGCAATACCGAGAACCGCAAAAACCGAGGCAAAAGAAATTAAAGGATTAATTTTGGGCGGATTCTCGGGATTCCTGTGCCCTGTAAAGCAAATAATTGCAAGGCTTGCACATACGGCTATAATAAGTATCAGCAAATAAAAGCCCGCCGTTTCGTATTCGCTCTTAAAGAAGCCGGTGTTGGTTTCAACCGTGAAAAACAGCTGAAAGGTGCGAAGTAATATGCTTAAAGGCAGAATGATACAAAAAAACAGAATGATTTTTTTATATTTCATTTTTTAACACCCCAAAAGTAATTAAAGCAAAATTTTTTTCATAAAATTTTAGCACAGACACTATATATTTTATAGCTTGAGGTATAAAAAGTCAATCACAAGATGACAAAAGGGTGAAAATATGAAGAAAATAATAGGATGCGCATTTTTTGTACTGGCATTTATGTTTATACTGCCCCTTGGCGTTATGAAAAAGCCCGAAACGGCGCAGGCGGCAGCAACCGTGACTTCCGAAGTGATTTTACAGGAGGGTTCATACAACACAGATACTTTCCGTATTCTTGAAAAGGATAGCGGAACTGTTACCGAAATGACGGCAGAAGAGTATATATTTGGTGTCCTCGCCGCCGAAATGCCCGCCCTTTATGACGAAGAGGCACTTAAAGCGCAGGCGGTGGCGTCCTACACCTTTGCCTGTTATCGACGCGGCGAAAATGCGGACAAGGATTATGACCTCACAACCGACTTTGGCACCGACCAAAGCTTTATTACCGAGGAAGAGGCACGGGAAAAATGGGGAGAGAAAGCCGACGAGTACTGCGACAAGCTTAAAGGCGTGGTAAAAGAGGTGGAAAATTTAGCGATAACCTATGACGGAAAGCCGATACTTGCGGTTTATCACGCCCTTTCTTCGGGCAAAACCGAGGACTGTAAAAATGTTTGGGGCAAGGATTATCCATATTTAAGGGCGGTTGCAAGTCCCGGTGATTCCTTAGCACCCGATTATATTAAGAAGGCGGTATTTTCGGCGGATGAGGTAAAGGATAAGCTTTCCAAGATGGTTAAGCTTTCGGGTGAGCCCCAAGGCTACTTCGGAAAAACCGAACGCACCGCTTCAGGTACGGTTATGAGTATAGAGGTTTGCGGTGCAGATTTAAGCGGTGCTGAAATACGCTCGGCTTTCTCCCTCAGGTCTTCAAATTTTGAGATTTCATATAAGGACGGGGAGTTTGTTTTTACGGTATACGGCTACGGTCACGGGGTTGGAATGAGCCAGTACGGTGCGGACTGTATGGCAAAGCAGGGGAGCGATTTTAAAGAAATTCTTTTGCACTATTACAGCGGGTGTAAGGTCGAAAGGCTCGACTAATTTACAATTTCTTAATAAAATCGGGAAATATTTATTTTAAAATAAAAAAGCGAGGAGGAATAAAAATGGGAAAGAAAAAAATACTTATCGCTGATGATGAAGAAAGAATAGTAAAATTAGTTTCGGATTTTTTAAATGCCTCGGGATACGAAACCGTTTGTGCGGCGGACGGCAAAGAGGCGCTGGATATTTTTAATAATGACGGCGACATTGACCTGTGCATAATAGATATTATGATGCCGGAAATTGACGGTTGGGAGGTCACCCGCAAAATTCGCAAAAACAGCGATATTCCCATAATTATGCTCTCCGCCCGTGCCGAGGAGTTTGACCTGCTTACGGGCTTTGAATCGGGAATTGATGAATATGTGACAAAGCCCTTTTCTCCCGCGGTTTTGGTAAAGAGGGTAGAGGCGCTTTTGAAACGGGCCGCAGGACAGCCCCTAAGCGAGGAACAGCCTAAAAAAGGACTGGTTATTGACAACGGCGCCTTCACCGCATTTGTGGACGACCTGCCCCTTGAGCTTACCTTAAAGGAATTTGAGCTTTTGTCATACCTGTATGAAAATGCAGGCAGAGTGCTGACCCGTGACCAACTGCTTAATGCTATTTGGGGCTACGATTATTTGGGAGATTCAAGAACGGTAGATTCCCATATTGCAAGGCTTCGCACCAAGCTTGGAGACTTTGGCGCTTCCCACCTTAAAACTATTTACGGAATGGGGTATAAGCTTGAACCTTAAGGAACTTAAAAACAAGCTTTGGTTTAATATCTTTGTAAGGATAGCGGCGGTTTTTGCGGCGTTTGTGCTGGTGCTTTGCCTTTCAAATGTTACACTTTTGGTAAGGTTTTTCAGTCTCAAGGAAAAAAGGTTGCTTAAGGAACAGCTGTTAGCTGTAAGCGAGCTTGATTTTAATGAGTCCTCACAGGTGGTCAAGGCCCTTTCGGATATTAACGAAAAATATAATTTTGATGTTGAAATTTATAATAGGGCGGGCAGGATACTTTACACCACCCACGGCAGTCAGATGATGGACTACTTTTCCCTCAAAAACGATAAGTTTGTTATGACCCATGAGGAGCTTACCGCAACAAAGAGCGAAATGCTTTCGGGGGATATTATATTTGAAACCGCCGTGCGAAAATTTGACCAAAGGGAGTATCTTCTCTGCCGTAAGCAGATAGGGGACAACCTTTTTGCCGAGGTGCGGGTACAAAAACAGCTTATCTCAAATTCCGCCTCCATTGCAAATGAATTTATTATTGTAATTTCGGTTATTTGCCTTATAATTTCGGTTGTTTGGGTGCTTAATTTTGCAAGAAAATTCTCAAAGCCTATAGCCGAGATGAATGAAATCACAAAGGATATGACAAAGCTCGATTTCAGCCGAAAGCTTACTGTAAACCGAAGTGATGAAATAGGACAGCTGGCAGGCTCAGTAAATGAGCTTTCCGCCTCGCTTAATACTGCACTTTCCGACCTTAAGGAAACCAATGCGAGGCTTCGCTCGGACATTGAGCTTGAACGCCAGCTTGATGTTATGCGCAGGGGCTTTATTGCGAATGTATCCCATGAGCTTAAAACCCCGATTTCCATAATCAGCGGCTATGCCGAGGGGCTTAAGCTTAATGTAAGCCCCGAGTCAAAGGAAGAATACTGCAACACCATTATTGATGAAAGTCAGCGTATGAATAAGTTGGTGCTTAGTATTTTGGATCTTTCCCGCTACGAATCGGGACAAATTCCGCTGAATAAAGAAAGCTTTGATATTTCCTCTGTTTGCGAAGATTCGCTTACCCGTATTTTCGCAGGAAAGGATATTGAAACCGAGAATAAGGTTCCCTTAGGCACCCTTATTAACGCCGACCCGTTACAGATAGAACAGGTGCTTAAATCTTACTTTGAAAACGCCGCCGCCCACACCCCTGACGGGGGAAAGGTCTGGACCGAGGGTACGGTATCGGGCGATACAGTAAGAATTTCGGTATTCAATACAGGCAGTCACATTGATGAAGAGGTTATGCCTCAGATTTGGCAAAGCTTTTTCAGGGGGGATAAGTCCCACAAGCGTGAGAGTACCCGTTTCGGTTTAGGTCTCTCCATAGTCACCGCAATAATGAAGCTGCACGGAAGTAAGTGCGGTGTATACAATACCGATTTCGGGGTCTGCTTCTGGTTTGATGCGGAAAAGTCGGCTGAGCCGTAAAGCCAACCCGTACAGGGTGTAAAACGCCTTGTGCGGGATTATTTTATGCAAAAAACAGAAACGGTTTATAACTTGTTAAAAAATCAACATATTTAAAAATTGGAGAAAGAATAGATTTGTATAAAATCTGCATTGACTTTACCCTGTTAAAGTACTAAAATTAAATAATAAAAGCAGTAGAGGAGGGTGTGAATTGGCAGGCGCAGTAATTGCTTTTGCTTTCGGGATTTTACAGGCGTTTTTGCTTAAAAGCATCCTTTTTTCCTTTACGGCGGGGAATTATCAAAAAGCGGCGCTGTTTTTAATTTTAAAGTTTATCACATACGGTGCGGCGGCACTGCTTCTTGTATTCCTCTTTTCGGACTCTGTCATAAACTGTGTAATAGGCTACGGGGCGGGACTTCCCTTGTCGATTACGGCTTGGTTTATAGTAAATACTCTTCGCGCTAAAAACGCAGATTCGGGGGATGGTAAAAACGAAGACAGTAACAATAATTGAGTTTGCGTTATCGGCAGTAGCTTTTGTGTTCGGTCTTATCGGTTGGTGTGCGGTTCATTCGCATATAAAGCACAACGGTACGAGCAAAGCACTTAAAAAGAAATCAAGACTTTTAATGGTCTTAATGATTGTTGCGGCTTGGTTTTTTATCGGTACGGCAATAACCGCCTTTTGGAATGGCAAGGCGGGAATGAATGTGGAATTCAGTATGTTCAGCGACAGGGTGAGTGTTTTCGGCTTCTCAATGGCAAAAACAAGCCTTACTATGTGGATAATTACCGCTATTGTGCTGGTGCTGTGCCTGATTTTCAGGTTCCTTGTTTTCCCGAAATTCGACCCCGATAACCCAAAGGGCTTCCAGAATATAATGGAATTAGCAATCGAAGCCATGGATAACTTTACAAAGGGCTCTATAGGGGACTATTCGGGCGAGCTTTCGCCTTATATGTTCAGCCTTGCGGTGTTTATGGTAATGTGCGCCGCATCCGAGCTTATAGGGCAAAGACCACCCACATCCGACCTTATTGTAACCTTAGCTATGGGACTTATAACCTTTGCGCTTATCAATATTTACGGTATAAGGAAAAAGGGCTTCGGCGGCAGGGTAAAGAGCCTTGCAAAGCCTAACCCCGTAATCTTCCCGATGAAGGTTATAAGCGATATTGCGGTGCCGATTTCTTTGGCCTGCCGTCTTTTCGGTAATATGATAGGCGGTATGATAGTTATGGATTTGATTAAATCCGTACTGGGCGGCTACGCAAGCGGTATTCCTGCGGTGCTGGGACTGTATTTTAACCTTTTCCACCCGCTTATACAAACCTATATTTTTATTATTTTATCATTAACCTTTATAAACGAAGCTATTGAATAGGAGGAATTTAAAATGTCAGCAATAGGTGCAGGATTAGCAATGTTGGCCGCTTTAGGAGCAGGCCTTGGAATGGGTATAGCCACAGGTAAGGCGGCGGAGGCGGTTGCCCGTCAGCCGGAGGCGTCGGGTAAGATTAACGCAATTTTACTTCTCGGCTGTGCGCTTGCGGAATCCACCGCAATTTATGCCTTTGTTGTAGCCCTTATTTTGGCGGCAAAGTAGGAGACGGCTATGGAAGGATTAGTTATATCAGATGCCGTTAAGGATTTGATAATCAATATTATTAATATTATCGTTTTGTTCGTAATCGTGCGGGGACTTGCCTACAAGCCTGTAAAGAAGTTTCTCGATGCCCGCAAGGAGCGTGTGGCAAATGAGCTTTCCGAGGCTTCGGAGGCAAAACAGACCGCCGAGGAGGAAGCCCTTAAATATAAGGAGCTTATCGAAAAAAGCAAGGCCCAAAGCACAGAGCTTATAAACGAGGCGGAGCATACCGCAAAGGAAAACGCCGCCGAGATTATCGAAACGGCAAAGCAAAAGGCCGCCGAAATCACCGCTAAGGCCTATCAAAATGCCGAAAAAGAGCGTGAAAACCAAATCGCCGCTATGAAGGGCGATATTACAGAGCTAGCCTTTGATATTTCAAGGCAGGTGCTCTCCCGTGAGGTAACGGACGAGGATAATATGCGTATTGCGGACGCTTTCTTTGCAAAGTACCAAGGGTGAGCCTATGAAAACAGCAGTAATAACGGTAGCCTCTAATATGTCGGACAAAACCTATGATCGCATTTGCAACGGCTTTGCCGAAATATTGGGCGAAATTTCATTTGAAAAGGTTATAGACGATAAAATCATAGGCGGCTTTATCGCCGAAATTGAGGGCGAGGTTTTTGATATGAGCATAGCCTCGCAAATAGCAAAAATGCAAAAACAGATTAGCAACTAAGGTGGTGCATCAAGTGCCTAAAATACAAATGGAGGAAATCGGCGGTTTTTTAAAAAAGCGTATTGCCGAATTTCAGGTTGAGCCTATAGTTTACCGCTCAGGCACCGTCGCTACGGTAGGGGACGGGGTTGTGCGGGTAAAGGGTCTTCCCGACCGCCTTTACGGCGAGCTTTTGGAATTTGAGGGCGGCGTTTACGGAATGGCGCTCGACCTTGAAGAAGATGGCGTAGGCGCCGTGCTTATGGATAGCTCGGACTCTATAAATGTGGGGGACAGCGTTAAGGGTACCGGCGTTGTGGCCGAGATACCCGTTGGCGACAGTCTTTTAGGCAGGGTTATCGACCCCATAGGCAGACCACTTGACGGCGGGATACTCGACTGTGATGAGCATTTGCCCTGCGAGCGGCCCGCACCTAAAATTATGGAGCGCAGACCCGTTGACAAACCCCTTGAGACGGGGATTTTGGCTATCGACAGTATGATACCCATAGGCAGAGGTCAGCGTGAGCTTATAATAGGCGACCGCCAGACCGGTAAAACCTCTATCGCCATTGACACAATAATTAATCAAAAAAATTCCGATGTTATATGTATATACTGCGCTATCGGGCAAAAGGCCTCTAACATAGCCCAAATAATCGGCACACTTAGGGCCGCAGGAGCTATGGAGTACAGCCTTGTTGTGGCATCCGCCGCGTCGGACAGCCCCGCTATGCAGTACTTAGCCCCTTACGCCGCCTGTGCGGTAGCCGAGGGCTTTATGCGGGAGGGCAAGGATGTGCTTGTGGTTTATGATGACCTGTCAAAGCACGCCGTTGCATACCGTACAATGTCCCTTTTATTGCACAGACCGCCCGGCCGTGAGGCCTTCCCCGGGGATGTTTTCTATCTTCACAGCCGTTTGCTTGAGCGCAGTGCCTGTATGAGTGAAGAATTAGGGGGCGGAAGTATTACTGCCCTTCCTATTATAGAGACTATGGCGGGCAATATCTCGGCATATATCCCCACCAATGTAATTTCCATTACCGACGGTCAGGTATACCTTGAAACCGAGCTTTTCCACAGCGGTGTAAGACCTGCGGTTAATATAGGTCTTTCGGTTTCCCGTGTGGGCAGGGCCGCACAGCATAAGGCTATGCGTAAGGCCTCGGGAAGCCTTAGAATCGAGCTGTCCCAGTTCCGTGAAATGGCGGTGTTTACCCGCTTCGGCAGTGATGTTGATACGACTACTAAGAAAATGCTGGACAGGGGCAATATCTTGACCGAGCTTTTAAAGCAACCCAAAAGCAAGCCCTATACCCTCTTTGAGGAGGTGGCGCTTTTGACCGCATACAGAAATAACATTTTTGAAGACGCTCCCCATACAGAGATAAAGCGTCTGGCAGGCGAAATGCTTGACTTTTTGCATAATAACTGTGCCAGCGTGGAAAATGCGGTCAACTCCACAGGCGACCTTGACGAGGAGGACGCAAACAGGCTTGCGGATTCTCTAAATTCATTTAAGGAAAGCTGTTTAAATGGAGAACATCAGTGAATTAAAGCAGCATCTTAATGCGATTGAGCAGACAAGGCAGATTTCAAACGCTATGTATCTGCTGTCAACCTCAAGGATGAAGCAGTCGATGCAGAATATCGACTACAATCTTGCATATATGCGAAAGCTGCGGGCGACTATTAAGGACATAATTTCAAAAACAAAGCACAACAGTCTTACAGACCCCTTTATGGAGCTTACCGAGGGGGGCAAGGCGCTGTTTTTTGTCATAACCTCGGATAAGGGGCTTTGCGGCGGCTATAATTCTGCGGTTTTCAACCTTGCTATTAGTAAAATTCGGGAATATGAAAAAACCGTTGTTTATTCCTACGGCTACAAGGGGACCGAGATGTTTTTAAACCACGGTATAACCCCTGATGACAGTATGTACGGCGCTTCCCAGAAGCCTTCCCTTTATTCGGCAAGGGCGCTTGGTGAACGCATTGTAGAGCTTTATGACGACTGTGAGGTAAGCGAGGTATATATCGTTTACACGGAATATGTCAATTCTGCGGTGCAAAGGCCCGTCTGCAAGCGTGTATTACCGCTTTTAAGGCGTGATTTTGACGATGTGGAATACGAAAACAAGTATTTGGCAGATGTGCTTTATGAGCCTGATTTGCAAACCGTGTTCGACCGTATGGTGCCCCAGTATATTATAGGTATGATGTACGATATTTTAATGCAGTCGGCGGCGAGCGAGAATGCGGCAAGAATGACCGCTATGCAGAACGCAACAAAAAACGCCGACGAGATGATAGCAAGGCTCAGTGCGCAGATTAATGCCGCAAGACAGCTTATTATCACCAACGAAATAACCGAGATTGCCGCCGCAACAGATATTAAGGGAGCGGTCTAAGGAGTGAGTTTAATGGACAAAATAATTTACAAGGGAAAAATCGTAAAGATTTCGGGCCCTGTTATAGATGTAAGGTTTGAAAACGGAAAGGTACCGCCGATTAACTCACTTGTTACGGTTGAGGGCTATGCTAAGCACGCTGAGGTGGCTATGCATTTAGGAAACGGCACCGTCCGTGCGATTGCCCTTGATGCAACCGAGGGGTTGCGCTGTAATTTGACCGTTATTTCGGACGGCAAGGGCATTGAAGTGCCTGTGGGCGATGGGGTTATCGGCCGTGCGGTTGATGTTTTGGGCAGACCTATTGACGATAAGGGCGAGATTAAGGCGGAAAAGCATATGCCTATCCACCGAAGCGCCCCCGCACTTCACGAGCAAAAACCCGCCACAGAACTGCTGGAAACGGGAATTAAGGTTATAGATTTGCTTGTGCCCTACGCAAAGGGTGGTAAGATAGGTCTTTTCGGCGGCGCAGGTGTTGGTAAAACCGTGCTTATTATGGAGATGATTCATAATATTGCGGTAAACCACGGCGGTTATTCGGTATTTACCGGCGTTGGCGAGCGCAGCCGTGAGGGCAACGAGCTTATAGGCGATATGGAAAAAAGCGGTGTAATAGATAAATCGATACTGGCTTTCGGGCAAATGAATGAGCCCTCGGGAAGCCGTATGCGCATTGCTATGACGGGACTTACAATGGCGGAGTATTTAAGGGACGAAAAGCATCAGGATGTACTGCTGTTTATAGATAATATTTACCGCTTTGTTCAGGCGGGCAACGAGGTAAGCGCACTGCTTGGCAGACTGCCGAGCGCCGTTGGCTATCAGCCCACCTTAGCGCAGGAGTTAGGCTCGGTTGAGGAGCGCATAGCCTCTACAAACAACGGCTCTATCACCTCGGTGCAGGCGGTTTATGTCCCCGCAGATGACCTTACCGACCCCGCCCCCGCAACCATATTTACCCACCTTGATGCAACTACCGTTTTGTCAAGAAGTATTGCAGAACAGGGAATTTATCCCGCAGTTGACCCCCTTGAATCCTCAAGCCGTGTGCTTGAGCCTGAAATTGTGGGCAAAAAGCATTATGAAACCGCAAGACGGGTCGGGGAGTGCCTGCAAAGGTATGATGACCTTAAGGATATAATCGCCATTCTCGGTATGGAGGAGCTGTCGGCAGAGGATAAGCAGACCGTTTATAGGGCAAGAAAGATACAAAACTTCCTCTCCCAGCCTATGAGCGTGGCTAAGGCTTATACAGGTGTTGAGGGAAGATTTGTACCCCTGGAAGAAACTATAGAAAGCTTCCGCCAGATTGTGGACGGCGAGGTTGACGATCTGCCCGAGCTTGCCTTTTCAATGGTGGGCAATATCGAGGAAGCAAAGCAAAAGGCTAAAACACTTTAAACGGGTGACTTGAATGAGTGAATTTTTGCTTGAAATAATCGCCCCCGAAAAGCATTTTTTCAAGGGAATGGTTGAGCAGATAACCTGCCAGACCGAAGAGGGCGAGCTTGGAATTTTAAAGGGTCACCAGACTATGGTTGCATCCCTTGAAATAGGGGAAATTAAAATCAAGACGAACGGCGAGTGGAAAAGCGCCTTTATTTCCGAGGGCTTTATGGAGGTTAGAAACGACGAGGTTATTATCTTCTCCCAATGCTGTGAATGGCCCGAGGAGATTGACGGCGTCCGTGCCGAGGAATCCCGCCGCCGTGCCCTTGACAAAATTGAGCACGCACAGAATATTAAAGAGCATAGACATAACGAAATCTCCCTTGCCCGTGCTATGGCAAGGCTGAAAATAAAAAAGCAAAGCAGATAACGCTTTGCTCTTTTATTATTAAATATCAAATTATATAATGGGACTATCCCGCATAACATCAAAGCTTAGAAACTCACAGGCTGTTTGTGTGCGGGTGTAGGGCGTACAACCTTAAGTCTTCTGCGCTTTATATTGCATAAAATGCGCTTTTCAAATGCGGCAAGGCGGTCTTCGTGAAAGATACACCAAATAACCGCAACAAAAAGTATTATTTCAAAAAATGTTCTTAAAAGCATTGATATTGTCATAATTTTTAACCTCCCGAACAAATGTTCGCAAGCTTATTATAACGAAAAAAGGCGCTTTTGTCAAGCCTTTTTTTGAAATTTTTTAAAATTTTTGTCTTTTAATGATTAAAACCTTAAAAATATAATTTTTTTCTTGACTTTGCCCTCAGTTTATGGTATAGTATTTAGGCGCTGAAAAATGCTGGTGTAGCTCAGTTGGTAGAGCAGCTGATTTGTAATCAGCAGGTCGGGGGTTCAAGTCCGTCCACCAGCTCCAATTTCAGGTTCGGTTACAGTCGGACTTGAAGCCTAAGAGGGTGAGCGGCGTTAAGAAAACATCACGGTGTGATGTTTTTAGCTGCGAAGTGCGCTGCGGCTTTGCCGCAAGCACGGCGGATTTTTGTAAAAAAGCCGCGTCCGTCCACCAGCTCCAATTTCAGGTTCGGTTACAGTCGGACTTGAAGCTCAAATTCAATATGGGAGATTTCCCGAGTGGCCAAAGGGGACAGACTGTAAATCTGCTGGCTTCGCCTTCGGTGGTTCGAATCCACCATCTCCCACCATCAAGAGGCTATAAAAAAGATATAGCCAACGAAAACCCCGATAAAATCGGGGTTTTCGCCGTTCTATAGGACAGTTTTTCAAAGTACCAAATCATAGATGTAAAATCGCCTTTTTCCCTTTGCAGATAGATTTGAACTCTCGTACAACTCAATAATTAAACGCAAGCGCATGGAAATCACAAATCCATGCGCTTTTTTATTGCTTATTTCAGAAAGGAGTACCCATGAGAAAAGAAACTGATTTGGACGGTGTGAAAGCAATCGCAAAAGCCCTGCTTATGACCTCCGTCAATCAAACACCCTACTCACCGATGATCGTACAGCACCCGTTCACCTCCACGGGTCTTATCCCTTTTCCGACAGAAATGAATAAGGGATTTCAACCGGTAGACATCACACTCAACGAAGATAACCTAAAGATATGGCGGGAATCCATAAGTCAAATAATAGACGAAGCAGAAAACCCATATCACATATATATGCTGCTCAATCCGCCCTACGCTCTGACCTTTCTCAAACTCGCTTCGCCCTACCTTTCAAGGAAGGACTTCTCAGAAATCCTCGCCTCTGCTTGGATCAATTGCGAAGCACCGCATAATGATCCCGACTTAAACAAAGCCGATCTGCTTTCCATGTTCAAATCCGCCGATCCCAAAGCACTTATGGAGGACGATGAATATGAGCAGTTACAGAAATTGGAGGACACACTGACAGTTTATCGCGGAGTGACCTCATATAACGCAGACAATATCAAAGCCCTATCATGGTCTTTGAGCAAAGAAACGGCAGAATGGTTTGCTCATAGATTTAATCAGGACGGAACGGTCTATGAGGCGCAAATCAACAAAGAGCATATATTGGCATTTTTTAACGGACGAAACGAATCGGAAGTCATTCTCGATCCCCAATATCTCACAGATATTACGGAGGTTGAGGATATGACCTCCGATTTTTCTTTATCAATGTAACAGGAGGAAAAACAATATGACAATTTATCAAAAAGAACTGCTCCGGCAGCTTTCAAATCTCGGTTGCACCGGATATGAGGATAACCAAAGCGGAATGCTGAATATCACTATGGACGGTCTTCCTCTCTGTATCGCAGGCAAAAAAGGCGACCTTTATTGGGACAAGGAAAATGTCGCTCTGCCGGAACGCCGAAAAGCGGTAGACGCCCTGTGTAAAGCCGCAGATCTTGTGCGCGAATATGTTTCCCTTTATGAAGCCTCTCCGCAGATGAAACCGGAAAGCGTACCGGAATACAGACAACTTGCCGAATACGGGAGCATCGTTCTCGGAGCAATGTACAGTGAAACGCACGGATTCATGTTCTCGACATGGACGCAGTACAACGGCGGCAAAACAATTGAACACGGCGACTATTCACCGAGCTATGAATACGCCAAAGAATCCTTTGCCACCCGCGCAAAACTGGTAGATAAGTATCGGCTGTTCTCAGAAACGGAGGCAGAAAATCTGTATCGCTGTATTGATTATGCATTGGAAAACTGCGAATCGCTGACTTATGAACAAGAAGAACAGCTCAAAGACCTAAAGGAAAAGCTGACCTTCGGATACCCGAAACTTGAAGATGAGCCTCCGTCCTTCGATCAGGATGAATCTCCTCAACTGAATATGTAATATCCTCCCGCAGCCTCCGGCTTTGTTTTCTGCAAAACCGGAGGCTTTTTCTATTTTAACGAAAGGAATAACAGATCATGTATTTTTCAGAAACCTCAACCCTACGCAGCATCGAAAAGTTAATGCAGACCATCCCGAATTTCAGACCGAGAGGACACGGAGTGATGATCCTCTGTAAGCATGAATACACCGCCAAAGACTGCGATTGCTCCTACTGCCCTTACCATACAGGCAGAGGAAGAAAAATCGCCTGCCGCTTAGATCGCTGTGCCTGTCTCAAAGAACACATTGAAGCGGGAGCAGCAACTCAAAAAGAAATACTGACCGAAACGATGGCGGCAATTAAGTACCCGCCGTTTGTCAGACGGCTCAATCTTTATCTTAATGAAAGCGAGGAATACCCTATGGAATTCAAGAATGAAAAGCACCGCGAGCTGTTCGGCGAGGCCGTCAGAAGAAAGGACAAAAAGGACTATGCGCTGATGGCTGCCCTCTATCTTCTTACCGCAGATTTCCGACTGTGGAATACAGTCAAGCACTGTACGGAGAAAGCCGTCATTGATTTTGAACACATCAGGCTCAAAGGCATCCACCCCACCGGATATACCCTTTTCTGCTGTGCAAAGGATTTATATCTCGGCACAAAGCATATGTCGGTCAGCGATCTCGCGGATACGGAGCTGATACCGCCGAAAGTCTTCGGTCTCATCTGCAATGCCATGGCAATCCGCCGTTTCGGACTCGGCGCTGTAAACTTTAATAATGAAAGGAATCTTTGCAATGATTAACGCTATAGTACAAAACAAACAAGGAGAAACTGCGGTTATTGATTT
>CACWPS010000008.1 GCA_902762875.1 Oscillospiraceae bacterium
CGTCCACTTAATTGGAAATCTCCTGCCCAATATATTAAGGCTTTTATTCAAAATGGAGAAGTTTTCTAATTTTGTAACACATCATTGACAAACCTACATTACGGCGGGATATTTTTTACAAAAATGTAAATTTAGATGTTAGACTTTAGAAATTAGACATTAGACCGATTGCCCATCTCTAGATAATTGTATTATCTGAATTTTAGACCTTTACTTAAGGCTGTTTTCGATTACCGTGCGTAAGCTTTCCACCCCGTCATTATTCTGTGCAGAAAAGGGTATTATTTCGGTATTCTCGGCAAACTCGCCCAGCTCTTCCCTGATAAGCGAAAGTCGGTTTTGTGTTTCGGTTTTGTTAAGCTTATCGGATTTTGTTAAAATTACCGTGTAAGGTATTCCCATCTGTGACATAAAGTCCAGCATAGAAATATCAAATTCGGTGGCGGGGTGGCGCATATCAATAAGCTGAAATGCCATTTTTATATTTCTGCCCGACTGAAAATAGCCTTCCATAAGGTCCGCCCAACGGCTTTTTTCGAAAAAAGGCACCTTTGCGTAGCCGTAGCCCGGCAAATCCACAAGGCGGAAATCCCCTACCCTGTAAAAATTCACCGTGACGGTCTTCCCCGGCTTTGAGCTTACCCGAGCAATCGATTTTCTGCCGAGAACCCTATTAATAAGGGAGGATTTACCCACATTCGACCGTCCGCAAAAGCAGATTTCGGGCAAGTCCGAGGCTTCAAGCTGTTCGGCTGTGCCGAAGGATTTTTCAAAGATTGCGTTATTATAATTCATATTTCCCTACTGGCTTATCGCACTGACGGCGGGCTTAGGCATTATACCGCCTAACATAAGGTTATTATCCTTTTCGCCGTCAAGGACAAGCGCTTCCTTTATTATTTCATCAACACTTGAAACGGGAACGAAGCGGACATTCTCCTTAACCGTCTTATCCACCTCATCAAGGTCGGCGACATTGTCCTTCGGAATAAAGACGGTTTTAACCCCGCCGCGGTATGCCGCCATAGACTTTTCCTTAAGACCGCCTATAGGGAGTACTCTGCCCCTGATTGTAACCTCACCCGTCATTGCAATATCACGCTTAACAGGTCTTCCTGTAAGCTCGGAAACAAGCCCTACCGTCATAGTAACACCCGCTGACGGGCCATCTTTAGGAACTGCCGCCTCGGTGGCGTGAATATGTATATCCCGTTTTTTATAAAATTCGGGGTCGATATTAAGCCGCTCGGCATTTGCACGAACATAACTTACCGCTGCCATAGCCGATTCCTTCATAACATCCCCTAAGGAGCCGGTAAGCTCTACCTTACCTGTACCCGCCATTGAAGCAATTTCAAGCTGCATTATCTCGCCGCCAACCGCCGTCCAAGCAAGGCCGTTTATAATGCCCACCTCGTCCTTTTGGAGGATAGTTTCAGGTTTAAAGCGGTGCTTGCCCAGCATTTTTTCAACATCTGCCTCTTTAAGGGTAACCTTTGCCGTTTCGCCCGAGGCAATCATTTTAGCCGATTTACGACACAATGCCGCAAGCTTGCGTTCAAGGTTGCGTACACCCGCTTCCCTTGTATAAAAATCTATAAGAGAATAGATAGCCGAATCTGCAATTTTGAGTCTTTTATTATCAAGTCCGTGGCGGGAAATTTCCTTGGGTACAAGGTGCTTTTTAGCAATATTCAGCTTTTCCTCACGGGTGTAGCTTCCAAGCTCAATTACTTCCATACGGTCAAGCAAGGGTGCGGGGATTGTATCGGTAGTATTGGCAGTTGCAATAAATACTGCACGGCTTAAATCGTAGGGAATTTCTATAAAGTGATCTACAAAGGTGTTGTTTTGCTCGGGGTCAAGCACCTCAAGCATAGCAGATGAGGGGTCGCCTTTGTAATCACTGCCTAATTTATCCACCTCGTCAAGCAAAATAAGGGGATTACCGCTGCCCGCTTTCCTTACGGCGTCTATTATTTTACCCGGCATTGCACCGATATAGGTCTTTCTGTGGCCTCTTATTTCCGCCTCATCATGCACACCGCCTAAGGATACCCTCGCAAATTTACGCCCCATACACTCGGCAACCGTTTTACCTATTGAGGTTTTGCCCACACCGGGAGGGCCTACAAGGCAGATAATCTGCCCCTTAATATTGGGAGCAACGGCATAAACTGAGAGCATTTCAAGTATGCGTTCCTTAACCTTATCCATACCGTAAATATCACGGTTAAGTATTTTTTCCGCCTTTTTTATATCTGTCAAGACAGCACTGTCCTTATTCCAAGGCAGTTCAATACAGGTGTCAAGATACCCTCTTACAACCGTACCCTCGTGGGAGCCCGACGGCATTTTTGCAAGCTTATTAACCTCTTTATGCAGGGTTTCCCTGACCTCGTCCGGGGCAGTCAAACAGCCGATTTTATAGTGGTACTCGTCAATCTCATCAGCGGAATCGTCGCCGTAAAGCTCGCTTGAGATTGCCTTAATCTGCTCTCTTAAATAGTATTCCCGCTGATTTTCGTCGATTGCCGCCTTGGTCTTTTCGCTGATTCTGCGGTCAATCTCCCCTATTTCACGCTCCTTATCCAGCATTTCGATAAGTATTTTAGCCCTGTGAATGGGGTCGTCCTGCTCCAAAACATACTGCTTATCATCATAAGGTGCGGGAACATTAGAAGCTATGTAATCCGCTAAAAAGCCCACCTCTTGGGTCTCTGCTATCCTCATAATCACATCAGGCGCAATATTAGAATAAACCTCAGCATATTTTTCAAACTGTGTTCTAATCCTGCGAAGGAGTGACTCAACATAGACAGGACGGTTTTTAATAGGCTTATCCTTAATTTCGGTAATTTCGGATATCGGAAATCCCCTTCCGTTAAAAAGGGAACCGTGCTTTGCACGGTAAAGCCCCTCAACAAGCACTCTTACGGCATTATCCGCAATCTTTAAGACCTGACGGACCTTTACCACACAGCCTATTTCATATAAATCCCTCTCTTCAGGGTCTTCTACATATACCTCCTTTTGGGCGACCGCAAAAATCAGCTGGTCACGCTCCATTGCCGCCTTAAGTGCGGCGGAGGATTTTTTTCTTCCCACATCAAATGAGAGTACCGTTCCCGGAAATACCACTAAGCCTCTAAGGGGTAAAACGGGAAGCATTGTAACTCTTTCTTCAGTTTCTATTGCCATTTATTTCTCCTAAAAAATTATATTGTCCATTTATCTGTGTTGTAAATTGCGGCGGCGAACAGCTCGTTATCCTGAAATACAAAGAGAATAACCGTGCTGTCAAATGTGTAACGCATTACGGTGCCGTTTTCAACGCCCATAAGGAAAAAGGCGTTACTGTCATCTGCGGGTTCCTCTGTGTAATCATAGCCCGCAAGGGACTCTTTAAGATCAAGGACAGAGGTTCCCGTTTCAAATCCGTAGGCCTTATCAAACGCCGCAATATATGAAATGCCTTCATTTTCCTTGCCTTTTTCATAAAAAAAGGAAAAGTCTCCGTTATCAATGCGTACCGATTTTTCCCCCTCGGTCACATTATAGGCGTATTCCTCTCCCTCGCTTACGGCGGACTGTTCCTCAGAGGAAAGGGCGGTCTTTATTGTTTCGGGGTCTTCGCCTAATTTATAGTTGCATTCGGGAATTTCGCCGAGCTTTGCGTAGTACTCGATATCAACCTCGGCGGTTTCTTTCTTTTTATCCTTACCGCAGGCAGCTAAGGAAACAAGCATCAGTACCGAAAGCATTAAGCAAAATATTTTTTTCATTTTTATTCTCCGTTCTGCCGCATAATTTTTTTATGAAAGATTGTTAAGAAGGTCGTGGCGCAAATTCCAAAGCTCCTCGGATAAATCCACATAATAGGTATGGGGATTTTCAAAGCGTGTAACCTCGTCCCACAGGGAATCAACCTGTTCGGCACGGTATTTTGAAATTTCCTTAACCGAGGGCGAAGAATAAACCTGCCTTCCTTTTTCGAAAACCTTAACCTGTAGCTTTTTAGCGATAAAGTCAGTTACTACCTTGCGCTTCCAGGTGTGCTCGGGGTCAAAAATCTCATAAGGCTCGTCGGAGCTTATCCTCTCATCATTAAGGGTGATAACATCGGCAATAGCCTTGCCCGTTTCCCTATCATAAAGTCTCCAAGGAATTTTAACACCGGGCAAAGTGATTTTAGCCGCATTTTCGCTTATCTTAATTTTCGGTATTATCTCACCGTTTTTCTCAACCGCAGAAAGCTTGTAAACGCCGCCGAAAACCGCCTCGCTGGAAGCGGTGATAAGGCGCTCGCCCACGCCGTAGCTATCCACCTTAGCGCCTTGGAAAATCATATCCCTTATAAGGTACTCGTCAAGGGAGTTTGAAATGCAGATTTTGCAGTCCTCGTAGCCTGCCTCGTCAAGCATTTTGCGGGCACGCTTGGTTATATAGGTTATATCTCCGCTGTCAATACGAACCCCTAAGGGGCGTTTGCCTAAAGGCTTTAAAACCTCGTCAAACACTCTTATAGCATTGGGAATACCCGATTTTAAAACATTATAGGTGTCAACAAGGAGCATACAGGAATCGGGATATTTTTCGGCATAGGTTTTAAATGCGGTGTACTCTGTGGGGAAAAGCTGTACCCAGCTGTGCGCCATAGTGCCCGATGCCTTGGTATCAAAATCCTTTGCGGTAAGAAGACAGGAAGTACCGGCACAACCGCCGATAATAGCCGCCCTTGCGCCGTAATACGCCGCACCGTAGCCGTGGGCACGCCTTGCACCGAACTCCATAACAGGTCTACCCTGTGCCGCACGGACTATGCGGTTTGCCTTTGTGGCAATAAGGGACTGATGGTTAATTGTAAGCAAAAGCATAGTTTCAAGCATAAGTGCCTGCATTGCGGGACCTCTTACCGTAACGATAGGCTCATGGGGGAAAATAACCGTACCCTCGGGAACAGCCCAAACATCGCAGCTGAACTTGAAATTACGCAGATAATCGATAAACTCCTCGTTAAAAAGCTTTAAGCTCTCTAAATATTCGATATCATCCTTGGTGAATTCAAGGTTATTCATATATTCTATAAGCTGTTCAAGACCCGCCATAATCGCAAAGCCTCCGTCATCGGGAACACGGCGGAAAAACATATCGAAATATGTCACCGTATCCCGCATATCGCTCGTGAAAATACCGTTAGCCATGGTAAGCTCATAAAGATCCATTATCATTGTAAGGTTTAATTCTTTGTTTTGCATTGTTATTATCTCCTAAAAGTGAAAACAATTACATTTTCTCGGGTGCGTTTATCTTCATAAGCGTCAGTACATTTTTAATTGTTATCGCGGTGTCGGCACAGAGTGTAAGTCTCGCCTGCATAAGACCTTCGTCTGCACCCTTTACACGGCATACAGCGTAAAATTTGTGGAATTTTGTAGCAAGCTCCTCCACATAGTGGGTGATTCTCGCAGGGTCATACGCCTTTGCCGCCGCAATAATTTCATCGGTAAGGGCGGCAATATGAAGTGTAAGCTCTCTTTCCTCGGGGGCTTTTAAAAGCTCAAGCTCTTTTTGCGTACACCTACGGCGGGTTATTCCCTCTCCTGCAAGGTTGCGGATAATACTGCAAATTCTCGCATATGCGTACTGAACATAATAAACGGGGTTGGAGTTTGACTCCTTAACCGCAAGGTCAAGGTCAAAGTCAAAGTGACTGTTAGGCTCTCTTAGATTAAAGAAAAATCTCGCCGCATCAATCGGCACTTCGTCTAAAAGGGTGACAAGGGTAATCGCCTTGCCCGAACGCTTTGAAGCCTTAATAACCTCGCCGTCCCGCACCAAACGAACCATCTGCATAAGGACTGCATCAAGCTTATTTGCGTCAACCCCCAAAGCGGTAAGCGCCGCCTTAAGGCGGGGTACATATCCGTGGTGGTCGGCACCTAAAATATCAATAGCCTTATCAAATTTTCTGACAACCAGCTTGTTGTAATGATAGGCAATATCGGGCACAACATAGGTGGGAACGCCGTTTGCACGAACCAAAACAAAGTCCTTATCACAGCCGAAGTCGGTGGCCTTAAACCAAAGGGCGTCTTCCTGCTCATAGGTGTGACCGCTCTGCTTTAAAAGCTCAATAATCCTTTCGGTCTCGCCGTTTTGGTGCAAAGAGCTTTCCTTAAACCAGGTATCGTAATGAATACGGTATTTGGCAAGGTCATCGTGAAGACCCTGAATGTTTTTAGGCAACGCAAACTCTACAAGTGCTTTTCTGCGTTCTTCCTCGGACTTGCCAACAAAGCTATCGCCATAAATTTCGGCAAAAGCCTTTGCGTGATTTATGATATCCTCGCCGTGGTAGGAATCCTCTGGCATTTCTATGCCGTCCTTATAAAGCTGTAAATAGCGCAGGTCAAGAGACAGGCCGAATTTATTAATCTGGTTACCCGCATCGTTAATATAAAACTCACGCTCGGTATAATAACCCGCCGCCTCTAAAACAGAAGCAAGGCAGTCTCCCAAAGCGCCGCCTCGGGCGTTTCCTATGTGCATAGGACCTGTGGGATTTGCAGAGACAAATTCAACCAAAACCCGCTTACCCTCGCCGTAGTTACTCTTGCCGTAATCTGCACCCTTTTCGTCCACATCGGCTAAAATATCGGCATAGTACCTGTCCGACAAAAAGAAGTTGATAAAACCGGGGCCCGCTATCTCGAATTTTTCTATATAAGTGTCGGAAAAATCAAATTCAGCACTGATTATTTCCGCAATTTGGCGGGGAGCTTTATGAAATGCTTTTGCCCAGACCATAGCCGCATTTACCGCCCAGTCCCCGTGTTCACGGTTTTGGGGAACGGTTACCGTAAATTCGGAAAGCTCTGCATTTTCAAGAATTCCTTTTTCCATAGCAGTCTTCGCCGCATTTAAAACACAAGAAGATACCTGTTCCTTTGCTTTTGCTACCAATAATGACATTTACTTTACCTCTTTAACAGAAATTTTTACAGAATTTCGGCTTACAAGCCTTAAATTGGAATCTATTGTATATTTCATTGAAATTTCGCCGCCGCAAGATGATAAATCGGTTTTGACCTTTTCGCCGAATATGCCTATTAAAAGCTCACCCGCCGAGGTGTTATAACAGCACACACTGCGTTTGCCCTCCTCGACTACAAGTCGGCTTTCAACCGAGCCTGTACGCTGTAAAATCACCGATTTATCGGGCTTGATATAAATACTCGTTTTAACAGAGCCGCCCACGCCCATCATTTCGGTCTCGTCGTAGCCTAAATAATAGCTTCCGTTCTTTTCCCCGAAGCGGCCGACGGTTGTAAGCTCTATTTTATCGGAATCGTTGTCAATTCCCTGCTCACCGCAGATATTAATAATTACATCCTTCATCATAGCGTGCTTAAATCCACCTGTTCTACCCTGCTGTCGTCAAGCTCCTCACCCAAAAGCACCGAAGCCTGTGCCTTAAAGGAATCGGGCTTGTCACTTACATAAAAATTATGTATACCCATACCGTTATTAATGTTTTCAAGAGCGTTACTCTTAATAAAAACCGAAACCGCCTCGGAAACAGCAACCCCCGGGTTTATAAGGGTGATTTTACCCTCGGTTATCCGTCTTATAGCCCCCTCAAGCACGGGATAATGGGTACAGCCGAGTATCAGCGTATCACAGCCCGCACTTATTATGGGTGAAAGATAACGCCTTACTGTTTCCAGAACAACAATATCCTCTTCCCCATACCAGCCCGATTCTACAAGAGGAACGAAAAGCGGACAGCTTGCCGCCGTGACCTCGGCTTCGGGCAAAAGCTTTAAAATTTCCTTTTTGTGACTGCCACTGAGTACAGTTGCCGCAGTACCTATAACCCCGATTTTTCGGTTCCTTGTGGCATTAACAGCCGCCCTTGCCGCATGGGTTACCATTTCAAAAAATGGTACGGGGAGACTGACAGCAGTATCTGCCGCAACCGAGGATACCGTACCGCAGGCGGCGATAATAAGCTTTACATTGTGGCGAAGTAAAAACCGCTCGTCCTCAGCGGCGTATTTTTTAATTGTCTCACGGCTTCTTGTTCCGTAAGGCACACGGCCCGTATCCCCGAAATAGACTATGTCTTCACAAGGGTTACGCCTTATAAGCTCCCTTACCACCGTAAGCCCGCCGAGGCCGGAATCAAAAACACCTATTGCACGACTGTCCGCCATGCAATCAACCCCTTATATATTTATTCAATTTATAATACCACACATTTGCGATATTCGCAACCAAAAAATAAGGCTAAATTACCTTTTTTTATTAAAATAAAAATTTCCGTTGAAACTTTCAGTGACAAAGTATATAATAAATAGAGTTATTTTATTTGGAGAGTTATATGAACATTGCTTTTTATACACTCGGATGTAAAGTAAATCAGTACGAAACCGAAGCTATGCGTGAAGCTTTTGCCGCTGCGGGACACACCGTAGTGCCCGACAGCGCCCCCTTTGATGCGGTAGTAATAAATTCCTGCACCGTAACCGCCGAAAGCGACCGCAAAACGAGACAAACCGTGCGCCGTTTCCGCAAGGAACACCCCGATGCGGCGGTAGTCCTTACTGGCTGTATGGTGCAGGCTTTTTCAAGTGAGGCACAGGCATTAAGTGACGCTGATGTAATAGCGGGAAATACAGATGTTAAAAAAATTGTCGATTATACCGAAAGGTTTTTAAGTGACGGCGAGCGGATTTTTGAAGTTTCCGCCCACAAAAAAGAGGAGCGTTTTAACACCCCTTCCCTTTCCGATTTTGCCGAGCGCACCCGTGCTTATATGAAGATTGAAGACGGTTGCGAACGCTTTTGCACCTACTGCATTATACCCACTGCCAGAGGCTTTGTTCGTTCTAAACCTCTTGAAGAAATTAAAAACGAAGCAGAGAATTTAAGCAAGGCAGGATTTTCGGAAATAGTGCTTGTGGGAATTAATCTTACCTCATACGGAACAGGCGAAGCTTTTGACCTTGCTGACGCTGTGGATGCAGTTTGCGGGGTTGAGGGCATAAAGCGGGTGCGTTTAGGCTCCCTTGAGCCCGACCATATGAGCGACGAAATGCTGTTACGGCTTAAAAAACAGGAAAAATTCTGCCCCCAGTTTCATTTATCCCTACAGTCGGGCTGTGATAAAACCCTTAAAAGAATGAACCGTCACTATGACACTGCCTTTTACCGTGATTTGGTAAAAAGAATACGGGATAATTTTGCGGATGCCGCCATTACTACCGATATTATGGTGGGTTTTGCGGGGGAATCCCAAGAAGAATTTAACGAAAGCCTTAGCTTTGCAAGGGAAATCGGATTTGCAAAGGCGCATATTTTCGCCTATTCAAGGCGGGCTGGTACTGTTGCTTACTCCCTTCCCAATCAGGTTTCAAGGGCTGAAAAGGCAAGGCGAAGCCGACTTATGAGCGAAGCCACCCTTAAAACCGAACACGAGTTTTTAAACTCACTTGTAGGAAAGGTGTTTCCCGTGCTTTTTGAGACGGCGCAGGACGGCTTTTTAGAGGGCTATACCGCCAATTATTCCCGTGTAAGGGTTAGGACGGACAAGCCTTATACAGGTGAAATACTTAATGTTAAAATAATTTCCGCCGAAAATGAATACTGCGTGGGAGAGATTGTATAATATGGAAAAATACATTACCGCCTCACCCGAGGAAACCGAACAATTAGGCTTTAAGCTTGGAAAAAAGCTTCAAGGCGGCGAGGTTATCGCCTACCGAGGCGGGCTCGGTATGGGTAAGACCTGCTTTACAAGGGGCTTGGCGGCAGGTTTGGGTTATACAGGCGAGGTTACCTCCCCCACCTTTGCACTTATAAACGAGTATTTAGGCGGCAGACTTCCCCTTTACCATTTTGATATGTACCGAATAAGCGATTGGGAAGATTTGTATTCTACAGGATTTTTTGAATACCTCGAAGAATGCGGTGTTATTGCCGCCGAATGGAGCGAAAACATTGAAAACGCTCTGCCCGAAAATACAATAACCGTCTCCCTTAAATCGTTAGGAGACGAAAAAAGAGAAATCACTATTGAGGGAATCGAGTTGAAAGCTATATGAAAATTCTATCCTTAGACTGTTCAGCAGGGCCCGCCTCGGCGGCGGTAACCGAGGACGGTAAGGTTCTTGCCTATTCCTTTGTTAATATCAAGCTTACCCATTCTCAAACCCTTTTGCCTATGGTTGAAAACGCCCTTAAATCGGCTATGCTTGGGTTTGATGATATAGAGGGTATTGCCGTAAACTGCGGGCCCGGCTCATTTACGGGTATTAGAATAGGTATAGCCGCCGCAAAGGGGCTTGCCGCACCTAAAAATCTCCCCTGCGCCGCTGTTTCTACCCTTTATTCTATGGCTTATAATTTTGTCGACACCGACTGCATTCTCTGCGCTGTTATGGACGCAAGGTGCAATCAGGTTTACAATGCGATTTTCGATATCAAGGGCGGAAAAATCACAAGGTTTTGTGAAGACAGGGCGATTTTGTGCGAGGATTTGGCAGAAGAATTAAAAAAAGTGTCGCAAAATACACCTAAGTGTGTTATAATAGTCGGAGACGGTTCGGAGGTTTTCTATCCCTTTGCAAAGGATATTAAGGGTGTAAAAAAATCGGGCGAGAATAACCGCTATCAAAATGCAGTTTCTGTAGGGCTTGCCGCAACCGAAATTTTCCATAGCGGCAAAGCCGTTTCACCCGAAGAATTACTGCCTACCTATCTCCGTCTTCCCCAAGCGGAAAGAGAACTAAAAAAGAAAAACGAGGTAAATGTATGAAAATTGCAATAGGCTGTGACCACGGCGGATTTGAACACAAAAACGCTATTGCCGCACATTTAAAGGAACGGGGCTTTGATGTTACCGATTTCGGAATTTACGAAAACAAATCGGTTGATTACCCCGAAATAGCGCTTAAGGTGGCTAACAGCGTATCCGCCGGCGAAAACACCCTGGGTATACTTGTATGCGGTACGGGAATCGGTATGTCCTTAGCGGCAAACAAGGTAAAGGGCATACGGGCCGCCGCAGTAAGCGACCACTTTTCCGCCAAATACACAAGGTTGCACAATAACTCAAATATACTTTGCTTAGGCGGCAGGGTTATAGGTGTCGGCACCGCTTTAGAGCTTGCAGACCTCTTTGTTGATACCGAATTTGAGGGCGGAAGACACCAAAGGCGTATAGATATGATTACCGAAATTGAAAAATCACAGAAAAAATAATTCTACGGAGGAATTTTAATATGAAAGACAATGTATTTATTATGGACCACCCGCTCATTCAGCACAAGCTTTCCATTCTTCGGGATGAAAAGACCGGCTCGAAGCAGTTTAGGGAGCTTATAAGCGAAATTGCGATGCTTATGTGCTATGAGTCAACCCGTGACCTCCCCCTTGCCGAGGTTGAGACCAAAACCCCCATTACAACCGCTAAAACCAAGGTTTTAGCAGGCAGAAAAATGGCTTTTGTTCCGATTCTCCGTGCAGGTCTTGGCATGGTAGACGGCGTTTTAAGCCTTATCCCTGCCGCTCGAGTAGGCCACATAGGAATGTACCGTGACCCCGAAACCCACAAGCCTGTTGACTACTACTGCAAGCTTCCCTCCGACCTTAACGAGCGTGATGTATTTGTGCTTGACCCCATGTTAGCTACCGGCGGAAGCGCTATTGATGCAGTTTCAAGGATTAAAGAGTTTAATCCTAAGCGCATTAAGTTTATGTGCATTATAGCCGCCCCCGAGGGAATCGAAGCCTTCACAGCCGCCCACCCTGATGTTCCCGTTTACTGTGCAGGACTTGACGACCATCTGAATGAGCATTGCTACATTGTTCCCGGTCTCGGTGATGCGGGCGACCGTATTTTCGGTACAAAATAATTCTAAATAGTAAACAAAGGCCCCCTTGTGTAAAGGGGGCTGTCAGTATGACTGACTGGGGGATTGTTTTCAATGTACCGCAATCCCTCCGTCACTTCGTGACACCTCCCTTTGCACAAGGGAGGCATTTTTATTTCATACCCTTTGTTTTATCAAACGCCGACTTGACAGCGTCCATAACTGCTCCTCTAAAGCCTGCGTTTTCGAGGGCGTGCACACCCGCTATCGTAGTGCCGCCGGGACTGCAAACCTCGTCCTTTAGCTGTTCGGGGTGCTTTTCCGACTCTAAAATAAGCCTTGCAGAGCCCACAAGGGTCTGTGCCGCATAGCGAGCCGCCTTATCTCTTGGAAGTCCGCATTCAACCGCCCCGTCGGCTAAAGCGTTGGCAAACATATAAACAAAAGCAGGTCCGCAACCAGATAAAGCACTTGCGGCGTCTATAAGGCTTTCGTCAAGTTTGTCTAAAATGCCCACATTTCGCATACAGTTGGAAAACTCGGTGACTTCGTCCATAAATACAGCCTCGGAAACAGCGTAAGGCACAACTCCCTCACCTATTGCAACGGGTGTATTGGGCATTATCCTGATAATGGGATATTCTGCACCCAGCATCTCATTTATTGTTTCCATTTTAAGCCCTGCCGCCATTGTAACAAGCACAAAGCGGTCATTGCGGGCGGTCAAGGTATCTGCTATACCCTCAAGCATAGCTTTCATCATTTGCGGCTTTACACCGAGAAATATGTACTTAGCTTTTCTCGCTACTGTTTTATTATCCGCCGCTCGGCAGTTAAGCTCCGCCGCTAAGGTCTGCGCTTTTTGAGCTGTTTTGTTTGAGAGCACCACCTCATGACCGGGAACCGTCTTTCTTAGTGCCCGTGCCAATGCCGCACCCATATTGCCTGTACCTATAAATCCGAATTTTACCTCTGACATATTGATTACCTACCTTATCTGTCCGTTTCCGTGAATAATATATTTATATGTGTTAAGTTCGTTAAGTCCCATAGGCCCTCTTGCGTGAAGCTTTTGGGTGGAAATGCCCATTTCACAGCCGAGACCGAACTCACCGCCGTCGGTAAATCGGGTTGAGCAGTTTACATAAACTGCCGCCGAATCTACCCGAGATGTGAAATAATCAGCCACTTTCCTATCCTCTGTTATAATGCTCTCACTGTGATGCGTAGAGTGCTTAGAAATATGATTGACTGCCTCTTTTACATCGGCGACAACCTTTACAGCCATTATGTAATCCAAAAACTCGGTGTCAAAATCGCTGTCACCGGCAGGGGTTGCGTTTATAATACTGCAAACCTCTTTGTCACCCCGAATTTCGGTGCGGTTTTTAAACCTAACTGCCAGCATAGGCAGGAATTTATCCGCAATATCACGGTTTACAAGACAAACTTCCGCCGCATTGCAGACAGAGGGTCTGCTTGTTTTTGCGTTGTCCACAATATTAATCGCCTTTTCCAAATCTGCCGATTTATCTACATAAATGTGGCAGATACCCGTCCCCGTCTCAATAACAGGCACGGTGGCGTTTTGAACACAGGCGGAAATCAGTCCCTTACCGCCTCTGGGAATAAGCAAATCAACATATCCGTTCGCCGTCATAAGGGCATTTGCGCTGTCTCTTGTTGTGTCCTCTACTAGGTTTACATAATCCTCGCTTACCCCCGATTTATTAAGCCCGTCTTTAAGAGCCTTAACCACAGCAAAGGCACTCGAAAAAGCCTCTTTACCGCTTCGCAGAACGCATACATTCCCGCTTTTAAAGCAGAGCGCCGCCGCATCCGAGGTTACATTCGGTCTGCTCTCATAAATAATTGCCACCACTCCGAGGGGTACGGACACCTTTTGAATTATAAGCCCGTTTTCACGGGTGGTTTCTGCCAAAATTCTTCCGACAGGGTCGGGTAGTTTTGCAACCTCTCTTATACCCCCTGCCATAGCCGCAATGCGCTTTTCATCAAGGCGCAGGCGGTCAAGCATAACCTCGCTTATTTTGCCCTTAGCATTATTAAGGTCGGTTTCGTTTGCGGCAAGTATATCTGCCGTGTGGATAATAAGGGAATCTGCCATATTTAAAAGGACAGCGTTTTTCTTTTCACAGCTAAGGGGCGCTTCAAATGAAGCGGTCTTCGCCCTTTCTAAAATTACAGAAGTTTCGGTCATTTTTTAAGCCTTCCTTGCAACAAATCTTGTGCCGACAGTTTTACCCTCGACAATATCATAAAGTATATGCGGCTCCTTGCCGTTGGCGATTATCATATCAATCCCCGCCTCGGTTGAGATTTTAGCCGCCTTGATTTTAGTCGCCATTCCCCCTGTGCCGAACTTGCTTCCCGCACCGCCTGTCATATCCTCAATTTCGGGGGTGATTTCCTCAACCAGCTCGAGTAAAACCGCATTTTCATCGGTTCGGGGGTCGGCGGTAAACAGCCCGTCAATATCGGAAAGAAGTACAAGCAAATCGGCGTTAATTGCTGTTGCGACAATAGCACCCAAGGTATCATTATCCCCTATTACAATCTCGTCTGTTGCAATAGAGTCATTCTCATTAATAATAGGAATAGCGCCCAAATCAAGCAGTCTGCACATAGTGTTTTCAAAATTCACCTTGCGCTCCCTATGCTCTATATCCTCACCCGTAATCAAAATCTGGGCTACAGTGTGATTGTACTCGGAAAAGAGTTTATCATATGTATACATAAGCTCGCATTGGCCCACAGCCGCCGCCGCCTGCTTTGTGGGAATGTCCGACGGCTTTTCCGAAAGGGAAAGCTTCCCCGCACCCATTCCGATAGCGCCTGAGGAAACGAGAATCACCTCGTTGCCCGCATTTTTAAGGTCGCTCATAACCTTGCAAAGCTCCTCTACCCTTCTTATATTAAGTAGCCCCGATTTATGAGCTAAAGTCGATGTTCCGATTTTAATTACAATACGCATTTTTCTACTCCGTTTTGCTACAATTTATATCATTATACATTATTATACTTAAAAATACCATATTTTTTACATAATTTTTTGACAAAAAGACAAATTATATATTTTTTACAAAAGTTCTTGACTTTATCGCTTTAAAGTGATATACTTCTATCATATTATTAAATCTAAGGAGAGACAGATTTATGAAAATGAAAAAAATCTTAGCCGCTGTAACGGCGCTTTCGCTTGCGGCGGTAACCTGTGTTTCCCTTTCGGGCTGCGGTGGAAAAAAAGCAAAATACACCGTCGGCATCTGCCAATTAGTTCAGCACGAAGCACTTGATGCGGCTACTAAGGGCTTTAAGGATGCACTTAAAGAAAAGCTCGGCGATGACGTTGAGTTTGACGAGCAGAACGCTGCAAACGATTCAGCAACCTGCGCTACTATCGCCAACCGCTTTGTTTCAAACAAGGTTGACCTTATAATGGCTAACGCTACCCCCGCTTTACAGGCGGCGGCTGCTGCTACAGCAGATATTCCGATTGTAGCTACATCTATTACCGACTATGCTACCGCACTTGAGATAAGCGATTGGACCGGCAAAACCGGCAAAAACATCACCGGCTCTGCTGACTTAGCCCCCCTTGACAAGCAGGCTGAAATGATTAAGGAATTATTCCCCAACGCTAAGAAGGTTGGTATCCTTTATAATTCGGGCGAGGCTAACTCAAAGTATCAGGCAACCGTAGTTACCGCCGCTCTTAAGGAGTTAGGCATTGAGGCTAAGGAATACACCAGCGCCGACTCAAACGATTTACAGGGCGTTGTAACCAAGGCTTGTGACGAGGTTGATGTTATCTACATTCCTACCGATAATACTATGGCTTCCAACACCGGTATTGTAAACAATGTTGCAGAGCCTAAGAAGGTTCCGGTTGTTGCAGGTGAGGCAGGTATATGCAAGGGCTGCGGTATCGCCACTCTTTCTATCGACTACTACAGCATCGGTCAGAAGGCCGGCGAAATGGCTTACGAAATTCTTGTAAACGGTGCAAAGCCGGGCGAAATGGAAATTGAATATGCTGATACTCTTACAAAGCAGTATATGGCTTCCCGTTGCAAGACTCTCGACATAACCGTTCCTTCCGATTATGTTGCTATTTCAGAGGAAGAGTAATAATAATTTTTAAAATTAATAGCGATAAGGTGTAAAGGCCTTATCGCTTATTACTGTTTTTATAACTACCGAAAGGAATCAATGAAATGCTGACTTTTATAAGCTCCCTGCCCGGAGCAATCGCTCAGGGCGCAGTTTGGGGAATTATGGCGGTAGGCCTTTACATAACCTACAAAATACTTGACCTTGCCGATCTTACGGTTGACGGCTCCTTCGGCACGGGCGGTGCCGTACTTGTTGTTTGCACCGCAGGGGGAATGAATATTTTTCTTTCCCTTTTATTAGCCCTGCTTGCAGGCTGTCTTGCGGGATTGGTGACGGGAATTTTCCACACAAAATTCGGTATACCTGCCATTCTTGCGGGAATACTTACACAGCTCGCTCTCTATTCCGTAAACCTTAGGGTTTTGGGCGGTAAGGCAAATCAACCGCTTTCTGTTGATAAATACAATCTGCTGATTTCCCTTAGAAATATAAATAAATCGCTTATTGTTCTTGCAATTTTCATCGCCGTAATCATTCTTGTGCTTTACTGGTTCTTCGGCACAGAGCTTGGACATTCGCTCCGTGCAACAGGCTGTAATCAGGCTATGGCAAGGGCTAACGGAATCAACACTTCAACAAATAAGATTATCGGCTTTGTGCTTTCAAACGGTATCGTTGCGCTTTCAGGCGGTATGCTCGCACAGTATCAGGGCTTTGCCGATGTAAATATGGGCAGGGGTGCTATAGTAATCGGTCTTGCGGCAATAATTATCGGCGAGGTCGCTTTCGGCAAGCTTTTTAAAAACTTTGCGCTAAAGCTTTTAGCGGCTGTTTTCGGCGGAATTATTTACTATATTGTAATTTCCTTTGTTCTGTGGCTGGGTCTTCCTGCTAACGACCTTAAATTACTTTCGGCGATTGTTGTTGCCTTCTTCCTTGGTATCCCCTACTGGAAGAACAAAATTGCCGAAAACAGAGTAAAGCCCGTTCCCGGAGGTGACGCAAATGCTTGAAATTAAAAATGTATACAAAACCTTTAACCCCGGCACTATAAATGAAAAGCGTGCCCTTAACGGGCTTAATCTCACCCTTAATGACGGGGATTTTGTTACGGTTATCGGCGGTAACGGTGCGGGAAAATCCACTATGCTTAATATGGTGGCAGGCGTTTACCCTGTTGACAGCGGCTCGATTATAATTGACGGCGCAGATGTTACCCGCTTGCCCGAGCACAAGCGTGCTAAATATTTAGGCCGTGTTTTCCAAGACCCGATGATGGGTACTGCCGCAGATATGTGGATTGAGGAAAATATGGCCCTTGCAAGCCGCCGAGGTCAGGCAAGAGGTCTTAAATGGGCTATAAGCAAGGCAGAAAGAGAGCAGTTTAAGGAAATGCTTAGGGAGCTTGATTTGGGTCTTGAAAACCGCCTCTCCGCTAAGGTAGGTCTGCTTTCGGGCGGTCAGAGACAGGCATTAACCCTTTTAATGGCGGTTATGAAAAAGCCGAAGCTTTTACTCCTTGACGAACACACAGCGGCGCTTGACCCCAAAACCGCCGCAAAGGTGTTAGCCCTTTCGGATAAATTCATTGAAGAGGGTCACCTCACCGCAATGATGGTAACCCACAATATGAAGGACGCTATCGCCCACGGAAACCGACTTATTATGATGAATAACGGTCAGATAATCCTCGATGTTTCGGGCGAAGAAAAGAAAAAGCTTACGGTTGAATACTTACTTGAAGCTTTCACAAAGCTAAGCGGCTCCGAATTTGCAAACGACCGAGCTTTACTTTCATAAGCGTTAAGATTTCTTTATACAATTTATACATATCTCCTATGCAATATTGAAAGGAATTTTTCGTCAAAATTTTACTTTCGGCGATTGACAAAATATAAAGCGGTGTGTTATAATCTAAGCAAAGCCGACAAATCCGAACCCGATTTTAAAGGGCGGATTTTCGCCTTTGCATTGTTAAAATACTCGTAAATCCGTTAGGATTTACTGCGTTTTGTGCCTCGCACAGACAAAAATCCGCCTCTTTAAAATTCTACGACCTAAGACGAGCAGAATTTCGAGTGATTTTTGATTTGAGCGAGACCATAAGGCTAACGCCTATGGTGGAGCAAAAAACCGAAAAGCGCCGAAATTATGCCGTTTTAGGCGGGTTCGGATTTGTCGGCTTTGCTTAACCATACAATATATAGTTCTTTGTGACTGACGGATAAGTGGAGCACCACATGAATCAAAGAACGAGTCAGCCGACCGTCTGGGCATACTTATCTTTCTTGGGTAAGTGTGCCCTTTTTGTGATTTGGAGGATTAGCGTGAAAAATCACGCTAATCACAATATAGGGACGGCGTTCCGCTCGCCTTTTATAAAATAAAAGGCAACCGCAGAACATGCCGGTATAATCTCCATTCGCCGCTATGGGAGATTTCATAACCTATTTGTGCTTACGCTTTAGCGGCAGAATGGAGATTATTATGAAAAAAATTGCAATCATTATGGGAAGCGACAGCGACCTGCCCGTTGTATCTAAAGCGGCGGACACGCTTAAAAGCTTCGGCGTACCCTTTGAGGTACATGTGTTTTCTGCGCACCGCACCCCCGAGGAGGCAAAGGAATTCAGCTGTAATGCCCGCAAAAATGGCTTTGGCGCTATTATAGCTGCGGCGGGAATGGCGGCGCACCTTGCGGGAGCTATTGCCGCTAACACTACACTTCCCGTTATCGGAATACCCATTAAATCAGCAGGCTTAGGCGGTGTTGACGCCCTTCTTTCAACCGTGCAGATGCCCTCGGGCATACCTGTAGCAACGGTTGCTATTGACGGCGCTGTTAATGCCGCTTTGCTGTGCATAGAAATATTGGCTGTCACCGATTCGGAGCTTGCCGAAAAGCTTGAAAACAAGCGCAAGGCAGATTACGAAAAGGTGCTGAGTAAAAACAAAGCTGTCGAAGAGCAGTTCAATATCTAAAACGGAGGAATTTAAAATGGAAAAAACAACACAGCTTTATGAAGGCAAGGCAAAAAAGGTATTTGCTACCGAAAATCCCGAATATGTAATCGTTTCTTATAAGGACGATGCCACCGCCCTTGACGGTCTTAAAAAGGGTACTATCACAGGCAAGGGCGTAATAAACAACAGAATGTCAAACTTCCTTTGCAAAATCCTTGAAAAGCAGGGCGTTCCCACCCACTATGTTGAGGAGTTAAACGACCGCGAAACCGTTGTTAAAAAGGTTAGCATTGTGCCGTTAGAGGTAATTATCCGCAACATTTCGGCAGGCTCCTTTGCAAAGCGCTACGGCGTTGAAGAGGGCATTGTTTTTGACGAGCCCACAATCGAGTTCTCCTACAAAAATGACGATTTGCACGACCCGCTCATCAATGAATATCACGCCCTCGCATTAAAGCTTGCAACCAGGGAAGAAATCGACACAATTAAAGCTATGGCGTTTAAGGTGAACGAAATTTTAAAGGAATACTTCCTCTCGCTTAATGTAAAGCTTGTTGACTTCAAGCTCGAGTTCGGCAGACTCTCTAACGGCGCTATCGTTTTGGCGGATGAAATCTCCCCCGATACCTGCCGTTTCTGGGATGCGGACACTAACGAAAAGCTTGACAAAGACCGTTTCCGCCGTGATATGGGCGGAGTTGAGGACGCTTACAACGAAATGATGAAAAGAGTATTCGGCGAATAATTCTCGGAGGCAAAAATGAGTAATTTAAGAGAAGAATGCGGTGTTTTCGGTGTCTTTTCGCCCGAAACTGCCGATGTAGCACGCACCACCTATTACGGTCTTTTCGCACTCCAACACCGTGGTCAGGAATCCTGCGGAATTGTGGTGAACGATGACGGCGTTTTTGCCGATTATAAGGATACAGGGCTTGTAAACGATGTTTTCACTCCCGAAATAATTGACCGCTTAGGAGAGGGCAATATTTCGGTAGGTCATTGCCGTTACGGCACAACCGGCTCTAACGACCGCAGCAACGCCCAACCGATTGTGGTAAACCACATTAAGGGCAGAATGGCTCTTGCCCACAACGGCAACCTTATAAATTCGGGAGAACTTAGAAAAGAGCTTGAATTACAAGGCTCTATATTCCACACCACAAGCGATACTGAGGTTATCTCCTACATAATCACAAAGGAGCGCCTTACCGCCCCCTCGATCGAACAGGCGGTAAATCAGGCGATGAACAAAATAAAGGGCGCATATTCCCTTGTTATAATGTCCCCCTCAAAGCTTATCGCCGCAAGGGACGAAAACGGCTTTAGACCCCTTTGCTACGGCAAAACGCCCGACGGCAGGTACATTGTAGCTTCCGAAAGCTGTGCCCTTGACGCAGTGGGTGCGGAGTTTATCCGTGATGTAAAGCCCGGTGAAATAGTCGTTTTTGAAAAGAACGGTGTCAGAAGTATAACCGACCATTGCGATAAGGTTCCCTGCTCCCTCTGCGTGTTTGAGTACATATATTTTGCCCGTCCCGACTCGGTAATTGACGGCTGCTGCGTTCATTCAGCACGACTTCGTGCAGGTGCCTTTTTAGCCCTTGAACATCCCGTTCAGGCTGATATTGTAATCGGTGTTCCCGATTCGGGAATTGATGCGGCAATAGGCTATTCAAAGCAGTCGGGTATTCCCTACGAATTGGGCTTTATTAAGAATAAATACATTGCAAGAACCTTTATCGCTCCGGGTCAGAAAAGCCGTGAGGACAAGGTTAAAATTAAGCTTAACCCGATTTCCGAAATTGCCAAGGGCAAGCGCATTGTTATGATTGATGACTCTATTGTAAGAGGTACCACCAGCGCCCGTATCGTAAAGCTTTTGCGGGACGCGGGAGCAAAGGAAATTCATATGCGGGTTTCCGCTCCCCCCTTTATGAATCCCTGCTACTACGGCACGGATATTGATTCAAGGGAAAACCTTATCGCCTGCAAGCACTCGGTTGAGGAAATTGCAAAGATTATCGGCGTTGATTCCCTCGGTTATTTAAGCGTTGAAAGCGTAAAGCAGATTGCTAAGGGCGTAAACGGCGGCGGCTACTGTACCGCCTGCTTTGACGGAAATTACCCAACAGAAATTCCGAAAGCCCCTATGAAAAACAGATTTGAAACTAAAATTTCAGAAAACAAGGAGTAAGAAATGAATAATTCACAGTCAAAATCCTACGCAGACGCAGGCGTTGATATTACCGCAGGCTACAAAGCGGTAGAGCTTATGAAAAAGCATATCGCAAGAACCAAGAACGAAGGCTGTCTTGACGATGTGGGCGGTTTCGGCGGTTGCTTTGGTTTGCCTGTTAAGGGAATGGAAGAGCCTGTGCTCGTCAGCGGAACCGACGGTTGCGGAACCAAGGTTAAGCTTGCTATTCTTCTTGACAAGCACGACACCATCGGTATCGATGCAGTTGCTATGTGCGTAAACGATATTATCTGCTGCGGTGCGAAGCCCCTTTTCTTCCTTGATTATATCGCCTGCGGTAAAAATATTCCCGAAAAAATCGCTGAAATAGTAAGCGGTGTTGCCGAAGGCTGTGTGCAGTCGGGGGCAGCTTTAATCGGCGGTGAAACCGCAGAGCACCCGGGAATGATGCCTACAGACGATTATGACCTTGCAGGCTTCTCGGTAGGTATTGTTGATAAGAAAAAGATTATTGACAACACTACTATGAAAGAGGGCGATGTTGTTATTGCCCTCCCCTCAAGCGGTGTTCACTCAAACGGTTTTTCCTTAGTTCGTAAGGTTTTTGATGTTGAAAACTGCGACCTTACCGCCACCTATGAGGAATTAGGCGGAAAATCTTTAGGTGAAACCCTTTTAACTCCTACAAGGATTTATGTTAAACCTATTTTAGCACTTTTAGAGGCGGTTAAGGTACGGGCTATTTCCCACATAACGGGCGGCGGCTTTTATGAGAATATTCCGAGAAGTATTCCCGACGGATACGGTGCAGAGATTGTTAAGTCTTCTGTTAAGGTACTCCCGATTTTCGACTTGATTGCAAAGACGGGCAATATCCCCGAGCGTGATATGTTTAATACCTTTAATATGGGCGTTGGTATGAGCGTCGTTGTGGCTAAAGAGGATGCGGACAAAGCTCTCGAAATCCTTAAAGCCAACGGCGAGGATGCCTATGTTATAGGCAAAATCGTCAAGTCCGACACAAAGGTTACAATCATATGAGCAAAAAGGTAAATATAGCCGTTTTAGTATCGGGCGGCGGCACAAATTTACAGGCACTTATTGATTCCGAAAAATCAGGTATTATCAAATCGGGCGAGATTAAGCTTGTTGTTTCCAACAACGAAAACGCCTATGCTTTAACCCGTGCACAAAATGCCCATATTAAAACCGCAGTTTGTGTAAAAAAAGGTGTTTCGCAGGAAGATTTTGAACAAAACCTTATTTCTCTGTTGACGGAAAACGGTATTGAACTAATTATTTTAGCGGGCTTTATGTGTATCTTAAGCGAGAATTTCACCTCAAAATACCCTAAACGCATTATTAATGTTCACCCCTCCCTTATTCCCGCCTTTTGCGGCAAGGGCTTTTACGGGCTTCATGTTCACGAGGCGGCGCTTAGCTACGGCGTAAAGGTGACGGGCGCTACGGTACATTTTGTGAACGAAATACCCGACGGCGGCGAGATTATAATGCAAAAAGCGGTTTACATTGAGGATGGCGACACACCCGAGATATTACAGAAAAGAGTAATGGAAAGTGCGGAGTGGGAGATACTCCCCCTTTCTACCGAAAAGGTTTGCAGTGATATTTTAAAGGAGAATTAATGTGGATATTTACAAGATTAATAACATAGGCGAGCTTATAAAGGATAACGCTTATGTGGGCAGAGGAATTGTTATAGGCACCACCGAGGACAGCACCAAGTCTGTGGCGGCATACTTTATTATGGGCAGAAGCGAAAACAGCCGTAACAGGGTTTTCACCGAAAACGGCGGTGAAATTAAAACCGAGCCCTTTGATGTTTCTAAGGTTGAAGACCCGTCTCTTATTATTTATAATGCTGTCAGAAAATTAGGCGACAGCCTTATTGTAACAAACGGCGACCAGACCGATACTATTTATGATTTAATGAGTGAGGGTAAATCCTTTAAGGAAGCTCTTGAAACCCGTGAATTTGAGCCTGACGCCCCCAATTTAACCCCCCGCATAAGCGGTATTTTAAACTATAAGGACGGCGGCTTTACCTACGAAATGAGCATTTTAAAGAGCATTGATTCCGAAGGCTCCGACTGTTGCCGTTATACCTTTTCTTACCCCTCTAAGGCGGGCCTCGGTCACTTTATTCACACCTATGTTTGCGACGGTAACCCTATTCCTACATTTCAGGGTGAGCCAGAGCGTGTTGAAATTCCAAACAGCATTGACGAATTCACCGAAACCCTTTGGAATAACCTAAATGCTGACAATAAGATTTCTCTTTATGTACGCTATACCGACCTTAAAACCGGTGAATTTGAGCAGAGACTCATAAACAAAAACAAGTAAGGAGTTTTTAAAATGCCCGATAATAAGGATAATTATATTTCGCCTTTTTCCACACGATATGCATCTAAGGAAATGCAACAGGTTTTCTCAGAAAACTTTAAGTTCCGCACTTGGCGACGGCTGTGGATTGCCCTTGCTAAAGCGGAAAAGCAGTTAGGGCTTAGCATTACCGACGAGCAAATTGCCGAAATGGAAGCTAATAAGGATAATATTAACTACGAGGTTGCCGAGGAGCGTGAAAAGCTGGTTAGGCACGATGTTATGTCCCATGTTTACGCATTCGGTAAGCAGTGCCCCAAGGCCGAGCCTATCATTCATTTGGGTGCTACAAGCTGTTATGTAGGCGATAATACCGATGTTATTATTTTAAGGGAAGCCTCAAATATCATTCAGAAAAAGGCGGCACAGGTGCTTAAAAATCTTTCGGAATTTGCGCTCACATATAAGTCCCTCCCCTGCCTTGCCTACACCCATTTACAGCCCGCACAGCTTACTACCGTCGGCAAGCGTGCCACCCTTTGGATGTATGAACTATCGCAGGATATTGATAACCTTGATTATCAGCTTTCCCGCCTTAAGCTTTTAGGCTCTAAGGGTACAACGGGCACACAGGCAAGCTTTATGGAGCTCTTTAGCGGTGATGAGGAAAAGGTTAAAAAGGTTGAGGAGCTTATCGCAAAGGAAATGGGCTTTGATGCCTGTGTTCCCGTTTCGGGCCAGACCTATTCAAGAAAGGTTGACTCCTATTTCCTATCGGTGCTTTCAGGCTTTGCGCAGAGCGCCTACAAGTTCTCAAACGATATGCGGCTTTTACAGTCCTTTGAGGAAATGGAAGAGCCCTTTGAAAAGAATCAAATCGGTTCTTCTGCAATGCCCTACAAGCGCAATCCTATGCGCTGTGAGAGAATTTCTTCCCTTGCACGCTATGTTATTGCCGATTCGGTAAACCCCGCAATGACAGCGGGCACACAATGGTTTGAACGCACCCTTGACGACAGCGCAAACAAGCGTATCTCGGTTGCAGAGGCATTCTTAGCAGTTGATGCTATACTCAACATTTATATAAATGTAACCTCCGGACTTGTAGTTTACGAAAATGTCATCAAAAAAAGAGTTATGGAAAAGCTACCCTTTATGGCTACCGAAAACATTATGATGGAGTCGGTAAAGCGGGGCGGCGACCGTCAGGAGCTGCACGAAATTATCCGTGTTTACTCCCATGAGGCGGCGGCGGGCGTAAAGCTAAGAGGCGAAGCTAACAACCTTATCGACCGCATAGCTGAAGACGAGCGAATCCCCCTTACAAAGGAAGAAATATTAAAGGAATTAGACCCATCAAAGTATATCGGCAGGAGCGCATCACAAACTGAAGAATTTGTGGAAACGGTTATAAACCCGATACTCAGTAAACACTACACCGAGCCGGTAAAAGCAGTTCTTAATGTATAGTTTTATAAATAGGAGTTGTTTTTATGAAAACTTGTTTACTCTTTCCCGACGAAAAAGAAAAAGCTCTGACGCTCAGCTATGACGATGGCGTTGATACCGATATAAGGTTTATTGAGCTTTTAGAAAAATACAATATTAAATGCACATTTAATATTAATGCAGGTTTGTTTGCTCCCGAAGGCAGTGTTCGTCCCGAAGGTCAGGTGCATTTTCGCCTTTCCGAAAGCGAGGTCAAAAAGCTTTATGATAATCCGCTTTGCGAGGTTGCAACCCACGGCCTTACGCATCCGTTTTTTAATTGCCAACCATCTGCCCAATGTATGCTCGAAATATTAAAGGACAGGCAGGCGTTTGAAAAGCTTTTCGGCAGAATAATTCGTGGTCACGCTTACCCTTACGGAGCATATGACAGCAATGTTGTTGATATTTTAAAGCAAGCGGGAATTGTGTATGCAAGAACTACAGAATCACACCGTTCCTTTAAAATTCCCACCGATTGGCTGAGAATGGGTGCTACCTGTCACCATAACGACCCCGAGCTTATGAGCCTTGCCGATAAATTCATAAACGGAGAGGTTGGAAGTAACGACGGTTGGCTCTTTTATCTGTGGGGTCATACATATGAGTTTCGTGGCAACGATAACTGGAATGTTATCGAAGAATTTTTTGAAAAGGTAGCAAATAACGATAATGTTTGGTATGCTACGAATATTGAAGTTTACGATTATGTAACGGCTTACAGAAGCCTTGTTTATTCTGCCAACGGAGATATGGTTTACAACCCTACCGCAACCGATGTATGGGTAAAAATTGATGGTAAAACAGTTTCTGTGCCGTCAGGTAAATCTGTAAATATATAAGGAGAATATTATGAAAGAATTTGAACTTAAATACGGCTGTAACCCCAACCAAAAGCCCGCCAAAATCTTTATGGCGGACGGAAGTGAGCTTCCGATTAAGATTTTGAACGGAAAGCCCGGTTACATAAATTTTCTTGACGCATTTAACTCTTGGCAGCTGGTAAAAGAGCTCAAAGAGGCTTTAGGTCTTCCTGCGGTCACATCCTTTAAGCATGTAAGCCCCACAAGTGCTGCGGTGGGTATTCCGTTGCCCCTAAAGCTTAAAAAGGCTTGCTTTGTTGACGATATAGAAAATCTTGACGAATCTCCCCTCGCCTGTGCATATGCAAGAGCACGAGGTACTGACCGCATGTGTTCCTTCGGCGACTGGGTTGCTTTATCTGATGTTTGTGATACCGCTACTGCCCTTTTAATAAAGCGTGAGGTGTCCGACGGAGTTATCGCCCCCGGCTACGAACCCGAGGCACTTGAAATCTTAAAATCCAAGCGTAACGGCAACTACAACATAGTTGAAATCGACCCTGATTATGTACCCGCAGAAATTGAGCACAAGCAGGTTTACGGTATCACCTTTGAGCAGGGACGAAACAATTTTAAGATTGACGAATCCTTACTTACAAACCTTGTAACCGAGAATAAAGAAATTCCCGACAGCGCAAAGCGTGACCTTATAATCTCCCTTATCACCCTTAAATACACCCAGTCTAACTCGGTTTGTTTTGCATTTGACGGTCAGGCAATCGGCGTAGGTGCGGGTCAGCAATCAAGGGTTCATTGCACCCGCCTCGCAGGCTCTAAGGCGGATACTTGGTTTATGCGCCAGTATGACAAGGTGTTAAATCTCCCCTTTAAGGACGATATTAAAAGACCCGACCGTGACAATATTATTGACGGATACATCAACCGCAACGAAGAAGATGTCTGCGCCGACGGTATTTGGCAGAAGTACTTTAAAACCCAGCCCGAACCCCTTACCGATGAGGAGATAAAGGCTTATCTTTCGGGCATTTCGGGCGTTTCATTGGGCTCCGATGCCTTCTTCCCCTTTGACGATAACATAGAGCGTGCCCACAAAAGCGGCGTTTCCTATATTGCGGAGCCGGGCGGCTCAATCCGTGATGATATAGTTATCGACTGCTGTAATAAATACGGAATTGCTATGGCATTCACGGGAATGAGACTTTTCCACCACTAATATAACTAAGGAGTTGTCAATATGAATTTTTTTGACGAGCTTAAAAATTTTGACCCGCAGGTAGCGGATGCCTGCAATTTAGAGCTTGAGCGCCAACAGCACAATATCGAGCTTATCGCTTCGGAAAACATTGTTTCAAAGGCGGTGCTTTTAGCCGCAGGAGGCGTGCTTACAAATAAATACGCCGAAGGATATCCCTCTAAGCGTTACTACGGCGGCTGTCAGTATGTTGATATTGTAGAAAACATCGCCCGTGAGCGTGCTAAAGAGCTGTTCGGAGCGGAGCACGCAAATGTTCAGCCCCACAGTGGCGCTAACGCAAACCTTGCGGTTTTCTTTGCCCTTTTACAGCCTGGTGACACCGTAATGGGTATGAATTTAAGCGAGGGCGGTCACCTTTCCCACGGCTCGCCTGTAAATATTTCGGGTAAGTACTTTAACATAGTTCCTTACGGCGTAAATCCCGTAACCGAAATGATAGATTACGATAAAATGCGTGAAATAGCTTTAGAGTGCAAGCCTAAAATGATTGTTGTAGGCGCAAGCGCATATTCAAGGGTAATTGACTTTAAGCGTTGCCGTGAGATTGCCGATGAAGTAGGCGCTTACCTTATGGTGGATATGGCACATATTGCGGGACTTATTGCCGCAGGACTGCACCCCTCCCCCGTACCCTATGCAGATGTTGTAACCACAACCACACACAAGACCTTAAGAGGGCCGAGAGGGGGATTAATTCTCTGCCGCGAGGAATACGCGAAGCAAATAGATAAGGCGGTTTTCCCGGGAACTCAGGGCGGCCCGCTTATGCACATTATCGCCGCTAAAGCTGTGGCCTTGGGAGAAGCTTTAACACCTGAATTTAAGGAGTATCAAACCCAGATTGTAAAGAATGCCACCGCCCTTTGCGAGGGATTAAAGGCTGAGGGTCTCGACATCGTTTCAGGCGGTACAGACAATCACCTTATGCTCTTAAAGCTTATAAAGAACGGCATTACGGGCAAGGAGCTTGAGCACAGGCTTGACGAGGTACACATTACCGCCAACAAGAACACCGTACCCTGCGACCCCCAGAGTCCCTTTATCACAAGCGGTCTTAGAATCGGTACTCCCGCTGTCACCACCCGGGGCTTTAAGGAGCCGGAAATGGCAAAAATCGCCAAGTGGATAACCACAGCGATAAACGATTTTGATAATAATAAGGACAGAATTTCCGACGAGGTACAAGAGCTTTGCTCCCACTTCCCGATTTACGGATAAGCTTTAGAGGTAATGCAATGAAAGTAATGGTAATAGGCGGCGGCGGACGAGAGCACGCCATAATTAAAAAGCTAAAGGAAAACGATGAAATCACAAAGCTTTACGCCCTGCCCGGCAACGGCGGAATGGCAGAGGATGCAGAATGTGTTAATATCGGCGCAAAGGATATAGAAAAGCAGGTTGAGTTTGCAAAGGAAAACGGTATTGATTACGCTGTTGTAGCCCCCGATGATCCGCTTGTTTTAGGCGCAGTTGACGCTCTTACAGCGGCGGGTATCCCCTGCTTCGGTCCCGATAAAAAGGCGGCTATAATTGAGGGTAGTAAGGTTTTTTCAAAAAATCTTATGAAAAAATACGGCATTCCCACAGCCGAATACGAGGTTTTCGATAACGCCGATGCCGCCCTTTCCTACCTTGAAACTGCCACTATTCCCACCGTTGTAAAGGCGGACGGCTTGGCACTCGGTAAGGGTGTTATTATCGCAAACACCCGTGATGAAGCCAAAGAGGCTGTTCGCTCCATAATGGAGGAAAAGAAATTCGGCGAAAGCGGCGCTAAAATTGTAATTGAGGAATTTTTAACAGGCCCCGAGGTTTCGGTTCTTTCCTTTACCGACGGTAAAACCCTCGTTCCTATGGTTTCCTCAATGGACCACAAGCGTGCCCTTGACGGCGATATGGGACTTAACACAGGCGGTATGGGCACTATTGCTCCAAACCCCTATTATACCGATAAAATAGCACAGGAATGTATGGAAAAAATCTTTATTCCTACAGTAAACGCAATGAACGCCGAGGGGCGCACCTTTAAGGGATGTCTTTACTTTGGACTTATGCTGACCGAAAAAGGGCCTAAGGTTATAGAGTACAACTGCCGTTTCGGCGACCCCGAAACACAGGTGGTTTTGCCGCTTCTTGACAGCGATTTGTTTACAATTATGCGTGCTGTAACAGACGGCACATTGGGTGAAACCGAGGTCAAATTTAAAAATGAAAATGCGGCTTGCGTTGTCATGGCATCAAAGGGCTACCCCGAAAAATATGAAAGCGGCTTTGAGCTTAAAATTGATAATTCTGTAAAGGACAGCGTTTATGTCGCGGGCGCAAAATGTGAAAACGGCAGGCTTTTAACCGCAGGCGGACGGGTATTAGGCATTACCGCTACTGCCGATACTCTGGAAAACGCTATTAATAAAGCATACGAAAAGGTCGGCAAGGTAGATTTTCAAAACGCCTTCTACCGCAAGGATATAGGCGCTAAAGCCCTTAAAGCAAAGGAGAGAAATTAATGGTATACCGTGTATTTACCGAAAAGAAGAAGGAGCTTGCAAATGAAGCAAGAGCGCTCCTTTCGGATATTAACGGGCTTTTACAGATAAGCTCTGTAACTGATGTCCGTGTGATCAACCGTTATGATGCCGAAAACATAACCGAAGATTTATTTAATTATGCGGTGAAAACCGTATTTTCCGAGCCGCAGCTTGATATTACATATTATGAGCTTCAAAATGACGGTGCGGTAATTTTTGCTGTAGAATATCTCCCGGGTCAATTTGACCAGCGTGCCGACTCTGCGGCACAGTGTATTCAGCTTATCTCAAAGGGCGACCGCCCCGTAATCCGTACCGCAAAGGTATATATGCTTTACGGAAATATCACCGAAGACGAGCTAAGTGCTATCAAAAAGCATGTTATAAACCCTGTTGAGGCAAGAGAGGCAGTACTCGAAATCCCCAAGACCTTAAAGGCGGATTACGATATTCCCGAAACGGTTGCTACACTTGATGGCTTTATAGAACTTGACCGTGCGGGACTTGAAAATTTCGTAAAGCAGTACAGCCTTGCAATGGATACGGACGATATCGCCTTTTGTCAGGATTACTTTAAATCTGAACACCGTGACCCCACAATGACCGAAATCAGAATGATAGACACTTATTGGTCGGATCATTGCCGTCATACAACATTTTTAACCAATCTTGACGGTGCTGTTTTCGAGGACGAGCTAATCCAAAGCACATATGAGGATTACCTAAATGTCCGCAAGGAATTGGGCAGAACAAAGCCTATTTGCCTTATGGACTTAGCTACCGTTGCGGTTAAATACCTTAAAAAGCAGGGTAAGCTTGACAAGCTCGACGAGTCCGAGGAAATAAACGCCTGCACCGTTAAAATCAAGGTTGATGTTGACGGTAAAGAGGAAGATTGGCTCCTGCTTTTCAAGAACGAAACCCACAACCACCCCACCGAGATTGAGCCCTTCGGCGGTGCGGCTACCTGCATAGGCGGCGCTATCAGAGACCCCCTTTCGGGCAGGTCATATGTTTACGGCGCAATGCGTGTGACGGGTGCCGCTAATCCCCTTAAAAAGGTAAGCGAAACTATCCCGGGTAAGCTTCCCCAAAGAAAGCTTGTGACCACTGCGGCAGACGGGTATTCCTCATACGGCAACCAGATAGGTCTTGCCACGGGAATTGTGGACGAAATTTATCATGACGGCTACGCCGCAAAGCGCATGGAAATTGGTGCGGTAATCGCTGCCGCCCCTGCAGAGAATGTAAGGCGTGAGTGTCCCGAAGAGGGTGATGTTGTAATACTCTTAGGCGGCAGAACAGGTCGTGACGGCTGCGGCGGTGCTACAGGCTCTTCAAAGTCCCACACTATGGAATCTCTTGAAACCTGCGGTGCAGAGGTACAAAAGGGTAACGCACCCGAGGAAAGAAAGCTCCAAAGGCTGTTTAGAAACCCCAAAGCCACCCGTATGATTAAGCGCTGTAACGATTTTGGCGCAGGCGGTGTTTCGGTTGCGGTAGGAGAGCTTGCAGACGGACTTAACATTGACCTTAACGCTGTACCGAAAAAGTATGACGGACTTGACGGTACCGAGCTTGCAATAAGCGAATCGCAGGAAAGAATGGCAGTTGTTGTCGAGAAAGAAAATGTAGAAGCCTTTATAAAACTTGCAAACGAGGAAAACCTTGAGGCTACTCCCGTTGCGGTGGTAACCGCAGAGCCTCGCCTTGTAATGCGTTGGAACGGCAAGGAAATAGTAAATATAAGCCGTGAATTCTTAAACTCCAACGGTGCCGAAAAGCACATAACTGCTACGGTTGAAAAGCCGCAGGATTACAATATTCCCGTTTGCGGCGGCTTTACCGAGAATTATAAAGCACTTGCAGAAGACCTTAATATATGCTCAAAGCGTGGTCTTTCCGAGCAGTTCGACTCAACCATTGGTGCGGGTACTGTGCTTATGCCCTTTGGCGGTAAAAATCAGCTTACCCCCATTCAGGCAATGGTGCAGAAAATTTCGGTGGAAAAGAAGCATACCGACGATTGTTCCTTAATGGCGTGGGGCTACAACCCCTTTATAACCGAAAAAAGCCCCTACCACGGCGCATATTTGGCGGTTGTAGAATCCGTCTGCAAGCTTATTGCGACAGGTGCGGAATTTAAGGATGTATACCTTACCTTCCAGGAATACTTCGAGCGCTTAGGTAAGGACTCTAAGCGCTGGGGCAAGCCCCTTGCGGCGCTTTTAGGTGCATTCAAGGCGCAGACCGAGTACGGCATAGGCTCAATAGGCGGTAAGGACTCAATGAGCGGAAGCTTTGAACAGCTTGATGTTCCCCCTGCCCTTGTTTCCTTTGCAGTTACAACCTCAAAAACAAAGAATATCATTTCTCCCGAATTTAAAAAGGCGGGCAGCAAAGTAGTATTGCTTGCACCCATTTACGATGAGAATACCAACCTACCCAACACCAAGTCACAAATCAGAATATTTAACCGTGTAACAGAGCTTATGCGTGAAGGCAAGGTGCTTTCCGCCTATACCCCCACCTTAGGCGGTATATCCGAGGCTGTTATGAAGATGTGCTTTGGTAACGGGTTAGGCTTTAAGTTCCACCCCAGTATGTGTGAAAGTGCTATTTTCAGCTATTGCTACGGAAGCTTTATTCTTGAGGTTACCGAGGATATTGATGATGCAATCGATATAGGTAATGTAACAGATGACGGTAAGCTTACCTTTGCCTTTAAACAGGAAGAGATTGAGCTTGATACTTTATTTAACATCTATGAAAACAAGCTTGAGAGCGTTTACCGCTGTAATATTAAAGACAGTAAGTCACCTATGACCAACTTCTCTTTCACTGCCGAAAAGCGTGTTGCACCTGCGGTTAAAACAGCCAAACCGCATGTGCTTATCCCTGTATTTCCAGGCACTAACTGCGAGTATGACAGCGCAAAGGTTATGCGTGATGCGGGCGCCGAGCCTGAGATTTTCGTTATTAATAACCTTACCCCGTCGGCTGTTGCAAAAAGCGTTGACAGCTTTGCAGAAAAGCTCAAATCAGCTCAAATGGTATTTATTCCAGGCGGATTTTCGGGAGGTGACGAGCCTGACGGAAGCGGTAAGTTTATAACTGCATTCTTTAGAAACGCCGCTGTTAAGGAGGAGGTTACAAGACTTCTTGAGGACAGAGACGGCCTTATGTGCGGTATCTGCAACGGTTTCCAAGCGCTTATTAAGTTAGGACTTGTTCCTTACGGTAAGATTATCGATACCGATGAGCATTGCCCCACACTTACATTTAACACCATATCCCGTCACCAGTCAAAGATAGTACGCACAAGGATAGCTTCAAACAAGTCGCCTTGGCTTGCCCAGACCAATGTGGGCGAGATATACAGCGTGCCGATTTCCCACGGTGAGGGACGGTTTATAGCAGATGAAGAATTAATCAAAAAGTTAGCCGAAAACGGACAAATTGCAACCCAGTATGTTGACCTTAATGGCAATGCCACAAGCGATGTTCACTTCAACCCGAATGACTCTATGTATGCTATTGAGGGCATCACCTCGCCTGACGGCAGAGTATTCGGTAAAATGGGTCACTCTGAGCGCTATGCCACCGACCTTTACAAAAATGTGGCCGGCAACTATGATATTAAAATGTTCACATCTGCGGTAAAATACTTTAAGTAAGGAGACCAAAAATGGCTTATTTAACCGATATTGAAATAGCACAGCAGTGCGAAATGAAGCCGATAACCGAGATTGCGAAGAATGCGGGTATCGACGAAAAATACATTGAGCAGTACGGCAGATACAAGGCAAAGCTCGACCTTTCCCTCTTAAATGAGAGCAAAAGGGCTAACGGCAAGCTTGTACTCGTAACCGCTATCACCCCCACCCCCGCAGGCGAGGGCAAAACAACCACCACAATCGGCCTTGCGGACGGTATGAAGCGTATAGGCAAAAGCGTTGCGGTGGCTTTGCGTGAGCCGTCTTTAGGCCCTGTTTTCGGAATCAAAGGCGGTGCCGCAGGCGGCGGATATGCTCAGGTAGTGCCTATGGAGGACATTAACCTGCATTTTACAGGGGATTTCCACGCAATAGGAGCGGCCAACAATCTCCTTGCCGCTATGCTTGATAACCATATTCAGCAGGGCAACGCCCTTGGAATTGACCCCCGCAAAATCACCTGGAAGCGCTGTGTTGATATGAACGACAGACAGCTTCGCTTTGTTGTTGACGGTCTGGGCGGTAAGGTAAACGGCGTTCCCCGTGAGGACGGCTTTGATATTACCGTTGCAAGTGAAATTATGGCAGTGCTGTGTCTTTCCAACTCCATTTCCGACCTTAAAGACCGCCTTTCCCGCATAATTGTGGGCTACACCTATGACGATAAGCCCGTTACGGCGGGTGAGCTTAAGGCGGCGGGCGCAATGGCAGCACTTTTAAAGGACGCTATAAAGCCCAACCTTGTGCAGACACTTGAGGGTACTCCCGCTTTCGTACACGGCGGACCCTTTGCTAACATAGCCCACGGCTGTAACTCGGTTACCGCCACAAAAATTGCTATGAAAACCGCCGATTACGCTATAACCGAGGCGGGCTTCGGTGCTGATTTGGGTGCAGAAAAGTTCCTTGATATTAAATGCCGTGTTGCGGGTCTTACCCCCTCTGCTGTGGTTGTGGTTGCTACCGTAAGGGCACTTAAAATGCATGGCGGTCTTGATAAAAAGAGCCTTGACACCGAAAATCTTACTGCCCTCGAACAGGGTATTCCCAATCTTCTGCGTCATGTATCCAACATTAAAAATGTATATAAGCTACCCTGCGTAGTTGCGGTAAACCGCTTTCCCACCGATACCGATAATGAAATCAACTTCATTATCGAGAAGTGCAAGGAATTGGGCGTTAATGTTGTGCTCTCCACCGTCTGGGCAGACGGCGGCAAGGGAGGCGAGGAATTAGCAAAAGAGGTTGTACGCCTTTGCGAGGAAGAAAAGGGCGATTTTACCTACAGCTATTCCCTTGAAGGCTCTATTGAGGATAAGATTGAGGCGGTAGTTAAGAAGGTTTACGGCGGAAACGGTATATCTGTTCTCCCCGCCGCTAAGAAACAGATTGAAAAACTTACCGAGCTTGGTTTCTCAAATCTTCCTGTTTGTATTGCCAAAACCCAGTACAGCTTTTCGGATAATCCCGCTCTATTAGGTGCTCCCGAAGACTTTACCGTAACGGTTAAAAATGTTAAAATCTCGGCTGGAGCGGGCTTTATAGTAGTCCTTACAGGGGATATTATGACTATGCCGGGACTTCCCAAAGCCCCCGCCGCAGAGCGCATTGATATTGACGAAAACGGCAAAATCACAGGTCTTTTCTAATAAACAGTATAAAGTATGGCGGCAGGGTCACTTACCTGCCGCCGTTATTTTATACTTATTAATTTTAAAGCTTGCCCTGATCCTTTAAGACTTTAAGCTTGAGCACCGCCGCCTGTGTTTTAGCGTCGGTAATTTCGCCCGATAAAATCATTTCTACCGCCTTGTCAAGCGGTATTTTTTCTACCGTTAAAAATTCATCATCATCAGGATTTTGCTCGCCGTAGGAAAGCCCCGTTGCGGCGTACATCCAGATTATTTCCCCGCAATATCCGGGTGACGGATAAAGCTTACCGAGAGGAATAAATTTTTCGGCAGTAGCACCCGTTTCCTCTTTCAGCTCCCGCCTTCCGCATTCAAAGGGGTCTTCCTCCGCACTGTCACGCTTGCCCGCAGGAATTTCGGGAATAATCTCCATATAAGGATAGCGGAACTGCCTTACAAACAGCACCTCGTCATTGTCGGTAAGCGCCGCAACGCATACTCCGCCGTTATGCTCAACAACCTCACGAGTGGCAGTATTTCCGTTAGGAAGCAGTGCCTTGTCCCGTCTAAGGCTGATAATTTTACCCTTATACATATACTCGGCTGAAATTTGTTTTTCTTCTAAATTCATTAAATACACCTTCCGTAAATATAATATATTATACTTTGTATTTGGAGTGAAAACAATGGACAAGATAGTAAACGCCTTAGAATATGATTATTTCGGGCGCAAAAAGCTTATGGATAGTCTTTGCGATGAATATTATTTTCTAAAACGCAAGGTAATAGGCAGAAGCTGTGCGGGTCGTGACATAACCTCGCTTAAAATCGGCTCGGCAGAGGAATACAGCCTTATTACCGCCGCTTTCCACGGGAGCGAAAGCATCACCGCCGTGGTGCTCTTGATGTTTGTAGAAAAGCTTTGCGAAGCGATTAAGACAGACGGATACATAGGCGGTATTTCCGTCAGGCGGGCAATGAACGGCAGAGGGATTATTTTTGTTCCCTGCGTTAATCCTGACGGCTGTGAAATATCCCTGCGTGGTGAAATTGCTTGCGGTGAACTTGCTCCGCAAATCAAAAAGCTATGTAAGGGCGATTTTACGCATTGGAATGCGAATCTTAGAGGAGTAGATATTAACCATAATTTTGGTGCAGGGTGGGACGAACTGCACGAAAAGGAAATTAAGGCGGGAATATACTGCCCGGGCCCTACCCGATTTGGTGGCTACCGTCCCGAAAGCGAGCCGGAAACTTTAGCCTTAACCGAGCTTTGCAGAAAAACAAAAATCCGTCATGCAGTAGCCCTACATTCACAAGGCGAGGTTATCTACTGGTGCTACGGCGACTCCACTCCCCCACGCTCTAAAAAAATGGCTGAAATAATGGCAACCGCCTCAGGGTATGCCCTTGATACCCCTGTTGGAATAGCGGTAGGCGGCGGCTTCAAGGACTGGTTTATTACCGAGTTTAACCGCCCCGGGTTTACTGTAGAATTAGGTCTCGGAGAAAACCCGCTTCCCGCCTACTTGGCAGACGATATTTATAAAAAGGTTGAAAAAATGCTGATGTTAAGTGCGATTATGTAAAAATACACTTTAGGGCAGATGCGAATTAGCATCTGCCCATTTGTATAAATTATTCCGAAAGATCCTCAACTATAAGGGTGCGAACGCCGTTTTCATCGGTAACGGCTTTTGTCTCCTCGGGGGCCTTGTCACGCACGGCGAAGAACTTTTCAGCAACCTGCGGGAAGAGTGCATAGCTTAATACATCTTCTTCGGACTTGCCAATGCCCTTATCCCTCATTTCCTTAGCGTAGTTAGTAAGCTCGGGTTCAAGCTGGTCGGCGGGACGGCAGGTAATAACCTTATCGTCGCCGATAGCCTTTTTGCGAACCTCCTCGTTTACGGGTGCGGGAAGTCTTCCGTACTCACCACGCAAAAGCGCTTTGGATTCCTTGGTAACCATCTTGTAGCGCTCACCTGAAAGTACATTGAGCACCGCCTGAGTGCCGACAATCTGTGAGGTAGGAGTTACAAGGGGCGGGTAACCGAAATCTTCTCTTACCTTCGGTACCTCTGCAAGCACCTCGTAATATTTATCCTCGGCATTCGCCTGCTTAAGCTGAGAAAGCAGATTTGAAAGCATACCGCCGGGAACCTGATAAATAAGGGTCTTGGTATCAACATTAAGCACCTTGGGGTCGAGTATTCCCTCTGCCTTCATCTTGTCCGCAACAGTGCGGAAATGAGCCGCAACCTCGCTAAGCTGGGTAAGATCAAGCCCTGTATCTCTCGGAGTATCCTGTAAAGTAGCAACGAGAGCCTCAGTGGAGGGGTTAGCGGTACCATTTGCAAAGGGCGAAAGCGCACAGTCAACAATATCAACGCCCGCTTCTGCCGCCATAAGATAGGTCATATCCCCTGTACCTGTGGTGTTGTGGGTATGCAGATGAATCGGTACTGAAACATTTTCCTTAAGCTTTTTAACAAGTGAGTAAGCATTATAAGGAAGAAGCAGGTTTGCCATATCCTTAATACAGATAACATCTGCACCCATCTTCTCAAGGGTCTTTGCCAATTCAACAAAGTAATCCTCGTTATGAACGGGGCTTACGGTATAGCTCATTGCCGCCTCACAGATGCCGCCATACTTCTTACAGCTCTTCATCGCCTGCTCCATATTGCGGGTATCGTTAAGTGCGTCGAAAATACGGATTACATCGATACCGTTTTCAATCGACTTCTTAACAAACATATCAACAACATCATCGGCGTAATGCTTGTAGCCTAAGATGTTCTGACCACGCAAAAGCATTTGAAGCTTGGTGTTGGGCATATGCTTTTTGAGGGTGCGCAGTCTCTCCCATGGGTCTTCGTTAAGAAAACGCATACAAGAGTCAAAGGTGGCACCGCCCCAGCATTCAAGGCTCCAATAGCCTATTTTATCAAGCTTTTCAAGTGCGGGAATCATATCTTCCAGCTTCATTCTGGTTGCCGCCTGTGACTGGTGAGCGTCACGCAGAATGGTATCGGTTATATATAATTTTTTGTTTTCCATTTATGTCACGCTCCTTAACCTAAGAGGGAAATCAGCACGCCCGCCGCAATAGCAGAGCCGATAACGCCCGCTACATTCGGACCCATTGCGTGCATAAGCAGGAAGTTTGAGGGGTTCTCCTTCTGACCTACAGACTGAGAAACACGGGCCGCCATAGGAACAGCGGAAACACCTGCAGAGCCGATAAGGGGATTCATCTTGTTCTTTGAGAAAAGGTTCATAAGCTTTGCAAAAAGCACACCGCAGGCAGTAGCCACGCCGAAAGCAACAACGCCCATTAAGATTATCTCAAGGGTTTGAAGCTTTAAGAAGGTTTGAGCGGTAGCAGTAGCACCTACAGATATTCCAAGGAATATTGTTACAATATTCATAAGCTCATTCTGTGCGGTCTTGCAAAGACGGTCAGCAACACCCGATTCCTTCCAGAGGTTACCAAGCATAAGGCAACCCACAAGCGGAGTGGCAGACGGAACGAGTAAAGCCACAAAGATAGTAACCGCAATCGGGAAAATGATTTTTTCCCTTTTAGAGGGCTGTCTTAAGGGCTTCATAACTATCTGGCGCTCTTTTTTAGTGGTAAGAAGCTTCATAATCGGCGGCTGAATAACCGGAACGAGAGCCATATAAGAATATGCGGCAACTGCAATAGGTCCTAAAAGGCTCGGTTCCAAAATAGAGGTGGTATAGATAGCGGTCGGGCCGTCCGCACCGCCGATAATTCCGATAGAGCCTGCCGCCTGCTGTGAAAATCCGAGAGCAATACAACCCGCAAAGGTAGCAAAAATACCAACCTGTGCCGCCGCACCCAAAAGCAGGGACTTAGGATTGGAAATCAGCGGTCCAAAGTCTGTCATAGCGCCGATGCCTATAAATATAAGGCAGGGGTAAATACAGGTCTTGACGCCGATATATAGGTAATCAAGGAGACCGCCGTTTGCCAAAATATAGCCGTAATTGTGGTAATGTGCCGAACCCTCGGTCATAAATTCCGTCCAAAGCTCGCCGTTATACATGCCTGCACCAGGTAGGTTGGTAAGCAACATACCGAAGGCTATACCGATAAGCAAAAGCGGCTCAAACTTCTTGTGAATGGCAAGCCACAGAAGAAAGAGGGAAACAAGAATCATTACAAGGTTTCCCCAGTTTTCGCTGAAATTGCCGAACAGCTTATAAAAGCCGGTAGTTTCGGCAAATTGAAGTATTTTATCCATAATGCGATTCTCCTAACAGTTAACCGATTACACAGAGAACAGCGCCTGTCTCAACAGCGGCACCCTTAGAAACATTTACAGAGGTAACAGTACCGTCACAGGGAGACATAATCTCGTTTTCCATCTTCATAGCCTCGAGTACCATAAGTACATCGCCCTTCTTAACAGTAGCGCCGTTAGTAACATTTACAGAAAGAATTGTTCCGGGCATGGGGCTTGATACGGTTTCACCGCCTGCGGCGGGCTTTGCAGCAGGTGCAGGTGCAGCGGCGGGAGCCGGAGCAGGAGTTGCGGCAGGAGCAGACGCTTTAACATCGGAAGCGTCAACCGCCTCAAGAGTGATTTCGTAAGCGGTACCGTTTACAGTTACATTATACTTTTTCATTTTTAAAACACCTTTTCTTTAAATTTTTTTGAATGAATGAATTCTGATTGCGGAAATATCTGTTCCCATTTCCTCAGCAAGGGCGGCAGATACAGCCGCAATTATCTCCTGACGGTTTTCAATCGGCTTTTCTGGAGAGACAGGAGCGGCAGGCGCCTCGGCAGTTTTAGGCTTTCTTTCAAAAGCTCTGCAAATTGCACTCATAATAAGGCAAAGCAGAACTATACACAAGAGGCCTATAAAAACAGTCCCTACGCCCATTCCGACGATGAATATATTTGACACAAAAACGCACCTCCTCTAAGGCATTGAAAATAATTTTTGTTTACCGCAAAAAAGATTGTGATAAAAATAACAAATTTGCCCATTTACAATTATTATACATATAAAAGCAAGTAATTACAATAACAATAATATAATTTTATCATTTTTTTAACATTTAATTTCGTTTCTTAATATTTTCTTAATATGATACAGGCTGTAACATTTTGTTTCCCGCATAATAAAATATTATAGGACAATATATGCGGGAGAAGACTATCCCCCGCCGTCTTAAAAAAATAAAAAAGTCTTCGTGGCTTTGAAGGGAGACAGATTTTATGGACAGAAGAATGTTCGATATGTCCGAGTTTTACAGAGCCGACTCTGATATGCGCTCTGATCCTGTAAGAGATGAGCGGTATCGCATAAACACCGAAAGCGATGAGAAATGCACCGATCCGCTTACAATGGTATTTATTAATATGCAACCCCTTGACAGCGTTTATCCGCTTAACGAGGCTTATGATGAAGGAACCTTATTCCCTAATCTTAATAAGCCCTTTTTAGGAGGTATGAGCAATGAACGATAAAGCAAGGCTTAAAAGACAGATATACGAGCTTGATTTTGCACTTCACGAGCTTGTGCTGTTTCTTGATTCTCACCCTACCAACCGCCGTGCTATGGAATTAATGGGAGAATACCGAGAAAAGCGTGCCAAACTAATTGCCGATTACGAAAAAAGATACGGTAAGTATATTGTAACTGTTAATGATGTTCCTATGTCGGGCAAATGGGAATGGCTCGACAGCCCCTGGCCTTGGGACACAGATTTTATGGAGGGTTAAAATTATGTGGCAATATGAGAAAAAGCTTCAATATCCCGTAAAAATTAAAAATCCCAATCCGAAATACGCGCAAATTATAATCACACAATACGGTGGCCCCGACGGCGAGCTCGGCGCCTCGATGCGTTATCTTACCCAGCGTTACAGCCAGCCCTACAACGAAGTCAAAGGGATGCTTACGGATATAGGCACCGAGGAGCTCGCACATATGGAAATGATATGCGCAATGGTGCATCAGCTAACCCGAGACCTGACGCCCGAGCAGATAAAGGAAAGCGGCTTTGCCCCCTATTTTGTAGACCATACACTGGGTGTATACCCTGTTGCCGCTTCGGGTTATCCCTGGACAGCAACCTATATTCAGTCAAAGGGCGACACCCTTGCAGACCTGCACGAGGATTTAGCAGCAGAGCAAAAAGCAAGAGTCACCTACGACAACCTGTTAAGGCTAATAGATGACCCTGATATTAAAGACCCGCTTAAATTTTTGCGTGCACGGGAAATTGTGCATTACCAACGCTTTGGTGAAGCACAACCAACAAGGTGGAATGACTACGGCGGAGCAGCTGACAAAACCGCTTGAAATAAGGCTTTTTAAGTACATAAAAGGAGGATTTAAAATGAAGCTGTTTAAGTGTATTGTTATGCTGATTTTAATATTAATTACCATACGGACAGGCTATCTTGCACTTTTATATGAGGTCTCAACATCAACAGGTGCTTTTCTAATATGTTTAGGTATCACCTTGTTTGTTGCAAGTGATGGCGGTCTTAATAGAAAATCAAATTAAATAAGCTCATTAATATTTAAGACCACAGGCAAAACTAGTCTGTGGTCTTAGCTTAATTATATTCAAATTCAAAGCTCGCCTTATCTGTGGTGAATTCGCATAATGCTCTGCCTTTATGTGAAAAACGATAATATGCTTCACAAGCTGCACTTTCATGTATTGTTCTGCACATATTGCCATTTGTGGGCGCCGCCAGTGGATGTGCGTTCTTATTTAACAACTTGGCAGTGAACTCAAAGTTTCCTTGCTTCACCGTGACAGTGTTTTTCTCAACTTGTTTTATTCTGGCGCCAAGATATGTGGCAATTCTATATTCCTTTCCATCAAGTAGAATAACACCGATAATACCCGTAAAATGAAAACCTAAAAAGGGTATGTCCGCCACAGATAACATTAGAGAATTATTTTCAAAACAGCACTGTGTCCAAATATATTTTTTCGGGAAAGAACGACCACGGTCACCTTCGATATATCCTATTCCATTTTCAAATTTATAAGGTTGATCATTAACCTTAATTTGACCGTTAATTTTATGACACATACTGTATACGCTATGTCTGCATTGCATAAACGGTACATACTTAAACGGTCCCATAATATCATAGCCGATAGGAGAAAAGTCTTCAAAATCAAGTGCTCCTTTAAGTGTTAAATCATCGCTCTGAAAATCCAGGTTTATTCCTCTCTCGGAAAAGATACAATTACCTATTTTCACACATAATGGTTTTTTTGTATATTCTAATCTATCAAAGGGTACGTTAAAAGCTTCATCATCAGTTATTATTTGAAGAGAAGCCGAGTTTTTGTTATTGGTATAATGGTACGCAGTTATAAATGCAATTGTTTTGTCCCCAGTACTGCATTTAAAGTACCAACCTTTAAAATATCCTATATTAACCAACCTCGCTTTTGCGATTTGATGATTATATAGTTTCCTAATATTGGTAATATATACAGCAATAAAGAATTTTCTTGCTAAACAAAATTAACCTACAATTTTTCAAATTATTGTTGATTTGTAGGTTAATTTGTGATATACTATTAGTAGTCAGGAGGTAGTGTTATGACTGATATTATTTTTGAGTATAAAGAATTACTTGCAACAAAACTTGAAATTGAGCAAAAGCTTAGTGTTTTGCCAAAGGGATATATTTCTAAAAAGACGATTGGCGGTAAGCAATATTTATATTTGCAAACTCGCAACGGCGATACTGTTGAAAGTAAATATATTAAGGCGGAAGAAGCTCAAGATATAACAAATCAACTTTCCTTAAGGAAAGAGTATGAAGCAGAGTTACCCGACATTTTAATTCGACTTGCTGATATTGAAACCGCCGCAGAGTTGTTGGATAAAGCATTACTTCGTAAATTAAAAATGTTAAAGCTCACAAGCGGTATGGATAGCATTTCTGCTGACGAAAAAGAGAAACGAATTTCCTTTTCCGATGCTATGACCTCAATTGAGGGTGTTCCTGTAAGTGATAAGGTTAAAAACGACCTTGCTAATTGGAAAAATGGTAATATTACATTCTTGTCGGTTTTCGAGCAAACACTTAGAAGATACGGTTTTGTAACGGAGGTATAACAAATGCGTGACCCTTATTTATATGATGATGTTAACGTCCTTAAAAATTTAGCAGATATAAAAGATTCTGAATTGCTACGTACGGCAGAAGCCGATATTACCGGTCTTGCTATGGCGGCAATTTATGATTATAAATATGATAAGTTTAATACCGAAACCTTGCAGGATATTCATCGCAACATCTTTGGGCAAATATTTGATTGGGCGGGAGAATTCCGCACCATTCAAATGGTGAAATACGAAGACGTCCTCGGCGGTGATACTGTTCGTTATGCTTATCCCAAAGAAATAAAAAAACAATTAAACGAAACAATGAAAGAAATCACCAAGCTCAAAAGAACCGGCGATAATGATAAGGATATTGTTTTTAAACTTGTTCGTATTATTGCAAGTATTTGGCAAACTCACCCCTTCCGCGAGGGTAATACAAGAACTGTTATAGTGTTCGCTGTTCTTCTCGCAAAATCGTTAGGCTTTGAGGTAGAACACGAACTTTTCAAAACAAACTCTGCCTACGTGCGCAATGCTCTCGTTTGGGCATCACAAGGTATCTATTCAAAATACGGATACCTTGAACGCATCTTCTTCGATGCAATTCTCGGCGAAGATAACGAAACCGACACCCCAACCGAAACCAAAGCAAGTAAATATGATACCATCGGCGAATACAAAATTAAAGACTATAAAGAAAGACCTCATGAGTACACCGAAGAGTAATTACTAGTTTAAGGTGCAAGAAAAATTAAAAGAGGAAGACCATAATGAAAAAATCATTTATTGTAGTTTCAGCAATTTTCTTTTTGATATTGCCGATCATCGCCATATTGGCAATATATTTTATATTTGCAATTAATATCTTTGACAATCCTGATTTCTGGTATGGATACATGGCTTATTTTGGTACTGTTGCATTAGCGGCTGTTTCATTGTGGCAAAACGAAAATGCAAATATGATCAATCAACGTTTAGCCGATATGTCATGTAAGGATAAAATAGCTTATCTCGTTCCACCTAAAAACCAAATAATTAGAGGGAATACCATCGAGTTTAGATTCTTTAAACGAGGCAATTCCTTTGGCTTTGTAAGTGGCTATGATCTATACATTAATAACGACTTTTCAAAACACGAAAATTGCAACTATTTTTTTGAAGAAACGAATATTAACGAACTTCAGGAACCCATCAATATTGAATTTCAAGAAAAAATTAATAGAAAAGAAATAGATGTTTGTTTGGTCCTCTACTGGAAGAACCAATACGGTTATGAATATAAACAAAACATTTCAATGTCATATGAGCAGTATAAAAGCAGAAACGATATGTATGTCTCTACCAAAGAAACATTTGAAATAGAATACATCAAATAAACACTGTTTAAAAATCAATTATAAGTTTTGGAGATGAAATTATGACAGATATAGATAGAAAAAGAGCCGCAAAAGCCTTTGCGGAATATTGGAAAGATCGTGGTGACGAAAAGAGCGACAGCCAGTCCTTTTGGCTTTCTCTTGCACGTGACGTGTTGGGCGTTGCGGAGCCCGAAAAGTTTATATTGTTTGAAGAACGCGTAAAGTTGGACCATACCAGCTTTATTGACGGTCATATTCCCTCTACGCATGTGTTGATCGAACAGAAAAAGAAGGGACTTAATTTGCGTAGTCCTATTCGTCAATCGGATGGTACTTTGCTCAATCCTTTTCAGCAGGCACAGAGATATTCGGCGGCACTGCCTTATTCGCAGCGTCCTCGTTGGATCATCACTTGCAATTTTGAAGAGTTCCTTATCTACGATATGGAGAAGCCTACAGGTGAGCCGGAAAGTATAATGCTTAAGGATCTCGGCAAGGAGTATTATCGCCTGCAATTTCTTGTAGAAGAAAAGAGTGAGCTTCTGCACCGAGAGGAACAGATCTCCATTAAAGCCGGTGAGCTTGTGGGCAAACTGTACGATGCCATTCTGAAGCAGTACATTCATCCAGATAGCGAGGAAACTCTGCGCAGCTTGAATATGCTTTGTGTCCGTCTTGTATTTTGCCTTTATGCAGAGGACGCAGGTATTTTCGGTGGTCATCTGAAATTCCATAATTACATAAAGAGCTTTAACGTGAAAGACGTGCGCCGCGCACTCATCGACCTTTTCCGTGTACTCGATACCAAAACCGAAGAGCGTGATCCGTATATGGATGGTGCTTTGGCGGCGTTCCCTTATGTAAACGGTGGTTTGTTTGCTGACGAAAATATTGAGATTCCTAATTTCACACAGGAAATCGTTGACCTTCTTCTTCATAATGCAAGTGAGGACTTTGACTGGAGCGACATCAGCCCCACCATCTTCGGCGCAGTATTTGAAAGCACCTTAAACCCCGAAACCCGCCGTAGCGGTGGTATGCACTACACCTCTATCGAAAATATACATAAAGTTATTGACCCACTATTCCTTGATGAACTGCGCGAAGAATTGGAAGAAATCAAGGCTATAAAGGTTGCCAAGACAAGAGAAACCAAAATAAATGATTTCCGTGAAAAGCTCGGAAACCTTACTTTCTTTGATCCTGCTTGTGGTTCGGGCAACTTTTTGACCGAAACCTATATTTCTCTGCGCCGTTTGGAAAATGAAGCTATTGAGGTTATTACGCAGGGGCAAATGCTCCTTGATTTTACCGGCATTATTAAAGTATCCATCGGTCAATTTTACGGTATCGAAATCAATGATTTCGCTGTTACTGTTGCTAAAACTGCCCTTTGGATTGCCGAAAGCCAAATGATGAAAGAAACCGAGGTTATTGCACACATCAACCTCAATTTTCTGCCGCTTAAATCCTATGCCAACATCGTAGAAGGCAACGCTTTGCGCACCGATTGGGAAACCGTTGTTCCTAAGGACAAGCTTAATTATATAATGGGTAATCCGCCTTTTGTGGGGGCTCGCCTTATGACCAAAGAACAAAAGGATGATGTTGTCTCTGTTTTCGGCGCCAAGTGGAAAAATGCGGGTAATCTAGACTACGTTTCTTGTTGGTACAAAAAAGCTACTGATTTAATGAAGGGTACAAATATCCGTACCGCCTTGGTATCAACAAACTCAGTTTCACAAGGCGAAAGCGTTGCAATTCTGTGGAAACCTCTTTTTGAAGATGGTGTGCATATTGATTTTGCTCACCGCACATTCCGTTGGGATAGCGAAGCAAGTATTAAGGCTCACGTGCATTGTGTTATTATCGGCTTTAGCATTGCTCCGTTTTATAAATCTAAAGTCATATTTTCTGCAGAGCGACCTTTGATAGTAGATAACATTAATGCGTATTTAATAGATGCGCCAGATGTCTTTATCGAAAGTGTGAAAAAAACTGTTTGCGATGTCCCTCAGCTTGTGTTTGGCAGCATGCCTAATGATAATGGTTTTTTGAGTAGTTATTCTCAAGAAGAGCGAGATGCAATTGTAGCAGAATATCCCGAATCTGAAATAGTGTTCAAAAAATTTATTGGTGCAACGGAATTTATTAACAATAAGATTCGTTGGTGTATGTGGTTAAAAGGAGTATCTCCAAACATTATTCGTAACACACCTCCTATTGCAAAAGCAGTTGCATCTGTAAAAGAAATGCGTGAACAAAGCAATCGTGAAGCAACAAAGAAGTTAGCAGAAACCCCAACTCTTTTTGGAGAAATACGGCAACCTAGCGCAGATTATATTGTTATTCCTCGAGTGTCCTCTGAAAGAAGAAAATATATTCCTATTGGCTTTTTGAATGCCGATTATATCGCTTCCGATGCAGTTCAAATCTTACCGGATGCAAATATGTTTCACTTTGGAGTTCTGACCTCCAATGTGCATATGGCTTGGATGAGAGCTGTTTGCGGTAGATTGAAGAGTGATTACAGATATTCTGTAAATATCGTTTATAACAATTTTCCGTGGCCGACTCCTACCGATGAGCAAAAAGCGGCCATTGAAAAAACCGCTCAAGCAATCCTTGACGCTCGCGTACTCTATCCTGATTGTTCTTTGGCTGATCTCTACGATGAAGTGGCTATGCCACCGGAACTCCGAAAGGCACACCAAGCAAATGACCGTGCCGTGATGCAGGCGTATGGTTTTGATGTAAAGACTATGACGGAGAGCACCTGTGTGGCAGAGCTTATGAAGATGTATCAGGAGTTAACGAAGTAATTACATAAATCAATTTATAAAGGACGACAAGAATGACTTCTAAATTGTCATATATTTTTAAATATAAAGAGCAGAAAACAAAAAAGGCAAAAGAAAAACAAACCGAAAATATTGTTTTAACTACTTGGACTTTTAAGCAGACTTTAATGCATCATCTTAATTTATCCAAAGAACAATGTACAATTGAAGATGTGGGAGTGATTTTCACTATTTCGATAAATGATGTGCAATCGTGTTGGAATGGAGTGAAAATTACAGTACATCAGTCACCACGCGTAATGTTCTTAGATGTATTTGTAGATGGGGTTCAAGCTAATAACATTGGAGTCTTGGAGAGTTTTGATTCTGCCCTTGTTAAACCCAGGGTTATTACTACATATTCAGGATACAAAGTATGTATAGTTCAAGATTATGATATCATCAAAACTTACGACGATGTATCGTCATATTATTGCAATATGCTTTACCCTAAATTAGATGAATTTGACCGAAAGATGAGGTTGCTCTTATATAACACTTACTATTTAGTTTATGGTTCGGATTACCCATATAGATTTAATTACTATTCTCACGGTGAGAAATTAAAAAAACGTGGCAAGAATACCGATATAAATGTGCTTTGTTCAGATAACATTTTCTATGCTTATGATTATTCTCAACTAATAGATATTTTATTTGTTCATAAAAGGCCAGCACCGGATGGAACAGAAAAAACCGATTGGGAACTGTATTTTGCCGATAAAATACAGTTTTCTGAACCTAAAGAAGATGTTGAAGAAATAAAAGATTTTAGAAATAAAATCGCACATTGCAAATTGTTTTCAAAAAACGATTATGAAAAAATGGTAGCGCTGTTAGATAAGTATTGCACTGCTTTTGATAAAGCAATACAATTAACATATTCAAAAGATTTTTCAAATGAATTTTTTAATACATTAAAGGAAAGTCTTGAAGTGCTTGCGGACCGCATTAAGACCATATTAGGATAATATTAATTACACTATAAACATAAAAGGAGATATAATTTTGGAAAAACAAGGTGTTATCTATATATTAACAAATCCATCTTTTCCTGAGTATGTAAAAATCGGATACGCTGACGATATTGACAAGCGGTTACAGCAACTTAATCGTAGTGAATGTATTCCGTTTGCTTTTCGTGTTTACGCTACATATGAGGTGAATTCTCGCCTATCTGATTTGAAAATTCACTCTATCATAGATAAGCTTAACCCGAATCTCAGATCTATTGAGAATTTTAATGGTCATAAACGGGTACGAGAATTTTATGCGATGTCTGCTGAGGATGCTTATTCTATTTTGGAAGCTATAGCAGAAATTCATGGTTGCTCTGATAAATTAAAGTTGGCTACTATGAGTGAAGATGATAAAGCTGCTGAGGAAACAGCAGAGGAAATTGCAACCGAAACCCAGGAAAAAGCGGAAAACTTTTCTTTCTCCAAATGTCAAATTCCTGTGGGTGCTATTTTGGAGTTCGGTAATGATCCAACAATTACATGCACAGTTGTTGATGATAGAATGGTTGAATACAATGGCAAGAAGATGTATTTGACTGGTTTAGCAAAGCAATTATTAGGTAAACGCACAGGGGTTGCCGGTCCCCGTTATTTCAAATATAACGGCGATTGGCTTAATGATATTAGGCACAAGATAGAGAAATAATATGATTTTAGGGGATAGTATGGTAAATAATAAGAAAAAACATAGGGTCAACAAATTTTTGTATGTTTCCTTATTCTTGCTTAGCATAGTAGTTATACTTGTTTCGCTATTTTTTGCAATTGATAGTAAATGGTTTGTTCTTTTAAGTGGTATTGGATGCGGAAGTTTTGCTTCTGTCTTAGTTGCTCTGTTAATAGAAATATTTCATTGCAGAGAGAGGAATGAAAAAAGTGTGCATGTTTTAAATTTTGCAATAGAAGATATTGGAGCCGCCATAGCGGATTATTGTGACCGTTACTCATATTTCGTCATATCTATGGATGAAAAATACAAATGTGAACTACATACTTTCTTAGAATGGGTTCAACTCTATGCTCAACTTGTTGCGGATGGAAAACCCCAGGTAAGAAAAACATATGTAACCGGGGCAATGGATTCGGTTAAAGAAGCATTTGACTTGTTTTATAATAATAGAGTTTGGTATTTGGAAAATGATTATTTAACAAAGGAAGAATTTAAAGCAATAAGCAGAATGTGTAAATCCATCTTTACATCCAAATTACATTATATGATTTCAGACGTAGAGATTTCTTCTGTTTCAATAGTAGAAATTAATCAAGAAATCTCAGAGTGCATGTTAAAAACAAAAGACTTCTCAAAATTTGCAAACACAAAATACTCATATCACCAATCATTATCCAGCATGTTTGTACATGATGAGTATGACGATGAATAACACTTTACTAAAAGCGACGCAGAAAGCGGCACTTTTGCTTTTTTCATTGATCTTTTATAATTGTTTCCCCCTTTGTTAATGTTTTCTTGAAAGTCATATATAACCTTTTTCATATTTTTAACCAAAGAGTCGAGAGTTCTCGGCTCTTAATTTTTTATAAAAGAGGTTAAAAATATGAAAAACCATGATGAAGAAGCAAAAAAAAGAAGAGAACAAAGACACAAGGAGATGCGAGCAGGTTTTATAAAGAACTTAAATGCTCTTATGTATGAACGAAATTATTCGTGTCAACAGCTAAGTACTAATATACAGGTGCAAGGTTTTGAGAGAGCAAACTTGTGTACCAAAATTTTTTGAGGAAAGGAGAAAGGTAATGGCTGATAAGAAAAGAACAAACGAAGATCAAATATTCGACCAACTGAACAAGGCATACAAGCGTAATAATACCAAGAGCTTTGTGACTCAGAACGATTATTACAAGTATGATGAGCTTACAGTTAAAGGTAAAGGCGGTCAGCGGCGTGCAATACCCGTTGTAACGAAAGAGCAGAAAGAACTTCTAATAGAGCTGTACAACTTTGCAAAGAAAAACAAGCTGCAGTCGATGGAGTATATTATTAGTCCTAACGGTAAGGGCGGCGTTAAGCACGAAAAGGAATCGTTGGAAAACTGGATGACTGCCCACAGAGATAAGTTTACGGTAGAAAACCGTACCGAACAGACAAAGCCCGGTGAAAAGCCGAAAAAGGATGTTTTAACTTGGCATGGACTTCGCTATTATTACGCACAGAATGAATTTAAGAGATTAAAAGACGGAGGCTTTTATAAGCCGAAGCACAAGACCAGCGAAGCACTTGGTCATCACAGACCGGATATTACGAACACCTATCTTGCAGAAAAGCCTGTAAGAAAACACAAACAATAACGTTGAGTATTCATAGATGAAGGAGCTATTTAATTTATATACGAAAATCTTTGATTTTCATTTGTAATGGGAAGTATGAGTCAGGCACCGACTCTCCACGGTGCCTGACAGATAAGAATTCTAATAAAACGCGTTTTGGTATAGAGGACAAGACGCAAATCATATTTTAATAAAAGAAAAATAGTCGCAAAAGGAAGGAGACGGACTGCATGGTAAAATATGTCGCACAGTCTTGGGAGCAGAAAATCGGCAACAAAATCGTGTCGATTACAAATTTAACTCCTCAATTTTCTGTGGACGAAAAAAGAGAAGTAAAATTACAAATAGAAGCAAAATTATATGATGTTTTTTGCAAATATATGTCCTGTAAACCTTGAAGAAAAAGGGCTGTTATGGTATAACGAGCTTCGAGAAAACAATGTTTAACATTGTTTAGCCGATATATCGGCTTGTAAAAAATAATTGAAAATTATTTTTACCGAACTCGTTGCAATGGAATAAACAAAATTATCAAAAGATAATTTTGTGCCAAATAAAATTTGGCAATCAACACAAGTTTACTCTTGTGTTGATTCCTTATATCCATTATAATATATATGTCAGCAGCTCCGCTTCTTTTTGCGAAGAAGGGAGTAAAAATTGAATCTTTTTGACGCAATTTATGCAAGACAATCGGTTGACAGGATAGACAGCATATCCGTGGAAAGTCAAATCGAATTTTGCAAAAAGGAAGTGACAGGAGAAAGTTATAAAGTTTATACCGACAAGGGTTATAGCGGCAAAAACATAGACCGCCCCGCGTTTCAAGACTTGTTGCGTGATATAGAGGCAGGTAAAGTAAACCGTGTTATCGTTTACCGCCTTGACCGTATCAGCCGTTCGGTGCTTGATTTCGCCAATTTAATCGAAGTGTTTCAAAAGAACCATGTTGACTTTGTTAGTACGATGGAGAAATTCGACACTTCAACACCTATTGGCAAGGCTATGCTGATGATTGTTATGATTTTCGCACAGCTTGAGCGTGAGACCATTCAGCAGCGTGTTATTGATGCCTATTCTTCACGTAGCAAACGTGGTTTTTATATGGGTGGCAGAGTACCGTTTGGGTTTGAACTGGTGGAAACAATCATAGACGGAATACGAACAAAAATGTATAAGCCGATCGAAGAAGAAGCAGAGGTTATCAGATTAATATTTTCAATGTATGCAAAGCCTCAAACCTCATTTGGTGATGTAATGCGTTACTTGGAAGAGCACGGCATACGAAAGCGTGACGGTAAACTCTTTAATCGTAGCCGTCTTCGTGATGTTGTAATCAACCCTGCGTATGTAAAAGCCGACTATCAGCTTTATGAATTCTTTAAAGCACAAGGCACAAACATTGTCAATACTCCTCAGGATTTTATAGGTATAAACGGAGCGTATCTTTATTCGGGAGATAATCTTAAGCGAAAAACAATATCCTTAGTAGGTCACACATTGGTTTTGGCTCCACACGAGGGGCTTGTTGATTCGGCAATGTGGATTAAATGCCGTTCCAAGTGCTTAAACAATCAAAGCGTTGCACGGCCCATCAAGGCAAAAGCCACTTGGCTTGCGGGTAAAATTAAATGTGCAAACTGCGGATATGCTTTAACCGCTAAGATTTATAAGTGCAAAACTAAGTCCGATAACCGTTATTATCTCTGCACAAACAAATATCACTCCGGTGGATGTAACTTTGGCTCATTGGATGCTGATGTTGTGGACGACATTGTATTCAAAGAAATGCAGAAGAAATTAGCGGAATTTCAGACACTGTCAAAGAAAAAGCAGGATGGCTGTAACCTGCAAGTTATTAAACTTAAAACTCGCATAGAAGAAATTGATTCGGAAATATCCTCTTTGCTCGAAAAAATCGTTTCGGCAAATGATACGGTGATGCAGTACATAAACAACCGCGTTGCCGAGCTTGATGCTGAGAAGAAAGAACTTGGCGCTGAGATTGTTTCATTAGAGAGCAACCGCACAAACGATGTGGGAGAAATCAGCGGATATTTTGAGCATTGGGATGAACTGTCGGTTAGCGACAAAATCACGGTGGTTGACTGCCTGATAGAGCGTATAACCGCCTCAAAAGAAAGCATTGAAATCAAGTGGAAGATATAAAAAATTGACGTCGCAAAAGCATTTCACCATTATTGTTCAGGTGAAGCGTTACGCCTTACCACAGACCGACTTAACTGCAAAAACTTTTACGCCTTTAACCCGAGCTTTGATGCTCAAAAAGGAAAAAACCGCAAATAAAGAACTAAATCCCGTGGAAACAGTTTATTATCAACTGCTTTCACGGGATTTATAATAATATTTGTAGGTTTGTCAATGATGTGTTACAAAATTAGAAAACTTCTCCATTTTGAATAAAAGCCTTAATATATTGGGCAGGAGATTTCCAATTAAGTGGAC
>CACWPS010000009.1 GCA_902762875.1 Oscillospiraceae bacterium
CAATGTTGGAAAAGGAATTGAAGTGACTGCGACAAACGCTCAAACCCCTTGAAAATACAGGCTTTTCCCGTTTGTCTTTATTATACCGTAGCGGCACACCTTCGCTACAACAGCACTTGCCAATGGTATGGATGTGAAAACCCTGTCCTCGATCATAGGCCATGTATCATCCCAAACCACGCTTGATATATACCTGCACAGCACTCAAGAAATGAGGCGGCAGGCAGCAAAGAAAATTGACAGCGGTATCGGCAAAAATGACGGCGTTAGCACCGAAGACGAGCAAACACCCGACCAAGACACAAACGAGCCGTGTAAACCGAAATTTGAAGCCGTACAAGGCAAAATACGAAAGGCAGGTACGGGATGTCTGTATCAAGTGAGTGAAAACCTTTGGGAAGGCAGCTACTTCCCAAGACTTGCCGATGGCAAACGAAAGAAATTTAATGTATATGCCAAAACGAGAGAGGAATGTGAAGTCCTTCTCGCAGAGATGATTCCAAAAGTCAAAGCTGAGATTGCAGAAGCAAAGGCAAATCGAAAAGTATCACAGTCGGCATAACTCACACGGCGGTAAGGAACAAAATCCTTACCGCCGCAAATCGATTTTAAATATTACCAATCAAATCTATAATTTGATTGATATTTTTCTTACCGAATGAAACCTTATCATCGTTAATAACGAGGCAAGGCACACTCATCACATTGTATTTGTTTTTGAGTTCTTCAAAATGCTGAAGATCGTATGCTTCGGCACGGATATTGGGATTTTCTGTTGCGATGCGTTGACAGGCAACGACCAGATCGGGACACATTGTACAGGATAACGATACCAACACCTTCATATCCACTGAGTTCTTAATATCTCGAATTTCTCGGTAGGTCTGATCGTCGATTTTTTGTCCCGGACCGGAAGCGTTGTAAAGGCCAAGAATAAAGGATGTGAATTCATGTCCGCCAGGGACACCGTGAAACGCAATGCCCGTATCTTCGCCGTTTTCGAGATAGACCCGAACACAAGGCGCTTGGTTACTCGAATCGTGTTTTTCGGCTACCGTCACGGTGAGCTTGTCCGAAATCTCTGAAAGCTTTGTTATAAAGCTTTCGAGCTCGGCGGAAATAGGACGGTTATCGAGAAACAGTTTCAGCAGCAAACGGCGTTCCATCTTGCTGAACACGCCCTCTAACTGCTCTTTCATCTCAGCCGTAAAAGTTTCGCCGGAGGTATCCGCCTGGTGAGAGCTTTCGCTTACAGTGACTTCTTTTGGTTCTTTGGCGACGGGCGGTTTGGGACGCAAGCCCGTTTTTCTCTGTATGGTCGCCACATATTTTTCAAGCTCCGTAGCCGCCAGAGCACCGTCTCCGGTTGCTGTTACGACCTGTCGCAACGGTTTAATGCACACATCACCGGCAGCATACAGTCCATCCATACTGGTTTTTTGCGCCGGGTCGGTGATAATATAACCTTGCTCGTTCAGCTCAACAATTCCCTTAATAAGTGCCGTATCTGGAGAATATCCGGCAAACACAAATACGCCGAAGGTGTCGCCGGCGTCTGCACGGTATTCTGTAACCTCGCCGGTTTTGGTGTTTTTATAGCGGATATAATCGAGCCCGTTTTCGCCCGCTACTTCTTCCACAATGGTATTGGTCAAGATGGTGATTTTATCGTGCTTTTTAGCCGGCTCTGCCACCGATGCTGCACAGGTAAAATCCTCGTCGCGGATGAGAATCGTTACATGGCGGGCAAATTTCGTTAAGAATACGCTTTCCTCGGCGGCAGCATAACCGCCGCCAATAACAAAGATCTCTTTTCCGGTGAAAAATTCTCCGTCGCAGGTGGCGCAATACGCCACGCCGCGACCCTTGTGATCTTCTTCGCCCTTGAAACCAATCATTCTCGGGTGCGCACCGGTTGCGATCAAAATACCGAGACAATCATGATCACCACGGTTGGTATGAACGGTTTTTACATTGCCATCTATATCCAAACCGGTGGCTTCTGCCAACAGAAACTCGGCCCCGAAGGCTTCTGCCTGACGACGCATCGTCTCGGTAAGTGCCTTGCCGCTTATCTTTCCAAGCCCCGGATAATTTACTACCTCATCTGTGATGGTGATTTGTCCGCCAAACTGCTCTTTTTCGAGGACTAATACGCGGTATTTTGCCCTTGTCAGATACAGGGAGGCGGTAAGCCCCGCAGGGCCACCGCCAACCACCACCACATCATATAAATTATCGGGGCTATAGTTTTTTGCGCTCTCCATTATAACTGGCCCACAAGATCAAGACTGGGTTTTAATGTCTCGGCACCCGGCTTCCAGTTGGCAGGGCACACCTGATCACCGTGCGCATGAACAAATTGGCATGCCTGTACTTTGCGGAAAAGCTCCTCGGCGTTTCTGCCGACATTTCCGGCCGTTACCTCATAGCCTACAATTTTGCCTTCGGGATTGATGATAAAGGTGCCACGCTCAGCCAAACCGTCCGCCTCAATGAGAACCTCAAAATCCTTCGAGATTGCATGCGTTGGATCGGCAAGCATAGGATAGCCTATCTTTTTAATGCGCTCGGAAGCATCGTGCCATGCTTTATGCACGAAATGCGTGTCGGTGGATACAGAATACACCTCGCACCCTACATTTCTGAATTCTTCATATTTGTTTGCCAAATCCTCAAGCTCTGTAGGGCAAACGAAGGTAAAGTCAGCAGGATAGAAGAAGAAAACACTCCATTTACCAAGAATATCTTCCTTAGAAACAGTCTTAAACTCCCCTGCGTGAAATGCGTAGGTCTTAAAATCAGAAACCTCTTTGTTAATAATTGACATAGTAATTCTCCTTATTGTAATTTGTTACGCCTTCCAAAGGCTGTGTTTATTGCAAAAAGCGTATACAGCTTTTATTTTATCTTTTTCGGATATTAAAAAAGAAACGCTCGGTGCCATATTCGGCTTTAATTGTTTATATTGAAAGCCGTCTTCGGTTTCTAAGCATACCCATTCAATATAATGTTCGGGTGTCATGGGATGCTCCGCCTCTCCAACGGTAACGGTAACTTCTCCGTTCTTTACTTCATAAACGGGAACATGCTTTTCTTCTGCTCCATCACTTGTTCCAGGAACAATCTCCTTCATTTTTTCTCCGCAGCACTGCACGGCAACCCCCTCATCACGTATCATCACGATAATGTTGCCGCAATGCTCACAAATAAAGAATCGTTTTTCCAAAGCAATTCCTCCTTTCTATGGGAAGTATGCCCGCAAATGAACAAATAAATACATCATAACAAGGTTATACTATCCACAGAACGAGGTGATTTTTTGAATACAAACAACAGATCAAACTATTTATCGGGTTTTGTTCCCTTTGCCCTCGCCGCCTTTCTTGTCGGCATTATAGGCGGGTTTACCACCGTGCTGGGTCCCGCTTTTGTGAAGAGCTTAAATCTTGATTATAACAATACCACTTGGACGGCACTGGCAATGGCTATATCGACAGCAACCGGCGCTCCTATACTTGGTAAACTGGGAGATGTCATCGGTCGAAGAACCACATTACTCATCGGAATCGCGGTTTTTTTACTTGGAAATGTTTTGACCGCTGTAGCGCCGTCGCTTCTTTTTATGCTGATTGCGCGTTTTATCGTCGGTATTGGCAGTGCCGCAATAGCACCTGTGGTCATGTCCTATATCGTAACGGATTTTCCGCCCGAAAAACAGGCAAAGGGCTTTTCGCTTTATATGCTTATATCAAGCTGCGCCGTTATCTTTGGCCCGACACTCGGCGGTTTACTGATTGAGTTTTACGGATGGCGCATTATGATGTGGGTGTGCGTTGCCATCTGCGCCTTTGTTTTTTTGCTATGTCTTTTAATCCCTATAAATGCTTCATCGAAACAAAATAACCTTAAAGGCTTTGATAAATTAGGCGCTTTATTTGTCTTTATCTTTTTTGGCATTCTTCTTTGTGTACCATCGTTCGGGCAAAACTTTGGTTGGAAGTCCAATTTGTTTATTTTGATCTTAATAGCAGCAGTTTTATCGTTTTTTGGTCTTTTATTTGCGGAAAAAAGAGCAGAAAATCCGATTTTACAATGGAACTTTATGAAACGTAAGGTGTTCATTTTCTCGGTACTCGCGCTATTTTTGACGCAAGGACTTATGCAGGCGAATATGACGAATATCATTGTGTTTGTCAACTACACGCAACCGGAAAACACCGTTATATCCGGATACGCTATTTCGATTATGTATATCGGAATGGCTTTAGGCTCTGTTTTGATAGGACCACTTGCGGACAAATATGAGCCCAAATATGTGCTCACCGGTTCACTGACTCTTACAGGGATCGGTTGTGCGCTTATGCTGTTATTCACTACCGATTCCTCCGTGGTGTTGCTGGCTGCTTCGCTTGGTATTTTGGGATTTGGATTGGGCGGCAATGCTACGATTTTTATGAAGGCAGTCCTATCGGGAGTGCCAAACGAAACAGCAGGCTCAGGAACGGGCACATACGGACTTTTCAGAGATCTGGCGGCACCTCTCGGTGTAGCTGTGTTCGTACCATTGTTTACCAATCGTGTCGCGGCTAATGTAGAAAGCGGTTTAACGGAAACCGTCTCCGCCGTGAATTCCATTAAACTTATCAGTTTTATTGAAATTATTTGTGTTGCTATAGGTATATTTATTGTATTTTTATTACCGAGAATTTACAAAAAGAATAAAGGAGTAAGTATATGAGATTAAAGGATAAAGTCGTTTTGGTTACAGCGTCTACCAGAGGTATCGGTCTTGCTATTGTTAAGGCTTGCGCAAAAGAAGGCGCCTGCGTTTATATGGCGGCGAGGAATTTGGATCTTGCCAAAGAAGAAGCAGATAAGCTTATTTCGCAGGGGTATACAGTAAAATACGTTTATAACGATGCCGGAAGGCCAGAATCGTATGCTTCTATGGTGGAAGAAGTCATAAAAAGTGCCGGGCGTATTGATGTTCTTGTCAATAACTTTGGCACATCGAATCCGGGCAAAGATATGGACTTTAGCGCTACAGATACTGAAGTTTTCTTTGACACGGTCAATATCAATCTCAGAAGTGTGTTTATGGGAAGCAAGGAAGCAGTTAAATATATGTCCAAGCAAGGCGGCGGAAGCATCATTAACATTTCTTCCGTGGGTGGACTTGTGCCAGATATTTCGCAGGTAGCATACGGAACAAGTAAAGCGGCTATCAATTATCTCACCAAATTGATCGCGGTGCACGAGGCAAAGAATAACATTCGTTGCAACGCCGTTCTTCCCGGCATGACCGCTACCGATGCAGTTGAAAAGAATCTGACAGAGGAATTTAGAAAACTGTTTTTGCGGCACATCCCCTTAAAAAGAATGGGCAGACCCGAGGAAATTGCCGAGGCTGTCGTTTATTTTGCAAGTGACGAGTCTGCCTATACCACCGGACAAATACTCACTGTGTCAGGCGGATTCGGTTTGGCTACGCCTGTATACGGGGATCTGTCGGATAAGAAGAGTCGCAGATAATATCTGTCCTGGTAGCACGTTTTAAGTGTAATCGCAAAAGCAAAGAGAGGAAAGAATTATGTCCGTAATCAGTGTAAATGAAAATAATTTTGATGAAATTAAAAACAGTGAAAAAATCATTTTGCTTGATTTCTATGCCGATTGGTGCGGTCCCTGCCGTATGGTTTCGCCCATTGTAGATGAAATTGCAAAAGAAAATCCAGATTACCTTGTTGGAAAGATCAATGTAGACAACGAACCTAAATTAGCACAGGATTTCGATGTTTCAAGCATTCCGGTGTTGCTCGTAATGAGAGACGGAAAGATCGTCAATCAATCGGTCGGAGCAAAGACAAAACAACAAATTCTTGCTATGATTGAGGATTAAATAGCAATGCACATTTACGATATGATTATTATCGGCGGGGGTCCCGCCGGATACACCGCTGCCTTATATGCCGTACGTGCCGGCCTTGATACCGTTTTGTTTGAAAAACTGTCTGCAGGCGGGCAAATGGCGCTAACCGGTGATATCGATAATTATCCCGGATTTGAGGAAGGGATAGACGGCTTTACCCTTAGTGTGAAAATGCAACAAGGCGCAGAACGGTTTGGAGCCAAAACGGAATATGATGAGGTGTCGAATGTCGACTTTTCTGAACCAATAAAAAGGGTTAGAACTGCTAACGGTATTTTTCACGGAAAAACAGTTGTTATTGCCAGCGGTGCCAATCCGCGTGAACTTGGAGTTGAAGATGAGCAAAAGCTGATCGGCAAAGGCGTTCATTACTGTGCACATTGTGACGGCAGATTTTACAAAGATAAGACCGTGGTTGTTGTGGGAGGAGGAAATTCCGCTGCGGCAGATGCACTTTATCTTTCACGGCTTGCCAAAAAGGTATATGTAGTTCACCGCAGAGATACGCTGAGAGCAACCAATGTCTATCATGAGCCGCTTTTAAAAGCAGAAAATGTAGAATTCATCTGGAATAGTACGGTTGAGCAGTTTATCTCTGATACCAGTGTAAAGGGAATAAAAACAAAAAATGTCACAGACAAAACTCTCAAAGAGCTTGCCTGTGATGGTGTTTTTGTCAGCATTGGGAGAAAGCCTGCGACCGAATTTTTGAAAGAAGCGGTTAACCTCGATGAAAACGGTTATGTGGTCGCCGATGAATCAACAAGAACAAATGTGGACGGTGTATATGCGATTGGCGATGTTCGCACAAAGGTTCTTCGTCAGGTTGTGACGGCGGTGTCAGATGGTGCTGTAGCCGTACATTATGCCGAAGAATATCTGTCAAAAAGTTAATACTTGGGTAGTATAAAAATCACTACGCATTAACCAAAGAATAAGGCATAAAAAATCCGTGCTTCCCATAGAGGAAACACGGATTTTTGGTCGAGGCGACAGGATTTGAACCTGCGGCCTCTGCGTCCCGAACGCAGCGCTCTACCAAACTGAGCCACGCCTCGATCTCTATTAAATTTTCACCACAAAATTACAGTAAATTTCGTATCTGTGGGATTATATGTGGTCGTAGCGGTATTTACCGCTATTTTTTATATACTGTGCCACCGATGAAGTGGCTGTTTGTAAGGGATTGTCGCAGTTCGGCAGATTTTACTCTAACCGTTCGGTATGGTATCCCGAACGCAGCGCTCTACCAAACTGAGCCACACCTCGTTATTAAATTTTATTTGTCATTAACTTACTTTTCCACTGTCTTTTCGCACTGCTACGCAGCTTACTCTTGCGGTGCCCGAAAAATTCTTTGCCTTGGAGCGGCAAAATTTTTCGACCGCTGCGCCTTTTCGTACTTGCTTTCTCTGCCTCAGGCAGCGCTCGCACTCAAAGCTACCAAACTGAGCCACACCTCGTTATTAAGCTATTAATACACAGCCTAATAATTATATATTTATTTCACTTAAATGTCAACATTTTTCTTCAAAATATTTAATATTTATTTATGTCAATGATAAGTCAATTATCATATATCTCCGAAAAGCACTTTAGGCACTTCTTCGGGAGGAATATCAAGTGCCGCCGCAAGCTCACCGAACAATAGCTCTTCGGTGCGTTTTAGGTATTTTTCGTCAATAAATCCAAGCTTCTTTTTAGCCTTTTTTACCGCTTGCTTTTTAGAATATATTTTAACCGCAAGCTCTAAAAGCTCATTACAGCTATGGCTTTCAAGCATAGCCCTGTAATCTTCCTCACCCTGCGCATCAAGTACCTTGTTACAAATCTCGGGCACTGTCTCAACAAGCTTTTGTGCATCGGTTTTTGAGATAATTGCACGAATAAAAACCTTATCGCTATCAACAGGCGCATATATAACATTATTTTGCTGATACAGCGGTTTCAAGGTATAATAAAGCCGTTTAATATTTTTGGTGAGCATCTTTTCCGAAATTTCTTCCACAACACAAACACCTGTCTGACCGTAAAATACCTTATCTCCCTTGTTAAACATTTTTTACCTCTCATTCAAAAATCCGTTTAAAAAAATTATTCCGACAACCGAATTTTCGCCTGTCGGAACAACCCGTTGCAATATTATTTTAGCACATTTAAAAATTAAATGTAAGCAAAATTTTTATCTTTCCTCACGGAAATATGAGAGACCCAAATGCGCAGGAGGCTGATTTTCACGCTTTTTGCGCATACTTATTATTACAAGAACAATTATTGTAACAAGATACGGCAACATATTAATAAGCTCCTTAGCACTGCTTGAAAGCCCCGGAATATAAACGCAAAGGATATAAAGTCCGCCGAAAAGGAAGGAGCTTAAAATTGCCATACTCGGTCTCCAGATTGCGAAAATAACTATTGCAATCGCAAGCCAGCCTCGGTCGCCGAAGCCGTTATTTGTCCAGGCGCCGCCGGTATAATCCATAACAAAGTACAGACCGCCCAAGCCCGCAATCGCTCCGCCGATAACGGTTGAGAGATATTTATATTTAGGTACGCTTATGCCCGCCGCATCCGCAGTAGCGGGATTTTCGCCCACAGCACGCAGATTAAGTCCCACACGGGTGCGATTAAGGATATAAGAGGTCAAAAGCGCAATAATAATCGCCGCATACGCCAAAAAGCCGAGGGATAAAAAGGTTTTACCGAAAATCCCCAGCTTATCCGCAAAGGGCAGACTTGCTTTATAGTAGCTGCCTGTAGTAATAAGCGAAATTGAGCCGCTTTCGCCGAAAAAGCTTAAAAGCGAGCCGCCGAAAAAGTTTCCGACGCCCATTCCGAAGGTTGTAAGTGCAAGACCCGTAACATTTTGATTTACCCTAAGAGTGATTGTTAAAAAGCTGTAAATCAAAGCCATAAGAGCCGAGCCTGCAATCGAACAGATAAGCGGAATAAGAATGCACCAAAGTGCCACAGGATTATCGGTAGAATGCTCATAAAGATAGCCACCGATAATGCCTGAAATACCTCCGATATACATAATTCCCGGTATACCGAGGTTCAAATTTCCGCTTTTTTCGGTGATAATTTCGCCCGTCGCTCCGTAAAGCAGGGGGATTCCCTGAATAATGGCGGCGTTTATAAATGCAAATACTGTACTAAGCATTATTTTGCCTCCTTCTGCTTTGAGCGCTTGTTAATTTGATAATTGATGAAGAATTCACAGCCGATTATGAAGAAAATGATAATTCCCGTAAGAATATCCGCAACGCTTTCGTTAAGACGGAAGGCTGTGGCAATCTCCCCCGCTCCCCTTTGCAGGAATACAATCAGGAATGAGGTTATTACCATAATTATCGGGTTAAACTTTGCAAGCCAGGACACCATAATCGCAGTAAAACCCATACCCCCCGCCAATTCCTTTGAAATGGTATGGTTAGTACCTGAAACAAGCAGGAAGCCCGCAAGACCGCATACAGCACCCGAAATAATCATTGTACGGATAATAACCTTTTTTACATTTATTCCGATATAGCGTGCGGTATTCTCGCTCTCGCCTACAACCGAAATTTCGTAGCCCTGTTTGCTGAATTTAAGGTAGATAAACATAACAACGGTCAAAACCGCAACTATAAGTATATTAAACAAATACTTCTTGCCGAATAAATCAGGCATCCAACCACTGCCCGAAGCCTGATTTATAACACCCATTACGCTTGAACCGCTGGGAACCCAGACCATAATGAAAAATGAAACGAGCTGAATTGCAACATAGTTCATCATAAGGGTAAAAAGGCTTTCGTTAGTCCCCCAATTTGCCTTAAAGAAGGCAGGAATAAGCCCCCATATAACGCCGCCCAAAAGACTGGCTACAAGCATTACAATAATCAAAAGCCAGTTTGGCATACTGTCTTTAACATAAAACATACACGCCGCACTTGCAAGACCGCCTATAAGCACCTGACCCTCTGCACCAAGGTTCCAGAATTTCATTTTAAATGCGGGGGTAACAGCCAGCGATATGCACAAGAGCATTGCGAGATTTTGGAGTAAAATCCAAACCTTACGCTCCGAGCCAAAGCTACCCTCAAACATGGTTTTGTAAACCTGAAGCGGGTTGTAATCGGTTATCGTTACTATTACAACAGCGCAGACGAAAAGTGCCGCTACTATCGCCACAAGGCGTACAAGCCATGCCTTCCACCAAACTATATCCGCACGCTTTGTAATATGGAAAAGCGGCTCATGGATATGCTTTTCATTATTATTCATTTTCGCCGCCTCCTTTAGTATTGGTCATCATCAAACCTATATTATTCTTGTCGGCAGTTCTGCCGTCAACTATTCCTGCTATTTTGCCGGAGCCTATTACCATAATGCGGTCACAAAGCTCGATAAGCACATCCAAATCTTCACCCACAAAAATAACCGCAACTCCGTTTTCCTTTTGCTGATTCAAAAGATTGTAAATAGCATAGGAAGAATTTATGTCAAGTCCTCTTACAGGATACGCCGCCATAAGCACGGTGGGAGCCGCCGCTATTTCACGGCCTACAAGCACCTTTTGAACATTTCCCCCCGAAAGCTTCCTTACGGGTGTAGATGCGCTGGGGGTTACTACCTCAAGCTGTTCAATAATGGTTTCTGCAAGGTCTCTCGGTGATTTGCGCTCCAAGAACATTGACTTGCCCTTACGGTAGCTTCTAAGCATCATATTGTCCACAATATCCATATTGCCCACAAGTCCCATACCGAGCCTATCCTCAGGCACAAAGGAAAGCCTTACTCCAAGGTCCCTTATCTGCAGGGGAGTTTTGTCTCGCAGATTATCTGCAGAGCCTGTTTTGGGGTTATTATAAATAATTTCGCCCTCGTCAATATGCTGAAGTCCCGCAATAGCTTCAAGCAGCTCACGCTGACCGCTTCCCGCAATTCCCGCAATTCCCAAAATCTCGCCTGAGCGTGCGGTGAATGAGACATTATCAAGCACATTTACGCCCTCACGGTCTTTACAGCTTATATTCTTTACAACGAGCCTGTCCTGCGGATTTTGAGGCTCGGTGCGCTCAATATTAAGCTCGATTTTTTTGCCCACCATCATTTCGGTAAGCTCTGCTTCGTTGGTCTTGGCGGTTTCTACAGTGCCTATGTACTCGCCCTTGCGAAGTACAGCCACACGGTCGGAAAGAGAAAGCACCTCATGGAGCTTATGGGTTATAATGATTATCGCCTTTCCGTCCTCCCTCATTCTGCGAAGAACATCAAATAGCTTCTGCGTTTCCTGTGGAGTAAGCACCGCCGTCGGCTCATCAAGAATTAGAATATCCGCCCCACGGTAAAGCACCTTTATGATTTCCACCGTCTGCTTTTCGGAAACCGACATCTCATATATTTTCTTATCGGGGTTAATATCAAAGCCGTATTTCTCGCTTATCTCGGCAACCTTAGAGCTTACCTTTTTAATATCATAACTGCCCTGTTCCTTAAGGCCCAGCACCACATTTTCAGCCGCAGAAAAAACATCTATAAGCTTGAAATGCTGGTGAATCATTCCGATTTTATATTTAAAAGCATCCTTAGGAGAGCGAATAACCGCCTCCTCGCCGTTTATAAAAATCTGCCCCTCATCGGGATAGTAAATACCCGAAATCATATTCATAAGGGTGGTTTTGCCGCTTCCGTTTTCCCCTAAAAGGGACAAAATCTCCCCGCCGTAGACCGACAGATTTACATTTCTGTTAGCAACAACATTGCCGAAGCGCTTGGTTATGCCCCGCAATTCAATCGCCGCACTGCCCACACACATCTCACCTTTCTTAAAAATCAATCTTCAAAACAAAGTATCCCAAAATACCCTCTTTTCAGGATTGAATTCTTATATTATTTAAAAGTATTCAAGGCGGAGCGTTTCTCGCCCCGCCCGAATATGAATTCAATTAATTATTCGCTGATACCGTCGATATACTTAATATCAAAGTAAGGAGCGGATCTGTCGCTGGATTCAGCAAATGCGCCGTCCTTAATAGCTTCGCTGTCCGGTACGAAATCGCCGTTGTCAACGATGTCTGCGGTGTAGCTTTCAAGCTTCTTGCCGTCTACGGTGAAGGTGTCGGTATCGAATACCTTGATTTCGCCCTTCATAAGCTTCTGCTTAACTTCGTCAAGCTTTTCCTGTGTGCCTGCGGCGGCAACCTTGGTGTTGAGCTCGGTAAGAGCTACATAACCCTCTGCCATAGTTCCGCAGTAATCAGACTCGATTGTGCCGCCCTCAAGAGCCGCATTTATAATCTTCTTGAAGTAGGGAGCCCAGTCAATCTTTGAAGAAATCAAAGCGGTGTTCGGTCCCATAGAGATAGTGCTGATGTTGTAAGCAACATTCGGTACGCCCTTCTCTTCGCATGCCTTCGGAGCACCCTCAGAGTCAGCGTGCTGGCTGATAAGAACACAGCCGGAGTTGATAAGGTTAAGAGCCGCCTCTTTCTCCTTAGCAATATCGAACCAAGAGTTGGTGTAGGTAACCTTCATTGTAGCGGATTTGCAAACAGAGCGTGCGCCGAGGAAGAAAGATGTCATACCCGAAACAACCTCTGCATAGTTGAAAGCGCCTACATAACCGATTACAGCCTTATCAGCAGTAATGGTGCCTTTTTCGATCATTTCGTTGAGCTTCATACCGGCGGCAACGCCTGCGAGGTAACGACCCTCATAGATAGCCGCAAAAGCATTGTGGAAGTTGGCAACCTTAGCGGTTTGAGCCTTTGTTCCGGTAGCGTGGCAGAACTGAACATCAGGATACTCCTGAGCCGCCTGAATCATAAAGCTTTCGTGACCGAAAGAATCTGCAAAGATTACATTGCAGCCATCGTCAGCAAGCTGAGCTGCCGCTTCATAGCAAGCACTGCTCTCTTCAATGTTGGTTTTAATAAGAACCTGATCGTCTTTAAGACCGAGCTCAGCCTGAGCAGCCTTTAATGCCTGAATGAAGTTGTTGTCATAGGTAGAGTTTTCGTCGTGCAGGCAGATAAGACCGATTTTGAAGTTTGCCTTTTCAACCTTTTCCATTTTAGCAGGTACAGTCTTCTCAACCTCGTCGATTGTCACAACCTTGGCATCGCTGCCGTCGGAGCTTGTGTCCTTGCTACCGCAGCCTGCAAAAGCAAAGAGCATTGCAAGGCACAGAAGCATTGCTGTAATTTTTTTCATAATTTTTCTTCCTCCAAAAAAATTTATGATAAGCGGAATTACCGCATATATCCTTTACTGTTTGCGGAAAACGATTTTGCCGTCCTCCATACTGTCTATAATGGCGAGGGATTCAACCCTTATACCGTCAGCTCTAAGCTCGTCCCCACCATGCTGGAAGCCTTTTTCTATAGCGCAAACAGCACCTGCAGAAGAAGCACCCGCCTGAGCAACAATATCAAGAAGTCCCTTTAAAGCCTTGCCGTTTGCAAGGAAATCGTCTACAATAAGCACATTATCCTTATCGCTTAAATAATCGCTTTCGACAACGACGGTATAATCCGTACCGTGGGTATATGAATGAACCACCGTTTTATATACATCGCCCGAGACATTGCTTGTCTTATGCTTTTTGGCGAAAACAACGGGAATGTGCATTGCCGCTCCCGCCGCAAAGGCAATAGGAATACCCGAGGTCTCAATAGTAAGGATTTTTGTCACCTTTTCGTTTGCAAAAAGCCTTGCTATCTCCCTGCCCATCTCCATAATAAAGTCAGCATCAAGCTGATGATTTAAAAAAGAGCCGACCTTTAAAATATTGCCGGGCAGTACTTTACCCTCTTTAAGTATCTTTTCCTCTAAAGCTACCATTTATAAAATACTCCTCAATCAAAAAGGCAGACTTATACAATATAAGTCTGCCGATTAAGCTTGTCCAAAAGCCAATAGTCGCAGCTTAGTGGCGTGCGGTAGAAACATTTGGGCCATACATCCAAACCTATACTGGCAGATATTAAATAATATACTGTTATCGTATCACATTAACCCGTCAAAGTCAACAAAATAGAATTTCTTTTTAAAAATTTGTTCATATTTACAATTTAAGTGTATCTTAAAAGGACAAATTGTCGAAAAACAACAATAATTCAATTTAGATGTTAGATGAAACAAAGAGGCGGGTGCAAGCACCCGCCTTCTAAATTCTAATGTCTAATTTCCGCAATACAATCAGCAACATATATACCCATAGCGCCGGATTGGGAAAGTCCACGGCAGATACCGCTACCGTCACCGATAATGTAAACACCGTCAATAAGCTCGAATTTATCGTTCATAAACTCGGGGCGGATTGAATAGTATTTGCTTTCACAGCCGTAAAGCAGGGTATCGTCATTTGCGGTTCCGGGCGCTACACGGTCAAGGGCATAAACCGTCTCAATAATATTGGTAAGTATTCTGTGGGGCAGCACAAGCGAAATATCACCCGCAGTAGCCTTCAGAGTAGGAGTAACGGTGTTTTGACCTAATCTGTGGTCATTTGTTCTTCTGCCGCGCACCAAATCGCCGAAGCGCTGAACCAGCACATTTCCGTTTCCTATCATATTAGCAAGGCGTGAAATACTCTCGGCGTACTCGGTGGGCTGATTAAAGGGCTCGGTAAAACGAATACTCGAAAGAATTGCAAAGTTGCAGTTATCGGTCTTCTTGTCATTATCGGCAAAGGAGTGACCGTTAGCGGTTATAATGCCGTGGTTATTCTCGGCAGAGACAAGTCCGCCCTTGTTAAAGCAGAACATACGGCAGCGGTCTTCAAAGGTCTTTGTTTTGTAAAGAATTTTCGGCTCGTAAATTTGGTCGGAAAATTCCTTCCAGATTATATCCTTCATCTCTACCCTTACGCCGATATCAACATGGTTTGAACGCATATGAACGCCAAAGGAACGGCAGAAATCCGCAACAAAGTTAGCCCCGCCGCGTCCTGTAGCAATAATTATCTTCTCGGCCTCAATAGTCTCGCCGTTTGTGTAGTAAAGCTTATAGCCGCCGTCAGCCTTCTCTACCCTTTCGCAATCGTAGAAAGCCAGCATCTCGGTGCCGCTTTCGGCTAAGGCATTAATAAGATTCTGCATTGTGATGAAGTTCTTATCCGTACCCAAGTGCTTTACATTCATATCAAGCAAACGCAGATTGTTTTGTAAGCATTTAAGCTTTAAGGCTTCGTTTGATTTGTAAACCTTAGGCTCGCCCGAGGTACAGTAGGTATTTAAAATCTTATCTACCTCATCAATATATTTATTGGCGGTGTCGTCACCAAGCTCCTCGCCAAGGGTTCCGCCGTATGCCGTACCGAGATTGAATTTACCGTCCGAAAAGGCGCCTGCTCCCGCATAACCGCTCGTAATAGAGCAATGCTTACAGTGTACGCAGGTATTGTTCTTACCTGCAGGACAATGCCTGTTTTCAAGGGTATTTCCCCGTTCGGTAATTACAATTTTAATATCGGGAATATTATTGTGCAGACGGTAAGCCGCCATAAGTCCGCCTATTCCCCCGCCGATTATTGCAACATCGTATTTTTTCTGGGACATTTCATATCATCCTTTAAAAAATTTTACAGCGCAATAAATCGGGCTGCGCTTTTCATTCCGAAAGCACAGCCCCTACTGCCTTCATATTTTAAACTAAAAGTTTTGTTTTGTCAACTGTTTTTTATTAATACTGTGAATCTATAGTTTCTCCGTTTGCGACCTTTTCAACCAGTCTCAAAACTTTTTTCAATTCAGTAGCATTCACCTTTCCCATATCCGTACCGTTGATGCTATATTGATATTTAGTTTCGCTTGATTTTACAAAATCTACGGTAACAGCATTGCGTGAAGGCTCTGAATATGAGAAAATCAGCGACATTTCCGGTTCTCCGCCAAGCTTTTCAATAGTATAATCCGAGCAGGAAAGCCTGATACACACTTCATAGAAGTTCTGGAAATTTTTCGCAATAAGCTTTTTACCCTCATAGGTGATAACATAGGTTTCCTCTGCATCCTCGCTGTCATCGTAAACAATGTCAAAGCTATAGGTTTTATCGGGTGTTTTGACCGTGAAATTCGACAACTCATTTATCGCCTGTAAACACACCCAATCAGCATAATAATCGGTGGTTTTGTAATCGATAAAGGGAATATTGGCCACCGTTATCTTTTTTATAAGCTTTGCGCCGTCATACCATATTGCGTAGTTTCCGTCCTCCTGCTGTTTAAAAAGATAAGTGGTAGTAAAGGAACCGATTTTTATTGTAGCTGTAAGGTCGGGATTATCAAGGCCAAGCTGTTTACGGGCAGCAGCGGAATTGTCAAAGGAATATGCGCCCGAAGCCGAAACGCCGTTTTTAAAAAGGCTGAATATATCCGAAACATTATCGGCAATTCTCTTTGTGGGTGAAACCACCAAATAAGAGGCATAATCCGAAAAAATTTCGTCTGTATTAGGTGTCAAAACTACCTTTTCAGGATAATTTTTGCCTGTAATGGTTATTGTATCAAAGGAGGTGAGCTCTCCCTCATTGGTATAATCCGCCATAGCGTCGGTCACGGTAATAGCGGGCACCTGGCTTTTTTCAGCAAGACTCAGTGCGTCAAAGGTAAAATTATCCTTAACGGTGCCTTCTGTTACATATATTTTGTCATCAGCTGAAAGCTTAACATAAATTCCCGTGCCGTCAGGTGATTCGGTTCCCACTAATATTGAAAATTCCGAGCCGTCATTTTTAACGACATCTACCTTAATCACAGGTGCTTCAAGACCGCACTCAGCGGCAGTTTTAGAGGTGATTTCTCTTGAAGCCGAAAGCAAAGCGGCATCACCCGCAATATTGCCGATTGTCAATGAATCGACAAGTTCCTTATCATAGCCGTCAAGGTACCAATTAATTTCGGTCGTTGAGCCAGACGAGTCGGAGGAATCGGTTTCGACTGTCTCTTCTTCCGAATACAGCTTAAAGGTGCCGTTTTCGTTTGTAACGGTAACCGTTTTATAATCATCCGAATTCTCATTGATTACCTTTATAGTCTCTATAGAAGGAGTGGAAGAGCCCTCTTCACGTTCAGGTATTAGCTTTATAACCGCAACCGTTCCTCCCGCAAGTACAGCAACAGCAAGAACGGCTGAAATAATTACAGGCAAAAGCTTTTTCTTATGTCTTACAGTTGTTTTTTTATGCTCTGCAGGGTCAGAAAAGACGGTTGAGCCTTCCTCCCCGGGCGCAGATTCGGTTTCCGACTGTAAAGTTTCCTCAACTATATTTTCTTTTTCGGGAAAATCACTCATTACGCATTCTTTCTCCTAATAAAGATGTAAATACCTATAACAACACAGGCAATCGGGAATATAATCATAAATATAGCCCTTACAACTCTTGATGAAGATTCGGTTACTGAATCCGCAAAGCTTTCATTTGTTATGGTCTTTGAAACAAAGGAAATGCCTGTGTCCTCTGCACCCACTGCCCGTTCTGCTGCGGCAAGGGTTATATTCTTGTTTGAAACTGAGGACTGCTCGTTATAGGATGAATAAATAAACTCAACGCTGCTGAAAGCAAAAACATAGCTTTTAAGCTCATTGTTGTCACTGTCATAGTTTACGGTTTTCGACTGAACTACAGATGAATAACTCTGTTTTGGATACTCGTCTGCACCGGTCCAATTAGCGGCTGTTCCTACGGGAGCTGCCACCACCGATTCGGGTGTACTCATAAGCGAGGTTACGGTAATACGGCCCTCGGCTTCAAAAGCGGCGGTAATAGGCACATTATAGCCTGTAATACAGAGATTCATACCCTTTGTAATATCATTATCGCTGCTTGTGGGATAGGTGCCCATTGTCATCGGGTCTTCCGGCATATAGTTTTGAGAATTTGTTTCAAACAATATTCCTTCGCCTACGGCAATTCCCCATTCTCCAAGGAAATCGTAAAAATTCGTAAGATACGGCGCTGATGCGTCGGCAAAGAAGATAAGTCCCTTACCGAGCTTTCCGTCATTATCGAGGAATTCCGAGAGAGCCTCAAGCTCAGAGCCTAAAAAGTCGGTGGTGGGCGCCGGTATAATAACCGCATCATACTCTTTTGATATACTGCCTATCATACTGTCGGAAATCACGGTGATTTCGTAATTATTATCCCTTAAGAGCGCCTGATAATCGGATGTATAATCCTGCTTTGAATGGCCTGTTAAAAGCGCTACATTTTTAATTTTATCGCTTGTGACATAAGCAATCGCACTTGTAACCGCCGTCTCAATGTTATTTCCTGCTACGGTATTAGTGGTATAGCCGTAAGAAGCATAGGTGGTATCCTCATTAAGCTCATATATATCTTCAAATCCAACTATCTTATAATGCTCGTTTTCGGTGCAGGATACTATAATGTCGCCGTAGGTGAGGCTTTCATTGGAATATTTCGAGGAAATCTCGGTAAATTCCGAGTCCTGAGTATCAACATAACGAAGGGTTATCTTGTTATTATATGCGGAATATTTATCAAGCAGATTAACGGTCTGCTTGTAGTAATCGGTTGCATCGCCAGAGACGCTGTAAAGCTTTTGAGCATAATAATCCATATAACCGCCCACATAATCATCGGGCGTAGCGCATACAGTTATCTCAATCTCTGTTTTAAGGCCTTTTATGTAATCAATGTTTTCCTCGCTCATAGAGTTTTCTTTCTCTGCGCTCATATCAAATTCTAATACAAAACGATTGGAAAGTGCCCCTACAAGGACATTAAACAGTATAATTCCTGCCAAAACCGCCGCTGTTATAGCAACAGAAAAGCTTCCCTTGCGTAAAAGCGCCTGATTTTTAAGCTTTTTTGCTTTCTTTTCCTTTTTGGCTTTTCTATCCTCTTTGGAAGTCGTATCGGCAGTCTTGTTTTCAACTGCATCAACATTCTCCTCTGTTTCGGGTGTCAAATTCTTATTTTCTTCCATTTTGCTTTCCCTCCTTATGCCCATCTTCTCTTATCAAGCGAACGCACGCACAGGAAAAGGAAGGCGGCGCTGATGCTTACGAAATAAACCACATCGGATACCGAAAATACATTTGCTCCAAAGTTGTCAAATACATTAATAAATGCAGCTTTTTCAAGAATATTAGCAAGCCATGTTGCATTTACCATACCGGCAAAGCTTGACATATAAAGTACAAGAATATTGATTACTAAGGTCAAAATCGCCGAAACCACCGAGCTTTCGGTGAGAGAGGATATAAACATACCGATGGAAATAAGAGCGCTTCCCAAAAGGAGCATACCAAGCAAGGCATAAATATACGACATTATGTTTACGCTGACATAGGACAGCACAATTATTTCAAATATAACCGTCGGAGCGAAGGCTACTGCCAAAAGCGCCAGTGCCGCAAAGAACTTACCCATTACAATAGCTGTAAGGCTTACGGGAGCTGTAAGCAAAGCCTGATCAACCTTCTGACGCCTGTCCTCGCTCATAAGGCGCATTGTAATAACCGGCATTGTAAACACTATTACAGTTGCCATAGCCATTATAACCTCGGACACTTCGGGACTGCCGAAGCTGTAAATCATTGAAAAATATAATCCTAAAAAGAAATAGCATACCGCTAAAACAATAAATCCTATCGGCGTGGAAAAATAGGATCGAAATTCTCTTTTAAATACCGCGCGCATTATTTCTCCTCCTCATTGCTGTTTTCCGTCTTCACGGCGACGGTGTCTGAGTCCGTAATTTCAATATTAACCTTTTCCGATTGCGGGGTCTCAGCAACGCCTAAAAGACGCCTTGCCTCGTCATTGTCCGCTGCCTCTGTAAGGCGCAGGAATATCTGCTCCAAGGACACCTTGTTGCTTGTAAGAGACAAAAGGGTTCTGCCCCTTGCGGCCACACGCTTAAAGACCTCACTGCGAACATCCGCTCCCGCCTCGGGTTCAATAAGGAAGTCGAAGGAGTTGTCCTCCTTGCGACCAAGAGAGGTTACGGACTTCACGCCCTTTACTGTTTTAAGCGCATCAAGCATATCCTGTTCCGCACAAACAATTCTTGCAACAAGCGAATGGTCTTGCGAGAGCTTGTTTGAAAGATTATCGGGAGTATCATCTGCAATAATCTGGCCATGATTGATAATGATTACACGCTTGCAGACCGCCTGAATTTCCGAAAGTATATGAGAAGAAAGAATTATTGTGTGATTTTTGCCGAGTCGGGCTATAAGATTGCGTATCTCTATAATCTGCTTCGGGTCAAGACCTACCGTCGGCTCGTCCAAAATAAGTACATCGGGGTTTCCGATAAGCGCCTGCGCAAAGCCAACCCTCTGCCTGTAGCCCTTTGAAAGATTCTTAATAAGACGGTTTTGGACATTCTCGATTTTAACCAGCCTTATAATCTCGTCGATATGGGGCTTCTTTGGGAACTTCACCTTTTTAAGGTCATATATGAAATTGAGATATTCCCTTACCTTCATATCAATATAAAGCGGCGGCATTTCGGGAAGATAGCCAATACGGCGTTTCGCATCCTCGGGATACTCTGTAATATCGTATCCGTCTATGGCAACCTTGCCCTGTGTAAGGGAAAGGTATCCCGTAAGGATATTCATAATTGTAGATTTACCTGCGCCGTTGGGTCCTAAGAAACCGATAACCTCACCTTTTTCGATGTTAAAGCTGACATCTTTAACCGCAAGATGAGTACCGTACCGTTTGCTGAGTCCGGTGACTTCAATCATTTGTATTCCTCCAAGAAAAATTTTCACTGTCTGTCGGGCGCAAAACGCCCCCAAGTATTGTATATAATATCAAACAAATTTCCGAAAAAATTTAACAAACTGTGAATATTTCTATTATAGCGTACAAAATGCATCATAGCAAGAAGAAATTTATGTGCGGATATCAACAATATTAAATATCATAATTGCAATTAAGTTAATTGTATGCTATAATTAAAACATAAAAAACTTTACGGGGGGCATAAATATGAACGATAATATCACATTGGTTGTTATGGCGGCGGGAATGGGCAGCCGTTTCGGCGGGCTTAAGCAGATTGAGCCTATCGGTAAAAACGGGGAAATACTCCTCGACTACTCTGTCTATGACGCTGTAAAAGCAGGCTTTAACAAGGTGGTTTTTGTAATAAAGCACGCAATTGAGTCCGATTTTAAAGCAGTTGTCGGCAAGCGGATTGAAAAAATGGTGAAGACAGAATATGTTTTTCAGGAAACCGACGCTCTGCCCGAGGGTTTCGTTTGCCCCTCTGACAGGGTCAAGCCCTGGGGTACCGCCCACGCAGTGCTTTGCTGTAAGGATGTTGTAAAAGAACCCTTCGCCGTTATAAATGCGGACGATTATTACGGCAAATCCGCATTTATAAAGACTGCCGAGTTTCTTAAGAATAATGACAGCGACTACTGTATGACCGGCTTCCGCCTTGTCAACACATTAACCGAAAACGGCTATGTTTCAAGGGGTGTGTGCGAGATAGAAAACGGCGAGCTTAAGTCGGTTACCGAGCGCACAAAGATTATGGATTGCAAATACACCGAAGACGACGGTGAAAGTTGGACAGCTCTCCCTCCCGATACCGTGGTTTCAATGAATCTTTGGGGCTTTATGCCGGATTTATTCGGCTATGCCGAAAAGGGCTTTAAGGAGTTCCTTAATAACAACATCAACACTCCGAAATCCGAATACTATCTTCCCTCGGTAGTTTCCTCCCTTATTACCTCGGGCGAAAAAAAGGTTAAGGTGCTTATTGCAGAGGATAAATGGTACGGCGTCACATATAAAGAGGATAAACAAATGGTTTGCGACGCCATTAATAAAATGGCGGAGGACGGGCTCTATCCTGAGCTTTAAAAGATTATAATGGTTATTTACAATGCCGAAATAGGTAAAAGCTTAAAATCTGTCACAATAGAGAATGGGAAAATTGCAGATATCACCGATAATGTTAAAAACGGCGATATAGACGCAGGCGGAAACAGGCTTATTCCCGGACTTATAGATATACACACCCACGGCTGTGTAGGTCTTGATACCATGGACGCAAATTTTGAGCCTATGTGCCGTTTTTATGCCGAGCATGGTACAACCTCATTTTTACCCACTACAATGACTATGGGTTATGATTCACTCGAAAGGGTGACGAATGCCGAAACCGACTTTAAGGGTGCTAATATATTAGGCTTTCATTTTGAGGGGCCTTACATTTCGCCTAAGCACAAGGGTGCTCAGAATGAAAAATATATTAAAAACCCCTCTATAGCGGATTTTAAGCGTTTTAAAAATGTCAAAATGATAACTGTTGCCCCCGAAATTTACGGCTCTATGGAGTTTATAAGGGCAGTAACGCCTGACTGCGTTGTATCACTTGGGCATACCGACTGTGACTATGAAACCGCACTCTGCGCCATAGAAAACGGCGCAAACTGTCTTACCCATACATTCAACGCTATGCCTCCCCTGCACCACCGAAACCCCGGACCTATAGGTGCGGCGTTTGAAAAGCATATTTACGCCCAGCTCATCTGCGACGGCTTTCATATTTCAAAATCTGTGGTGCTTGCAACCTATAAAATGTTCGGTGCCGACCGTATGACCCTTATCAGCGACAGTATACGCTGTGCGGGACTGCCTGACGGCGAGTATGAATCGGGCGGATTAAATGTCTTTTTAAAGGACGGTGCGGCAAGACTTGCTGACGGCACTATAGCAGGCAGCAGCGCAACATTACTTGATTGTGTTAAAACTGCCGTAAAATTCGGTATTCCGCTTGAGGATGCAGTGAAAATGGCAAGCGAAACCCCTGCGAATATTCTGGGTATCAAAAAAGGCCGTATTGCAAAGGGCTACGATGCGGATTTGCTTATAGTTGATGATGAAATCAATCTTAAAACCGTTATAATAGGCGGGGAAGTTTTTTAAATTCTTTTATCAGCGCCAAGGCGCTTGATATATTAAGGCTTTTGCCGCACGCCGAAAGAGGCGGCGGCGGTAGGTTCAAAAGAGCCGTACCGCAGAAAGGAATCAGGTGAACATCATGAAAAAGGTTATTTGCAAGGTAGAGTATGACACCGAAAACTCCGAGCTCATTTTGAAAAAAACCTCGGGTAATTTCGGCGAGCCTGACGGCTATGAAGAAGCTCTCTACAAGACCGAAGGCGGCAAGTATTTTCTTTATGTAAACGGCGGCGAGGAATCCCCCTACACCAAAGAGGATATCAAGCGTATGGCGGCTGACAAGGCAGAGCTTTGGGTTAAAGAAAATTCATAATAATCACCATTTCTTTGCAAGACACAAAATGCGATGAAAAATCACCGAAATGGTGATTATTATATCGCATCTGTTTCGGTTGCCTTTGGCAACAGTGATTTTTCACGCTAACACTTTAAAAAATCGCCCTGAATGCAAAAGCATTCAGGGCGATTTAATTTTATATTAATATTTAATATGCCTTACCCCAATAAAGCATATGCTTAGCCTTCTTGCCGCAGCATACGCACTTGCCGTCAAGCTCCTCCTGTTCAAAGGGAATACAGCGTGAAGAAACTCCTGCATAATCCTTAAGCTTGTCCTCACACTCACGGTCGCCGCACCACATAGCACGGATAAAGCCCGGCTTATTGTCGGCTATTTCTTTCATTTCATCAAGGTCGTGAGCATCAAAGGTCATATTTGCTCTGCGTTCGAGAGCCTTATTGTAAAGTCCGTCGTGTACCGCCTTTAAAAGCTCGGTAAGCTTTTCTTCAAGCTCGTCAAGGGATACAACCGTCTTTTCCCCGTTATCACGGCGTACAACAACACAGCAGTTGTTTTCAATATCCTTCGGTCCAAGCTCAACTCTAAGCGGAACGCCCTTCATTTCATACTCGGCAAACTTCCAACCCGGAGACTGCTCGCCTGCGTCAATTTTAGCACGGCAAACCTTCTTCATTCGCTCGTATACCTCGTTTGCCTTATCAAGCACGCCCTCCTTGTGGGAAGCAATCGGAATAAGCACCGCCTGTATAGGAGCGATGGCAGGCGGAAGCACCAAACCGTTATCGTCACCATGGGTCATAATTATAGCGCCTATAAGTCTTGTAGATATACCCCATGAGGTTTCAAAGGGGGTTACGGAGTTGTTGTTTTTATCGGTATACTCAATTTCAAACGCCTTTGCAAAGCCGTCCCCGAAATAATGGGAGGTTCCGCTCTGTAAGGCTTTACCGTCGTGCATAAGCGCCTCTATTGTATAAGTAGCCTCCGCTCCCGCAAAACGCTCTTTAGCGGTCTTTTCGCCCTTGATTACGGGTATGCACAAAAACTCCTCGGCAAAGCGGGCATAAATGTTAAGCATCTGCACAGTCTCTGCCTTTGCTTCCTCGGAGGTTGCGTGAAGGGTGTGTCCCTCCTGCCACAAAAACTCCCGAGAGCGCAGGAAGGGTCTTGTGGTCTTCTCCCAACGCACAACACTGCACCACTGGTTATAAAGCTTCGGCAGGTCACGATATGAATGAACTATATTTTTAAAATGGTCGCAGAAAAGGGTTTCGGAGGTAGGTCTTACGCAAAGCCTCTCCTCTAATTCCTCCTCTCCCCCGTGGGTCACCCAAGCAACCTCGGGAGCGAAGCCCTCAACATGATCCTTTTCCTTTTGAAGCAGGCTTTCGGGAATAAACATAGGCATATATACATTTTCGTGCCCCGTTTCCTTGAACATACCGTCTACAATATGCTGAATGTTTTCCCAAATCGCATAGCCGTAGGGTCTTATTATCATACAGCCCTTAACCGATGAATAATCAATTAAGTCTGCCTTAAGCACAACATCCGTATACCATTTAGCAAAATCCTCATCCATAGAGGTAATTGACTTAACAAGCTTTTCTTTTGCCATACAAGGGAGCGTACAAACCGCTCCGCTTCCCACCTTTCATATCCGTAAATACATAACAATAAAACTATTATAAAGCAAATCTTTTAAATTTGCAACATTTTTTAAATACTAATGTATAATTTTCAAAAAAGCATAAAAATCTATTGACAAATAGCCAAAAAAAACATATTATCTATTTATCAAGATTTAAAGCCCACGGCTTTTGCGGGCATATTCTTGTAAATTTTCAGGAGGCATAAATTATGGTATTTGAAAAAATTAAAGAAATATTAGCGGAGCAGCTCGACGCTAACGCAGAAGAGATGACAATGGAGACCAGAATCGACGAGGATTTGGGTGCTGACAGTCTTGATGTTGTAGAACTGCTTATGTCAATAGAGGATGAGTTTGAGGTTGAAATTCCCGATGAGGAAATTGAAAACCTTAAAACCATCGGCGATGTTGTAGAGTATATTCAAAGTAATATGTAATAAGGATTAAAGCTATGAGTTTAAAGAATGTTCTCATTTTTGGGGATAGCTATTCTACCTTTGAAGGCTATATACCCGAGGGGTATGCTACCTATTACTCAAGCCTCGGCAGAGAAGAAACCGATGTGAGAGCTGTGGAAGATACCTGGTGGAATCCCCTGATTAATGAGACCGATTCAAAGCTTATCCAAAACAACAGCTGGTCCGGCTCTACAATATGCCATACCGGATATAACGGCAGTGACTGCTCGGAAACTTCCTCGTTTATATGCAGATTAAACAAGCTTCAGGACGCGGGATTTTTTAAGGAAAACGAGATAAACACCGTTTTTGTTTTCGGCGGCACTAATGACAGTTGGGCAAATTCACCTGTAGGCGAGCTTAAATACTCCAATTTGGAAAAAGCCGATCTTTTTTCGGTTTTGCCCGCCTTTTGCTACTTTATAAATGAACTAAAGTCCACACTTCCCAATGCCGATATTATTCCTATAATCAACACCGAATTAAAGTGCGAGATTGAGGAAGGCTTTAAGTCCGCCTGTGCAAATTACGGTATTAAACCCGTTGTTTTGCAGAATATTGATAAACGCTGCGGCCACCCTACAATTAAGGGTATGGAACAAATCAAAAATCAAATTATAGACAGCTTAGGCTGATAAAAAATCGGGCAATCCATTTTGGATTGCCCGATTGCTTATTTAATAACCTATTCAGCTTTATCCTTAATACTATAGAGCTTTTCAATACAGTCCTTGCAGACATTATATCCCTCAAATTGGACGCTGTCCGCTAACGAATCACAGAAAATACAGGTAGGCTGGTACTTTTTAAGTACAACCTTATCACCGTCCATATAAATCTCAAAGCTGTCAACATCGTTTTCAACCTTAAGCTGCTTGCGGATTTCCTTCGGTATTACAACACGCCCCATTTTATCAACCGAGCGAACCATTCCCGTAGACTTCATTTTATAACCTCCTTTTAATTTGCCTTATTTTAACATATTTAGTCATAATTTGTCAATAATGTTTTCGGAAGTTTACAATTTATTTACAAATTTTCCCAATGAATTGTCTCTATGCCGTTTTGCTCAAGCAACGCATTTGCTTTTGAAAAATGCTTGCATCCCAAAAATCCCCTGTAAGCCGAAAGGGGGCTTGGATGGGGTGCGGTGAGCTTATAGTGCTTCGGATTGGTTATAACCGAAGCCTTTTTCACGGCGTTAGCCCCCCAAAGCAGAAAAACAATCGGCTGTTCCTTTTTATTTAGCTCCGAAATAATACGGTCGGTGAAGGTTTCCCAACCCTTATCCTTATGGCTGTTAGGTCTTCCTTCCCTTACGGTAAGCACGGTGTTAAGCAGCAGCACTCCCTGCCTTGCCCAACCCGTAAGCTCGCCGTGTTCAGGCATAGCCACCCTCAAATCATCGGTTATTTCCTTGTAAATATTAACAAGCGAGGGTGGAAGCGGAACTCCTTTTTTTACCGAAAAGCAAAGTCCGTGGGCCTGACCCGCCCCGTGATACGGGTCCTGCCCTATTATTACCACCCTTGTATCGGAAAACGAAGTGTATTTAAGGGCGTTAAAAATATCGTACATATCGGGATAAATACGCTGTGACGAATATTCGCTCTTTAAAAAGGAATGAAGCTGTTTATAGTAGGGCTTTTCCCACTCGTCGGCCAATATCCCGTCCCAATCGTTTCCTAATTTCACCATACTATTTCACCAACCGCCACCATAAAAGTGCACCTGCCTGAAGCGGAACTCCGATTCCTAAAATCATCCATATATTATAATTCAAAAATTGCAGGCAAAAACAAAGCAACAGCGACCACATAAGAAGTGATACCACAAGAAAAAACAGCTTTTTCCTATGCCATATAACATCGAAAACCAATGTTACAACAAGTGATGCAGGCACCGCCCAGCAAAAAGCAAGCCAAGGCTTCACACCTGCAATAATATCGCAGAATATGTATATAACCGTGACCAAAAGCCAAACCGCCAGCACCGATAAAAGTGTGATTATATTATATTTTCGCCTCGCCGTAGGAGCGGGAGCGGTTTTTGCGGTTTCCTCGCCTACAATATAGTCAAGGCTTACCCCGTAAAGCTTGCTTAATTTATAAAGCACCTCAACGCCGGGCAGAGATTCGCCCTTTTCCCACTTTGACACCGCCTTGTCGGAATAATTAAGCTTCTCGGCAAGCTCCGCTTGAGTAAACCCGTTCTTCTTACGCAGGTCGGAAAGATTTTTTGAAACAATATAATTTAAGTTATCCATATAAAAATTATAGCATAAAAGCAAATGTTAGTCAATTTAAAACTACAGCGACTGTTTTTCAATAAATTCCAGAAGCTCTCTAAAGCCGCCGCACGGATATTCGCTTATATCTATCCCCTTTTTGTTTATAAGGCAATCGGTAAGCAGGAAAACCTCAATTCCAACTGCTTTTGCCGCAGTATCCTCTGCGGCGTCATTACCAACCATAAGACACTCCGATGGGTTTAGAGAAAGCTTTTTTAGAATTTCCGAATAATATGCCGGGTTAGGCTTGCAGTAATGGGAGTTTTCATAGGTTGTGTAAAGCTCAAAATCCCTCTTGTCAAGCCCCGCCCATTCAATTCTACTTTCGGTTGCAACAGCGGGAAAAATGGGATTAGTTGCAAGAATAAGCTTATATCCATTTTCCTTTAATTTCTTTACTGTTGCAGCAGCCTCGGGATTAAAACCGCAGTCGGACTTTACCTCATTAAATTCGTTGCGGTAATACTCATCAAAAATCGGCTTATCATCATTTACCTTTTCGCCAAAAATTTCTTTAAACTTAATCCAAAATGCCTCTTCATTGGTACGCTTGCCGTCATTCTTCACCATTGCCGCCGTACCCGCCCATATGCCGTCAACGGTTCTTTGCGGCTCGTAGCCGAGGGGAGCAAGTTTTTTTACAAGCCGGCTAAAATATCCGTTTGCAAACCTGTCCTGATCCATCGGCAAAAGAGTGCCGTCCAAATCAAAGAGAATGTTTTTAATCATTAAAATCACCCGATTACATTTTAGCATTTAAGTGCGTTTTGTCAAGAAAATATGTAAAAAAAGTATATCTTAGCATACCTTGGCAATAATACAGACGAGGTGATTTTAATGCAATTAACACAAAAGGAAACTGAATTATTAAAGGATTTAAAATCTCAGGAAAAGCTTTGTGCGGAAAAATATATGCAGTATTCCCAATCCGCCAAAGACCCACAGCTTAAAAATCTATTTTCACAGATAGGCGGTGTAGAACAGAACCATTTAAAAACAATCGAACAGCTGGAAAGCGGAACAGTTCCGACTCCGTCGGGCGGTTCTCCCTCTCAACCGACATTTACCGCAAACTATGCGGTTGCCGAGACAGAGGACAAAAAGCACGACTGCTATCTCTGTACCGACGCATTAACAACCGAAAAGCACGCTTCCCACCTGTATGACACCTGCATATTTGAGTTTAAGCAGGAAAATGTAAGGACACTTCTTAACGGTATTCAAAAGGAAGAGCAAAACCACGGTAAGATGATTTACGATTATATGTCCGCAAATTCAATGTACGCTTAAAGATAAAAGACTGTTGTCTGATTGAGGCAACAGTCTTTTTTAGAAAAAATTTAAAAAATAGTTTCAAAAACTCTTGACTTATTTAAGCTATTGTGATAATATATTAAAGTCATTTTGCGGGTGTAGTTCAATGGCTAGAATCCCAGCCTTCCAAGCTGGTCGTGTGGGTTCGATTCCCATCACCCGCTCCAAAAATCCCTTAGACGATAGTCTAAGGGATTTTTACTTTTTTACCTCTTCACTATTCACTCTTCACTTTTATATACTTTTCTGCGGAATTTCTTCAATATTCATTAAAACGACGGCAAAATTCCCGAGGTGAGCTTCCCTCCGACTTGCAGAACGCCTTAGAAAAATACAAAGGGTCTGTAAATCCGCAGGAAAGTGCGGTCGCCTTTACCGACACTCCCCTCTTTAAAAGCTCTTTAGCCCGCTCTATTCTGTACTCCGCAAGATAAGCTCCAGGTGAAATACCACAGCTTTTTACAAAGCTTCGGTGCAGGGTTACACGGCTTATATTAAGCTCTTTGCATATCGATTCAAGCCCGAATTCCGACTTGTGGTATGAACTGCGGATCATTACGCAGGCAGAATCAAAATAAACGCTTTCACACATTTTTTGCCCGCTTTTCGGGAACCGCTCGGAATAGACCGAAAGAATGGCGCTTACAACATTTTCCGATGTATCGGAAAAGCGTATTCCGCCTGTAGGCTTATATATATTGCGAAGATAATCAAATAAGGGCAAAATTAATTCGGGCTTAACATAATCTATTACATAGCCACCGTCGCAAAGCTTAATTTTATCCAGCAAAAGCAAAAAATCTTCCCCCAAAAATTCTATCCAGGTATACTCCCACGGGTCATTTTTGTCGGGATAGTAATGCACCTCGGTAAAGGGGCGTATCAAAAAGCTTTGACCGGCAGTTATATAATTAACTTTCCCTTCGCAAATATAATATCCGCTTCCCCTGATTATATAGTGAATAATATACTGGGTTCTAAAGCAGGGCCCAAAGGAATGCATATCGGCACAGTCTTGCCTTCCGCAAACAATATGATTCATTTTTTTACTGCTTTTCATATCTGCTTACTCCTGTTAATGTGAAACAATTTTCCATATTTTTGAAACAAAAAAATATGGAAATTAAAGGTGTTCTAATATATAATCAGTTTACAATATTTTTTAATGGAGGTCAATAGCAATGATTAAAAACACACCGCCTATGGGCTGGAATTCATGGAACACCTTTGGAGCAAACATTAACGAACAGCTGATTTTTGATACCGCCGATAAAATAGTTGAAACGGGACTTCTAGAGCTCGGATATGAATACCTTGTAATTGACGATTGCTGGTCGCTGAAGGAACGCGACGAAAACGGACGTCTTGTAGCTGATCCCCAAAAATTCCCTCACGGAATGAAGACGGTTGCCGATTACGTACATTCAAAGGGTCTTAAATTCGGTATGTATTCCTGCGCGGGAAACCTTACCTGCGCAGGCTATCCGGGAAGCTTTGAGCACGAGTTTATTGATGCGAAAACCTTTGCCGAATGGGGCGTAGATTTCCTTAAATACGACTATTGCTATCACAGCAATATAATCCACGGCAAATATCTCTTCCGCCGTATGGGACTTGCCCTTAAAAACTGCGGTAGAGACATTCTTTTCAGCGCCTGTACCTGGGGTGCGGACAATACCGCCGAGTGGATTCGTGAAACGGGAGCTAATATGTGGCGTTCAACCGGTGATATTGTTGATACATGGCAATCCGTAAAGAACCTGACTGAACAGCAGGAGGCAATTTTCCCTTACGGCGGTGCAGGTTCCTTTAACGATATGGATATGCTTATTGTGGGAATGTACGGCAAGGGTAATGTAGGTATTGACGGTCTTAACGACACACAGTACAAAACTCATTTTTCTATCTGGGCGATGCTGGGCTCTCCCCTTATGATAGGCTGTGATATCCGTAATATGAACAAGGAAACCCTTGATATTCTTTCAAACAAAGAGCTTATCAAGTTTAATCAGGATGCCGATTGCCGTCAGGTAATCAAGCTTTCACTTTTTGAAGGCAGTAATATTAAAGCCTATGCCCGCACCCTTGAAAACGGCGATATAGCAGTTGGTTTCTTCAATTTAACCGATAAAAAGGTGACTGTAAAGTTTTTACTTGACGAATTGGGACTCCCTGAAAGCACGGGTAAAACTCTCGAAATGCACGAGGTTTGGACCGGAGAAACCGTAACTGTTAAAAACGGAACATTAATTAGGGGCATAGAGGCGTTTGATTCATTGGTATACCGTTGCAAGGTGGTTGACGCATAATGTCCTGCTGTATTCGATGCGGAAAAGAGCTTAACAGCATTGATATAGGCGCTCATAAAAAGTTCATAAACCGAGGCAGTACCGAGTTTATGTGCAAAAGCTGTTTGGCTGACGAGCTAAAAGTGCCCGAAAAGCTAATCGATAAAAAAATCGAACATTTCAAAAAGCAGGGCTGTACTCTGTTTTTATAGCGAAAAAAGATTGCAATCTTGACTTTCCGTCTTGATTGCAATCTTTTTATTGTATACGCTTTAAGAAGCCTTCCTTGTTATAACCGCTTCGCCGTTTTCTACGGTATCGGCTGTTATTGTGATTTCGGTAATATCGCTTTCCGACGGTGAGGAGAACATCAAGGGCTGTAAAACCCCCTCGATAATAGAGCGAAGTCCTCTGGCTCCCGTCTTGCGCTCAATAGTAAGGTCGGCAATTTTTTTAAGCGCGCTTTCGTCAAACCGAAGCTCTATATTATCCATTTTGAAAAGCGCCTGATACTGCTTTATTATGGAGTTTTGAGGCTCGGCCATAATCTTTATAAGGGTTTCCTTATCCATACCCTTTAAAGCGGTTATTACAGGCAGTCTGCCCACAAGCTCGGGTATCATACCGAACTTCACCAAATCCTGATGGGTTGCGGTCATACCTACCGCCTGAGCCTCAAGGGATTTAGGCGACTTAACATCCGCCCCGAAGCCTAAGCTGCTGCCGCCGATTCTGCGTTCGATAACCTTTTCGATTCCGTCAAAAGCACCTGCGCAGATAAACAGAATATTGGTTGTATCAATCTGTATAAATTCCTGCTGGGGATGCTTTCTGCCGCCCTGCGGGGGAACATTGGAAACCGTTCCCTCAAGTATTTTAAGCAGAGCCTGCTGAACTCCCTCGCCGCTTACATCACGGGTGATAGAGGCATTTTCCGATTTGCGGGCAATCTTGTCAATCTCGTCAACATAGATTATTCCCCGCTCGGCACGCTCAATATCGTAGTCCGCCGCCTGTATCAAGCGAAGCAAAATATTCTCGACATCCTCGCCTACATAGCCCGCCTCAGTAAGGGTGGTGGCGTCGGTAATCGCAATCGGAACATCAAGTATCTTTGCCAGGGTCTGTGCAAGCAGGGTTTTGCCAACGCCCGTAGGCCCCAACATCAAAACATTGCTCTTGCTTAACTCCACATCGGAATTATCCTTCTTGAAAATACGCTTATAGTGGTTGTAAACCGCTACTGCAAGGGTCTTTTTAGCCTCATCCTGACCTATAACATAACGGTCAAGCTGTTCCTTAATCTCCTTGGGTTTAGGAAGTACAAATTCCTCTGCCTTTTTGTTTTTGCCCCGTTTCTTAGCGCCCGCCTCGTCATCGAAAAGCAGGCTGTTGCAAAATTCAATACAGCTGTCGCAGATATAAACTCCCGGGCCCTCAACAAGCCGTACTACCTCGTCCTGAGTTTTGCCGCAGAACGAGCAGCGTATCTCCATATCCTTGTCATTCGGCATTATGCTACCTCTATCTCTTGGAAATTACTTTATCGATAAGACCGTACTCGGCAGCCTCCGCCGCAGTCATAAAGTTGTCACGCTCGGTGTCAAGCTGAATCTGCTCAAGGGGCTTGCCTGTTTCGGCGGCTAAAATCTCGTTAATATTAGCCCTTATTCTTTCAATATGGTGGGCGTGGATAAGAATATCGGTAGCCTGACCCTTTGCCTGACCGAGGGGCTGGTGAATCATAATCTCGCTGTTAGGCAAAGCCAAACGCTTACCCTTTGTACCCGCCGCCAAAAGGAAGGCACCCATACTTGCCGCCATACCCATACATATGGTGCTTACATCGCACTTAATGTATTGCATAGTATCGTAAATAGCCATACCGTCGGTTACAGAGCCGCCGGGGCTGTTGATGTAAAAATTAATATCCTTATCGGGGTCCTGACCCTCAAGATAGAGCATCTGCGCAATAATTACCCCCGCCGAGGCGCTGTTTACCTCGTCATTGAGCATAATTATACGGTCGTTTAAAAGTCGTGAAAAAATGTCGTAAGAGCGTTCGCCCCTGCTGGTTTGTTCCAATACATAGGGTACTAAGGTCATATCCATAATAAATACCTCCGTTTTAAAATGTGCTTAGGCTGACTTTCGCCAGCCTAAATAAATTATGGACTTCAGAACAGATTAATAATCAAAGATTATTATTCCTCTGTGCTTTCTTCCGCTTTTTTCTCCTCAACCTCGGTGATTACCGCATTTTCCTTAACAAGGTCGATAGCCTTTCCTACCGCTACATCCTTAGTGATTTCCTCTACGGGGATAACCGCCTTAACCTTTTCAACCTCTACGCCGTAGCCTTCGGCAAGCTTAGCGAACTCGGCTTCAAGCTCCTCATCACTTGGGGTGATATTTTCAAGCTCAACTATTTTTTCAAGGGCGAGGCGGAACTTAACCTGACCCTCAGCCTGGGGACGGAAGGACTTTTTGAACTCGTCAATAGTTGAATTGGTGTACTTAAGATACATATCAAGGCTGAGCCCTTGACTCTGGAGTCTGTAAGCATAATCCTCTGTCAACTGCTCAAGACGGTTTTCGTACATAGCCTCGGGGATTTCGCCCTTAATGCCGTCAACAATCTGCTGAACAAGAGCATTTTCCACAGCCTCGCCTGCCGCCTTTGTCTTGCGCTCAAGTGCCTTTTTCTCAAGGTCTGCCTTAAGCTCGTCAAGGGTATCAAACTCGCTTACATCCTTTGCGAACTCATCGTCAACCGTCGGCAGCTCACGAACCTTAATCTCGTGAAGCTTAACCTTAAATACAGCTTCCTTTCCTGCAAGGTCTTCGGCGCCGTAATCCTCGGGGAAGGTTACATTTACATCGAACTCATCGCCGATGTTCTTGCCAACAATCTGGTCCTCAAAGCCGGGGATAAACTGACCCGAACCGAGGGTTAAGGAGTGACCCTCACCCTTGCCGCCGTCAAAAGCAACTCCGTCCTTAAAGCCTTCAAAGTCGATAATAACGGTGTCGCCGTTTTCTGCGGCACGGTCTTCAACAGATACCATTCTGGCGTTTCTTTCAGCCATTGAATTTACTTCTGCCTCAACCTCTTCGGGAGTAACCTTAACAGCTACCTTTTCAGCCTTTAAGCCCTTGTACTCGCCGAGTTCAATTTCAGGATAGGTTGTAACCGAAACCTTGAAATCTACGCCGTCCTCTTTAGAGATGGAAACCATTTCAAAATCCATTTTGTCGTTAATAACCTTAAGACCGGATTCCTTAATAGCGTCCTCAACAAGGTCATTGTAAAGAAGGTTAAGGGCATCCTCAAAGAAAATCTCGGTGCCGTAGTACTTCTCGATAAGGTGAAGGGGTGCTTTACCCTTTCTAAAGCCCGGTACATTTATTTTCTTGCCGTTTTTCTTGTAAGCCTCCGCAATAGCCTCACGGAACTTTTCACCGTCCACGGTGATTTCAAGCTGATGCCTATTGGTATCAATCTTTTTTGTTTCTTTTAAACTCATTTTTATACCTCCGCATTGTAAAACGCCCTTTTACTCGTTTCACAGTAGTTCAAATTATTATATCACAACTTAAAGTATTTTTCTACATATTTTTTAAATATTTTGTAAATTCTTTGAAAATCAATAAATCAGGCAATAAATTGAGGGGTAAAATCAACACAATCGCAGGATATTAGTTTAAATTCCACCCCGTCATATTCCTTTACGGCGTTATTAAAGCCTGAGCCGTGAATATGCCCGTGATACACCTGCTTTACACCGTGATTTTTAAGTATATCAAAAATTTCGTGACAGACAAATTCTCCGTATACCGGCGGATAATGAAGAAAGACTAAAACAGGAAGTCCCGTTTTTTCGGCGGCACAAAGGGAAGCTTCAAGCCGTCCCGCCTCACGGGCGAGCACCTTTTTATCGGCGGTATTATCATAAAACCAACCCCGTGTTCCCGCTATGGCAAAGCCCTCGGCGACAGCACAGTTATTATAGATAATATCAACCGAAGAAAAATTATTTTGCAAGAAAAATTCGTGAAGCTTTTTTGATGTGCTCCACCATAAATCGTGATTGCCTTTAATAAGCAGTTTTTTACCCGGAAGCGACTCTAAAAATTCAAAATCCTTTTTTGTTTCCTCAAGTTTCAGCCCCCAAGAAAAATCGCCAGGCAAAATAACCGTATCGTTTTCCTTTATAAGGCGCTTCCAATTAGCGGTAATACGCTCGGTATAATTATCCCAGCCTCTAAAAATATTCATGGGCTTATCTACGCCGAAGGATAAATGCAAATCCGAAATCCCATAAATGCTCAAAGCTCTGTTTCGCCTCCTTTTTACATAATAAAAATTTTTTTGCACATACTAAGCTTGACCTTAATAAGGTCGGAAAGGACTTGATTGATTTGTCAGATTGTACTTGTGAGACCAAGCTGTGCGTAGCGTGCGATGTAAAGAACTGTGTTCACCATACTCCGGACGATATGTGCTCTGCAGGCAAAATTCAAGTTGGCCACGGCGAAGCGTCCAACAGCAGTGACACCTGCTGTGACACCTTCAGAGCGAAGTAAATATCTGCTTCGTCAAAAGAATATCCGGCATAAAGCCGGATATTTTTATTTTATTTTAAGTGCCGCATATACCGCATCAAGCATTTTATCCTTTTCGCAGATTTCCTTAAAGCGCACCTCAGCGTTTTCAAGAGCCAAAAGCGGAGCGGGAATCTCGGTAGAGGTCACCTCTGAAAGCAGGCGGACATTGCCGAACTCGCTGTCGGTCTTCTTGTCGGTAACGGCCTTAAGCACGCTGTCGGCAAACTTATAAGGCGAAGCGGTAGAAGCTATAACCGCAGGTCTTTCGTCCCCTGTTTCAGCCTTATACTTATTATAAACACCCACCGCAACGGCGGTGTGGGTATCGCAAAGATAGCCGTATTCCTTAAACATATCACCTATTGTAGTAAGGGTTTCTTCGTCATCACAGCAGCCGCCGTAGAAAAGCTCGGACATTTTTGCCTTGATTTCATCTGTAACCTTAAATACGCCGTCCTTTGCAAGGTCTGCCTGCATTTTGGCAACCGCCTTATCGTCGCAACCTGAAAGCTCAAAGAGCATTCTTTCAAGGTTGCTTGAAATAAGAATATCCATAGAGGGGGAAATGGTGGTGTAAAACTTACGGTTGCGGTCATAAACGCCCGTGTTTATAAAGTCGGTAAGGACATTATTTGAGTTAGATGCGCAGATAAGCTTGCTTATCGGCACGCCCATTTTCTTAGCATAGTAAGCCGCCAGAATGTTGCCGAAGTTGCCTGTGGGAACCACAACATTAAAGCCGTCCTTTAAATCCTCGCCCTTCGCCAACATATCACAGTAGGCGGATACATAATAAACAATCTGCGGAGCGAGTCTTCCCCAGTTAATAGAGTTAGCAGAGGAGAACTGCATATTATTCTCGGCTAATTTTGCCTTTACCCCATTATCTGTAAATATCTTTTTAACCCCTGTCTGTGCATCGTCAAAATTACCCTTAATGGCGATTACATGGACATTGTCACCCTTTTGGGAATCCATTTGAAGCTTCTGCATGGGGCTTACGCCGTCACTGGGATAGAATACCACAATCTCGGTATCGGGCACATCCTTAAAGCCCTCAAGTGCCGCCTTGCCTGTATCACCCGAGGTGGCAACCAAAATAACCGTCTTCTTGCCTGCCGCAGTCTTTTTAGCCGAGGTGGTAAGCAGGTAAGGCAAAAGCTGGAGGGCTAAGTCCTTAAACGCACAGGTGGGCCCGTGCCAAAGCTCCAAAACATTCGCATTCCCGCCCACAACCGAGATAGGCGCAGGCTGTTCGTTGTCGAAGCTGCCGGTATAAGCGCCCTTTACGCAGTAATCAACCTCTTCCTCGGTAAAATCGTTAAGGAAAAACTTTAAAACATATTTTGCCCTGCCGATATAATCGAGCTTCCCTAAGGCCTCAAAATCCTTATCGGTAAAACTCGGAAAGGTGTCAGGCACGAAAAGTCCGCCCTCGGCTGAAATGCCGCTTGCAATAGCCTTAGCGGCGGTGACCTTTACCGATTTATCTCTTGTACTTACATAATTCATATTCCTTGGCTCCTAATTTTAGCATTATTCTTTATTTTATTATACAGAGCGCCTTTTGTCAAAGGTTTCGAGATAATTTTCCGCATTTTTATAAAAAATTTTATCTAAAACCCTTTCACTTATACCTTTTTCCCGTAATTCCGCATATAAATACGGAATTTTTGTGATGTCACAAAGCCCCTCTGCCATATCCGCTCCGTCAAAATCGGAGCCTAACGCAATACTGTTTTCCATTTCAAGCTCTAATAAGTGAAAAATGTTTTCGTATATCTTTTGGGGAACATCTCCGCCCAAAAATTCGGGATAAAAGCAAAGCCCCACTATACCGCCCTTTTCGGCTATAAGCCTTAGCTGATTATCGCTGAGATTTCTGGGGCAGTCAAAAACCGATTTGCAGTTAGAATGGGTGGCAATCGGAAAATCCGCAAGTTCCACCGCCGAATAAAAGCTTTTCTCATTCAGGTGGGACAAATCGCACAGCATATTAAGGGAATTCATTTCCGAAATTACCCTTTTGCCGAATTCGGTCAATCCCTTATCGGTCTTGCTCCCGCCCGCTATACGGTTTTCCCCGTTCCAAGTAAGGGTAAGGGCACATATTCCGTCCTCTTTAAGCCTATAAAGTCGGTCAATATCATCTTCAATTACCGCCCCGCCCTCTACCGAAAAATAGGGGATTAAATTATCGGGCTTACTTTTAAGCTTTTCCTTAAAATCCTTTAAAATTGCTCTATAAAGGGTATACGGTTCATCTAAATCGTCCCTTATCCAAAGGGCGAAAACCTGCTTCCAGTTTTCAAATACCGTTCCCTTTTCACCCGAAAGGGCAAGGTTGTTTTTTAAAAAATCCTGCTTTTTAAAATAACATTCGTAGGGCGTATCACAATGAAGGTCAAAGTAATTCAATTAAAACACCCCTAAAAAGCGTTTTTAATGTAATGGAGCTTATACCCGTCGGTGCCGTCGGACTTCTTAAAAACCGTAACCTCCGCCACATCAAAGCGGGGTTGGAGCTCGGTTTCATACTTTGAGAGAAAATCCTCGGCAGTTAATATTATTCGCCTTTGTTTGTGAGCGTCCACCGCCTCGGCAGGTGAAACAAGGCTATCCTCACGGCGGGTTTTAACCTCGGTAAAGATTATATATTCCTTATTCTCTGCGATTATGTCAATTTCACCGTAACGGCAATGATAGTTACGCTTTACAATGACAAATCCGTTTTTTCTTAAAAATTCTGCGGTAAGGCTCTCACCCATACCGCCTGTCTTCCCAATATTCATACCGTCACCCTAATATATTTTTAAGAAAGGAAAGACGGTGTATCGGGGAGGGGCCGTACTGCTTCAAAAGCTCGGTGTGCTCCTTTGTGCCGTAGCCCTTGTGCTTTTTGAAGTTATACTGCGGGTACTTTTCATCATATGTAAGCATAAGGCGGTCACGGGTAACCTTGGCAAGCACCGAAGCCGCCGCCACCGACATAGATTTTGAATCCCCCTTAACCAGCGTTGCGCAGGGAATTTTAATACCTTTAGGCACTCGGTTGCCGTCAATTATGGCAAAATCGGGCTTTACTTTAAGCCCGTCAATCGCCCTGTTCATTGCAAGAAATGTCGCCTCTAAAATATTCACGCTTTCTATTTCTTCAAGGGTGCCGTAGGCTACAGAGTATGCGACAGCCTTTTTAGTTATCTCATCATAAAGGCGCTCTCTTTTTTTCTCGCTTAGCTTTTTGGAATCGTCAAGCCCCTCTATTACTGTGTCTTCAGGCAGTATAACCGCCGCCGCACAGACAGGGCCCGCAAGAGGACCTCTGCCCGCCTCGTCAACTCCGCAGACAGTATTAAAGCCGCTTGAAACTGCGGCTTTTTCGTATTCATAATCAGGCATTTTATCAAACCCTTTCCAAGGTTATTCGTCCTATTTTACAGTTTCGGTATTCCTCAAGGAGCATATTTGCCGCCCTTTCGGTATCGGTCTCGCCGCCCCTTATAAGCATACCTCGCTTTTTGCCCACCTCGCAAAGTAAATCGTAGCCGTCATTTTCAAGGTTAAGCTCGCCGTAACGGGCGGTAAGCTTATCGGGCGCAGTTTTAGCTAAAAGCTCGGCAAGCCGCATACCCAAAAGCTCGGTATCGAGAATATTGTCCTTAACCGCTCCCGTAAAGGCTAAATGCTCGCCCACGGTATTATCCTCAAACTTAGGCCATAGAACGCCGGGAGTGTCAAGCAGCTCCAACTGCTTATCAATAGTAAACCATTGATTACCCCTTGTGACGCCCGGGCGGTTTTCAGCCTTTGCCTTATTGTTCCCCGCAATTCGGTTAATAAAGGTAGACTTACCTATGTTAGGAATACCTACAACCATTACCCTAAGAGGCTTTCCTACCATTCCCTTTTCGGCATAGTATTTAAGTCTGTCAGATAGGGCGGTTTTAACCGTATCCTTAAATAAATTAATGCCTTTTCCCGTTTTGCAGTCGGTAGCGATAGCGGAAATACCCTGCGATTTATAATATTTTATCCATTCCTCGGTAGCCTTAGGGTCTGCCATATCGCACTTGTTAAGAAGTATTATAAGGGGCTTATCCCCTATAAGGCTTTTAAGCTCGGGGTTACGGCTGCTTACTGGTATTCTTGCGTCAACAACCTCTGCCACCGCATCGATAAGGGGCAGTATCTCCTTGATTTTACGGCGGGTTTTCGCCATATGGCCCGGAAACCACTGAATATTTTGTGTGTTACTCATCTAAAAGACTCCCAATGCTGTTAAAGGGGAAAACACGGAAAACAGCGTGACCTAAAACATAGCGAGTATCAATGAGACCGCCATCGCCTATACGGCTGTCACGGCTATCGGTAGAATTATTCCTGTTATCGCCCAGCACAAATATATAGCCCTCCGGCACATAGAGCGGGAACTGTACATCAAAGCTTCTTACGGTGGGGGTTTTGGCGTAGGGTTCCACAAGCTCGACCCCATCAACCGAGACGACTCCACGCTCAAAATCAATATCCACCGTTTGACCGCCCACGGCGATAACACGCTTTATAATAGGATCCTGACCGTTCTGGGCATCCTCGGCGGAATTGTTAATATTCCTTGAGACAACCACTATATCCCCCTGCTTAGGAGTATACCCAAGGTTCGAAATTATCACCCTGTCCCCCGTAAAGAGGGTATTTTGCATAGACGGGCCCTCAATAGTAGCAATCCTGCAAATCAGGCTGAAAATTATAACAACCGCAATTATAGCGGTAGAAAGCACATCAAGCCATTCGAAAATTTCCTCAGCGGCGGTGGGCTTTTTCTCTTCTTCAGGGGTATTAGGCAGACTGTCAGCATATTCGGTATTCACCTTAAAGCCGTCCTCCCCGTTGCCGCTGTTTGCGGCAGAAATAATAATATTTTTAAGTTTTTCAGTATTACTTATGCCGTCCATACAGTCACCGTTACCTTGAATTAAGCAAAAAGGGGGAACAGTGCAAAACCCGTTCCCCCCTCTTAAAGCCTTATTATTAACCGATAAGCTCTTTAACCTTGGCAGCCTTACCAACTCTGTCACGCAGATAGTAGAGCTTCGCTCTGCGAACCTGACCCTTGCGTACAAGCTCAACCTTAGCTACGCTTGGTGAATGTACGGGGAATACACGCTCAACGCCTACACCGTAGGAAACACGGCGCACGGTAAAGGTTTCAGCAATTCCGCTGTTGTTCTTGGCAATAACTGTGCCCTCGAACACCTGAATTCTTTCCTTTTCGCCCTCCTTAATTCTTACATGTACCTTAACAGTACTACCGATAAGAATTTCGGGAACATCCTTTTTGAGCATATCAGCTGTAAGTTCCTTGATAGCGTCCATCTTTTTTTCCTCCTTAATTAATACCAGGCGTTCGTACTCCTAAAGGACAGAGGACCACCCGCTTCAATGTCGATTTTCGGCAATGAACCCACCCGTAAGGCTCGGGTGAAATCAAATGCACATACGCTCAAAACGGCATAAAAAACCTTGCCGTCCTGAACAGCTTTACTATTCTAACACATCTTTCCAAAAAAATCAAGTATTATTTTGCAAGAGTTCCGCCGTCACTTTTCAAAAGGACTAAAATATCCTCTTCCTCCCCTGTTACGGCGTTTATATACACAAGAATTTCCCGACCATCTTCGGTTTCGCAGACAAATTCGTAGCACCTTTTTTCATTACCGCCCTTTGTGGGAATAAGTGCCAAGGCGGTTTCTCTTATATTAAGCCTTGGGCTTACGGCTTTTGCCGCCTCCTCGGGTTCTATCGCCGCACTTTCAAAGGCTCGGTCGGTGTGATTTACAATATATCCGCTTGCCTCGTAAAGCATTATTTCCCCAGTATCCATGGCAACACCCACCTTTACAAGGTCGGTATAGCAAATAGTTTTTCCGTCAAGGAAGGCAAAGTTTATAACGCAAACGCCCTCGTCGGTAAAATAATAAGTCTCGGTAAAGCCGCTCATTCCTATTCGCTCAAGGTATCTTTTCGCCTTATCAACAGCCTGACGGTACTCAAGGACAAAGTCCCCCATTTCACGACTTTTTCGCATATAGACGGCATACCCACCGGCACGGCTTACCGTAACGCTGACATTATCCCCCGAAAAGCGGTAAGCGGGGATTTTTCCGTCTACCGTACCGTCCAATAATAGCGTTTCCTTATCGCATTCACAAATTTCGGCGGCTTTTTTAAGTGCCTCGTTCTCAGTAACATTTTCGGCGTTTTTAAGCATATGGGGCTCTTTTTCCAAAATGTGGTCGGAATAGGGCCCGTCATACACAAGGGTGGGGTAATCGGAAAGACTTCCCTCAAGAACATCAAGGGTACTGCTTAGTGAATCCTTACCAACACTTTCAGAAAGCTTGCTATCAAGGTCATCTGCCCAAGCGGTGGGATTATCATAGGCAACAGAGGAATTGCTCACCGCCTCGGAGATTTTTTGCGCAGTACTTTTGAGGGCTGTGATATTAGCTGCATACTCATCATCAAGGCTTTCCCCGCCGATAAGCCTTTCCGAAACCGAAAGGGCATAGTTACCCACCTGAGAGAGAAATCGGTTTAAAACATCCAAATTTTCCCCCGCAGGAAGGCTTGAAATCGCCGCCTTTGCGCTTTGAGCCTCGCTTAAAAGCTGTGCCGACATCTGGCTTAACTGTTTCGCTGTGGTTACATACTCCGCCTTTTCAAGAATCAATGAAATATTGTTAATACTTGAATTAAGGGTATCAAGCGTTCCCGCATAACTGTTTTTAACTTCAAGCTTATATCTGTTCAAATCATTATTTGTGCGCACCGCAAACACAGCGGAAACAATAACTGCGGCGGCACAGAATGATATAATCCTAACAGCATTCCTTTTTTTCATAATTTCCCCTCCGTTTTTACATATTATTGCCTTTTTAAAGGGAAATTATTAAAAAATAACACCCGCACCCACTCAAAAAATAATTTGAGTGGGTGCGGGGTTTTATAGATGTCTAATATCTAGCGTCTAATGTCTAACATCTAAATTAGTACATTCCGCCCTGTGCGGCTGCGGCTGCAGCTGCGGCGTTGGCGGCCGCCTTATCTTCCTTCTTCTCGGCTACAAGACTCTCGGTTGTGAGAACCATTGAAGCTACCGAAGCGGCGTTTTCAAGGGCAGAGCGTGTAACCTTTGTCGGGTCAACGATACCTGCATCCAGCATATCGGTGTATTCCTCTTTGTAGGCGTCAAAGCCGTAGTTTACCTTACCGCTGTTTACAATCTTATCGATAATAACCGAGCCCTCAAGACCCGAGTTTAACGCAATCTGTCTGATAGGAGCTTCAAGTGACTTAAGAACGATGCTGACGCCGGTCTTTTCGTCGCCCTCTGCGGTATCAAGCAAAGCCTTTACAGCGGGAATAGCATTAACAAGCGCTACGCCGCCGCCTGCTACGATACCCTCTTCAACCGCCGCCTTTGTGGCAGAAAGAGCGTCCTCAATGCGGAGCTTCTTATCCTTCATTTCAATCTCGGTTGCGGCGCCAACCTTAATAACAGCAACACCGCCCGCAAGCTTTGCAAGTCTTTCTTGAAGCTTTTCTCTGTCAAAATCAGAGGTTGTATTTGCAATCTCGTTTCTGATGTGGTTAATTCTGTCCTTAATATAATCGGAATCTCCCGCACCGTCAACTATAATGGTGTTTTCCTTTGTAACCTTAACCTGACGGGCACGGCCTAACTGATCCACAGTAGTGTCCTTAAGTTCAAGGCCTAACTCCTCGGAGATAACCTGACCGCCTGTAAGAATGGCGATATCCTGAAGCATTTCCTTGCGTCTGTCACCAAAGCCGGGGGCCTTAACCGCAACGCAGGTAAAAGTGCCGCGGAGCTTGTTAACAATAAGGGTTGAAAGGGCCTCGCCCTCAATATCCTCGGCAATGATAAGGAGCTTCTTGCCCGCCTGAACAATCTGCTCTAAAAGCGGGAGAATTTCCTGAATATTGGAAATCTTCTTATCGGTTATAAGAATGAGAGCATCGTCAAGGACAGCCTCCATCTTGTCGGAATCGGTAGCCATATAAGGAGTGATATATCCTCTGTCGAACTGCATACCCTCAACAACCTCGGAATAGGTCTCGGCAGTCTTGGACTCCTCAACGGTGATAACGCCGTCGGCGGTAACCTTGCTCATAGCCTCGGCAATAAGCTTACCGATAACCTCGTCGCCCGAAGAAATTGTAGCAACACGGGCAATATCATCACTGCCGCTTACCTTCTTGGAATTATCAACAACCGTCTTAATTGCGGTATCTACAGCGGTCTTTATTCCCTTTTTAACCACCATCGGGTTAGCGCCTGCGGCAACATTCTTCATACCCTCTTTAATAAGAGCCTGTGCCAAAACGGTGGCGGTGGTTGTACCGTCGCCTGCGGCGTCGTTGGTCTTAACCGAAACCTCTTTTACAAGCTGAGCACCCATATTTTCAAAGGGATCTTCAAGCTCTATTTCCTTTGCGATTGTTACACCGTCATTAGTGATAAGGGGTGAGCCGTACTGCTTTTCAAGCACTACATTTCTGCCCTTAGGTCCTAAAGTGACCTTAACGGCATCTGCCAATTTATCAACGCCTGCCTGAAGTGCCTTGCGGGCATCTTCACCGAAAATTACATTCTTTGCCATAATTAAGCCCTCCTATTATTCAACGATTGCCAAAATATCGGACTGATGAAGGATTGTGTATTCTTCATTATCAATCTTAATATCGGTTCCCGAATACTTAGCGGCGATAACCTTATCCCCCGCCTTTACGGTCATTTTGACCTCTTTACCGTCAACCGTTCCTCCCGGTCCTACGGCAACTACAACCGCAACCTGCGGTTTTTCCTTAGCGGCAGATGTAAGAACAATACCGCTCTTTGTGGTTTCCTCTGCTTCTGTCGCCTTGATAACGACATTGTCAGCCAAAGGCTTAATGTTCATAAAAAATTCCTCCCAAATGAATTTTAATAAGCGAGTATAAAACGCTTCAAAATTATGCGTTTTCCCGTTTGCGAGTTTAATTATACACTAAAGTCAGGAAAAGTCAATACCTAAAATTAAAATTCAAATTATGTTAATAAATTAATAAGGTTTTTGTTAATAAATCAATTATTTTCCAGAGTTTTATATATTTTATCAAATATATTATCAAGTATAAAGCGCTCCTCGGGGGTTAAATCCTTTATTAAACCCTCATAATACTTCTGCTGTGCCATACTGATTGACTTTGCGATTATTCCCCCCTTGCCCGTAATCTTAATGCGTTGCATACGGCGGTCTTCCCCGTCACAGGTTATTTCAATAAGCCCGTTACTAAGGAGCTGTTCAATCGCCTTAGAGGCGTATGCCTTTGAAAAGCCCCGCATTTTAACGGCATCACAAGCAAGGGTATAATCGGGATTATTAAAAAAGAAGACCAGCACATCCGCCTCCTGCTTTGTAATCCCCGAACGCTTCGCCGCAGACTCTATAGCCTCGGAATAAGACTCGGCAATCGCCTTTTGAGTCTTTAAAAATTTTGTTATTTCCGCTTTGTTCATAAAATGTTTTTTCACTCCTACTATTGACAACAAAATAGTTTCTGTGTAAACTATATTTTGTACATTTATATTTTAACCTTTTTAGGAGTGTTTGTAAATGCTTAATTTTATAATTTATTTAATAGCGGCCTTAGGTGCGGGAATAGGCACGGGTCTTGCGGGGCTTTCTGCGGCGGCGGTTATCTCGCCGATGCTTATTACATTTCTTCACTTTGATGCATATGAGGCGGTGGGTATTGCTCTTGCCTCTGATGTTCTCGCTTCTGCGGTATCATCATATACATATGCCAAAAATAAAAATATAGACATTAAAAACGGGCTTGTGATGCTCTTTTCCACCCTTGTTTTTACAGTTATAGGCAGCTTTTTAGCCTCCCTTGTGCCCAACTCTACAATGGGCGGATTTTCGGTTGTAATGACCTTTATTTTGGGGTTGCGCTTTATCTTCAAGCCCGTTATGACCGAAAAGGACAAGGTGACAAACAAAACCCGCAAGCAAGCGGTTATACAATCCCTTATATGCGGGTGTGTAATAGGAAGTATCTGCGGTTTTATAGGTGCCGGCGGCGGTATGATGATGCTCCTTATTTTAACGAGCGTATTAGGCTACAAGCTTAAAACGGCTGTGGGAACAAGCGTGTTTATAATGACATTTACCGCCCTTACAGGCGCTGTTTCCCACTTTGCAATAGGCTCTCTGCCCGATATAACGGCGCTTATCTGCTGTGTGATTTTCACCCTTGTCGGCGCACGGATTGCGGCGGTCTTTGCCAACAAAGCCTCCGCCCGCAGGCTTAATCTTGTCACGGGTATAGTTTTAGCCACCTTGGGGCTTGCAATGATTATTATGAAATTCTTTATTAAATAACCTGCAAAAAGGGACGGTATACCGTCCCTTATATTATGTATATCAGCTTATTTTAAGCCTTAGTCTTAACTTATCACTTATCATTGCGATAAACTCGCTGTTGGTGGGCTTTCCTCGGTCATTCTGGATTGTATAACCGAAATAGGAATTAAGCACATCAATGTCTCCCCTGTCCCATGCGACCTCAATAGCGTGGCGTATAGCCCTCTCAACCCTTGAAGAGGTGGTATTGTAGGTTTTAGCGACGGTGGGGTACAACAGCTTGGTTACGGAATTTATTATATCGCTGTTTTTAACCGAAAGAATTATTGCTTCCCTTAAATAATGGTAGCCCTTGATGTGTGCAGGCACCCCTATTTGGTGGATAATCTCGGTCACCATAAGCTCAAGCTCGGGGTCGGTCACCACATTGTCCTTTACAACTACGGGGGAAATTTCGTTTTTCCAGCCCGAAAGCTGAATAATGCGCTCTGCCATAGTGTTAATGTCAAAGGGCTTTAGAAAATAATAGCTAGCCCCCGCATCAAGGGTTTCTTTTTCAAGCCTTGGATTATCAAAGCTGGACATAGCCATAACCATAGGCCTCTCCTTGCCGTCCATATCTCGAATTCCGTTTAAAACGCCTATAATATCAAGATTCGGCATAAACACATCCGCAAGTACAACATCGAGCTTCTGGGACCGTACCGCATTCAAAACCTGCTGACCGTCCTTTTGACATAAAACCACCTCCATTCCGTAGCCTTTGAGTGCTTTCGCACAATTTTGCCCTAATTCCGTAGAATCATCCGCAATGACAATTTTTAATTTTTTTCTCATCAAATTTCTGCCTCCGATATTAATTTTTACATATATTACCACGATTTCACGCAAATTGCAAGCTTTATTATAAAATTAGTGTAATAGTTGCCAAATATTGCTTGAAATTGCACATTAAGTCTTTTTATGACATTCAATTAATACATTTTTCGTGCTTTTTCTCCTGCTTTTTTATGGTACAACTAAGCCCGTAAATTTAAAGCGAAAAAAATACCGCAGACCAAGCTTTCGGTCTGCGGTATTTTTTATGAGAAAAATTATTCCTCTGTGTTTTCTTCTTCCTTCATTTTTGCAAAGCATTCGCTGCAATATACGGGACGGTCGTCACGGGGAACAAAGGGAACCTTAGCAACTCCTCCGCAAGCGGCACAAACAGCCTCGTGCATCTCTCTGGGTGCTCTTCCCGCATTCTTGCGCTTGTCACGGCAAGGCTTACAGCGCTGGGGCTCGTTTACAAAGCCCTTGGATTCGTAAAACTCCTGTTCTCTTGCAGTGAATACGAACTCCTCGCCGCAATCTTTGCAAACTAATGTCTTGTCTTCAAACATCTTTTTTACCTCTCTCGGTTGTTTTTTAGCCCCGGACGGAATCGCACCGACATCTTTGTATTCAACGCTCTGCTGGTTTAAGCTACATGGGCATATATTAAGCGCAAAAGCGCTTATTTATTTTTCAATTTTTTTCTGATGCGTAAAAGCGCATTATTAACGGATTTTTCGGTAATTGACAGCCTTTTTGCTATATCTATGTATTTATTACCCTCAAGAAAAAGCTGTAAAACACTGTATTCAAGCCCCGAAAGCTCAAGCCTTATGCTATCCGTTAAATTTTTAAAGCTTTCCTTGTCAAAAAAGATTTTTTCCGGACTGTTGGAATCGGTTATCTCAACCTCATCAATAGGAGACAAAAGCTCGTCCGGAATATTCTTACGACGCTTTGACTGCTTTAGAGATGCTATGACCGAACGCTTTATACAAAGGGCGGCAAAGGTTGAAAAGGAAGACTTTTTGCCGTCAAAATTTTTAGCAGCGGAATAAAGAGCATATGTTGCCTCCTGTACCGCATCCTCCCGCTCATTCTCGGCACAATAACTGCCCACATAGTAATGTATACGAGGAAGATAGCGGGCAATTATCACCTGCAAAAGCTCAAAATCGCCGCCGTTAATTAAGCCGACAATCTCTTCATCGGTCAAATTTTCGTAATTTTCGACAAAATCTATACTCATTACGGCTCCGTAATAGTGTTACTTGCTAAATAATAATACATTATCGAATAAATAAAGTCAAGCACAAAATTATGTAATCCTTATTTTTTTACTAAATTGTGAAAATTGCCTAGCAATTTTTGGTGATTATACTGTCAAAAGCTCGGTGCCGCCCTGCCAAATAACCAGCGCCGTACCTCTGCCGATTTTTATTAATGCTTTTTCACCCGTAAATTCGTTGCTCACCCCAAGGGGAAAACCGCTTTCAATAGTGGCGTTTTCAAGGGGATAAAGAAGTCCTTTTAAATCTACATTTCGGACGGCTTCGCTTAATGCGAAAACCGAGACGGTACCCTTTGCACCTTTTTTAAAAGAAAGCTCACCGTCTGTTATCACCGTCGCAGTAAAGCCGCACAAATCAAGAAAGCCCTGCCCGCCGTGCCGTACTATATATGTAAGGGTTTGAATATTTGCAAAGGTGTGGTCGGGTCTTCCGCCCGCACCACCGTACAGCATAAATTTTGTGTACCCATTTTCAAAACCGGTTTTAACAGCCAGTATCATATCGGTATCATTTTTCATTACGGGGTGCTTAATTATTTCATCACAATCGGGTACAAAACCTAAGGAATCGAAGTCTCCCACGGCTATATCGGGCTTTATTCTTAGCTTTTCAAGGTTTTTAATCCCTGCGTCCGCCGCAATAACGATGTCGTCCTTTTTTCGTCTAAAGCTTTTCGGCAAGCCTTCACCCGCCCCGAATATATAACAAATTCCCATTATATCTTCTCCGTTACAAAATGTTACAGTATATTACATTTTTCGTCTTTATCTTGCAAAACTCTTAATGATTTAATATAATATCCTTTGCATATTATATTATACCAAATAAATTATCAAAATGGAATAATCAATCGGAGTAAAAATGAAACACATATTTAAAAAACATATTTTTTATTTATTATTAATCCTTATTGCCATAATTTTTTTGTTGCCCCTCTCTGCCTGCCGAAAGGAAAATGATGTGAGTTCCTCTTCAAGCCCTGACTCGTCGGTTTCGGAGCCGCCCGTCTCCTCTGAGGAGTCTGTAGTGCCTGTAGTATCCGAGGAGCCTGTAGATAACGGAATACGGCTTGTTATCTCTTCACCCGCCAAGCGTACGCAGACCGTAACAGAGCCTGATTTCACATTCTCGGGAACCTCAGACCCCGCAGAGTCCCTTACCGTAAACGGCGCAGAAATCGAGCGCGGAGCAGACGGTATATTCAGCCATCAGGTAACGCTCAGCGTTGGTAAAAACACCTTTAGCTTTGCCCACAAGGGAGAGACAAAAACCTATTATATAACCTACAGATATGTTATTATAGAAAGCTTTTCCCCCTCTGATGCGCAGACCTATCCCAGCGGCTCAACCCTTGTAGTAAACGCTACTGCACGAAACGGAAGCCTTGTTACCGCTGTCTTTAACGGTCAAACAGTTGAATTAACAAAAGAAAACACCGATGAGGAGGTAAGCGGAGAATTTGTTTCCTACAACGGAGTTTTCCGTCTACCGAGCGATAATATACAGGACTTAAAGCTCGGCAAAATCACATTTAATGCCACCCATGACAGCAAAAGCGAAAGCTTTTCATCGGGCGAAATTACCTGCCAAAAAACCGACGCTATTGTGGACTACGACCCGAACGCCACACCCACAGGCGGCAAATACATAAATGTAGGCTCGGGATATATTGCGGAAATAGTTGAATACAACGCCGAGACCTTTGACGGTAATGTATCGGATGCGGCGCTTAAAAATGGCTCGGTGGATTGGTCTAGACCTACAAATAATTATCTTCCCAAGGGTACGCTTGACTACTGCTCCACAAGCCATGTCAACTATAAGGATTTTAATTATGTGACGCTTAGGGCGGGCTACAGAGTATATCTTGAACGTCAGGATAAGCCCTATGACGGCAAAAAGCCTGTTGTAAGGCAGTATATCGGCTCTCTGCCCGACCACAACGAAATCAGCACAGCGGAATACACAAACAACGGCACCCACACTATTATTAGCTTTAACACGCTATGGAAAGCACCCTTTTACTTTGATATTCTCCCGCAATCATACAACAACCCGTCCACCAGAGATTATACGGTAAGCTCGGTTACATATAATTATATAGATATAACCTTTTGCTACGCAACTCTATTTACGGGCGAAATAGCAATACCCGAGGATGACCCCCTCTTTAAATCGGCACAGGTTATCGAAAACAAAAACGCCGACGGAACAGGGGTAAGGGATTATACCCTAAGGCTGTTCCTTAAAAAGCAGGGCGGCTTTTACGGCTGGGATTCCTATTATAATGAAAACGGTCAGCTCTGCTTTGAATTTTTAAACCCAAAAGCCGTAACGGCAGAGAAAAATGAATACGGCGTAAATTTAAACGGTGCTAAAATACTTATAGATGTAGGTCACGGCGGCAAGGACTGCGGTGCTCCGGGATTTGATGTCAACAATCACAGCGAAGCGACACAAAATCTATTTTTGGCAAATAAATTAAAGGCCGAGCTTGAAAAAATCGGTGCAGAGGTTACTCTTACAAGAAACGATAACTCCACCAGCTCCACCGATGACAAAATAACCCTTATGAAAAAAATCAAGCCCGATTACTGTATAGCAATACATCACGACTCCAATAACAAGTCCTCGCTAAACGGCTTCGGTGCCTACTATTTTAATGCCTTTTCGGCAAAAGCCTCGGGTTTTGTGCTTTCACAGACCCAAAACTCCACCGATATTTACAAAAACTTTACCTTCAAATGGCATTACTATTTTATGTGCCGTTCAACCAACTGCCCCGTTGTGCTCACCGAAAACGGCTATATTTCTAATTCCTACGATTACGGAAATATTATAAATGAGGAAAAAAATATCCTTAAAGCAAAGGCTATAACAAGGGGAATTGTTGATTATTTCAATTACATACAATAAATTTTTCAGGAGAAGTCTATGCAGGAAAACACCTTTTTAAAGGGCAAAATTTTGCCGCCGCTTATAAAATTTGCCCTGCCGCTTATGCTTTCCCAGCTTTTGCAGGCACTTTACGGTGCGGTGGATTTGATAGTGGTAGGCCATTTCGGGAATACTGCCGATTTTTCCGCAGTAGCCACCGCAAGCCAGCTTATGCAGGGAATAACAGGTATAATAATCGGCCTTACAACGGGAGTGACCGTCCTTATAGGACAGGCTTTGGGCTCCGGCAACAGCAAAAGAGCGGGGGAAATTACCGCAGGAATGACCAAGCTCTTAATAATAATTTCTTTTGCTCTTTTTGCAGTGCTCACCCTTTTTGCACCGCAGGCCCTCGCTCTTCTTAAAATACCCGCCGCCGCTAAGGGTGCGGGAACGCTATATATTAGAATTTGTGCGGCGGGCGTAGTATTTATTTCCGCCTACAACGCAATAAGCGGACTATTTAGGGGAGTCGGGGACTCCAAAATGCCCTTAATTTTTATTCTTGTGGCCTGTATTGTGAATATTATCGGCGATTTGCTGCTGGTCGGGACCTTCAAAATGGGGGCGGCGGGGGCGGCCCTCGCCACGGTTTTAGCACAGACTGTAAGCGTCATTTTCTCGGTAATATATATCTTAAAAGGCGGTCTTCCCTTTAAAATAACAAGGGAAAGCTTTAAAAACCGAGGTTCAGTGGGCAGAATTTTGAAAATAGGCGTACCCATAGCCCTTCAAGACTTTTTAACAAGAATATCCTTTTTGATATTAACCGCAATATTAAACTCTTTGGGTCTTGTGGCCTCGGCAAGTATAGGAATTTCCGAAAAGCTGTTTTTATTCCTTTCCATTATTCCTATTTCCTTTATGTCGGCTTTGTCGGCGTTTGTTGCGCAAAATGTAGGTGCGGGCAATAAAAAGCGTGCCTATAAATCGTTAAAAATTTGTATGGCTATTTCCTTTGTTTTCGGTATTCTAACATTTATTGCAACCTTCTTCTTCCCCGAAATTTTAGCCGCCGCATTTGAAAAAAATCCCGAGGTTATAGCCTCGGCGGCAAGGTATCAGCGAGGCTGTGCGGCGGAGCATCTGTTTATAAGCCTGTTTTTCTGTATGCTGGGCTATTTCAACGGGCTAGGCAAAACAGACTTTGTTATGATACAGGGCATTTTCACCGCCTTTGCGGTGCGTATTCCCCTGTCCTATCTGTTAAGCCGCGGCGCTTCCCCCGACCTCTTTAAAATCGGGCTTGCAGTTCCCGCTTCGGCAATAGTATCCCTTATAATGTGTACGGTATATCTTATTTATTTAAATAAAAAGGAAAAAAGCAAATCAAACTCTTGAATTATATAAATTTTCATTGTATAATGAAATGTAACTGTGCAAAAACGGTTACGCAGTATTTTGAAATGAGGTACTCGAATTATGGTTAAAGCTGTTGTAGGCGCTAACTGGGGCGACGAAGGTAAAGGTAAGATTACCGATATGTTAGCAGGAAATGCTGATATTGTAGTCCGTTTTCAGGGCGGTGCAAATGCCGGTCACACAATAAAGAACAAATACGGTAAATTTGCGCTTCACACTCTGCCGTCGGGCGTTTTTAACGAGGGTGTTATTAACTGCATCGGAAACGGCGTTGCCCTTGATGTTGATAAGCTTTTGAATGAATATAATTCCGTTGTGGAAAAGGGCGTTCCCGCTCCTCGGCTTATGGTTTCCGAGCGTTGCCAGATGGTTATGCCCTATCATGTCCTCTTTGATGTTTACGAGGAAGAGAGACTCGGCAAGGCAAGCTTCGGTTCAACCAAATCGGGTATTGCCCCATTCTATTCGGATAAATATGCTAAAATCGGATTCCAAGTCTGCGAGCTGTTTGACGAAAAGGCGCTCAAAGAAAAATTAGAGCGTGTTTTAGAGGTTAAGAACATTCTTATTAAAAATCTTTACCATAAGGATCCCCTTTCGGTTGATGAAATTTTTAACAAAATGATGGAATGGAAAAAGGGTATTGAACCCTTTGTAGGGGATGTAAGAAAGCTTGTATACGAGGCTGATAAGTCGGGTAAAACCGTGCTTTTAGAGGGTCAGCTGGGCACCTTAAAGGATACCGACCACGGCATTTATCCCATGGTTACATCATCTAACACAATAGCGGGCTACGGTGCTGTAGGCGCAGGCGTTCCCCCTTACGCAATAAAGGAAATTTATACCGTTATAAAGGCTTATTCCTCTGCTGTAGGCGCAGGTGCCTTTGTAAGCGAGATTTTCGGTGACGAGGCTAAGGCTATGCGGGATCACGGCGGCGACGGCGGCGAATACGGCGCTACCACCGGCAGACCCCGCAGAATGGGGTGGTTTGACTGCGTTGCCACACGCTACGGCTGTGAGGTTCAGGGTACAACCCACGCTGTACTTACTGTTGTTGATGCCCTTTCCTACCTTGACGAGATTAAGGTTTGCGTAGGGTACGAAATTGACGGCAAGGTTACAAAGGACTTCCCCGTTACCGGACTGCTGGAAAAGGCAAAGCCTGTTTTGGTAACTCTCCCCGGCTGGAAGTGCGATATTACGGGAATTAAGAATTACGCTGACCTGCCCGAAAATTGCAGAGCCTACATAGAATTCATCGAAAAAGAAATCGGCTTTAAGATTGTAATGGTAAGTAACGGTCCTGCCCGTGAAAACATCATAATTAAAGATTAACGGAGAACAATATGAATTTTACTCCTATTGACGGCAGCGGTCTTGTTGACGGCTTCTGTCTCATAAAAAGCATTGACCAAAAGACCTCCTCAAAGGGTGACACATACCTTGATATGACCCTTTCGGACTCGGACGGGGAGATTAATGCCAAGCTCTGGCGCTACAATAAGGCTACCCACGGCGAATATGGGATTAATGACCTTGTTAAAATTCGGGGGATGATTTCCCAGTACAACGGCGCAGACCAATTAAAGATTGAAAAAATCAGGCCCGTAACCCCCGAGGACGGCGTTAATATCTCCGATTTTGTAAAGTCGGCAGATTATTCAGGCGAGCAGATGTTTGGGGAGCTCTACAGGCTTGCTGAAAGCTTCTGTGACGAGGATTTAAGAAAAATTGTAACCGCTATACTTGAGGATAACCGCTTAGCTCTGCTTTATTGGCCCGCCGCCTTTAAGCTTCACCATGCGGTGCGGGGAGGACTGCTCCTTCACACCCTTTCGATAGTGCGGCTTGCCGAGGGCGTTTGCAGGGTATACCCCTTTGTTGACCGTGAGCTGTTAATTTCGGGCGCAATACTTCACGATATTGCAAAGCTTTCGGAATTCAAGGTTGCGGACACAGGCATAGCCACGGGATATTCGGCAGAGGGCAACCTTTTAGGACACCTTGCAATGGGGGCTATGGTAATAGATAAGTATGCCGAAAAGCTTAATATCAACCCCAAAACCGCAATGCTTCTTGAGCATATGGTGCTTTCCCACCACGGCGAGCCCGAGTTCGGTGCGGCGGTAAGACCTATGTTTATTGAGGCAGAGCTTTTAAGCGAGCTTGACCTTATGGACTCCCGTATTTACGAAATGCGTGAGGCGGTATCTGCCGCTCCGGCAGAGGATTTTTCCGCAAGGGTCTGGGCTATGGAAAACCGCAAGCTTTACAACCACACAAGAACGGATTTGAATAAAAAAACAGAACTGTTTTAATAATAAAAAAGAAAGGTGATTTAAAATGAAGATTACAAAGGATATGCTTATAGGCGAAGTATTGGATATGGACACAGATGCCGCTGAATACTTTTTTGAGATTGGTATGCACTGCTTAGGCTGCCCCGCATCAAGAGGAGAGAGCATTGAGCAGGCGTGCGAGGTTCACGGAACCGACTGTGACGCACTTGTAGAAAAGCTTAACCGCTATTTTGAAAACAAATAATGTCTTTAAGCAAAAGACTTAAGCTTATAGCCTCCCTTGTGCCGAAAGGTGCAAGGGTTTGCGATATAGGAACAGACCACGCACGGTTGCCCATTTACTTGATTGAAAACAATATTGCCAAGGGTGTAATTGCAACCGATATTCGCCCCCTGCCCCTTGAAAACGCCAAGAAAAATGTTGCGGCTTCGGGGGTTAAGGGAATAGAATTACGCCTTTGTGACGGGCTTTCAGCCGTAAAAAAGAGTGAAACCGATACGGTAATAATAGCGGGAATAGGCGGAGAGGTTATCTCGGGTATCATATCCCGAGGGGAGCTTTTGCTCGAACAGCCCTATCCCCTCTTAATTTTACAGCCCACCACCTCACCCGAGGCTTTAAGACGGTATCTTTATGAAAACGGTTTTGAAATTTTAACCGAAACCCCGCTTAAAGAAAACGGAAAGCTGTATTCTGTTATGACGGCTTGTTTTACCGGTAAAGCCAAAGAAATGCCCGAACACTTTTACTTTACAGGCAAGCTTGACCCCAAAGCAGAGGACGGATATTTATACATACAAAAGCAGTACATCCGGATTAAAAATTGTGCAGACGCACTTATTGATATACCCGAAAAGCAGGCAGAATATCTGCATTATAAAAAGCTTTCCGACCAAATACTAAAATTTTTGACAGATAAGCAGGAATAAAAATGGCATTTGACGGCGGTTTTTTACACCGAATTATCCAAGAACTGAATAACGCCGACGATTCCCATGTGGACAAAATATACCAGCCCTCTAAGGACGAGCTGGTTCTTTTGTTGCGCAAAAAAGGATTTGCAAAAAGGCTTTTAATCTCTGTAAAGCAGGGCTCTGCCCGTATTCAGTTTACCGAAAATAAATACGAAAATCCCGCAACACCTCCCATGTTTTGTATGCTTATAAGAAAATACCTTTCTGCCGCAAGGCTTATTAAGGTGACGCAACCCGCCCTCGAAAGAATAACCGAGCTTACCTTTTCATATACAAACGAAATGGGAGATATTGCTGAAATACGCCTTATTGCTGAATTTATAGGCAATAAAACCAATATTCTGCTTGTGGGGGCAGACAGAAAGATTATAGACTGCCTTCGCAAAAGCGACCCTGAAACCGCCGACCGCCTGCTTTTACCGGGTGCCCGGTACGAATATCCCCAAAATCAGGGAAAGCTTAATCCCCTAACGGCTGATGCAGAGGAAATATGCTCGGCGGCAATCGCTCACGGGGGAGACTCCGCCAAAGCATTGCTCGAGAGTATCGACGGCTTTTCTCCCCTTGTTTGCAGGGAGGCGGTTTATAAGTCGGAAGTCACTGGAAGTCTTAGTTCAGCATTAAGCGATATTCTAACCGATTTAAAAGAGGGCGGCACACCTGTTATCCTTATGAAAACGGACGGCACACCCTACGATTTTTCTTATACAGATATTTCCCAGTACTCGAATGAGTTTTCAAAACAAAGCTTTGAAAGCTATTCCGAGCTTTTAGATGCTTTTTATACCGCACGGGAAAATTCCGAAAGGCTTAAGCGCTCTGCCTCAGATATAATTAAGCTTGTAACAAATCTTCGTGCCCGCACCGAAAGGAAGCTTGCAATACGGCTTAATGACCTTAAAAAGTGCGAAAATCGGGAGACCCTTAGAATTTACGGCGAGCTTTTAAAGGCAAATCTGTACAGGCTCAAAAACGGTGCGGCCTTTGCCGAGGTTGAAAACTACTACGATGAAATGAAGCCTGTAAGAATCCCTTTAAATCCCGCCCTTTCACCCCAGAAAAACGCAGACAAGTATTTTAAGGATTATAAAAAATCCTATACCGCCGAGCGCACACTCACAGACCTTACAAAAAAGGACGAGGAGGAGCTTAAATATTTCGACTCGGTGCTTGACAGCATTGCTCGAAGCGTTTCCCTTTCGGAAATTTCCGAAATAAGGGAGGAATTGGCGCTCGCAGGCTATATAAAGCAAAACGGCACACACAAAAAGAAAAGCTCTGCCGTGCCGCAGTTTAAGGAATACGCCTCGGACGAGGGATATAAAATACTTGTGGGCAAAAATAACCGCCAAAACGATTATTTAACAACCGTGCTTGCCGCAAAGAACGATTTATGGTTTCATGTCAAGAATATCCCCGGCTCCCATGTGATAGTGATGTGCCGAGGGGGCGAGGTTTCGGAAGAAACAATAATGAAGGCGGCGGCTTTAGCGGCGGCTAATTCAAAAGCGGCAGATTCTTCGCAGGTGCCCGTGGATTACACCCCCGTAAAATTTGTCAAAAAACCGAGCGGCGCAAAACCGGGAATGGTCATCTACACAACAAATAAAACCGTTTTTGTAACACCGCAAAATTTTACTTGAGAAAGGAGTACAGCTGTGAAAATCGGAGTATCAACCTCTTGCTTTTACCCTCTTGAAACCGAGGTTGCTTTAGAAAATCTCGGCAAAGCGGGAATAAAGCACACGGAAATCTTTTTCAATGCCCTAAGTGAGCTAAAGCAAAGCTTTGTGGATATGCTCCTTGACATTCAAAGTGAATACGGGATAACGGTTGCCTCTGTTCATCCCACAATGTCCCTTGCCGAGTCATTTATGATTTTTTCAAACTATGAACGAAGATACCGTGAAGCAGAGGATCAGTTCCGCAGGTATTCCGAAATTGCGGCACAATTAGGCGCTAAATATATTATAATGCACGGCGGAAAGCCCAACGGAATATTAAGCGATGAAGAGTACTGTGAGAGGTATATGAGGCTTAAGGAAGTTACCCGCCAAAACGGCATAGATATCTTGCAGGAAAATGTCGTCCGCTTCAGGGCGGGTGAAATTGACTTTCTGCGTTCGATGAAAAATATTTTAGGCGATGAAGCCGAGCTTTGCATAGACTTAAAGCAGTCGCTTCGCTGTGGGTATAACCCGTATGACCTTATCAACGAATTTTCCGATAACATCAAGCACTACCACATAAGCGACCACAGCATTTCCTCCGACTGTCTGTTGCCCTTAAACGGCGGCTTTGATTTTGAAAACTTTTTTTCGGTGCTTAAAAGCAAGGGCTTTAACGGCTCCTGCATCATTGAAGTTTATAAGGATTGCTACAACTCTTATGAGAATGTTTACAATTCTTTTAATAAACTTAAAAATTGCTATTGCAATATTCTCGAAAATAGGTTATAATGAGTTGTAATTGTTGAAAGGAGTTAGTGTTATACAGTGAATAACATATCTTTAGTAGATCTTCTCAAGCTTGCATTAAAGTATATCTATATTTTGATTGCCGTAGCCTTAGTCGCCGCCATTGTTGCGTTTTCTTACTGCAATTTTGTTGCCGAGCCAAGGTATTCTTCAACAGGCTCCATCGTTGTTACAAACGGTGCGATTATCAGCGATATCTCGGCACAAACCGCAAGCGACACAACCTCGAAAAAGGTAAGCGGTTCTGATATTTCCGCATCGCTTCTGCTCTCTAATACAATCATTGATATTCTCAATACTAATGATATTTATAAGCAACTCGCTTCCGAATTGGGTGACAAATATTCATATACAAATTTAATGAACAGGGCTACAGTCAAGCAGCGCAATGAAGACACCCTCTTTATTGATGTTTCCTTCTCCGCCGATACACCCGAGGAGGCTCAAACTCTTGTTAATAACTTTTTAGAGATTGTTCCCGACTATATTGCAAAATTTATTCCCGGTTCTACAGCGTCTGTAACCACAACTGCGGACAGAGCGGTAAAAATTTATCCCCAAACCTCAAGAACCGTATTTATCGCTGCAATGGCAGGTGCGGTATTATCCTATGCAATCATTTTTATCATATCATTATTTAACACAACTATAAAAAACGAAGATGATATAAAGAATAATTATGATTTAACCGTTTTAGGCAATATTCCTGATTTTTCATCTGCGGCGGCAAATAAAAATAAATACTATGGATATTCAAGGAAGGAGTCTACGAATGTCAAATAAAAGTGATGTTTCTGCAGTTTCCTCCGAAAAAGAAAATAACGAGATCCAGTCTTTAAAAAAGGTGCCCTTTGCGGTTTCCGAAGCGTACAAGAATATCCGTACTAACCTGATTTCTGCGCTGGTAAAGCAAGACAAAAAAACCGTAGTGATTTCAAGTCCGAACGCTTCAGACGGTAAATCCACTACCTCAATTAATGTTGCGATTTCTCTTTCACAAATCAACAAAAAAGTGCTCCTTATTGATGCCGATGCACACCGTCCCACCATTCACACAAAGCTGAAAATGAAGAACAATGACGGTATTATAAATGTTTTAATCGGTGTTTCAACCTTCAGCGAAGCTGTTCAGCAATATAATTCCAGGCTTGATATTTTGACCGTAGGTCCTATTCCTCAGAACGCCGCCGAAATTTTCAACGATCCCTCTTTTGACGAGTTGCTTGATGAGTTAAACGAAAAATACGATTACATAATACTTGATACTCCGCCTGTAAATCTCATTTCGGATTCACTTGTAATTGCTCAAAAGGTAGGCGGCATTATCTTTGTGGTTCGCTCAGGCTTTACAACCCGTGAGATGCTTCGCCGTGCTGTAGCAAGTGCAAAACAGCTCGATATTAACATACTCGGCGTTATACTTAACGGCACTGATTTCAGCAAAAACGGGTATCATAAAAAATATTACGGCTCTTACTACAATTAATTTAGGACGGGCGGCCGCCTATTATTTCGCGGCTGTCCGTTCCTACTATTTGGGAGGAATTTAGCGTGAAAAATCACGCTAAAAATTATAAAGACGCCTGTTTCTCGCCTTTGTTACCAAAGGCAACCGAAACAGATGCGATATAACAATCACCATTTCGGTGAATTTTCATCGCATTTTGTGTCTTGGAAAGAAATGGTGATTATTATATTCGACATTCATTCACACATACTTCCCGCTGTGGACGATGGTGCAAAGGATATAAACGAGGCCTTACAGCTTCTTGAAATGATGAAGGAAGACGGAATCACAGATGTTATAGCAACACCTCATTTTTATCCTGATTCCGATAATCTTGACGAATTTAAAATGCGCACCGAAGAAGCATATAAGACTTTATGCTCTGCGGCAGAGGGTAAAAATTTACCCCGTATTTATTTTGGATGCGAGGTTTTATACTTCCGCTATTTAGGTACAAGTGAGGCTGTAACCGATTTTCGCCTTGACGGCTCAAATTATCTCCTGCTTGAGCTTACCGATGACTGCATAACAGATTCTTTTTTTGAGGATATAGCAAATTTAAAAAATAAATCAGGTATAATTCCCATAATCGCCCACATAGAAAGGTATTACAAAGCCCCCTCTTTCAGAAAGCTGTTGAAATTTGTAAAAAGTGAAAATATACCGACGCAGGTTAATGCCTCCTCCCTTTTTTCTCCGTATTACAAAAGGATAACCGAAAAGCTCATAAAAAAGGGATATGTAAATTTTTTAGCAACCGATTCTCATTCCATAGATATCAGGCCACCACAAATGAAGAATGCCCTTAAACATATTACCGAAAAATTAGGCGAGGAATATGCAAACGGTTTAATCCGCAATTCCCGATTGCTGTTAGAAGAGATGACCCGAAAAGGAGACCTTTATGAAAAGCAAAACGCTTAATATTTACGACAAAAACGGCGTTAAATATATTGCATTTCCAAAACTCGAAAAATGCGGTGCGGTGCGTCACCTCTTTTCAACAAGAATAGGCGGCGTAAGCGAGGGACAGTATTCCTCAATGAATCTAAGCCTTACAGGCGGCGATGACAGAGAAAGCGTACTGGAAAACTATAAGCGGCTTTGCGGCTGTGTTGGAATTGATATAAACCGCCTTGTTTTAAGCCGCCAGACCCATACAAACAATGTTAAAGAGGTCACCGAAAAGGACTGCGGAACCGGTATTTTTAAAGAATCCTTCAATGATGTTGACGGTCTTATAACCGACTGTAGCGGCGTTGCGCTTGTAACGCAATATGCCGACTGTACTCCCCTTTTATTTTGCGACCCCGTAAAAAAGGTAATTGCAACCTCCCACGCAGGCTGGCGCGGCACCGTTAAGGAAATCGGCAAGGTGACGGTTCAAAAAATGGTTTACGAGTACGGCTGTAACCGGGGGGACATTATCGCCGCCATCGGACCCGCAATCGGCGTTTGCTGTTACGAGGTTGACGACCCCGTTATAGACGAATTTAAAAAAATTCCCTATCTGAACCTTAGCAATATAGTTTTTCCAAAGCAAAACGGAAAATATATGTTAGACCTGAAGGAGGCTAACAGGCAGATACTTGTAAATGCGGGTATAAGCCCTGATAATATCGATGTCGCCGACCTTTGCACCTGCTGTAACAGTAAGGAGCTTCACTCCCACCGAGCTACAGGCGGAAAAAGAGGAAACCTCGCCGCAATAATAGAATTAATATAACCTACCAAGGCATTTTTATCATTTTAGGATAAAAATGCCTTATTTTTTAAAAAAACACTTTACAACTTTATCGAAATAAAGTATAATGTATTCATTAAATACCAAAGGGGTAGAAGAAAATGAAAAAATTATTGGCATTGTTAATGACTGCGTGTCTGCTTTTTGCTTTTGCAGGCTGCGGCGGCGAAAACACTTCAAGCGACGGCACAGTCGCTAAGTCAGACAGCGAAACCGTTAAGGAAAACGGCAAGCTTGTAATCGGAATCACCGACTACGCTCCTCTTGATTACGAAGAGACCAAGGGCAGCGGCGAATGGATTGGCTTTGATGCAGATATGGCAAGAGCCTTTGCTGAAAGCTTAGGCGTTGAAGCAGAGTTCGTTGTTATCGACTGGGACAACAAGATTATGGAGCTTAAATCCGGCAGTATCGACTGCGTATGGAACGGTATGACCATTTCCGATGAGGTTAAAAACGGAATGTCAGTCACAAACGCCTACTTAAAGAATACTCAGGTTGTAGTAGTTCCCAAGGACAAGGCCGAGCAGTATAAGACCCTCGAAAGCGTTAAGGACTTAAACTTTGCAGCTGAGGCAGGCTCTGCCGGCGAAGACGCCCTTGAGGCGCTTGACTACAAGGTGACCGCAGTTACCGCTCAGGCAGACGCTTTAATGGAGGTTGCGGCAGGCACCTCTGATGCGGCTGTTATCGACCTTATTATGGCGGGCGCAGTAATCGGCGAAGGCACAAGCTATGAAAACCTCACCTACACCGTAGGCGTTGCCGAGGAAGAGAATTTCGGCGTAGGCTTCAGAAAGGGCTCTGACCTTACAGAAAAGCTTAACGAGTTCTTCAAGACTACATATGCAGACGGCAGTATGTTAGACACCGCTAAAAAATACGGCGTTCAGGAGTCAATTCTCGAACAGAAGTAATTTGATTTCCTATAATAGCCTCCCAAGCCTTACGGGAGGGGGACCGCCGAATGGCGGTGGAGGGATATATTGGGACTGTTGCATACCTAAGTATCCCCCAGTCACGGCTCCGTCGTGACAGCCCCCTTTAGGCAAGGGGGCCTTTAGTTTATACAACCTTCTCTTTTGACACTATACATATAAAGGAATTGAAATATGGTTTCGGTAGTATTTAAGGCACTGTGCGAGGGTTTTATTGTAACCCTGCAAATCTTCGGGCTCACCCTTTTGGGCGCTCTGCCCTTGGGGCTTATAATCGCCTTCGGCTCAATGAGCCGCTTTTTGCCACTTAAGGCACTCGTTAAAACTATAGTTTGGATTATCCGAGGCACGCCCTTAATGCTTCAATTAATAGTAATTTATTACGGTCCCGGGCTTGTTTTCGGAAATAATGTTTGGGGCGGCGGAAACGGCAGAATGACCGCAGTGCTTGTTGCCTTTATAATTAACTATTCCTGCTATTTTTCGGAGATTTACCGAGGCGGTATTGAAAGCATATCCAAGGGTCAGTCCGAGGCGGGACAGGTGCTCGGTATGACCAAGAGCCAGATATTCTTTAAGATTATTCTTTTGCAGGTGGTAAAACGCATCATACCCCCTATGAGCAACGAGATAATCACCCTTGTGAAGGACACATCCCTTGCCCGCATTATTGCGGTTTACGAGCTTATCTGGGCGGGTCAGTCCTTTATAAAGGGGGCGGGAATTATATGGCCTCTTTTCTGTACGGCTATATTCTATCTTGCTTTCTGCGGAATTTTGACGATACTTTTCGGCTTTATCGAAAAGAAGCTTAACTACTTTTCATAAAGGAGGGAAAACTGATGCCTGTTTTAGAAATTGATAACATTAGAAAAAGCTTCGGCAAGACCGAGGTTTTAAAGGGTATAAGCTTTTCCCTTAATAAAGGCGAGGTTCTCTCAATCATCGGCTCATCGGGTAGCGGAAAAACCACCCTGCTTCGCTGTCTTAATTTTTTAGAATTTGCCGACAGCGGGACAATCTCGGTAAACGGCGAAACGATATTTGACGGTGAAAACGCCAAAAAGCTTACCGACAGTGAAATTAGGCAAAACAGACTGCATTTCGGGCTTGTTTTCCAGTCCTTTAATCTCTTCCCTCAGTACAGCGTACTTAAAAATGTAATGCTCGCCCCCACCCTATTAAAACGGGGAACTGCCGAGGAGATTGAATCAAAGGCCCGTGCCCTTATTGACCGAGTAGGGCTGACAGAGAAAAGCGCAAACTACCCCTGCCAGCTTTCAGGCGGTCAGCAGCAAAGGGTGGCTATAGCCCGTGCCTTGGCACTTGAGCCTGATATTCTCTGCTTCGACGAGCCCACATCTGCCCTCGACCCTGAGCTTACAGGCGAGGTTTTAAAGGTTATAAAGGGTCTTAAGAATACCGACAGTACAATGATAGTTGTCACCCACGAAATGGAGTTTGCAAAAAATGTTTCGGACAAGGTGCTCTTTATGGCGGACGGAGTTGTCGAAGAATACGGCACCCCCGAAGAGGTGTTCGGAAACCCGAAATCCGAAAAAACCAAGAGCTTTTTAAACAAATCCCTTGAAGCGTTTTAGGTAATAACAATGTCAGATAAAAAAACAACCCCAAAAATGATTGAAGAAATGTACTCTCTTATCGCCTCCCTTAAAAGTGCTAACGATTGCCGAGACCTGTTCTCGGATATGTGTACCAATAAGGAAATCGAACAGATGGCACAGCGTATAGAAGCGGCCCGTCTACTGCTTGAGGGTAAGACCTACAATCAGGTAATAGAGGAAACCGATATTTCCTCGGCTACATTGAGCCGTGTTTCCCGCTGTGTGCAGTACGGAAACGGTTATTCAAAATTTTTAAAACAGTCCTACGGTGAAAACAAATGAAGATTATTGATATAATAAACGGTGAAAAGCCCAGCCTTTCCTTTGAGGTTTTTCCGCCCAAAACAAGCGATAAATTTGATTCGGTTGAAAGGCCAGCACTCCAAATTGCAGACCTTAAGCCCAGCTTTATGAGCGTAACCTACGGTGCGGGCGGCGGCACTTCCAAGTACACCGCCGAGATTGCCGAGCATATTTTACAGCACGGGGTCACTCCGCTCGCCCACCTTTCCTGCATTTCCTCAACCAGAGAAATGGTGAGAAAGCAATTAACCGAGCTTAAAACTAAGGGTATCGAGAATATTTTAGCCCTGCGGGGTGATATTACCCCTGAAACCGATTTATCGAGGAGCGATTACCGCTACGCCAGCGACCTAACAAGGGAAATTGCGGATTTCGGCGGCTTTTGCATCGGCGGCGCCTGCTACCCCGAGTGCCACCCCGATTCAGCAAACAGCGACAGCGATATAGAAAGCCTTAAAATCAAGGCAGAATGCGGCTGTGAGTTTTTTACTACCCAGATGTTTTTCGATAATAATATTCTTTACAACTTTATGTACCGACTTCTGCGTAAGGGTGTAGATGTGCCGATTGTTGCGGGAATTATGCCCGTCACCAATGCAGGGCAGATAAAGCGCATCTGCTCTATTTCAAAATCGGCTCTGCCCCAGCGATTCCTTAGAATTGTTGACCGCTACGGCGATAAGCCCGAGGTTATGAAGCAGGCTGGTATAGCCTACGCCACCGAGCAGATAATAGATTTGTACGCTAACGGCATAAATGCAGTGCATGTCTACTCTATGAACAAGCCCGATGTTGCCGCAGCTATAAAAAATAATATTTCGGAAATTTTAAAATGAGAAATTTTAATGTGACCGCCGTTGCGGTTGAAGCAGATAAAATTATTATAAATAAAAATGAAGCGGCGGTGCGGCTTAAAATTCCGAGAAGCTACACCGACGAAACAATAACCCGCTGTGAAGAAAATTTGCGGCGGGTGCTTAGCTTTAAATATGCTTATACCAAGGTATTAGTACAAATAAAGTCGGATAATACCTGTGATTTAGGCTTCGGCGATATAGAAAGCCGTGACCTTGTAAAGGCGCTTGACGGTTGCAAGGAAGCTTATATTTTAGGGGTTACAATAGGTATCGGGGCGGACAGGCTTATTTCCCGCCTTGCGCTTACCTCCCCCGCCGAAAGCTTTATTACCGACGCACTCGCCTCTGCCGCAGCGGAAAGCCTTTGCGATTACGCAGATAATTCACTTCGAGGTGCTGCAGAAAAGCCCTTCAGGTACGCCCCCGGTTACGGCGATATGCCCCTTACCTACCAACCCGAAATTATAAAAGCGCTTAACGCCGACTATACCTTAGGTATTACGCTTAACAGCTCGCTTTTAATGTCACCTATGAAATCAATCACAGCAATTATGGGGATAAAAGAATGATTAAAGAACTAATGAAAAATAAACGCCTTTATTTTGACGGCGGCACAGGCACGCTCTTACAAGAAATGGGACTTAAAGGCGGCGAGCCGCCCGAGCTTTGGAATATATCAAACCCGCAAAAAATCACGGCGCTTCACAAGGCCTATCTTGATGCGGGAAGCGATATTATATCCACCAACACCTTTGGAATTAACAAGTTCAAATATGACAATTACGAGGAGCTTATAATTGCCGGAATTGACTGCGCCAAAAAGGCGGTTGGCAACAGCAATGATAGGTTTATCGCCTTTGATTTAGGACCCTCAGGCAAGCTTTTAGAGCCCTTAGGCGAGCTTTCCTTTGAAGACGCAGTAGAGCTTTTTGCCGCTAATATAAGGGTTGCCGCAAAAAACGGTGCCGACCTTATTATAATAGAGACAATGAACGACAGCTACGAAACCAAGGCGGCGGTGCTTGCGGCAAAGGAAAACTGCGATTTGCCCGTATTTGTCACCAATGTGTATGACGAAAGCCGCCATTTAATGACCGGCGCAGACCCCAAGGCAATGGTTGCAATGCTTGAGGGCTTAGGGGTTGACGCTCTGGGTGTCAACTGCTCCTTAGGGCCGGATAAAATGCTCCCTGTTGTTAAGGAGTTATGCGAATATGCCACAGTTCCCGTAATCGTAAACCCCAACGCAGGACTTCCTGAAAGCAGAAACGGCGTTACGGTATATAATGTAAACGCCGAGGATTTTTCCGACAGTATGTGTGAAATTGCGCATTGCGGAGCTTCAATTTTGGGCGGTTGTTGCGGTACAACCCCCGAATTTATAAGAAAGACTATAGAAAAAACGAGGGATATTCCCCTCAAAGAGCCTGAAATACACACCGAAACCCTTATTTCTTCATACACCCACGCAGTGGAAATAGGAAAAGACCCTGTGCTTATAGGTGAGCGCATTAACCCCACAGGCAAGCCCAAGTTTAAGGACGCACTCCGCCGAGGAGATATTAATTACATCTTAGGCGAGGGGCTTAATCAGGCTGATAAGGGCGTGCATATTCTTGATGTCAATGTAGGGCTTCCCGAAATTGACGAAAAGTATATGATGCTAAGTGTTGTAAAACAGCTCCAAGCCGTCTGCGATTTACCCTTGCAGATTGATACAACCGATAAATCGGTGCTTGAGGCCGCCCTTCGTGCCTACAACGGCAAGGCACTTATAAACTCGGTAAACGGGGACAAGGCGAGTATGGAGGGTGTCTTCCCCCTTGTTAAAAAATACGGCGGTGCGGTAATCGCACTAACCCTTGATGAAAACGGCATACCCGATACCGCCGAGGAGCGGTTTAATATCGCCCTTAAAATAATTGATACCGCAAAAAAATACGGAATTGAAAAGCGGGATATAATAGTTGACCCGTTAGCCCTTACAATTTCCTCAAATCAGGAAAGCGCCAACATCACCCTTAAAACAATTAAAATGTTAAAGAATGCGGGCATTAAAACCAGTCTCGGGGTATCGAATATTTCCTTTGGTCTTCCCCGCCGTGAACTTGTGAATTCTGCTTTTTTCACCGCCGCACTTACATGCGGGCTTGACTGTGCGATTATGAATCCCTTTTCGGCGGATATGATGAATTCCTATTTTGCCTACCGTGCGTTAGCGGGTATTGACCCTGCCTGTGCAGATTATATAGCCTTTGCGTCGGAGATCCCCTTGCAAGAAGACATAAAGCCCCAAACCGACCCCGCCGACCTTAAAACGGCGGTTATAAAGGGAGTAAAGGAAACGGCGGTCAAGGCGGCGGAAATTTTAAGCGAGACCGCCGAGCCGCTTGACATAATAGATAAATTCGTTATACCTGCCCTTGACGAAATCGGAACAGCCTTTGAAAACAAAAAGGCGTATCTTCCTCAGCTTTTAATGAGCGCCGAGGCAGCCTCTGCCGCATTCGAGGTTATAAAAAGAAAAATACCCGACAAAGCGGGTGAAAACGGCAAGAAATTCGTTATCGCCACCGTAAAGGGGGATATTCACGACATAGGCAAAAACATCGTCAAGGTAATGCTTGAAAGCTACGGCTTTAATGTAATCGATTTAGGGCGTGATGTTGACCCCAAAATTGTAGTGGAAACAGCTTTAAAGGAAAACTGCAAGCTTGTGGGCTTAAGCGCCCTTATGACCACCACCGTCCCCTCAATGGAGCAGACTATTGCTCTGCTTCACAAGGCAGACCCCGATATAAAGGTAGTTGTGGGCGGTGCGGTTTTAACGCAGGAATATGCCGACAAGATACGGGCGGATTGCTACGCAAAAGACGCTATGGAGACCGTCCGCTATGCCGAAAGATTTTATTCGTAAAGGATGTTAAAATATTATGTGGTTTGTTTTAGCCTTACTTTCAGCGGTTTTTGCCGCCCTTACATCAATCCTTGCAAAGATAGGAATTGACGGAGTAAATTCAAATTTAGCCACCGCAATAAGAACCGTTGTGGTCGTTGCGATGGCTTGGCTAATGGTTTTTATAACAGGCGCCCAAGGGGGACTGACTGATATAAGCCGTAAAAGCTGGCTGTTTTTAATTCTTTCGGGCCTTGCAACCGGCGCTTCGTGGCTGTGCTATTATAAGGCGCTCCAAATAGGCGAGGCTTCAAAGGTAGTCCCCGTTGATAAATTAAGCGTGGTAATTACCCTTATTTTAGCCTTTATATTCCTGAACGAAAAAATCACCGTAAAATCGGGTATCGGCTGTGCACTTATAGGTGCGGGAACCCTGCTTATGGTGTTGTGAAATGAATTTCACTTTTTCACTATTCACTATTACTTCTTACTTACCAAAAATCCCGTATACGCAGACGAGTGAAAAGTGAAGAGTGAAAAGTGAAAAAGTAAAAATCCCGACTGCTTGCGCAATCGGGATTTTTGGTGACCCGGACGAGATACTCTGCGCCGTCATTATTTCGACCGTTGCGAACGGTGCCCGAAATAAGTTGCCGTGCTCGAGACTTCACAGTCCCGAAACCCTGACGCAGGTTTCGGGCTGCTTCGACGAACTCTACGAGTTCTCATCTCTATTTGTTTATAAAAAATAACGCCTACCCTAAAAGGGTAGGCGTTATTTTTGGTGACCCGGACGAGATTCGAACTCGTGTTACCGCCGTGAAAGGGCGGTGTCTTAGGCCTCTTGACCACCGGGCCGTTGGTGGCTGTAATTGGATTCGAACCAATGACACTGCGGGTATGAACCGCATGCTCTAGCCAACTGAGCTATACAGCCG
>CACWPS010000010.1 GCA_902762875.1 Oscillospiraceae bacterium
ACCTCTTATGGTACTTTGTTTTTGTCGTTATTAACATCATACCATATTTGAGATGAATTTTCTTTTTATTTTGTTACCTATCTATTGTACCATAACAACCCTCCCGAAATGATCAATCGGGAGGGTTTAAATTTTATATTCTTTCAGCGACTAAATCGCCCATTTCCGAGCAGGTAACCTTTTTACAGCCGTCCTGCATAATATCGCCTGTGCGGAAGCCGTCGTCAAGCACCTTGTTGACTGCGTCCTCGATAGTGTCTGCTTCCTTTGCCATATCAAAGGAATAGCGGAGCATCATAGCGGCGGAAAGGATAGTACCTAGTGGGTTTGCGATGTTCATACCCGCAATATCGGGCGCAGAACCGTGGATAGGCTCGTACATACCGAGTGTGCCCGAGGAAAGGGAAGCCGACGGCATCATACCTATAGAGCCTGTAAGCATTGAAGCCTCGTCAGACAGTATATCGCCAAACATATTCTCGGTTACAAGCACATCAAACTGGGTCGGATTTTTAATAAGCTGCATAGCGGTATTGTCAACCAAAATGTCGCTGTACTCAACCTCGGGGTACTCTTCGGCCAAACGGTGCATTGTCTTTCTCCAAAGTCTCGAAGTATCAAGCACATTCGCCTTATCTACCGAGGCCAAGCGCTTACCCCTCTTCATAGCAGTCTCAAAACCTACTCTGCCTATACGCTCAATTTCGCTTTCGCTGTAGGGCATATAATCGGTAGCAACCAATTCCCCGTTTACTTCCTCAGTGCAACGCTTGCCAAAGTAAACGCCGCCCGTAAGCTCACGGACTATAAGCAAATCAATGCCGTTTCCCACAATCTCCTGCTTTAAGGGTGATGCGTCCCGAAGTTGTGGGAAAAGCTTTGTAGGTCTAAGATTTGCAAAAAGATTAAGTTCCTTACGAACCTTGAGCAGCGCCTTTTCGGGACGGATAGCCGGGTCGCAGTTATCCCACTTGGGGCCGCCCACAGCGCCTAACAGCACGCTGTCCGACTCCTTGCACTTTTCCATTCCCTCATCGGTAATCGGCACACCAAATTTATCAATCGAACAGCCGCCGATATCAACATAAGTGTAATCAAAGGAATGGCCGAATTTATCGGCAACCTTATTAAGTACCTTTACCGCCTCGGCTACAATTTCAGGTCCTATGCCGTCACCGGGGAGTACGGTTATTTTCTTATTCATTTATGCTTCCTCCTTTAAGGACTTAAGCAATCCGCCCTTTTTAATAATGTTCTGAATAAAGGGCGGGAAGGGCTGTGCCTTGTAGGTCTTGCCGGTAGTAATATCGGTAATAACACCCGTGTCAAAGTCAACCTTGACCTCATCGCCCGCATTTATTTCCTCTGCCGCCTCTTCACATTCCAAGATAGGAAGACCGATATTAATAGCGTTGCGGTAGAAAATTCTTGCAAAGCTTTTAGCTATAACACAGCCTGTTTTACAGGTTTTAATAACAAGGGGTGCATGCTCTCTTGAAGAGCCACAGCCGAAGTTCCAGCCCGCTACCATAACATCCCCTGCACTTACCTTTTTTACAAAGTCCTTATCAATATCCTCCATACAGTGTAGCGCCAGTTCCTCGGCATTGGGGGTGTTTAAATAGCGTGCGGGGATTATAACATCGGTATCAACATTATCGGGGTACTTAAATACCTTACCCTGTGTGTTCATTATTTTACCTCCTTCGGAGAAGTGATAAAGCCTGTAAGTGCGCTTGCCGCCGCAGTTGCGGGGCTTGCTAAATATACCTCGCTGTCAACATGGCCCATTCTGCCCACAAAGTTGCGGTTTGTTGTGGCGATACAGCGCTCACCCGCCGCTAAAATTCCCATATAACCGCCAAGGCAGGGCCCGCAAGTGGGAGTGGACACAACTGCACCCGCATCAATAAATGCGGTGACATATCCTCGCTCTATGCACTCACGGTAAATCTGCATTGTGGCGGGGATTATAATGCAGCGCACGCCCTCTGCAACCTTGTTTCCGTTAAGAACGGCAAAAGCAGTCTCCATATCTTCCATTCTGCCGTTAGTACAGCTGCCGATAACAACCTGATCAATCTTAATATCGGAAAGCTCCTTTGCGGGCTTTGTGTTTTCGGGAAGATGGGGACAGGCTACGGTCGGAACGATTTTGGATAAATCAATATCAATTACCTTTTCGTACTCGGCATCATCGTCAGCCTCAAAGATAACGGGCTTTCTTTCGCTTCTGCCCTCAAGGTAATTAAGGGTCACATCATCAACAGCGAAAATGCCGTTTTTAGCCCCCGCCTCAATCGCCATATTGCAGATGCACAGGCGGTCATCCATAGAGAGGGTGTGGGCGCCGTCGCCCACAAACTCCATACTCTTATAAAGAGCACCGTCAACGCCTATCATACCTATTATTGTAAGAATTACATCCTTACCGCTGCAATTTTCGGGAAGTCTTCCCGTAAGGTTGAATTTTATAGCGGAGGGCACCTTAAACCAAGCCTTGCCCGTTGCCATTCCCGCCGCCATATCGGTTGAGCCTACACCCGTTGAGAATGCGCCCAAAGCGCCGTAGGTGCAGGTGTGACTGTCCGCACCGATTATGCAGTCACCTGCGGTGACGACACCCTGCTCGGGCAAAAGGGCGTGTTCAATACCCATTTTGCCAACATCGTAAAAATGGCTTACGCAATGTCCGCAAGCGAACTCACGGCAGGTTTTGGACTGCTGGGCCGCCTTAATATCCTTATTCGGTACAAAGTGGTCAAGGACTATAGCAATCCTGTCCTTATCAAACACCTTGTCAAAACCCGCCTTTTTAAACTCATTTACCGCAACGGGGGTGGTAATATCGTTGCCTAAAACAATATCAAGCTTTGCGCTTATAAGCTGACCCGCAGTTACATTTTCAAGCCCCGCATGATTAGCTAAAATCTTTTGAGTTAATGTCATTCCCATAAATTATTTCTCCTCTAAGCTACGGTTAATTGCCGAGAACAAGGCATTAATCGACGAAGCGATAATATCGTCGTGAATGCCCGCTCCCCAAACCTTTTTGCCGTCAGGCTTTGTTATGCTTACATAGGTTATAGCCTGTGAAGAGGAGCCTTTTGTAAGGGCGTGTTCCTCATAGGTAAGCTCGGAGAACTCAATGCCTAACTGCTTTTTAACCGCGTTGCTTACCGCATCAAGGCGGCCGTTACCTGTAGCCTTAAGCTCCTTTTCCTCGCCGTCGATTTCCACCGTTAAGGTAACATTAATCTCGGGAGTGCGGACAAAGTGATAATCCACAAGCTTAATACAGCTGTTGATATTAACATAATTATCTGTAAATACATCCAGTACCTCGTTTGGCGAAAGCTCGGCATGGGCGTGGTCGGAAACGCTCTTTACGGTATAGCCCACCTCTTCACGCATACCTGTAGGCAATACATAGCCGAAGTTATGCTCAAGCAGATAGCCTATACCGCCCTTGCCAGACTGGGAATTTATGCGGATAACATCGGTCTCGTACTCTCTGCCCACATCGCTGGGGTCGATAGGAAGGTAGGGAACTGTCCAAGTATCGCAGTTCTTCTCTTCTCGCCACTTCATACCCTTTGCGATAGCGTCCTGATGGGAACCTGAAAAAGCCGCAAATACCAGCTTGCCCGCATAGGGCTGACGGTCGTATACATGCATACGGGTAACCCTTTCGTAAAGCTCGGCGATTTCGGGCATATTTGAAAGGTCAAGCTCGGGGTCAACACCCTGAGCATACATATTAAGTGCCAATGTTACAATATCCGCATTACCTGTGCGCTCGCCGTTGCCAAAGAGGGTGCCCTCAATCCTGTCCGCTCCCGCAAGCAGACCTAACTCACAGTCCGCCACGGCACAGCCACGGTCATTATGGGGGTGCAAGGAAACCTCAACCGCATCACGGTATTTAAGGTTATCGCAGATATACTCAACCTGATCTGCATAAACATGGGGCGATGAAAGCTCTACCGTTACAGGCAAATTTATAATAGCCTTACGGTCGGGTGTGGGTTTCCAGACATCAAGCACCGCATTGCAGACCTCTAAAGCATATTCAGGCTCTGTTCCCGTAAAGGATTCGGGGGAATATTCATAGCGGAAGCTTGCCCCCGTTTCGGCGGCTATTTTATTGAAAAGCTCCGCCCCGTCGGTTGCGATTTTCTTAATCTCTTCCTTAGATTTTCTGAAAACCTGCTCACGCTGAGCCAATGAAGTGGAATTATAAAGATGCACAACAGCGTTTTTGCAGCCCTTTAGCGCCTCAAAGGTTTTACGGATAATATGCTCACGGCTTTGAGTAAGTACCTGAACGGTCACATCGTCGGGAATCATATTATTATCAATCAAGGTGCGCAAAAAGGTGTACTCGGTCTCGCTGGCGGCGGGAAAGCCCACCTCAATTTCCTTAAAGCCGACCTTAACTAAGAGCTTGAAAAATTCAAGCTTTTCTTGAAGGCTCATAGGAATAATAAGGGACTGGTTACCGTCTCTTAAATCTACCGAGCACCATGTGGGTGCTTTGTCTATGTATGTCTTATCCGCCCATTTCCTCGTGGGGTTTTTGACGGGGAAAAACTGGCGGGTGTATTTGTTTATATTCTGCATTTTTTTGCTCCTACACCTTCGCTATTACTTCAACCTCGGCAAGTGCGCCTTTGGGTAGGGATTTTACCGCTACACAGCTGCGTGCGGGGGCAGAGGTGATATATTTGCCGTAAACCTCGTTAAAAGCGGCGAAATCGGCAATATCAGCTAAAAAGCAGGTGGTTTTAATAACATTTTGGAAGCTTGTGCCCGCCGCCTCTAATACGGCAGAAAGGTTTTTCATAATCTGCTCGGTCTGCTGGGCTATATTCTCTCCTACAAGCTCTCCGCTTTCAGGGGACAAAGCTATCTGCCCCGAGGTGTAAAGCATACCACCGCACAAAACTGCCTGTGAATAGGGGCCTATTGCCTTAGGGGCTTTATCGGTAGAAATTTTATTAATCATATCTAATTACTCCTTTAAAACTTTTTACGGTTGTATAAGCTTTAAGCCTTCGGCGGCTAAAGCCTTCTTTATCTGTTCAATATGCTCAAAGTTTCTGGTTTCAAGGGTAAGCCTTAAATAACAGCCGTTTACATGGGAGCCCTCGTTTGAATGTTCGTGATGCACCGAGATAACATTACCCCCCTGCTCTGCTACAATGCGGGAAACGGTCATAAGCTGACCCGGCTTGTCAACAAGCTCTATCATAAGCTGACAATGCCTGCCGGACATTAACAGTCCTCTTGTGATTACACGGGAAAGAATAGTAACATCGATATTTCCGCCCGAAAGCAGGCATACGGTCTTTTTGCCCTTGAGGTCAACCTTACCGAACATCGCCGCCGCAACCGCAACAGCTCCCGCACCCTCGGTTACAAGCTTGTGCTGTTCCATAAGGGCTAAAATTGCCGCAGAGATTTCATCATCTGTAACCGTTACGATTTCATCAACATATTTTGAGCAAATATCATATGTAAGGGTGCCCGGCTCCTTAACCGCAATACCGTCGGCTATGGTGGATACCGAATCAAGCCTTTCTATATGCTCATCGTGAATGGAGTTAAGCATTGAGGGTGCGCCCGAAGCCTGAACGCCGTACACCTTAATGTTGGGGTTGAGGCTCTTTATGGTATAAGCAACACCCGAGATAAGCCCGCCGCCGCCGATAGGCACTATCACTGCGTCCATATCGGGTAACTGCTCCGCAAGCTCTAAGGCGATAGTTCCTTGACCCGCTATTACATCGGGGTCATTAAAGGGGTGAATAAAGGTGTAGCCCTTTTCGTCACGAAGTTCTAATGCCTTTTGATATGCGTCATCATAAACACCCTCAACTAAGCAAACTTCAGCTCCGTAGCTTTTGGTTGCCTCTACCTTGGAAATGGGGGCGGTATCAGGTAAACAGATAACCGCCTTAATGCCGTTTTTCTGTGCGGCAAGGGCCACGCCCTGGGCATGGTTTCCCGCCGAGCAGGCTATTACTCCCCTCTTTTTTTCATCAATGCTTAGCTTTGACATTTTGTAGTAAGCGCCCCGCACCTTAAAGGAGCCTGTTATCTGCAAATTTTCGGTTTTTAAGTAAAGCTCGGTGCCCTTAGCCAACTTCGGCGCATACAAAATGTCGGTCTGTATTGCCACATCCTTTAGGGCAAACCTTGCTTTATACACATTATCAAGGGTTAGTTCTTCCATTGTTTTTACCTCACAATAAGCTATTTATAAACTGCTCTGCCGCACGGGGGGAACGGCTGCCTCGGCTTAGGGCAAAGGCCTCCGCCTTAATATCAAGCTCCTTTAAATCAAGCTTAATTTCGTTCTTCCTGGCAAGAGAGTGGATAATCTCAAGATAAAGCGCCTTGTTAGGCTTTTCAAAATAAACGGTAAGTCCGAATCGGTCGGATAGGGACATCAGCTCCTGAACAGTATCGTTATGGTGAATATCGTCACTGCCTTCTCTATCCGAAAAGCTTTCCTTAACTATGTGACGGCGGTTGCTTGTGGCGTAAATAACGGCGTTATCCGCCTTTGCAGAAGCCGAGCCCTCAAGGGCGGCTTTAAGCATACTGAAGCTGTCGTCATTCTTGTTAAAGGATAAATCGTCTATAAAAATTATAAATTTAAGGGGATTATCGGCTATGCGCCCCATTATGTAGGAAAGGCTTAAAAGCTGGTCCTTTCTAAGCTCAATAAGCCTTACCCCGTAATCCGCAAAGTAGTTGGCGCAGGCCTTTACTGTTGAGGATTTGCCTGTTCCCGCGTCCCCGCACAAAAGGGTGTTTGCGGCGGGTCTGCCCTCGCATAAAGCTCGGGTGTTTTCAAATACCCTCTTACGCTCCTCCTCATAGCCTACAAATTCGTTAAGGGAGGTGCTGTCAGCCGATTTTACGGGTATTATTTCTTCACCCGAAACTCTAAACATTTTAGCCGTGGCAAAAATGCCGTAGCCATATTTGTCAACATTATTTAGTCTTTCTTCGTATAGCTTTACAAAATCGGTTTTAATATTGTTAAACTGCGGAATATATCCGTCAAATTCTAAGCTTCCGCAAAGGTCATTTGCGTCAAGCTCGGTAAGTCTTGAAAAAATTTCAAGCTCTTTTTTTGCATTTTGCTGAAGTATTTGGGGAATTTCGGTTTTCTGTGCCGCCGAGATTATGTATCTGTTTTCGTCCGAAAAGACAGAGCGGCACAGAAAATCCGAAAAACAATAATTGTCGTCAGAGATGGAATAAACAAACTCGCCGAACAGCTTAAGCTTTTCAAAAGTCCCACCGTCACTGCTTAAAAGCCCGATAAACGCACTCATTGTATCATATTTTAATATTCCCCTGAATACGCTTAGAGCCGAAAGCTCGCACGCCAGTCTTTTTGCCTCCTGTTCGGTCATTGTTTACACCTTATCCCTTGAATTTGTTAATTACTGCGCCCTTATCGGCAGAGCTTACCTGACTTGCATATCTTGCAAGGGCACCGCCGATGTCGGTTTTGCGCTTGATTTCCATTGTCTTTTTGCGTTTTTCTATTTCCTCGTCCGAAACCTTTAATTCAATTGAGTACTCGGGGATATTGATTGAAATAATGTCCCCGTCCTTTACATAGGCGATTATTCCGCCGCTTACAGCCTCAGGTGAAATGTGGCCGATGCTTGCTCCCCTTGTAGCGCCCGAAAAACGGCCGTCTGTAATAAGGGCAACATCTTTATCTAGCCCCATTCCCGCAATAGCAGAGGTGGGAGAGAGCATTTCCCTCATACCCGGGCCTCCCGCAGGGCCCTCATAGCGGATAACCACAACATCGCCCTTTTCTATCCTGCCTGCATATATAGCGGCTATTGCCTCTTCCTCGCTGTCGTAAACCTTTGCAGGGCCTTCGTGAACCAGCATTTCGGGAGCAACCGCACTGCGCTTTACAACACAGCCGTCGGGCGCAATATTACCTCTGAGTACTGCAATGCCGCCTGTTTTTGAATAGGGGTTTTCCACCGTGCGGATAGTCTCGGTATCTTTATTTACGGCATTTTCAATATTCTCGCCTAAAGTCTTGCCTGTGCAGGTCATAACGCTTGTGTCAAGAAGTCCTAATTTAGTAAGTTCCTTAAGCACTGCGTAAACTCCGCCCGCCTCGTTAAGGTCCTCCATATAGGTGCGGCCCGCAGGGGCTAAATGGCAGAGGTTGGGGGTTTTTTCGCTTATCTCGTTTGCCATATCAAGGTTAAACTCCACACCGCACTCGTTGGCGATTGCGGGCAGATGAAGCATACTGTTTGTGGAACAGCCCAGCGCCATATCGGCAGTAAGGGCATTTTTGATAGCCTTTTCGGTCATAATGTCCCTTGGGCGAATGTTCTTCTCTACAAGCTCCATTACCTTCATACCCGCATGCTTGGCAAGCTCAATTCTTGCGGAATAAACTGCGGGGATTGTGCCGTTGCCCTTTAGTCCCATACCTAAAACCTCGGTCAAGCAGTTCATAGAGTTTGCGGTATACATTCCCGAGCAGGAGCCGCAGGTGGGGCAGGTATTTTCCTCGCACACGCAAAGCTGTGCTTCGTCAATCTTGCCCGCTTTGTAAGAGCCTACCGCCTCAAACATACTTGAAAGGCTTGTCTTTTTGCCGTCAACCCTGCCCGCAAGCATAGGTCCGCCGCTTACGAAAACGGTTGGGATATTAACCCTTGCCGCCGCCATTAAAAGACCCGGCACATTCTTATCGCAGTTGGGCACCATAACAAGCCCGTCAAAGCCGTGGGCCAATACCATAGCCTCGGTGGAATCGGCGATTAAATCACGGGTGATAAGGGAGTACTTCATTCCCGTATGACCCATTGCAATACCGTCGCAAACGGCGATTGCGGGGAATACTATAGGCGTTCCCCCCGCCATTGCAACCCCGATTTTTACCGCCTCAACGATTTTGTCAAGGTTCATATGCCCGGGAACAATCTCGTTATAGGAGCTGACAATACCTATAAGGGGTCTTGCCTGCTCCTCCTTTGTAAGTCCCAAGGCGTGGTAGAGACTGCGGTGGGGAGCGTTGTGCGCCCCGTCAACTATTCTATCCTTAACCATACGCTTACCTCAATTAGTTATTGATGAGCTTATCCTCGTCGCTCCAGCTGTAAAGCTTTCTTATCTCCTTACCGACCTGCTCAGAGGGATGCTCTGCGGCAAGCTTTCTCATAGCGTTAAAGTGTACCTGTGAGCCTGCGTCGGACATATCAAGTAAGAAGTCCTTAGCAAAGGTACCGTCCTGAATGTCAGAAAGTATCTTCTTCATAGCCTTCTTAGTGTCCTCGGTGATAATCTTAGGGCCTGTGATATAGTCGCCGTATTCAGCGGTGTTGGAAATGGAGTAGCGCATACCCTCAAAGCCGCTCTGGTAAATAAGGTCGACTATAAGCTTCATTTCGTGAATGCACTCGAAGTAAGCGTTTCTGGGGTCATAGCCTGCCTCAACAAGGGTCTCAAAGCCAGCCTGCATAAGGGCGCAAACGCCGCCGCAGAGAACCGCCTGCTCGCCGAACAAATCGGTCTCGGTCTCGGTGCGGAAGGTGGTCTCAAGCACACCTGCACGGGCACCGCCGATACCAAGTGCATAGGCAAGGCCGATTTCAAGTGCGTCGCCGGTTGCGTCCTGCTCAACCGCTACAAGGCAGGGAACACCCTTGCCTACCTGATACTCACTGCGAACGGTGTGGCCGGGGCCCTTAGGAGCTATCATAATAACATTTACATTCTTGGGCGGCTTAATGCAGCCGAAATGAATGTTAAAGCCGTGGGCGAAAGCAAGGGTCTTACCCTCAGTAAGGTTGGGCTCAATGCTCTCCTTATAAAGCTTTGCCTGCTTTTCATCGTTTATAAGAATCATAATAATATCTGCCTTTGCAGCGGCTTCGGCGGCGGTCATAACCGTAAGACCCTGAGACTCAGCCTTTGCCCAGCTCTTAGAGCCCTTATAAAGACCTACGATTACATCTACACCCGAATCCTTAAGGTTTAAAGCGTGGGCGTGACCCTGTGAGCCGTAGCCGATAATTGCAACGGTTTTGCCGTTAAGCTTAGCTAAATTACAATCCTGTTGATAATAAATTTTCTGCATAATAAATTACTCCTTTGAAATAATATATAATTTTTTTATTAAACGATACTGCGTCCTCTTTCAAGGGCGACAACGCCGGTTCTGCAAAGTTCGATTATACCGAGAGGTTGCATTACATTAATAAAGGCGTTGATTTTTGAAGGCTCTCCCGTAACCTCAACGCAGAGGGTCTCGGGGTTGTAGTCGATAACCTTGGCTCTGTAAATTTCGGAAGCCGCCATTACCTCGCTTCGGTTCTCGGGGGAATTTTTAACCTTTACAAGCATAAGCTCTCTTTCAACCGTCTGCTCCTCGTCGAGAAGCTTAACATTTTTTACATTGTGAAGTTTCTTAAGCTGGTTAATAAGCTGTTCCCTTGCGTAATCGTCCCCCTTTAAGGTGACGGTAATTCGGGAAAACTCGGGATTATCGGTTTCGCCAACCGTCAAAGAGTCAATGTTAAAGCCCTTTCTCATAAAGAGACCCGAAACCCTTGTCAGCACGCCGTATTTGTTTTCTACCAGAGCCGCAATTACAAATCTTTTCATTTGCTCGCCTCCTCCTTTGAAGTAATCATATCTTCAATAGAGCCGCCGGGGGGCAGCATAGGAAGTACAAATTCGTCCTTGCCGATAACCGCATCTATAAGGTAGGGCCCGTTATGGGTCATAGCCCGCTTGAAAGCGGCCTCGAACTCCTCGGGGGTGGCCACAAGCTCACCCGGCAAACCGAAAGCATCCGCAAGCTTTACAAAATCGGTCTTTCTGCCAAGCACCGTGTTTGAATAACGCTTGCCGTAGAAAAGGGTCTGCCATTGGCGAACCATTCCCAGCACTCCGTTATCCATAATAACTATAGCAACGGGGGTATTATATGTAACGGCGGTTGCAAGCTCGTTTAGGTTCATTCCAAAGCTTCCGTCCCCTGTTATAAGCACCGTGCGGTCCCCCGACGCTATCTGAGCGCCTATCGCCGCACCCAAGCCGTAACCCATAGTGCCAAGTCCTCCGCTTGAAGCGAAACGGCGGGTTCTCTCAAAATCGGTATACTGTGCCGCCCACATCTGGTGCTGACCAACATCTGTAGCAATAACGGTGTTTTCGTCCTTAACAGCATTTATAATGTCGAACATCTTTTTAGGGGTAAGGGCATATTCGTCCGCCGCCTCGTTTTTATCGCTTATTTCCTTGCCCTTTGCTTTAAGAGCATTAACCTCGTCATTCCATTCGGGGTGGCTTTGCTTTTCGCATTTTTTGAGTATTCTTGAAAGGGAGTCTACTATGTCCCCTATTATACCCACATCAACCTTGATGTTTTTATTGATTTCCGAAAGGTCGGTATCAAGCTGAATGATTTTGGCGTTTTTGCAGTATTTGGCGGTATTCCCCGTCGCCCTGTCGCTAAAGCGGACGCCGACTCCGATTATAAGGTCAGCTTCCTTATTCGCCATAGAGGAAGCGTACTTGCCGTGCATACCCTGCATACCAAGGAATCTATCATAAGAATTGGGCAGAGCCGAAAGCCCCATAAAGGTACAGCCGATATAGCCGTCAATCTTTTCGGCAAGCGCCTTAATATCGTTTGTCATGCCCTCGCCTGCGGCACCGCCGCCTATATATATGTAGGGTCTTTTTGCCTTATTTATAAGCTCTACCGCACGGTCAATATCGCTTTCAGAAGCTTTCCCCTGCTCGGCAAAGGGAACAACACCCTTGCTTTCAAACTCGCACTGGGCTATCTGAACATCCTTAGGAATATCTATAAGCACGGGTCCGGGTCTGCCCGACTTTGCAATCTGGAAAGCCTCTCTTATAGTATCCGCAAGCTCGGTTACATCGCTTACAAAATAGTTGTGCTTTGTAATTGGAAGTGTTATACCCGTAATATTAATTTCCTGAAAGCTATCCTTACCTATAAGAGTGGTGGGGACATTACCCGTTATTGCAACCATAGGTATTGAATCAAGCATTGCGGTGGCGATACCCGTTACAAGGTTTGTAGCCCCCGGGCCTGAAGTTGCAATTACAACGCCCACCTTGCCCGTAACACGGGAATAACCGTCCGCCGCATGGGAAGCACCCTGCTCATGGGCGGCAAGATAATGATTAAGCCTATCGCTTGCCTTATAAAGCTCGTCATAAATATTAAGTACCTGACCGCCGGGGTAACCAAAAACATCGGTAACACCCTGCTCTATAAGGGTTTCAATGACAATGCGTGCGCCTGTCATTTTTTCTGAGTTCATAAAAAGATAACCTCCTGTTAAACCTATACAAAAAGCGCCCTCGCCTCTTTGCTATCCGCTGATAACGAAAAGAGACGAAAGCGTCAAATTACAAAATCCTATTCTTCCGCGGTACCACTCTTTTTCACCCACCGTAATTCGGGCGGTGCACTCAGATGCCTAATACATCTTAACTCTGTTACGGGAGTTCCCGTCTGCTACTACTTTCATATGATTTCGGGCAGCCGCTCCGCGGTGAGTTCGGCATTTCTTCCTCAATGCCTTGCACCAACCGGCATCTCTCTGTAAGACGAAATTAAACGCTTACTGCTCCGCATCATTGCGTTTTTATTTGATTTTCAGTTATTATATCACCCTTTGAAATATTTGTCAACACTTTAAAGCAAAAAAGTTTTTAAAAGGTGTTAAATTGCCTGTCCCACTGAGAAATTCGGTTTTTCATTCCCTTAATATCCAAAATTCCGTAAGCAAAGCCCTTTTTTATAAGCTCGGACGGGACAAATTCGTCATATTTTTCAAAAAGCGGCACTTCGCCGGGGTAAACAAGCTCCAAGGGCTCAAGGGGTTGCTTTGCCGTTTCGGCAAGCACCTTGAAAAATTCCTCTTTTGTAGCTTTCATTTTAAACTCGATAAAATAAGGCCTTGCGGAGTCGAGGGCGGAAATCCCTAATTTTTCGGCACATTTAAGCTTTAAAAACCGCTCGGTCGCCAAAAAGGCATAACTGCCGAGCCACGGGAAAAGACACCACATATCCCCGCCTAAGTTAATAAGCGGCTCGTTTGTAATTCCCGAAAGCCGTGCGGCGCTCCTTGCTTCACCGAGCCTCGCCACTGCGTTTTTCATTAAATAGGGGTAGCTTGTATCTTCGCTTAAAGCGTCCCGCATCCGTTCAAGCACACGGGTGTTAATGTCTCCCGGGCATTGCCCGAAATATGCGGGAACCTTTCCCCTCACCTTAGTACAGTAGACAAGGTGGCGCTTGTGGTCAACCTCCTCCACAATCCAGACATGACCCGCAATAGCAATTTTCTCGCCCACGGGCGGCGGCATAACTATTGTGCCTAATTCCTCAGATTCGCTCCTTACCGTATATTCCTCGTTTTCTTTAAAAACAGCGTAAAACTTAAAGGAATTGGTCTGCCTTTCCCCCGAAAGCCCCACAATCAGCCCGCCCTCCTCGGTGCGCTCTATCTGCTCGGTTTCTATTAAGTGGCGAAGAAGAATTTTATAATCTTCCTTAGAAATACGGCGAAAATAGCTTAAGGACAGCACCTTAGAGGCAAGGGTGGCGGGGGTAAGCTCGCCTGAGGATGCCAAGGTAGCCATTGTTTGGTGGTACAATAGGCTGAAGGGCAGTCGGTCGGTTTTAGGCGGCTCGACAAACCGTTCTTCAATATAAAGCTGAACAAGGGCTATGCCCTGCAAGAGCTCCCAGGGCATTGTTTCGGGTAGGAGTGCCCGTGCCTCGGGCTGTTCCTCCCGCATTACAAACCACATTTCGGGCGGCAGGTCCCGTCTGCCCGTACGCCCCATTCGCTGTAAAAATGAGGAAACCGTAAAGGGGGCGTTTACCTGAAAGGCTCGTTCCAGTCTTCCTATATCAATACCTAATTCCAAGGTGGCGGTGGTGACGGTGGTCATATTCTGCTCATCGTCCTTCATAACCGCCTCGGCGGTCTCCCGAAAGGAGGCTGAGAGATTGCCGTGATGTATAAGAAAGCGGTCGGGCTCGTGACGAGCCTCGCAGTAGCCGCGCAAAGTAGTGGTGACCGCCTCACACTCCTCCCTTGAATTTACGAATACAAGGCACTTTTTGCCCCTTGTATGCTCAAAAATATAGCCGAAGCCCGGGTCGGAATTTTCGGGTGCGGTGTCGGTTTTCATATCAAGCACGGGCAGGGCGGGGGCGTTTCGGTCTTCACCCGACTCGCTTCCGGGTGTGGTAAAAAAATGCTCCATAGAAAGCCGCCACTTTATGCCCTTGCTTTCAATTTTAGGGATTATCGTACCCTTGCCCGTTCCCGCCGCCAAAAATTCACCTGTACCCACAGGGTCGCCTATAGTTGCGGAAAGCCCTATTCTTCGGGGATTAACCATAGCTATCCGAGACAGCCTTTCAATAAGGCACAGGGTCTGTCCCCCTCGGTCGCCCCGCATAAGGGAGTGTACCTCGTCTATTACAATAAACCGCAAATCCCCGAACAGCTTTGGTATAAAGGCGTGCTTGCGAAGTAAGAGCGCCTCTAAGGATTCGGGGGTTATCTGCAATATTCCCGACGGATTTTTCAAAAGCTTTGCCTTGTGTGACTGCGAAACATCGCCGTGCCAATGCCAAACGGGTATATGAGCATCATTGCAAAGCTCGTTTAAGCGCAAGAACTGGTCGTTTATAAGGGCTTTAAGCGGGCCTATATACAGCGCTCCCACAGAGGTCGGCGGGTCTTCCGAAAAGAGGGTGATTATCGGAAAGAAGGCCGCCTCGGTCTTTCCTGAGGCGGTAGAGGCGCAGAGCAGCACATTTTCATCGGTATTAAAAATTGCGTCTCCCGCCGCAACCTGTATAGCCCTTAAGCTCTCCCAGCCGTTGCGGTAAATATAATCCTGAACAAAGGATGCGTATCGGTTAAAAATATCCATTTCTAAATCTCAAACTCCGCAAATTCTTCGTTTATTTCTTCATTACAGGCAGGTGCCGCAAACCCAAACTCGCCCGAGCTTAAAAGCTCCTCTACATTAATATCGGGATTTTGGAAAATTATATTTAAAAGCTCGATAAAATCCCGTATCACCTCACGGGGGGTTATCGCCTTGTCTGCGCCTATTCTTGAAAACTCGGTTTTAATAAAGGTGATGTAGTCTTCCTCGGTTAGCCTCGGGCAGTAGTCAAACAGCTGTGAATGTATATCGGCAAGCTTTTCTATAAGCACCAGCATTTCCTCATAGGTAAGGGGCGAAAGCTTTATAACCGGAGCTAACATATCCTTAACCTCACCCTTGCCGAAACGGCCCTCGGTAAGGCGGGACTTTAATGCCTCGTAGCTGTAAACCCCTCGGCGGGTGTCCTCAACGCACTGGGGAGTGCCGCTCATTATAATGCCTAAATACTGTGCCTTACCCTGCAGGGTATCGTTATACATTGTAAGGATTTTTTCGTAATTGTACTGTCTTGTAATGCTGTTGGGGATTTTGTAGATGTTGACAAGCTCGTCTATTAATATCAGCAATCCGCCGTAGCCCGCCTTTTTAAGGAAGACCGCAAAAAGCTTGATATATTCGTACCAGTCGTCGTCTGTAATAATTATATTTACCCCTAACTCCGCCTTTGCCTCGGTTTTGGTGGAGTACTCGCCGCGAAACCATTTTACAACCTTAGCCTTAAGCTCATCGTCACACTCTGTATACGCCCTGTAATAAAGGGTGAGAAGCCTGGCAAAGTCAAAGCCGTGCACCATCTCGTTTAAAGAAGAGATAACCTCGGAAATCTTCTTTTCGGTAGCAGTTTTAAGTGCGGGGTCTTCAAAAGGAAGGTCATTTTCGTTCATAGCGTCACGCTGAACGCCGCTTATCCAGCGGTCAAGAATAAGGGTAAGGGCACCGCCCTCGGGTCTTGTTTTAACCGACAGATTGCGGATAAGCTCCTTATAGGTCGCAAGTCCCTGACCCTTTGTGCCCTGAAGCCGCCGTTCGGGGGACAAATCGGCATCGGCAACCGCAAGGCCCTTATCCATAGCGTAATTGCGGACGGTCTGCAAAAGAAAGCTTTTTCCGCTGCCGTATTTGCCCACGATAAAACGGAAGGAGGCGCCCCCCTCCTCGATTATGCCTATATCGTGCAGAAAGGCGTCAATCTCGGTTTCTCTGCCCACCGTAATGTAAGGCAGTCCTATTCTCGGCACAACGCCGCCCTTCAGGGAATTAATTACCGCCGAGGCAATCCTTTTGGGTATCTTCATATATTAAACATTCCTTTCAGCTCGTTTTCGTAGTCCTCTATTATTATCGGTGTGTCGCCGTTAAATTCTATGACGGTATCGCCGAAATCGTCAAATAAGGTTTCGTTTATTTCCTCAACCGCCACAGACAGCATTATGCCGTTTTTGCGGGCAACAGTCTCGGCATTTTCGCCCTTTAAAAGAGCAACCGTTATTTCCTTTAAAGGTGATTTAAGCGTTCCGCTCTCCTGCGGCTCCTCTATAGGTGCTGCGGGAGTAACAGGCTCTTCGGTTTCTTCCTCGTCTACAATAAGCTTGTCCCTTGTAACTTCCGCCGTGTTGCGTATTTCCTGCAGCTTCGAAACATCTATGCTTATAACCGGTTTTTTCCGCTCTAAGCTTTCCCTGTACTGTTCATTTACCGCCTTTTTAATCATTTCCTCAAAAAGTGATGAAAGCTCAGGCTTTTTAAGGGAAGACCTATGACCGTACCTTTTTCTCAAATAATAATCGGTCGCCTTTAGCAGCTCCCCGATTTTGCCCGCCTTATCCTTAATCGGGAAAAACCGAGTGACGGTCCATTCGCCGTTTTTACAGCTGTAGCTGAATATATCACTTACCTTATATTCACAGTCAGGATGGGGCTTCGGCTCGAAAAATACTGCCGAGCGAAACATAAGATACCTTTCCCGCAAAGGCCGTGCGAAAAGGCGGATAAAAATATCGCCGCCCTCTTTGTTTCCGTAATATTCCGCAAGGCAGCAAAAGAGCCTGTAAACCGTTTCGGCGGTCTCTTGCGGGTGCTTTTTATAAAATGCCGAATTTCCGAGTTGGTATGAAGAAAAGCAGTCAATAGCTTCAAGCACACTCTCATAAGCTTCGTTTTTGTAATTCATTAATTTCATCAGCGCACTGTCATTTTTAAGCCCGCAAAGGTCTTCGGTAAGATTCTGCGGTATGCCGTAATACGCCGCAAAATCGGTAAGCCAAAGGTCGGCATAGGGCTTTATTCGCATATCAAGCCGGGAGTACTTTTCCGAAAAATCCCTTAGCTTTAAAAACCCGTCCTCCGCATTTTTTGCGCCGATAAGGTTTAAAAGCTCATAAATATACAGAAAGGCATAGGTAAGCGAGGTTTCTTTTATTTCTCCCTTATGGACACCCGTCCTCCACGAAAAATAAGTTCTCAGCTGGGTGAGGGTTAAATCACGGTAGGTCGGAAAATGACGGTTAGAGCTTACAGGGCGGTCGAAGCTGTCGCAGAATTCTTCCATAAATTTGCCCTGCTTATAAAATATCTGTGCCGAGGGCATAAATATTCCTTTTCTCTCTATAGCTATTCTCTGCATAGCGGCATATTCCGGCGGGGTGTAGCTCTTCATCTGCGAGGCGGTAAAAATAAGCGGCTCGTCACGGTAAACCTTTTCAAGCTTTTTATCCGATAAAACACTTTTTATAATATCCTCTGCCCTGCCCATTTTCTCACCGCCCCGACACATATACATATATTATACCAAACTTATTTTAGTAATTCAACCAAAAAAGAACATTTGTGCGCTGTTGTTTAAACATTTCGGTAAAATTTGGCTTGACAAATAGGTCTACATAGTGTAGACTATAATTAGACTACAAGGTGTAGACCAAGGAGGGAAATATAATGCGTGAATGTCAAATGGGTACGGTTGAAGCCCGCTTTGCCGATATTATCTGGCAGAACGAGCCTATATCCTCTACAGAGCTTGCAAGACTGAGCGAGCAACAGCTTAAGTGGAAAAAATCCACGACCTACACCGTTTTAAAACGGCTGTGCGATAAGGGCATTTTTGTAAATAACGGCGGAACGGTCACCTCGCTTGTTTCAAGGGAGGAATTTTACTCTGTTCAAAGTGAAAGATTTGTTGAAGAGACCTTTAACGGCTCTCTGCCCGCATTTCTTGCCGCCTTTACCGCACGCAAGGGCTTAACCGATAAGGAAATAGCCGAGCTTCGCCGTATGATAGACGAATATGAGGAGGAAGAATAATGGAAGCCTTGTTTTTAGAGCTTTTTAATATGAGCGTTACCGCAAGTTGGCTTGTTTTAGCCGTTGTTATTCTAAGAACCTTGCTTAAAAAAGCCCCCAAGGCGATTACGGTTTTTCTGTGGGCGCTTGTGGGGATAAGGCTTGTATGCCCCTTTTCCTTTGAAAGCGTTTTAAGCCTTATTCCAAGCGCCGAAACCGTTCCCGAAGCGGTGCTTACGGGATCTGATTTTAATATTGACACAGGACTTTCCGCGATTGACAGCCGCGTAAACGGTTATTTGGACGATAGATATATTGAGGGTGTTACGGTGCCCGCCGGAAACGGTATGACGGTGATGGGCGTTCTTTCAGTAATATGGCTTGTCGGCATTGCCGCTATGCTTATTTATGCCGTAGTAAGCTATATACGCATTTACAGGCAGGTTCGCGAGGGCGTGCGGCAGGACGGAAATATTTATGTATGCGATAGAATTTCTGCTCCCTTTATACTGGGTGTATTCCGTCCGAAAATTTATCTTCCGTCAGATATAGATAAGCAGGACGCAGAGTATGTTATAGCCCACGAACGGGCGCACCTTAAACGCCGCGACCACCTGATAAAACCGCTGGGCTTTTTACTTCTTACGGTATATTGGTTCAATCCCGTTATATGGATAGCCTACATTCTGCTTTGCAGGGATATCGAGCTTGCCTGTGACGAAAGGGTTATTAAAGAGCTCGGCGAGCAGGCAAAAAAGCCCTATTCCGAGGCACTTATTAATTGCAGTCTACCAAGAAGAACAGTAGCCGCCTGTCCCTTAGCCTTCGGTGAGGTCGGGGTTAAAAGCAGAATAAAATCGGTGCTTAATTACAAAAAGCCCGCTTTTTGGGTTGTTATTGTCGCTATTATCGCGAGCATTGCTGTTGCGGTAGGCTTTCTAACCAATCCAAAAAGTAACGATTTAAGTAATATTGCAAACCAAAATTACGGTTCTGAGCTTAATGGACTGTCTCTTGAAATTGTTAATATTGAGACATCTGCTCCCGATCCGTATTTAACGATAAGATATAAAAACCGTACTATTAAGAATCTAACTTACGGAGCAGAATTTCATATTTATCAGAAAATCGGTGACAAATGGGAAGATTGCCGTATTAATCAAGATACTGTGTGGATTGCAATCGGCTATCATATGTATCCGGGAGCAAAGGATAATCACCAATACATTTGAAACATTTTTTTCTGAAGATGGAAACTCTGATACAAAATATAAGGCTTGGATTGAATTTGAACTCAAAAAGGGTGTTGACGGCATTAATGTGCATACATTTAATCCAACAGAGCTTGTTTACAATGATGGAATGTATTCCTATATTCAAGCGGCAGAGGATGCTCCTTCTTACAGACTTGTAAACGGTATGGCGTTACAGGAAGTGGACGATAGAGGAAATGTTACATCTATTTGCAGCTTAGAACGAATCGAGTTGAATAATGATAATTTTAATTCCCGCTTTGCTACGGGTTGGTTGGAAGGATATTCGCTTAAAGAATTAAAAAAGAATAATAAGCGGGCATGGCAACAGACTGTTTCTGAAGGCGGACTGAATGAATTGTATCTTTTGCTTGAACAAAATGACGGTACTTTCTATTTGGGTTACGGATATTTTGATATAGAAAACGCAAACAAACGCAATCCCGACGGTTCGAGTATCCGCTGGCTTTACAAATTGCAAAAGGCAGTGGAAAGCCCTGTTGACAATGAAACCGATTCGTCAGAACTTAATCGAAACTATAATCCATACTTTAACGCAACCGTACTCGAGGTGTACGAAAGTTCCGTTTTAGTCGAGCCGTTTGAGGATACTGACGAACGTAAATCCTCCGATAAAATAACCGTGAACACAAATGTGGTATCTACCCACCCCGTGTCTGAGCTTAAAGAAGGTATGCAAATAAGGGTTGTATATAACGGCACTATTGAAGAAACCTATCCTGCAAATATACCTACTGCTTTTGCCATTTACGAGCTTCGTGAGGTTGACGGCAAATTAGAGCCTGTAATTGCAACTCCTCCCCAAAGTGAAGCGGCAACCTCATTTATAGACAGCGATATTAAAGAAATATATGTTTTGTCCAAACCAATCAAAGGCACACAAAAATTCACGGTTTCAAAAACCTATACTGACAATAAACTTAAGCAGTTAAAGGAATTTTTGACCACAGAATACTGCGAAGAAAAAGAAGCGGGAAATTGGGTAAAACTTAACCCTGCAAAACCTAACGAATGCTTATAAATATTCATTTTACCGAAAGCTCTCTGGTATACTATATTGCGATAGGCACGGTAGAGGAAAGCTTTGATCCCGAAAAGGATTATTCGCAAGCCGAATACACACGCTATATAGCAAAAGCGGTATTCGGAGAATTTTTGAAATCTATAATCTAATATATCAGCAACACTCTATTACCCGCAAAACCTTGTAGAAATACGCTTACAGCAGTCCTCGGGGGAATAGTCCCAGCTGTCAAGCGAATCGCCCGTGTAAAAATATTTTATTTCGGGTGAATAGGAGCTGTCAAAGCTGTCAATAATAATAAGCTTAATCTTCATTTTCTCCCTTATTATGCTCTTTATATAAACGCTGGCCTTTTGACCGATAAAAACATCATCTCTCGGCTCTGCAAGCCCCGCAAGATTAGGCGTTAATTCCACAAAAACGCCGTAGTCCTCAATACTCCTTACAACCCCCGTCACAGTCTGCCCCGCCGAGAAAAGGGCGGCGTTTTCCTCCCAAGTGCCTAAAAGCTCCTTGTGGGAGAGGGTGATTTTGCCGTCCTCGGCTATGCTTTTTATGATAGCCCTGATGCTCTCCCCCACGCAAAATCTGTCGGACGGGTGGGAAATACGGGAAACCGAAATGGCGTCAATAGGTAAAAGCGCAATATTTCCGCACCCTATATCGCAAAAAGCCCCGAAGGACTCAAGGTGGGTCACCTTAGCCTCTATTATATCCCCAATTTTACGCTGGGTGATTAAGTAATTTTTGCAGAGCTCCTGCGCCCTTTTGCGGGAAAGCAGGGCATAAAGCTTGCCGCTCTCATCTGTGCAAAGCTTGGTTATAACAAAGCAGACGGGCTTGCCGACACGGGAAATCAGCGCAATATCCCTTGTGGAGCCGTCCGAAATACCTATTGCCCCCTCGTCTCTGGGAATAATTCCCTTAACACAGCCCAGGTCCACAATAAGATTATGCGCCGCATCGCACATTGTAACTATAGCCTCAAGCACAGTCTGCCTTGCCTGAGCATCTGCAAGCTGGGTTGGGGTAAATACCTTTCCTCTTTCGGTTATACTTCCTAAATAGCCTTCCGGATAAAAACCGTTCATTATTTTTGTCACCTTTCCTTTTATACATTCGGCATTGCCGCTATACAGAATTATATGATATTAAAGGTGCAAAAATGAGAGAATTATGTCCGATATTTAAAAAAATAAGACGCTTTTTTAATGTGATGTGAGTTTTTGACAAATCCCGATTATTTTCTCTGTTTTTCAACAAAAAAAGGCCCCCTTGCCTAAAGGGGGCTGTTGAGCGCAGCGAAACTGGGGGATTGTTGAGAAAAACAACTGTTGAATTGTATGTCTTTGCTTTAATTTCAATCCCTCCGACACGGCAAGCCGTGCCACCTCCCTTTGCACAAGGGAGGCTTTTATTTCGCCTTTGTTTCGCAGTATAAACAGCGGTAAACTCGGCGTTCTTTATCGGTTAATTTGAAAATCTGCGGCAGCTCCTGCTCGGTCACCGAAATACAGCGAGGATTCTTGCAGACAAGTACATTTGTAAGCCTTTCGGGAAGTCCGATAGTCTTTTTTTCGGCAGTCTTGCCGTCCTTGATAATATTAACCGTAACATCGGGGTCTACAAAGCCTAAAATATCGGTATCTACATCAAAGTCGGAGTCGATTTTTATAATGTCCTTTTTACCCATTTTACGGCTTGCTACATTTTTAATAAGCGCAACCGAGCAGTCAAGGCTGTCAAGCCCTAAAAGCTTGTAAATCTCCATTCCCTTGCCTGCGGTTATATGGTCTATAACAATTCCGTTTTTAATTGAATCTATGTTCATTCTTCTATCTCCAAAAGCATTAAAATTAACGCCATTCTCATATATTTGCCGTACAGTACCTGCTTAAAATAGCAGGCACGGGGGTCGCTGTCCACCGCAACGCTTATCTCATTAACCCTCGGCAGGGGGTGAAGTATCTTCATATCTTTATTTGCGTTTTTCAGCTTTTCGGGAGTTAAGATATAAGTGTCCTTAAGCCTCAGATAATCTTCCTCGTTGAAAAAACGCTCCCTTTGAACACGGGTCATATAAAGTATGTCAAGGTCCTTAAGGGAATTTTCAAGGCTGTCGGTCTCGGTATAGGGTATACCCTTATCCTTAAGACCGTCCTTTACATAGCTGGGCAATTTAAGCTCGGTGGGCGAAATCAGCACAAACTTAATACCCGTGTAGCGTGAAAGCGCCGCAATAAGGGAATGAACCGTTCTGCCGAATTTAAGGTCACCGCAAAGACCGACGGTCAGATTATTAAACCCGCCCTTTTCACGGTAGATTGTGAGCAAATCCGCAAGGGTTTGGGTGGGGTGGTTATGTCCCCCGTCCCCTGCATTAATTACGGGGACAGAGGCATTAATAGAAGCCACTAAGGGTGCACCCTCTTTAGGGTGGCGCATAGCTATAATATCGGCATAACAGCTGACGGTTTTTGCAGTATCAGCAACGCTTTCACCCTTTGCCGCAGAGGAGCTTTGGGATTCGCTAAAGCCCAAAACATTGCCGCCTAATTCATACATAGCCGCCTCAAAGCTAAGTCTTGTTCTGGTGGAGGGCTCGAAAAAGAGGGTGGCAAGCTTTTTACCTCGGCATTTTTCGCTGTATTTTTTAGGGTTTTCTATAATATCGTTAGCAGTCGCAATAAGGCTGTCAAGCTCCTTAACAGTAAGCTCTGATATATCAATTAAGCTTCTCATTATGCTTTTGCCCCGTTTACTTCTAAATATTTTTTAATTCGGTCAACATTTTCGTAATTTTCAGGGTCTTCCTCTAAGTACTCGATAATATCGTAAACATCAACCACCGAATATACAGGGAAGCCGAACTCCTCGCCCACCTCTGCCATAGCGGACTTGTCGGTTTGTCCCTTTTCCTTGCGGTCAACCATAACAAAGGTTGCGGCAACCTTGGTGTCTTTAAGGGAAGAAAGAATGGACATACTCTCTCTAATTGCCGTACCCGCCGTGATAACATCCTCAACTATTACGATTTCTTCACCCTCGGTGGGCTTGTAGCCTACGAAAACGCCCCCCTCGCCGTGGTCCTTTTCTTCTTTTCGGTTAAAAAAGAAGGGTACATCAAGCCCGTTTTCGGAAAGTGCTACTGCGACAGACACCGCAATCGGAATACCCTTATAGGCAGGGCCGTAAAGTACGGTTTTTTTGTTGCCTATCTTTTCAAAATAAGCCTTAGCGTAGAACTCGCCTAACTTCCTAATCTGCTCACCTGTTTTAATATCTCCCGCATTTATAAAATAGGGGATTTTTCTGCCTGATTTAGCGGTGAAATCGCCGAATTTAAGTACCCCCGCCGACTCTAAAAACTTAATAAATTCTCTTTTGTAGCTTTCCATTTTTCTTCTCCTTTATAATTCCGAATTCCGCATTCCTAATTCCGAATTAATCAACAAATTCTTCAACGCATCTTTCATACGCCGCCACGGGGTCTGCCGCCGCAGTTATGGGTCTGCCTACAACAATATAGTCACTGCCGATTTTCTTAGCCTCTGCGGGGGTCATAACCCTTTTTTGGTCGCCCACATCCCCGTCCGCAAAGCGAACACCGGGGGTAACGGTCAAAAAGCTCTTTCCGCAGGTATTATGCACCTTTTCGGCCTCAAGGGGTGAGCAAACAACACCGTCAAGCCCCGCCTTTGCGGCATTAGAGGCATAGTGCATAACCACCTTGTCTATAGGCTCCCGTATCAGCAGGTCCTTTTCCATTCTCTCTTGGTCTGTGGAGGTAAGCTGTGTTACGGCTATAAGCAGGGGTCTTGTTCCGTCGGGGCGGGTTAAGCCCTCTAAAGCCCCCTCCATCATAGAAACCGTGCCTGCGGCGTGTAAATTAGTCATATCAACATCAAGACGGGACAAAACCGCCATTGATTTTTTAACTGTATTGGGAATATCGTGAAGCTTTAAATCAAGGAATATTTTATGTCCCCTCGCCTTAATTTCACGGACAATCTGCGGCCCCTCGGCGTAAAAAAGCTCCATACCAATTTTTACAAAGGGCTTCTTGCCTGTGAATTTATCAAGAAAGCTAAAACATTCTTCCTTTGAAGCAAAATCGCAGGCGATAATAACATCCTTACCCATTAGTGCGCTCCTCCTATAATATCACTTAAATTATTGATTTTATATTTTTCCATTACTCTCGGCAGGTCTTCAATTATATTTTTGCAGGCAAAAGGCTCAACAAGGTTAGCCGCTCCCACCTCTACGGCGGTAGCACCCGCAAGCATAAGCTCGATAACATCCTCGGCAGTAGCCACACCGCCCATTCCGACTATGGGGATTTTAACCGCATCATAAACCTGATAAATCATTCTTACCGCAACGGGCTTAATAGCGGGACCTGAAAAGCCCCCCGCCTTGTTGGCAAGTACGGGCTTTTTTGTTTTAAGGTCGATTTTCATACCGAGAAGTGTATTTATAAGGGAAATTCCGTCCGCACCCTCTGCCTCACAGGCCTTTGCAATCTCGGTAATATCGGTCACATTAGGTGAAAGCTTAATAATAACGGGTTTTTTTGTGACTTTTTTTACCGCTTTAGTCACTGCCGCCGCATTTTCTGCACTTGTGCCGAAGGCAAGCCCGCCACCGTGAACATTCGGGCAGGAAATATTAATTTCAAACCAACCTATTTGGCTTTCACTATCGAGCTTTTCTACCGTATAAACATAATCCTTCACAGAAAAACCGCTTACATTTGCCATAACGGGCTTATTAAAGCAGGCTTTAAGCTTGGGCAACTCCTCGGAAATAACCTTATCCACACCGGGATTTTGAAGACCTACGGAGTTTAGCATTCCGCTCTCGCACTCGGCGATGCGGGGCGTGGGGTTGCCGAAACGGGGGTCTTTGGTGGTTCCCTTAAAGGAAAGAGAGCCTAAAACATTGATATCATAAAGTCTGGCGAACTCATATCCGAAGCCGAAAGTTCCGCTGGCGGGAATTATCGGATTGTCAAGCTCTACACCGCAAAGATTTACTTTAGTGTTTACCATACGATTTCCTCCCTTTCAAGCACGGGGCCGTCCTTACAGATACGCTTGTTGCCGTATTTCGTTTTGCAGGTACAGCCCATACAAGCACCGAAACCACAGCCCATACGCTCCTCAAAGCTAAACTGACCCGAGGTCTTGGCAACACCCTCTATTGCCCTAAACATTGGCATAGGACCGCAGGTGTAGAAATAGTCGTATTCCAAATCCTTCATTACATCGGTAACAAAGCCCTTTGTACCGTAGGAGCCGTCAACCGTTGTAACATAAACCTCTGCGCCTAAAAGCTTAAAAACCTCTTCGTAAAATATTTCGGAAGCAGTATTAAAGCCTAAAATAACGGTGGGCTTTTTGCCGAATTTAATAAGCTCCTTGCAGAGTCCGTAAAGGGGAGGAATACCAACGCCGCCGCCTATCACCAAAGGCTTTTGGCATTTTTTCTCAGCGTTAAAGCCGTTGCCGAGGCCTACCAAAAGGTCGAGCTTGTCCCCCGCAACCATTTTAGCCATTTTCTCTGTGCCCTCACCTACAACCTTATAAATTAAGGTTATTGTTTCCTTATCGTAATCGCAAACCGAAATGGGGCGGCGCAGATACAGCCCGTCAATTTTAATATTAACAAACTGACCGGGGGATAAAAGGGCCGAGGTATCCCCCTTTAGCACCATTCTAAAAACATTAGGTGCAAGCTCAAAATTGAAAAGAATTTCATAGATTCCCTGTTTCATATTCTCTCCTTTCTGAATTTATATCATTGCCTCCCTCTGACGAGGGTGCGGATTGCCTGTGGCAATCTCTAAGCGTAAGCTTAGAAGCACCGACCGAAACGGCAGTTGAGAGGTGTCGAGCGAAGCGAGACGGAGGGAGAGAAAACTATGCAATAAAGTCTTTTTTGACTACCCCTCAGTCACCTACGGTGACAGCTCCCCTGACAAGGGGAGCCAATGATTTATTCACAATCAAATAAATTCACCTTATGCGTCAATAGTAGAAATACCCAATGTGGTTTCTTCAAGCACATCAAGCAGTACCTTAACCGTATCAAGGGAAGTGAACATTGTCACATTATTTTCAACCGCACAGCGGCGGATTTCGTGACCGTCGGAGAGAACCCCTGACGAATTCATATCCCTTGTGTTGATAACATAGGTAACATAGCCCTGCCTTATAGCCTCGGGAATTTCCTTACTGCCGTCGCTAATCTTTTTAAGGGCGTGGGTGCGTATTCCGTTAGATTTCAGGAATTTCGCTGTGCCCTCGGTTGCCTGAATGTTAAAGCCCATATTGTAAAAACGGCGGATTAGGGGGAGCGATTCCTCCTTGTCCTTATCGGCAACGGTAACTAAAACCGTGCCGTAGTTCATAACGCTCATTCCGCTGGCCTTAAGCGCTTTATAAAGGGCTCTCGTCAGCTTATCGTCATAGCCTATCGCTTCACCTGTGGATTTCATTTCGGGGGATAGGTAGGCATCAAGTCCTCTTAGCTTTGAAAAGGAGAAAGCGGGAACCTTTACATACCAGCGCTTTTTCTCCTCGGGGTAAATTTTGTCGAAGCCCTGCTCTTTAAGGGATTTGCCTAAAATAACAAGTGTGGCAATATCCGCAAGACTGTAGCCCGTCGCCTTTGAAAGGAAGGGCACAGTACGAGAGGAACGGGGGTTGACCTCGATTATATAAACATTTTCTTCATTATCCACAATAAACTGGATATTGTAAAGACCCACAATGCCGATACCAAGACCTAACTTCTTTGTATAGTCAAGTATAGTATCCTTAGTCTTCCCACTTATACTAAAGGTGGGGTATACGCTTATTGAGTCGCCCGAGTGGATACCCGTACGCTCAACAAGCTCCATAATACCGGGGACAAACACATCTGTCCCGTCACAGATAGCGTCAACCTCTAATTCCTTGCCCGAAATGTATTTATCAACAAGCACGGGCTTATCCTCGTCAATCTCAACCGCCGTGCGGAGATAACGGCGTAATTGCTCCTCGTCGGCGACAATCTGCATTGCCCTGCCGCCTAATACGAATGACGGGCGCACAAGCACAGGGTAGCCTATTTCCTTTGCCGCCTTTACTCCGTCCTCGATTTTTGTGACTGCCTGACCCTTTGGCTGGGGAATATTAAGCTCTTTAAGCACCTTTTCAAACAAATCACGGTTTTCGGCACGGTCTATAGCGTCGCAATCGGTACCTATTATTTTAACACCTCTGCGGTTAAGGCTGTCCGACAGGTTTATAGCGGTCTGACCGCCCAAAGATGCGATAACCCCCACAGGATTTTCAAGGTGGATAATGTTCATAACATCCTCGGTGCATAGGGGTTCAAAATACAGCTTGTCCGAGCAGGTGTAATCGGTGGAGACGGTTTCGGGATTGTTGTTAATGATTATAGCCTCAAAGCCGGAGTTTTTAATGGTGGTAACTGCGTGAACGGTGGAATAGTCAAACTCCACGCCCTGACCGATTCTGATAGGACCCGAGCCTAAAACTACAATCTTCTTTTTATCCGAAACTACAGATTCGTTTTCTTCTTCATAGGTTGAGTAGAAATAAGGAATGTAGCTTTCAAACTCCGAAGCGCAGGTATCAATCATTTTATAAACGGGGAAGATATTTTTCTCACAGCGGATTTTATATATTTCTTCGCCGCTGATATCCCAAAGCTTTCCGATAAAGTCATCCGAAAAGCCCATTTTTTTAGCAGTATAAAGGGTTTCGGTATCACCCTTATTTTCCTTAACAAGCCGCTCCATTATAACGATATTTTTAACCTTTTCAAGGAAAAGCATATCGATTTTGGTAGCGTCATAAATAAGACCTAAATCGGTGCCCCTGCGCAAAAGCTCGGCAATCGCATAAATGCGGTCGTCTGTGCCGTCGGCAATATAGGAAAGCATTTCCTCTTCGGAATATTCGTCAAACTTCTTCATATAAAGGTGGTTTACCCCTATTTCAAGGGAGCGTGCCGCCTTTAAAAGGCTTTCCTCAATAGTTCTGCCTATGCTCATTACCTCGCCCGTAGCCTTCATCTGGGTGGAAAGCTTGTTATTCGCAGAGGAGAATTTATCAAAGGGGAAGCGGGGCATTTTGGTGACAACATAATCAAGGGCAGGCTCAAAGGAAGCGGGGGTATTTGCAAGCTGAATTTCATCAAGGTGCATACCAACCGCTATTTTAGCGCTGACCCGTGCAATCGGGTAGCCGCTCGCCTTAGAGGCAAGAGCGGACGAACGGGAAACACGGGGATTAACCTCTATAACATAATAGTTAAAGGAAAGGGGGTCAAGGGCAAACTGCACGTTACAGCCCCCCTCTATTTTAAGGGCACGGATTATTTTAAGGGCGCTGTCCCTTAGCATATGGTACTCTTTATTTGTAAGGGTCTGTGAGGGGCAGACAACAATAGAGTCCCCCGTGTGAATACCCACAGGGTCGATATTTTCCATATTACATACGGTAATTGCGGTGTCGTTAGCGTCCCTTATTACCTCGTATTCAATTTCCTTGTAGCCCTTAATGCTCTTTTCCACCAAAACCTGATGAACGGGGGAAAGTTCCAACGCTCCACGAAGTATCTCGGTACATTCTTCGGGGTTATCCGCAAATCCGCCGCCCGTTCCGCCTAAGGTAAAGGCGGGGCGCAGTACTACAGGGTAGCCGATTTTTTCTGCCGCCCTTAAGCCATCCTCCATATTTTCGGCAATAACCGAGCTTAAAACAGGCTCGCCTATTTCCTCGCAAAGCTCCTTGAACAGCTCTCTGTCCTCGGCTCTTTCGATACTTTCACTGCTTGTTCCCAAGAGCTCGGCGTTGCACTCGCGAAGCACACCCTTTTTTTGGAGCTGCATTGCAAGGTTAAGACCTGTCTGACCGCCGATACCCGGTACAATCGCATCGGGGCGCTCATAGCGGATAACTTTTGCTAAATATTCAAGGGTTAAGGGTTCCATATAAACCTTATCGGCAATGGTGGTGTCGGTCATAATTGTAGCGGGGTTGGAGTTGCAGAGCACTACCTCGTACCCCTCCTCCTTAAGGGCTAAGCAGGCCTGTGTTCCCGCATAGTCAAACTCCGCCGCCTGACCTATTACGATAGGGCCCGAGCCTATTACAAGTATCTTCTTTAAATCGTTTCTTTTAGGCATTTAATTTTCCTCCATTAAGGCAATAAACCGATCGAAAAGATAGGCGCTGTCCTGTGGACCGGGGGCGCTTTCGGGGTGGTACTGCACGCTGAAAATTTTATTTTTTTCGTCCTTAACACCCTCAACGGTTTTATCAAGAATGTTTAAGTGGGTAACCGTAAGCCCCGTTCCCGCAAGGCTTTCCTCTTTAACAGCATAGCTGTGGTTTTGGGAGGTTATCTCAATTTTGCCCGTTTCAAGGTTCTTTACGGGGTGGTTGCCCCCACGGTGGCCGAATTTAAGCTTATATGTTTTAGCCCCCGATGCAAGGGATATTATCTGGTGGCCAAGGCAAATACCGAAAATCGGGTACTTTCCTTTAAGCGCTTTTACAAGCTCTATAACGGGGGTCACATCCTCGGGGTCGCCGGGGCCGTTTGAGAGGAAAATACCGTCGGGTCTGCACTTTATAACCTCTTCGGCGGTGGTGTTATAGGGCATAACCGTAACATTACAGCCCCGTAAGTTAAGGCTTCTTATAATATTAAGCTTTATTCCGCAGTCGATAGCCACAACATTGTACTTGGCGTTGGCAGTTCTCGAATACCAGCGCTTTTTACAGCTGACCTTACCTACCGCATCATGGGGTACGGGGGTGTTTTTAATCTTTTCGAGGGCTTCCTCTACCGTAGTTTCGGCAGAGGTTATAATGCCTCGGCGGGAGCCTAAGTCCCTTATGCTCCTTGCAAGCTTCCTTGTATCAAGCCCCGAAATGCCGGGGATTTTGTACTCCTCCATAACCTCGGAAAGGGTCTTTGTATAACGGAAGTTAGAGGGCAGGTCATTGTATTCCCGAACGATAAGTCCGCCGATTGTGGGAACCTTAGTCTCATAGTCCTCGTCCGCAATACCGTAGTTGCCTATAAGCGGATAGCTCATAACCACCGCCTGATAGGTATACGACGGGTCGGAAATTATCTCCTGATAACCTACAACCGAGGTATTAAATACTATCTCGCACACCCTTTCACAGTCACAGCCGAAGCCGTATCCGTAATATTCTGCGCCGTCCTCCAGCACTAATTTTTTTCTTATTTTATCTGCCATACTGTTTTGCCTCCGCATACCGTAATAAGATTTTTTCCATAAACACCCATTCCCGCAAAGGGGGTACTGCGACCCATAGTCATAAATTCGTCGGGGTTTACCGTATATTCGCTGTCAAGTGCGAACACACAGACATCTTCTGTTTTTTCTATTCCAAACCGTTTTCTCGGGTTTACAGACATTAACTCAACTAATTTTTCAAGGCTTATAATTTCCTCTTTAACAAGGCAAGTGTAAAGCACAGGGAAAGCGGTTTCAAGCCCCACAACCCCCATAAGGCTTTTTTCAAGTCCCTTTGACTTTTCCTCCAAAGAGTGGGGGGCGTGGTCGGTGGCAATCATATCTATTGTGCCGTCCTTTATGCCCTCAATAAGGGCTAACCTGTCCCTTTCGCTTCTAAGGGGCGGGTTCATTTTAAACCGTCCGTCTTCCCTTAAATCCTTATCGCTAAGCACTAAATAGTGGGGTCCCGTCTCGCAGGTGACATCTACACCCTCTGCCTTTGCTTTTCTTATAAGCTCCACGCTTTCTGCCGTAGATATATGGCAAACATGGTATTTACAGCCCGTTTCCTTGGCTAATTTCAAGTCCCTTTCAATCTGCCGCCATTCGCTTTCCGAGCTTATACCCTTATGCCCGTGTTTTTCGGCGTATTCGCCCTTGTGGATATAACCGCCGTTTAAAAGGCTGTTATCCTCGCAGTGGGCGGCTATTATTTTGCCGAGTTCCTTTGCCTTAATCATAGCAGAGCGCATCATAGCTTCGCTTTGCACTCCCCTGCCGTCGTCCGAAAAGGCTATACAATAAGGAGAAAGAGCGTCAAAATCAACCAATTCCTGCCCCATTTCACCCTTTGTAATTGAGGCGTAGGGATGAACACGGATTTCTGCGGTTTTTTCTATAATGCCTAACTGTTCCTTGATATTATCCACGCTGTCGGGCACGGGCTTTAGGTTGGGCATTGTGCAAACATCGGTGTATCCGCCCCTTGCGGCGGACAGCGAGCCTGTCCTTATAGTTTCCTTATAAAAAAATCCCGGCTCTCTGAAATGCACATGCACATCACAAAAGGCCGGTAAAACACAAATATTATTAAAAGCGGAAAGACTACCGGCCGAAGGGTCGGTATCGTTTAGCTTGGCGGTGAAATCCTTAATTTTAAATGCACCGTTATTATAGATATGTGCGTTTTTAAAGGTAAAATCCATAATTCACTCTCACCAATCATTAAAAAATAAACTCTGCATAAAAGCAGAGTTAAAACACAACAAGACAGACTGCCACACAGTCATTTTTACATATACAATCTTGTCGGCGTCACAGCACCCTGCTTAAAGATTTTTTGTTTTTAATATTTTACCACACATACGCCTTTAAGTCAAGGCTTATACGCATACTTTTTTAATTCTGATTTTTAGAAAATTCACAGCCGCAAAAGCTCTGTCTATACAGCCCGTATTCTCGGGATAACTCGATTGATTGCTTGTATCTTTCCCGTTTTTTTAGGTCGGTGGGCAAATATATAACATTTCCTACAACCGCTGTTTCGCCGCAGGAATTTATTTTTTCGGCGTTTTTAAGGGGGCTTATGGTAAGGGTGGTGGCGAAATACTCAAAGCCTAACCTTTCAGCTTGACGGGCGGTTTTGTTAAGGCGAAGCGCAAAGCATTTCTCGCACCTTTCGCCACCCTCTTTTGCGCTTTCAAGCCCTGTGACGGCGTTTAAAAACTCGGCGTGGCAATATTCGGGAGAGATTACCCTTATATCCTTTGCAAAGGGGCATTCCTCGGTAAATCTTTTAAGCTCGTTAAGCCTTTTTTCAAATTCCTCGGCAGAGGAAATATTCGGATTGTAGAAAAAGAGGGTGATATCAAAATGTTTTGCTAAATATTCAAGACTTGCCGAGGAGCAGGGCGCACAGCAGGCGTGAAGCAAAAGGCTTGCCCTTCTGCCCTTTAATTTTTCAATTTCCCTGTCGGTAAGAGCCTGAAAGTTTGGTTTATTCATTTAAAAATCTCCAAAATTTATAAAAAATAAATCCTTAAAAAGCGGATAAAATACCAATAAAGGAGGTAATGCTTATGCAAAGCAGTTCAATGTCATTTATGAAGGGTCTCGGTGCCGGAATGATAGCGGGCGCTGCGGCGCTTGCGGTAGGCAAGGTAATGATACAGGATCACAAAAACATCTCAAAGGGCTCAACCAAGCTTGTAAAAGCGGTGGGCGATTTTGTAGACGGCGTGCAGACAATGTTCAGATAAAGAACAATTTTTCAGTTTTACAAAAATAAAGCCTCCCAAGCCTTACGGGAGGGGGACCGCCGAACGGCGGTGGAGGGATTCGTTCAGCTTTCAGCAAACCTAATATCCCCCAGTCACGGCTTCGCCGCGACAGCCCCCTTTAGGCAAGGGGGCCTTTTTTCTGTTGTCTACATATTATCCTCTATTTCCTTAATGCTTTCCTTAATCATAGCGATTTTATCAAGCACCTTTTTAAGGCTCTCCCTCTGCTGTTCTACAACGGCGGCGGGAGCCTTTGCCACAAAGCCCTCGTTATTAAGCTTTTTCTCAAAAAATTCCTTATCGTCTTCGGCCTTTTTAAGGTCCTTATTAAGGCGTTCAAGCTCGGCCGAAAAGTCAACCAATTCCTTCATCGGCATATAAACAGATGCCGCATCGGTTATAACCCTAACTGCGCCCTCGCTTTCAAAGCTGTCGCCTATTTCTACCTCACTTGCATAGGCTAATCGGCAGATATACGCCGTACCCGCACCGAAAGCATCTTTAAACTTAGTGGCAATCTGTACCCTTGCCTTTTTAGAGGGGGGAACATTCATTTCGGCTCTGCGGTTGCGTACAGCCTTTATAACCGCCATAATTTTTTCAAAATCGGCTTCCTCGGCGGTGTATTCAAAGCCGCTGTCGGTCTTAGGCCAGTCGGAAACCATAAGAGCCTCGCCTTCGTGTGGCATAGACTGCCAGATTTCCTCTGTAATAAAGGGCATAAATGGGTGTAAAAGCTTTAGTATTCCCGTATATACGAATACAAGTACACTTCTTGCAGTGTCTGCCGCTTTTTCATCCTCTCCGCCAAGCCTTGATTTGCAGATTTCAATATACCAGTCACAGAAGACATCCCAGATAAAGTCATAAAGCTTCTGCACCGCCATACCAAGCTCGTATTTTTCGAGATTTTCGGTAACCTCGCCTACAAGCTTATTGTATTTTGACAAAATCCACTTATCCTCAAGGGCGAAATCATCGGTATTAAGGGGTATAATTTCCTCCGATTTAAGATTCATTAAAATAAATCTTGCGGCATTCCACAGCTTGTTTGCAAAGTTACGGCTTGCCTCAACACGCTCGTCAATATAACGCATATCGTTGCCGGGACTGTTACCTGTTGCAAGAGAGAATCTCAAAGCGTCCGCACCGTATTTGTCGATTATTTCAAGCGGGTCAACGCCGTTGCCTAAGGACTTTGACATCTTTCTGCCCTGTGAATCCCGAACAAGGCCGTGAATAAGGACGGTATCAAAGGGAACCTTACCCGTCTGCTCTATCCCTGAGAACATCATTCGCATTACCCAGAACGGGATAATATCATAACCCGTAACAAGGGTATTGGTGGGGTAATAGTGCCTAAAGTCCTCGGTTTCCTCGGGCCAGCCGAGGGTTGAGAAGGGCCATAAAGCCGAAGAGAACCAGGTATCAAGGGTATCGGGGTCTTGCTTAATATTTTTACTTCCGCAGTGTGCACAGCTTTGCGCATCTTCTTTTGAAACGGTTATCTCGCCGCAGTCCTCGCAGTACCACGCAGGAATACGGTGACCCCACCAAAGCTGGCGGGAAATGCACCAGTCACGGATATTTTCAAGCCAATGGAAATAAATCTTTTCAAAACGGCTCGGTACAAACTTGGTCTCATCCTTCTTAACCGCCTCAATAGCGGGCTCGGCTAAGGGCTTCATTTTAACAAACCACTGCTTTGAAACCCTGGGTTCAACCGTTGTGCCGCAACGGTAGCAGGTGCCGACATTGTGGATATGCTCCTCAATTTTAACGAGCGCACCCTCTTTTTCCAAATCTTCAACGATAGCCTTTCTCGCCTCGTACCTATCCATTCCCGCATATTTCGGGTAATCCTTGGTGATTTTGGCATCGTCGGTAAGTACATTTATAACCGGCAGATTATGCCTTAGTCCTACCTCAAAGTCATTGGGGTCGTGGGCGGGGGTAATCTTAACAACGCCCGTACCGAAATCCATTTCAACATATTCGTCGGCAACAACGGGTATCTCACGGTGAACAATAGGCAGAATAAGGGTTTTGCCCACAAGATGCTTATATCTTTCGTCATTGGGGTTTACCGCAACCGCCGTATCGCCAAGCAGGGTTTCGGGGCGGGTTGTGGCTAGCTCTAAATAGCCGCTGCCGTCCGAAAACGGATAGCGCAGGTGCCAGAAATGCCCTGACTGCTCCTCATATTCAACCTCTGCGTCGGAAATAGAGGTCTTACAGTGGGGGCACCAGTTAATAATTCTCTCGCCCCGGTAGATAAGTCCCTTTTCGTAAAGTCTTACGAAAACCTCTTTTACCGCCTTATTACAGCCCTCATCAAGGGTAAAACGCTCCCTGTCCCAATCGCAGGAGGAGCCCATCTTTTTAAGCTGTTCAATAATTCTGCCGCCGTACTGCTTTTTCCAGTCCCAGGCACGCTCCAAAAAGCCGTCCCTGCCCACATCCTCTTTGGTGAGCCCCTCTTCACGCATTTTTTCCACGATTTTCGCCTCGGTGGCGATAGATGCGTGGTCGGTGCCTGGCACCCAAAGGGTATCATACCCCTGCATACGCTTAAAGCGAATAAGAATATCCTGTAAAGTATTGTCAAGTGCGTGGCCCATATGAAGCTGACCCGTAATATTCGGAGGCGGGATTACTATAGTATAGGTAGGCTTGTCCTTTTCGCATTTTGCGTGGAAATACTTTCCATCAAGCCATTGCTTGTAAATACGGTCCTCAACCTCTTTCGGGTCGTATTGCTTTGCCAATTCTCTTGCCATATGAAAAACTCCAATGAATAAAATATTTTTTTTGGGGTATATTATGCTTGTCAGCGGCCCGTTTCTGCGTTTGCAGGGTCTTTGACAGGGCCGTCCGCAACAGCGGGCGGTTTTTTATATTATATAGCATAACACACACAAGTTCAACCGATAAATTTAATTTACGGAAAATTATATATCAATCATTTCCTGACTCGCCGACCCTGTAGGCAGCTTACTGCCTGCGGCGGGTAGATTTCTTGTACGGTAACGGTGGTCGCCCTCAAGGGTTCCCTTTTCGTAAACCGTAACTTCTGAAATTCGCTGACCCTTTTTCTGGGTCATAACCGCAATACCGCCGTTGTCCTTAGTGGTCTTCTGGGGAATAGCCGCAGTGCTTACAATAAGCATTCTGCCGTTAGTGGATTTTAGCAGCAGCTCTGTGTCCTCTTTAAAGCAGAATACCGAATGCAGGGTAAACTTATCGCAATAGGCATTAATAAGCTTTTTGCGGTTGGTCTTGGTCTGGTAAGAGGAAAGGGGAACCTTAGCTATTCTTCCGTTATCAAAGACGAAAAGCATAAAGCCCGAATAATCGGCGGTCGCAACCATATATGCGGCGTTCTCGGCCTCGTCAAAGCCTAACTTGCCCGCCACATAATCCCCTAAAATGCTCGCCTTTGAGTCTCCAAACTCGGCGGTGCGGGATTTGTAAACCTGCGCCTTATTTGTAAAGAACAAAAGCTCCTCTGCGTTGGTGGACTCCACGGTTTGGGTAATCTCGTCCCCCTCCTTAAGCTTTTGCTCGCCGCTCATTCTAAGGGACAGCGGAGTAATTTTCTTAAAGTATCCATCCTTTGTAAAGAAAAGGGTTACGGGGGAGTTATCAAGCTCGATTTCCGCTGTATCGTCCTTTTCATCTGCCGCACTTATTATCTCGGTTCTTCTGTCCTTGCCGTATTTATCGGCAACCTCCTTAAGCTCCTTAATAATAATATTCAAAAGCTTGCGTTTGGAGTTTAAGGTATCCTCTAACTCCTCAATTTCCTTCTTTAACGCCTCAATATCTGCGGTGCGCTTTAAAATATACTCACGGTTTAAGTGGCGAAGCTTAATTTCAGCCACATATTCCGCCTGAATTTCGTCAATGCCGAAGCCTATCATAAGGTTGGGCACAACCTCTTTTTCCTCTTCGGTCTCACGGACAATTTTAATTGCCTTGTCAATATCAAGGAGTATCTTTTCAAGACCCTTTAAAAGGTGCAGTTTGTCCTTTGCCTTTGAGAGCTTGAAATAAACCCTGCGGCGGACGCATTCTTCCCTGAATGCAACCCACTCGGAAATTATTTCCTTAACCCCCATAACCCTGGGCGAACCTGCTATCAGGATATTAAAGTTACAGGAAAAGCTGTCCTCAAGGGGGGTCATTTTAATGACTTTTTTCATCAGCTTTTCGGGGTCTGCCCCACGCTTTAAGTCAATCGTGATTTTAAGACCGTTTAGGTCGGTTTCATCACGAATATCGTTAATTTCGGTAATTTTCTTAAGCTTTACAAGCTCAATTACCTTTTCTATAATTGCCTCGCAGGTGGTGGTGGGGGGAATTTCGGTAATATCGATACAGTTCTGGGATTTATCAAAGCTGTAAACGCCCCGAACCTTAAAGCTACCACGCCCCGTTTCGTAAATCTTCTCAATTTCCGAACGGTTATATAAAAGCCTGCCGCCTATGGGGAAATCGGGGGCTAAAAGGGTGTCAGCAACATTAATGTCATTATCCCTTATATATGCAATAGTGGTTTCACAGACCTCTTTAAGGTTAAAGGGGCAAATTGAGCTTGCCATTCCTACTGCAATACCTGTGTTGGCGTTCACAAGAACCGACGGGAATGTTACGGGAAACAATGTCGGCTCCTTCATACTGGAGTCATAGTTGTCTACAAAATCAACCGTATCCTTGTCAATATCGGCAAAAAGCTCGGCGGCAATGGGGGCTAACTTCGCCTCGGTATAACGGGAGGCAGCATACGCCATATCCCGTGAATATGCCTTACCAAATGAGCCCTTGGACTGAACATAGGGGTGCAAAAGCGCCTCATAGCCCTCGGAAAGGCGCACCATTGTTTCATAAATTGCCGCATCGCCGTGAGGGTTTAACTGCATTGTGCGACCCACTATATTAGCCGATTTTATAGTATTCCCCGTTAAAAGCCCCATCTTATACATTGTATAAAGTAGTTTTCTGTGTGAGGGCTTAAAGCCGTCAATTTCAGGTATGGCACGGGAGACTATTACGCTCATAGCGTAGGGCATATAGTTGGTCTCCAGCGTTTCGGTTATAGGCTGTTCAACCGTCAATCCCGACCCTGCTATATAAGCGTTTATTTTTGGTTTTTGCGAGGCTTTAACCTCTTTCTTTTTTCTTGGAGCCATTATTTACCTCCGTAACATATAATTTATCTTCTTCCCATTTTAAAGGATTATTTTGTATATACTCGGCAATATTTATATAAATGAATGTGATTAGGCATAACAATATTTTCATCTATCTTTACACCTTTGAATTTATTTTCCAATTCCAACAACCATTTTACAATTACTTTATCGGGATTATTCGGGCGACCACATAGGGTCGCCCCTACTTTTTTATCCTCGAGATTCTCCATTACGAAATATCCGCATCCTCAAGATACATATATCCGTTCTCGGCGATAAATTCCTTTCTGCCAGCCAAATCGTCCCCCAATAATAGGTCGAACATCTGTGAGGTGCGCTCGGCGTCCTGGGGCATAACCTTTATAAGCCGCCTTGTTTCGGGATTCATTGTGGTAAGGTTCATCATATCGGGCTGGTTTTCGCCAAGACCCTTTGAGCGCTGAATATCAGGCTCGGGCTTAACAGAGCCTATTTTACCTAATATCTCAATTTTTTCCTTTTCGTCATAGGCAAAGTAGGTCATATCCTTTGTCCTGATTTCGTAAAGGGGGGTTTCCGCAATGTATACCTTGCCCTCGTTTATAAGGGTGGGCATAAGGCGGTATATCATTGTAAGTATAAGGGTCCTAATCTGGAATCCGTCCACATCCGCATCGGTACAGATTATAACCTTATTCCACCGAAGCGAGCCTAAATCAAAGGTTGCAAGGCCCTTATTCGCCTTGGATTTAACCTCAACTCCACAGCCTAAAACCTTTATAAGGTTGGTTATAATTTCGCTCTTAAAGACCTTTTCGTAGTCCGCCTTAAGGCAGTTTAAAATCTTGCCTCTTACGGGGATTATTGCCTGAAATTCCGCATCACGGGCTAATTTGCAGGAGCCTAACGCCGAGTCACCCTCAACTATAAACAGCTCCCGCCTTTCAATATCCTTTGAGCGGCAGTCAACGAACTTATCAACCCTGTCAAGCATTGAATTTGCCGATTGCAGGGTCTTTTTAAGGTTGATTCTTTCCCTTTCGCTCCGCTCACGGCTGCGCTTATTTACAAGCACCTGATCGGCGATTTTATCCGCCTCCGCCTTGTTCTCAATAAAATAAACCTCAAGCTGATGGCGGAGAAAATCGGTCATCGCCTCATATATAAATTTATTGGTAATCGCTTTTTTGGTTTGGTTTTCGTAAGAGGTTACGGTGGAGAATGAGGAAATCACCAGCACAAGACATTCCTCAACATCGGAAAATGTGATTTTACTCTCGTTAGACTTGTATTTTCCGCTGTTTTTTATATATGCGTCAAGCTGTGCTACAAAGGCGCTCCTTGTGGCCTTCTCAGGTACACCGCCATATTCAAGCCAGCTTGAATTGTGGTAATACTCCTTTAAGGTATGGCGGTTTGAGAATGTAAGCGCCACATTAATTTTAACCTTATATTCGGGCTTGTCCTCCCGGTCTCTGCCCTTTCGCTCGGTCTGCCAAAACTGCACCGAGGAAAGCCTTTCTTCACCCACCGTCTCGTTTACATAGTCACGGATACCGTTATTATATACAATCTCCTGCTGGACGAATTTTGCCCCCTGCTGTTCACGGAAGACAAAGAGAAGTCCGTCATTTACAATCGCTTGGCGTTTTATTGTATCTATAAAATACTCTGTTGGGATATTAATATCGGTGAAAACCTCAATATCAGGCTTCCAGCGGGTTTTGGTTCCCGTATCCTTGCCGGAATAGGGCTCCTTTTTAAGCCCGCCCACATTATATCCCTTTTCAAAATGCAGGTTGTATTTAAAGCCGTCACGCTTTATCTCAACATCCATATATTCCGAGGAATACTGGGTCGAGCAAAGGCCCAATCCGTTAAGACCTACCGAATATTCGTAGTTCGAGCCCTCGTTGGTGTTGTATTTTCCGCCTGCGTACAGCTCGCAATAGAGCAGCTCCCAGTTAAAGCATTGCTCCTTATTGTTAAAGTCGACAGGTGCACCTCGGCCGAAGTCCTGCACCTCGATAGAGCCGTCGGCATACTTTGTTATAACTATTTTATTTCCGTAGCCCTCACGAGCCTCGTCTATGGAGTTTGAAATAATTTCAAAAACCGAATGTTCACAGCCGTCAAGCCCGTCCGAGCCGAAAATAACCCCCGGGCGCTTTCGCACACGGTCGGGACCCTCAAGCTTTTTTATACTGTCGTTGCCGTATTCAGCAGTGGTTTTCGCCATTTCCGATACCTCTTAATTTTGATTAGTTATTTTATATTATACACCATATTTTGTGTTTTCGTCAAGTTAGATATTAGACGGTAGATGTTAGATGAGGTGTAATAAGTAGGGGACAGCCCCAAATCGTCCCGTTTAATACCCAATATCTAAAAAACGGACAGTCGGGGACGCCTGTCCCTACGAAATGTAAATTTAAACACCGTAGGTACGGGCATCCTTGACCGTCCGTCATCTAATATCTAATGTCTAATATCTAAACAAGGTGCGTCCAACCATATTTATCCTCGGTCTTGCCCCACTGAATACCCGTAAGGGTATCGTAAAGATGCTGTGTAACCTTGCCGATTTCGCCGTTGTTAATGGTGTACTTAACATCCTTGTAGCAAAGCTCACCTATAGGTGAAACAACCGCCGCCGTGCCACAGCCCCAAGCTTCTTCAAGCTTACCGTTTTTAAGCGCCTCTCCAAGCTCTTCAAGGCTTAAAAGACGCTCGTTTACGGTGTATCCCTCGTCCTTTAAAACCTCAATGCAGGATTTTCTGGTAATACCGGGAAGAATTGAGCCTGTAAGCTTGGGCGTTACAATCTCGCCGTCAATCTTGAACATAACATTCATAGCGCCCACCTCTTCTATGTACTTACGCTCAACGCCGTCAAGCCACAGCACCTGAGAGTAGCCCTTTTTCTCGGCACGCTCACCCGCACGGTTGCTCGCCGCATAGTTTCCGCCGCACTTGGCGTAACCTGTACCGCCCCTTACAGCCCTAACATCCTCGTCCTCAATCATAATCTTAACGGGGTTAATGCCCTCGGCATAATAACTGCCTACGGGAGAAGCGATTATAATAAACTTAGCATTATGAACGGCGTGAACTCCCAAATTTTCGTCATTGCCGAACATATAAGGGCGGATATAAAGTGATGTGCCCTCAGCCGACGGGGTCCAGTCCTGCTCAACCCCCACAAAGGTATCTAAAATCTGCATAGCGTCCTCTTCGGGAATTTGTGGCAGACAAAGCCTTTCGGCAGAGTTATTCATACGGCGGATGTTCTCTATGGGACGGAAAAGCTGAACCTTACCGTCTTTTCTGCGGTATGCCTTAAGTCCCTCAAAAATTTCCGAGCCGTAATGAAGCACGGTAGAAGCCGGGTGGAGAGATATATTGCCGAAGGGTACGATTTTCGCATCGTGCCAGCCCTTATCAGCCGAGTAATCCATAACAAACATATGGTCGGTAAAAATTTTGCCGAAGCCGAGTGTGCTGCTATCAGGCTTTGCCTTGGGAGCAGTAGTTTTTGTGATTTCGATTTTCATTTTTTACACTCCTATTTTGCAAAAATCCCGTCTCAAGGTCTACTTGAGACGGGTGTAGAATACATCCGTTCGTAAAAGCCTTTTACGATTTTTTACAGTATACCACCGAGCTTAGAATTTGTCAATATTTTTGAGATTTTTTTGTAAGGTACACAACTTTGTAAAAAAACTATTGACAAAAGGCGGTGTTTAGTGGGATAATAGAGTAGTATAATCTTTTAAAACTTTTATTTTCGGTGATATAAATGCGAATTATTACAGGCGCAGCGAGAGGTAAACGCCTTGTCACGCCGGAGGGCAGAGATGTCCGCCCAACCCCCGAACGGGTTAAGGAAGGGCTTTTCAGCGCCTTGCAGTTCGATATTGAAGGCAGGCGTGTGCTTGACCTTTTTGCGGGCTCGGGTCAGTTAGGGATAGAGGCCTTGTCCCGAGGAGCGGAAAGCGCCGTATTTGTTGACGCTTCGGATTCTTCGGTTAAAATCGTAAAGCAAAATATCGAGCTTACGGGCTTTGAGAATAAAGCAAAGGTTTTCCGCTCGGATTACGCCTCGTTTGCGGCGGCCTGCAGGGACACATTTGATATAGCCTTTCTCGACCCGCCCTATAACGCAGGACTGCTTATGCCTGCCGTTAAAGCGGTGCTCCCGCTTATGAGCGATTACGGCACTATCGTATGCGAGCATCCCCCCGAGGTTGAGCTCCAAGACACCGTCGGCGGTTTTTCGGTTCATAAGACCTATCGCTACGGCAAGGTTTTGGTTACGGTTTATCGGAAAGGAGAAAGGGTATGAACACTCTCACCGCAATTTGCCCCGGAAGCTTCGACCCCGTAACCTACGGCCATCTTGATATAATAACGAGAGCCGCTAAAATGTTCGGTAAGCTTATTGTGGTTGTCGCAACCAACGGCGCAAAGCATTGCTCCTTTACACCTGAAGAACGGGTGGAAATGCTTAAAAAATGCACTAAAGACCTTAATAATGTTGAGGTTGTGCATTATGACGGACTGCTTGCAGACTATGCCGCCCAAAGGGGTGCCGGCGCTATAATCAAGGGACTTCGTGCTATGTCAGACTTTGAGTATGAGTTTCAGATGGCCCTTGCCAACAAAAAGCTTAACCCCAATGTTGAAACCCTCTTTCTTACCACAGCTTCGCAGAATATGTATTTAAGCTCTAGCATGGTAAAGCAGATTGCAAGTATGGGGGGAGACATTTCAAGCTTTGTCCCCGAGGTTATAAAGCAGGATATATTTGATAGGATTTACATTAAAAATAACAGATAAAATTTACGGAGGAATAAAAAATGACACTTGACGAGTTACTTGAACAGTTTGACGAGGTTTTGGACAGCGGTATCAAAATCCCCGGCAAAAAGACCGTGGTTGATGTTGAAAAGCTTAGAGCGGTTGTGGACGACATCCGTCTTAACATCCCTGCCGAGATTAAGCAGGCAAAGGGCATTGTTGCCGACCGTGCAGACATTATCACAAACGCCAAGCGTGAGGCAGACGGAATTATAAGAAACGCCGAGGAAAAAGCCAAGGCTATGGTAGCGCAGGAAGAAATCGTAAAGCTTTCCCAGCAGAAGGCGGCCGAGATAATCGCCACCGCACAGACCAAAAGCCGTGAAATGAGAAAGGCGGCGCAGGATTTTGTTGACGATATTATGCGCCGTGCAGACGAGGGACTTACCGCCAATTTAGGCGAGGTAAGAAAGACCCGTGCCGCATTAAAGCAGCAGATTCCCTCTGTTAAGGAATAATTTTAATCTGAATTAAATACCTGAATTTTAAAAGCTGTGACGGAGACGGCGCTGTTTTAAAGCGACCTTATAGCGAGCCGAAGATGGTGAAAGTTCGGCGGTCGAAAACGGCGGTATCACTCCCGAGCTGACGGCTGAAAACTTGCAGTAAGCCGCTCCGATTTTCCCCCGTTAAAGGGAACGCAGATGTTTGTCTGCCGTAATAGGTGGTTAGAAGCAGTATAGAGTCTTCGTCCTATTATGGACGGAGACTTTTATTTTTGAAAGGAGAAAATAAACCGTGTATAAGAGCATTTCCCCAAACCTTAACTTTGTTGAAGAGGAAAAAAAGGTAGAAAAATTTTGGGAAGAGGAAAAAATATTTGAAAAGAGCATAGACTCAAGGGCTAAGGGTAAGCCATATGTATTTTATGACGGTCCCCCCACCGCCAACGGTAAGCCCCACATAGGCCATGTGCTTACCCGTGTTATTAAGGATATGATTCCCCGCTACCGCACAATGAAGGGCTGTATGGTGCCCCGTAAGGCGGGCTGGGATACCCACGGTCTTCCCGTTGAGCTTGAGGTTGAAAAAATGCTTGGCCTTGACGGCAAGGAGCAGATTGAGGAGTACGGTTTAGAGCCCTTTATCGAGCACTGCAAGGAAAGCGTTTGGAAATATAAGGGTATGTGGGAGGATTTTTCCAAAACCGTCGGCTTCTGGGCGGATATGGATGACCCCTATGTTACCTATGACAATAATTTTATAGAATCCGAATGGTGGGCGCTTAAACAGATTTACGAAAAGGGTCTGCTATACAAGGGCTTTAAGATTGTCCCCTACTGCCCCCGTTGCGGAACCCCTCTTTCCTCTCACGAGGTAGCTCAAGGCTACAAGAATGTTAAAGAGAGAAGTGCGGTTGTACGCTTTAAGGTTGTAGGCGAGGACGCTTACTTCCTTGCCTGGACCACAACCCCTTGGACCCTTCCCTCCAATGTTGCCCTCTGCGTAAACCCTGACGATACTTATTGCAAGGTAAAGGCGGCGGACGGCTATACCTACTATATGGCAAAGGAACTGCTTGATAAGGTTTTAGGCAAGCTCGCAACCGAAGAAACCCCCGCCTACGAAATTTTAGAGGAATATAAGGGCTGTGAGCTCGAATATAAAGAATATGAGCCCTTGTTCGACTGTGCGAGCCCTGTTTGCGAAAAGCAGAATAAAAAAGCCTTCTATATTACCTGCGACAGCTATGTTACCATGAGTGACGGTACAGGTATTGTTCATATCGCCCCCGCCTTCGGTGAGGACGATGCTAAGGTCGGAAGGCGCTATGACCTGCCCTTTGTTCAGTTTGTTGACGGCAAGGGTGAAATGACCGAGGAAACCCCCTATGCAGGGCTTTTCGTTAAAGATGCCGACCCCAAGGTTTTAGTGGATTTAGATGCTAAGGGGCTTCTTTTCGATGCGCCTAAGTTTGAGCACGATTATCCCTATTGCTGGCGCTGTGATACTCCCCTTATATACTATGCCCGTGAATCCTGGTTTATAAAAATGACCGATGTTAAGGATGACCTTATCCGCAACAACGACACCATTAACTGGATTCCCGAAAGCATTGGTAAGGGCCGTTTCGGCGACTGGCTTAAGAATGTTCAGGACTGGGGTATCTCCCGTAACAGATATTGGGGCACTCCCCTTAATATCTGGCAGTGTGAGTGCGGTCATATGCACTCTATAGGCAGTATTGAGGAGCTAAAGAGTATGTCGGACAACTGCCCCGACGATATTGAGCTTCACCGCCCGTATATCGATGCGGTAACCATAAAATGCCCCCATTGCGGTAAAGAAATGCACCGTGTACCCGAGGTTATAGACTGCTGGTTTGACTCAGGCTCAATGCCCTTTGCACAGCATCACTATCCCTTTGAAAATAAGGAGCTTTTCGAGTCCCAGTTCCCCGCCGACTTTATTTCCGAGGCGGTGGACCAGACCAGAGGCTGGTTCTACTCCCTGCTCGCAATTTCCACCCTTATTTTCGATAAGGCCCCCTTTAAAAATGTTATCGTTTTAGGCCATGTTCAGGACGAAAACGGTCAAAAAATGAGCAAATCCAAGGGCAATGCGGTTGACCCCTTTGAAGCCCTTGAAAAGTTCGGTGCAGACGCAATTCGTTGGTATTTCTACACCAATTCCGCCCCGTGGCTTCCCAACCGCTTCCACGATAAGGCGGTTACAGAGGGTCAGCGCAAGTTTATGGGCACCCTGTGGAACACATACGCTTTCTATGTTCTCTACGCCAATATTGACGAGTTCGACCCCACAAGGTACAGCCTTAATGACTGCAAGCTTACCGTTATGGATAAGTGGCTTTTATCAAAGCTTAACTCTATGGTAAAAGCGGTTGACGATAATCTGGCTAATTACCGCATACCCGAGGCGGCAAGAGCGCTCCAAGAATTTGTGGACGATATGAGTAACTGGTATGTCCGCCGAGGCAGAGAGCGCTACTGGGTACAGGGGCTTCCCGAGGATAAGATTGCGGCATATATGACCCTTTACACCGCACTTGTCATCACCGCAAAGGCAGCGGCACCCATGATTCCCTTTATGACCGAGAGCATTTACCAGAACCTTGTAAGAAGTGTGGATAAGTCCGCTCCCGAAAGCATACACCTCTGCGAATTCCCCGAGGTTGACGAAACAGCGATTGATAAAGAGCTTGAAAGCAGTATGGATAAGGTGCTTGAGGTCGTAGTTTTAGGCAGAGCCGCAAGAAACGGTGCGGCCCTTAAAAACCGCCAGCCGCTGGCTACAATGTATGTAAAGCTTGAGGGCGACTTAGACAGCTTTTATACCGATATTATCCGTGACGAGCTTAATATAAAGAATGTAAGCTTTACGGGCAGCGTGGATGGCTTTGTAACCTATCAGTTTAAGCCCCAGCTTAAAACGGTAGGTCCTAAATTCGGAAAACAGCTTAACGAAATAAGGACTGCCCTTTCCGAAATTGACGATGCTAACGCTAAAAAACAGCTTGATAGTGACGGTTATATAGAATTAGACCTGCCGTCAGGTAAGGTAAAGCTTGAAACCGAGGATTTGCTGATTGAAGCCAAGCAAAAGGATGGCTTCTATTCAGTCACCGACCGAGGAATCACCGTTGCAATCGATACCACCCTTACCGAGGAGCTTATAGAGGAAGGCTTTGTAAGGGAGCTTATAAGCAAGATTCAGACCATGCGTAAGGAAGCAGGCTTTAATGTAACCGACCATATTTCTGTCACAATAGAGGGCAGTGATAAGGTTACGGCAACCGCCCTTAAAAAGCAGGAAGACATTAAGGGTGACACCCTTGCAGATACCCTTTGCGCCGAAAGTCCCGTTGGCTTTACTAAGGAATGGGATATTAACGGCGAGGCAGTCACGATAGGCGTTAAAAAAATCTAAAGCCGAAAGGAGCGCTGTAAATTGGCTGATAATAATGAGGAATTTATGTTTGAGGATATAAGCTCTTCAACAACCCCAAAATCTAAAAACAGCTTAAAGGCGGTAACCGAAAATTACGGCAACGGAGTTTTCAAAAATCTTGATAAAATAATCAAGGCAATCTCATTTATAGTGGCTATCGGAATACTTCTGATTTTTGCGGCGGTTGCGGTAGTGCTTGTTATGCTTGACAAGATTTTTGCGGTCGTTTCGGTGGCGGTCTTCATTGTGGGAATAATTTTAGCACTTATTTCGCTGTTCTTAATTTACGCTATAGGCCATCTTATTTCACAGAACAACGAAATTATAAAACATCTATAAACCTTAAAAATCGCACTGAGGAATATTCCTTAGTGCGATTTTATTTTTCCGTTTTGGTTCTTATTTTGCCGTTTTCAACATAAAAGGTTATATCGCCGTCGGTATCGGTTCTTAAAATCTTAGTTCCTCGGTCTTCAAGTGCATCAATGACCGACTCGCTGGGGTGGGAATACATATTGTTTTCTCCCACCGATATTGCGGCATATTCGGGAGTAGCTTTATCCAAAAACTCCTTAGAGCTCGATGTGTCACTGCCGTGATGACCAACCTTTAAAACATCGCAATCTATATTAAGCCCGTCCTCAATAAGTGCCTTTTCGGTCTTGGCTTCCGCATCACCCGTAAAGAGAAATTTTATCCCGTCAAGCTCCGCCATAACTATAACAGACTTATTATTATCTGCCAACATATCGTCATAATACGCAAGCACCGTGACGGTAAACTCCCCTATTTTAAAGTTCATTCCCTGAATTGCGGTATAGGCGTTGCCGCCCTTTGCCGTAACGGTTTGCTTTGCGGTTTTAACAAGTGCCGTTGCCTCCGCTTCATAATCAAGCTCGGGTATTATAAGATTGTCTATTGTTTTGCGTCTTGCAAGCTCGGGCAATGCCCCCGCATGGTCGGTGTGAAGATGGGTTACTATCAGGGCATCTATTCTGCTTATATGCGCTGAATCAAGGTCTTCTAAGATGTTTTCTGCGCTTTCCTTAGTGCCCACATCTATAACTGCGGAATAGCCGTTTGAATAAATCAAAATACTGTCCGCCTGACCCACATCTGTAACTTTCACAAAATCTACCGAGGTATCAAAGAACTCGGTGGGGTTAAATACCCGCTGTAGCTCTTCGCCGAAAAGACCCCGTGAGAAGGCAATTATAAAAACTGCGGCGGCAATTAAGGTTGCCGCCACTGTATACTTAAGTTTTTTATTATTTTTATTCTTCTTCATCTGCCGAATCAGCTCCTGCCGCCTCACGCTCTATAAGCTGGTCCATTGTGATAAGCACCTTGCGGGGCTTTGAGCCCTCGTAGGGTCCCACCACACCCCGTTGCTCCATTTCGTCCACAATTCTTGCGGCTCTGGCATATCCGAGCTTCAGTCTGCGCTGTAAAAGCGAGGTAGATGCCTGACCGTTTTCCACAACCACCCTTATAGCGTCGCTCAGCATAGGGTCTTCCTCGGGGCCGTCTTCCTTAAGCCCTGTCTTCTGCTTTTTCTCCACCGCCGCCTGGCGTTCAATTTCCACCATAACATCATCATCATAATCGGCAGAATGGTCGCCCTTTATGTAGTCCACAACCGCCTCAACCTCCTCGTCGCTTACAAAGCAACCCTGAATACGGTTGGGCTTGTTTGAGCCTACGGGGCTAAAAAGCATATCGCCTCTACCTAACAATTTTTCCGCTCCCGCAGAATCTAAAATAGTTCGGCTGTCTATTTGAGAAGAAACCGCAAAGGCAATTCTTGTGGGGATATTTGCCTTAATTACACCCGTCACAACATCAACAGAGGGGCGCTGGGTAGCGATTATAAGGTGCATACCCGCCGCTCTTGCCTTTGCCGCAATACGGTTAATGGAATCCTCAACCTCGTTGGGTGCGGTCATCATCAGGTCGGCAAGCTCGTCAATAATTATGACGATATGGGGCATTTTTTGCACCTCGGGGTCGCCTAACTGCTCAACAAAGCGGTTATAGCCTGCAAGGTCACGCACTCCTCGATCGGCAAACATTTTATAACGCTTTTCCATTTCGCTTACCGCCCAGCCAAGTGCCCCCGAAGCCTTCCTCGGGTCGGTTACAACGGGAACCAGCAGGTGGGGAATACCGTTATAAATACCAAGCTCCACAACCTTTGGGTCAATCATTAAAAGCTTTACCTCGTCAGGTGTTGCCTTGTAAAGAATACTTACTATTATTGAGTTTATACATACCGATTTACCCGAGCCCGTAGCACCTGCTATAAGTCCGTGGGGCATTTTTGCAATATCGGTAACAACGGCGTTGCCGCCTATATCCCGTCCCAATGCCACGGTAAGCTTACTCTTTGCCGAGGTAAAGGCGGGAGAATCCAGTATTCCTCTAACGCCCACTACCGCACTTGCCTTATTAGGTACCTCTATTCCCACCGCCGCTTTATTGGGTATGGGTGCTTCTATGCGCACTCCGGCGGTGGCAAGATTAAGTGCTATATCGTCCGCAAGGTTTGTTATCTTGCTTATCTTTACACCCGCACTGGGCTGAAGCTCATAACGGGTGACTGTGGGTCCCCTGCTTACTTCAACAATCCTTGTTTCCACACCGAAGCTCCTAAGGGTCTCCACCAATCGGTTTGCGGTGTTATCAAGCTCGGCGGAAAGGAGGGCGGCGTTCTGCGCCTTCGTCTCCTTTAAAAGGGTAAGGGGCGGGAATTTATAGCTTTCCTCGGCCTCGGTATTTTCCTTTTCGAGGTGCTCGGTGAATTTATCTGTTTCCGCCTTAAAGTCTATCTTTTCTGCCTCGCTGTTTTGAGCCTCGGCTTTAGCCGCATTTAAAGCGGCGCCAATATTTTTGCTTTCCTCTGTCTCCTCGCTGTGCGGTTTTGTGCCCCTCTCGGGGATTTCAGCGGGAGCTTCATTATCATAATAAGCCGAAACAACCTTGCGCTGCTTTTCGTCAAGCGATTCCTTTTTTATATCCCGTTTTTCGGGAATATCATCAACGGGAATATCCACATTAAAGCCCTTAAGCACCTTTAACTGCTTATCGCTTTTTTCCTCTGCCTTTTGTTCAATGCGGTTTTGATAGGCAGTCTCCGCCTGCTCGGAAATTGATTTTACGGGCTTTGCCATCGTTTTGAAAAGAGAAATAAGGGTTGTGCCCGTTATAATCATAACGAAAACGAAGATAAGCAGAATAACCGTTATTACCGCTCCCGTTTTACCGAAAGCAAGGTACAGGGGCTGACCTATAAGCGCACCTAAAAAGCCGCCGCTTTTAAGGCTCGTTCCCGTGCTGTAGGCGTTTACAAGGTGCTCCCAGAAGGTGAGCGCCTCATTATGCTTTACAAAAATATCAACCGCCGCACCGATAAGCACCACCAGCACGCCCGACTCAATTATCTTAGCGTTAATGGAGCCGCCCACCTTGTCCATAGCGAAAAGCACCGCCACAAATCCCAGTAAAAACGGGTAAAAATACGCTGTTACGCCGAAAATGCCGAAAATGGCATTATGTATCGCAAGCCAGACATTCTGCCCCTTTATAAATACAACGCAAAGCAGAAAAACCGCCACGGCAAACCATATCACCGACAATAGCTGTCTCTTCCCTGCCGCCGACTCCTGCCGTTTTTCATTATTTTGAATTTTAGTCGCAGTCGCACTGCGAGCTTTGCCGCTATTTTTTTTAGCTGCTGCCATACCTTTTTATACTCCTTATGTAGGTCGGTTGCCCGACCGATTATTGATTTTCTATAAGCTCGTAGAGGCCGTCCAAAACAACAGAAAGCGTGCCTATTTCGTCAATAAGTCCCTCGCTTACCGCCTGACCACCCGTAAGCACAGAGCCTACATCGGTGACCATTTCCCCCGTGTTCATCATAAGCTCGGTGAAGCGTTCGGGGGTGATATTAGAGTTCCTTGCCACAAAATCGGTTATCCTTAACTGCATACGGGCAAAATGATTCATCATTTGCGGAACGCCTATAACCAGTCCCGTGGTTCTTACAGGGTGCACCGTCATTGTGGCGGACGGCGCAATATACGACCTCTTTGCCGAGACCGCCAAGGGCACTCCTATAGAATGTCCCCCGCCCAAAACAAAGGAAACCGTAGGCTTTTTCATACCTGAAATCAGCTCGGCTATTGCAAGCCCCGCCTCAACATCGCCGCCCACGGTGTTAAGCACCACAAGCAGGCCCTCAATTTCTTTGCTTTCCTCCACCGCTACAAGCTGGGGAATTATATGCTCGTACTTTGTGGTTTTGGTCTGCTCGGGCAGTACATTATGCCCCTCAATTTCCCCTATAACGGTAAGGCAGTAAATTTTATGCTTCCCGTCAGAGGCAACAGAGCCCAGCTCCTTTATTTCCTCAAGCTGAGCCGAGCGGGTACCTTCCCCGTTTTTCTGATTTTCGCTGTTTTTATTACTCATTGCTTTCCCTCCACAGTTATTATGGAGAAAAAAGCCTGAACAATTCATATTATACCTTTTTTTAGATAATTTTTCAAGTATTTAAGGTTTATTTATTAATTATGTATATTTGCAGTTGAATGATTTTATATTTTGTGTTATTATATTTATGCTTTGAATATTTATGATTGGGTGATTGAATGAAACTGCTGATGAGCATTGTTTATGTTGCCGTAATAGGCATACTTGCTCATTATGTCGGCGAATCCCTGCCGAGATGCATTTTTAGCGAATGCAAATTCCCCTACAGAACATATAAATGGGAACAAGACGGTAAAATATACAACCGCCTTAAAATAAAGAAATGGAAAAACCACCTGCCCGATATGAGCAAGGTTATGCGGGATATGCTGCCAAAACGAATATCCTTTGACGCAACAAGCGCCAATGTTGACACTCTCATAAAGGAAACCTGCGTTGCCGAGTGCGTGCATTATTGGCTCTGCGTTTTTTCTATGGGAATTTATCTTATCTGGAAAACTTATGTGGGAGTAATACTGTCGCTTGTGTTCGTTTTCTGCAATATTCCGTTTATTATGATTCAACGCTACAACCGCCCCCACCTTATCAAGCTTAGAGATAAACTTATAAAACGGGAAGAGAGGGAAAAAATTTGCGCTTGCTGATACTGTCCTGTAATACGGGCGAAGGGCATAATTCCGCCGCAAGGGCTATTAAGGGCTACCTTGAGACTAAAAATATTCCCTGCGAAATAAGGGATGCGCTGGCTTTCTGGTCCCCTGAAAAGTCAAAAATCATAAGCAAGGGGCATGTTTTCATTTACCGCAAAATGCCCAAGCTTTTCGGTGTAAGCTACCGTTTTGAAGAAAATCACCCGCCTAAAGAGGGGGACGAATCCTTAATTTACGAGCTGGTAATAAAGGGCTGTGATTCCCTGGAAGAATATTTAAGCGAAAACAAATATGATGCGGTTATCTGCACCCATGTTTTCTCGGCAATGATGATGACCGAGCTTAAAAAACGCCGCAGGTGCACTGTAAAGTCATATTTTGTCGCCACCGATTATACCTGCTCACCGGGAGTTAATCAGACCGCTCTTGATGGTTATTTTATCCCCCATAAAAAGCTTATACCCGAATTCTGCGAAAACGGAATCCCCGAGGATAAGCTGATACCCAGCGGCATCCCCGTAAGAATGGATTTTTACAAAAAGACCGACCAAAGCAAGGCAAAAAGCTCCCTTTCCCTGCCTAAGACTAAAAAAATCGTGCTTTTAATGTGCGGCAGTATGGGTTGCGGCCCTATTAAAACCCTCGCCGAGTATCTGCCCCAGCAGATTTCGTCGGACTCACTGCTTGTGGTGATTTGCGGAAACAACAGAAGGCTTTATAAATCCCTTACAAAGTATCCGCTTCCCGATAATATGCGTGTGGTGGGCTTTACAAGCCGTATGCCCCTTTATATGGATGCGGCGGATTTAATCCTTACAAAGCCCGGGGGCTTAAGCTCCACCGAGGCGGCAGTCAAGGCTCTGCCGATGCTGTTTATTGACGCTGTCCCCGGCTGTGAAACGAGGAATTTTGAATTTTTCCTTAAAAATAACTTTGCTGATATGCGTGACTCGGTTTTAGGGCTTTGCGACGCTGTATGCGATATGCTGGAAAACGGCGAAAAGCTTAAAAATATGTCGGAAACCTTAAAAGCGGAGTTTGACGGCTGCGCTGTACAGAGTATAAGTGAATACATTATCAAGGATATAGAATGCACCTATGGTAGATTATAGAAAATTAAGACCATCTAACATAACCTCCCCCGAATTCCGCCACCTGCTTTTACTGCTTTACTGGCCGATTTACGGGCTTACCTTTCTTATTTTAGAGCGGGGACTGACCCTTTCCTATCACCCTGTTGAGGTGGCGCTTGACGCAAGGATTCCCTTTTGCGAATACTTTGTTCCCGCCTATTATTTTTGGTTTGTATTTCTTATAGGGATTCATTTTTATACCGTATTTTTTGATGTTCCCGCCTTTAAAAAGTTGATGTATTTTATAATGATTACATATACAATAACATCGGTAATATATATTATTTATCCCACATGTCAGGAGCTTAGACCCACCGAATTTTCAGGGAATAATATATTTGTAGCTGTTGTCAACGGGCTTTATAATTTTGATACCAACACTAATGTCTGCCCCTCGCTCCATGTTATAGGCTCATTTGCGGTGCTTTTTACAAGCTGGCACTGCAAGCGCTTTAAAACCCTTTGGTGGCAGTTAGGCTTTGTTTCGGCTACTGTGCTTATCTGCCTTTCTACAGTCTTTTTAAAACAGCACTCGGTTGTGGATATATGGGTAGCTCTCGCCCTTTGTGCGGCGGCTTACCCCTTTGCTTATATTTTGCCGGACAAAATTAAACATTAGATGCTATACGGACGGTTACCACCGTCCGTTTTTTTGCACTTAATAATAAAATAAAAAATTGTTCACAGTTTGTTAAAAAGTGTTGCATTTTATCCCGACATATAGTATCATTTTATTGGTATTTTTATTTTCCCTGTGCCGCGGGGTGAATGCCTATACATACAGCGGCAGAACGGAGATTTTAAATGAGAGCAGACGGAAAAAGACTAAGAAACACCGACCCTATGTACACAGTGGCGGCGCATATTATGAACAAGCGTGTTGACTCTATGAATATGGTCACCCTTGACATTCCCTACGACCCCATTCAAAATTATCTTAACGAAAAGCGCAAGGAAGGTATTAATGTAAGCCATATGGCGGTTATAATTGCGGCCTATCTGCGCACTGCGGCGGAGTTCCCTTTGCTTAACAGGTTCATTGTAAACTGCAAGCCCTATGCAAGGAATGAATTTTCTGTGGCAATGGTAGTGCTTAAATCGGGCGAGTTTGATAACGGCACCATGTCAAAGATGTATTTCAATATGACCGATACCATTCTTGATGTAAACAATAAAATAAACGAATATGTGACCGACAACCGTGAGGTTCCCGAAAAGAACGGCACCGAAAAGATGATTAAATTTCTTTTAAGTGTTCCGGGGCTTTTGCGTGTCGGTGTAGCTCTTTTTAAGTTTCTTGATAAGCACGGGCTTCTGCCTAAAATGATTATCGATATGTCCCCCTTCCACAACAGCCTTTGCATATCCAACCTTGCATCTATTAGAACAAATCATATTTACCACCATTGCTATGAGTTCGGCACTACAAGCGTATTTATCACAATGGGCAACCTGCGTGAGGTCCCCCGCCGCCACAGCGGTGAAATAGTTTTCGACCGCTGTATACCCTTGGGGGTTGTTATGGACGAACGCATCTGCTCGGGCAGTTATTTTGCACTGGCTTTCAGGAGAATAAGACAATATCTCCGCAATCCCAAGCTCCTTGAAGCTCCTCCCGAGGTTGTAAAAGAAGACCCTTGCAAATAAACCTGCTGTTTCTCTAAATAAATACTTGATTTTATCGTCTTGTTGATATAAAATAAGGTTAGACAATTTTTTAACAATGGAGGAATTAAAATGTTAGTATCTGCAAAGGATATGCTTAACAAAGCAAAGGCGGGCAAATATGCTGTCGGCCAGTTTAACATCAACAATTTAGAATGGACAAAGGCTATACTCCAGACCGCCCAGGAGCTTAACTCACCTGTTATTCTCGGCGTTTCCGAGGGTGCGGGCAAGTATATGTGCGGTTATAAGACCGTTGTAGGCATGGTAAACGGTATGCTCGAGGAGCTTAACATTACTGTTCCTGTTGCTCTCCACCTTGACCACGGTAGCTACGAAGGCGCTAAAAAGTGCATTGAGGCGGGCTTCTCTTCTGTTATGTTTGACGGTTCTCATTACCCGATTGAGGAAAACATTGCAAAGACCAAAGAGCTGGTTGAAACCTGCAATGAGTTAGGTCTTTCCCTCGAAGCTGAGGTTGGCGCTATCGGCGGTGAAGAAGACGGCGTTGTAGGCAGCGGCGAGGTTGCAGACCCGAAGGAATGCAAGATGATTGCTGATTTAGGCGTTACTATGTTGGCCGCAGGTATCGGTAATATTCACGGCAAGTACCCCGCCAACTGGGCAGGCCTTAGCTTTGACACCCTTGCAGAAATTCAGGAGCTTACCGGCACAATGCCCTTAGTACTCCACGGCGGTACAGGAATCCCCGCTGATATGATTAAAAAGGCCATTTCTTTAGGCGTTTCCAAAATCAATGTTAACACCGAGTGCCAGTTAGCATTTGCCGAGGCTACCCGCAAGTATATTGAGGCGGGCAAGGACCTTGAGGGCAAGGGCTTCGACCCGAGAAAGCTTTTGGCAGACGGCACAGCCGCTATTAAGGCTACCGTTAAGGAAAAAATGGAGCTTTTCGGTTCTGTCGGCAAGGCTTAACCCTAAATCTACTCAAAGAGGCTGTCCGCAAATGCGGCGGCTTCTTTTTTGCTTTTTAGAGATAGCTAAACATAAAAATTAATATCACACACTTTCCCTTTTTGCTTGACAAAGGGCGGTTTTTGTTATATCATTAATTAGTAAATTTCTAAACGGAGGAATACCTATGTCTATACTTACCACCGGCGGCGCAGGATATATCGGAAGTCACACCTGCGTTGAATTAATAAACGCAGGCTATGATGTTGTGGTTGTGGATAATCTTGATAACAGCAGCGAAGAGGCCTTAAAAAGGGTCGAAAAAATCACAGGAAAGCCTGTAAAGTTTTATAAAGAGGATGTAAGGGACAAGGAAGCTCTCCGCAAAATTTTTTCCGAAAACGATATTGAGGCGGTTATCCATTTTGCGGGCCTTAAGGCAGTAGGCGAGTCGGTGCGAGAGCCGATTATGTACTATGACAACAATCTTATCAACACAATCGCCCTTCTTGAGGTTATGAACGAATTTAATGTTAAGAAAATCGTTTTCTCCTCCTCGGCTACGGTTTACGGCGTTGCTACCGAAATGCCTCTTGTAGAGGGTATGCCCCTCGGCGCAATTAACCCCTACGGCAGAACAAAGCTCTTTATCGAGCATATTTTATCCGACCTATACACAGCGGATAACGACTGGTGCGTAGCTTTGCTTCGCTACTTTAATCCTATCGGTGCACACAAGAGCGGACTTATCGGCGAGGACCCCAAGGGTATTCCGAATAATCTTATGCCCTATATTTCGCAGGTTGCGGTAGGCAAGCTTGAAAAGCTCCATGTTTTCGGTAACGATTATAATACGGTTGACGGCACCGGCGTGCGTGACTATATCCATGTTGTTGACTTAGCCGTAGGTCATGTTAAGGCTATTGAATGGGCACTTAAAAATAAGGGCTGTGAGGCGATAAACTTAGGCACAGGCAACGGCACAAGCGTAATTGAGCTTAAGGACGCCTTCCAAAAGGCAAGCGGAATCGAAATTCCCTTTGTTATTGACCCCCGCCGCCCGGGCGACCCCGACGAGGTTTACGCTAACGCCGATAAGGCGAAAGAGCTCCTCGGCTGGACTGCAAAGTACGGCATTGACGAGATGTGCGAGGACACCTGGCGTTGGCAGAAAAACAATCCCAACGGTTACGAAAAATAAAAAAGCAGGGACGGAAAACCGTCCCTTATATACCCGCCTGTGGCGCAGCTGGATAACGCAGCAGATTCCGATTCTGAAGATCGGGGGTTCGAATCCCTTCAGGCGGGCCAAAAATCCCTTAGATGATAGTCTGAGGGATTTTTACTTCTTACTTCTTACCTCTTCACTCTTACCTCGTCCAAAAACTTCTTACGGGATTTTTGGGAAGTAAGAAGTAATATGTAATAGGTAATAAGTTCGGTGTCGGCTTCGCCGACAAACATTAAAAAATCGAGCGTTTTAGCATTGTTCTTTTTTGAGCACCAATCACAGTCGAGTGCCTCGACACGCAGACGCATAGTTGAGGCTCTTCTTTTTTGCAGTTTTTACTCTCGCATCAAAATGGTATCTAAATTGCATCCACAACTCATAAATCTTGTTCAATAAGTAACAGCACATGAAAACCTTTGATTTTTCAAGGGTTTTTAGTGTTTTAAGGGGTAATTTCGAGGCAATCGATTTTATGGTAATGATTTTGTGATTTTTCCGTACCTAATAGTCTTGAACCCGACAAAATTTAAAACAATTACAAAAGACCGAATTTTCTTACAAATATTTTGTGAGGAAGTTCGGTCTTTTCTTTTACCGAACTTTCGGAAAGGATTTTAAATGAAAGAAAAAATTATAGTAGGTGAACACGATATTAAATTAAACTTGATAGACAGTTTTCCCAACCACCCCTACCATGTGTTTGATGATGTGGATATGGAAGAACTTGTAGCCAGCATCAAAGCAAACGGATTACTCAACCCCATTGTCGTCCGCAATAAAGCAGACGGCCAGTATGAACTTATTTCCGGCCATCGTAGAAAACGAGCCTATGAAATTTTAAAAATCAGTAAAATTCGAGCAATAGTAGTTGATGTCGATGATAATGAGGCGATTATTATGATGGTTGATAGTAACTGCCAACGCTCTAAAATTCTGCCGAGCGAGAAAGCATTTTCATATAAGATGAAGTTAGACGCTATAAAACGGCAAGGCAAACGCACGGACTTAACTTGTGCTAAAGTTGAGCATAAGTCTAAAAAGTCAAGAGAAATTGTGGGCGAGCAAACAGGAGAAAGTGCCGCACAGGTTGCAAGATATATTCGATTGACTTATCTTATCCCTGAACTTCTTGAGTTTATCGACAGCGGCAGAATGAAAATGCAGCCTGCCATAGAACTCTCCTATTTAGACGAAGAAAGCCAAAGAGATTTGGTTGATATTATAGACGATACTGATGTTTTCCCGTCGTTCTCGCAAACAGTCAGAATGCGAAAGGCGTTTAATAACGGAGAACTTACCTACGAACTTATTGCAAAAATAATGGCTGAGGATAAGGCTAATCAAAAGCCAAGATACCGCTTCTCGGCAGAAATACTCAACCAATATCTGCCTGCAAATTTAAATGATAAGCAAGCGGAAGATTATGTTCTGAACGCACTATCTCATTACAAAAAATATATTGAAAGGAAAAACTCAAAATGAAAAAATACAAAATAATAGGATTAACACTTTGGATAATAGCGAACGCTTTACTTACAATACGACTTTGTGATTACTTACCTATCGTACCGTTGTTTACGGTACAGATTATAATATCGGTTTGTTGCAGTATTTTGTTCTGTATAGAATTTTCGTCAAGAGCGATGCGGATAGTTGAAAATGTAGTTATGATATTCCAAATAATATTTTCTTGAAAACTCATATGACCTGTCAGTTCATTTCGCATTCAGACCAATTGACATACCCAAAAAAGAATGATATTAAACCGACTTCGAAATTAATTAATCGGGCGTTTTTTAATTATTATATATCTATTTGGCTCAGCATTTTCTTCCTGTATTTAAGGGGTGATAATCCTGTTTGCTTTTTAAAGCTGTAATTAAAATATGACTGAGAAGAAAAGCCGCAATCGGCGGCTATTCTCGCAATCGAATCATCTTTTGTGATAAGCAACTGCTTTGCTGCTGAAATACGAATCTTCAGAATATAATCGGAGGGGGTTATACCGTAATATTCAGTGAAAAGCTTATGAAAGTAAACCGGACTCAAAACCGCTTTTTCGGAGAGAATATTAAGCGACAGTTTTTCCGAGTAATTATTATTTATATATTTTTTCACATCGGACAGAGCTTTTATATGAGTTAAAGCGACAGTCATATGAGGAGCTCTGTTTTTTGATAGCTTAATAAGTGTGCACAGTATTCGGTCGGCGCAGCTGTGTAAAAATAAGGAGTCGGCTATTCCGTCATCGCCATGCGCCGCCATTTTGTAAAAAAGCGTAGCAAGCTCATCAAAACCAGCAAATGACATAGTATCGTCTATCTGCATTAATGAGTTATTCAATTCGGAATTTTCAACCTTCAGATGTAAATAACAGCACTTGAAGTGAAGCCGACTGTGGCGGTATTGACCCGGTTTTCCGCAAATAATCAAACCTTTTTTAAGCTCATAAGCCGTTTGGTTTATATATGCGGTGCCTGCGCAGTCGGAGGTATAGAGCTCAATTTCAAAGCAATCGAGCAGTCGGTCTTGAGTTGTTACGGTATCGGGAAATTTTACAGTAGAATCAAAAAGTCCGTACTGAGTTATTTCATATTCAATTTTATCCATATTCATTCTCCAAAAAAATAAGAAATCTAAAAAAACAGATAAGATTGCGGTATAATTCTTCTGCTGTTATAATTATTATAATGTATATGAATGGTTTTATCAAGTACTATTAAATTTTGAAGGAAAATTTATATGTATCGATTAACAAAAATCAGTAAAATAGCTCCTAAAGCCTCTAAGGATATTAAAAAATCTATAATTGGTCTCGGCTTTGAAAAGCTTGACAGAGATGTATTCGACCCCGAAAAATCTTATGATTTTGTTGCGAAGTCGGGAGTAAAGTGGGCAAGACTGCAATCAGGCTGGCAAAGAACCGAAAAAGAAAAAGGTGTTTACGACTTTGAATGGCTTGACATTATTGTTGATAAAATGCTTGAAATAGGTGTTGAACCTTGGCTTTGCCTTTGCTACGGCAATTCCTTGTAAGCAGGCAAAGTTTTTGCTAAGACATCTGTTATGCGACATAAATAACCAGGTGGAAATAGCGTCCTATTTTTCCTGTATGGATATGATTGAGGCTTTGAACGGAACTGTAGGCGAGCTAAATTCTTATCTTGATTACGGTTATTTCGGAGTTATCGGAGCGGATTTCGATGAAAATGGACGTTCAACAGGAGAGTACACGCCAAAAATGTCTTATTACGCCCTGCAAAATTTATGCAGCGTTTTTTGCGAGGATTATGATATTGCCGATATTCAGGTAGAAAGTGTTATAAATCCTTCAAAATTAAATCTTTCAGGAGACTATGATTTTGATAAAACATATCATTTCGGTGTAAGAAAACAGAATGGCTCTTCTGCTTTGGTATATTGGATACCGAAGAATATTTTAACAGAAACTATAGAAACTACCGTGTCGTTCAGAATTAAAAAAGAAGCAGTGTCTGGGGCGGTTCGCCTTGCCGATATGATTACAGGTGACATATATTCAATACCGGAGAATATTCTGAGCACCGATGACGACGGATATTTGTGTTTCAAAAATCTGCCTGCTACGGACAGTCCGATGATGATTACCTTTGGAGATTTCTATTAATAAAAGAGGAAAATTATGAGAGTTACATATTTAGGTCAGGCGGGGCTGCTCTTTGAAAAAGACGGCTTTAAAATAATGATAGACCCTTATTTATCTGACAGCGTGGAAAAGATTAATCCAAAAAACTACCGCCGTGTTAAGGTAGATGAAAGCTTTTTTAAGATTAAGCCCGATGTTATGATTTTTACACATAATCATCTTGACCATTACGATCCCGAAACGGTTGCGCATTTTATAACCGAAAACAGCAATATTACCGTTTTAGCGCCGAAATCCGTATGGGATGAGGTACGGAAAATCGGTGGCAACAATAATTATGTTTTATTTAACCGCCACACCGAATGGACTGAAAATGATATAAAATTTACTGCGGTCAAGGCCGAGCACAGCGATATTACACCTATCGGCGTGATAATTGACGACGGCGAAAGAAAATACTATGTTACGGGGGACACCCTCTATAACGAGGAAATTTTCGGCGATATTCCAAGTGATATATACGCACTTTTCCTGCCTGTAAACGGAGTCGGCAATAATATGAATATGACCGATGCTGCAAGATTTGCTAACCGGATAAATGCGGTAAAAACAATTCCGATACATATAGGTATGTTTGATGAGCTGACTGCGGACGGGTTTGAATGTGAGAATACATTCATTCCGACAATATATGAGGAGATAAGATTATGAAAGTGACTGATGTAAAGACCTTTACGGTGGACTGCTTCAGAACAAACTGGGTTTTTGTCAAGGTTTATACCGATGAAGGCGTAGACGGCGTAGGAGAAGCGACGCTTGAATATAAGGAAAAAGCGCTGATCGGCGCGGTCGAGCATATTAAGGAATACCTTGTCGGCAAAAATCCGCTGGATATTGAAAAGCATTTTCACGATATTTACAGGGACGCCTACTGGCGCGGCGGCGTGGTTTTAATGAGCGCACTTTCGGCGGTTGAAATGGCACTGTGGGATATTTTGGGTAAACATTTGGGCGTGCCTGTTTATCAGCTTTTGGGCGGCAGGGTAAACGATAAGGTACGCATCTATGTAAACGGCTGGTTTGCGGGGGCAAAAACGCCCAAAGAGTTCGGCGAAAAGGCTAAAATTGCGGTACAGCGCGGGGTTACTGCTATGAAGTGGGATCCGTTCGGCAAGTCCTATCTTGAAATATCGAATCAAGACCTGAATACTGCGCTCGAATGTGTGGCGGCGGTCAGAGAAGCGGTCGGAAACGAGGTTGACCTGCTGATAGAGGGTCACGGCAGATTTAATGTGCCTACGGGCATTAAAATCGCTAAAGAGTTAGAGCAGTTTAAGCCTATGTTCTTTGAAGAGCCCACGCCGCCCGATAATTTAGAGGCTTTAAAGGCGGTCAGGGAGAAGTCTCCTGTTGCAATTTCTGCGGGGGAGAGACTTTACACCTTAAAATCCTATAAAGACCTCTTTGAAATGCGTGCGGCAGACTTTATTCAGCCTGATATTTCACATGCGGGCGGAATTATGGAGCTTAAAAAGATTGCCGCCGTCGCCGAGGCTTATTACATACCCTTTGCGCCCCACAATCCGTCAGGTCCTGTTGCAAATGCCGCGACTTTACAATTAGCTGCCTGCTGTCCGAATTTCAGTATCCTTGAAATTATGTATAGTGACGTTGAGTGGCGAAAAGACGTAACAAACGAAAAATTGGAATATAAGGACGGCTATATCACGATCCCCGATCAGCCGGGGCTTGGAATTGAAATCAACGAGGAAGAATGTCTAAAGCACCCGTATCAGCCCCACACGCTAAGGCATTATACAGGCGCTTTGACCGATATACGCCCTGCGAAAACCGAATTTTATTTTTAAGGAGAAATTGAAATGAAGAAATTTGAAGTATTAAATCACGAACCCAGTTATTTGCCTGACGGTAAATGGAAGCTTGTATGGGCAGATGAATTTGACGGAACAGAGCTTGATCGGAGTAAGTGGGATTTTCGTCTGAATTTTTGGGGCGAACGGTTTGCCGCCTATACCGATGAGGGTATAGTATTAGACGGGAATAGTCATATAGAGCTTCATAGAGTTGAGAAAAACGGTTATTATGTTTCACCTCAGTTACAGACAGGATCGAACTCTTTTGATATTCCCAAGAGTGATAATCAGAACCCGTGGGGTCAAAATGAAATTTGGCCCTTGGGTCCTCTTGAAAAGCCTAAATTTGTTCACAGGTACGGATATTATGAGTGTAGATGTAAATTTCAAAAAGACCCGAGTACAATGTGGAGTGCGTTTTGGACTCAATCTCCTACAATCGGTGCCCGTTTTGAACCTGAATGGTGCGGAATTGAGTCTGATATTATGGAATCATTCAAAAGCGGTACGGCAACAACAGGAAATATTATGGGTGGATACGGTAAGCAATACAGAGAAGAGGGAAGAGTACATTATGATTTGAAAGAAACCTCAGACGGATGGCATTATTTCGGCATGAATTGGCAACCGGACGGCTATGTTTTTTATTGTGACGGTGAAGAGGTCTCAAGATGCAATGCTAATGTTTCTCATGTACCGCAATTTATTTTGCTTACAACTGAAGTTCAAGGTTATCGCACTAACAATCCTAAAAGGGTTGAAGGAACATTTGTTGACGATGCGTTTATTGTAGACTTTGTAAGAGTCTTCGATAAGGAGTAGTTGCATCATGAATAAAGCAGTATTTGTAACAGGCGGTACGGTCGGAAGCGGACTCGCCTGCGCGGAGCGATTCGCAAAGGAGGGTTATGATGTTTTTATAACCTCAAGAAACGGCGAACGTGCACAGGAGGCGGCAGACGGTGTTGCCCAAAAATACGGGGTTTTCGCTAAGGGCTATGCTCTTGATATACGGGATGAGCAGAGGGTTATGGATATTTTTAAGGATATTGACAGCCTTGACCGCTTTGTGGAAACGGTTGTGCTCAATTCCGCCGATATGGGTTTCGGTACCGACCCCGCAAAGGGAATGGACTTTTTTACCGTCCCTGTTGAGGAATTTCAGCGTGTCTTTGAAACAAACCTTGTCTGGAATTTTATGATAGTCCGTCAGGCGGCTTTGCGTATGAGGGAGCATCATAAGGGTGCGGTGGTCTTTATCGGTTCAAACACTTCCTACCGTGCAATACCGAACCGCAGCGCATACAGCGCCTCAAAGGGCGGAATAAACGCTATGTCCAAGGCGTTTGCGATTGACTTAGGACCTTACGGTATACGTTCAAATGTTGTGCTTCCCGGTACTATCAAAACTGCCCGCTGGGTGGAGATGGGCTCAAAGCAGATTGTAAACGGCACGCTTACACCCATCGGTGATATTTCTGATTTTGAAGATATAGCTAACGCTGCGTGGTTCTTAGGTTCGGAGGAATCAAAAAACATAACGGGAGCGGAAATCATCGTTGACGGCGGTATGAGTTCACAGCTTTATCCGCAGTTGCTTAACGAATTAAAGCGAAAAACCATGGAAGAGTAGTAAATGTTTTTAGCATATAATGCGATTTTAAAAAAACAAGGCGGGATGAGGTAATTATTTACTGGCTCCGCTTTGTTGCACCTATATACTTTATGGTTTTCAATTCACAAAAGAGAAACCGACCTTATGATTTGCTTGGATCATATGTCGAAATATTGACCGATCAAAGTATTCTCATTTAGAATCTAACGGTTGTACATATGTTGTTTAATTATTGAAAGGTGAAATATATGGAAAAATTCATACCTGTAGTGGTTATTAAAGAATTATCCGAAACGGATAAAATATTAACAGCACTAAAAAATAACGGCATAAACTGTGCTGAAATCACCTTCAGAACCGCCTGTGCTAAAGATGCAATAGAGTATGCAATTAAAAATTATCCCGAAATGTCAATCGGCGCGGGCACGGTCATTAACGCCGAGCAGTGCAAGCAGGCTTTAGACGCGGGGGCGCAGTTTATAGTTTCCCCCGGACTTTCGGTTTCGGTTGCCGAAATCTGCAAGGAAAATAATGTGCCTTATTACCCCGGCTGTGTAACCCCTACCGAGATTATGCAGGCTTTG
>CACWPS010000011.1 GCA_902762875.1 Oscillospiraceae bacterium
TGATATGCACCCCAAAAGTTAGACACTTTTGGAGGTGCATATTTTTATGGGTAAAAGAAAAAACAAAGTTTATAGTGCAGAATTTAAAATCGGTGTTATAATGGATATGCGAGAACACCGATTGGGGTATCGAGAAACAGCACGAAAGTACGATTTAGTAAGGCAATCTGAAACAGCAGCAGCCTCAATGTTACATCGGTGGGAACGCATATACCTAGAAGAAGGAGCCGAAGGTCTAATGAAAGAAAGACGAGGCAGAGCTTGTTCCGCTAGCGGAACAAGAAAAGGCAGACCACCTAAGTTAGATAAAAAGGTTGAGGAAGATTTAATTGCCGAAAACCAACGACTTCGTATGGAGATAGAATACTTAAAAAAACTGAGTGCCTTAGTTCTTGCGGAAGAGCGAGAGAACGGCAAAAAGCAAAAATAATCTCTGAACTAAGGCAAAAGTATCCGCTGAAAGATTTGCTTAAGCTATCTGGTCTTGCTCGCAGCACATACTATTACTATTTAAAACAACCAAATAAAGATAAATACGAATGCGAAAAACAAGAAATACAAAAAATTTACAATGACAATAAGGGTAGATACGGATACCGTAGAATTACAATAGTTATGCGTGACAAAGGTTATGTAATTAACCACAAAACCGTACAAAAACTAATGAAACAACTTGGTTTGAAAGGTAAACAACGTAAGAACGATAAATACCATTCATACAAAGGCACAGTTGGTAAAGTTGCAGACAATTTGCTGAAAAGAGATTTTTATGCGGAAAAACCCTTTGAAAAGATAACTACTGATGTTACACAATTTAATGTTTGTGATGAAAAAGTATATCTTTCACCTGTATTAGATTTATTCAATAATGAGATAGTATCTTATTCCATTTCAACAAGTCCTAATTTAGAACAAGTTAGAGAAATGCTTAATGGTTTATTTGCAAAACTGCCTGCTGATGCAACACCAATATTTCATTCTGACCAAGGTTGGCAGTACCAACATACCGAATACCAAAGGCTATTAGCCGAGCATAACATTACTCAGAGTATGTCTCGAAAAGGTAACTGTATGGATAATGGTGCTATGGAAAATTTCTTTGGCAGACTAAAAGTTGAAATGTTCTACGGCGAAAAATTCGAAAGCGTTAACGCTTTCATTGATGAATTAAAGAAATACATTCATTACTACAACAACGAAAGAATTTCCTTAAAACTAAAAGGAATGAGCCCAGTACAATACCGAACTCATTCACAAACAATTTAATATTTAATTTTGTCTAAACTTTGGGGTTCACTTCAAACTTTAAAACGAATATTAGGATATTTTTTTGACAACTCTTTTAAGCATTTGTATACCATCAGGTCAAAATTCCCCTGATTACCAACATAGAAAGAGTCAGCGATACCGCTTATAATTAGATTTTCTATCTCTTTTTCTAACAGCGTTTTTATGCTGTCAGGAGCGTTACGGTGACCGAAAAAACAGCAAACACTCATAATTACAACCTCTTTTTTAAAATAAAATAACCTATATATCCTTTTAGGATATATAGGTTATTTTAACATATCCTAAAAGGATATACAATATATTTTAAATAATATTTTAAACGAGGGTGTAAAATGCAACCGAATTATATAGCTTTAGGAAAACGGATAAAGGAAAAGCGGAAAGCTCTTGGTTTAACACAGGCACAGCTTTCGGAAAAAGCCGAAATCGAACCCACCACACTCTCACATATAGAAAGAGCGGCAACCAAGGTGAGTCTTCCAACCCTGATAATGATTGCTAACGCCTTAAATGCTACGCTTGACGAATTGGTTTTTGACAGCCTTATAAAAAGCAAGCATATACAGGTAGAGCTAATAAATGAATTGCTCTCCGATTGCACGGGGAGCGAGCTCAAAGCCTTGAGTGAGATTTTAAGTACTGCTAAAACCGTGCTTAGAAATTATAATCAGGAATAATTTATAAAAATATTACGGGACGATGTGGGCATCGTCCCCTACATTGGCTAATTGAGTATGAGTAGGGGATGATGCCCACATCGTCCCGTTTGCAAGACAAACGGACAACAGAGGCGACCGCCGTTTTAGATGTTAGACATTAGACGGCGGGGTTTATAATGAATGTAGTATATCAAAACGCATAAAAGCGTTTTGAAAAACCGATTTTATCGGTTTTTGCGAATTCAAATAAAAATTCATTTGAATTCGCTCGATAACCATTATAACCACTCATATGTTAAAAGGCAGGACGGCTTTAAGCTGTCCTGCCTTTATAATGCTAAAAATTAAAGTGTTTTATCCGAGGTGATGACCGTCTTGCCGCCCATATAAGGCTGAAGGGCTTTAGGAATTACAACGCTGTAATGCTCGCCGTCAAAGCGGAGATTGTTTTCAAGGAATGCAATAAGCATTCTGGGCGGTGCCACAACAGTGTTGTTAAGGGTGTGGGCAAGGTACTTTTTGCCGTCTGCTCCCTTAACCTTAATACCCAGTCTTCTCGCCTGAGCATCGCCTAAGTTAGAGCAGGAGCAAACCTCGAAATACTTCTGCTGTTTGGGACTCCACGCCTCGACATCGTAGGACTTAACCTTTAGGTCGGCAAGGTCGCCTGTGCAGCACTCAAGGGTGCGTACGGGAATATCCATACTGCGGAAAAGCTCTACCGAATAGCTCCACATCTTGTTAAACCATTCCATACTTTCTTCGGGCTTACAAATGACTATCATTTCCTGCTTTTCAAACTGGTGGATTCTGTAAATTCCGCGCTCTTCAATGCCGTGGGCACCCTTTTCCTTGCGGAAGCAGGGGGAATAGCTTGTAAGGGTGAGGGGCAGCTTTTCCTCGGGGGTGATGGTGTCTATAAACTTGCCTATCATAGAGTGCTCGGAAGTACCGATAAGATAGAGGTCCTCCCCCTCAATCTTATACATCATAGCGTCCATTTCCTCAAAGCTCATAACGCCTGTAACAACCTTGCTCCTGATCATATAGGGCGGTATGCAGTAGGTAAAGCCCTTGTCAATCATAAAGTCCCGTGCGTAGGCAAGCACCGCCGAGTGAAGACGGGCAATGTCTCCCATAAGATAGTAGAAGCCTTCGCCCGCAACTCTGCCTGCGGCGTCCTTATCGATACCGTCAAACAACTGCATAATGTCGGTATGGTAGGGAATTTCAAAATCGGGATGGGAATGCTCGCCGTACTGTTTTACCTCCACATTTTCGCTGTCGTCCTTGCCGACAGGGACGCTTTCATCAACGATGTTCGGAATCTTCATCTGAATTTCAAGCACCTTTTTTGAAAGCTCGTCCTCTTTTTCTTCAAGCGCCTTTAATTCTTCAGCCTGCTCGTTTACAATTCTTTTCATTTCCTCGGCTTCCTCACGCTTGCCTTGCCCCATAAGCATACCTATTTGCTTACTAACCTTATTGCGGTTTGCACGAAGCTCGTTTGCTCGGTTGTTGGCATCGCATTTCTCGCCGTAAAGGGAAATAACCTCGTCCACAAGGGGAAGCTTATTATCTTTAAATTTTTTCTTAATATTTTCTTTAACAAGCTCGGGATTTTCACAAATAAATTTAATATCCAGCATTTTTATTCCTCCGATATGTCCTTAAAATAGCTCATATAATTATAACACATATAATTGTTTATGTCAAACGCTTAGGGGCATTTTTTCGGGTATACTGTAAAAAAGGGGGTGTGAAAATGTCTGAAAAGAACAGAGAAAAGAGGCTGCCTGTTAATGATATTTCTTCAGAGCCCTTCGGCGGAATGCCCGAAACCGCCTTTGAAATGGTCAACCGCTACGGCACATATGAAATACAGGCGACCTCGGATACCGAAAATATGTATCCCGCTATTGCACAGGGGTTTAATGAGGAAATAATTAAAACCGACTGTGATAATCCGAGGGAAAAACAGCGGCAGGAATCCGAAAACAGCCCGAAAAAGTAAAAACCTTGACCCTTCGGCATACAAAAACTTGACAAATCTTCGTTTACGCCGTATAATTTCATTAGATTAAAACCATTTGGAGGATTAAAACTTATGATTAGTGCCGGCGATTTCAGAAACGGAGTAACCTTTGAGGAGGACGGAAATGTTCTTCAGGTTGTTGAATTTCAGCATGTAAAGCCCGGAAAGGGAGCGGCTTTTGTTAGAACAAAGGTTAAAAATGTTATAACAGGCTCGGTTGTTGAAAAGAGCTACAACCCCACCGCTAAGTTCCCCACCGCCTTTGTTGAGAGAAAGGATATGGAGTATTCCTATTCCGACGGCGACCTTTACTATTTTATGGATCAGGAAACCTATGAGCTTGTTCCGATTAACAGCGACGAATTAAGCGACAACTTCAAGTTTGTTAAGGAAAATATGGTATGCAAGATTTTGTCCTACAAGGGCAAGGTTTTCGGTGTTGAGCCGCCTACATTCGTAGAGCTTCAGGTTACCCAGACCGACCCCGGCTTCAAGGGCGATACCGCTACCAATGCTACAAAGCCTGCTACACTTGAAACAGGTGCGGAAATCCGTGTTCCTCTCTTTATTGACGAGGGCGAAATGATTAGAATTGACACCCGCACAGGCGAATATATGGAACGAGCCTAAAGGAGAAATTTAAAATGGATATTTGTGAAAAGATTGCTTATATTAAAGGCCTTGCAGAGGGCTTAAGCCTTGACGAAACCACAAAAGAGGGCAAGATTCTCGCTGCGGTTATCGACCTTTTGGGTGACATTACCGATGAAATCTGCGAAATTGAAGACGGCTGTGACGAGCTTATGGAGCAGATTGACGCTGTTGACGAGGACCTCTCTGCTGTTGAGGATATAATCTACGGCGAAGATGAGGACGATTGCTGCGATTGCGATGATTGCTGTGACTGTGATGACGAGGTTTACGAAATCGAGTGCCCTGCCTGCCACGATACTATCTATCTTGATGCTGATATGCTTGAAGAAGAGGGTATGGTTTGCCCCAACTGCGGCACAGATTTGGAGTTCGATTTTGACTGCGATTGCGATTGCGACGATTGCTGTGACTCGGACGACGCTGACGGGGAATAATTTTTATTGGCCTGCCGTGTTTCGTCCCCACTCGGGGCGGGCACGGCTTTTTTTAATCAAATTTTGCGGTGTGAAGAATATGGCAATAACTGAACTAAAGCTTGAATATGAGGTATGTGATTCCGAAAATAAAGGCATACCCGTAATAATTGCGGCGGCGGGCGCTTCCAGCCGTATGGAGGGAATAAATAAGCAGACCGCTCTCCTTGGCGGTGTGCCCGTCCTTGCGAGAACGCTTTTGAATTTTGAGCGTTCGGATGTTATTTCCTCAATTATTCTTATTGTACGGCCGGAGGATGTTTTCGCTATGCAGATGATGGCGGAAAAGTACGGTATAGATAAGCTTACCGATATTGTCTGCGGCGGGGCTACCAGACAGGAATCGATTTTAAACGGCTTTGGCCGACTCAGCAAAAATGCCGAAGCTGTGCTTATTCACGACGGAGCCCGTCCCTTTGCGGATAATTCGGTTATCCGTGCGGTTGCAGAGGGGCTTAAGGAATATTCGGCGGTGACCTGTGCGGTGCCTGTAAAGGATACTGTTAAGGTGGTTGATAGGGGCGGAATGGTTATAAATACTCCCGACCGCTCTACCCTTGCGGCGGTGCAAACTCCACAGGGTGTGCGTGTTGCCGACTATCGCACGGCGATAGAGAAAATAGGCGATGTCTCAAAATTCACCGATGATATGTCGGTTATGGAGGCGGCGGGCTTCCCAGTGCACACGGTAAAGGGGAGCTACCGCAATATAAAAATCACAACTCCCGAGGATTTGCGGCTTGCGGAATATTTGCTAAATATGGAGGAGGAAAAATGAGGATAGGCCACGGCTATGATGTTCATAAACTTGTGAGGGACAGAGCGTTAATATTGGGCGGTGTTAAAATCCCCTTTGAATTGGGGCTTTTAGGTCATTCGGATGCGGATGTTTTATTGCACGCCGTATGTGACGCACTTCTGGGAGCGGCGGCTTTAGGGGATATAGGTAAGCACTTTCCCGACAATGCCGAGGAATTTCATAATATCGACAGCAGAATACTTCTTAGAAAAACCGTGGAGCTGCTTCACGAAAAAGGCTATAGTGTTGTTAATATAGACGCAACCGTAATTGCCCAAAAGCCTAAGCTTGCCCCGTTTATTGAGTGTATGCGGGAGAATGTTGCACTTGACTGCAATATTCCCACCGATTGTGTTAATGTAAAGGCAACCACCGAGGAGGGGCTTGGCTTTACGGGGGATTTAAGCGGAATTTCCGCCCATGCGGTCTGTGTTATAGAATAAATATGTGTTCCCACTCATATTCTTTATATGAGGTAGAGGAAAATGAAACTTTTTATTACACTGTCCAAAAAATCACTTTGCATTATTTTGGCTTCCCTTATAATTTCGCTTATACTTATAGGTCAGCTTTTTACGATTAAGGCAGGGGGAATAGACGGCTCAACAAATGCGTTAAGGGTGGAGTATCTGTCGGGGCTTGGCTATAGGGTTGAGGAAACGGCGGTTTTTGCAAAGGAAATAGTTATTCCCGAAAATTTTTCGGATGTGTACAGCGAATACAACCGTCTTCAACAAGGTGCGGGCTTCGATTTATCCCGTTATAAGGGTGAGAAGGCCTGCGTTTATACCTACCGCCTGTCGGACAGCGAGGATACGGTTATAAATCTGATTGTGTCCGACAATAATATTATAGGCGGAGATGTCTCGTCTGTCAGAATAGACGGCGAAATGAGGGCAATAGAGAGGAAGTAAAATGCCTAATATAAGACTGGATAAGCTAATTGCATCACAGCTTAATATTTCAAGAAAGGAAGCACGCTTGGCTATACGCAAAGGGCGGGTGAGCGTAAACGGCGAAGTGGTAAAGAATCCCGAGTTTTCAGCAGAGCCCGAAAAGGACACCCTGCTTTTTGACGGACAGGCTGTTTGTTATAAAAAGTATATATACATTGTTATGAATAAGCCTGCGGGGGTGCTTTCCGCCTCGTCGGACAAGTCGAGGGAAACCGTTGTTGACCTTGTTCCCGAAAATTTAAGGAGAAAGGGACTTTTTCCTGTGGGCAGGCTTGATAAGGACACCACGGGACTTCTTGTAATCACAGACGATGGCGATTTTGCCCATAGGGTGCTGTCTCCGCAAAAAAGCATTTTTAAAACCTACAAAGCCCTGCTTGACGGGGATATTACCGAGGAAACCCTTGATATTTTTTCAAGGGAAATTACCCTTGCGGACGGTACGGTTTGCCGCAGAGCATATTTAAAAAAGCTTGATACCAGAACGGCGGAAATTAAAATCTGCGAGGGGAGATACCACCAGATAAAGCGAATGTTAGGCGTTGCGGGACTTGGCGTAAACTCACTTGAGCGAAGGGCAATCGGAGGGTATTTTTTGCCTGACTATTTAAAGGAAGGTGAGTGTATAGAGGTGTCGCTTAGCGAACTCGGTCCCATTTTTAACCTGAAAACAGTATAATAACGCATATTAAACAAAATATCACTTTCATTATTGGATATATTTTGCATAGCAATTTTAAATGTTATTTGTTATAATAACATAAACAATGCTAATATTATCAGGAGGCTTAATCAATGGCAAGTTTGTCTTTGCGTAATGTTTACAAAAGGTATCCGGGCGGCGTTACTGCTGTTTCGGATTTCAATCTCGAAATCAAGGATAAGGAATTTATTATTCTTGTAGGTCCTTCAGGCTGCGGTAAATCCACAACCTTGAGAATGGTAGCAGGTCTTGAAGAAATTTCCGACGGCGAAATCTACATCGGTGACAAGCTTGTAAATGATGTTGCTCCGAAGGATCGTGATATTGCGATGGTTTTCCAGAACTATGCGCTTTATCCGCATATGACGGTTTTTGACAATATGGCTTTCGGTCTTAAGCTTCGCAAAACCTCGAAGGATGAGATTAAACGCCGTGTTGAAGAGGCTGCCCGTATTCTTGATATTGAACATTTATTAGAGCGTAAGCCTAAGGCTTTGTCAGGCGGTCAGCGTCAGCGTGTTGCATTAGGCCGTGCTATCGTTCGTGAGCCTAAGGTATTCTTGCTCGACGAGCCTCTCTCTAACTTGGATGCTAAGCTCCGTGCACAGATGCGTACCGAGATTTCTAAGCTTCATCAGCGTCTCGGCACAACCTTTATCTATGTTACTCACGACCAGACCGAGGCTATGACAATGGGTACCCGTATCGTTGTTATGAAGAGCGGTATTGTTCAGCAGGTTGATACTCCGAATAACCTTTACCTCTATCCTTGCAACCTCTTCGTTGCAGGCTTCATCGGCTCTCCGCAGATGAACTTCATTGAGTCTAAGCTCCTTAAAGAGGGTGATGACTTCTTGGTAGAGTTCGGCTCTGAGGATACCAAGACCCGTGCAGGCGTTAAGTACAAGGTTAAGCTTCCTGCTTCTAAGAATAAGGATAACTGCCTTGAGGCTTATGTCGGCAAGGAAGTTATAATGGGTATCCGTCCTGAAAATGTACACAACGAGGAAGACCTTATCGCACAGAATAAGGACGGTCTTATTGAGGCTAATGTTGAGGTTACAGAGCTTATGGGTGCTGAGACCTATCTCTATATGAACTGTGAGGGTCAGGCAATCAATGCACGCGTTAGCCCGACTAACACTGCCCGTCCCGGTGACAAAATCCAAATCGCTTTGGAGACTGCGAAGATTCACCTCTTCGATAAGGACACCGAGGTTACAATCTGCAACTGATAATCAAATGACCGCACTCAATGTGCGGTCATTTTTAGATGTTGACGGGACGATGTGGGCATCGTCCCCTACAAGGGTAAATTGAATATGCGTAGGGGAGAAGCCTTTACAGCCCCTTTAAATCACAGATAAAATATAATTTTTTAAAAAAAGTGTTGCATTTTCGGACGGTTTGTGGTATCATATTTTGTACTGTGAGTTAAGTCTCGGTATAATGCGTTATACTTGGGACGCCAAATGTTAGGAGGTGTCACAATGCCGAACATTAAATCCGCAAAGAAGCGCGTTTTAGTAAGCAAAGCTAACTATGAGCATAATAAGGCTTACCGTTCCGCTTTAAGAACAGCTGTTAAGAAGGCTGACGCTGCGATTGACGCTAAGTCTGCTGATATGGCTGAAGCAGTAAACGCCGCTGTTAAGAAGATAGACCAGGCCGCTGTTAAGGGAATTATCCACAAGAACAACGCCGCAAGAAAGAAATCTGCCTTAGTTACACGCTACAATAAGGTAAAGGCTTAATTAAGATTGTAAGATTAAAAAAGCACCGATTTTTCGGTGCTTTTTGTTATTCTATGACTGCATCTGTTTTAACTTGTAGAAAGCTCCTTTTTTTGCCATAAGCTCATCGTATGTACCGTATTCAATGCACCGTCCGTTCTCCACAACCGCGATTTTATCTGCGTTTTTGATTGTGGAAAGTCGGTGCGCGACAATAAAGGTGGTGCGGTTTTCGGTAAGATTTTCTATGGCTTTTTGAATTTCACTTTCGGTGACAGAGTCAAGGGCGCTTGTCGCCTCGTCAAAAATTATAACCCGCGGATTTCTGATAATTGCTCTGGCTATGGAAATTCTTTGCCGCTGTCCGCCGGAAAGCTTTGCCCCGTGCTCGCCTACCGTTGTATCAAGACCGTCCGGCAGCTTTTCGATAACGCTTTCAAGCCTTGCGGCTTTAACAGCGTAGTTTAACAGCTCATCTGTGACATGGCGTCTGCCGTAGGTTATATTTTCCCTTATAGTTCCCGAAAACAGAATTGAATTTTGCGGAACTACCGATATAAAGCGGCGGTATGAACGCATATCTATATCTGCGGCATCTATTCCGTCAATTTTAAAGCTTCCGCTGTCAGGCTTATTAAAACCGATAACAAGATTAAGCACCGTAGATTTTCCCGAGCCCGATTCTCCGACAAGAGCCACGGTCTCTCCCGCCTTTACCGTAAGTGAAAAGTCGTTCAGAACGGGAGTTTTATCGTCATATTTAAAGCAGACATTTTTAAATTCATATCCGCCCTTTAAGCTTTTGATTTTTATCTTGTTTTCATTATCTTCCACATCGTGTGAAGATAAAATCTCACCTATCGAGCTTATGGATTCCGTACCCCTTGCTATTATCGGCAAAAGCGCCATAATGCTTGAAACCTGAGCGATAAGGGAATTGAAATAGCTTTGGTATAATGAAACATCGCCGATTGTTATTTTGCCGCGGTAGGCTAAAAATCCCGTAAAAAACAGGCAAATCATTTGAAAAAGAGAAAACATAACCCAGTTTGCCGAGCCGAAAATTGCATATATTTTGTCCATTTTATAACCGCTTTCGGCAATGCGGGTGACCGAGTCGGTAAGCTTTTTAACCTCGCAGTGTTCGAGCGCGTGCGCCCTTGTTACGGGGATAAGCTCTTCCATATCAAGAACATCTGAGGCGGTATTTTCAATTTCCTTTCGGAAATTATGGCTAAGCTTCCTCATTCTTTTCTTAAAAATATTGTTCAGCAGTACCGCAAACGGAATACATACAAGAAACATAAAGAATACGGTTATGTTTTTGTTGATTACAATAACAAGAGAAATCGTCATATTTGTAATTACGGTAATAGCCGTGGTGAAAATCTGGCTTGTAAAGTTTTCTATCGCTTCGACATCGCGCATTACTTTAGACTGAATTTTGCCTGATTCGATTTCCTTGTGAAAGGTTATGGAAAGCTGCTGAAGCTTTCTTATCATAGCACCGCGCAGTCCCGCTTCAACGCTTCTTTGCGCACGGCTTAAAAACATCATATAAATAGTATGAGTGGGTATATTCTGCAATAAAATCAAAAGGGTAACAACGCCGTAAATTACAAATTGGTGCAGAGCATCAGCAGGGCGCTGGGTTGCAATATCAATTACTGCCGCAGTTATTAAGGGTATTATCCATGTCGGAGAAGATTTTATTAAAAACATAATCGCCGCAAGGATCAGGTTTTTATAATTACCTTTATAAAACCTGAAAAGAGTGGAAATAGTTCCGCGTTTTTTACCGGAATAGCAGTTGAGGACTGTTTGTTCTTCTTTAAATATTTTGTCTTCGTCAAACCTTGGTTTTTCCTGTGTCATGGCGAACACCTCGGCAATATTGAATTTTTGTTTACAAATAGTATAATATTTAAGTCCAAATGTCAACAGTTAGTTTAAAATGTTTTTAAAATTTACTTTATGTACGAAAACAATTAATTATTTTAGTTTAGATTGACGGGATTATTTATATAATTAAAGCCTTGCCCGATGATGAGCAAGGCTTTTGAACTAAATTTTTAATGACAGGAACAGCAGTCGCCGCCGCAGATTGCGCAGTCGGGCAGACCTTCGGGCTTTTTAAGCTCGGGGTGCTTACTGTAATAGTCATAAAGCGCCGACTTTACGGCTTCTTCGGCTAAAACCGAGCAATGTATTTTGTGGGCAGGCAGACCGTCTAACGCCTCGACCACCGCCTTGTTTGAAAGCTTCAGCGCCTCTTCTACGGGCTTTCCCTTTATCATTTCGGTCGCCATTGAGCTTGTTGCGATTGCAGAGCCGCAGCCGAAGGTGTTAAATTTTACATCGGTTATTACTCCGTCCTTAATTTTAAGGTACATTTTCATAATATCGCCGCACTTTGCGTTGCCTACTTCGCCTATACCGTCCGCATCCTCAATCGTGCCTAAATTTCTCGGGTTTCTGAAGTGGTCCATAACTTTTTCACTGTACAACATAATTTCTCTTTCCTTCCTGTAAATCTTTCCAAATCGGTGACATTGAGCGTAGGTATTCTACAACCTCGGGTACATTTTTTATAATATGCTCGGCTTCTTCTTTGGTATTGTATTCATCAAGGGATATTCTAAGGGAGCCGTGGGCAACCTCGTGGGGAAGACCCAAGGCTAACAGAACATGGCTTGGGTCAAGGGAGCCGGAGGTGCAGGCAGAGCCCGAAGAGGCGCTGATGCCCCTGTCGTCAAGAAGAAGTAAAAGGGATTCCCCCTCAATACCCTCAAAGCACATATTAAGGGTTCCCGCAAGACCTCGCTCCAAATCGCCGTTGATTTTTGAATGGGGGATTTTTGAAAGCTCACCGGCTATCATATTCCGCAAAGACTTTACATAATTAAAATTTTTATCAAGGCTTTCACAGCTTTCCTTGAGCGCCGCCGCCATACCCACTATTGCGGGGACATTTTCGGTTCCTGCACGCTTTCCCCGTTCCTGTGCGCCCCCCTCAATAAGGTTTAAAATCGGAATACCCTTTCTTACATAGAGTGCTCCCGCACCCTTAGGACCGTGGAATTTATGTGACGAGATAGACAGCATATCAATATTCTGCGCCTTTACATCAATTTTAATGTGCCCCGCCGCCTGTACCGCATCGGTATGGAAAATAACGCCCTTTTCACGGCATATTTTGCCGATTTCGGCAATAGGCTGAACAGTGCCTATCTCATTGTTGGCAAACATTATTGTGACAAGGGCTGTATCCTCTCTGATGGCATCTTTCAGCTCCTCTACACTCACAAAGCCGTCGGAGTGAACGGGGAGAAGTGTTACTTCAAAGCCTTCTTTTTTAAGCTTTTCAAGGGTGTGAAGTACTGCGTGATGCTCAAAGGCAGAGGAAATTATATGCTTTTTGCCCGATTTTGCGCCTAAATACGCCGCACTTATAATAGCCTGATTGTCCGCCTCGCTGCCGCCAGAAGTAAAGGTAATTTCCTTTATATCGCAGTTAAGGTATTCGGCTACGGTTTCTCTTGCCGAAAAAATCGCCTCCTGGGATTTTTGCCCCAATGTGTAAAGGCTTGAGGGGTTGCCGTAAAGCTCCTTAAAATAGGGGAGCATTGCATTAAATGCCGTATTGCTTACTTTCGTTGTTGCGGCATTGTCCGCATATACATTTATCATATGTCTCACGACCTTACTTTTTATTTCGTTAATACTTTAACATATAATTCCTATAAAGTCAATAGGAATTTAAAAAAATAATATCAGCTCTCTGTAATTAGGTCCTTTAAGGTTACGCTTTCAAGATAATCACTTATCAAATTATCAAGCTTTTGCCATACGGGCATAGTAGGGCAAAGGGCTGAACGGCGGCATTTCTCGTCCCCTGTAAGACAGGCGCAGTTTACAGGAATCAGTCCCCCCTCGGTGACCTCTAAAATCTCTCGCAGGGTGTATTCCTCGGGCTTTTTGTTAAGCTTGTAGCCTCCGCTTTTGCCACGCAGGCTGTTAAGGAACCCCGCTTTATTAAGCATTGCCGTTATGGACTCTAAATATTTAAGGGATATTTCCTGCCTTGCCGAAATATCTGCAAGGGAAATAAAGCCTTCGTCTATATGCTCTGCTAAATCGGTCATTACCCTAAGGGCGTAACGCCCCTTACTCGAAATCATCATGGTTATCACCTCTCATTTATGGTATCACAGCGGGAGTAAAAAGGCAATATTTTCTTTTACCGAAGGGTGAATTAAATGCTTGACACTAAGCATATTAACAGTTACAATATTAAAGATGTGTAGTTTTTTTAAATTTTTTCATATTTTTTGAGGTGAGTTTTTTGAACCGACGGTATCTTTCAGGGCTTTCGTCGGTGCTTTATTTTGTGTGTTTCTGCGCCCTTGCAACCCTTGTTGCGGGTGCGTTTGACCTGATAACCTTTGCCCACGGCGAAAAAGTATTTACAGGTATTCTTGCGGTGGCAAGCGGGTATTTTGCCGCTTTGCTGACAGCGCTTAAAAATGATACTCAAAGCAGTCGCATAAAAATTATTAAACGCTGTTTGATATTTACCTTTGTGTTTTATTTGATTATGCTTATTGATTTTACCCTTATAGATGAGGGTATGGGCAGGAATATTTTTAATGTGTTTTCGTGGAACAGGGCCGCTTTCAGGGATTATTTAGATACAAGCACCAACATAGTGCCCTTTTATACGGTTAAGCTTTTTATCAACGGGTATAAAAACGGGATTGTTGCATTTTTGGTGATGCACGAAAATATTTTCGGCAACTTTGTGGCCTTTATGCCCCTTAGTTTTTTCTTAGCCTGTCTTTTTAAACCCTTTAATAAATGGTATAGAGTCCTTATTGCAGTTACCATTTCGGTGATAGCGGTGGAGCTTTTACAGCTTTTATTGCAGACGGGGGCAAGTGATATTGACGATGTTATTTTAAATGTCACGGGGGCTATGTGCTTTTACGCAGTTTTACGGATAAAAAAAGTAAGCCGTATAATTTCAAAATTCACCTTTGGGGTGTGGAAGATAGTTGAAAACAAGGATTAATTATCATTTTGTATTGATTTTTTTGGCCGCCGCTCTTTGGGGAACTGCGGGACTTTTCGTAAGGACGGCGGGCAGGTACGGGCTTAGCGAAATGCAGTTGGTTTTATTCCGTACCCTCTTTTCTACCTTGGTGTTGGGAATAATACTTATTATCAAGGATAGGTCGCTTTTTAAAATCAAAATTAAGGATTTGTGGCTTTTTATTGCGGCGGGCATTTTAAGCATTGTGCTTTTTAATTTCTGCTACTATAAAACAATGTCCCTTACCTCTTTATCGGTGGCGGCGGTACTGCTTTATACCGCACCGTTTTTTGTGGTAATAATGTCGGTCTTTATATTTAAGCAACGCCTTACCCTTAAAAAATGCGCCGCCTGCGTTACGGCCTTTGTGGGGTGCTGTCTTGTTACGGGCGCTTTGGGAACGGGGGAAAAATTAAGCGCCGCCGCCCTTATTTTCGGTTTACTTACCGGCTTTGGCTATTCGCTTTACACGGTTTTCAGCCGATTACTGCTTGACAGGGGCTACAATTCCTATACAATCACATTTTATACCTTCACCTTCGCATTTTTTGGCTGTATCCCCTTTACGGATTTTAAAAGTGCGGCGGCGGTTTGTGTGAATGCTCCCGCAGTTATTCCCGTGGCGTTTTTAATGGCGGTTCTTAATACGGTTTTGCCTTATCTGCTTTATACCACGGGGCTTTGCGGGGTGGATGCGTCTATAGCCCCCATAATCGCCATGGTGGAGCCTGTGGTGGCAACACTTATAGGTGCGGCGGTCTACGGCGAGGCCCTTACCCTGTCGGGTATAGTCGGGATATTTATTGTTCTTTTATCGGTGGTTGTATTAAATTACAAAGGGCGTGTAAAAAATGCAGAGTCTTAAAATCAAAGCCAATGCAAAAATCAATCTTTCCCTTTCGGTTTTGGGCAAGCGCAAAGACGGCTACCATGAGCTTGACACAGTTATGCAGAGTATTAGCCTTTATGATACCGTATATATCGAAAAGAGAGATAAAATCACGGTGGAGTGCGGCGAGTTCGGGGGCGAGGATAATATCGCCTTTAAAACTGCGGCGGAATTTTTTAAGGCGTGCTCAATAAACGGCGGCGCCAACATTAAAATAGAAAAGCGCATACCTTCTGCGGCGGGTATGGGAGGCGGCAGTGCAGATGCGGCGGCGGTGCTCGTAGGTCTCAATAAGCTTTATAAAACAAAGCTATCCTATGAAAAGCTTTTAAGTATTGCGGTGAAGCTGGGGGCAGATGTACCCTTTTTAATCTGCGGCGGCACAGCGAGAGCTAAGGGAATAGGCGAAATATTAGAGCCGGTAAACCCCCTTCAAAACTGCTATTTTTTAATTGCAAAGGGTGAATGCAAGCCTTCAACAGGTGAGATGTTTAGCCGCCTTGATTCGGAAAATTACTGTAAGCCTGATATAGATAAAACCGTCTCGGCATTAAATAAGGGAGATTTGTCTGCTGTTTTAACTTCAATGGATAATTCCTTTGCTGCTTTGTGGCAGGAAAGTAAAGTTAAAGCCGAGCTTATTAAAACTAATGCTGATGCGGTTTCCCTTTCGGGGAGCGGCCCCGCTTGGTTTGCGGTGTACCGTGATGAAGAAAGGGCGAAAAACGCCGAAAAGGCGCTTAAAGAGCTTAATATTCCTGTTTTTCTGTGTGAACCTCAGGATAAATCTTTGATTTTTGAATAAAAAGAGTAATTCCCGTCCATATTTCTTTTAGAAAAATAAGACGGGAGTTATAATTATGATAAAAAAGATTTTTTCTCGCCGTGGGGCGGAGCTGGCGGTTGTTGTAGGACTTTTGTGTGCAATTTTCGCATCAATGGCGCATTTTGAGGCGGCGTGCGACGATTTAAGGCAAAATGTATTGCGGTTACATATAATCGCAAATTCCGACAGCGAGGAAGACCAAGCCGTAAAGCTCCTTGTAAGGGATAAAATTTTAGAAGAGTCTACGGATATTTTTGCGGGTGAAACCGACCTTAAAAGGGCAGAAGAAAAGGCGGCAGAGAGATTAAACGAATTTTGCGAAACAGCGGAAAAGGTTTTGAGAGAGAACGGTTTTTCCTACGGAGCTTCTGCAGAAATAGGGGACAGTTATTTTGAAACAAGGGAATATGAGGATTTCACCCTACCTGCGGGAAACTACCGCTCGCTTATAATACGCTTAGGGGAAGCAAAGGGCAAAAACTGGTGGTGCGTTATTTTTCCCGCAGTCTGCGTTCCTGCGGCAACCGATGCGAGCCTTTCGGACAGCACGAGGGAAACGAGCGCTCAAATAGCGGAGCACCCGCAAAAATATGTTATGCGGTTTAAAACTGTGGAAATTTATGAGGATATAAAAAAGTTTTTAAAGAATAAATAAAATGCTTGCATTTTGAATTAAGATGTGGTATTATCAGTATGTTATCGATTTTGAAAGGGGTGACAAAGATGAAGGAAGGTATTCATCCGCAGTATGAAAAGGTTACTATAAAGTGCGCTTGCGGCGCGGAGTTCGAGACACGCTCTACTAAAAAGGATATCCGTTTGGATATTTGTTCTAAATGTCATCCGTTTTTTACCGGTAAGCAGAAGCTGGTAGACACCGGCGGTCGTGTTGACAGATTTAAAAAGCGTTTCAATATGGATTAATAAACCTTTTACTCCGCAGTCGCCCTGGCGACTGCGGATTTTTTTAATCAATTCGTAAAGTTGTCTAATGTCTAAACGGGGGTGCAGAATGGAAAGCTATATTACGGTATCGGGGGAATCGGTGGGTGAATATTCCGAAAAACGCTCCCGATTTATCGCAACCTTGCGGCATACCGAAACAGAGGAGCAGGCGGCGGCGTTTTTAGCCGAGATGCGCTCGAAATACTGGGACGCAAGGCATAATTGCTATGCCTATTCTATGTCGGGCGGTGCGCTTAAACGCTTTTCGGACGACGGGGAGCCCCACGGCACAGCGGGCAAGCCGATACTTGATATTATAGACGGCTCGGGACTTACCGATATTACGGTGGTCGTCACCCGATATTTCGGGGGCGTACTGCTTGGTACGGGAGGACTTGTGCGGGCGTATTCCGCCGCGGCAAGAGAGGCTGTAGCCAATGCTAATAGGGTTAAAATGACCCCCTGCACCGTATATAAGGCAGGCTGCGGCTATTCCGAGCTTGAGCGGCTTACAAAGCTTATAGGTGACTGCGGCGGCAGCTTAGAAAACACAGTTTATACCGAAAATGTTGAGATTGAATTTTACCTCGAAAATTCCGCCTGCGAAGATTTTTTGCTAAAGCTTAAGGAAACCTTTGCCGCACGGATAACTGCCGAGGAAATTACTCAAAAAATGCTTGGGGTGGCGGTATGAAAAGGAAAGGTAAAAGGATTATTACTGTTTTAATTTCGGCGGCGGTTTTACTTCTTGCGGTGATTTTTGTTCCGAATTTTATTGTTGTAGGTAAAGTTAAAAACGATATTATTTCTTTAGAAGAGGCCGAAAGCCTTGCCGACACCGACTGTGCGGTTATTTTGGGTGCGGGCGTCAGGAACGGTGAGCCAACACCTATGCTTAAGGACCGACTGCTTACGGGAATAGAATTATATAAAAGCGGAGCAGTAAAAAAGCTTATTATGAGCGGGGACCACGGCAGTAAAGATTATGACGAGGTTAATATAATGAAGTCCTTTGCGGTGGATAACGGCGTGCCTGATGAGGATATTTTTATGGACCATGCAGGCTTTTCCACCTATGAAACGGTTTACCGTGCAAAGGAGATTTTTGAGGCGGATAATATAATTATCGTCTCACAGAAATACCACCTTTACCGTGCCATTTATATAGCGGAAAATTTAGATGTAAAGGCGGTTGGTGTTTCGGCAGACCGCAGAACCTACAGCGGGCAGAAAATGCGGGATTTGCGTGAGATTTTAGCACGGGATAAAGACTTTTTCAACTGTATAATAAAGCCCGAACCCACCTATTTGGGTGAAAAAATACCCGTAAGCGGCAACGGAAATTTGACAAACGACTAAAATTTTTAAAAATTAAAAGGTTTTTCGACATTTTTGTCTAATATACAATTAGGCTGGCGAGAGTCGAACCCGTTACGGTTTGGGTGTACGCCTTTTCTCGCCTGCTTTGCACTCATTTTTGAAATACCGCGTATTCCTGCAAATTCGTGACTTCGCAGGGCGAAAAAAGGCGGAGACACAAACTCTTCGACCTGCCATTTAGAAGAATTTTGATTCGGGTGAAGTCGAAGAATGCGGCAATACCGGCGTATTGCAAGTGATGAGACAAGTGCGAACAAAATTATTCAAATGTCAGGCGTGACGGGTTCGACTCTCGTCAGCCTAAGTAAGGGGTGATGCTGATGGAAAATGCGAGAACAGTAACCGAACAAAATGAAAAGCTTATATTAAGCGATAAAGCGGCACTCTGCGTAAATTCCAAGGGCAGAAAAGTCCCTGAAGAGGAATGCGAGCTTCGCACCTGCTATCAGCGTGATCGGGACCGCATTATCCATTGTAAGGCGTTTAGAAGACTAAAGCACAAAACGCAGGTATTTCTCTCTCCCGAATCGGACCATTACAGAACACGGCTTACCCACACCCTTGAGGTTTCGCAGATAGCACGGACTGTGGCTCGGGCTTTGCGCCTTAACGAGGACCTGACCGAGGCGGTAGCATTAGGCCACGATTTAGGCCACACTCCCTTCGGCCACGCAGGTGAGCGGGCATTAAAGGAGCTTACCGATATAGGCTTTACCCACTATGAGCAGAGCGTCAGGGTTTGCGAAAGGCTTGAAAAAGAGGGTAAGGGGCTTAACCTTACATACGAGGTGCTTGACGGAATACTGCACCACACAACAGGCGAGCAGGCACACACCCTTGAGGGCAGAATAGTCCGTATTGCGGACAGGGTGGCGTATATCAACCACGATATTGACGATGCCGTGCGTGCCGGAGTTATATCCGAAAGTGATATCCCTAAAGAAATTGCGGACAGGCTCGGTTACACCAAGAGCGAGCGTATTAACACACTTGTGGCTTCTATTGTTGAAAACAGCGGCGATGACATTAAAATGGACGACGATACCGCCCGTTATTACGATATGCTTCACAATTTCCTGTTCGACAGCGTTTACAAAAATCCCGTTGCAAAGTCGGAGGAAACAAAGGTTTTAGGAATAGTTGAGGGGCTTTTCAAATACTATTTGAAACAGCCTGAAAAAATGCCTAAGGAGTATCTTAATATCGCCGAGACCGACGGTATAATCCGTGCGGTTACCGATTATATCGCAGGTATGACCGACCATTATGCGATTACGGTTTATTCGGATATTTATATTCCAAAGGCTTGGTCGATTTAGAATATTAAAGCATTTGAAGGAGGCGGTTTTGTGATACCCGAGGATATTATAAATGAAATTAAATACCGAAACGATATAGAAACCGCCATTTCCTCTTATGTTAATTTAAAGCGCAGGGGAAAAAATTTGGTGGGGCTTTGCCCCTTCCACAGCGAGAAAACCCCGTCATTTACGGTCTATCCCGAAAACGGCTCCTTTTATTGCTTCGGCTGTGGGGTAGGGGGCGATGTCTTTACCTTTACGGGACTTATCGAAAACCTTGATTATATAGAATCTGTAAAGCTTTTGGCAGAGCGTTCTGGGGTAACGCTTCCCCAGGACGGGTATGACGACTCTATGCAAAAGCTTAAAAACAAAATATACGATATTAACCGTGATACTGCAAGATTCTTTCATAGCTTTTTAATGTCAGAAGAGGGTAAATGGGCGCTGGATTATCTTTTAGGCAGAGGACTTACCCTTAAGACTATAAAGCATTTCGGCCTTGGCGCCGCTCCCGATTCCTGGGATATGCTAATTAAGCACCTTAAGGAAAAGGGCTATAAGGAAGCGGATATGCTGGCGGCGGGAGTAGTGGGCAAAAGCCAAAAAGGCACGCTTTATGACCGTTTCAGAAAGCGGGTAATGTTCCCGATAATTAATATAAGGGGCAATATAATTGCCTTCAGCGGCAGAGCAATGCCGGGGGAGGACAAGCAGGGCGGAAAGTATGTAAACACTTCCGATACTCCTGTTTACAAAAAAAGCTCCAACCTTTTCGGAATGAATTTTGCTAAAAATGTCTGCTCCGAGCGGGTGATACTGGTTGAGGGAAATATGGATGTTATTTCCCTTCATCAGGCGGGCTTTACGAATGCGGTAGCCCCTCTCGGCACGGCATTTACTATGGAGCAGGCAAATTTGCTTGCCAGATACACCAAGGAAATTGTTTTAACCCTTGATGCGGATGCGGCGGGGCAAAAGGCAATTAAAAGAGCCTCGGAGTTGCTCGAAAACACGGGGCTTAAAACCCGAGTTGTTGTAATACCCGACGGGAAGGACCCCGACGAATTTATTAAGAAAAACGGCCCTGACCGCTTTCGTGCGCTTTTGGAGGGGGCTGTCAGCGATATTGAGTATAAGCTGCTTACCGCCGCAAAGGATATAAACCTCGAAAGCGAGGACGGGAGACTTCGCTACCTCTCAGCGGCGGCAGAAATTGTGGCAGGCTCTGACGATGTTATGACCAGGGATATTTATATAGGTCGGCTTTCCGAAAAGTACGGTGTTTCAAGAACAGCCCTTAATGCTAAGGTAGAAGAAATAAGGAAAAAGAATATCAGGATAAGCAAAAAGAAGGAAATAGCCGACATAATAAGACCTAAATTTACAAGGGACGACATTAATCCCGAACGGCGGCGGTCCCCAAAAGCCACAGCGGCCGAGGAAACGCTTATAGCAGTACTGCTTAAAAACCCCGATTTTTATAAATCCGCAAAGGAGCAGTTACCCCCCGAAAAGCTTATCACCTCCCTTAACAGGCGGATTTATGAGATAATTCTTTCTTCCCTTGAAAGTGGCGGCTCCCTTGATATTTCGGTGTTTGCCGAAAAGCTGTTGCCGGCGGAAATAGGGTATCTTGTATCCCTGCAAAACAGCGAAAAAGCGGGTAAAAACCCCGAAATTGTATTAAAAGATTGCATAAGGGTAATATTAGAAGAGGATATGCTTTTATCGGCGCAAAGCCGTGAAAATACATCTGTTGAAGACTGGGCAGTAGCCTTACAGACTATTATCGATAAAAAATCGAAAGGAAAAAAATAATGGAAAAGAACAAAAAAATTGAGGAAAAAGAAAAGAATATTTCCGAAGCGGTAGTTGATGTCTTTGATTCCGAAGAGGAAAAGGACCTAACTATTGACGATATTGAGAATGCCCCCGATGATCCGGAAGAGCTTTTCTCCGAACCCCCCACCTTAGAGCTGGATTTTGACGAAGAACCCACCGAGGACGAATTAAAGCTTGAGGAGATGGATGTTGATGCCATCAATGAGGATTTAAGCTTTGATAATATGAACCTTGATGACCCTGTAAAGCTTTATCTTCGTGAGATAGGCAGGGTTCCGCTACTGTCTTCCGAGGAGGAAATTGAGCTCGCCGTTAAAATTTCCGAGGGTGACGAAAAGGCAAAGCAGAGACTTACAGAGGCAAACCTGCGCCTTGTTGTAAGTATTGCCAAAAAGTATGTGGGCAGGGGTATGTACTTCCTTGACCTTATTCAAGAGGGAAATGTGGGACTTATTAAGGCGGTTGACAAGTTCGACTATCAAAAGGGCTTTAAATTTTCAACCTATGCTACCTGGTGGATAAGACAGGCCATAACAAGGGCTATTGCCGATCAGGCCCGTACCATACGCATACCCGTGCATATGGTGGAAACCATAAACAGGCTTAAAAAGGTGCAAAGCCAGCTTCTGCACGAAAACGGCTTTGAGCCAAGCGAGGAGCTTATAGCCGAGAAAATGGAGCTTCCCGTAGAGCGTGTCCGTGAGATTATGCGTGTAGCTCAAGAGCCGGTTTCAATGGAGACCCCCATAGGCCCCGAGGAGGACTCAAGGCTTGTGGACTTTATCAGGGACGAGGACGCTTTGGCTCCAGACGAGGCGGCGCTTAAAACAATAACCAACGAGGATATTGACGGGGTGCTTAAAACCCTTACCCCGAGGGAAGAATCGGTAATAAGGCTCCGTTTCGGCCTTAAGGACGGCAGGTGCCATACCTTAGAAGAGGTGGGCTCGGAATTTAATGTAACCAGGGAGCGTATCCGTCAGATTGAGGCAAAGGCTTTAAGGAAGCTTCGCCACCCGGTTCGCAGTAATAAATTCAAGGATAGATAAAAGGAGCATAAATGTAATGGAAATTTCATATAAAACTAAGGGAGTATGCTCAAGGGGTATACTTATTGAGGTTGAAGACGGTATTGTAAAAAAGGTCAGGTTTGACGGCGGCTGCAGCGGCAACACCCAAGGGGTTGCTACCCTTGTAGAGGGAATGAAGGTTGAGGATGTTATAAAAAAGCTTGAAGGCATTAAATGCGGCTTTAAAAACACCTCCTGCCCCGCACAGTTAGCAGAGGCGTTAAAGGAATATAACGCAGAGGGATAAAGCTCTCTGCCTAAAAAGGGTGAATGGCTTTGTATTCGGATAATGATATTAAAATCGCAGGTGACAAACCCTCGGTTGATGTAAAAAAGAACAGGGAAAGTACGGTTCCCGCTCCTAAAGTGACTAACGCACAGGCCACCAAAAACGCAAAGGAGCTTGGAAGAATTATTGCGGAAAAATTCATTAAGGACGCAAGGGACGCTAAAACCTCGGAGGACATAAGCGACCTTTCGGATTTTGAAATGATAATCCAGCGCCGACTGCTGCTTTCCTTTACCGCCACTGTAGGCTTTGAGGAGTACTGCACTGACGATACGCTTGCGGGAATAGCGCAAAAAAGCTTTATAGATACGGTTAAAAAGACCGATAATGAGCTTTACAAATCATCAAGCGATACAGGTGCGTTTTCCTTTTACTATGTTGCCTACAGGCGGGGAAGTGAGATAGACCGCAGAATGGGGCAGACCTTTGCGATGCTCTGCGCCCATGACGGCGACCCCGTTTATCAGGAGCTTGGCGAGGCGCTTTACTGTTGGTTTATGTCGGCAGTAAAAAAGAGCGCTATTGAGCTTAATTTAATTTAACATATTTTCTCCTCCCTTTTCATAGCCTTTGTAAGGGAGGAGATTTTTTATGCCTATAATTTATCTAAGTCCGTCAACACAGGAGTTTAACCCCTATGTGGGCGGGGGAAATGAAGAATATTATATGAATCTTATAGCCGACGCTATGGAGCCCTATTTGGCGGCGAGCGGTATTCAGTTTGTGAGAAACACCCCTGATATGACCGCCGCATCATCAATCGCCGCCTCAAATGCGGGGAATTACGATTTGCACTTAGCCTTACACTCTAATGCTGTAGGCAGCGGTCAACCGACCACAAGGGGCACCGATGTGTATTACTATCCCACAAGTGCCGAGGGTAAGCGGTTTGCAGAGATTGCGGCAAATAATTTACAGATGATTTATCCCTTACCCGGCAGGGTGAAAACCGTTCCCACAACCACTTTGGGGGAAGTAGCAAGGGTGAAGGCGCCGGGGGTGCTTATCGAGCTTGCCTATCACGATAACCCCGAGGACGCAAACTGGATAAGAAATAATATAAATGCAATAGCCCAAAATCTTGTGCTTTCCCTTACCGAGTTTTTCGGCATACCCTTTAATATGCCCCAGCCGATTATGACAGGTTATGTATCTACCAAAGGCTCTAATCTTAATATCCGCTCAAGACCCGATATTTCAGCACCTATAATAGGCAGAGTGCCCAACGGCTCGGAGGTGGTTATATATAACCGACTGCCCGACTGGGATTTAATAGGCTACGGCGGAACGGTAGGTTATGTAAGAAACAGTTACATAGCATAATAATAAAAACCGATTTGTCATAAATTCGTCCCACAGGGCATATGCTTTACCAAAAGACAGTTGAATGTAGCCAAAGCATTTAAACTTGAACCAGCCTTAAAGGGCGGTTTTTAGGTGTATTTCGGCTCATTGTCGCCCATAGGCGTTAGCCTTATGGGCTTCGCTTCACCAAAATCCCCACAAAAAACCGCACCTTTAAGGTCGCAGAATTTTGTAAATAAAGGATTTTTTGGTGGGCGAGGCACAAAACACAGTAAATCCTAACGGATTTACGAGTATTTTAACAAAGCACAGCGAAAAAATACTTGTTTCAAAATCTGATTCAAGTTTGAATGCTTTGGCTATGGAGGAAGCAGTATGACAAATGTGAATATTTACAAGGATATTGCCGCAAGAACCGGCGGGGATATTTATATCGGGGTGGTAGGCCCCGTAAGAACGGGTAAATCCACCTTTATTAAGCAGTTTATGGATAAGCTTGTACTGCCTAATATAGAGGGCGACTACCAAAAAGAGCGGGCAAACGACGAGCTGCCGCAATCCTCCTCGGGAAGAACAATAATGACTACAGAGCCTAAGTTTATACCCGAAAAGGGAATTGAAATTAAGGTTGATAACTCTGCGGCGATGAATGTGCGGCTTATCGACTGCGTGGGATATATCGTTCCCAGCGCTTTAGGCTACATAGAGGGGGATCAGCCGAGAATGGTTATGACCCCGTGGTTTGACGAGCCGATACCCTTTAATATGGCGGCGGAAATAGGTACCAGAAAGGTTATAAACGAGCATTCCACTATAGGGCTTGTGATAACTACAGACGGCAGTATAAGCGATATTCCAAGGGAAGAGTACGAGGAAGCCGAGGAACGGGTAATTGACGAATTAAAAGCCATAAATAAGCCGTTTATAGTGCTATTAAACTGTATGTACCCCGATTCCGCCGAGGCGGCGGATACAGCCCTTCGGCTTACCCAAAAATACGGCGTTCCCGTAGAGCCTGTAAACTGCTTAGAGCTTAGTGAAGAAAATATAAAGCAGATTTTGTCCCGTGTGCTGTTCGAGTTCCCGATAAAGGAAATCTGCATTAATTTCCCCCGTTGGATAAACTCCCTGCCCCTTGACCATTGGCTGAGAGCCGACCTTACCGATACAATTAAGGAATCGGCGGGGGGTATACGCCATATAAGGGACATAAGCCGCTTTGAGACCGCCTTTAAAGACAGTCAGAATGTGGAGGGTGCTAAGGTTGAGGAAATTAACCTTGGCAGCGGCAGTGCCGCAGTTATGATAAACATTAAAAACTCCCTTTTTTATAAGGTGCTTGCCGAGACAACAGGGCTTGTTATAAATGATGAGCAGGAGCTTATGGACAGCATAAGAGAGTTAGCGGCAATGCAAAAGGAGTATAACAAGGTTAAAGGTGCCCTCGACGAGGTCGAGGCGACAGGCTACGGCATAATAATGCCCGAAATCGAGGACTTAAAGCTTGAGGAGCCCGAGATTATGAAGCAGGGCGGCCGCTACGGCGTAAGGCTTCGTGCGTCAGCGCCGTCAATCCACCTTATGAAGGCGAATATCACCACCGAGGTAAGCCCTATTGTGGGAAGCGAAAAGCAGTCGGAAGACCTTGTTATGTACCTACTTAGCGAGTTCGAGGAAAACCCCGTTAAAATTTGGGATTCAAATATCTTCGGCAAATCTCTCCATGAGCTTGTGAACGAGGGTCTGCACACCAAGCTTTCCCGTATGCCGAATGATGCCCGTATGCGTGTTCAGGAAACAATCGAACGGGTTATAAATGAGGGTTGTAACGGTTTGGTTTGTATTATTTTGTAAAGGCATACACATAAATAAGCCTCCCTTGTGTAAAGGGAGGTGGCACGGCGAAGCCGTGACGAAGGGAATATGCGACGGAGCGTTACGATTGATTTTATACAAACCAAATTATCCCCCGGTCTCGCTCCGCTCGACAGCCCCCGTGAGGCTTGCGGGGCCTTAATTATATGCAATTTCACCTTAAACAAAGCCGACAAATCATTTTTTATTCTTAACATTTGAAAGCGGGTTGGCGTCTACAGCCCGCTTTATTTGTGCATCCGAAACATGGGTGTAAATCTGGGTTGTGCCAAGGTTTGCGTGGCCTAAAATATCCTTGAGTACTCTTATGTCCACATCTCCGTGTTGGTACATTAGTGTTGCGGCGGTGTGACGGAGCTTGTGGGTTGAATACCCCATACCGCCAAGCCCTGCCTTTGCAAGGTAGGTTTTAACTATATACTGTACGGTTTTGGGGCTTATTCTTCTGCGGTTTCGGCTGATAAAAAGGGCGTTTCGGTCGGTTGCGACAATGCCCTCGTTGGGCCTTACCGCAAGATACGCCTTAACAGCCGCCAGACAGGAATCGTTAAGATAAACCGCCCTTTCCTTGTTGCCCTTACCGGTTACGGTCATAATTCCGTCGCTGGAAATATCCGAAAGGTTAAGCCCGCAAAGCTCCGAAAGACGAAGCCCGCAGTTTAAAAAGAGGGTAAGTATGCAGTAGTCCCGACGTTCGTTCGCCCCGTCCACCGAGTTTAGAAGCTCTAAGGAGTTTTCAAGGGTTAAGTGTTTAGGCAAAGACTGTTTTACCTTTGGGGATTCCAACAGTTCCGCAGGGTTGGTGGGTATTTGGTGGGTCTGCACCGACATATATTTAAAGAAAATTCTAAGGGTTGAGGTTTTGCGGGCCCTTGTGGCGGTGTTGTTGTTTAGCTCGTCCTTACAGTAAACCATAAAGGCGTACAGGTCGGAAATGGTTACCGAGCGGACAAGCTCTATATCTGCGGCGGAAATATCAATTTGGTTGAATTCCGTATCTTTAGTCACTTTGCCCCTTACAAGGAGAATATAACGGAAAAATGTGCGCAAATCGATATAGTACCCCTCCACAGAGCGGGAGGACTTACCCTTAATCGTTTCGTTGTAGGTTAAAAAGTCACGCAAAAATGCGGGACAGCTGTTAAGAATTTCAAGCTTCATAATTGTCACCGGTTAGTATGTATTTAATGTAAAGAAAAATTAGTTTTTGGCTCCCTCTGACGAGGGAGCTGTCAGCGCAGCTGACTGAGGGAGAGATTTTTTAACAGCTAAATCTATATATTCGCAAACACCCCTGAAATTACGGTCAATATCTAAATTACAAATTCGTAAAACCTTTATGTTCTGCTTTTTAAATGCTTCTGTTCGCATTCTGTCTTTTTCAATTTGCTCTTCGGTATAATGCCCGCCGCCGTCAAGCTCGATAATAAGTCTTGCTTTTGCACAATAGAAATCAGCAATATAATTATCTATTGCTTTTTGCCTTTGAAAACGGACAGGATAATCACGCAAGAATTCATACCATAGCTTTCGCTCCCAAGGTGTCATATTTTTACGCAAAGCCTTTGCAAGTGGGATATTGCTTTTATTATAAGCTTTCATTTTTCTCTCCCTCCGTCACGGCAAAGCCGTGCCACCTCCCTCGTCAGAGGGAGGCTTTAATGCCGTTGCTTATTTCTTTCCCATTCGTCTCTTATAATACCGTAGTATGCTATGTCAACAAATTTGCCTGTAGATGTTTTAAGGTATTCGCATTTATCACTAAGGCGGATAACACTTATCCCTCCGACGGCCTGTCCGTCATATTCAATCACACAGTTATATGTACGGGGGTCGTCATAGGCGGAAACCCAGCCTTATAACAGTTGTTTTGTAAATTCAACCGATTGGTGTGGAGACCAGGTCAAATACTTTGTAACCTTTTCATCGCCTGCCCAATTATTGAACATATCTTCGGCGTCACAAACAGTAAATCTGCGCAAGGTAAGTCTTTCGGTATGCAGGACCTGAGTTCCTTTATGGGTAAGCATAAATAATCACCTCGGTTTATATTTAACTATACTATACCACCAAACCGAAAATTTTTCAATCTTAAAGAAATCTTAATAATTAAAATACTTTTATCTTAATAGATTACCTGATATAATATGGGTGAGGTGGGAGAGATGTATAACATTTTAGTTTGCGATGATGAAAGGGATATTGTTTCGGCGCTTAAGATTTATCTTGAAGCCGAGGGGTATAACATTTTTACCGCCTACAACGGAAACGAGGCGGTAAGGTCGGTTGAGGACAACGAAATTCACCTTGTGCTTATGGATATAATGATGCCCGAGTGCGACGGCATTACGGCTATGGTTAAATTGCGGGAAATAACAAACATTCCCGTTATACTGCTTACGGCGAAAAGCGAGGACACCGACAAGATTTTAGGCCTTAATGTTGGGGCGGACGATTATGTGACAAAGCCCTTTAACCCGGTTGAGGTGATAGCAAGGGTAAAGTCCCAGCTAAGGCGGTATATGACCCTTGGCGGCGGGAAAATCACCGAGCCTGAAAACGGGTACACCATAGGTAATATAGAGCTTAATAACAAATCAAAGCAGATCTTTGTTGACGGTGAAGAAGTGTCCTTAACCCCCACCGAGTTTGAAATACTAAAGCTTTTAATGAAAAATGCGGGGGAGGTGCTCTCCCCTAAAGAAATTTACAAAAAGGTCTGGGGCGGCGAGGCTCTGGGAGCAGAAAGCACCGTGGCGGTACATATAAGGCATTTAAGGGAGAAAATAGAGATAAACCCTGCCGAGCCCCGCTATTTAAAGGTTGTGTGGGCCCACGGCTACAAAATGGAAAAGGGGGATAAAAAATGAAAAAATTAACCGAAAATTTAGGTGCAAAGATTACTGCAATAATACTTTCCTTTATTGCCTTTGCGGCGGTGTGTGTGTCGGCGGCGGCAGTCATATTTTTGCTCGACAGTGACGGCTATACCAAAACCCGAGACGAAATAAAAACCGATATAATGGAAAACCGTATAGGAAACGGTCATATTTATAATATTTTAGAGGTCTACGAAAGCGGGCAAAGCGTTGAAAATTACTGCGATATGCAGGGAATTTATTATACGATAGAGGACTATAAAAACGGCGGAGTGATAGAAAACAATTACACAGGACAGAGCTTTCTTGTGCAAAAACGGCTGCTTAATATGGCGGTGTATGAAGAAAGGGCTTATGAGGACGAAAACGGCGATATGCACTATACTACGGTTGAAAGGTCGCCTGTAAGCGTAACAGTTTATATCCCGAGAGAGGCGCTTTCGGGGAGGGGTCAGCTGTTGCTTAATGTTGTGGATACGGCTTACACCGTCCGCTACGCAGTGCTTGTGATACTCGGCGTGTCGGTTGTTATGCTGATAGTACTGCTCTGCTACCTTTATGCCGCCGCAGGGCACAGAAAGGGCGGAGTTGTAGCCCTTAACCACCTTGATAAAGTCCCCTTTGATTTGCTTACGGCGGCGGTTGGGGGAATAGCAATAATCAGCGTTTTATTAATAAACGAAGCGGCGTTCGCAAGCGACCTTTTCTTAATAGTTGTATTAGCGGTTGTATTAAGCCTTGATTATTTTGTGGCTCTCGGTTACACCTTAACACTTGCAACACGGCTTAAAACCCGAACACTTCTTAAAAACAATATTATATACAAGCTTTGGTCTGTTGCGGCAAAGGGCTTTAAAAGGCTTTTCTCTTGGCTTAAATACCTCTTTAGAAGTATACCCACGGTGGCTAAAACTGCGGTTATCACATCGGCAGTGGGGCTGTTCCAGTTTATTATAATTGCAATTTTCACTTATTACCCTGTGGAAAGAACGCTTTTATTCCTATTATTCACCGTGGCAGATGTGGCGGTTATAATATCGCTGGCGATTCTTCTTAAACGGATTAAGGAGGGCGGCGAGAAAATAGCCGCAGGCGACCTTGAACATAAGATAGACACAAAATATATGTACGGGGATTTTAAGGATTTTGCAGACAGCCTTAATAATATTAACGAGGGTTTGTCGGTTGCAATAAATGAGAGAATGAAAAGCGAGCGGTTTAAAACCGAGCTTATCACCAATGTTTCCCACGATATTAAAACCCCCCTTACCTCTATAATAAACTATGTTGACCTTATTAAAAAGGAAGAGCCTGAAAACGAGAATATAAAGGAATATATCGATGTTTTAGACCGCCAGTCCTCACGGCTTAAAAAGCTTATAGAAGACCTGATGGAAGCTTCGAAGGCATCAACCGGTAACCTTGCGGTGAATCTTTCGGTCTGCGAGGCGGGGGTGCTTTTGTCCCAAACAGTAGGCGAGTTTGACGGGCGGCTTAATTCGGCGGGGCTTATACCCGTGGTAAATATACCCGAAAAGCCTGTCAAAATTATGGCGGACGGCAGACACCTCTGGCGGGTTTTTGATAACCTGATGAACAACATCTGCAAGTATTCGCAGGTCGGCACAAGGGTTTACCTTGACCTTTTAGAAAGTGACGGCAAGGCGCAAATAACCTTTAAGAACATCTCAAAATACGAGCTTAATATTACGGGCGAGGAGCTTACGGAACGGTTTGTACGGGGGGACAAATCCCGCAATACCGAGGGCAGCGGTTTGGGACTTTCCATAGCAAGAAGTCTTACCGAGCTTCAAAACGGCAGTCTTGAAATCGATATTGACGGCGATTTATTTAAGGTTACCCTTAATTTTGATACTGTTAAAGAGGAAGTAAAAAATGGTCAAGGAAAATTACGGGAGCAGTCTTGCTAAATTGGAGCGCAGACGGCGCAGAAGAAGAAAGCTTATTTTAAAACGGGTAATATGCTTTTTACTGCTTTTGTGTCTGGCGGCGGGAGCGGTTTTCGGTATAAAGATTTATAAGTCGGCAAAAGAACCGCCTTCCGCCAAGCTTGAAAAGGTAAGGGCTATTGAAATACCCGATTGGATAGATGAGCAGATTATTCACCTGCATACCACAGCACGAACGGGCACAGAGCTTGACGGGGTTAAAAATATTGTAATTCATTATGTGGGCAACCCCAATACCTCGGCACAGAACAACCGAGATTATTTTGATAAGGATTCCACCGAGGTAAGCTCCCACTTTTTGGTGGGGCTTGAGGGGGAAATAATACAGTGCCTGCCTTTGTGGGAAAAGTCGGCGGCAAGCAACTGGCGAAACAATGACACGATTTCCATTGAGGTCTGCCATCCCGATGAGACAGGAAAGTTTAATGATAAGACCTATGATGCGGTAATTAAGCTTGCTTCTTGGCTTTTAAAGGAATTGGGTCTTGACGAATCGGCTGTTATAAGGCATTATGATATTACAGAGAAATTGTGCCCCCTTTACTATGTGGAGCATGAGGATGCCTGGGAACAGCTTAAAAAGGACATTGGTACAAAATTGAATGAATATCAAAAGTGAAGAAAGACATCTTACCCTAAAACAGAAAAGAATAATAAGCGTAATAGTATTGGTTTTATTTCTCGGCTTTTCCGCTGTAGTAGCGTATTTTATCGGCAGACCGATGATAAGCCTTGTTTCCGAGCCTGAAAAGTTCAGAGCCTGGGTGGAGTCAAGAGGGAACTGGGGCAGACTGATTTTCATTGGAATGATGATGTTTCAGGTATTAATAGCCTTGGTTCCCGGTGAGCCCCTTGAAATCGGTGCGGGCTATGCCTTCGGTGCGGTGGAGGGGACAATACTCTGCGTTATCGGCGTGACTCTCGGGAGTCTTCTGGTCTTCGGGCTTGTAAGGCGGTTCGGTATGCGCTTAGTCGAGGTGTTTTTTGACAGGAATAAAATCAAACAGCTTAAATTCCTGCAAAACGAAAAACGGCTTAACCTTATTACCTTTCTTGTATTCTTTCTTCCGGGTACGCCTAAGGATTTATTGACCTATTTTGTCGGAGTGACCGATATAAAGCTTTCAAAATTTATTTTTATAGTATCAGTCGCTCGCCTGCCGTCCATTATCACCTCAACCGTGGGGGGCAGTGCGCTGGGAATTAGGAAATACGAGCTTGCGGCGATAGTTTTCGGTGTGACTGTAATAATAAGTCTGTTAGGGCTTTTTATATACAACCGCATTTGCAGGCACAGGGAAAAGAAAAATAATAGTTAAAATTTTGTAACCTATATTGACAAACGCAAAATGGCGTGGTATCATACATCTGTACTATTTGATTTAGTACAGTTAGCATAATTAGTACAGTATTCGGGAGGCAGTTATGTTAGAAACAAAAGAGCTTGTTAAAATTTATAAACCTAAAAAGGGAGTGCCCGTTACGGCGCTTGATAAGGTTTCCTTAAAATTCCCCGATAAGGGAATGGTTTTTCTGCTGGGCAAATCGGGAAGCGGTAAATCCACCCTTTTAAATGTTCTTGGCGGACTTGACAGCTATGACGGCGGCGAAATAATAATAAAGGGAGTTTCCTCAAAAAACTTTAAACAACAGCATTTCGATTCCTACAGAAACACCTATGTAGGCTTTATTTTTCAGGAATACAATGTGCTTGACGAGTTTTCGGTAGGAGCGAATATTGCCCTTGCAATAGAGCTTCAAAACCGCAAGGCAAGCGACGGGGAAATAAACGATATTTTAAAGCAGGTGGACTTAGAGGGCTTCGGTAACCGCAAGCCGAATGAGCTTTCAGGCGGACAAAAGCAGAGGGTGGCGATAGCCCGAGCTCTTGTTAAAAAACCCCAAATAATTATGGCGGACGAGCCGACGGGTGCCCTTGATTCAAACACAGGGCGGCAGGTTTTTGATACCCTTAAAAAGCTTTCCGAAACAAAGCTTGTAATAGTAGTTTCACACGACCGTGAGTTTGCCGAGCAGTATGCCGACCGCATTATTGAGCTTTCGGACGGTGTGGTTGTAAGCGATGTTGAGCTTGATACCGCACCCGCTGCCGAGGAAGAAAAAACCGTCCCCCAATTCCACGATAATATTGTTGAAGTCCCCTGCGGTTATCACCTAACCGAGCAGGACAGGGAGGAAATCAACGCCTATATAGAAAAGCTCAAAGAGGGATCCCTTGAAATTACGGTTTCAAGGAAAAATCAGTCTGCAAAAAGATTTGTAAAGACCGATACCTCGAAATTCAAGAGTGAGGACGGCTCCCAGTTTAAGCTTATAAAATCTAAATTGCCCCTTAAAAACGCCTTTAAGATTGGGGCAAGCGGACTTAAACACAAAAAAATCAGACTTGTGTTTACGATTCTCCTTTCCTGTATCGCCTTTGGTCTGTTCGGCTTGTCCGACACCTTCGGCGCTTATAATCATATTAAAACCTGCACAAACTCCCTTGTGGACAGCGGGGTTAAATACCTATCTGTAGCAAAGTCAAAAAAGATTGATAATAACGGGAATTATTACTGGCGGGGCTACGGCTACAAGATTTCGGAAAACAACCTTACCGAAATATCAAAGGGGGTAGGAGTTCCTATGCAGGGGGTTTATAATCCTGCAAATTCCGACCTTAGCTTTGATGCACAGACTAACCCCGAGGTTGAACTCACCGAGACCGAATACAACATTTATTCCCGTGCCTTTAGCGGGTTTGCCGAGATTGACTATTCGGTTATTGATAATATGGGCTTTGAGCTTTTGGCGGGTACTCTGCCCGACGGCACAAGGGATGAGATTGCCGTAAGTGAATACATATTTGAAATATTCAAAAAAGCCGAGTATTTTGACGGCGAGACCTATAACACGGCGAAGGACGGAACGAAAACCCCCATTTACCAAAAGATTAACGAGGTTAATGACCTTATCGGCAAAACCATAACCCTAAACAATGTAAAATACACTATAACCGCAGTTATTGACACAGGCTTTGATATAAGCCGTTATACTTCCCTTACCGAGAAAAAGGACCATAAGACCAAGGCGGAACAGATGGTGGATTATGTCCTTTACAACGAGTTCTGCTCCTCATCTGCCTACAGCTATGCGGGTTTAATTATGGTGGGTAGTGAGAAAATGGAAAAGCTTATTTCCGAGCGCCCGCCGATGAGCGAAATCACCGAGGGCTATATCAATTTTTACAGCCCAACCGATAATTACAGCGTTGATTCAAATTATATGGCAACCTTTGATGATATAAAGGGCGAAAATATAATCTGGATTGACGGGGAGAAAAAGACCCTCGGCGAAAAGGAAATAATAGCCACCCTTGATGTAATTAATCCCTATAACGAGGAGCTCGGAAGCGAAGCCTTTGCAAAGAGCTTGAAAAGTAAAAACACCCTTTCCGCTTGGGAGTATAATTTTTACAATGATGAAAACACCGAGGGCTGGAAACTGGTTGGTATAATCGACAATGTCACCGAGGGTAATAAATCAAAGCTTAACTCAACCCTTGTTACAAGTGCTTCTGTATTTAAGAAGTATACCGAGGGCTCCGATAAAATTTACAGCTTTGCGGTGGGGGCTATGCCCGAAGACAAAGAGGAGGTGCGCTCGGCAGTAGCCTACTGCTACAGGGAAGATGCAAATATTCGTTATCAGGTGCAAAACTCGGTTACCTTTGAGCTTGATTCGGTAAATGACGCCCTTAAAATCCTTTCCAAATACTTCTTCTGGATAGGAATAGGCTTTGCGGCATTTGCGGCGCTTATGCTTGCAAACTTTATAGGCACCAGCATTTCCTACAAAAAACAGGAAATCGGAATTCTCAGAGCAATAGGCTCCCGCAGTAACGATGTTTTCAGGATTTTCTTTGCGGAAAGCTTTATTATTGCGATGATAAACTTTGTTTTGTCCAGCATAGGCGTTTTTGTCGCAACGGTGATAATTAATCAGCTTATGCGTACAGAGGTGGGAATCCTTATTACGATTTTAAGCTTTGGAATAAGACAGCTTGTGCTTCTTTTGGCAGTAAGCATATTTGTAGCATTTATTGCAAGCTTCCTGCCCGTAAAGCGTATCGCCTCTAAGCGACCCATTGATGCGATTAGGAACAGGTAAAGAGTTATTGTATGTTTCGGGACGATGCCCACATCGTCCCGAAAAAGAGCGTTTAAAAGAATAATGAATGTAGGGCGGGGGCTTTGCTCCCGCCTTTTAATATCTAAGGCCTAAAATCTAATATCTAAATCGATATATTTATTGACAATTATACTGCTTAGATATAAAATAGTATATGTGAAAAAATGATTTTCGGAGGGCGAAAATGTCGGTTAAAATTTCTCCGTCTGTATTAACGGCGGATTTTCTTACCTTAAAGGACGATATTAAGAGATTAGAGGACGCAGGGACAGATATGCTCCACCTCGATGTTATGGACGGTATTTTTGTGCCGAATATTTCATTCGGTGTTCCGGTGATTAAGTCGATTAAAAAGCATACAAGCCTACCCCTTGATGTGCACCTTATGATTGACCGCCCCCACAGGTATATTAAAGAGTTCGCCGAGGTTGCGGATTATTTAGGCTTTCACTTTGAGGCGGGGAGCGATGTTGCCGAAACCTTAAAGGAAATAAGGAATTTGGGTTGTAAATCCTGCCTTACAATTAAGCCCTGCACTACTCCGCAGGAGATTTTTGAGTTTTTGCCCCTTTGCGATATGGTGCTTGTAATGTCGGTGGAGCCGGGCTTCGGTGGGCAGAAGTTTATGCCGCAGGCGCTAAGTAAGCTTACTGCTCTGCGTGAAGAAATTGCGAAGCAGGGACTTAATATTCTATTAGAGGTTGACGGCGGAATTAACGCCGAAACCGCCCCCCAGGCGGTAAAGGCGGGAGCCGATGTGCTGGTTGCGGGCAATTATGTTTTTTCCGCAACGGATATGAAAGCCACGGTGGAAGGCATAAAAAAACTTTAGGAGGATAAAAATGCGATTTTTCTTTCGGAGCCGCAAATTTAAAATAATATTAGCCGTGTTGGCGGCGCTTATAGCGGTTTCGGTCGCATGTGCGGTTGTGGGCGGCAGGATGTCGCCTCAGGCCAATATAGCCGGAACTATTACAGCCCCTTTCAGGGCGCTTGCCACAAAGATTTCAAACGGAATTTCCGACTTTGTGGGAGCCTATACCGACGGGGAGAAGCTCTCCCTTGAAAACGCCGAGCTTGAAAGTGAAATTGCAGAGCTTCGTGAAAAATTGGCGGATTACGAGACGGTTACCAATGAAAATAAATTTTATAAGGATTACCTTGAAATTAAAGATAAAAATCCCAGCTTTAAGTTTGCCCCTGCAACCCTTATTTCTCGTGATAAGGAAGACCCCTATATGGGATTTACCATAAATAAGGGCACGGTAAACGGAATTTCCGCAAACGACCCTGTTATTACAGAGTCAGGGCTTGTGGGCTTTATTTCACAGGCGGGGCTTACCACCTCTAAGGTTGTAACGGTATTAAGCCCAGAGCTTTCGGCGGGTGCCCTTGATAACAGAACAAGCGATTCGGGTGTGCTTTCGGGCTCTGTGGCCTTAGCGTCTGAGGGTAAAACAAGGTTTTACAATCTCTCCCGCTCCTGCAATATTGCGGTGGGTGACTATGTTGTGACCTCGGGCGAAGGGATTTTCCCGTCGGGACTGCTTATAGGCACTATTCAGTCCATAGGCAGTGATAAATATAACACCTCAATTTACGCCGAGGTTAAGCCCTTTGTTGATTTTGAGTCGGTTAAGGGCGTTATGGTTATTACCGAATTTGAGGGTCAGGGCGGGCTTGACCCAAACGGAGAAAAATAAAAAACGGAGGGTTTTATGCAGACTAAAAAACGCCATCCGTGGATAAATATTATAAGCTTTTTGCTGTTTTTCTTCGCATTTATCATTCATTACACGGATATTGTTGATATAAGTATAAAGAATGCCAGGCCGATTATTATTATTCCGCTTTTGACCGCTTTTTCTATGTTTAGCGGTGTAGGTGTTTCGGCGGCGGTGGGGCTTGTTATCGGCATTTTTATGGATTCCGTCTCTTCGGGCACGGTTTGCTTTAATGCGGCGGTGCTTATGGTTTCGGCGGCGGTGGTATCGGTGTGCACCGAAAGGCTTTTTAACCGAAATATACGCGCGGCTGTGCTGTTATGCCTGCTTACATGTCTTTTTTATTTTCTGCTTCGCTGGGTCTGCTTTTACGCATTCGGAATAGGCGTGCAGGAAAATCTCACCTATCTTTTAAGCTACGCTTTCCCGGGTATGCTTTACACTACTGTATTTATTTTTCCGTTTTATTTTCTTTATAAATATTTTTATAAAATCATAAACGCATAATTTTGTTGTAAAAGGAGTAATCGGCTTGCCGTTTAAAAAGAAAAAGCAGTATCAGCTCTCGGTATTTGCCGTACTGCTTGTTATCGCAATTTTACTGTATTCTGTACGCATATATTCCCTTCAGGTTGTAAATGCAGAAAAATACACCGATAAAAATAACGGGGCGGCTTCTGTCCGTACGGCGGTATTAAAGGCTCCCAGAGGGGAGATTCTTGACTGCTACGGAAGACAGATTGCGATAAACCGTGACGGATATAATGTTGTATTTAACAAGGCTTATGTTAAGGATAATCTTAATGATGTTATATTAACCCTTGTAAAGCTTTTTGAAAGCGCAGGTGCTGAGTGGAAGGACGAGCTTCCGATGGAGAGCACCGCCCCCTACGGCTTTAAGGAGGGGGAGTCTACCGATAAGCTGATAAGCAAATTTGAGCTTGCACACTATGCCACAGCCGAAAACTGCTTTAACGCAATGGTGGAAAAGTATAAGTTAGAGGACTATTCCTCCGACGAACAGCGTAGGATTATGGGTGTTCGTTACAGTATGGATATAGCGGATTTTTCGATTTCCTACCCCTACACCTTTGCAGAGGATATTTCCACCGAGCTTATGCGTAAAATCTCCGAATCGGGCTTTTTGCTGTCGGGGGTTTCGGTGGAGGTAGTGCCCTTTAGAGAGTATACCGATACATCCCTTGCCGTAAACCTTATAGGCTCTGTGGGACCTATTTTTGCCGAGGACTGGGAGGAATACAAGGCAAAGGGCTATTCCTACAACGATAAGGTGGGAAAAAGCGGAATTGAAAAATGGGGCGAGGAGTATCTCCGAGGGACAGACGGGGAAATAACCTACTTTATTGATACCGAGGGTAAAATTATTTCAAGCGAGGTTACAAAGGAGCCTATTGCGGGTAAGACGATAATGCTCACCCTTGATAAAAAAATCCAGCGCAGTGCGCAGGATTCCATTGAAAAAACCGTTAAAGGGCTTCAGTCTAAAGGCGGAACCGCCACGGCGGGAGCGGCTGTTGCCGTTCATATAGATTCGGGAAAGGTAATATGCGCCGCCAATTATCCTACCTACGATTCTGCGACTATCGGCGAAAAATACGATAGCCTTGTAAATGACCCCTATAAACCCCTTACAGACCGTGCCTTTCAGGGTGTTTACCCCATAGGCTCCACCATAAAGCCCATAGTGGCCGTAGCCGCACTTGAAAACGGGGTATACAATCAGGGCGAAACAATAAGATGCGTGCATAAATATACGCTGTTTAAGGATTACCAGCCGAGCTGTATGGGTACCCACGGCAGTATCAGCCTTAATTATGCCCTTGCGAAAAGCTGTAACTACTTCTTTTTTGAGCTTGGAAGACGGCTTGGAGCTACGAAGCTTACAGATTACTATAAACAATTCGGCTTAGGGGTTGCAACAGGTGTTGAGGTAAATGACGCAAAGGGTATTTTGTTAGAGCCTAAAAGCGACGGCGGAGGTGACACCCTGCAAATAGCAATAGGCCAGCTTAATGCATTTACCCCGCTTCAGCTTGCTAACTACGCCGCAACCCTTGCAAACGGCGGCACGCATTACAAAGCGAGCCTTATTGATAAGATAGTTTCCTACGATATTTCTACCGTCTATGACGAAATTAAGCCCGAGGTTAAAAATACCGTCTCTATTTCCGACGCTACCATTGCCGCTGTTAAGGAAGGTATGCTTTCGGTTACCGAGGACGGTACGGGTAGAGCGGCACTCGGGGATTATCCCATAAAGGTGGGCGGCAAAACCGGTACGGCTCAGGTAACAGGCAAGGCGGATCACAGCGTGTTTATTGCCTTTGCACCCTTTGATAACCCCGAAATTGCGATTTCGGTGGTTTTAGAGCACGGAAGCTCAGGCTATTCTGCGGGTTCTATAGTCCGTGATATTTTAGATGCCTACTTTTTTGCGGATTATAATGCCACTGCGGATACTGTTCCCTTTACTGTTCTTGAATAAATATTTGATATGCTTTTTACAAGCGTACTCGTCCCACAGGTGAGTACGCTTATTTTGGTTCTATTCTAAATGTTGGGGTTTCAACAATTCTTGCCTCCCTCTTACGAGGGTGCGGGTGTCCTGTGGACACCGCTGCGAAGCAGCAGCACCGACCGAAACGGCAGTTGAGAGGTGGCACGGCTTTGCCGTGACGGAGGGAGAGAAGGTGTAAAGCTACAAGAAAATGCAACTTTTTCTCTCCCTCAGTCTCGCTGCGCTCGCCAGCTCCCTCGTCAGAGGGAGCCAAATGAACCCCAACTTTTACAAAAGAACCCTTATTTTTAGCATTTTTTATTATAATTTGTTATGGTACAATAGATAGGTAACAAAATAAAAAGAAAATTCATCTCAAATATGGTATGATGTTAATAACGACAAAAACAAAGTACCATAAGAGGT
>CACWPS010000012.1 GCA_902762875.1 Oscillospiraceae bacterium
CAAGAACGGATATGTTGAATTCCGAGGATTTTTCGGCGAATATGCCGCCGAAGCAGAGGGCAAGGAGTTCCACATAGCCATACATAAAAATGAAAGCAGCAACTTTGAACTGTCTTTATAAGGGTGATATAATGAAAAAAGCGTTAGTTACGGGTTCTTCAAGAGGAATCGGCAGGGCGATAGCGGTTCGCCTTGCAAAGGACGGATATTATGTATTTGTTCATGCAGCGGGAAATATAGAAAAAGCGCATGAAACAGCCGAAATAATAGCCCAAAACGGCGGTAAGGCCGAGGTTGTAACAGCAAATCTATGCGATATTAAGCAAACAGAAAAATTAGCTGAAACGGTTAAGGATATAGATGTGCTTGTTCTTAACGCCTCATTGCAGTACCGTACCCCGTGGGCGGAAATAACCGCCGAGGAGTGCTACGAGCAGTTAAATTGCAACTTTGTGTCTTCTATGCTGTTAATTCAGGCGGCTGTGCCTTATATGAAGAAAAACGGCTGGGGAAGAATAGTAACCATAGGCTCTGTTCAGGAGGCAAAGCCCCACCCTGATATGCTTGTTTACTCCGCAAGCAAGGCGGCGCAGACTAATATGGTGCAGTCCCTCTCCTTACAGCTTGCAAAGGACGGCATCACCGTAAACAATGTTGCCCCGGGCGTTATCTACACCGATCGCAATGTTAAAGCCCTTTCTGACCCGGAATATGCCAAAAAGGTGACCGATAGTATTCCCGTCGGCTTTTACGGAGAGCCAGAGGACTGTGCGGGAATGGTATCCCTGCTTTGCTCGGACGAGGGGCGTTATATTACGGGGCAGTCGATTTATGTTGACGGAGGAAAGAGCGTACAATGAAAATTCGGTTTTTAGGTCAGAGCGGTTATCTGCTTAAATCGGGCAATACCGAAATAATAATAGACCCCTATCTTTCGGACAGCGTAAACCGTGTGGCTGGCAGACCCCGCACACTTCCCGTTCCGATAAATCCCAAGGATATAAGATGTGATGCGGTTATATGCACCCACAATCACCTTGACCACTTAGACCCCGATACGGTTTCCGAAATTCCGCCCGAGCAGTATTTTATAACCACAAAAGAGGGTGTTGAGGAGCTTAAAAGGCTTGGCAGAAAAAATGCCGCCGCACTTAATGTGGGCGACAGTATAAAAATCGGTGATTTCACTTTAACCGCCGTTTTTGCCGACCATACGGTCGAGACGTTCGGACTGATTGTCAAAGCGGAGAATAAAACACTCTATTTCAGCGGAGACACACTTTACAACGAAAAGCTGTTTAATATAGCTGAATACAACCCCGACATCACCTTTATCTGCATTAACGGCAGGCTCGGGAATATGAATGTGGACGAGGCGCTTATTACCGCAAAAAAAATCGGCGCAAAAATAAACATTCCAAACCATTATGATATGTTTGAATCAAATTCTGAAAACCCGCTCCTTTTCTCCGAAAAAATTTCAGGCGGCTTTGTAATGGAGTTTAACAAAGAATATTTATTAGAAAAAGATTTGATATTAAAATAGTCTAAAAATTTAAAAACCTCTGTGTTTGATAGATTTATCAAATGCAGAGGTTTTTTGTGTTAAAATAATCCGAATAGTATACAAGCCGCCAATCATATTTTTAATATGTAACCACTAATAAAAAAGGAGAGGCAGTTATGAAATTTTTAATAATAACAAAAAAGCATATTATGTTGGGAATCGCTGCGGTGTTAGCTGTGACGGGTATAACGGTAGGCTCTATGAGCGCCTTTGCAAACAATGACCGAAAGCTGCCGATTTACTGTGTCGAAACCGATAAAAAGCAGATTGCGATTTCATTTGATGCCGCTTGGGGAAATGATGACACCCAAACGCTCATAGATATTTTAAAGGAATACGATGTGCCCGCAACCTTTTTTGTAGTGGGTTCTTGGGTGGATAAATACCCCGAATCGGTAAAGGCCCTTTCCGATGCAGGGCATCAAATTCAAAACCACTCCAACACCCACCCGCATATGCCCCAGCTTTCAAAAGAGCAGATGCGGGACGAAATAGAAAGCTGTAATAAAAAGATTGAGTCGATAACCGGCGTTTGTCCTACCCTACACCGCCCGCCCTACGGGGACTATGACAACGCCCTTATAGAAACCCTCGCCAGCCTTAATATGTACACAATCCAATGGGATGTTGAAACACTTGCAACAAAAGTAATAGTGTGATATAATATGCAAGGGAAAGATATCTTTTGTGGTGCTTCAAGCAGTGAAAAAGATAGGATTTTCAAAGAAATACTTGATATTATATTTTCAAAAAAAGGGGATGTTGAAAGTGATAGCGATATATGCGAGACAGTCGGTAGACAAGAAAGACAGTCTTTCAATAGAAACTCAAATTAACCTTTGCACCAATTACATAAATGCTAGCCCACACTCTGAAACGATTGAAACATATCAGGATAAAGGTTATTCAGGAAAGAATATTCACAGACCTGATTTTACACGAATGATGGCAGATATAGAAAGTGGCAAAATATCAAAAATCGTTGTTTACAAACTTGATAGAATAAGCAGAAATCTTTTAGATTTTATGAGTATGTATAAAATCTTTAATGAGCATAAAATTGAGTTTTGTTCTGTAAATGATACTTTTGACACTACTACCCCTATGGGTCGCGGTATGTTAAAAATAGCAATGGTTTTTGCGGAAATGGAACGAGAGTCAATTCAACTCCGTGTTAAAGATAACTATTACGAACGGATTAAGGATGGCAGATGGGCGGGTGGTCCAGCCCCTTATGGTTTTAAAAACGGAAGAACAAAAAACAATATACCTACACTTATTAGAGTTAGCGAAGAAATTACCGCCATTAAATTAGCATTTAATCATTATGAAGATGATTTTGCAATGTCTCTCGGTAAGGTGGCAAGATTACTTGAAAAAAAGGGATACCAAAGCAGAAAACGGAAAACATTTGACAATGTTACAATCGCTCGTATTTTGCAAAACCCTGTTTATGCAATAGCAGATGAAACCTTATATAAGTTTTTCAAAACAAGAAAAGCAAAAATAATTAACCCCATAGAAGAATGGGATGGCACTCGTTCCGCAGTAATAGTCGGTAAAAGGGTTGCAAATAATAACACAAGAAAATATACTGACTTGTCGGAACAAACAGTTTATTTAACTAATTTTAAGGGTTTTATAAAATCAAGACAATATGTTAAAGTGCAAGAACGATTGGCACAAAATCAACAAATTAAGAGAGCAAATGCACCGACAAGAATGGAAGAATTGGCAGGGTTAGTTAAGTGTAGCAAATGCAAAGAACACTATGCTGTTAAAATGTATAATGCTAACAAACTTGATTGCTATGGTAATCGTTCACTGCATTTATGCGATGCTACTTTCAAAACGGTCAATTTTGAAGAATTAAGAAAAAGCATCCGTATAAAAGTTTTGGATGTTATAAAACACTTGGCAGAGCGAGTTGAAAAAAGTGAAAGAGGTTATAAAAAAATAGAGGAAGAGTTAAATGAATTAGTTAAAAAACGAGATAATCTCGTTTTGTTATCTTTGGGCAAAAGCAAATTAGAAAAAGCATTTGCAGATACTATTGAGAAATTACAAGACCAAATAGAAGAAAAGGAATTGCAACTGTCAACATACACTCCTATCAGATATGAAGCCTTTAATTTTGACCTTATTGAAATGGAACTTGCTGATGTTGAAAAGGCAAAAGAGATTTACCGCAAACTAATTAAAAGGGTTTTACTTGAAGAAAACGGCGATTACACAATAGAGTGGAAGATATAACAAAAAAGATATGAGAGATTTTAGTTTTCTCTCATATCTTTTTTTGCTTTTTCTTCATTGTAAATCTGCTCTGCTTGTTTATAAGTGCAGTTTGTCTTTTTTCGTATTTCTGCAATTCGGAGTGCCTTTTTCCATTTCTCAACATTACACCTTTTGCACTCTTTTTCATAATTGGAATCATTACACATACAACTACCTCAATTCATCAAAAATATCACTTTCAAGGGATTGCGGTGCAATTTCTTTTTCATCTGATAAAACATTGTTTGCCATTTCAATCAGTTCTTTTTCCAACCTTTCACTTTCTGCTTTGTGCCATTCGTGTAGTGTTTGGTGTCTTGCCCCTGTCTGCTCCTTGCTTTCGCCACGAATAAGACCAAACTGAGCCATTGCAGCCGCATAACTGTCTTGTAATTCAATTATTTGAGATTTCTTTCCAAAATACTTACTTGCATTAAACTTACCATTATCAAAAGTGGAAATATACCCGTGTATATGGAATGTTTTTTCATCCGCATTGGTAAATAACTTTAATAATTTTTCTTTTCCAAAGGTCTTACACAACCATTTAACATTTGCCTTTATCCACTCATTTTTATCAATCGAATCTTCCATTTCGGGCGAAAAAGTTAAAACGAATTCTGTTAATACAACGGCATCTTTTCGCACCTTTTTGCCTGTCGCTTTCTCTTGAGCTTTAATTGCTCTTTTTAAAGTCTTTCGCATTGTTTCATTATACTGGCTATATGAAATATTTTCTTTTTCTCTTTCGGGGTGTGCTCGGTTTTGTAGTCGCTTTCTGTATTTTTGGTGTCGCTCAATATTTGCTACACTACCGAGTTTGTATTTTTGAAATCGCATTATCGCATAATTGCTCATATCAAAAACTCCTTTGCTTTGAAATCAAGAGCAAAGGAACGGCAACACACACGAAAGGAAAAGTGCTGCCGTTTAACCTTACGAAAAACCACTTGGAAAACGGTGTCTTTTCGTGCGGTCATATCTCTGCTCTACAAAATCAGTATGTGAAATCTGGTTTTATTTCGGCAGAAATATGACTTACTACGGTTTATACTAAACCTGTAAGGTCTTGCAGACGGCATTTGCAAAAAATATCTCTCATATTTATTGCAAAGAAAACGAAAGGAGCAAACGAAAATGAACGAAACACTTTACGATTTAGAGCAAAAAAGAAAAGCGGTTGAACAAGATATACAGGCATTATATGAAACCTTACAAAAAGAAATTGCTCAGACCGATTAAGGTCTGAGCAATAATTATTTCATTTTTTCTTGTAGGCGGTTTAAGACCTTTTTAAACCTTGATTCATTTTCAAATGGTTTTAAACTTTTTGCACTAGAGATTATATTATAATATCTTTCAAAGTCGGAAATTGGAACATTAAAAGACATTGTGTTTTTATCAAAAGTCAATTTTGACAACAACGGCGAATTGTATTTTTGACCGCCGTTTGATAATACACTTTCTATGGTTTCAAAAATATTTACAACTTCTTCCATCGCATTAAACATTTCATTGACTTGGTTGAGTTTCGCATAAGCGAACATTAAATCTTCGTATGCACTTGCTTTCATATACAATAAATATCCTTCTTCACCAAGTGCCTTTATAATTGCTAATGCTCTATGGCAAACATCAATAGCAATATTGGGGTCTCCCCAAATATAATTATGCTTTGATATGCAAAGAATGTCGCATAATATTTTTTCAGCACTTGCGAGGATGCAATCCGCTTTATAATCTGCTCTTTCCTTTGCGGGAACGGCAAGGCTTAATAAATCCATTTTTGAATATGCAACATCAGGTAATAAATCAGCAGTTTCTTTTACTTTTTCTCTTTTCCCACAAAACGAGTAAGCAAATGCCAAATCAACAATAGTTTTATATCTGATTTTATCAATATTGCAATCACGAAAAATCAAGTTTGCCTTTTGTTCTATATTTGCAAGCCATTCATCAGTATCTTCATAAACCATTACTTTATATTCAATCAAATCGCTTAATAATTTGTGTTCGTTTGGATATGTTTTTAATGCTTCTTCAATAATTTCAATGCTTTTATTGATTTCGCCTGTATGGGTATAACTCCTTGCTTGTTTTAATATGGTTTCAATTTTTTCGTTAGTATTATCAAGAGAAACACCCAACAAGTAATCTGCAGTAACACCAAAAAAATTAGCAATCGCAGGCACAAGTGTTATATCAGGGAAAGCAATAGAGTTTTCCCATTTTGATACCGCTTGATATGACACCCCTAAATACTCGGCAAGAGTATCTTGTGTTGTATGACTATCGTTTCTAATTTTCTTTAATCGTTCCCCAAAGTTTTTCATTATATTACCTCCCTTTGAGATAATTATATAGAACTTATTAAAACATATCAATAACTGTGTCTTTTAGTTCTGCTCAACCCCAAGTTGAGATAATTATAGCACAAATAAAAAGAAATTACAATAAATTGAATTGTTTTCGTTTTTCAAACTCAACAAACATACTTAAATCAAATTAAATAAAAAAAGACCTAATTCCACGGAATTGGAATTAAGTCGCAGTTCATTACTTCCCAATAAGCAATGAACTTTGATATAAGTATGATAAAACACTTAAAAAATCAAAGTCCTGTCGGTAAGTAATTGACAGGACTTTTTTCTCTTGCTTGGTTTAGGCGGTGCATAACACCGATAAGCACCATAAAATAATTCGTGTGTGGACGAGCATAAGTAATAAATCGCCTCGGCGGTTTGAGTGTGGTTTCTCAAATTGTCGTCAATGGAAAAGGTTGTCAGTAAATCGCCATATAAAAAAAGAGAACTGTGCGGGTGGAACCTCTGAAAAAGGAACTATTGTATAAAATCAAGGGCGGAGTGAGATTTCCTGTAAGGGTTGCAATAGTAGGCAATGAAAAAACCTAACTCTTAAACCACGATGCGAACGGAACGAAAGCGAAAGCACACCGTTTCACTAATTAGAGTTTTTCCTTGCTTTTTGCAAGGGGAAACTCTATCATCTGCTCACTCCACTCCGCTCTGCTCCCGTTTGCACTTTTAAAAATTAAATCGAAGATTGAGCATAACATAAAACACAGTAAAAATAATAACATAAACCTTTTGAAACGAGCATCAAGCGAAGTTTCAAACCCTTGGTTCTTTGGGGATAAAGAACGAAAGGGGTGAATAGAGCGAGGCATCGCCTCGCTCTAGAGGGGAAAACAACAAAAAAATATTATATTACTTTTGTTTCGTATGTTGACTCCCTTGACTGGAAGGAAAACGCCACACCCGATACAATTTGTCAAAGGGTGACAAACAAGGTTAAAAACGGCTCTATTGTCCTTTTCCACAACGACGCCGACAATACGCCCGCAGCTCTGCCCACGATACTCAAATGCCTAAAAGACGAGGGGTATGAGTTTGTGTTTATAAGTGATTTAATTCTTAAAGACAATTACGAAATCAAACACGACGGAACGCAGTGCAAACTAAAAGACGGCGAATAATCGCCGTCTTTTCCTATGCCACAAAGACAGAGAACCGTCCCCTGTCTTACCATTCACATAAATACTCTGTCCCCTTGCGTTCTACACACAGAACCGTCCGTTTTTATTGACCTGTATTCAAAAGTATGGTATAATTTTATGTATCTAAAAAACAAAGGATGAGAAATATAAAAAATTTACGCAAAGGTCAAATATTGTGGTTTATCGATAAAGAGAATTCAAAAGAGGAAAGTGTAGTAATAAACGAGGTGTGCAAAGAAACTTTCACTTTTATTTATAAAGGCAAACCGATAAAATGCCCAAAAGTAAAAATAGGCAACGGTATTTATAAGCATTCTAAAAACAATGCAAAAATTTTCTATATGGGCGAATTGTTTTTCTTTGATGGAAAATGGAAAAGATATGATAATAAAATTTATAGTGCAAAGTATCAAGATAAATTATCTAAAATATTTGATAAAAGATTCCCTTTTAGCGAGCTCGCAACCTTACTTTTGATAGAACGAGCACGGAAAGCTAAAGAGTCTAAAAAATACGATATTGCTATAAGTTATTTTGAAATTGCTTTACTCAAATCATCAATTAGTGAAGTATTAAATTATATATCTGAATTAACTTCATTATATAGAAAATGTCATAGACCTAATGCTGTTATAGAATTATATAAATACATATGTAAAAAGCATAAAAGTTTTTATTTTCCGAATTCTTTCCTAACATCGCTTTCGGCTGCTTATTTAGATATTGGAAACAAAGAAAAAGCATTACAATATGCAGGTGAGGTTTATGGTAGAATGGGAGGAAAAAAAGATAAGGAATTAGAAAAAATTTATTTTAGAATAAACACATACCGTGATTGAAATTAAACATTACTTTTATATCTAATGTTGACAGTCTTGACTGGAAAGATACCGCCACCCCCGACAGTATTTGTAAGCGTGTTACATCAAAAGTAAAAAACGGCAGTATAGTACTCTTCCACAACGACGCCGACCACACCCCCGAAGCCCTGCCGACCATTTTAAAATGCCTTAAAGATGAGGGATATGAGTTTGTATTTATAAGTGATTTGATACTTAAAGAAAACTATGAAATCAAACACGATGGAACGCAGTGCAAAATTAAAGAATAAAAAAATAATAAATAATAAAAAATGTGCCGTGCGATGCACGGCATTTATTATACCGTTTCGCTATGCGAAACACCAATTTTTTCTTTCTTCTTTATTATTTATTCTTTAAAATATCGTAGGGACAGGCGTCCCCGACTGTCCGTTAATCCAACACAATAGAACCGTCCCTGTGTGTTTCTGTGTGGTGACCTTAGTATATTACTTTTTGCAATAAATGTAAAGAATAAAAACACAAAAAGAAAGACAACTCAACATAAAAAAGAAAAACACCTCAACATAAGGTGCTTGACAAGTACGGAAATATGTACTATAATATAGGTGAAATAAGGCACACCGTATAGACGGTTAACCTATTTTGTAGTTAAAAAGATAACCGCAACTTTTGGTCGAGGGCGGTTATTTTTTTATGCTTATTATGTAACCGATTACAAGCACCATAAGAATTATGATAAATGTTTCTTGTTCCATTGGCACCACCCCCTTTATTCAAGAGGGCGAAAAGTGTGCCCTCTCAAAAGAGGGACAACCGCCTACCGTTGTGATAGTCCTTAGGGGTGCAAAGCACCATACATATTTTAACATATTGAGACATATTACGCAACAGTATCATTTTTAAAGTTTTCATGCCACGCTTAGTCTTGACGAAAGTGAAATAATGTGTTATAATAATCTTACAATCTGACATGAAGTTTTCTGCGCGGTATTTGCGGAATTCCGAGGTGAAAGATGCACAGATAACAAAACTGATTTTAAGTATATATCTGACCGCATCGTTTACCCGATGCGGTTTTCATTTTAAAGGAGAATGAGAAATGGAAACACGGGTTGCCGTTATGGGCATTATTGTTGAAAAGACCGATTCGGTTGAAGCGCTAAACTCGCTTTTACATCAATACGGACAGTATATCATAGGCAGAATGGGTCTTCCCTATAGGGATAAAAGAATAAATATTGTCTCTATCGCTATAGACGCCCCGCAGGATACCATAGCGGCGCTTGCGGGAAAAATCGGGGCTATTGACGGGGTAAGCGTAAAGACCGCCTATTCAAATGTGATTACCAATGCAGAATAAGCTTTATTCCCTTATAGATAAATTAGAAAAGGAGCACAGCCTTTCCCCCGATGAATATAAACAGCTGTTGGATGGACGCACCCCCGAATTAGCGGAGTATACGGCGAAAAAAGCGGTGGCGGCAAGGCAGGCGGTTTACGGAAATGATGTATATGTTCGAGGACTTATCGAGATAAGCAACATCTGCAAAAATGACTGTCTTTATTGCGGAATACGCCACAGCAACAAAAGCTGTTCACGATACCGCTTAGGTGAAGAGGAAATCCTCTCCTGCTGTGAAGAGGGGTATGCTTTAGGCTTTCGCACCTTTGTTATGCAGGGCGGCGAAGACCCCTTCTTTACCGATGAACTGCTTTGCGACTTAATAGGTAAAATCAAAAAGCAATATCCCGACTGTGCGGTAACCCTTTCCCTCGGAGAACGCAGCTTTGACAGCTACAAGGCGCTGTTTGATGCGGGGGCGGACAGATATTTGCTAAGGCACGAAACAGCCGACCCCGAATTATATAAAAAGCTCCACCCTGAGGATTTGTCCTTTGAGAACCGTATTAATTGCCTTAAGAACCTAAAGGAAATAGGTTTCCAAACAGGTTGCGGCTTTATGGTGGGTGCACCCTATCAAACAAACAGCTCCTTAGCGGCGGATTTAAAATTTGTAGAGGAATTCCGCCCCGCTATGTGCGGAATAGGACCCTTTATTCCCCACGGGGCAACACCCTTTGCTGAATTTAAGGCGGGAACCCTTGAAGTCACCCTGTTTTTACTTTCGCTGTTAAGACTTATGGACCCGAGCCTTTTATTGCCCGCCACCACGGCGTTGGGTACTATTAACCCCACAGGGCGTGAGCAGGGCATTTTAGCGGGGGCAAATGTTGTTATGCCCAACCTCTCCCCCGTATCGGTACGCAAAAAATACGAGCTGTACGATAACAAAATCTGTACGGGTGAGGAATCGGCACAGTGTAAAAGCTGTTTAAGTAGAAGAATGGAATCAATAGGCTACAAAATAGTCACCGCAAGAGGGGACAAAAAGCCTTTTAATATTCAATTAAAACAAGAAGGAAGTAATAATTAATGTCACAGTACAATCCAAAATCCCTGAAAGCCGAGGAATTTATAAGCCACGAAGAAATCCTTGAAACTTTGCGTTATGCAGAAGAAAACAAGCACAATATCCCCTTGATTGACAGCTTACTCAAAAAAGCAAGGCCTGTTAAAACCGCAAACGGCGTACACTGTGCGGGACTTACCCACAGAGAGGCTTCGGTACTCCTTGCCTGCGACATTCCCGAAAAGGTGGAGGAAATGTACCGCCTTGCCGAGGAAATCAAGCTTGCCTTTTACGGCAACCGCATTGTTATGTTTGCCCCATTGTACCTTTCAAATTACTGCGTAAACGGCTGTGTTTACTGCCCTTATCACTATAAAAACAAGCACATCGCCCGCAAAAAGCTTACCCAAGAGGAAGTAAAACAAGAGGTTATTGCCCTACAGGATATGGGGCACAAGCGCCTTGCTATAGAGGCGGGGGAAGACCCTGTAAACAACCCTATTGAGTACATTCTTGAATGTATTAAAACCATTTACAGTATCCAACACAAAAACGGCGCTATACGCCGAGTAAATGTAAACATTGCCGCCACCACGGTGGAAAACTACCGCAAGCTTAAGGAGGCGGGCATAGGCACCTACATTCTTTTTCAGGAGACCTACCATAAGGAAAGCTATCTTGAGCTTCACCCCACAGGTCCTAAGCACGATTACGCCTACCACACCGAGGCTATGGACCGTGCTATGGAGGGTGGAATTGACGATGTAGGCTTAGGTGTACTCTTCGGTCTTGAGGGTTACCAATACGAGTTTGCGGGACTGTTAATGCACGCCGAGCATTTAGAGGCGGTGCACGGCGTAGGGCCCCACACCATAAGCGTTCCGAGAATTAAGCGTGCAGACGATATTGACCCCGATGTATTCGATAACGGAATTCCTAACGAAATTTTTGAGAAAATCATAGCCTGTATCCGCATTGCCGTACCCTACACGGGTATGATTATTTCCACAAGAGAGAGCGAGGAAGTCAGGGGCAGAGCGTTAGAGCTTGGCATTTCCCAAATAAGCGGTGCCTCCCGTACATCTGTTGGGGGATACACAGAGGAGGAGCGCCCCCACGATTCCGAGCAGTTTGATGTTTCCGACCAGAGAACCCTTGACGAGGTGGTAAACTGGCTGATGAAGAAGGGCTTTATCCCCTCGTTTTGCACCGCCTGCTACCGTGAGGGCAGAACGGGCGACCGCTTTATGAGCCTTTGCAAAAACGGGCAGATTTTAAACTGCTGTCACCCCAACGCACTTATGACGCTAAGCGAATACCTTGTAGATTACGCAAGCGAGGATACCAAAAAGGTTGGCTTTGAGCTGATTGAAAGGGAGCTTAAAAAAATTCCCGCAGAGAAGGTCTGCAAAATTGCAACCGAGAATATTGAACAGATTAAAAACTCCAACCGCCGCGATTTTAGATTTTAAGGAGGAATTGTTATGGGTCTTAATTCCACGGTTTCTGCCGAGAGGGTACATATCGGCTTTTTCGGTCTGCGCAACGCAGGAAAATCAAGCCTTGTAAACGCAGTAACGGGGCAGAAGCTTTCGGTAGTGTCCGAGGTAAAGGGCACCACAACCGACCCCGTTAAAAAGGCAATGGAGCTACTACCTATGGGGCCTGTTGTCATTATCGACACTCCGGGAATAGACGACGAGGGTGAGCTTGGCGAGCAACGGGTTTCCAAAGCAAAGCAAATTCTCCGTCAAGCGGATGTTGCCGTTCTTGTGGCTGACGCACAAAGAGGCTTACAAAATGCCGACAATGAGCTTGTAGCGCTTTTTAAACAGCGCAAGCTTCCCTATGTTATTGTTTACAACAAGTCGGATTTACTGCCGAAAATTCCCCCCGAAACCGAAAATGAAATTTATGTAAGTGCTAAGACGGGTGCGGGAATCCACGAATTAAAGGAAAAAATCGCCGCACTCTCAAAGACGGCAGATAATGACCGTAAAATTGTTTCGGATTTAATAGAGTCAGGTGATACCGTAATACTGGTAACCCCCATAGACTCCGCCGCCCCTAAGGGCAGGCTTATTCTTCCCCAACAGCAAACCCTGCGTGAGCTTTTAGAGGCGGGTGCACTAACTATGGTAGTGCGTGAAACCGAGCTTGAAGCGTCGCTTAAAGCTCTTAAAACTCCCCCACGTATGGTGATAACCGATTCCCAAGCCTTTGGTGTGGTAAGCAAAATTGTGCCGAAAGATGTTGAGCTTACCTCTTTTTCAATCCTCTTTGCCCGCTATAAGGGCGACCTTGCAACCGTAATAGGCGGTGCGGCAAAGCTTTCTAAGCTAAAGGACGGCGACAGGGTGCTTATTTCCGAGGGGTGCACTCACCACCGTCAATGCCAGGATATAGGAACGGTGAAGCTCCCGGGTTGGATTGACAGCTACACCGGCAAAACACTTGACTACTCCTTTACCTCGGGCACGGAATTCCCCGAAGATTTATCACAGTATGCCCTGGTGGTTCATTGCGGCGGCTGTATGCTAAACGAAAAGGAAATGAAGTCCCGCCTTAAATGCTGTAACGAGCAGGGGGTACCTGTCACCAATTACGGCATTGCAATAGCCCAGATGCACGGCATTTTAAAGCGCTCCCTTGAGCCCTTCCCCGATTTGCTGAGTATCTTAAAGTGAAAAAACAGTATAATATCCCCAGCCGGTTACGCTGACGGCCCCCATAAGGCTTGGGGGCCTTTGTTTTACAAAGCTTTAAATATTGCCGATTTTTATTGCAATTTAGGTAGGTTTGTTATATATTATTAGTGGTGATACAAAATGGACTTGATAAACAGTGCGGCAGGAACGCCTATAGGCCGTGTGCTTTTAAGCGGTGCGGTCGTGAATTTTGTGCTTGTAATAATAGGCAGTCTCTTAGGTCTGCTCTTTAAAAGGGGCATACCCGAAAGGGTTCGTAAAACCCTTATGAACGGAATGGCACTTTGCGTTATATATATAGGCATAACGGGACTTTTTGAGGAAAATACTAATATAATAATTATTATACTCTCCCTTGCGTCAGGCGCTGTTATAGGTGAGCTTATCGACCTTGATAAGCGGGTAAACAACCTTGGCGAACGGCTTGAGAAAAGCTTTAACAAAAACGGCGGCAACACCAAAATAGCCGACGGCTTTGTAACCGCAACGCTTCTTTTCTGCGTGGGTGCTATGTCTATTGTGGGCTCTATAAACAGCGGTATTTCGGGGGACAACTCCACCCTTTACTCAAAATCTATTATCGACTGTGTTTCGGCTATGGCGTTTACCTCAAGCCTCGGTATAGGGGTAATGCTTTCCGCCTTTCCGGTAATAATTTTAGAGGGCTCCATAACCCTTTTAGCCGTGGTAATCTCCCCCGTTCTTACCGATTCGGGAATTGCAAATATGTCGGTAATAGGCTCTCTGCTTATAATAGCTCTGGCACTTAATATGCTGGGAATTACCAAAATCAAGGTTATGAACTATATCCCCGCAATGCTTATTCCGCTTGTAGTATGCTTTTTCATTTAAAGGAGTTTAACTATGTCAAAAAAAAGGACTAAAAGACAAAAGGCAATAATCAGAAGAAGAATATTTTTAACCTGCTCGGCGGCGGTGCTTATCGCCGTAATCGCACTTATAGCCTTTTCGGTAAATGCAATCCTAAAGGTTTCAAAAAAGGATACGGACAAGCCCTTAGATAATAGTAACAGCTCCTCGGCTGTCTCAAGTGAAGAAATACCCGAAACCTACGCAACCGTTATAAGCACGGGGGACATTATGGCGCATTCAACCCAGCTTACAGGGGCTAAAACTGCATCGGGTGAATATGATTTCAGCGCCTTTTTTAAAGAGGCTTCCCCCTATTTTAAGGCGTCAGATTTAGCGGTTGCAAATTTAGAAGTCACCTTCGGCGGAACAGAATCGGGTCAGTACAGCGGCTACCCCGTATTTAATACGCCCGACAGTCTTGCAGACGCAATAAAGGACTCGGGGCTTAATTTCCTTGTTACCGCAAACAATCACGCTTACGACACAGGCCTTTACGGGCTAAAGCGCACAGCCCAGGTATTAAAGCAAAAGGGCATTGAATTTATCGGCACAAGGGAAACCACCGATGACCTAAGCTTTGCCGTAAAGGAAATCAACGGGATTAAAATAGGTATTGCCAACTTCACCTACGAAACCTCAGGGCAGGTCGCAGGCAGAAAATATTTAAACGGCGCAATAATAGCTAAAGAGGCAAACGATTTAATTAACAGCTTTTCCTATGACCGCATTGACGAATTTTATGCGGATTCAGCGAATATGATAAGCCAAATGAAGTCGGGCGGTGCGGAGTATATTGTTTTCTATATGCATTGGGGCAACGAATATAAATTGAGCCCCGATACATGGCAGAAAACAATCGCACAAAAGCTTTCAAACCTCGGGGTTAATATGATAATCGGAAGTCATCCGCATGTTATTGAGCCTGTGGAGCTTATCCGTTCCGAAGACGGTGAAAGCACCACGGTATGTATTTACTCTTTGGGTAACTTTGTTTCAAACCAGCGCAAAGAGCTTATGAACAGCTGTCCTACAGGGCATACCGAGGACGGTGCGCTCTTCAGCTTCACTCTTAAAAAGGATAAGGACGGAGTCACCTTAAATAGTCTTGACCTTGTGCCCACCTGGGTGAACAAATACAAGGGTGGCGGCGGCTACCTTTACACGGTATATCCCCTTGAAAGCGCTGAGGACGGAAGTACTAAATACTCCCTTGACTCCGCTGCGGCGGCAAATGCGGCAAAATCCTTTGAGAGAACAAAGGCAATAGTTGCCGCAGGACTTACCGAATGTCAGCAGGCGATAGGCTGTGATATAACATTCAAGTAGTTTTTTTACGCTTTTTAAGCCTTAAAATAAAGAAGGCGCAAACAGCTATATTTGCCGCAAGTAAAATGAGGCTTCCCTCAAGCTTCATATCTCCCCCTGCAAGGTACTTATTTCCACTCCAAAGAGTATTTATGACTGTGGGATATTCTGATGAGAGGGTGTAGCTCCCAAGCAGAAATCCGCTTATTAAATTATAGAAAAACCGTGCGGTTATAGGTGCTAACAGAGAGTAGGAATACTCCGCCAACAGGCAGAGAATAATATTTGTAACCAGCATATTAAGGGCGTAAATCACCCCGTGGGAAAAAACATTTATGTTAAGAGAAATGAACAATAGGGTTACAACTGCGGTAACAGCAGGCAGGCTGTAATACTTCCTGTAAAGCTTAAACAGATAACCTCTTAACAACAGCTCGTTTGCGGCGGCTTCAAACAAAAGTGCAATAAGCCAAAACACAATTCCGCTTGTTTTTTGAGCCCCGTTAAGCCTAAGTGACTTGAAAATCCAAAGGGGCAAAACGGTAACCCCCAAAGGAATCACTGCGGAGATAAGCCCCAGCGAGTAATGCCGCAGCTTATTTTTAAAATTAAATACCCGAAGCCTGTTTTTCTCCACCGCCTTTATAAAAAAGAGGGTGAACGCCAGTGTAACAACGAGCAAAATCCCCTCGCGCCAAAGGGTTAAAAGTGCAGAGTTTTCGGTTTTTATATCGGGTATATAATAGGCGACGACTATCGCTAAATCGAAAAAGAAAAGCGTTTTATAAATATTTACGATTAAATTCTTCACATACATTCCCCTCTATCACTTGACATTTTAAAAAATTTTCGCTATAATAAGTGTGTAAGGCAAACCGATAGACGGTTAGCCCCTAACTAAGAACTAAAAAAGATTTAGCCGCTAAGTTTGGACGCTGGGCGGCTATTTCTTTTTTGTTATTTGCATAACAAGTGCGATAATTGCAACAATGAGCGTTCCTAAAAGAAACAAATCGTTGTATGTAACCATAAGCACCACCCCCTCTTAAGGGGCAAGAGTTTAACCGCCTACCGTAGGCTGGCGAGAGTCGAACCCGTCACGCCTGACATTTGAATAATTTTGTTCGTACTTGTCTCATCACTTGCAATACGCCGGTATTGCCGCATTCTTCGACTTCGCCCGAATCAAAATTCTTCTAAATGGCAGGTCGAAGAGTTTGTGTCTCCGACTTTTTTCGTCCTGCGAAGTCACGAATTTGCAGGAAGGGAAAAGGCGGACACCCAAACCGTAACGGGTTCGGCTCTCGTCAGCCTGGGCTCGCCTTACACATATGTATTATACCAGTTTCTTATATATTTTGCAACAGTCGGTTGACAAGTGCGGGTTTTTGGGGTATACTAATTTGCGAATGAGTTGCAAATTTAAAAATGATTGGAAATACTACTGTGAAAAAATATATTAAGCACATTTTGCCGATTTTTTCGGCGGTTTTAATTTTGCTTAGCCTTTGCGCCTGCGGGGGAACTGCGACAACGGAAAGCGGAAAAATCAAGGTTGTCTGCACCGTCTTCCCGATTTATGACTGGACAAGGAAAATAGCAGGAGACAAAGCGGAAATTATATGGCTTACCGAGGGCGGCACAGATATGCACAGCTTCCAGCCCTCGGCGGCGGATATGGTTAAAATCGCCGAGTGTGATATTCTTGTATATATCGGCGGAGAGTCGGATAAATGGGTGGACGAGGCGGTAAAGCAATACCAAAACGAAAAACGCACACTTATTAATTTAACCTCTCTTTTAGGCGGCTCCTTAAAGGAAGAGGAGCATATAGAGGGTATGGAAGAGGAGCACGAGCACGGGGAAGAAGCCGAGTATGACGAGCATATCTGGCTTTCCCTTAAAAACGCCGCTCTTTTTGCGGGCGCTATTGCCGATTCGTTAGCCGAAAAAGACCCTGAAAACGGCGAATTTTATAAAGAAAATGCCCTTAATTACACCGAAAAATTGAATTTACTTGACGGTGATTACGAAAAGGCGGTAAGCGCCGCTCCCCTAAAAACCCTACTTGTGGCCGATCGTTTCCCCTTCAGATATTTGACCGAGGATTACGGGCTTTCGTATTATGCGGCATTCCCCGGTTGTTCCGCAGAAACCGAGGCGAGCTTTGAGACCGTGGCGTTTTTAAGTGCTAAGGCAGATGAATTAGGGCTTAAGTATATTATAAAAACCGAAACCGCAGGGACCAAAATCGCCGAGACTGTGATTGCCAATACCAAAGAAAAAAATCAGGAAATACTTGTGCTTGACAGTATGCAGTCGGTAGGCAGTAGGGACGCAGAAAACGGTACCACATATCTTTCGGTAATGGAAAAAAATCTTGAAACCCTTAAAAAGGCATTAGGAGAATAACAATGGCTCTTCTTAAAGCTTGTAACTTAAAGCTTGGCTACGAGGGTAAAACCGTTGTAGATAACCTTAATTTTACGGTAAACAACGGGGATTACCTTTGCATTGTGGGGGAAAATGGGTCGGGTAAAACCACCCTTATGAAGACGATTTTGCACCTCAATCCCCCGATTTCAGGGAAGATTGAGACGGGGGAGGGTTTAAAGCCGTCGGAAATAGGCTACCTGCCCCAGCAAACCGAGGTACAGCGTGATTTCCCCGCCTCTGTTTGGGAGATTGTGCTGTCAGGCAATTTAGGTCACAGCGGAATTGTGCCCTTTTATACAAGGGCGCAAAAGGAAAAGGCGAGAAAAAACCTCCGAAAAATGGGTATCTCGGACCTTTCTAAGTGTTGCTACCGTGAGCTCTCGGGGGGTCAGCAACAGCGTGTTTTGCTTGCAAGAGCGCTGTGTGCCACCACCAAAATGTTGTTATTAGACGAGCCTGTTTCGGGGCTTGACCCTGTTGTAACGGCGGAAATGTATTCCACAATCGAAGCGCTTAACAAAGAGGGCATAACCGTGATTATGATTTCCCACGATATGGAGGCGGCGCTTAAATACGCCACCCACATTTTGCAAATAGGAAAGGATATTTTCTTCGGGACTAAGGCGGAATATCTGAAACACAGGGAGGAAAACGGCATATGAGCGGAATTTTTGCGCAAATCGCCCACTATTTCCAGTATCCCTTTGTGCGCTACGCTATGATAGCGGGGGTACTTATTGCCCTTTGCTCCTCGCTCCTTGGGGTAACTCTTGTGTTAAAGCGGTTTTCCTTTATAGGTGACGGGCTTTCCCATGTTGCCTTCGGCGCATTGGCAATAGCCTCTGCTTTAGGAATTTCAAACAATATGATAATAGTGCTTCCCGTTACGGTTATAAGTGCAGTTTTACTCCTTAAAACGGGCAAAAATGCGAAAATAAAGGGTGACGCCGCAATAGCTATGATTTCGGTAGGCGCTTTGGCTATCGGCTACCTTGTTATGAATGTTTTTTCGACCTCATCTAATGTTTCGGGTGATGTTTGCAGTACCCTTTTCGGCTCCACCTCTATTCTTACTCTCTCAAAGGGCGAGGTTTGGCTCTGCGCTGTACTGTCAGCAGTTGTGACAGTAATATTTATTCTGTTTTACAATAAGATATTCGCCGTCACCTTTGACGAAAGCTTTGCAAGAGCAACTGGCGTAAGAGCAGGGGCGTATAACCTGATAATTGCTATTATTACGGCGGTTATAATTGTGCTTGCAATGAATTTGGTTGGTTCTCTGCTAATTTCCGCTCTGGTTATCTTCCCTGCGTTATCTGCAATGAGACTCTTTAAAAGCTTCCGGCCCGTTGTGATTTTTTCGGGCGCAATCTCGGTTTTCTGCGCCGCCGCCGGAATACTCTTTTCAATCCTTGCGGGAACGCCTGTAGGCTCAACCGTAGTTGCAGCGGATATAGTCGCATTCTTAATTTGCAGTATAGCGGGAAAGATACTGCATAGATAAATTAAATATTGTACCGCTTTTAACTCGCCCGATTTACGGGCGGGTTTTTTATATTTTTAAAAATTACTTGACAAATACATATGAACAGCGTATCATATGTATAGCAATTCATATGAATGGAGGCTCAATTATGCACAACCACGAAGCGATATTAAGCGCTGTCAAAAACGAACTGCCCACCGAGGAGCTTTTATGCGATTTGGCGGATTTGTTCAAGCTTTTCGGAGACACCACCCGAATGAGGATACTTTTTTCCCTTTTCGAGTCGGAAATGTGCGTCTGCGCTATTGCGGAACTGCTCCATATGACCCAATCGGCAATCTCGCACCAGCTAAAGGTGCTCAAAGAAAGCAAGCTTGTAGACTGCCGCCGAGACGGAAAAACAATTTACTACTTTTTGGCGGATAATCATGTGAGAACAATAATAGGTCAGGGTTTTGACCACCTTATAGAGGAAAGGAAGAATGAAAATGAGGAAAACATTTGAGCTAGAAGATTTGGACTGCGCTAACTGTGCCGCAAAAATGGCGGAGGGTATAAGAAAAATCGAGGGTGTAACCTATGCCGATGTAAATTTTCTCACCCAAAAGCTAACGCTTGAAGCTGAAGACAGCGAATTTGACGCAATTATGAAAAAGGCGGCGAAGGTCTGCAAAAAGATAGAGCCCGACTGCCGCATTAAATTTTAAGAGGTGCTTTTTTATGAGCCGTAAACATAAAAAAAGGCTTGCGAGAATACTGATTGCCGCCCTATTGCTTGGGGTAATAGCCTTTTTGCCCATAGGCGAAAAAATTAAGGCGGTTTTGTATCTTTTACCCTACCTTATTGTGGGGTGGGATGTTTTGTGGAAAGCGGTGCGGAACATCGTCCACGGTCAGGTGTTCGATGAAAACTTTTTAATGTCCCTTGCAACCGTAGGGGCATTTGCCCTCGGCGATTATATCGAGGCGGCGGCGGTAATGCTTTTCTACCAGATAGGCGAGCTGTTCCAGAGTATCGCCGTAGGAAAAAGCCGAAAAAGCATTGCTTCCCTTATGGATATTCGGCCCGACAGCGCAACGTTACTTCGTGACGGCGAGGAACTGAAGGTTTCCCCCGACGAGGTACAAAAGGGCGAAATAGTTTTGGTAAGGGCGGGGGAAAAAATCCCGCTTGACGGTATTGTTTTAGAGGGCACCACCACCGTCAACACAGCGGCGCTTACGGGCGAAAGCCTGCCTGTAGATATTGCGGCGGGTGACAGGGTGGTAAGCGGCTCGATAAATTTAAGCGGAGTAATCACCCTTAAAACCGAAAGTGTTTACAGCGAAAGTACGGTGGCAAAAATCCTTAACTTGGTTGAAAACTCCGCCGCCAAAAAGGCAAAAACCGAGAATTTTATCACCAGATTTGCCAAATACTATACCCCAATAGTTGTAGTCTCTGCGGTGCTTTTAGCGGTCCTCCCTCCCCTTATATCGGGCGGCGAATGGGCAGACTGGCTCCATCGGGCGCTTATATTCCTTGTGGTCTCCTGCCCCTGTGCCCTTGTAATTTCGGTGCCCCTTTCCTTTTTCGGGGGCATAGGCGGTGCTTCAAAGCGGGGTATACTGATTAAGGGCGCTAACTACACAGAGGTTTTAGCGAAGACAGGCACCGTGGTCTTTGATAAAACGGGAACCCTTACTAAGGGTACCTTTAAGGTCACCGCAATTCACCCAGAAAGTATGAGCAAGGCAGAGCTTTTAGATATTGCGGCGGCGGCGGAAAGCTATTCTAACCACCCGATTGCCGAATCTATTATCGCCGCCCACAATGGGCACATCGACCGCTCCCGCATAGGCAATGTCACCGAGCATACGGGAATGGGGGTAGAGGCTGTAATTGACGGCAGAGTTATTTTTGCGGGTAACGGCAGACTTATGGAGCTTGCCGGTGCCGACCTACACGACTGCCACATAGCGGGAACTGTTATTCATATTGCAGAGGGCAAAAACTACCTCGGACACATTGTAATTTCGGACGAAATAAAGCCCAATTCCAAGGCGGCTATAGCCGAGCTTAAAGCCTTAGGCATTACCAAAACCGTAATGCTTACGGGCGACCGAAGGGAGATAGGCGAAGCCGTAGGCAAGGAATTAGGGCTTGACGAGGTACATGCGGAGCTTTTACCTGACGGCAAGGTAAAGGCAGTAGAAAAGCTGATAGACAAAAAAGCTCCCCTCGCTTTCGTAGGGGACGGTATTAATGACGCACCCGTGCTTGCCCGTGCCGATATAGGCATCGCTATGGGGGGTATGGGCAGTGATGCGGCGATTGAGGCGGCAGATGTGGTGCTTATGGACGACGAGCCCTTAAAGCTCCCCGAAGCAATAAAAATCGCACGGAAAACAATGCGGATTGTATGGCAGAATATTATTTTTGCCCTCTCGGTTAAAGCGGTTGTGCTTGTATTGGGAGCGCTGGGAATAGCGGGTATGTGGCTTGCAATTTTCGCCGATGTTGGCGTTACGGTGCTTGCTATACTTAATGCGATGCGAGCTATGCGTTAAAAAAGTATTTAAAAGGGGCTGTCGCATTAAGGTAAAATTGCACAAACTGAAATAGGTTTGTTAAGTTCAAGGCTCCCTCTGACGAGGGAGCTGTTGAGCGTAGCGAAACTGAGGGAGAGAAAAGGTTGCATTTTTATACAGCTTTACCCCTTCTCTCCCTCCGTCACGGCAAAGCCGTGCCACCTCCCTCGTCAGAGGGAGGCACTGATTTGTGCAAATTGCCTTTAATGCGACAGCCCCTTTTTTACTGTTTATCAGTCTTGATTTTCGTTTTCAGGCTCCATTTCCTCTTCTGCTTGGTTGCCGTCATCTACTGTTACCTCATCAAAATCGGGTCGGAAAAGTAAATCGGAGTAATCATCATCTTCGGGCTCATTCCTGCCCTTTACAAGCTTCACAATCAAAAGAACTATAAGCACTGCCGCTCCCACAGCCGCTAAAAACAGTCCTATAATAACCGTTTTAGCATTGGCTGAAAGGGATTTAAAGCGGGTTAAAAAGCCTGCTTCGCTGAGCTCCTTTTCCGCAACAGGCACAAGCTTAAACTCGGGTGCTCTTTGAAGCACATTTTCCTTTGAATCATAGCGATAGATACGGTAGCCGTTATCGTAGAAGCAATATACATAATAGAAATCGGTAAAATCAGAGTTGCTCGAGGCGAATGCCTTTACGCTGAAGTCCCCTATCTTAACGGCGGTTTCGTAGTACCCTTCGGCGGCTGTAAGCTCTGCGGGAACATCTGCAAAAATATAAATCTTATCCCCTATAGCTACACACTGCAGTCTTTCAAAAGTATCGCCGTTTAACAAATAGGGCGTTGCAATTTCGCTGTCCGCCGCTTTTAAGTAGTAGAGGGTGTAATTTCCGTCTGCATCCTTTGCGACCGAAATATCAACACCGTTATACTGGGCAGTTTCCACTAAAAAGCCTGCAGGCAATATTACCCCTGAAATATCATTAAGTACTATGTATGAAGCACCGTCAACCGTTGTTTCCAATGGGTTTACCTCGGGTACTTCGGGCTCTGCTTCGGTGGTTAAATCAGAACGGGTTATCTTAATTGTGTAAACCTTCTGTGCTCCCGAAGGTGCGGTGACGGTTACCGTACGGATGTTTTCGCCGTCCTTTAGCACAGACTCCCCCGCAATTTCAACCTTAGCGCCGCTGTCCTGTGCGGTGGCGTACACCTTAACCTCTGTAACGCTTGTGGCAACCGTAGCGGTATAAGAGGTTTTAGAGGCAGAAAACTTAGGCGACAGGGTTCCCTTGCTTAAGGAAAGTGACTTTAAATTAGCATTGTTCGACTTTGCGGCGTCCGAAACGGTCATGGTAGCAGAAGCTCCCACCGATTCCTCGGTATTTTGGTAATATGCAACGCCCGACGCCTGAACAGTAGACGAGCCCGAGGCAATCGCCGTAAACTTAAGGGAATACGACTGTTTTGTAGCCCCGCTTGGCAGTCCTGCAACCTTTACAACTCCCGCACCGCCCGAGGCGCTGTCTCCGCTTTCAAAGCGAAGCACATCGGGGTTATAGCTGACGCTTAATTCGGTGCTGTACATAGCCTCACTGCCGTTTACCGTTACGGTTACCGTTACGGCATCATTAACCTTGGGGCTTTTACTGCTAAAAGCTATTGTCGCCGTCGCCGCGGCGGACGCAGTGAAAACAAAGCAGCCTAAAATCAGGGTCGCCGATACAATCAGCGCAGATAATTTTTTGATTAATTTACTCATAATACCTCTCCGTTTTCTTATTAATCAAGACTTTTTACGCCTAAAATATGCATTTGGACATTTGCTAAATCTCTGCCGTTTATTATGCCGTCGCCGTTAGTGTCTCCCGCAAGAAAAGCGTCCCCCGACAAAAGCTGTACACCAAGTATATGCATTTGGACATTTGCCAAATCTCTGCCGTTAATTGTGCCGTCGCCGTTAGTGTCTCCGCAAACAACCGGGGGAGCACTACCGCTTGAATCCACATAAAGGGTGCAATTACTGCCCGCATCTACATATATGTAATAATCATTTATATATCCTGTTTGAGATTTTACCGAGAGCGAAATCCTGTTATTACCCGCAACCAGCTGATAGCTCCCCGCCCCCGCATAGGAAGCCCCGTCGGGCACCGTAACCCTTACCGTAGTATCCCCCGATACCTTAAGGTCGTAGCTGTATGTAAACCTGTTAAAGGAAGGCGTAAGTCCCGGAGCCGAGATTGAATTGAAGTAATAATTATTAAGCTTTTCGTTCTTTTCGGGAATTGCCGAAACAGCAGAGGGCATATCCTTATAAACGGGTATTAAAAAGTCAAGCTCCGCATCCTTAAGCTCGGCATATGTTTTTGCAAGCTTTTCTCCCGAGGAAGCCGCATTGTGCACCGCAGTTGCGTACTGATGCCAGATTCTATCAGGGTCTTTTATATTGTAATTCATATAGAAATATGTATTCTGCCCTGCGCTTACATAGCTGTTACCGCAAAACTTTGCGCCGCCGATAATTGACTTTGAGCGGGTATTCCACCCCTCCAATTTAGCCCTTTCAAGACCGAGAATAACTGGATTTGTTTCGCTTGCTCCCACATTAAAGAAATTGTAATAACCCTTATAGCCCTCATAATTACCTGAAATGAGGTCTGAAGTGCCGTTTACACCCTGTTCTTGTATTATCGTGCCCGCAAGAATATAAGGATTAACGCCCGACTCACTTGCCGCATTCATAATATCCTTTACATAAGCGTCACCGTCGCCGTCATAACCCCTTTCAAGGAAGGTTCCGCTTATAACCTTGCGGAGTCCCGCCTCGGTTTGGTGAACAGGATCATAGGATTGCTGTAAAAAGGTGTATATAGAATTTGCATTAAGGAAGTTGCGGGGGTCCATATAATACTTTATTACCTCACGGGATACATAATACCAACGGCCGTTTTCCTTGGAAACCCACTCTCCCGTGCCCCAGTCATAGGAGCCTAAATCCATAGAGCGCCAGGACAGACTCTTATAATCCGTGACCTTTCTTACAAGCTCAAGCCTTGCCGCCTCGTCAAGGGTCATATCAATATTATCGGGGTAAAACTTCCAGTTTGGATAAACCGAGTGAAGCTGACGCAGATAGTCCCTATAGCTTTCGGGAAAAGCTTTAAGCTGTTCTTCAAAGCTCTGGTCTGTCACAACAGGGATTTCTTCAATAAAATCGCTTCGGATATATCCCGTAATATCACCGTAAGTGATATTAAACCATACATAGCCGTCAGTACCCTGCCTTTCGCCGTTCTTAGTAACATACACATAAGAAAGCGTGCCGAGGCTGTTACTGCTTGTAGTCGCATCCTCACGGACATTGACATTGCTTCTCTTAACATAATACACCACATTCGCCGCAGATACCCCAAAGGTGCTGCAAAATGCCGCCGAAAGCAATATTATTACAGATAAAAAGACGCAGATAGGTCTGCAAACTTTGCTCATCTTTCTACTCCTTATTATTTGGCATATACATCTTAATTATATATTTACGCCCCTGTTATGTCAACCTTTTGTGATAAAAAAATCGGAATTTGTCGAATGTTAAATTCTTGTAAAACTTGTTAGATTTGAGTTCATAATCATATGAAATTGGTGTTGTAACATCTGTTTAGAGGAGGGAAAATATGTTTCAAACGATTTTTAAGAGATACGAAAAGAAATATATGTTAAACGAAAAGCAGTATGGCAGCATTGTTGTAAGCTCGCCTGAGTTTTCTGTCGGCAGCAGCTATACCGTAACAATAGGCGGTACGGTGACAGACTGTGACGAAAACGGCTACACCGCATCAGGCAAGGTTACAGGCGGTGACAGTAGCTTTGCGGTGGAAATAAGCTCGGTATCAACCTCATACGGCTCGACCGGCGGTATGGGCGGTAAGCCCGACAGAGAAAGCGGCGGCAAAAAGTCCTTTGGTATGGGATAAAAACAAAGCGGAATTCCACTGCCGACTATTGCAATAGGTTCTCTTTCAATAGTCGTGGCGTAGTTTGGCTCCCTCTGACGAGGGAGCTGTCGAGCGAAGCGAGACTGAGGGAGAGAAAAGCCAAAGTATATATCTTTCTTTACTCTCTCTCCCTCCGTCAAAACCTACGGTTTTGCCACCTCTCAACTGCCGTTTCGGTCGGTGCTTCTAAGCTTACGCTTAGAGATTGCCACAGGCAATCCGCACCCTCGTCAGAGGGAGGCGAAAGATGGTTTGTCGACACCCTCAAGCGGAAGTCCCTCATCGGACCTCCGCTTTGTTTTTTTCGGGTTTGCCGTTTAAATCGTCAATCGTTATCTTACTTTCGTGGGGTATCGGCTTCCAATCAACCTTTTTAAACAGGGCGATATACTGGGTGTATCTTCCTATAATATCGAAGGTCGGCCAAGTAATTGTATAAAGCGCCCTTTTGTAAAGTGGCATTTTCTTCATTCGCTTATGCTCGACTATAAACAGATAAACCGCCGCCCACATATTTTCAATATACATTCCCAAGCGGTACAAAAGCCTTAGCCAAGCTTGCAAAAGCATACCGATAAATATTGCGCCCACGCCCGATTCCGCCGTGATTTTAAAGGGGAAAAGGAAATGCAAAAGCTGACCTAAATATGTGCTTTTTGAAAAAAAGCAGATTCCGTCAATACCGTGAACGCCACAGTAAAAGCCGTAAGCCAAAACAGAAACCAAAAGCCAGCGGATTATATTTATAACCGAAAACGGGGTCAACTGCATTAGGGTATCGTAGGAGGCGAAACGGTGGCGTATTGATTCAACCGCCGACAGACACAGCTCCTTAAAGCTCCTTTTGCCCTTTTTCTTTTCACTATCTCGCCAACGGGTCTTTAAAAAACGCTTGCCGAAAAATATATTGATAAAAAGATAGGGGCCTGTTTCTGCAAAAGCGAGCAGGTGTCCCTTTGACCAACGAAGCCTTTGTCTTAATGCTATTTTTAAGCTTGTGGGCTGTTCGTCATAGAATTCAGCGGCATCATTGTATGTAATTGCATAACCCTGTGCTACAGCATCGGCAGTAAGCGCCCTATCCTCTGTAAGAGAGGTGTACTTCCAGCCGTCCTTGACAATTTCATTGGCAAAGAGAAATCCCGTGCCCTGAATATTAGTAGCAAGCCTTAAAACAGAACGCGCACGGTGATTAAAACGGATTGACCTAAGCCAATGGAGCGCATAGGTAGAAGCAACCCAAGACTCGTCAAAATTCTTTGTATTCCTGTATGAAGTTATAAGCTTTTCCCCCGCATCAAAGGAATCGTTCATACGGGAGATATAGTCGGATTTTAAAAGATTATCCGCATCAAAAACAAAATAGCCCTCAAAGCTTTGCCTTCCGTAATCCTCCTCTATTCTTTCAAATAGGAACTGAAGTGCAAAGCCCTTTGTCCTATGCTCGTTATCAGACCGTTCATAGCATACAGCACCGTGTTTTCGGGCGACCTCAGCGGTTTTATCGGTACAGTTATCCGCCACAACAAAGGTGGTGATAAGCTCTTTAGGATAATCCTGCTTTGCAATGCTGTCAAGCAGGTTGCCTATAACCTTTTCCTCATTCCTTGCCGCAACCACAACCGCATATTTATGCTGTTTTTTAGCAGGCTTAAACCTTCTTGTGAAAAAAAGCCCGATTATTCGGTAAGCCGTCTTATAGGCGAGCATAACCGAAAAAACCGTTCCGATTGCGGCGTATATCACCTTAAGCACGGGATACCAACCGCCTACGGTTGCAAGAACGCCCGCAAGCTCGGGTGTTATATTAAAAAGCATTTTTAACTCCTTTTAAACACAAAATGTAGGGGACTGTCGCATTAAGGTAAAATTGCACAAATGAAAGGCCCCCTTGCCTAAAGGGGGCTGTCACGGCGAAGCCGTGACTGGGGGATTTGGCTTGCAAAAAGCCTAAATATATCCCTCCACCGCCAAAATCCCCTCGCCAACCTAACGGTTGGCCCTCTCCCCTTTAGGCAAGGGAGGCATTTTTATACAAAATTCCTTTAACGCGACAACTCCTTAATAATTATACCATTGCCTAAAAGTAAAATCAAGTCCTATAATTTGTCATTATAATTTAATTTTATTGTTTTGCGAGCAATTCCTCATATTCTCCGTTTAAACGCTCCCATTCGGTCAAAACGCAATCAAGCTCGGTTTCAAGGGACTCAATTTCGGTTTGAAGCTCGGAAAGCCGCATATAATCCGATTGGTTTTCGGGGAAGGAAAGCTCCTCCTTTACCCCGCCGATTTTTTCCTCTAACAGGGATATTTTTTCCTCTGCCTTAGATATAGCCCGTTCGTATTTTGCCCGTTCCTTTGCGGGGGTGGTGTAGGTCTTTTTAGGCTTTATAGGCTGTTCGGCTTTCTTTTGCTCGGCGGTCGGCATATTTTTATTATCAAGATACTGCCCGTAGCCGTAGGGGTAGTATTTCACCCCGTCCGCTTCAAAGGATAAAAGGCTGTTTGAAATTTTGCGGATAAAATAGCGGTCGTGGGAAACAAAAAGCACCGTACCCGAATAATTCGTCAGCATTTCTTCAAGGGTTTCCTTGCCCACAATGTCCATATGGTTTGTTGGCTCGTCTAAAATTAAAAAATTCGGTCTTTTTTTGAATATTTTGCAGAGAGCTAACCTCACCCGCTCCCCGCCCGAGAGCATATCCACAGTTTTAAAAACATCCTCCCCGCTAAATAAAAACGCACCCAAAGCACTCCTCGCCTCAAAATCGGTCATAGCGGGAAAGGCCTTTAAAAAGTCGGCTAAAACAGTATCGGAGCTTGAGTAAAGCGCCATCTGCTGGTCAAAATAGCCGACACTTACTCTGGGACCGAACTTAAACTCCCCCGAAAGCGGCTTTACAGCCCCTATAAGGGTCTTAATAAAGGTGGATTTTCCAAGTCCGTTACCGCCTATAATACCCACCCTGTCCGACCTGTGCATTTCAAGGTCTATTACAGAAAGCGCCGAGGTATAGCCTATTTCAAGCCCTTTGACCGATAAAACATCCTTAACGCCTATGTCCTCGGGCTCAAAATCTGCGTGAAAGGTGCGCATATCATAGGCAAGGGGAGCTTCTACAGGCTTCATTCTTTCAAGCTGTTTAAGCTTTGACTGCGCCATAGCCGCCTTTGTGGGCTTATAGCGAAATTTCTCCACCAATTCGGTAAGGCGTGCTATCTCCTTTTTCTGCGCCTCGTACTCCTTAGCCTGCTGTTGTCTGCGCTCCCTTTTAAGGGCTGTAAACTGTGTATAGTTTCCTGCATATTTATATGTTTTACCGTACTCAATCTCGTAAACGGTATCCACCGTATTATCAAGAAACATTCGGTCGTGGGAGACCACAACAAAGGCTTTTTTATATGATCTTAAATATTCCTCAAGCCACTCCACCGCCTCAATATCAAGGTGGTTTGTGGGCTCGTCCAAAAGCAAAATATCGGGCTTTGACAAAAGCAACTTTAAAAATGCGATTTTGGTGCGCTGACCGCCAGAAAATTCCGAAAGGGGTCTGTTTTTCTGTTCATCTGTAAAGCCGAAGCGCTTTATCGCCGCCTCGTACTCCCTTTCAAAATAAAAGCCGCCTCGGTTGGTAAAAATGTCTAAAAGAGCGGTGTAGCCCTTAATGTTTTCCTCGCTCTGCTCACACTCCATTTTTCCCTGCGCCCTATCAAGCTCCTCTTTAAGCTCAATTATATCCGAGTACGCCTTTCTTATCTCGTCCTTAAGTGTTACGCTTTCATCATCAAAGGTCATCTGTGACAGCACGCCGATTACAGGCTTTCCCGAAACCGCTATAAAGCTTTCTTCATCGCTGTCCTGTTTTGCAAGGGTATACTCCCCCGAAATCAGCTTTAAAAGGGTGGTTTTGCCGCAGCCGTTGCGCCCTACCACCGCAATTTTGCTCGTATCGTTTATCTCTATGTTAACAGAGCTTAAAATCGGCTCACCCGAAAGCTCGACCGTGCCGTTTTGAATTTTAAGCTGCATACTTTTTCACTCCAACAGGCTTATTTTATTACCGTAAATTTTTTATTTTCCACCCGCACAATTTTGTCGCACACCTTAAGGCTTGTGTTTCTGTGGGTTATGAAAATAACGGTTTTATCGGTCATATTTTTAATATTGCCAAGCACCTTGGTTTCGGTGGCTTCGTCAAGGGCACTTGTGGCCTCGTCAAGCAAAAGGACAGGCGCATCGTTAAGGAGCGCACGGGCAATCGAAATGCGCTGGAGCTGACCTTCGGAAAGCCCCGCTCCCCGTTCGGACAATACTGTATCAAGCCCCTCGGGCAGGGCTACAATATAATCGTAAATTTCGGCAGCCTTTGCCGCTTTTATAATTTTTTCCTCGTCAATATCAGGGTCGCAAAGGGTGATGTTATCCCTAACCGTGCCCGAAAGCACCATATTCCCCTGGGGCACATATGAAAACAGTCCCCGCAAAGAGGTATCAACTTCTGTTTCGCCGTTTACGGTTATGCTCCCCGACCGAGGCTCATAAAGCCCCAAAATAAGCTTAAAGAGGGTGCTTTTACCGCTGCCCGATTCACCCGTAAGGGCGGTTATTTGTCCCTTTTCGGCTGCAAAGCTGCAATTCTCGAGTATTGCCTCGCCGCCGTAGCTAAAAGATACATTATTAACCTCAAGCCTTAAAAAGTCAGACTTAAGGGCGTTTATTTTGCCCTCCGACAAAGTCGGCTGTTCATTCTCAAGATTTTCAAGCTCCATAAGCCGCTCTGCCGAAGCCAATGCAGAATAATACTTAGGCATTATGCCCGAGACATTTTGAAGGGGCGCTCTAAGCTGGGAAATCAGCTGTAAAAACGCCATTAGCGTGCCATATGTAATAGTACCCGCCGCTATCGAGCCGGCACCCCAAACCAAAACGGCATAATAGCCAACAGTAAAAAAGGAATAAAGGCAAATATGCGCCAGCACAGAAACGCTTGTCCGCTTCATCTTGACCTTGAAATTTTCTTCCATAAAGGAGCCAAGCCTTGCTTTAAAGGGATTCTCACTTACAAAGCTCTTTATAACCACAACATTTTCAAAACATTCCTGCAAAAAGGCTCTGGTTTTTCCCTCGGTTTTCTGGCATTCCTTGTGCAGACGCTTGTATCTCTTATTAATAACCCTGCCGATTGCGGGAACCGCAATTCCCAGCAGTAGTATTATGACCGCAAGATAAGGGTTGAGGATTAGCATTGCCCCTATGCCCGTTACGATTTTTGTAACCATAGAGGTGACGCTCGGAATAATTGTGACCGAGCCCGAAACCACCACCTCTGTATCCGAAGTAAAGCGGTTTAAAATATCCCCCGAATGATAACCCGCAAGCGACGAATACTTCTTTTTTAAGACGGATGTGAAAAGATAGCTTCTAAGCGAAACGGTAAGCTTGCCGTTTGCGTAGGCGCTCAAAAACGATTGAACCGCACTTAATACCACCTGCGCCGCTATTATTGCAAAAAGTGTTAAGCCCGCAGACACAAGACTTCCGCCCGTATCCTTTGTCGCTATATCAAAAATCCGCTTTGTAACAAGGGCTATTCCAACACCTGTGCATGCCGATAAAGCCGTCACTGCCGAGACGGCTATTATAAGCGGTAAATATTTTTTAACCCGTGAATAAATCCATTTAAGGGTATTTTTATTGCTTTCCTTTTTTGCCATATCAGTCTTCTGTAATACCGTTTTCCCTCATTGTCCTTAAAAATACATCAATATCGCCGAGTGCTAAAACGGTGGAAATATCAAAATTATCTAAGAGCGCATTTAACATCTCGGTCTTTGTAACATCCTTTTCCTTAAGCAAATTCCAGAGAAAAAGGGCGGTTTCGGTAAGGACGATTGTATTTTCAAGCTCGCCGTTATCCGATACAACAGTATACTGCCCTTCAAAGTTTTTCAGGCTGAAGCCTTCTTTAATACGCACAAATAGCACCCCCACTTGTTAATAAAAGGTAAATTTATTATATACTAAAACAAAAAATATTGCAAGTGCAATACATTTAGGTGTATAATGTATACATATTAATCATTCTGAGGAGTTATGACATGGATACTTTTTTTGAGCAGATAATCTCGATTAAAAAAACAGGTGAAACCGTTGCGGCGCTTATAGGCATTTGGCTTGCGGCCTTTGTTGTTTGCTTTTTGCTTTTCTTTACAGGATTCTTCGATATGCTTACATTTTTGCTTATTGCAGGCGTACTTTACGGCGCATTTAAGCTTTCCGGCCTTTTAAATATAGAGTACGAATATATTGTAACCAACGGAATAATGGATATTGATAAAATAACGAACAAAAGCTCCAGAAAGCGTGTGCTTTCCTTTGAGCTTCAAACCGTTTCAAGGATAGAAAAATATAATCCGTCTCTCTTAAATTCGGTAAATTCCAAGGATGTGCTTATCGCCTGCAATCAAGACGATAAGGACGCTTACCTTATGGTTTCCTCTACCGAGGGCAAGGGTACTAATTACCTTGTTTTCGCCCCTGATGAGCGTTTGCGCTCGGCTGTTGTAAAGTTTGTGCCTATGTTTGTTGCAAACAGTGCGTTTAAGGACTGAGAAAGTTATGAAAATACTTACAACCGATTTAATAAGAAGGTCGGAGGAGAGCGCCGTAAAAAGCGGCGCTTTTTCCTTAAGGGACTTAATGTTCCGTGCGGGTAAAGCGGCGGCGGAAATAATAATGCAAAAATACGACTGCCGAAACAAAAAAATAACCGTTGTATGCGGCAGAGGCAACAACGGCGGTGACGGCTGTGTAATTGCGGGAATTTTAGCCGAAAACGGAGCTCGGGTTACGGTTTGTACTCCATTAGGCTTGCCTGCAACCGATAATGCGGAGTATTATTATAATAAGCTAAAATTTGTAACCAAAACCGATACCTTTTCACCTGATGCCGATATTATTATAGACGCTGTTTTCGGTATTGGCCTAAATCGTTCACCCGACGAAAAAACCTTAGAGCTTATAAAGGCGATAAACCGCACAGATGCGGTAAGAATTGCGGTGGATATTCCAAGCGGAGTTGAGGCGGACAGCGGTAAGGTATTAGGGACGGCGGTTAATGCCGACCTTACTATAACCTTTATCGCCCTAAAGCCCTGCTTTGTACTGCCCGACGGCTCCGATTACTGCGGTGAAACAGTTGTCGCTGATATAGGCGCACCCCCCGTAGGTTACAGCTTTCTTACAACCGAAAAGCCAATATTTAAAAAGCGCAGGCACAACTCCCACAAGGGTACATTTGGCACAGGGCTTATGCTTTGCGGCAGCTACGGTATGGCGGGGGCGGCAGTTCTTGCGGCAAGGGCGGCGGCAAGAAGCGGAATAGGCATAGTAAAAGCGGTGCTTTGCGATAATATTTACTATCCCTTTACCGTATCGGTGCCCGAGGCGGTCTGCGTTCCGATTAAGCCCAATAGTAAAGGCACACTCTGCCCTGATAATCTTAATTTAACGGAGCTTTTAAAGGGCTGTACTGCGGTGCTTATAGGCTGTGGAATGGGCAACAACGGGGACACCGCACGGCTTGTAAAGGAGCTTTTAGAAACCTCGGAAATTCCTGTTGTTATAGATGCAGATGGCATAAATGCACTATCGGACGGCATAGATATTATAAAGAAAAGCAAGGCTCCTGTAATTCTTACTCCCCACCCCGGCGAAATGGCAAGGCTTTGTTCGATAAGCATTTCCGAGGTAGAGGAAAACCGAGTGGAAATCGCCAAGGACTTTGCCGTTAAATACGGCTGTGTGCTGGTGCTTAAGGGTGCAAATACCATTGTTGCCACCCCGTCAGGTGAAGTGTACTTTAATATGACGGGTAACCCGGGTATGTCCACAGGCGGCAGCGGTGATGCGCTTGCAGGCATTACCCTTTCCCTGTTAGCCCAAGGCTTTAATGCGGAAGATGCGGCAAAGGCGGCGGTTTATCTTCATGGCGAGGCGGGCGACAAAGCCACGGCCAAGCACGGCGAGCGGGGTATGCTACCCACCGATTTAATTGAGGAGCTTTAGTTTATTCCGATAGGAGTGCTTAAGCTTGAAAAAAATAATATCGGTTTTGTTATTTTCAGTTTTGTTTCTTTGCGCCTGCAAAGAAAGCAAAGTAAATATAACACCTGTTACAATGGGTATTTCCTTTACAGCCGAGCTTACATATTACAACGAATGCTACGAAGCAAATGTCACGGTAGCAAATAACGGCGAAACCGATATGGAAATAACCTCCCCCGATACAATAAAGGGGCTTATGTTTCACTTTAACGGCGATAGTGTTACGGCTGAGTATTCGGGGCTGGAATATAAGGCGGATTTTAAGTCCCTTCCCGAGGGCGTATGCTGTGCAAAGCTTTACGAGATATTAAAGGACACCTTTAATGAAGACACAACAGTAACCTTAGAGGGAGACAGTTATTATATTGTGCGTGACAGCGAGAATTTAAGCTATAAGCTATACCTCGGAGCTACGGGACTGCCAATCTCCGCCGAGGAAAAAAGCACAGGCTTTACGGTTAATTTTAAAAATGTGACGATATTGAACTGATAAAAAGCCTCCCTTGTGTAAAGGGAGGGGGACCGCCTGCGCCCCTTGCCTAAAGGGGAGAGGGCCGACCGTTAGGTTGGCGAGGGGATTTTAGCGGTGGAGGGATTGTTATTTTGCAATTTTAGCACTTTAACATCCTTTATCCTTTGACAATCCCTCAGTCACTGCGTGACAGCGTCTCTCCTGTCGGCTCGGCAGTTGAGAGGTGGCACGGCTTTGCCGTGACGGAGGGAGAGAAAACGCTTTAATAGAGGATTTTCTGACTACCCCTCAGTCTGCTTCGCAGACAGCTCCCCTGACAAGGGGAGCCGAAAACAGGCTTTTTCGACACTCTCAGCTCCCTTTACACAAGGGAGCCTTTGTTTTGTGCGGTTCTCTAAAAAATTACGAACTCCGCCCTACGGTGTTAATTATTTCAGCTTTTCTATCGGTAGCCAAATTTCAATGTATCTCTTTTCTTTCTGGTTTTTCGGGAACCAATAATAAACTGATATTTCGGGCGCTTCGGCAATTTCAAAATCATTTGCAGGCAGCCACTCCGATACAATCCGTTTTCTGATGTCCATATAGTCTTTAACGGGATGCGGCTGATTTTCGGTTGTAAAAATGGCATAAGTTTGTTTTGGAACGGTTATATTTTCAAAGCCGAAAGCTTCCATACATTCAATTCCTGTAACTTCTTTATTGTACATATTTTCCCGTTCGTATTTTTCAAGCTCGGCTACATAATAAAAATCATATCCATCGTCATCAATATTGGTGATAAGACACACATCCGTACCCGTATCACCCGACGCTCCCTTTGCACCGCGCAAAAGCCATTGCTTTGCCCTCGTTGTCACAAACAAATTACCTTCCTGTTTCTCTCGATTCTCCCCATACGGTACACCTTTGAAATGAGCCTTGTATCCTGTAAGTATCATTTCGGGTTTTTGTTCAATTCTGTAATTCATAGCTTTACCGCCTTCCAAAGAAAATTTTAGTACAAGGCGGGAAAAGGACTTGAGATTACTGCCGTTATTGCGAGCCTGAGACGGCAATATACCGTGAAACTGCTTAAATGCTTTTGCAAAGCTGTCCGGACTTTCATAGCCATATTTCAGTGCTACATCAATAACCTTTGCTGTCCCTGTTGCAAGCTCCGTGCCGGCAAGCGACAGTCTGCGATTACGGATATATTCCCCCATTGTGAATCCGCAAAGAATACTGAACACACGCTGAAAATGATAGCTCGATGAAAAGCTTTGGGCGGCAACCGTATCGTAGTCAATTACTTTCGTCAGATTATCTTCGATATAGTCGATAGCCTTCTGCATTCCAACAATCCAGTCCATATTATCCTTCCCTGTCTGCCTATATTCTATCAAAAGACGAATTATATTTCCCGATATTCCGTGCTGAGTACAGTCGGATAAATTAAAACGGACGGGCAATGCCCGCCCCTACGGTGGTTAAATTGATTTTTCGTAGGGGCGACCATCGGTCGTCCTGTCTAACATCTAAATAAGATACAACCCCGACTCCAGCACAACAAAGCGGTTGTCCCCCACCTTTACATACTGCTTTACCGGTTCTTCGAATTCTTCAAAATCGAAAACGCTGTAGGTTTCAAGGTTTACCTCGGTAAGCTTTGAAGAGCCCGCATTGCTTACCATAACCGTATCCCCCTCAACAAAAAGCCCCGACGGCTTACTGAAGGGGGATTTATTGCCCCCGATTCTAAGCTCCTCCCGCATTGTGGTAAGGTTGTAGCGAAGGAGCACATTACAGTCTGCAAAGCTTGCCCAAAGGGCATTTTTATAAAGGGCTATGTCGGTAGCATTACAGCCTCGGTATTTAAGCTCCCCCGTCCATACAGAAACTGCGTCCGCCCCTAAAAGTCTGGCAGTACCGTCCTGCGACAGCAAAAACACCTTGCCGTTGGGAAGAACTATGGATTTTTCGGTAATATAGTTATCGCACTGCATAGCAACCGACTTGTAATTATTTCCGAATTTAGTAAGCAGATATATGGTATTTACAATATCGGTAAATCTGCCGTTTTCAAAGGTAATCATTTTATAACCCACCAAGGCCTTTTCCTCGATAACATCCTTGCAATAGGAAAAAATTATACCTCCCGATGTGGGCAAAACCTCATAAACCTCGCCCGAAAAAACCTTTTTCATCTATTTTCACTCCGTGTTAAATTCTGATTTTTCCTGCTTCAAGCATTTTTTGCGTCGCTAAAAGCACACCCGCACGGGCGCTGTGGAAGTTAAGTCCCCCCTGCATCCAGGCGGCATAGGGCTCTCTTAAAGGACCGTCTGCCGAAAGCTCTATTGAAGCGCCCAAGGTAAACGCCCCCGCCGCCATTATAACCTCGTCGGTATAACCGGGCATTGCCCAAGGCTCGGGCACAACAAAGGAATCCACAGGTGCGCCCGACTGCATACCCTGACAAAATGCGATAAGCCCCTCTCTTGAGCCCAAGGTCACGCATTGGATAATATCGCCCCGTTTTTCGGTGAACTTAGGCGCAACCTCAAAGCCTAAGCTCTCGAAAAGTGCAGATGCGTACACAGCAGTTTTAAGAGCCTCTCCCACAACATGGGGAGCCGAAAAAAGCCCCATATAAAGCTCACGGCTGTGGCCTAAGGTGGCGCCCACCTCTCTGCCGACTCCCGGGCAGGTAAGCCTTGCCGCGCACCTTTCCACAAGCTCTTTTTTGCCCGCAATATAGCCCCCTGTGGGCGCAATTCCCCCGCCGGGGTTTTTAATAAGGGAGCCTGCAATTATATCTGCACCCACCTCGGTGGGCTCTTTTTTTTCAACAAATTCGCCGTAGCAGTTATCAACCATAATAACAGAATCGGGGGAAACCTCCCGCACAGCCTTGCAGAGCACTTCAATATCGTCAACAGTAAGGCTGGGTCTTGTGCTGTAGCCTCTGGAGCGCTGAATATACGCCATTTTATATTTGTTGGCTTTAAGCTCTGCTTTTATAGCGTCTATATCGGGTGTGCCGTCTGCCTTCAGCTCAACCTGTGCATACTCTACCCCGAAATCGGCTAACGAGCCGTCGGTCCTTTCATCAATTCCGAAAACGCCTGTGATAGTATCGTAGGGTCTTCCCGTAAGGCAGAGCACCCTGTCATTAGGTCTAAGTATTCCAAACAAAGCTACAGTTAAGGTATGGGTTCCCGAAACGAAATTATGGCGCATAAGTGCGTCCTCAGCCCCTAAAGCATCCGCCATAACCCTTTCTAAAATCTCCCGTCCTCTGTCGTCATAGCCGTAGCCCGTAGAGCCCGCCATAGACGATTCGCTGACGCCGTTTTTTATAAATGCAGAAAGTACCTTTAACTGATTATATTCGGTAACCTCATCAATTTCCTTAAAGCGTTCGCCGCATTTTTCGATGGTTTCCCCGTTTAATTTTAAAAGCCTTTCATCTATGTTAAAAAAGCTGTTTATGCTTGTTTGCACCAATATCCCGCCTTGTATAATTTTTTAAATCCGTTTTTTTCGTAAAATCCTATTAAATTTTCTTCACAGCAAAGAAGTAGCTCTCTGCCGTAATTTTTCTGCAAAATCGCCTTTAAAGCTACCGTTCCGAGCCCCTTTTCACGGCTTACAATTCCGTTTAACAGGGCGTAATCCCCCGTGTGAAAGGAGACTGCGGCGCATTTGTCCCTTATGGCAAAATAATCCCCGAGCCCTCTGTTTAACCGTCTGCAAAGGTCTACCGCAAAATACGGGTATTCGGGCAGGGAAAATTCCTTGACATTTAAAATATCGTAAATTTCCCGGCTTTTAAGGCTGTCGCCTAAGGTCTCCCCTAAAATATCCGCTTTACGGGACATAACATACACCGAATGAACACCCTTTAGTCCTATTCTTTCCAAAACCTTAAGACTTCCAAAAATAGTCCCTGGCGAAATTACCGAAATAAATTCTTTTATTTCATCGGTGTCGCCCTTTTCGCAGAATACAGTCATATCTCCGCCCGCAAGGGAAAAATAAGCCTTACCGCCGTCCTGTTCCCAAAAAAGCACATCCTTATCGTCCTTATAACAGTCGAAAAGGCATTTTAGCCTTATATACTCAGCGCTTGGAAAGCTTGCCTCGGGCAGAGTATTTATAAGGGTAATCATTGAATTTCGCCTGAGCAGATGCCCTTTATCATATATTCTGCGAGCCTTGCCGCATTTTTTATATCCTCTGCATCTGCAACACAAGAGGGGGAATGGATATACCTACAGGGCACCGAAATCGCAAGGGTTCTTACTCCCCCGCGGCTTAAATGCACGGCACCCGAGTTATTGCCCCCTGCGACCGCCGCCTTTGACTGACATTTTATTCCGCTTTTTAATGCCGCATTGTAATAATCTCGGTCATATACAGTCGCCCTGTCCATAAAGGAAACAGCGGGGCCCTCGCCTAAAAGGCAGACCCTTTTTGAGGTATCAACCCCTGCAATATCAGCGGCGGTGGTGGCCTCAAGGACTATTGCAGAATCAGGCTCTACCGTAAAGGCCGCCGCCTTAGCGCCTCTAAGCCCCACCTCTTCCTGAACCGAAAAGGTTGCATAGAAATCATAGTCGCTGTCGGCCATTAAAAGGGAAATGAGGATTGCACAGCCCGCACGGTCATCAATGGCTTTTGCCTTGATTTTACTGCCCATTTGGGTGTATTCCCCGCAGATAACGGCACGGTCGCCTATACGGACAAGCTTTAATGCCTCTTCTTTGGAAGATGCACCTATATCTATATAAAGGCTATCCGCTTTGGGTAGCTTTTTGCGCTCCTCGGCAGAAATCAGGTGAATAGGCTTGCCCGTAATAACGCCGTTTATATTGCCAATCCTAACCCTTCTGAACATAAGCACAGCGGTATCAATTCCCCCCACCGCCGAAAAACCTAAAAACCCGCCCGAGGTGACCGAGGTTATAATAAGCCCCACCTCGTCCATATGAGCGTCCACCATAAGCTTTTTATTAGAGCGGTTTTTGCCCTTTTTAAAGGCGATAATACTGCCCAGCGGGTCTATTTTGTACTCACAATGCCCCTCTATTTTAGAAATTATATAATCCCTTACCGAATTTTCCTCGCCCGAAACACCGTCAAGTGCGGTAAGTTCTCTTAAAATATCAAACATTTAAAAGACCCCCTGACAAAATGTATTTTTCCAGCAGGTCGCAGACTGAATTAAGGTCCTGAAGGCTTAGTGTCTCAGCCTCGGTGTGCATATTTCTAAGGGGAATTGACAAAGTACATGTCTTAACCCCGCCACGGGAAACCGAAATAACATCGGCATTAGTTCCCGTTTTACCGCCCATAGCCTCAAGCTGATATTTAATGCCGTTGTGCCGGGCTAAATTAATAAGCCTGTCCGACAAATCCCGGCAAAGCACGGGAGAAACGCCTATCATAGCGCCTCCTGTGAGTTTACCGCACTCGGTTTCGCTGATTCCTATGCCGTCCCCGAAGCTTACATCAACCGCTATCGCCTCATCGGCGTTTATATCAAAGGCGGCGGTTGTCGCCCCACGCATACCCAGCTCCTCGCCGTCGCTTAAAAGAAATGCTACACTTACAGGCAGCTCCTTGCCCGAAAGCCGACTTGCTACCTCTAAAAGGCAGGCAACCCCCGAGCGGTCGTCAAATGAGCGGCCTGTTACCAAATCGCCTGAAAGCGGGGTCGGTTTTGCCGAAAATGTAACATAATCCCCTACCGAGACAACCTCTCTTGCCTTGTCGCCAAGTCCCGTATCAAGCTTTATTTCCGCAATATCGGTATACTCCGCTTCACCCTTTGCAAGGTGGGGCGGCGTACTGCAAAATACGGCGGGGATTTTTTCCTTACCGTGAACCGTGACCGCCCTTGCGGGGAGTGCTCTAATATCAATTCCCCCCGAATTTGAGACGGTTAAAAAGCCCTCGTTATCAACATCGGTCACTATCATACCAATCTGGTCTATATGTGCGTCCAGCAGTACCGTGTAGTCGCTTTTACCCTTAATAAAACCTAAAACGCTTAAATTGCCGATACTTTTAACCTCGGCGTATTCGCTTAAAATTTCCTTAGCGTAGTCGCTCGCCTCGGTCACGGTGTCTATCGTGTCCCTTTCGGAGAGAGAAAACAAAATTTCCTTAATATCCATTACAGCTTGTTTACCAGTTCCTTAAAATAATTGCCTCTTGCTACGAAATTCGGGAAAGCGTCAAAGCTTGCGCAGGCAGGGCTTAAGGTTACAATATCGCCCGCTTTCGCATCCTTATGTGCGGCGGCGACCGCCTCGGCAATGTCGGCTACCCTTACAATTTCCGGCTCGCCCTTATAATCCTTATCGGCACGGACGCATTTTTCAATCTTTTCAGCCGTATCACCGCAAAGATAAAGCATTTTAACCTTATCTATAATGTAAGGCACCATCGGCTCAAAGGGAATGTGCTTGTCGTAGCCGCCCGCAATAAGCATTACCTTTTGGTCAAAGGCTTTAAGCCCCGCAATAGTTCTTGTAGGACTTGAAGCTATAGAATCGTTATAATACTTAACCCCGTCAAGCTCCCTTACAAACTCAATCCTGTGCTCAACACCCTTAAATTCGTGGGCTACCTTTTTAATTGTATCTACGCCCACATAGCCCCAAACTGCGGCAATAGCGGCAAGGTAATTTGCAACATTGTGGTCTCCCAATACCGCAATTTCGCTCCTGTGCATAATCGGAGCGTCAATTCCTCGGTAGGCCATATGGATAACCCCGTCGGTATCAAGCCACGCACCGTTTTTAAGGGGGCGCTCCATACTAAAGGAGAGGGACTGTCCTCTGACATACTTCCTAAAATCACGGGTTATATCGTTATCACGGTTTAAAACCGTCCTTGAAAAGGCGTTTTGGTGCAGAAGAACATTCTTTTTTGCCTCGACATATTCGTCCATATCCTTGTGGATATCAAGGTGATTGGGCGCAACATTAGTTACAACCGCAACATCGGGACTCTTTCTCATAGAGATAAGCTGAAAAGAGGAAAGCTCGGCTACAACATAATCTTGGGGCTTTATGTTTTCAATCTCGGGGAGTAAGGGTTTTCCGATATTACCGCCTAAGTGTACGGTTTTACCCTCCGCCTCAAGCATTTTTGCAATAAGGGTGGTGGTGGTGGTCTTACCGTCCGAGCCGGTCACCGCAAAAATAGTTGCGGGGCAGAGGTCAAAAAATACCTCCATTTCGCTTGTTACAGCTATACCCTTTTTTCGTGCCGCCTCAAGCTCGGGCAGATTAAAGTTCATACCAGGTGTGCGGAAAATAATGTCTACCTCCAAATTGTCGAGATAGCCCTCGCCCAGTCTAAGCTCGGCTCCCGCCGCCTCGATTTCATCTGCCGCCGCACCTATCTGCTCTCGGGTTCTCCGGTCGCAGGCATAAACAGTTGCACCCTTGCTTAAAAAGTTCATAATAAGCGGGGTATTGCTTACACCTATTCCGCACATTGCTATTTTTTTGCCGTTGATCTGTTTAAAAAACTGCATGCAATCCAAAATCATTGCCTCCCGTCAGTATTAAGTCATATTACATCTATTTTATTATACTTAATCCAAAGGAAAATATCAACAGTAAGAAAGCTTTTTTTGACAAATAATTAAAGAGTTAGGCGAATAGAATATATAGGGAGGGTGGGAAAATATGAATTATATAAACTGCAAAGACACCTGCTTGCCTTCGGATATGCGAAAAGCGGTGGAATTTTGGGCAAGAAACACTGTCGGACACATTGAATCCCTTTTAAGGCTTAAGGGCTCATCTGCGGCAATAATGCAACCCTGTTTTACTAAGGAGCTTGAAAATTTGCTAAACAGCTTTAAAAAAATAAGCGCCCTCTACAGTAATGAGGACGCATTCAGACTGCCCGCAAAGCCGCAGGTGCTTTTTTCGGAAAACCGAAAACTTATAAATCTGCTTGAGCGAATGAAGTACGAGGGCTTTGGCGGCTACCCCTATTTACAGCAGACTATTTTTCACTACATTTATGAACAGAGGTACATAAATGCAATTTTCGGGGTGCAAAACGAGTCAAGAGGGCTTATAACGGTACGCTTTTCGCCTATAGGCAACTACCCCTTTATCTGCATATACAACCAGATGTGTTTTTGGAGCGTAATAGGCGCAATCCACCCCTCTTTAATGATTGGAAACGATAGATTTTATCGTTCGGCTTCAATGCACACCAGAGAGTATCTGACCGAAATCACAAACCGTTTTAATTTAATCTGCTTTAGGTTAAGTGCGCTTAAAAAGCCGCCTGCAAAAAATGAGCTAAAGCCCGTTTTTGATGAGTTTTGCCGTCTTAACTTAGAATTTTTGCGATTTTTAAAAGCCATAAGGGAAAAGGGCGGCGGAATTTATACGGCAGGCGTACCTACCGATATGCCCCAAAGCTTTTACAAATCCCTCGACCACATAATCGGCGAGCACACCCTTGTAAAGGAGCTGTGCGACACTATGTGTGAAAGGTTTTAAACTAAAAAAGCCTCCCTTGTGTAAAGGGAGGTGGCAGCCGAAGGCTGACGGAGGGATTGCAATTAATGAAAATAACATTATAAAGCACTAAACAATCCCCCGGTCATAGCTTTGCCGTGACAGCCCCCTTGTGTAAAGGGGGCTGTTGTTTTGCTGTTACTGCTGATTTATTACCTTCTTAACCTGGGGCAGACGGAAAAGAATTACCGCCGCAACGGTGGTAAGAATGAGCTCCGGGAGCATATACATACCGTTGTAAGCGAGCGAATAAAGCACAGGGTGGTTTGTAAATACGCTTCCGAAAAGCTCGAACTGCTCAAGATTTTTAAAGATAATAAAGCCCGAAAGGAAGTGGCTTACAAATCTTAAAGCAACTGCAAGCGCAACACCGCCACAGATACCGACATAGCCTTTTTTAGCAAAAATTCCCGCTATACCAAGAACTGTGAAGGCAACTATGTAATCGAGTAAGATTGTGCCCACAAGCATTACGGGAGTAAGTCCCCAACCGAGAAGCCCGTCCAAAGCGATTCCGAGGACAAGCTGAATAAGCGAGTAAACAAAGGCGCTTCCGAAGCCCCATTTAAGTCCCAGCATAACCGAAATCATAACAATCGGCAGCATACTTAAAAGGGTTACCGAGCCGCCCAGCGGCATTTTTACCACCTTTATAAGGCTAAGCACCGTTGCGAGAGCCACAAAAATTGCGCTGAGCGTGAGCTTGTAGACATACTTTTTTGACATTTCCATTTTTTACACTCCTCTGACCAATCAGGCTGGTTCGACCCTCGTCAGCCTAAGCGGTCTTATTAAATTTCTGCAATCCCCCTGCGAATAAAAAAACCGCAGGCAATTAGGCCTGCGGCAATACTTTAGCGTATTTCCCTACGACGGCATTATCCGTATCAGGTCACAGGTCGGAGTCATAGCAAAAAGCGGACTCCCTCTCAGCCTGAGTTTCATCAAGCTCCCTAAAATTGCAAAAAAATTATAGCACTAAAGCGAAATTCTGTCAAGTGGGAAAATTATTTAATTATAGACTCATCCTGCACGCCCTTGTATTTGCGCTTTGTCGCCATTCCCCCTCGGATATGCCGTTCCTGCTTGTTTTTTTCCAGCACCTGCTTTACCTTGCGGTATAACTGCGGATTTTCGTGACACAGCCGTTCGGTCACATCCTTATGTACGGTGCTTTTGCTGATTTTAAACACCTTAGCGGTCGCCCTAACCGTCGCTCCCGTATCTAATATATACTCCCCGAGTATTTCCGCCCTGTCCTGCGTGACCTCTTTCATACAATCAACTCCCCAAAAAGGGCGTTACAATCGCCCTTGCGACTAATTAATTGTATGCTTAATTTTAAAAAAATATGACGGATGTACCGCCGATTACCTCTTACAGTAATTCTTATATACAGGGCACTCTGTTTAACATACACGAAATATTCGTTTTGCGCAAAAATATAATATTTTTATAATTCCTTCAACTCACAAAAATAAGCCCCGCATACAGGCATCAAATTCAACCTGAATGCGGAGCATTTACTCACTCAAACAGTTTCAATTCAGAATACAGTTTCTTACGGCGTGCGGCACCGTTGACAACTATTTTATCATCCAACTTGCGTTCACCTCGCAGAACCATTTTAAGATAGTCTAACACAACGCCGAACATACTTTTCTGCTCTTTTTGAGCTTTAGTCTTTATTGTGTTGAGTACTTGGCGTGCTGCAGATTTGCTATCCACACTTCCATCACTTCGATTTTTGATGTACTTAATCTGGGCAAAGCGGTCCAAATTTTTTTTGCCGAAATTACCGCCCTCCAAAATATCTTCGATAAGTGCCTGCTTCATTTCTGCGGTGGCATTTCCTGCCCACGATTGCTCCGGCAGACCAAGATATTCCGAAGAAACCAAGGTCAGCATTTGAGCAAATTTCCAAAGTCCGCATTTTTGTAGCTTCTCTTTGAACAACTCCTCGAAGTTTGGAACCCGTTGGACAAATACTGACCAATCACACAAATGGCGAAGTCCGACACCTTCGGAGGTTAGGTGTGATGCAGTGTGCAGCAACAGTACCATACCGTGATGAAATGTATCAGGGATTCGGTAATTGCTGACTTGCGAGGAAATCGGTATCGCAGTCTCAAAGATGTCTGCCATCATTTTATTTATTTCATTGCCGCACTTCCCTGCCGGAACGCCGTTTATCGAGCGGTGCATCTCCCAAACTTCGTTTGAATAGCGATGATATACCACATGGATTGTATTTCCGTTATCGTCCGCTGTCGGCGAAAAACCTTCTGCAAGAAGAACTTCTCCTGCACGCTGTATATCCTCGTTGCGCACCAAAAAATCTACATCCCCATAAGCTCGAAGTGCCGTTTCGGGATAATAGTAACCTGAGGCATAACCCTTCAAAATAACATAAGGAATATTGTTCTCGGTCATCAGTCGGTGGACTTCCCCGTGTTGGTACTCCACCTGCACCGAATTTCGGACAGAATTGTCCAACAAATTTTTCCACTTAACATCTTCGTTTTCGGGCAATAAGGTCTTGATCTGCCAATAAACAAGCGGGAAAACAGCCTGCATCATGGATTCATGAAGAAAAGCATTCAAATCAATACCATCGAGATTAACCGGTTTGTTTGTCATAAAAAGGCTATTGGACAGGCTGTTCAAAACTTGTTCATATATTGGATCCACGAACGTTATCCTCCTTCCCCTTTCGCTTCTCGATTGCACGGTTCACAAACCACGGGGGTTGACGGTCGCCGCAAAGGTCATATCGGAACAAAAGGCCTTATCACCCTGTTTTACCCCTGCAAGCTTTACCGCAAGGTGCAGAGCGGCTGTGCCGCAGGAAAGCGCCACGGCATATTTACAACCCGACTTTTCACGGGCAAAACTTTCCGCCTCAACAATATTCTCGCCCACCGTTGACATCCAGTTAATCTCATATGCTTTCGTTTCATATTTAAGCTCATCGCCGTGCATTGTCGGTAATGAAGGCCGGATTTAATTTTTAAAAGGTTCCATTTGCCATTAAATCTTTCCTTTAAAGAATTGCGTTAAAACAGCATTTTTGCTCACAATAACAATATCGGCCTAAACGGTTGCAAGCGCCGCACTGTCTGAGGATTCAGAGGACAGACCTTCGTCACCGACCTCGCTGTTTACCTCTTCGGGCGTTTTAAAGGTAGGTACGACATCCTTAAGCGCCTGTCTTGCCTTCTCATCATCACCCGTAGCGCACGCATCGATCAATATTTCCATTTTGCGTTCTATTTCTTCCCTTGACAGGGGAGCGTCCTTTTCAATGAAAAACAGGTTGTCATCGGTTTTATCCAATTCCTCGGTCTTAACCAAAAGCTCCTCATAAAGCTTTTCACCCGGCCGAAGCCCCGTTTCCACAATCTCTATTCCCTGAACGCCCGAAAGGCGAATCATATTCTCCGCCAAATCGAGAATTTTAACCGGCTTGCCCATATCAAGCACAAAAAGCTCGCCGTTTTTCGCCATTGCACCTGATTTCAACACCAGCTGTGAGGCTTCGGGTATAGTCATAAAATATCGGATTATCCGCTTATCCGTAATTGTAACGGGACCGCCGTTTTCAATCTGCTTTTTAAAGAGCGGAATTACCGAACCCGCACTGCCCAAAACATTGCCGAAGCGGGTTGCGCTGTATTTAACCTTACCGTAAGTCGCAGCGCTGCCCACCAACATTTCGCACATACGCTTTGTAGCGCCCATAACATTAGTCGGGTTTACCGCCTTATCGGTTGAAACCATCATAAGGCACTCCGCCTGATATTTTTCACACATCTCAATAACATTTTGAGTTCCGAAAACATTGTTATACACCGCTTCAACGCAGTTATGCTCCATAAGCGGAACATGCTTATGCGCAGCGGCGTTGATTACAATCTGCGGACGGTATGTACTAAAGACCCTTTCGAGTCCTGCTTTATTGGTAATGGAAGTGATTTCAACCCGCAAATCCAGCCTGTCGCCGTAGGCGATTTTAAGCTCCTGCTGAACGCTGTAGGCACCGTTTTCATATATATCGAGAATAATAATTTGGCGGGGATTCATTTTTGCAAGCTGTCTTGTAAGCTCAGAGCCTATTGAACCGCCGCCCCCCGTAACCAGAATTACCTTTCCGCTGTAATACTCCTTTGTGGCTTTATCCATAACAACCAGCGGCTTTCTGAACAACAGCTCCTCAATATCAAATTCGCGAAGTCTGCGCTTTCCGCCCGCCGACTGCATTATAGGATAGTCGTATACCTTAATTTTGCGGCCGCTTTGCCTGTAATAATCGTACAGCTCTTTTTTGCGCTCGCTGTCCAAGGATGGGACGGCAAATACAATTTCCTGTACCCCCAGCTCATCAAGCCTGCCGAAGGTCGCCTCGCTCTCCGAAATAACAATAATACCATGGATAATTTTCCCCGCCTTTTCGCGGCTTATATCTACAAAGCATTTAGGGAGGTATGCGGCGGTGGGGTTACTCCTAAGCTCCTCCGCAAGGCTTACGCCGACTCTGCCCGCACCGATTATTGCTATGCCGATTTTACCCATGCTTCCTTTAGCATCGCCGCTTTCAAACTGCATTTTGTTGCCTGCGAAAACAAGCAGAAGAAGCCTTAATACCTTGCCCTTTATGCCGTCACATCCGCCGCACTTATAGGCATAGCGGTACATCATTCGCATTGCAAGGGCACCCAGCAAATTCATAGAACAAATAGCCAACAGCCTAACGGGGGTGATTTTCTGCATCGGAAGCAGAAGCTGAAAGCATAAATTTACTACACAGGCGATAGAGTCGGACATCAGCAGTCTTATGTAGCACTGAATACCGCCGTAGCGCCAAATCTGTGAATATACCCCGCCGAAAAAGCGGCAGGCAAACACGCAGAAAAAAGAAAGGGCCGTCTGTGATATTCCGCCCGCAACCGTTAAAGCCTCATTACTTCGGTAAACCGCAAGCAACAAAAGCTCTACTGCAAATAAAATAAGAATATCATATACGACCAATCGCCATCTAATATTAATGCGTTCATTCATTATTCTCTCTACTCTCTACTTTTTAAAATCCACTTAAATAATAAACCCCTATACTGTTTGCTGTATATGCCGATAGTAAAATTAATAATAGCCTAACTGTTGTTATTTTAGCATATGTAAATATTTTTGTCAATAATTTGAAACCTTTTTAGCCGCTGTAAATCAGCGCCTCTTTTTCCTATTTTTGTAACAAATTAACAAATACGGTCGCAAAGAGATTAAAATACAGCCGTTAATCAAGTGTTTTTTAACGGCTGCGAAAACAATAAAATAATCTCCCAAAAGTGCTATAGCAGGACCTTTTAAGTATATGCTATGCCTTTTATCCAAACAGGGTATTGAATGTTTCGTGAAGATACGCCGAAGCGGTTACGCCGTCCTGTGCCGGAACATAGAATATGCAATAGCACAGCACCGCCAATACGATAAGCAACAGTACGGATATAATAAGTATCGGGAGATTTCCCAAAAGCAGAGATTTGCGTTTTTCTGCGGAATTATCGGGTGCGTGATAGGTTGAATCACCGTACTCCTCTAAAGTATAGTTGTTGCTCTGATATCCTATGCGGCCTTTTTTCGGTTTTTCATGCTCTATAAAAAGCTCGGGCTCCTCGGTTTTTGACGGCTCTGCGGCACGGGAATCGTCAGTTTCAAAAGTCATACCGCCTTCAAGGGTAACATCGTCTGCATTAGAGGAAAAATCGGAAAGGGGCTTATCGGCAGGCTCTTCGGTCTCTGTTTCTGTTTCCGCTTCCGCCTCAGGTTCCTCGGTCTCTGCTTCTTTTTCCGTCTCAGGCTCGGCTGCTTCCTTAATCTCTTCGACCGTTTCGGCAGAGTTGTTATCTTCTGCCTCCCCGGTTTCTTCCGGCGTTTCCTCAAAAACAGCATCTGCGGGCTCGCCGACTTCTTCGGGCAAAGCATCAGTTATCGGCTCAGGCGGAGCGATAACGGTCGGTACCTCGGTATCGGTGTTTTTCGCCTGTGCCTTTATGTCAAGCGTGCAAAGCTCCTCAATATAGGGATGAATAAGGGTTTTCATAATCCCTTTACGAAGCTCCCTTTCGTCCGAAAGCAGTATCATAGACTGGGGACCGCTCTCAATAATACAACCGCCGAACTCGCCCTCGGGAGTAACAAGGGGAGTAGCACCGCTGATAACACCAATGCCTTCCTCGGACTTAATGCCGTACATACTCTTATCGATTTCGGTCACGGTTTTCGCAATAGCTTTAGCAACCGTTTCAATAATCCCCTCTTCACCCGAAAGCTCACCTGCAATAATTATCACACGGCTGCGGGATACCGCCCTTGCAAGGTCATGCACCAGGGTCTTTTTATCCGAAGCCTTATCGGTCAGCAATCTCATACGGCAACAGCCGCAGAGATTAAACTCCATTTCAAAATCGGTATTGGTTTTGTAATAGATTATATCCACCTTAAGATTCTGTATCATATATACTCCCCCTCTATTATCAGTCAAACGGATAGTCAATTCCTCGGTCGTCATACCAACGCTTCGGGTACTTAGGCGACGGATTAGCCGAAGCGTTTGAAGTATCTACCGAAACATCCTCGTCTTCACGGGTTTCCCTTGCCATCACCACAAATCTCGCATCATCGAAATCATATGTGCAGGTGACAAGCGTAATTATATTATCGCCGTTTTTAACATCAACCCCTGTATTTATAAGACTGCGCTCGCAGGCCTCATTAACCCAGGAATCAAAATCCTCATCATCAATAAAGTTTTTTCTCGAAATATTATAAATATAACCGTTATCGTCTGCCTTGGAAGCGTTTAGCACAAACGCCGCATAAATCTTATATGTACTCTTTTTGTAAAGGGTGGAAAACTCTACCGTGGGATTTTGCTTGTAGAAGCTCAACTGCTTATATTTTGTAAGATTGCCGAACATGGAGCCGTTTTTCATATGATGTCCGTACACTACAAGGTTTTTGTCGGTCTCGGCCTCGGTTATCACATTTTGACAATCAAAAAACAGTGCCCCGTATATACTGCTTTTCTTTTGCTGATTATGGTTTAAATAAAAATCATTATTATCGGTTTGATAAATCGGATTATCTATTTTAGTGTTCGGCACGGTTATCCAGCCCTTAAAATCGCTGTTTTCCCTGAGCATAAGCTCGATTACCGAAGGCTGCGGTTCTTCTTCCGTTTCACTTGTATGCCATACAGAGCGAGACTGTTCTATAATACTGTCCTGATGCTTTGCATTTAAAAAATAATTTGCAATATACACAGCCGAAACAACAAAGACCGTAAGCGTTATCAGGAAAAACACCTTAATGATTATCTGCTTAAGGTTATCCCGCTTATTTGGGATATAGGATAAATACAATCTGTGAAAAAAATTGTCCTTTTCTTTTGCGTGTTTCATTTTTTTGATTCCCCGATTATCTTTATTATAAGCTTAAATATTTCATAAACCGCCGTTTCCCTTACATAATCACGGGAAAGTGGTTCGATGTTGAGCTTTTCTACCTGAACCCCGCCGTCATACGCCGCCGCTATATACACAAGTCCCGGAGCGTGACCCTCAGAACCGTCGGGCCCCGCAACGCCCGTAACCGAAACACCTATGCTTGAATCCGCCAAAATCCTGACATTTTTCGCCATTTGCTCTGCCGTTTCGGGGCTAACTGCGCCCAAAACTTCAAGGGTGTTTTCGTCCACACCTAAAATCTTATTTTTTATTCGGCAAGAATAAGAGGTAATTCCCAACTCAAAAACCGAGGAAGTACCGGGAACGGCGGTGATATACGAGGAAACCAGTCCGCCGGTGCAGGACTCAGCCGTAGCTACCGTCATATCCTTTTCCTTTAAAAGGGCTACCGCTTTAAGCCCAAGCTCATAAACCTTACCGTTCATATCTCTACCGCTTTGCAAAATTTTTATTCAATATAGGAGTACTGGGTCTCGCTTACCGCCTTTTCCACAAGCCGTTCCACATCGAGCCCCTTTTCCGCCTCAAGGCAGGACTCAAGCGTAGGTCTTGTTTTCGGGTGCTTAGGAGTAAATACCGTACAGCAATCCTCGTAGGGCAAAATCGAGGTCTCGAAGGTGTCAATATTCCTTGAAATCTTTACTATTTCTTCCTTGTCCATACCGATAAGGGGACGGAGTACCGGCATATTTACAACGCTGTCGGTCGTCACAAGGGCAGGCAGTGTCTGGCTTGCTACCTGACCCAAGCTCTCGCCTGTAATAAGGGCAAGACTTCCTGAATCCTTAGCCAACCGTTCGGATATACGCATCATCATACGGCGCATTATAAGGGTGAAATAATCCTCGGGGCAGTTTTTGCCTATCTCGTCCTGTATTTCGGTAAAGGGCACTATTGCAAGGTTGATAGTTCCGCTGTACGCCGCAACCTTTTTAAGCAGGGTGCGCACCTTTAGCTCCGCACGGGGGCTTGTATAGGGCGGGCTCGCAAAGTGTATCGCATTAAGTCTTAGTCCCCGCTTTGCCATAGTCCAAGCGGCAACGGGGCTGTCAATCCCGCCGGAAATAAGAATCGAAGCCTTCCCCGCTGTCCCAACGGGAAGACCCCCTGCACCCTTTAGCTGTTCTGCCCTTACATAGGCGGCAAAATCCCTGATTTCAACATATACCACACGGTCGGGATTGTGAACATCAACCTTCAAATGTGGGAAATTTTGGAGCAGTACCGCCCCCACCTCTCGGCATATTTCGGGGGAGGTAAGGGGAAAGCGTTTGTCGGCCCTTTTAGCCTCCACCTTGAATGTCTTTATCTTTTCCATTTCTGTTCTAAGATATTCAGGGGAGCGGGAAAGTATGTCCTCAACCGTTTTTTCGCAAACACAGGCACGGCTGAAGCCCGCTATACCGAAAACTCTGCCGACCCTTAAAAGCGCTTCCTCGAAATCGTAGTCCTCACTCTTTGGCTCAATATAAATGGTTGATTGGGACTTGCGAATTTCCACCTCGCCTAATTCCCTTAAACGGCGCCTAATATTCTTAATCAGTATATCCTCAAAATTACAGCGGTTAAGTCCTTTAAGCGCCAATTCGCCGTTTTTAATCAAAATTATCTCTTTCATCAGTTTGCCTTTCTAAGCTGTTTTTTTGCCTCTTCAAGTGCTGAAATAAGCATATCCGTGTCTTCTTTTGTGTTGTATCTTGAAAAGCTTATTCTAAGGGCGCTGTCGGTGCGCTTCCTATCAAGCCCCATTTCGTTAAGTACATAGCTGCCGTGCCCTTTAGCACAGGCACTTCCGCTTGAAACAAAAACATTTCGGCTTTCAAGAAAATGAAGCAGGGTTTCCGAACGGTAGCCCACAAGCGAAGCGTTTAATATATAGGGCAGGCACCCCTCGGGCGAGTTTATAACAGCACCTATTTCAAGAAGCCTGTCCCTTGTATAGTCAAACAGTTCCTGCCTAATCTTAAGCTGTGTTTCGGGCTTTGGCAGTTCTTCCGCCGCACCCATAAGCCCCATAATAAGGGGGAGCGATTCGGTGCCCGAGCGGATACCCCGTTCCTGACCGCCGCCGGTTATAAGGGGGCTTATATGCACGCCCTTTTTGCAGTATAAAAAGCCTACTCCCTTAGGCCCGTGAATTTTATGGCCGCTGGCGGATAACAGGTCAACCCCTAACTGCTTAACATTAACAGAGAGCTTGCCGTATCCCTGCACCGCATCGCAATGAAACAGTGCTAAGGGTGCTATACGCTTTGTAAGAGCTACCGCCTCTTTCACAGGCTGTATTGCCCCCGTTTCGTTATTTACCAGCATCATACTTACAAGCAGAGTATTACCGTTAAGGGCGTTTTCAAGCTCTGTAAGCGGAATAATTCCGTTATTATCAGGCTTTAGACGCACCACCTCAAATCCGTTATCCTCCAGCCTTTTTGCGGTTTCTAATACCGAGGGGTGCTCGATAGCCGTTGTGATAATCCTTCCGCCCCTGCCTTTTGCTTTAAGTACAGATAGAATAGCGGTATTGTTAGCCTCGGTACCGCTTCCCGTAAAGAAAATTTCATCTGCCCTTGCATTTACGGTATGTGCAATACATTCCCTCGCATCATTAAGGGCGATTTCCGCCTCCATTCCTATTCGGTGCAAGGAAGAAGGGTTGCCCCAGTTTGATTCAAGGGCACGGGTTATATATTCCACCGCCTTTTTGGACGGCTTTGTGGTAGAACTGTTATCAAGATAAGCGATATGCTCCAAAACTTCGCTCTCCTTATGCTTATATATTGTTTATTATACAACATTTTCACGCAATAAACAATAGCTATACACCTAATATTTTTAATTTTTTTCTGTGTTGTAAATAGATATGAACCACTTTTCTTAAAAAAAGAAGAAAAGAAATGGTATAATAGCGATGTGAGCCTTGAAACGGAGCCGTAGGCAG
>CACWPS010000013.1 GCA_902762875.1 Oscillospiraceae bacterium
ATAACACCGATTTTAAATTCTGCACTATAAACTTTGTTTTTTCTTTTACCCATAAAAATATGCACCTCCAAAAGTGTCTAACTTTTGGGGTGCATATCAGTTCTGCTCGCATATCCGAATTATAATAATATGTATGAAGCCTCGGATACATATTATCCTAACAGTTTAAAAAATGTCAGCGAAAAAGCAGCTATACCTATAAGAAATAATATAATGATTGAAAAATCAGATACGGTAATCTGTTTTATTGAACGAAATACAGGCGGAGCCGCCCGCTATGTGCGAGCCGCCGAAATTCACGGACTTAAAATAATTAACCTCGCTCAGCGTTCTCAGATATAACCTATACCTCCCCTTTCACATTCCTCAAAATTTGAACATATTATGTAGTGTTGAAATTTATTTGATTAATTTAGGGAAAGACAGGCAAAAATATAATTAGCCTGACGGACAGATAATTTCCGTCATTCATAATTACAATCGGAGTGTGAAACAGTAATGAATATCAAGCGAGGAGATATTTACTATGCCGATTTAAGTCCGGTGGTAGGCTCTGAGCAGGGCGGCATCAGACCCGTACTTATAGTCCAAAACGATGTCGGCAACAAATACAGTCCCACCGTTATAGCCGCCGCAATAACCAGCCAGCGGGACAAAACAAACCTTCCCACCCATATTTCGGTCAATGCCGACGGCTGCGGGCTTGCAAAGGATTCTATTGTACTGCTTGAGCAGGTCCGAACAATAGACAAGCAGAGACTTAAAGAAAAAATGGGCTGTCTCGACACAGGTTCTATGGGACTTGTGGATAAGGCGCTTTCGGTAAGCTTCGGACTCGGCGGCACGGTAGGCTGATAAATTAATAAAAGCGCAAAAGAACTGCCCCGCAGGGCGGTTCTTTTATTATATATCTATATAAACAGCGGAAAGCACAAACGCTTTCCGCCTTTCCTTTACTGCCTTATCCTTTGCAAAGCGCTTTTTTCAAGCCTTGATACCTGCGCTTGGGAAATGCCGATTTCTTCAGAAACCTCCATTTGTGTCTTGCCCTGCATAAAACGCAGGGACAAAATATGCTTTTCTCGCTCGCTTAAATTTTTTATCGCCTCTTTAAGAGCGATTTCGTCAAGCCAGTTGCGGTCATCGTTGTTATCCCCCACCTGGTCTAATACATATATCGTGTCGCCGCCGTCGGAATAAACGGGGTCATAAAGCGAAATTGGGCTTACAATGCTTTCGAGGGCTATTACAACATCTTCTACCGGAATTTCCAACTCCCTTGCAATTTCCTGCACGGTAGGCTCGTTCTGATTCTTGCTTGTAAGCCGCTCCTTAACCTGCATCGCCTTATACGCCGTGTCCTTTATAGAACGGCTGACCCTCACCGAATTGTTATCCCTTAAATACCGCCTTATCTCCCCTATTATCATCGGAACGGCGTAGGTTGAAAAGCGGACATTTTGAGTTGTATCAAAATTATCTATTGATTTAATAAGGCCTATACAGCCCACCTGAAACAAATCGTCAAGATTTTCGCCCCTGCCCGTAAAGCGCTGAATAACGCTTAAAACAAGCCTCAAATTTCCGTTTATCAGCTTGTCCCGCGCCGACTTATCGCCGGATTTAACCTTCTTTAAAAGCTCCTCCTTTTCCTTTTCCTTTAAAAGCGGCAGTTTTGAGGTATCGACCCCGCATATAATTACCTTGTTGTTATACATAACGGCACCTCCGTAATTCCTAATAAAATTATTACCGTTATATATAGCCAATAAACTCAAATTATTTTTTTCTTTTCGACAAATTTCACTTGCATTCGCTTTATAAAAGCACATATAAACGGAGCCGTCTTTTATTTTGACAGCTCCGTGATAATTTAATATGAAAACTTTTTTAAGAAGTTCCTCTGAGTGCCCTGCCCGAATACACCGCATAGCATTTTGCTTCGATTAGATTTATATGGTTTTTTCTTGACTTGACCCCTCCTATTCTGATACAAGCCATTCTTTATTTATAAAAAATTGATTTTGTATTTGGGCAGTAATCTTTACTGCGAATGTGAATAACCAGCTCTTCTAAGGATGATACCGCCGCAACAGCGCATACTATCCGGCAGAATACTGCGGTAAAGTCAGTAATAAGGAAAAACGGAATTAAGAACACAGCGGCACCGGTCAGTTTGTTAAGATATGTATGCATTGATGCGAACAGACGGTATTTAATTGCGGCAGTTATATATGCCGAGACTCGTATACAAATAATAACCGCAACAGCATACCAGATTTCGCTTGGCAGTTTTGTTATAAGAATCGGCAGGACTCGAATCAATATTACCGTATAGAACAATAAATCGGCAATACTGTCAAGCCTCGCACCGAAATCGTCGGCAGTATTTGTTTTTCGGGCAATCAGACCGTCCAGCACATCTGTAAGTCCGGTAAAGGCGTAAAGAATGAAGAAGCCTGCCGTAAGGGGGCTTAAAAACAACAGCATAATCGTCCCCGCAATGCGAATCAGGGTGATAATATCTGCCGCATTCAGCCGATGTTTATTTTGATTTTTGTCCATAGCTTTCTCCGTCAATAACTATAATGACTATAGAATATCGAAACGCCGTAGAGCGTTTCGATAAGCCGATTTTATCGGCTTTTGCGAATTCAAATAAGTAACTTTTTGAATTCGCTCTATATTCATTGCAATGGGTATAGACAAATTTTCGACTATCTATAACCATTATATCCTTTTTACGAATAGAAAGTGTATCATTTTCTACAGCTGAGCAAACAGGCTACTGCCCCTCTTTTTAATCCAGAGGTAAAGTAGGGCGCACAAGGCAAGGGTTACCGCTCCGAATATGCTCATATAGCCCACAAAGCCCAGTCTCCAGCCATTTAAGAGCATAAAGCCCGCACACATAAGGGCGGTATACCCAAAGCCGCTGAAAAGTGCTATGGTCACACAGGCGCTTTGCTTTATGGGGGTTATTTCATTGGTCCAGTTAAGATTGGGCATTTTAAGTCCCAAAAACAACCCGAACAGCGCCGAAAGCAGGGCATATAACATTGGAACGAGCACCGTCAAAAGCAGTTCTAAGGGTGTATAAGGATAGATAAATGCAAGGCAAACGGTGCAGAACAGCACGGGAATACCCGTGAGAATCAACTGCACACTAAGCTTCGCCCGCAGTACCTGCCACGGGGTTATGGGCAGAGACTGCATAAGCCACAGGCTCTTGCCCTCAAGGGATACCGAGGGCGCCGCCATATCGTTCATAGAGGCAAGCAAACATACCGCCCCGCAAAGCAGTACAGGGGCACAGCCCGCCCGTGTGCCGAATATCTCATTTAATGCCGAAATCACAGCCCCGCCCTGCCAAAGAAGCATTACGCCCGCAATCGGCAACATCAATATGCCGAGACCGCAGTTAAGCATATAGTTGGGGCTGGAAGTAAAGCGTCCGAATTCCTTTGCTAAAAGTGCCGCGGCAATGCTTTTCTGCTTTACTGCGGTTTCTTTGTATACCTTCTTGGCAGTATGTCCCGAGGAGGTGGCGATTTTTAAAAAGCTACGGGAAATAAGTGCCCACATAAGGGCAAAAAGAGCGAGAATTGCCAATGACACAATCAGCATTGCAAAAGCGTCCCCTGCCCCGACCTTACCGAACAGGTAAAGGGGATAAGCCGAGCCTTTAATTTTATCGCCGTAAACGGCGGCATTCATAAGCAAATCTTCAATTAAGGTTTGTGCTTTGAAATAGAAGAAATAGTACCCGCCGATAAAGGCTAAGGAAATCACAACCGTAATAAAGCTTTTGTTTTTGAGTTTCAGGCTGATTTTTGCCACAACCCATCCCAGCGCACAGGAAAGGGTTAGAACAAAGACGGAAATCAGAAATATTATAAGCAGGCCGCCGAATATCACGCTAACCGATACGGGTGCGGTTGCCCAGTAAACAATAACTGCGGGGAGAATAACAACCAACGAATACATAAGCCCCATAAGATAGACGGTAAGCAGACGGGATGTTATAATTACATTGACAGGAATCGGCATTGACAGCAGAAGGTCATTATCCTTAGAAAGATAAAGTGACGAATAGGTATTAAAGACACTGCCGAAAACCCCCAGCAGTACAGAAAGCAAGCCCATAATTGCAAAGTAGAGCCAGTCCATACCGGCAGCCATAAACGCTCCGCATATAGCCAAAGAGAGAGTAGTAAACATTCCGCCCAATAATCCCACCATTATGCACACAAAAAAGATGAGGTATGCGGCTGTTCCCGCTTTGGAGCGGGAGCGGTTCTTTTTTGCATCATAAAAATAACTGCGGAATATCTCGGTCATTTGTTTTTTGAGAAGAACACTCAGCATACTTCTTCCTCCAGCTCAAGGAATACTTCCTCTAAAGAGTCGTCCCCCTTGACCTCCTCCATTGTACCCGAACGGACAAGCCTTCCACCCTTGATAATTGCCACCTTGTCGCAGAGTTTTTCGGCAACCTCAAGCACATGGGTGGAGAAGAAGATTGCCCCGCCTTCGTCGCAGACCTCACGCATCATACCTTTAAGAAGATGAGAGGCTTTGGGGTCAAGACCAACAAAGGGTTCGTCCATAATAATAAGCTTAGGACTGTGAAGCCACGCCGCAATAATAGCCAGCTTCTGTTTCATACCGTGGGAATAGGCGGCGATGGGCTGGGCTAAATCGGCTGTCAGCTCAAAAAGCTCCGAATATTTGCGGATGCGCTCCTTGCGGTCCGCGGCACTTACCCCGAAAACATCAGCGATGAAATTAAGATATTTTATACCGCTCATATAGTCGTACAAATCGGGATTGTCGGGGATATAGGCAATATCCCGTTTGCAGTCCAGCGGAGAAGTGCAGACAGATTTTCCGCCTATTAAAATTTCCCCCTTATCAAACTGCAAAATACCCGCCACAGCCTTTAGAGTGGTGGTTTTGCCCGCCCCGTTGTGGCCGATAAAACCGTATATCTCACCGGGATTAATATGTAAGCTCAAATCATCTACGGCTTTTTTCTCGCCGTAGGCTTTTGTTAAGTGTTCAATTTTAAGCATTGTTCTTTCCTCCGATTTGAATTTAACTTATTCCGCAATGACTTTATCAAAACTCTGTCACAGTTCCGTCCTCTGAAAAGTCAATGCTTATTGCTCCGACGCCGCCGTCGATTTCAACAATGCTTTCACCCGAGCCGTAAACCGCATCGTCTGCCATTTCTTCGCTCTGGAGCTTTGCTGTACCTATACCCTTGTCAAGCTCTATTTTATAGTCGGCTTTACTGCCTAAAAGGATTATATTCGTTTCACCGACGCCCATATCAAGCTCGCTTTTTCTCTCGATACGGCTTTTAAGTGTAAGCTTTCCCACACCCATATCAAGCTTTAGATTGCAAAGCCTTCCGCCATCTATGCTAAGCTCCCCTGCACCGCCGTCAATATTGGCACGTGAGTTTGCAGTTAGGTTTTTAATATCCGCTCTTCCTGCACCTAAAGAAAGCTCCAACACATCGCACGCCAAAGCTTCTATTTCAACCTTACCCGCGCCTGTATCAATTTCGGCTTCATCAAAAACGAAGCTTTCGGGAACCGTTAAAATAACCGTTATCCCTTTTGGGGAAACCGCAAAGAATTTCTTGGTTTCGCTTACAGTAAGCTTACCGTTATTTGTCTTTACGGAAATATATTTGTGATTGCTTTGAACCTCAAATTTATCTCCGGTTTGTATTTTCAGCTCTGCACCGCTTAAATCCACCGAAAGAGAGATGATTTCACCCTCAACCGAATAGGTCTGCATTTCGCTGGGGGTTTCTTTTTCTTTTCCCGAAAGAAGAAATGAAATACCGGTAAGTCCCGTTATTATTCCCCCTATAATGGTGACTATCAAGAAAATTGCCAATGCAAAAGCCACATATTTTATTACCTTTTGAAATGATGTCATTTAATTTCAACTCCCCCGAATATGCAGGTTGCGTTTATGTATAAAGTGACCGCACCCTCAATGTAGGGCTGATGCTTTTTCTCGGAAACTCCGCCGAAAACGGAATTTGAAGTAATTTTTACATTGATATTGTCGGGAACATAAATATCAATTCCGCCGAAAATTGCAGAGGCGGTAACAGCGCAGTCCTTTTCGATAATTGCGTGCCTTAAGTCGCACTTAACACCGCCGAAAACGGCATTAAGCTCTGCACCCTCAAACACCTCACCGTCAAAATTAAGATCCTGACCCGAAAAGGTTGCAGTGCCGCTTTTTACATTGTCCCCGTTCTTTTGGGACTCTACAAGCATTTTAGTCGCCTTGTCGCCGAAAATCGCCGTAAAAATCAGCTTTAAACCGATGATTACAATAATTGCGGGAATTGCTAATTTCCAAAGCATATCAAAGTCCAGCACATTTTGACAGCAAAGCAGTAAAAATACACCTATCAAAAGGCCAATGATATTGCCCATTTTTTCCCGCTCGCTGAAAATACCGATGAAACAGGGAACTATAATAAACAGCGTCCACCAGCCGTCAAAGAAAACCGTAATATCGGTAATACCAAAGGCATTAAGGGCGAAGATTCCGCCCACTAATATAAGTACTACACCCCATAAAATTTTACTTAATTTTTTCATACTTAATCAATCCTTTCAATCATTTTTCTTTTGAGGCAATATTGCAAAATCATAAGAATTAAGCATTTCTTGAGCCGTTTCCAAATTCAAGCTGCCGTCACGCAGCTTATCGGTTATCACAATGCCAATACAGACCCGACTTAAATGACGGCTGACCGCCTCCTTTGAAAAACTGCTTTTATCGGTAATGACATATGCCGAAATGCCGTTAGCAAAAATAATCATTTCATTCAGCAAATTCTCCGCATCAGGCTTTGACAGTTCAAATTGGTTCATAATTTCTTCTACAAGGGGTATAAAGATACCTTCAAACTCCTGCTTAAACCGTGCATAGGGGCTGTGCTCTTTGCCTTTAGTAAGAAACAGTAGCCGAAACAGATTAGGCTCCTCTGCCGCAAAGCTGACGCACCGCATACCGAACTCCTTAAAGGAGGGGGAATAATCAAAAATATCCGCCATATATTCTCGGTATTTTTCTTTTGCCAGACTTCGCACCTCCTCCCTTAACTCCTCCATACTGCTCCAGATTGTGAAAATCGGGGAAGATGAAGTGTTAAGGCATTTGCCCACCTCTCTTGCCACAACAGCGTCAATTCCCTTTTGACGGGTTATCTCATAGGCTGCGGCTACAATTTCCTCCTTTGTGTATTTCGGTTTTGGGGGCACTATATCATCTCCTTTTCAAAGCGTTTGTTTCGTAACATACATTTTATAACATCCGTTATGTATTATAGCAGATGTCTTCTTTTATGTCAATACATATTCTTAAAAATAATAAAAACCCGCCATTTTGACGGGTTTGGTATGCAAATAAAGCTACATTAAGGCTTGCAATTTTTAAGCTCCACCGTTTCGGAATAATCCAGATCACCGAAATCGTTGTTTTCAATCTTGATACCTTTTACAGAACTCAGATATATCGCCTTGTTTCTTACATCCTTAAACACATTGTTTCTTATGGTTATATTGCTGTGAATCTGCTCTGCGGTATATACGGAATCATCATTACTGTCATGAGAGGGCTTTGCCGATATTACTGCGTTAGTTTTTCTGCTATCGATAAAACCGCATTTTTCAAAGACACAGTTTTCTATAAGCACATTCTTTGACGGGCTCATTTCGTGCCATACTGCTATATCGGGAGCCATTAAAATCGCAGGCAGAGACATTCCGAAGAATTTACAGTCCCTTACAGTAATGTTTTCGGTCTGGAATAAAAGGGCCCTTGCACGGCTGTTTCTTATCTCGCAGTTTTCCACAAGTATTTCGGCATTAAAGGCGGTATTGGCAAGAACATCCCCGACCTCTATACTCCCCTCGCAGGCGGAATAATAAACCCTGCTGTCCTCATACTTTTCGACCGTAAGACTGCCTTTCCTTACAAACGAGGTATCGTACACGGCGATAACATCACCCTTTTGACACCAATTTTCGTCCATTGGAATATCAAATCTTTTATTAATTACCTTGATGCTGTTACCGTCCGCCTCGGTAATAAAGCCGGCGGTGGAATGTATATTCAGCGCATCGTCGCCGAGTCCGTCAAAATAGCAGTCCTTTATTGTAACGGTGCCGGCAACTCCTAAAAGATGTATTCCGTCCCTGTCCGACGCCATTAATCGGTTACTGCCTTTGGGGCACTCAACACGGTATCTTTCTATGCGGAAATTTTCGCACCTCGGGAAAGCCACAAACATAAACCCTGCGGCGGAATGAACAGTAATGTCAAGCAGAGAAACATCCTTGCAGTCTTCAAATGTAACAGCGGAATTTTTAAGCTGTTTATAATTGCCCGCCCCTCCGTATAAGAAGCAGATACGCTCTCCGACGGGAAGTCTCTGTATACCTTCACGCAGATTTTCCCTGCCTGAAATTCTAACCTCGCCGTTTCCCAAAACCTCATAGGGGGTTATCTCATAGCTTCCAAGCAGAGAATCGGGTGAGCCGTCCTTATCCATACTGAACATCCAGAAAATTGTCTGGTTGCCGTCTAAAACACAGCCCTCAAGCATTTTAACCACAAAGGAACTGCCGTCACCTGCGACAGAGGTTACAACACCTGTGGAATTAACCGGCTTATCGGTATCAAAAATCAGATTTTTAAGGGTTAGGTTTTCACAACCCTCAAAATCAAAAGCACCGCTGTATTTATAGAAGCCCTCCATCGGGTCAAATGCGGTAATTATTTTTGCGTCTTCGCCGACTATGGCAAGGCCCTTTTTATTTTTCACAAAAACCTTTCGGGATAGATAACACTCTCCTTTTAAAACAAGGGTTGTATTATCGGGAAGACCGTTAATAAAGCTTTCCAAGCTCTCTGCACAATCGCCCTTAGAGGAAATAAAATTAAGTCTTGCCATAATAGTTTTGCTCCTTTAATTATTTAGTTATCTGCCTATAAGTATAAACCGCAAAATCGTTGGGGTCAAGCTCTGCCGCACGGCGTATGCAAAGCTCTGCCTCGCTGTAGAGCCCCAATCCGTAAAGGGCAAACGCCTTAAGGGTGTTGCCCGTAAGCAGATTATGCTTTTCAATATCAAGCTCAAAGGGCATAGGACTGGGCGAGCCTACGCCGTAATAGGTGCGCATATCCTTGTTATCGATAAGATTTTGTGCGGTAGCGAGCATTTCATCAAGAACTGCCTTAGCCTCGTCTACTCTGCCCAATTCCTTAAGTGCAAGCGCACGGAAAAGGGATATTTCCGAAACCGCCGCCTTGTACTCTGCCGCCTTTTCGAGCGCCGCAGTGCACTTATCGCCTGTGTAAAGCTTGCTTAAATAGTAGTAGATATGGGCCTCCTGATTGAAGAAGGTCTTTGCCTCACCGTAGGACTTAGGCATATTTATACCGTTCATATAAATCTGCTCTGCCTTTTCGGTATTACCCGCTTGAGCCAGCTCATTGCCGTAAAGCACATGCATCCAGGCGTGCTGTTTGGTAAGCTTGCCCTCGCCGCCCTCGTAGATGTGGAAGTGCTTTACCGCCGCCATATTAATGGCTTCCTCGTATTTGCCCTGCTGGGAAAGTAAGGTAAGCTTATCAAGATAGCAGTCATCCCTCTCCTTTAAGAGCTCGGGATACTTATCATATACGCTGAGTCTTTCCTCAATGCTTGCATTGGTGTTTTTAAGCAACTGCTCATATTCAAGCAAAAGTCTCGGGTCATTAGGACGGAATTTGAGGGCATTTTCCATACAGGAGAGAGCCGTCTTTCCGTCGTGAGCCTTATCAAACCAATAAAGGGAAAGGTTGCGCCATGCTCTGCCGTGCTCGGGATTTTTACGGACACAGCTTTCAAAGCATTCCGCCGCCTCATTATAACGGAAACGGTCGTAATAAAGACAGCCGAGATAATAGTCGGCGTTGGCTGTATTTTCGCCCGATTCGGCAGCGTATTTAAGTACCGCAATATCCTCAACATTCGAGGGGAAGCAGTAGCCCATCTCCGCCTTTTCAGCCTTTTCTACATAGGAATTATCCTTTGTGATAAAGGCTAAATAATAGTTTACAAGGGGTGAATTATTATCGGCGAGCTTCAATGTATAAAGTGCGTCCTCGTAAAGTCCCGCCTTCATATAGTCTCGGGCAACATCCAGCATATTCTCGGGCTTTTCTGCAAACTGTGCGATTTTGTCCGAAGCATCCTCAAAATGAGAATACTCAATAAGGGCAAACAGGTCAAGCTTATCGTCATTAATGCCGTCTACAGCACTCTGCTTTGCACATTCACAGCCGATTTTGCGTGCAATGGCAGTTTTAAGGTTATGAGCCTTGGTGTGGCCCTTATTAAGACCGATAGACTCATCAAGATGCTCAAGGGCTATAGCATAATCCCCCCTGCGGCAGTCAATACAGGCAAGCTCATACATAGCGGCGCTTCTGTGGGGATAGTTCCAAGCGGCACGGTATAAAATATCGTAAGCCTTATCGTATTCGCCGAGGTACTCGAGCGCTACGCCCTTTAGGTAAAATGCCTCGGTATCGGCAGGGTGCTCGTTGCGGTCGGTCAATCTCTCTATCGCCTTATCGCAGTATTTTACGCAATCTTCAAATTTACCGTTTTTAAGAGACAGTCTTGCCATAGAGGTGTTACAGCGAATATCGCCCTCATCACGGCGAAGTCCCTCAAGGTAATAATCTTCGGGCTTGTAGTTGTGCTGTTTATACTGCTCTAAATGTAAGCCGTTTATGTAAAGCTCTTCAACGGTATTGTACTCCGAGGGGCGCTTTACAGGCTTTCTGACCTTAATAGGCTGTTTCTGACCACGTCTGTAAGGCATATAGGAAACTAATTCTCTGCCGTTTTCGTCGGTAAGAGAAACCTTAACATTATGTATATCCGAAATTTGCGCTTCAAGGGTTTTGTGATATACCTTATCAGGGGACATATCGGTCTTTTCGCTGTATATTTCCTTGCCGTTATCGGTTACGGTTATAGTACAGTTATTGAAAACACCCGTAACATTAAAGCCGAGATAGAGTTTTCCGTCACGCTTTTCAACATTTACTGCCGCATCTATGGTGGCGTTCTTTATCTCGCCAATCTCACGAACAGGATACCAATACTGCTCAAACTCCCTTGTCTCATAAGGAGCAATCCAGGTAAAGTCAGGCTGGTTATCGGTATAAACACCGGTCATAAGCTCAATATACGGGCCGTTTTTATCGGTAAGGTTGGAGCACCACATATCTCCGAAATCGCCGATTCCCCAATGCCACATCTTCTTGCCAGGTGAAATATGGTGGTTAGCAACAGTAGCAATACCCTTGTTTATTCCCGTGTCATAGCCGGCGATAAAGTCCATATCCGACTGACCCTGGGAAATAAGGTAGGAGGACGGAACCTTTACTGCGCTGTAGTGGGAAAGGTCTGTGCCTTCGCCGAAATTGTAGGGACGGGCGGTTTTGTAAACGCCCTTCGCAATGGGCCATTCAAGAACGGCACGGCGGTCATGGTCGTTTACCCATTCGCAGTCCGGCGGGAATACAGTGCGGTAATCATCATTTACGGGAACTGCAAGGTTAGCCCACCACATAAATACCTGAGGGAATGCGGTGCGGTTGTATACACGGACCTTTGCCTTTATGTAGCTTCTTCCCTTATCTACGGTGATGCCCGCCATACCCTTCATTCTGCCGAAAGGCTCTACCTCGCCTGTCCAAACGGTCTTGCCGCCGTCGGAGTTTTCCTCCTCTACCGCCTCAAGGGGCATATAGGTAGTGGGTCTGTGGTGTTGGGGCCAGTTAAACTCAATACCGCCCGAAATCCAAGGTCCCGCAAGGCCTACAAGTGCGGGCTTTACAACCTCATTGTAATAGATAAATTCGTGATTTCCCACCTTGTCAAGGCCTCTGAGTATCTTACCGCCAAGGGCTGGCACAACCTGAGTTTTTACATACTCGTTTTCAAGGGTGTATACCTCGTATTCAACATCCTTTTTCTCGTCCGAAATGCCGTCGCAATAGGGTATGGGGTAAACCCTGCCCGACGCACCCTGATAGGGCTTGTTTTCAAAGAACATCGGCAGTTCGTGTGCCGGTTTGGGAACATAGGTAGGTATATTCTGCTTTTGTTTTTTAACGCTTACTTTTGACATTGCTTTTCCTCCTGTATTTTTTTACAAGATAATTATAGCTTAACACATCAAAATATTAAAGGTTGAAAACTGTGTACAAAAACCGCAAAATTTTCTGCTTGTAATTTTTCCCCAATAATAGTACAATTTTTATAAGAGGTGACGGCAGACTATGGTAACTATATTAACCGAACCCGCCTACAGCGAGAGTATGTGGTGCAAAGCGCTTTACAAGAGTCTTACCGAAAGGCTTCGCCAAAAGCGTATTCCCTTTTGCGAAATGTATGACACAGTGCCCCAAAACAGCGAGGCGGTTTTCATTATTGCGGCGAACTATAACTGGATAAAAGCCACCCTTGCCGAGCTTAACCTTTCGGGAATAAAGCCTATACTTATCTGCAATCAGGCGGAAACAATTTTAGGCTGTAATTACAGCTGTGTCTGCTCGGATATAACAGGCTCTATGAAATATCTTTTGGATAATCTTAAGGCCGACGGCAAAACCCGCCTTGCCCTTTACGGGGTAAATACAAATTCAATTTCCGATATAGGTAGGGTTGACGGTCTTTTCGCCCAAAGTGACGGTATTGTAGATGCGGTGCAGATTTTCACAAACGACGGCTCGCTTAAAGACTGCTATAAAAAATTTGTGGAAAAGGCGGATAATTTTGATGCCGTTATCTGCTTTAACGACTTTGCCGCAGTTTCCTTAATCCGCCGCCTTGAAGCGGACGGAGCTGATGAAAAGCTAAATAAGCTTAAAATACTAAGCTGCTGTCAAACCAAAATTTCAAGCTGTTACCGCGATAAAATAATCTCAATCAATATGAACCTTGAGCAATACGGAAAGGCTGCAGTTTTTATTTACGAAAAGCTTAAATTGCACCCTTATATTTCGCAAATGACCCTTAATATAAGCTGGAACACAGAGCCTCAAAAAGGCCTTAATTCCTTGCCTATCAGCCTTAAAACCCCACAAAACACCGACCGCATTTATTCGGATAAAGAGCTTAACGAAATGATTTGTGCCGAAAGAATTTTGGAAATCGACTCCGCCACCGACAAAACCGTAATAGCCCATTTATGCGGCGGTAAATCCGTTACAGAAATCGCCGCCGCCTGCTTTTTAACCGATAGCGGAGTAAAATACCGTATTAAAAGGATACTTGAAAAGTGCAATATTTCCGATAAATCGGAGCTTATTTCTATTGTAAAGCGTTATCTTCCCGATTACGGCAAAAATCCCTGAGTTTTAAAGGTAAGCGCAGAAAGATTTTCATTATTTAAGGAATAGCTTTCCTTAATAAGTGATGTTGCCTTATCGCTTTCCCCCGTAAATTCTGCAATAAGTGCGTTTAGATAACAGTGCAAAGCTCGGCGCAAGCGCTTGGGGTCGTCCGTAAAGGAGATAAAGAACGGGGTTGTACCGAAGAAGCCGTTGTCACGAATTTTATCAATACCGCTCCACTCACGGCGGTATTTGGTGATTGTCCGCTGTGCCTTAATTTCTTCGCCTAAATGCTTCCACGCACAGGCCTGATAATAAGGAAGCTCTTTAAGGTGCATATTGCTGAAATATTCTATACCGATAGTGGCAATATAGGTAAATATTTCATCAGCCTTTACCTTTTCGCCTATTTTTTCAAGGCATACCGCCTCAAAGTATTTAAGGGGCACTAACTTGCAGTGGTTCCATATACCCGCTCCCAGAGACTGGGGAAGAATCTGCCCCTTGCGGAATATTTCGAGTGCTTCCGATATATTTCCGCTCCCCAGTGCATTTCTGCCGATTACAAGGTGTGCAAAAAGGTACTGGTCGGCAATGGCATGCTCACCGCCCTCACAGGGTACAAAACTGTGGGACATAAGGGTATCTACAGCCTTTTCGGGCTGTAAGGCTTGATTATACGCCTTTGCAAGCTCTGTAAAGCAATCGTCACGGGTAATTTTATGAGAAGTTAAGAAATCTATCTTTTCTTTTGCAGATATGCCGAGCTTATCCATTAAAACAACTGTCTCGTAAACCAGCTCCTCGCTGTCAGGATAGAGCTCTAACGCCTTCTTCATAAGCGGCAAGGCCTCATCCTTACGGTTTAAGTGGCTAAAATATGCAACTGCGAGATTTCTTACCGAAGTACCGTCATCGCACTCCTCCCAAAGCGCCGCCGCCTTTTCGTAATGGCGCTTGTTATAAAGCAGACAGCCAAGCAGCATTTTCGCCTTGCTGTTGCCGGTTTTGGCGATTACAGCCTCTAAAATACGCATTTCCTCTTTGCGCACGGGATAGGTCTTGCCGACTTCTGCCGCAGAGCCTTTTTTATACTCCTCATCCCCGTCTTCACCGCAAAGATATTTATAATAGCCGAGGGCATAGAAAAGCATTGGCTGTGCCGTTTCGGGTCTGCTTTCAAGAAGACCGCCGAGCAGCTTTACATTTTCCCTGTAAAGTCCCATAGCATCGAAATCAAACGCTATATCAAGGCAGGTCTCAAGAGGGTTGCTGTCCATTATACCGTAGAAATCCTCGTTACCCGAAAGATAACGCATAAAGTGATTAAGCGGGTCAGCGGTTAATTCTTCATTAATCATTTCTGCCGTGTCAAGCTTTAAAGCCTTCATTGCAATTACCCTTGCAGTTTTCGCAAGGGAATTTTTTCTGCCGTAATCGAGGGCGGTATCGGCGTGCTTTATAGCCGCCTTGTAGTCCTTGTTCCGTATATCAAGCATAGCAATCCTTGTCATTGCCTTGCCTACGCTGTCTGCCGCCCATGCCGCTTTATAGTAATAATTGTACGCCTTCTTGTATTCGCCCAAGGCTTCAAGTATACGGGCATATACATAGTAAACCTCGCCGCTCTTTACACGCTCGTTATAAAGGCACTCATTTTCAATAGCACGCTCGGCATAGCTCTTTGCACTGCAGAAGTCATAACGCCCGTACTCAAATTCCGCCATAGCGATAAGCGATGGGATATGGTTAATATCCCGCTTCAAAGCCTGTTTAAAGTAGCTGTCAGGCCAAACGGCAGGGTCACGGTACTGCGCCACATGAAGTCCGGAAAGATAAAGCTCCTCGGCACTGTTCATATTTTCGGCAATCGGCATATCCTCGATTACATCGGGCATATTAAATTTATCGAAATTCTTTTCCTCGTAAACCGCCAAGGTCTCACCCTCTGCTGAAACGCAAACCGTTACATATTGGGGCAGAGACCCTGTTTTAAACTCGCCACAGCTTTCGGGAGATAAATCGCATACCGTCTCAAAAACAGTCTCGCCGTTATCGGTAACCGTGATTTTAGCAGCCTTGTGCGCCGCAGTTGACTGAACACGCAATACGCCCGCTTCACGGTCAATCTTAAAAGCAATATCAAGGTTTGCAAAGGTGGGTGTTCCCACCCTGGAAATGGGATACCAGTACTGTGAAAACTCCTTGGTCTCATAGGGATCAAGCCAGGAGAAATTCGGCTGATTGTCAGAATAAGAGCCCGCCATTAGCTCGGCATACTGCCCGTCGGTATCGGTAAGAGCGTTTTCCCAGGACTTCGCCAACTGACAATAGCCCCAGGTAAACATCTTTTTACCCGGCGACAAATGGTGGTCGCCAATATGTACTACACCGCATTCCTTTGCGTGGTCGTAGCCGCCGAAAAAGTCATAGTCGGAGGCAGAGGCGAAATAGCTTGTTGCAGGTACGGTGTTTTTATGATATGAAATATCCCTCGGCTCGTTCATCGGTATTCCGTTGAATATGCCGTCCCCTGCAACGGGATAGGTTATTCTTGACTTGAGATAGTGGAAGTTTACATAGCGTACATCCTGCGGGAAAAATATTTGGTATTTTTCGTGCACAGGTACAGCGGCGTTTTCCCACCAAAGGAAGGACTTTGCAGTATCGGTGCGGTTGTAAAGCCGCATACGGGTCTCAAAGCGCTTTTCGCCGGGGCGCAGAACTATGCTTACCATACCCTTCATTCTGTCTATCGGGTCGTGCTCGGAAAGATGGCATACAGCCGTCCCGTCAGGGAGGGTTTCTAATCTGTAGTCACAGGGCATAAAGCCGGACGCTCTGTGATGGAAGGGCCAGTTGAATTCAACACCGCCCGAAACCCAAGAGCCTAAGACGCCTATAAGGGCGGGCTTAATAACATGCTGTTTATAAAAAAAGTCGTAACCGGTAGTTTTATCCAGTGCGGAATATATGCGGCCGCCTATTTCGGGCAGTATCTCAATTTTAAGATATTCGTTTTCGAGGACTACCACATCATACTCTTTATCTTGTTTTTCCTCTCTGTTTACCTTTAAAACCACTTTATTGGGATAAGGGTTTCCGCTTGTGCGTTGATGCACACGGTTTTCGGCAAACATAGGTAAATCCTCTGCCGCAGGCTCGGGATAGGTTGGTATTACAAGCTTTTTAACCTCGCATTTTACTGAATCCATAAAAACACCCTTTACATTTTTGTGTTTTAAGTGTATTATAAAAGCATAAAAATGTATATAGGCAATTCGATTATTTTTTTAGAAATCCGATTGAGGTTTGCTTATGGATAACACATCTTTACCGGTGGGGCTTATCTGCGGCTACTTTGACAGCAGTGAATTCGGCTCCCTTAAAATTTCGCCCGAAAGAATTTCAAACCGCTTTGAAGTAGAATACTATTTAGAGGACGGCGAGGAAACATATTTAAACGGGAAAGCGATAAAAATTTGCGCCGACCGCATTTTAATCGCAAAACCCGGGGACTTAAGGTACAGCCGTCTGCCCTTTAAAACCGCTTTTTTAAAGTTCTGTGCCGACGGGGAGCTTGCCGAAATGCTAAAGGGTGCGCCTACATACTTCCCCGCCGTTCACAAAAAGCAGATACTTGAGCTTATCCGAGAAGTAACCCTGATTAACGAAAAAGAAGACAGGGACTTTTTGGTATTAAACGGTAAGCTCTTACTGCTTTTAAGCTTAATTATAGGGGACAGTAAATGCGAGCCCAACATCAGCATAAATCATGAGCTTATGCACCGTGCAAAAAAATATATTGAAACGAGCTTTTGCGAGCATATCTCCACAACAGATATTGCCAAAAGCATTGATTTAAGCGAATCCCGCCTTAGGGTACTTTTTGCCGCCGTGTACGGTGTGTCTCCCCACAAGTATCTTACCGATGTAAGAATTTCCGCCGCAAAGGAAATGCTTTGGGATAACGACATTCCGCTTTTGGAAATAGCGGAAAAATGCGGATTTGGCTCACAGCAGTATTTTAACGATACCTTTAAAAAAACCGTGGGTATTTCACCCGGTAAGTACAGGGTACAGTTTGCGAAAAAATATACAGACGAGGTGTAGCATTATGATTAAATACGGAATATTGGGTGCGGGCTGGCGCAGTGAGTTTTATTTGAGGATAGCCGATTTACTGCCCGACACCTTTAAGGTAAGCGGAATATATATCCGCAATAAGCAAAAGCAAGAGGAATTTTCTAAAAAGTACAATGTTCCGATATTCGATACCCTCGAAAAGCTGCTCGAAACCGATTATGATTTTATTGTATCCTGCGTTAATAAGGCGGGTATCTGTGATACCGTAAGGGAGCTTGGCAGTAAAAATATCCCCCTGCTTACCGAAACACCTATCGGCACTTCACTTAATGAAATCAATGATTTTTTAAGCGGGATAAAGCAAGATTGGCGGGTTCAGGTGGCCGAACAGTTCCATTTTCAACCCCGTAATCAAGCGATAAAGGCGGTTATTGAAAGCGGAATTTTAGGGGATATAACGCAGGTTCAGCTTTCCTGCTGTCACGATTACCACGCCGCAAGCCTTATAAGGTTTTTCCTTGACACAGGGGACGAAATGCCCAAAGTCTCATCATTTACCCTGCCCGATACGGTAAACAGGTACAATTCAAGAGGCGGGCTTTTAAGTAAGCCCGAAACCGTAACCGCAGAGGAAAAATTTTTTGTTTTAAGATTTAAAGAAAAAACCGCCCTTTACGATTTTAACTACGAGCAGTATTTTTCAGATATTCGTGCCTCAAGGATTGTAATTCGGGGAACAAACGGCGAAATTATAAACGACCGCTGCACCTATTTAAAGGAGGGTATTCCCCATTCCTTTTATCTTCAAAGAAATTTCCACGGGGCAAACGAAAGCCTCGACGGTTTTACTCTTGTGAATATAACCGCCGAGGGCAATATACTTTATGAAAATCCGTTTAAGTCCGCCCGCCTTTCCGACGAGGAAATCGCAATCGCCACATGCCTTTTAAATATGAAAAGGTATATTGATACAGGCATACCCTTTTATTCGCTTAGGGAAGCGGCGCTGGATTCAAAAATGTTTTTACAGCCTAATTTTCGCTGTAAATAACCGTAATATCGGGGTGAAGCTGTAGAATTGAAGCGGGAATTTCGGGAGTTATGGGCCCGTAAAAGGCCTTTTCCAAAATATCCCGCTTATTTTTACCCGAGGCTATAAGCAAAATCTTCTTTGCCTGCATTATGGAGACCATACCCATTGTGATTGCTTTTTTGGGGACTTCGTCTTCACTCGCAAAAAAGCGGGAATTTGCCTTTATTGTGCTTTCGTGCAGGTCCACAACATGGGTGCTTTTAACAAAATATTTGTCAGGCTCGTTAAAGCCGATATGACCGTCAAGACCAATACCTAAAAGCTGTAAATCAATACCCCCAAGCTCTGCAATATGCCGGTCATACCGATTTCCCTCGCCCGCCAAATCAACTGCACAGCCGTTTGGTACAAAGGTGTTGTTTATATCAATATTTATATGCTCAAAAAAGTTCTTATTCATAAAATATCGGTAGCTCTGGTTATTTGTGCCGTCAAGGCCTACATACTCATCAAGATTAACCGAGGTGACATTGCTGAAGTCAATGTCGCCTTTTTTGTACCACTCTATAAGCTGTTTATATGTGCCGAGCGGCGATGAGCCTGTAGCAAGACCAAGCACGCTGTCAGGCTTTAAAATAACCTGTGCCGAAATAATATTCGCCGCATCTCGGCTTAATTTTTCATAAGTCTCAACCGTAATAAACTTCATTCTTCTTTTCCTCTTTTAAATTCACGCAAAACAATTTCATTCATTTTATCCCATTGCTGTTCCATATCCGAAACCAGCTTAAACTGGGTTCTGCACCTGTCAAGATTATGATTTTCACGGGCGGTTTTAAAGTATGTATCACCCTCAAGATAGTCGGTCAAAAAGCGCATACCGCATTCAAGGGTCATAAGCTTTGCACCGATAGGAAGTGACAGCGCCTCTTTTTCGTCCATAGACTCGCCGCACGCCTTTATAAAGCCCTTGGTATAGCTTTCAAAAAGCGGAAGAGAGAAATTTACCTTGCTTAATTGGGGCTCGTCCTCCGCTCCTGTTGTAGCGCCGAAACGGATAGAATCGCCGTAATCGTAGGCTCTGAGTCCCGGCATTACGGTATCAAGGTCAATAACGCAAATCGTCTCCCCTGTATTTTTATCAAACATACAGTTGTTGAGTTTTGTATCGTTATGGGTGACCCTCAGCGGAATTTCACCCATTTTAAGCATATCGGTAAGCAAAGACATATCCTTTGCACGGGCATTAACAAAGGCTATTTCTTTTAGGACGGATTTCGCCCTGCCGCATATATCCGCCTCAACCGCTCTTTTAAAGGTCTCATAACGGGTAGGAGTATTATGAAAATTCTCAATTACCTCGTTAAGCTTTTCGGCGGGAAAATCCGCAAGCAGATTTTGGAAATTACCGAAGGCATAACCGCAGTTGTAAAAATCCTGCGGTTTTTCTATTTTTTCGTAGCAGACCGCATCCTCTATGAAAATATAGCTTCTCCAACTAATGCCGTTTTCATCGGTATAATAATTTTTCCCATCAACGGTCGGCACAAGATTCAAGGTTTCCCTTAAAACATCGCCCCCGTGCTTTGCTATTTTTTCCCTTAAAAAGGCGGTAACATTTTCTACATTTTCTATCAAAGCATCGGTATCGGGGAAAATATTATTATTAACCCGTTGCAGAATATACCGTGTTGTTTTATCGCCGTTTTTACATTCTACCTTAAAGGTGGAGTTTATATGCCCGTTGCCGTAAGCTGTGCAGGAATACGGCTCGCCGTCATATTTAAAGCTTGATAAAATCGAATTTAATTGTTGCTCCATTTTAAAATAGCCCCCCATAGCTTTTCGAGATAGTCTCCCCTTGATTTCATTGCTGAAATTACCTTTTTAAAATATTTATAAGCTTTCTTTAATAGCGTTATTAATTCTTTCTCTTAAGTTTAAGATATACTTCTCTTTTCGCGGATATTCACTAAAAGTAATCTCACAGTCGCAGCTTTCTTCAATCAGATTAATAACAAAATCTCTGCCACAAAGCTTTTCGCAAAGTTCTAAAGCACGCATATCCTGAAGTGCGTCGTGAAAAACGGCAAGCCGTAGCGACTCATATGCTGTTCCGTTCGGTGCGGGATAGACCGAAAACCCATCTCCCGCAGGAGCAAAATAATCACAATCGGTATTGACAAATGGGTTAATCCCGGCATATGATAATTGACTGTTATAATAGTTATAGCCCCAATGCAAAAATCCTTTAATTCCGTATTTATAAAACTGAACGCCTATTATACGGTTTCTGTAAGACGGCATTGAAATAAATCTGTTTGAGACCGCATTGTGTTGAGCAGAACAATAATACGCCCACAAATCAGGCACTTTGTTTTCAATAAACGGCTGTATATGATCGGTGGCCGGTATTGGATTTGATACCGCTCCGCTTTTATAAAACTCATAGTTTGAAAGAGCGTCGATTATTTTATAGCCTTTAATCAGCGGGGCGACAATATCCCTCGCCGCCTTATATGACGGAAGCTGTTCAAGCGTCGGCTCGTCGGAAATATGAAATACACAGTTTTTATCCACTCCCTGCTCTTTTAAAAACGCAAGCAGTCGTGGAATGAAAATTTGCAAGAAATCCGAATATTCTTTTCCGCACGCCTCGGTCTCCCAACCGAAAATCTTTTTTTCTGCACCGTCAACATTTGCTACTATTTTCGGCGCATGAGCCGCTCCCCACTGTGTAAAGAAATGGGAAATTTCAAAGTATTCTATTCCTACCCTTTTACACAGCTCTATCCATCTTTTGAGCTTATCAAAATTAAAGCTGTATTTTCCGTTATTAACGGTAATGTCAACAAGCTGAGTTGTAGTTCTATCTCCGCCTACATATGTATCCAATGGCGGCGTGAAAACAGGAGTTAAAATCATATTTAAACCGTTTTTTACAGCGGTTTTTATGTAATTTTCGATTATCGTCCAATGTCGTTCGTCAAATGCCTTAGTGCCGTAATAATCCATAAGACAGTCGCAGTAAAACCACTGTGTATAAATCAAATCCTGCTTTGGAAGTACGCAGTCAATAATCTCAAGATTAAAAGTAACGCTTGACATAAAGCTTTTACTGTTGAAATCCGAAAAAATAAACTCTATCGGATATACTCCGGCTTTGTCTATTCCCTTTGTATCCACTTCAATCAAAAGCGACTCAAGATTATTGCTAAGCGAAAGTCTGTTATGGCTGTTTAAGGGAGTGAGCAAATCGGGATAAAGCCCCGGTGTTGTTCTGAGATAATCCACATTATTCGCTTTCCCGTGAGCAGGAAGCTTGACCGGAACATGCTCAACCCTTTTAACCGTAATATGCTCTGCAATTTCCGATTTAACGGTTAGCAGCACAGGTACGGCAGTCCAACATAATTCTTCATTAACATAGCAAACTCCGAAACGGAACCGTTCTTCCTTTAAGCAGGACCCTCTGTTATATTCCTCTTTTGAATCAATACAGTCATCAAGAAAGCACTTTTCAAGCGCCGAAATCAGCTTAATCTTCATTTTCCCAAAACTCCTGTCATAAAATAATAATTAATTTGTTTCGTTTGTTACTCCTCTATTGATAAAATAGTAAGAAACACTTAATCCACAAAATATAAATCCTTACCGTTATTAATTCTATCGAGCGTATATTTATTCTCGGCAATATCTGTACGCTCGGTCCATCTGCCAGCTGTGAAATCGGGAAAAGCAACGGGTGCGCCGCCTTTTGCAATAGATTCTTCGCTTAAAACACATATTGACATATATGTTGCCGCATCATAGACATCAATCGGTGCGTGGGAGTTTGTTTTAACTGCATTTAAAAACGCTTCCATCATAACATGGTCCATACCTCCGTGAACATCAGAAGCAACGCCGTTTTTCCATAGCGGGTGGTTATACTGTTCTTCATAATTCTCGGCATTTCCCCACATCGGTTTCCATATCCATTCATTTTTTTCGTGCTCTTCATTTCCGTCAATAAACAAACTGTCGTTATCCTCCAAATATACCGCCTTTGTTCCGTGTACTTCAAAACCGCGGGAATACGCCCTCGGAAGTCCCGTTTCAAGCGTTATACGAACAGTTTGTCCTCCGGCACATTGAATTACAGTAGTAACAACATCGCCTTGTGCAAAATTTATCTTAGAAAGAGGATGTTCCGCACCCTTGGTTTTTACGGCGTAACTGTGCATTCCTCTTGAAGATGAAGCAAAAGAAGAAAGCGTTAGAAAGCGGTTGCCGTTATTTATATCAAGAATTTTTGCAATCGGTCCTATTTCGTGGGTAGGATAGTTTTCACAGTTACGGTAAATGTAATTCCGTAATCTGTAATGCCTGTTTTCAAGACCGGTTGTAACTTCATTTCGTAAATCGTGGCAGTAAGCTCCATTACAATGAACAACATCTCCGAAAAAGCCCTGACGCACCATATTAAGCATCATAAGCTCACGCTTACCGTAGCAACAGTTTTCCATAAACATAAATTCCGTGCCGGTTTCTTCGTAAGTATGAATAAGCTTGTAGCAATCATCAAGCGAGTATGCTCCGCCCACTTCAAGTCCGACATATTTTCCTGCTTTCATTGCAGCTACCGCAACCTCAACATGCGCTTCCCACGATACTGCAATATAAACTGAGTCAAGTTCTTTTAAGCTCAAGACTTCCTTATAATTTGTAGTGGCGAACGGTTTTTCGGCACCGGATTCCAAAAGTGCTTTCACCGCCTCATCAAGTCGGTCTTCAAGCGGGTCACAAACCGCAACAACATCTATTCCCTCTTCTTTCATTGGGATAATAGGGTTTTTAAGCATACAAAGCCCTCGTTGTCCCAAACCGATTACCGCAAGTTTTATTCTGTCTTTCATATCCTTTTCACTCCTGAATTGTTGTTATTAATATCAATTATAATTTGCCTTTTTTTATTAACAACAGATTTCGTGAATAATGGATAAAAACAATAAATTAATGTCCGATTTTAAACAATTCGGCTGTAAATCGATTGATTATTTGAAAATCATATGTTATTATATATTCAGAAAAGCAATATAATTACTTATTTTCAGAAACGAGAATGTGATAAAATGAGCAACAGCAGCGATTATTTATATCAATTTAAAACCGTAAACAGGTGTGTTTGCATAAAATCCATTATAACGGGTATCGATGCCGACAGAGACAAGGATTTCTTTTTTCCGGGAGAATCCCACAGCTTTTGGGAGGCGGTTTTTGTGTCCGAGGGTGAAATTACCGCCACCGCCGACGAACGGATTTATAAGCTGAAACAAGGTATGTTGTTGTTTCACAAGCCTATGGAATTTCACAGGCTGATAGCAGACGGCGAAAATTCCTCCCATTTGAAAATCATCTCGTTTACGGCGGAAGGTGAGCTTATGAGTAGCTTTGAAAACCGCTGTTTTAATTTAAGCCTTTCTGAGCAGGACGCCTTTTCGGAAATTTCCGATTATTTTATAAAAGCACACTTTGCCTACAGCGATTCGCCCGACAGCTTTGATTATATTTCAAATACGGCGGCAACGCTTTTGGAAGTTTTTTTGCTAAGGCTTAAGGAGAAAAAGGGATACACTCCGAAGTACATTTCGTACAATGAAGATATTTACTACAAAATAGTTAAGACTATGAAGAATAACTGCGATAAATCGTTATCCGTAAACGATATTGCAAGACTGCTCAATATGAGCGCCAGCAATGTAAAGCGAGTTTTTGCGCTTTACTCGGACATAGGCATCGCAAAATATTTTTTAAATCTCCGCATCCGCCGTGCAAAGGAGCTGCTTCAAGAGGGTCTTTCTCCCTATGAGGTTGCCGAAAAGCTCGGCTTTAAGCCAAATTATTTCTATACGGTTTTCAAACGCGAGGTGGGAACAACTCCGAATAAATATTCAAAATCAAATTGATAAGCATAACCTAATTTTTTTATTACCACCATTAGATTGAGTCTGCTATCCGTTTTGCAAGCTGGGTTTTTTGCTTGGGGTGAATATCATCGCTTTCGCAAATATCACGGCAAATGACAGTTTTAACATTTTTTTCGCTAAACTGAATATCATACTGTGCTTGCTGGATTTTGCGCCAAGCCTCCTTGTTTGCGTGTATATAATCTGCCAACTGTATAACTCTAAAGGGCAAATCCTCATCCTTAAAGGCAACCCGCCAATGATAAATCAAAGCGGAAAGCATTTCGCCGTAAACTTCACATTCCCTATCAGAGGAGTTGCTCTCTCCCTGATACCAAATCACGCCCGCCGCCTGTACCGAATATTCGAATAGGCTTGTTTGCCTGAAAGATAATATTATCGCTAAACAAATCATTTAATCTCATAATTTTACCTATTAAATTCCGATTTTTCTCTTCTTCATTAGGATAAACCGAAAAATTACTTTTGTCAAGTTCTTTTTACAAAAGCTACAAACCGCCGCCTGCACTTTGGCAGACGGCGGAATAACCTTTTAATCAGCCTATTAGCAAAACATCGCTTTCTCTTGCGTTTAAGGTAATTGTTGCCGCTATTTCGGACTGTTTAGAAACGCTGAATATGTGAGGCTCCTTGCCGATAAAGTCTAATTTTGCGGTTTGATTGTCGCTGTCGCTGGGATTGGCGACAAATACAAGGTATTTAGGCGTTTCACCCTTGCTTTCGTAATAGCTTACCTTAATCTTTGACTCCTCGGGAAGAGCTCCGTTTTCCCAATAGGGATTCCACTCTGCCGCTTCAATCGGGAAGCTGTCAACCGCCTTCCAAATAGGGGAAATCAGCTCCAGCGGTTTTCCAATATCATTAGGCCTTGAAAGCATTCCGTGAATAAGTCCTATTGAAAGGGAATCCTTAAAGCTCCAATTATCAAAGGTATAGGCAAGATATTCATACGCAATACCGAAATTTCTTGCAGAATATTCGGTTCGCATATAGTCAAGCGGAATTTTATCTATACCGTTGGCATTAATATAGGTTTGCGAATGCTCCCCGTCCCAGTTTAAATGGGAGAATGAAAGGGCGGGAATATTACAGCAATTACTTAAATGCGGGTTCACCATTTTACCGAGGGGCTCGAAATATTCGTACACATTTTTCATAAAGCTTCTAAGGGCTGTTATGTTGTATGTAGGGCGAATATTGCCGTTGCGGTCCTTATAACCGCAGCCGTGATCAGTGTTTACGCAAGGAATCGGATACAGGGTTGAATCTAAATAAACACCGTCAAAGCCGTATTCTTCAGTAAGCTTTTTAATACCCTCTGCCATATCCTTAGCATACACGGAATTAAAGCAGAGATGGTATGCCCGTTGATTAGGCTTTCGGTACCAACCCCCCGCATAGGCTCCGCAGGGGTGCAGACTGCGGGAGGTGGCGTATTCGCTGTATTTCGGATTTAGGGTGGAAAGCTCATAGCCAAAATAAGGTATAACCTTTATACCCCGCTTATGGCATTCGGAAACAATGGTTCGGGCCAATTTTTCCGTGGGCTTTGAAAGCTCCCAGTAATTTTGAATCTTGTTCCACTTTTCGTGAATTAAAAGTGTTGTGACGCCAAGCCTCTTAATACGGTCATAACCGATTTCGGTACTTCCTTCTACCACGGGCTTTGCGAGAAAATCGTCATATTCCTCAGGAATCTTTTTAAAGCAGTCTATGTGGAGGATTTTTTCCTTGTAGGGATTAGCAGTGAAGGGCTTTACGGGCGTTGCCTGAATTGCCATTTTAAAGCTAAGGGGCGGGTAGGTGTAGTTCTTCGGCCTGCCTGCTATGGGCTTCCAGGCTTCAACTGTTTTATCTATCAAATGGAAGCGCAGTAAAACCTCGTCCTTGCCGTCAATAATTTCAATGGCATTGTTCTCGTCGGCGGGCTCCCAATTTTCATCGCTGTCCGCACACCAGCACAGACCTTGCTTTTCGTTGCCCAACCACAAAAGCGGCTTAAATGGCAGTTTCATAGAGCAAGGAATCGCACGGCTCATACAAACGCTTGAAAACTCAAAGCCCAAGCTCTCGTCTTCAAAGGTCGGAATAGGTGCCGCCGGATAATAATGAAACAGCGAAAAATATTCTTTTTTCAAAGGAATTTCAAGCCAGAGCTTATCCAAAGAATATTCATTAGGCTTAACCTTATCTACACCGAACTCCTCTGCAACGGTTCTGCCTCTGGGCATAATCTTTATATCCACATCGCAATAGCCGTCAAAATCAATTTTAAGTGCAGTATTTACTATAAAGGTACTGCTCTCCTCCGAACAGCACAATGTAACCTGCTCTTCGTCCCCACTCATCACAAAGGGACTCTGCTCGTTCCAGACTATTTCCTCGCCGTTTTCAAGCCCCGCAAGTCTCATAGGTGCGCTTAATATTTCATTTCCTCTGCTTACAATAGATGTAAACAGCACATTTTTATCAACCGTATATGTCCTGTCCCACATAGAAACCGAACAACAGTCTTCACCTTCCTGTACGCTCATAGGTGTCCAAGGGGTAATAGGCTTTTTCATAAAACTCCTCCTTAATGCGTTAATGCGTTCTGAAATCAAGGTTTTTAAGCGGATATTTTTCCTCGGTCAACTGCCTTAGCTTTTCAGGCTCGGTTATCCCCGTTTCTTCCGAAAGAATTTTTCCGTAAAGGTCGAACCAAACATCCGAAATCGCCGTGTCACCCTCCTTAATGTCGGGCATATCAAGGCTGTAATTAAGTATTTTTGCGGCTTCTTCATAACGGTCAAGCGCCATTAAGGCTTTAACCAGGCAAAGCTTCAGTCTGCCGTCCTTTTGCATATCCCCTATTTGGTCAAAGGCATCAAGCCATTCGCTGTATTTGCCCGCCTGCAGATATGTTGTTGCGGTATCCACCAAAATACCTCGGCAGGTTTTATTAAGGGTGAAGGCTTTTTTCATATAAGTATAAGCCTTCTCTATGTCGTGATATTCGTTGCGGTAAATCATTGCTATATTTCGGTAGCACCAAGCGTTAGGCTTCTTTTCCACAGCTTCTAAAAAGAGGCTTAGTGCACTATCGGTATTACCCACAGCGTATTCCATAACTCCCAAATGCATAAGGGAATACCAATTACGGTTTTCGGGGGTTTCCAAGGATTTCTTTAAAAGCTTATGCCAAAACTCATCAATCACATATCCATTAGGCTCCTCCGCCTCGTCCTTTTCGGCAAGACAGCCTGTTTCAAGCAGGTCTATCCATTCCCGCTGAACTTCTGTTATAGCCTCATTGGGAATCACAATCTCGCTTGAAAGCGAGGGCAGATTTTGCACCCTTCGGCTAAGCTCCTCCAAGGCACCCCAGCCCGAGCCCAAGCAAAGCACTTCGCCCGAAACCGCCTTATAATTCTTGACGCCCGACAGGGCTTTATTTATACCGTTTTCAAAGGATTGTGCAAGCTCTTCCTTGACGGCACTGACTGCGGTTTCCCAATCTCCGTGAGCCTTCTCCCCGCAATTTATCGGGCCGTATGCCTCTACCCAGCTCCAGACCTCCCCGTCGGACATAGGTATATGCTCGAGCTGAGTTCTTGCAAGCCCTGCCTGAATTTCTATATAGCCGTCATTACTGCCGTCGGATAAAAATTTATTCCAGTTTTTACCTCCCTCGCCCTGACCCCAAACAAATAGCTTTCTTCCCTTTAATTCTGAAGTAGAGCACTGAAGTAATCCGTAGCCCTCTTTATCCACAGCGGTTATCCATTTTTCTCCATTGTCGGGAATATTGTAAAAAAAGTCCAGCGAACGGCTCAGGTTATCGGGATAGGATACATCTGTATCAAGGGTATAAGGGAGCACCGAATAATCAAGCACATAGTGGTCGTTGCCGAAATAGTTTACAAAGGTCTCCTTTGTGGGAACAATTACCCTTGTTTTTTCATAGGCGGGCACCGCTATATTTGACCACCAATACATCCAGATTTCCTTACCCGTTCTGTTTTCGATTTTCGGTCTTATGTATAAAAAGCTTGAATTTTCGGGAATCCAGGCATCTATGCTGTAAAGCACACCCCTTATTCTCTCGTACTCAAACATACGAAGACCCTCATTGCCGTCGGGCATGGTGATTTTTTGTGCAAAAAGCGGGTCGCAGGTAAGGGGGTTATGCCCTTTAATAGAAACATTAAACTCCACACCGCCGCTGAACCAAGCGTTTCTGAGCGCTAAATTACCGGGTTGGAAAACAGGGTTGCAATAAAGCAATTCTCTGTTTGTTGTTTTATCAATCAAGGACCACAATCTGCCGCCGAGCTCGGGCAAAAATACCGCCTTTAAATTCTCATTTTCAAGAACAATCGAATTAAATGCTCTATTCTTCCTTTCACGGTTATATCCGTCCTGCTGACGGTAAGGCAGCATTGTTGAAATCATACCCTTATTTATGTATTTCTTAAGCTCTGCGGGTACGGCGTCTGTGGTTTCGATTTTTGCATGAATATAGCTTACATTTTTAATATCGGGCAACGGATTTTCTTTTCCCATATCAGCGCCGGGCATAATATAGGGAGCAGTATAACATTTAGACATATTTACCTCCGTGAGTTTTTTATTTCATTATATAAAAGCATAACTTCTCATACAATGCAAAATAAAACCTTGTTTTTGTAAAAAACGCTCATTTAATTTTTAAGCAATATGTGTTATTATATTGTTGGGTGATAATATGCAAAGCTATTACGATATAAATATCGGGGATATTTCGGTTGTAGTTAAGAAAAAGGAAATCGCCTCATTTGTATATAATTGCGAGGGCAGGTATCAGGACGGTTTTATCTTTATTACCGGCGGAACCGGTGTTTTTGAAAATTCCGAACAAAAAGTCAAACTGCAAAAAGACGATGTTTTAATACTTTCAAAGGGCGAAAAATACACAGTATCAGCCTTAGACAATGATTTTGAATACATTACCACCGCCTTTGAGGTTTACCCGCAAAACGCCTTTCACACAATCGGTCTGCCCACCTTTATGAAAATAGGTGCCCATAGGTATTTGGTAAATCAGTTTGAATGGTTATTATCCATTTGGGAAGAACGCTCACCTTTATATGTTTTAAAAACCAAAATTCAGTTGGAGCAGATAATAATAGATTTATTTAATATAAGCACCGAAAACAAGGAAAATGCAACCGACGATAACATACTTTTGCCCGCAATAAATTATATTAACCGTTTTTACGATAAGGAAATTTCGGTCACGGAATTAGCCGAGCTTTGTAAATTAAGCGTTTCCCATTTCAGAAGAGTTTTTAAAGAAAAAACAGGCTTTACCCCTTTAGGGTACAGGGAGTCGGTTCGTATTCATTGGGCAAAGCAGCTGCTTATAAGCGATTTTTTCACAGTATCCGAAATAGCGCATAAGCTTGGGTATTATGACATTTACCATTTCAGTAAGGATTTTAAAAGATACACCGCTATGTCCCCCAAAGAATATGTAAAAAACTATAAAAAAACTGCCGCAGGTGAATAAAATCACAAGCGGCAGTCTATTTTGTTTATTTAATAAGAATTGTAAAGCTTTGCATAAAAGCCGTTTTTATGAAGCAGCTCCTCGTGGGTACCTTGCTCGCAGACCCTACCGTCCTTCATAACCAGTATGCAGTCGGCGTCCCGTATAGTTGAAAGTCTGTGCGCCACAACAAAGGAGGTTCTGCCCTCCATAAGCCGTAAAAAGGCGTCCTGCACCTTAATTTCGGTGCGGGTATCGATTGAGGAGGTCGCTTCGTCAAGTATCAGCATTGGGGGCTTCATAAGCATTACCCTTGCAATACACAAAAGCTGGCGCTCCCCCTCCGAAAGCCCGTCATCATCGCCGATTACGGTATCGTACCCGTTTTTAAGCCGCTTTATAAAGCCGTGGGCACGGGCGGCCTTGGCGGCGGCGATTATTTCCTCAGCGGTAGCATCAGGCTTACCGAAAGCGATATTTTCCCTTACCGTACCCTTTTTAATCCAGGTATCCTGTAGCACCATTCCGAAATGGGTTCTAAGGCTCTCCCTCGTGATGTTCTTAATATCCTCACCGTCTACGGTTATACTGCCTTTATCGACATCGTAAAACCGCAGCAGCAGATTTATAAGGGTGGTTTTTCCGCAACCCGTGGGACCCACCACCGCAATTTTTTTACCCGCAGGGGCAAAAAAGTCAAAGCCCTCAATAAGTCTTTTATTTTTATCGTAGGAAAAGGCTACATTATTAAAGGCAACATCACCTTTAGGATTATCAAGTGACTTGTTTCCGCTATCGGTAACCTCGGGCTGTTCATCAATAAGCTCAAAAATTCTATCTGCACAGGCAAGGGCATTTTGCAGCTCGGTTATAACCCCCGAAATCTCGTTAAAGGGCTTTGTGTACTGGTTTGAATAGGCAAGAAAGCTCACAAAGCCGCCCACCGTCATTATGCCGTTCACCGCAAAAATTCCGCCCACAAGCCCCACAACCGCATAAATTATATTGTTTATAAATCTGGTTGTCGGGTTGGTAAGTGAGGAAAAGAAAATTGCCTTTAAGGAATAACGGCGTAGTCTTTCATTGACCTCGTCAAAATCCTCCACCGTTTTTTGCTCTTTAGAGAACGCCTGAACGGTCTTTTGGTTCGTTATCATCTCGTTTATAAAGGCGGTTTGTTCGCCTCTGGTTTCCGACTGCTTTTTAAACATATCATAGCTTTTCTTGGCTATAAACCGCGCGGTAAAGAGGGAAAGCGGAGTTAATACTACCACCGCCAATGCCAAAAGGGGCGAAATGGTGAGCATAAACACAAGGGTGACTATAATCGTCACAACACCTGTAAAAAGCTGTGAAAAGCCTAAAATCAAGCCGTCCGCAAACTGCTCGGCATCGGCGATTACACGGCTTACAATGTCGCCGTGGGGGTGTGCATCCGCAAAGGCAACAGGAAGACTTTGCAGATGTGAAAATGCACGGTCTCTAAGCTCACGCACGGTATTATAGGCTATGCGGTTGTTAATGACCGTCATAAGCCAGTTAAGCACCGCACTTAAAACAGCGCAGATTAAAATGCCCAAAAGGGCTTTTTTTATTACAGAAAAATCAACACCGCCTACTGTGGCTATTCCGTCTATCGCATTGCCCGCAAGCACAGGAATATAAAGGGTTAAAATAACGCTTGCCACCGATATTATAAGGGATAAAATAAGGGACACCTTAAAGCGGCCGATAACCGACAAAACCCGTTTTAAAACCGATTTGTTTTTCATATACTCACCGCCTCGCTTTCAAGCTGTGAAGTACAGATTTCCTTATATACCTCACAGGTGTTTAACAGCTCCTCATTTGTGCCAATGCCCACAAGCTCCCCCTCGTCAAGCACGGCGATAACATCGGCGTTCCTTATAGCCGAAACCCGCTGTGAAACGGTTATAACGGTGGGTGAAAAATCGGTATTTTTTAAGGCAGAATTCAGCGCCGCACTTGTTGCATAGTCAAGGGCGCTTGCCGAATCGTCAAGTATTAATATTTCGGGTTTTCTTACTACCGCTCGAGCTATTGTCATTCGCTGTCTCTGCCCGCCCGAAAGGTTTTTGCCCCCCTGTTCAAGTACGAAATCAAGCTGACCTGTCTTGTCAAGTATCATCTGCTTAGCCTGTGCGGTATCAAGTGCCTGCCATATTTCTTCGTCGGTAGCGTCAGGTTTTCCGAAGCGGATATTATCCCTCACCGTACCCTTAAAGAGCACCTTTTTCTGGGAAACCACGCCTATTTTATTTCTAAGTGCGGCAGTATCGTACTGCTTTACATCAACCCCGTCAACAAGCACGCTGCCGCCGGTCACATCGTAAAACCTCGGTATCAAATTTACAAGGGAGCTTTTGCCCGAGCCTGTGGAGCCGATGACGCCGATGGTTTGCCCCCGCTTTATTTTAAGATTGATATTGCTAAGGGCGTTTTCGCCCCCGCCGTAGGAAAGGCTTGCGTTATTAAATTCAACTATATAGGGGTTATTCAGGTCCCCCTCGGTTATATTGCCCGAGATCATATTGGGGTGGGTATCAAGCACCGACTGTATACGGTTTCCGCAGGCAATCGCCTTTGTGACCGAGATTATAAGGTTTGCAAGCTTTACAAGCTCAATTAAAATCTGTGACATATAGTTATACTGCGCCACAACATCGCCGCTTGTCGCCGAGCCGATATTCACCCTTACCCCGCCGATATAAATAATCGCAATTATCGCTATATTTATTACAAGCACGGTCACGGGATTTAAAAAGGCGGAAATTTTGCCCACCGCAATCTGCATATCGGCAAGTGCACGGTTTTGGGCGTTAAAATCGGAAATTTCCTCTTTTTCCTTACAAAAAGCACGCACTACCCGAGTGCCCGAGAGGTTTTCACGGGTTTTTGCCAGTACATTATCAAGCCTTTGCTGCACCTTGCGGTAAAGGGGAATACAGAAAAGGGTTATAGCAAAAATTATAACCGCAAGTATCGGTACTGCCACCGCAAAAACAAGGGCGGTAGGCACATCTACCGTAAAGGCCATTATCATTGCACCGAAGACGACAATCGGGGAACGCAAAACAAGACGGAAGGTAAGATTTACCCCCGACTGCACCTGATTAATATCCCCCGTAAGCCTTGTTATAAGGGTCGGTGCCCCCAGCTCGTCAAGCTGTGAAAAAGAAAGCTTTTCTATGTGGGAGAATACTGCGTGCTTCACCTTAGCGGAAAAGCCCACTGCGGCATTAGCTGCGAAATACTGCGCCGCAACAGCACAGACAAGCCCCAACACCGCAAAAATGCCCAGCACGCCGCACATTTTTAGAATGTAAGACTTATCCCCGCCCGCTATTCCGTTATCGATAATCGCCGCCACTATAAGCGGCACAATAAGCTCGAAAACCGCCTCGGTCAGCTTGAATAACGGAGCTAAAATACTTTCTTTTTTATAGTGTTTTAAATATTTTAACAGTTTAAACATATATCAATCCCCGATAAATAATAACATTATTGTTTTCCCTTTTCAAGCCCCTATGCCGAATTATTGAAAAATATTAATCCCGCACCCATTTATTAAATGAAAATAGGTGCGGGATTAATTAATTATTTTGATTTTCAATATTCTCCAATGCGTATTTACAGCATTGCAGAACCAGTAAATTAAAGGAAATATTATTATCGGTTGCCGTTTTATTGAGCTTCTCAAACAAAGCCTCGGTAAAACGCACCGTCCTCGCTACATTCGCACTCTTAAGCTCGTTATCTATTTTAAACATTTTCATCACCAATATAATAGTATGCTCATTTTTGGTTATGTTTATATAACCATTTATGGTTGCATAATTACAATTTATAATATATAATATTATAGGTGATGAAAATGAAATGTGAAAACTATTTGTGTATATATGAAATTAACGGAGATTGCCTATTGACGAATATTGAATTGGATATTATGGGGCAATGTAAAGAATGTATTTACATAAGCATTGAAGAAGAAAGTATTCAAAAGTTGAAAGCAAAAAGCAGAAATGAAAACTTGAATTTATAATTCATAGTTGAAATATAGTTAAGCGGTTATTAAAATATTTTAAGGCGGTGATAAATACTTATGGTTAATTACTGTTATTATAATAGTGAAATCGGGATTATTAAAATCGGGGTAAGTGACGGGGCGGTTTGTGAAATCGGAATTGCGGACTGCCCGAGGGGAAGTGCGCCTTCCGTGCTTGCTGACAGGGCTTTTAAGGAAATTTCGGAGTACCTTAACGGCAAAAGAAAAGTCTTCGATTTTCCTATTGCTCCTAAAGGCACGGATTTTCAAAGAAAGGTATGGTCGGCGCTAAGAGAAATTCCCTACGGGGAAACCAAAACCTACGGCGAAATCGCCGCAGATATAGGAAACCCGAAAGCCGCACGGGCGGTGGGAAACGCCTGCAATAAAAACCCGCTTTTGTTAGCCGTCCCCTGCCACCGCGTTTTAGGCGCAAACGGCTCACTTACAGGCTTTGCCGCAGGTATAGAGGTAAAAGAGCGCTTACTGCTGCTTGAAAAAAATACAGTATGTAAAATTAAAGGCTCCCGTGAGGGAGCCTTTAGCGTGTCGATAAACTATATTTTGCCTCCCTCTGACGAGGGTGCGGATTGCCTGTGGCAATCTCTAAGCGTAAGCTTAGAAGCACCGACCGAAACGGCAGTTGAGAGGTGGCACGGCTTTGCAAGCCTTTTTTGACTACCCCTCAGTCACCTACGGTGACAGCCACTTACTGTGGCGGTCCCCTCTGTCACTTCGTGACATCTCCCCACACTGTGGGGAGTCACCCCTGACAAGGGGAGCCAAAAACAGGCTTTTTTATACCTTAAAAATTATATCTTATATCAATCAAGAAAATCCTCGTTTAAGGTTACGCCGAATTCTGTTGCGATAGCTTTGAGGTTGTCGTCGGTGATGGTCTGGCGGATTCCCTGACCGCAGGAAAGGGCCTTAACATAAATTTCCGCCGCCTTTTCGATTGTGTGCATAAGTCCGAAGGTAATGTCAAAATCAGGACCCGAGCAGAAAAGACCGTGATGCGCCCAAACCGCCGCGTCAAACTTCTTCATAAGCTCGCTTGTCGCAAGAGCAATATCCGCTCCGCCGGGCACCATCCACTGAACAACGCCTACACCGCCGGGGAAAACCACGGGGCATTCGGTAGCGCTCTGCCAAAGCGCCCTTGTAATATCCTTAGAGGTAAGGGGAAGCACATAGGTAAGGGCGATTATATTTGCGGGGTGGGCGTGGTAAATAACCCTGTACTCCCCATTTGTAGCCGCCTTGCGTACGCTGTGATTCATAAAGTGGCTGGGGAACTCGCTTGTGGGCTTACCGCCCTTTTCAAGACCCCAAACAATACGGTAGCTGTCCCCTGCGTCGTTAATTTCTACAATACAAATATTGTCCTGCGGGGCTAAAATTACATTGCGGAAGAACTTGCCCGAGCCTGTGGCGATAAAGTACTCACCCTTTAAATTATCCGCCTTGACGCCCATATTTACCCAGGGCTTATCTGTGGTGAAATAGGGACGGCACTGCTCTACCTCTTCGGGCTTCATACGGTAGGTAAGGTTGCCGCCGTTGCGTTCGTGCCAGCCCTGCTCCCAACCGTCGTTACACATACGGATATATTCTTTAATAACCTGAATATCAAGAATTCCCATCTTAATTAACCTCTCTTGCTTAAAACTTCGTCTTCGTATTTCTTAATCTCGTTAAACCACTCAGGGCCTGCGGTAACGCCTTCAACCTCGCAGTAATGCTCCCAAACATCTGCGAAGGGCAGCATTTTAGCCTCCTCCTGCATTACCATAAGCTCGGTAAACTTACCCTCGTCCTGAAGCCTTTTAAGGCTTTCATTCGGCAGGCACATAGCGTTAAGCAGAGCCTTCTGCCAGCTTCTAAAGCCAACTGTCCAAGCGGAAATGCGGTTTATGCTGGCATCAAAGAAATCAAGAGCCATATAAACCCTGTCAAGTGCGTCATTGCGGACGATTTCCTTAGCCATCTCCTTAGTCTCGTCATCAAGGAGTACTACATGGTCGGAATCCCAGCGAACGCCTCTTGTAATATGTAAAGCAAGCTCGGGGAAGAAGCAAAGGAGCGCCGAAATCTTATCCGAAACATACTCCTGCGGGTGGTAGTGACCGTTATCCATAAGGGGAAGACAACCGGGGTGTGTAGCGGCAAAGCTTAGTGTAAACTCCGCACTGCCCGCTGTGAAGGACTCAACGCCGATACCGAAAACCTTTGACTCGGCGCAGGGTTTAACCATAGCGGGGTCGTGGGGCTCGGAAAGGATTTCCTCGAACGCCTCTTTATACCTCATTCTCGGGCCCATTCTGTCGGCGGGGATATCCTTATATCCGTCCCCCGTCCAGATATTCATAACGCAGGGAACGCCTGTCTCCTCAGCAAAGTACTGAGAAATGCGGATACACGCCTTACCGTGGTTAATCCAGAAGCGGCGCACCTCCTCATCGGGGCTTGAAAGGGTAAGCCCGTCCTTTACCATCGGGTGGGAGAAAAAGGTGGGGTTAAAGTCGATACCCATATTTCTCGCCTTGGCATATTCTACCCACTTTTTAAAGTGTTTGGGCTCTAATTTATCACGGTCGGCAAACTCGCCGTCCTCAAAAATTGCATAGCTTGCGTGAAGATTAAGCTTTTTCTTGCCGGGGCAAAGGGACATCGCCTTGTCCATATCCTGCATAAGCTGTTCGGGGGTGGTAGCTTTACCGGGATAGTTACCCGTTGTTAAAATTCCGCCCGAAAGTGCGTCCTTACTGTCAAAGCCGCCTACATCGTCACCCTGCCAGCAATGAAGAGCCACAGGTACCTCCCTTAGCTTTGCGATTGCCGCATCAGTATCTACACCAAACTCAGCATAGCGTTGTTTTGCTTCCTCGTATCTTGTCATACCGTTACCTCCGTTTAATTATTTAACATATTTATTATAAATCATAACAAATAAAAAGACAAGGGCGTTTTTTAAAAAAGCGTCCTTGTTTTAAATCCCGAAACAAAGCCATTTATTGCTCACGGTTTTTGAATATTCCGCACCTTTTAACAGCCAAATAAAAGGGTAATCCGAAGGCGTAGCATACTATAAGCTCTCCAATACCCACCTCAAGACCAGAAATCACAAAGCCCCATAGCGTAAAGCCCTCAGGCAGGAAGAAAAATGCAATTTCAAGCCCTATTACCACCGCATTTATAATAACGGGCGGCAGCATTGCAAGAAGCGGCAAGCCCTTGAATTTGATATTCCTTAAATAATATGTAAGTATAGCCGCTATAAGGGTAGCCGCCGTGCCGAAAATCATATCAAGTACATTGAAAGAGCCGATATTTGCAATAAAGCACCCTATTGTAACCCCCGGAATAGCGGCGGGGGTGAATATCGGAAGCAGGGTTAAAACCTCCGAAATTCTAAGCTGTATAGGTCCGTACGCCAAATTGAAAATACTGCACAAATATGTAAGTCCCGCATAGGCGGCGGCGATAAGTGCGCCTGTTACTATAAATTCGATTTTACTTTTTCGGTTTGCCATTTGGTTTCTCTCCCCTGAGACTGTTTTTATTGTAGTTTTTTATAATAATCCACCGCAAGACGGTCGCACCGCTCGTTTTCGGGGTGCCCTGCGTGACCCTTTACCCACCGGATTTCCACCTTGTGGGTCTCAAGTAGATTAAGCAGAGTCTCCCACAAATCGGCGTTAAGGGCAGGCTTTTTATCCGCCTTGCGCCAGTTGTTTTTCCGCCAAGACTCCGCCCAGCCCTTGCCGATACCGTCCGCAACATACTTAGAATCGGTCACAAGCCGTACCTCGCAGGGCTCCTTTAAAGCCTCAAGCGCCTTTATTACGGCGGTAAGCTCCATTCGATTGTTGGTGGTCTGTTTTTCGCCGCCCGAAAGCTCCTTTTCTACCCCGTTATAGCGCAGTACCGCTCCCCAACCGCCGGGTCCGGGGTTGCCCGAGCAGGCGCCGTCGGTAAAAATATCGATATGCTTCATATTTTAATACTTTCTGTAACAGCCGATAACCTTGCCGATAACATGGGGGTCTTCGGGGTAAATCGGTGAAAAATCGGGGTTTTCGGGCATAAAGATTATCTTCCCGTCCTTTATAAGCAGACGCTTAACCGTTGCATCGTCCCCGTCCATACCTATTACAATATCGCCGCTTCGGCAGGAGGCGTCTTTATCGGCAACAATAATATCGCCGTCCAAAATACCTGCGTCCCGCATACTAAGACCCGAAACCCGCAGGGCGAAAAGCCCCTCGGCATCCTTTGACGGGTAGGGAATATAATCTTCAATTTCCTCAATAGCAAGTATGGGCTGACCCGCCGTAATTTTGCCCACAACGGGAACCATTGCGGACTCATATTCCGTATCAAGCCGTATTGCCCTTGAGGACTTAGCGTCCCTTACTATATACCCCTCCTCCTCCAGCGCATTTAAAATTGCGTGGACGGTCGAGGTGGATTTAATACCTGTGGCGGCGCATATTTCCCTTACTGTAGGCGGAAAGCCCGAGGACATTTCCTCCACAAGAAAGCGGTAAACCTTTTCCTGCTTTTCGGTAAGCGGTGTTTTTGACATCTTCCGTATCCTCCCGAACATTTATTCTATTTTATTATAGCATCTATTTATCCCTACCGCAACCCTTTTTTGAAAATATTTCTATTACTCCCATAATAACAAGAAGTCCGCCGAAAAGCTTTGAAGTAAGCTTGCCCCCTAAGAGGTCGGCAAAATAGATTCCTACAGCCGCTCCCAAAAGTCCCCAAAGTGCAACTTTGAGTACAATTTTCCATTTTATCTGCTTCTTTATCCCATAAACCGTAACGGCCGCTACGGCGGTCGGGATAAAAAAGAGCAAATTAACCCCTTGCGCCTTTAGCTGGGGCATATCGGTAAAAAGCGAAAGATAGATTATAAGCACCGCTCCGCCGCCAAGCCCCATAGCGCCTATTATTCCCGAAAAAAGCCCTGCTAAAAGGGCAACCCATTTCATCTTAATAGCAGGCGCACGCCTGCGTAAACCATAAAGCCGCCGAAAATTCTTTTAAGCCATTTTGGCGAAATCTTCTTTAAGCAGTAGGTTCCTATAAGCGAGCCCACAAGCCCGCCCGGAATGAAGACAAAGGAATCGGTAAGCGATATATAGCCCTTTATAAGATAGAGCGCAGCGCTTAATACGGTTATCGGCAGTATTACCGCAACTGCGTTAGCATGGGCTTGCTTTTGGCTGAGTCCTAACTTTTTAAGCAACGGCACGGCAATCATTCCCCCGCCCGCACCTAAAAGACCGTTTACAATTCCAACCGCAAGCCCTGCGGCGGCGGTCAGCAAATTATTTTTCTTAGAAGAAGTCAATTCAATCACCGATATCAGTTTTCCCGCAAACCACAAAAATAAACCTCAATATTTGGGAACACTTTACAAGCACAGCAATATTTGTCTATAAAATATGATATATTTTACTTGCCTGATTTGAATCAAATTTATATAATTAGGATAGGAATGAAATTAGGAGTGGATTTTATGATAAGAGTAACTATCTACAACGAATTTTTTCACGAAAGAACAGATGACGCCGTTAAGGAAATTTATCCGAACGGCATACACACAGCGTTAAAGGAACACATTGAGGACGGAGAAATTACAGTTAAAACCGTCACGCTTGACAATGTGAACGATATTACAGACGAGCTTTTAGCCGAAACCGATGTTATGCTCTGGTGGGGGCATATGCGTCACGGCGATGTACCCGACGAGGTGGCAAAGCGTGTGCAGAATGCGGCGCTTTCGGGTATGGGAATGATTTTCCTCCACTCCGCACACCATTCTAAGCCCTTTAAGTTTCTTATGGGTACTCCCTGTTCTTTAAGCTGGCGGGAGAACGGCGACCGAGAATATGTTTGGGTTTGCGACCCGTCCCACCCGATAGCCGAGGGTATTGACCGCTACATAAAGCTTGAGCACGAGGAAACCTATTCCGAGCCCTTCAGCATACCCGAGCCTGACAAGCTAATATTTATCGGAAGCTACGAGGGCGGAGAGGTGTTCCGTGCGGGCTGCTGCTACAGAAGGGGCTACGGCAAGATTTTCTACTTCCAGCCCGGTCACGAAAGCTACCCTACATATCATAATCCGCAGATTATAAAGGTTATTAAAAATGCTGTTCATTGGGCGTATTCCGATTACCGCAAGGAAATCGACTGCCCTATGATAAGCAAGATTGAGGGATAACAATGAAGAAGAATTTTGCAGTAATAGGCTACGGCGGTCAGGGTGCGTGGCACACCCGCCAGATTTTATCCAGCGAGGTTGCCGCACTTACGGGAGTTTATGATATCGACCCCGCTAAAAACGCCCTTGCAGAGAAAAACGGTATTCACGCATATTCCTCTTTTGAAGAGGTTTTAGCGGACAGTGCTGTGGAAACTGTTGTAATCGCCGTTCCCAATGATGACCACAAGGAGCTTGTTGTAAAGTCCTTAGAGGCGGGCAAAAATGTTATTTGCGAAAAGCCGGTTGAAATGTCGGTTGCCGCATTTGACGAAATGACCGCCGCAGCGGATAAATCAGGCAAGCTTTTCACCGTTCACCAAAACAGACGGTGGGATGTTGACTACTTAGCAATGAAAAAGATTGTGGAATCGGGAGAGATAGGCGAGCTTATTAATATTGAGTCCCGTATTCACGGCTCACGGGGCATTCCCAGCGACTGGCGCTGCACAAAGGCGCAGGGCGGCGGAATGATTCTCGACTGGGGCGTGCATCTTATCGACCAGATTCTGCAAATTATAAAGGAAAGAATCGTAAGAATTTACTGCACCGAGACCCACATCACCAACTCCGAGGTGGACGACGGCTTTAAGCTTACAATGTACTTTGAAAGCGGAAAGACCGCCTATGTTGAGGTGGGTACATACAACTTTATTGCTATGCCCCGTTTTTATTTGCAATGCAAGAACGGCAGTGCAATTATTGAGGATTGGCAGAAAAATGCTCAGGTTGCCCGTATGAAGGCTTGGAACGAAAAAGAGGTGCTCCCCGTTCAGACTGCCGCAGGCATCACCAAAACAATGGCACCCCGTGACGAAATCACCCTTGATATGTATGAGGCGGAGCGCCCTCAAAGCGATGTTCACGATTTTTACCGCAATTTCTGCGCCGCACTTGACGGAAAGGCGGAATCCGCAATTACACATAATGAAGTGCGCCGTGTTATGCAGGTAATGGAGGCTTGTTTTGAGTCTTCCGAGAAAAAGCAAGCTCTTGAGGTAAATATATAATGATAAAGCTCGCAACCGTCGGCACAAGCGCAATAACCGAGAAATTTTTGTCTGCTTGCCGTTTGACGGGAAGATATGAGCTTCACACCGCCTATTCCCGAAGTCTTAAAAACGGCGAAAGGTTTGCAAAAGCGCAGGGCTTCAAGCATTATTCCGACGATTTAAGGGCTGTTGCCGAAAACCCTGAAACAGACACGGTTTACATAGCTACGCCTAATGTTTTTCACTATGAGCAAAGCCGTCTTTTCTTGGAAAAGGGCAAAAATGTTATATGTGAAAAGCCGATTGCGACCGATTGTAAAAAGTATGATGAGCTGCTTGCCCTTGCAAATGAAAAGGGGCTTATATACGCCGAGGCGATTATGTCCCGACACACCGCAGGGCGTAAGGTTCTGCTTGATGCCTTAAGTCAAATAGGCAAAATTTCGCAGGCGAGGATTGATTTTTGTCAGCTTTCAAGCCGATATGAGCAATTTGGGAGGGGCGAAAAGGTAAATATTTTTGATATGTCCCTCGCCGCAGGAACCCTTATGGATTTAGGGATTTACTGCGTATATGCGGCGGTTGATTTATTAGGCGCACCGGATAGTGTATCAGCCTGTGCCTCCCTTGCTAATAACGGTACCGACCTCTCGGGCGGAGCAGTTTTAGGCTTTAAAGATTTTACAGCCGTGCTCTCCTACAGTAAAATCGGGCAGTCGGCTATAGGCTCGGAAATTGTGGGTGATAAGGGCGTTGTTAAAATCGGCTCTATCTCTCAGTACGCTGATATCTCCCTTGTAAAGGACGGCAAGGAAGCCCTGCTTTTAGGAATACCCGACCGTGCCGAGGTAATGCGGGGCGAGGCAGAAAAATTCGCAGATTATATTGAGAATAAGGACGCTTTTTTAAGCGATTACAAAAGCGTTTGTGAGCTAACCCACAATGTCCATTCTGTAATGGACTTAATAAAGCAAAGCGCAAAAATCAAATACCCGATAAAGGAGTGCAAATTATGAAGCTTGGAATCGTAAGCGCAATCTATGACGGCTTTACCTTTGAGGATGCTGTCGAAAACGCCGTAAAAAACGGCTGTGAATGTATGGAGGTTGCCTGCTGGCCGCAGGGCAAGGCGGAAAGGCGTTACGCAGGGGTAAGCCACATTGATGTGGATAACACCTCGGACGAATATATCGCCTACATCAAGGATTTCTGTGCGAAAAAGGGCATTGAAATTTCCTCCCTCGCCTTTTATCCCAACACTATGGACGGAAACCTCGAAAAGAGAAACGCCGCTATAGAGCACCTTAAAAAGGTTATCAATATGAGCTCACTTTTGGGAATTAATATGGTTACTACCTTTATAGGCAGAGACCAGACCAAAACAGTAGAAGAAAATTTAGAGCTCTTTAAAGAAATCTGGCCGCCTATTATTAAGCTTGCCGAGGAAAAGGGTGTTAAGGTAGCCATTGAGAACTGCCCGATGCTTTTCGGAGCGGACCAGTGGCCCGGCGGACAGAATCTGTTTACCACCCCTGCCCTTTGGCGCAAGATGTTTGAATTGTTGCCCAGCGACAATTTCGGTATCAACTATGACCCGAGCCACTTTATCTGGCAGCAGATTGACTACATAAAGCCTCTTTATGAGTTTAAAGACAAGATTTTCCATGTTCACTTTAAGGATATTAAGCTTTATCCCGATAGGCTTAATGAGGTCGGTATAATGGGTTATCCGCTTGATTATATGAGTCCCAAGCTCCCGGGCCTCGGCGATGTTGACTGGGGCAAATATGTTTCCGCCCTTACAGATATTGGCTTTAACGGCTTTGCCTGCATTGAGGTTGAGGACAAGGCGTTTGAAAGCTCAAAGGAACGGATTTTAGATTCAGTTGCACTTAGCTGCCGCTATATGCGCCAGTTCGTGATATAAAAATAAAATTTTTGGAGGAAAAGAAAATGGCAATTGACATGAACAATTTCTCAAGCAACCAGTGTGAGGAGACCGTTGTAAATGCCGATAAAAAGCTTAGAATCGGCATAATCGGTACCGGCGGAATTTCCGGCTCTCATATCAGAACCTATAAGGCTCAACCCGATGTAGAGCTTGTTGCAGGTTGTGACCTTATCCCCGGCAAGGCAGAAAAGAAATTTGCTGAGTGTGAGGTTGAGGGTGCAAAATTCTTCACCAATTACAAGGAAATGATCGACACCATGAACCTTGATGCGGTTTCGGTTTGTACCTATAACCGCACCCACGCAGAATGCACTATTTATGCGCTCGAGCACGGACTTCATGTGCTTCTTGAAAAGCCCATGACCGTAACCCTTGATGAGGCTGTTGCAATCCGCAAGGCAGAGAAGAAGAGCGGTAAAATTGTATCCGTAGGCTTCCAGCCCCGTTTTGACGCAAATATGCAGATGATTAAGAAGATAGTTCAGTCTGGCGAGCTCGGCAGAGTATTCTATGTTCAGACAGGCGGCGGCCGCAGACACGGTATTCCCGTAAGCTGGTCTGAAACCTTTATTGAAAACGATAAGGCAGGTCTTGGCGCTTTGGGCGATATCGGTTGCTATTCAATCGACCTTGTTATGAACGCTTTAGGCAATCCGAAGCCCTTAACCGTTTCGGGTACTGCTACAGATTATTTCGGCACCACACCCGAGGCTTATTCACAGGTTGGCAAGCCCGAATGCGCAAAGAAGTTCAGCGTTGACGACTTTGCTTCAGCTTATATCCGTCTTGAGGGCGGCATAATTCTTGACTTCCGCATTGCTTGGTATATGCACCTTGACACTCCGGGAGACACTATACTTATGGGCACAAAGGGCTCTCTCCGTGTACCGTCAACCGACTGCTGGAACGGCTCCTTCAGTAAGCCTATGACCATTTATCGCGATGTTGCAGGTGAACCTGTACAGACTCAAATCCCGCTCCTGCCCGAGACCAAGGACCTTTGGAACAGAAAGATTCGCTCCTTCCTTGATTCCATACACAACGGCACCGAGGCTCCGGTTCCCACAAGCCAGATCATCTACAATCAGGCTATTCTTTCGGGAATTCAGGACTCCAGCGAGTGCGGTCACGAAGTAGAGATTAATATCCCTGAAATCTAATTGTAAAAATATCGACAGCCCCAAAGAGGGCTGTCGGAAATTAAAAGGAGAAATAAAATTATGTATGATTTCCCGATTGCTATACAGCTTTATTCGGTAAGAGACGATATGGCCGCCGACTTTGAAGGCACTCTCAAAAAGATCAAGGAATTAGGCTACGACGGCGTTGAGTTTGCAGGTCTTCACGGCAAAACCGCCGCTGAGGTTAAAAAGCTTTGCGATGAGATAGGTCTTGTTCCGATTTCCGCTCACGTTCCTTACGGCGAGCTTTTAAAGGGTGAGGAAACCTTTAAGACCTATGCCGAAATAGGCTGCAAATATGTTGTTATTCCGTGGATTGGCGCAGAGTATCTCGCAGGCGGCGAGAAAAATGCCGAATTTAATGAAAATGTCAAGAAATTCGGCGAGCTTGCAAACGCTAACGGTATGAAGCTTGGCTACCACAACCACGATTTTGAATTCCAGAAGGCAGACGGCGAATACAAGCTTGACCGCCTTTACGGCGATGTTTCTGCAGACCTGCTTTCAACCCAGCTTGATACCTGCTGGGTAAATGTAGGCGGCGAAAATCCCGCTGATTACATTCGCAAATACAACGGCAGAATTGAAATAATCCACCTTAAGGACTTCGTAGGTTCAAAGAGTGAGAATATGTACGGTCTTATCGGTACTGACGGCAAGGAAGCTCCGAAAGAGGCTACAAAATTTGAGCTTCGCCCCGTAGGCAGCGGCGTTCAGAACTTCCCTGCCATACTTGATGCCTGCAAAGAGGTTAATGCAAAATGGGTTATTGTGGAACAGGATTCTCCAAGCATGGGTAAAACTCCCCTTGAGTGTGCCGAAATGAGCATTAACTACCTTAAATCGCTTTAAGTGCGTTGTTCTTACTGCGGTACTCCGCAGGAGACATACCCATAATAAGCTTAAACGAACGGTTGAATGACCGTATCGTCCCGAAGCCGACATCCTCCGAGATGTCGGCTATTTTTTTGTCTGTCACCCTTAAAAGGTTGCAGGCCTCGGAAATTCGCAGATTATTTATGTATTCATTAAAATTCTGCCCAAGCCTTTTATTGATTAAACGGGATATGTAATATTTACTCAAATGTAATTCTTCAGCGACAATATCAAGGGTTATATCATCCTTAAAATTATGAGTGCAAAAGTCGATAATATCAAAGAATGCTGAATTGTTCTCCGTATCAACCGTTTGAAGCCTGAGCTTAGGTAAAATACGGCTCATAACAACATTAAGATAACCGCTTATCGCAATATTTTTATACTCGCCGTCCAAAGAGTATATCCTATCAAAAATGTCCTTTAAATTTTCGTCAGCTAAGGGAGTAAAGCAATTAATATCAGGCTTGCTTTTAGATATTTTTGAAGAAATATCATATAAAATATCGGGAGAAAAAATTAAAACCATAAACTCACCCTTACTAACCGTTCGGTAATAATGAACCTGATTAGGGAAAGCAATAAACATATCCCCCGCATTTAACAGATAGCTGTTATTATCGGCATATGCAACAGCTTTTCCTTTACGCACATATATTATCTCAAGCTCCTTATGCAAATGAGCATAAGGAGCCAGACCCTCGGTAAACGAAGTTTCTATTAAGCGAGTTTTATTTTCATAAATAACATTCATATATCTCACCGCATACAATAAACTAATTGTAATATAACATATATTGAATTATTTTTCAAGAAATTATAAGTAACACTAAGACATTATGAGAATAATATGTTAATAACTTAAGGGGGCGGATACTACGAAAAATCTTAACAGCATTGATGTAGGAGAAAGTGCTGAAATAGCCGAGCTTCTCACAAAGGGCAGTATGCGGCGGCGTTTGCTTGATATAGGTCTTACCCCTAACACAACAGTAGAGTGTGTGGGCAAAAGTCCCGCGGGCGACCCAAGGGCATTTTTAATCCGTGGGGCAGTAATTGCAATAAGAAGCGAGGACTGCGCCGAAATACTTATAAAGTAGGTAGAAAAACAAAAGTCTCCCCGAAAAGGGAGACTTTTACAATTTTTAAAATATGCTTATTCAGCTGTTTCCTCTGCGGGGGCAGTCTCGCCGGTGGCTTCAAAAACTACCTCATCGGCAGCGTCTGCGGCAGGCTCTTCAACTGCGGGCTCGCTATCCTCAAGCAGAGCACGGATAGAAAGGCTAACCCTCTTCTTCTCGGGGTCAACGGCTATAATCTTAGCGTCAACCTCCCCACCTACGGTAAGCTCATCCTGGGGCTTTGCAACATGCTTGTTAGCAATCTGCGAAATGTGGATAAGACCGTCAATACCGGGGATTATGCGGGCAAATGCGCCGTATGTAGTCATACTTACAACGGTAACCTTAACGGTATCCCCTACATTGTAGTTGTTCTCGAAAATAACCCACGGATTATCCTCAGGCTTTCTGTAGCCGAGAGAAATCTTTCTCTTTTCGGGGTCGAGGGCCTTAACATATACTTCAACAGTATCGCCTACCAGCACAACCTCCGACGGGTTCTTGATTCTCTGCCAGGAAAGCTCGGAAATGTGAACCATACCGTCCACACCGCCGATGTCAACAAATGCACCGTAGCTTGTAAGGGACTTAACAGTACCTGTAAAACGGTCGCCTACTGCGATTGTCTCCCAAATCTTGTCCTCAGCCTCTTTGCGCTGTTCTTTGAGTACACTGCGGATAGAACCAACAGCCCTTCTGCCGCGTCCGATTTCGATAATGCGGAAGGAAACCTCCTTGCCCTTAAGCTCCTCAAGGTCTTCGCCCCTTGAAGCGGTAGCCTGTGAAGCAGGAATGAACACTCTGATGCCCTTTGTATAGGCAACAACGCCGCCCTTAATAACATCCTTAACAAAGCCTGTAACGATTTCGCCCGAATCCTTGGCGGCAACAATATTGTCCCAACCGGCGATAGCATCGTAACGGCGCTTTGAAAGCATTGCGGTTCCTTCCATATCATTAATTTTCATGATGATAAGATTAAGCTTATCGCCCGCCTTAACTTCATCCATAAGCTTCACATCAGGCTCATTAGAGAACTCGTCTGCGGTGACATAGCCCGTTACTCCTCTGCCAATGTCTACCGTAATCTCGGTAGGCTTGACATCTATAACGGTACCGCAAACCTTCTGGTCGCCTGTTAATCCGCTTAGAGAAGCCTCAAATGCTTCCTCATCCGTCATTTCCTCGAAGCTTTTTTGAACAGGTTCTTTTACCTCCGCCTGTTCTTCAACCGGTTGTAAATTTTCCGACATGGTTTTAATAACCTCCTTTATAATACCTGCGGGCGTAGATGCGCCTGCAACAACTCCCACCGAACCGCAACCTGTAAAATCAATTTCGGATAGCTCCGCCGCTGTTTCAACAAGATAGGTTCTGCCGCATTTTTCCCTGCACACATCATAAAGCTTTGCTGTGTTCGAGCTGTGCCTTCCGCCGATGACAACCATCACATCGTTTTTTTCGGACAGCTCACGGGCTTCCTGCTGACGCATAGAAGTTGCATTACATATTGTATCAAAAATTTCTGCATTTGTACATACTTTTTTTAAAATATTTCGGCATTTTATAAAAATTTTTTCATTAAATGTTGTTTGAGAGACCAAAATAACCCTTTTTTCGGCAAAATTTTCATTCTGAGCCAATAATTTTGCCAGCTCTTCCTCCCCCGAGAAGACAAAAACCTCTCCCGTACAGTGGCCTACAATGCCCCTAACCTCTTGGTGAGAAGCGTCCCCAGCAATAAGAGTTACATAACCCTCTTTTCCCTTTTGGGCTACAATATTGTGAATTTTTGCCACAAAGGGACAGGTTGCATCCTCGGTTTTAACCCCTAACTCCTTTGCCCGTTCGGTAACACTCTCTTCAACCCCGTGGGAACGGATAACAAGGGTTTCCCCCTCCTTTACCTCCTCGGGGGACTCTACAATCCTTACTCCCCTTTGCTTTAATTCCTCAACAAGCTGGGGGTTGTGAATTATAGGACCTAAGGTGCAGACCCTTTCACCTTTTTCAAGCAAATCGTAAACCGACTGCACCGCACGGTTTACCCCAAAGCAAAAGCCGGCGGTTTTTGCAAGCGTTATTTTCAATTTTCCGCCCTCTTTTCGTTTACTATTTTTAAAATGAGCTCTACCGATTCTTCAAAATTACAGTTGGTAGTATCTGCAAGCACAGCGTCCTCTGCCTGCTTTAGGGGGGCAATTTCCCTGTGCATATCGTCATAGTCCCGCTTTACCATATCCTCATAAACCTCTTTAAAGGTTACATTTTCGCCCTTTTCAGTAAGCTCCTTAAGCCGTCTCTCGGCACGCACTTCAGCAGAGGCGGTAAGGTAGATTTTAACCTTAGCATTTGGCAAAACAACGGTACCTATGTCTCTTCCGTCCATAACCACATTATTTTCCCTTGCAAGCTTTCTTTGCATTTCAAGCAAAAAGGCACGCACCTGGGGTTTTGCGGAAACAGCCGATGCCATCATAGAGGCGGCGGGAGTGCGTATCTCGCTTGATACATCTCTGCCGTCAAGGTAAACCCTCTGCTCCCCGTCCTTAAAACGGATATCCACAGTAGTATCGGCTAAAATTCCGTCAATATCGCAGTTAAGCGCCGTATCAGCTCCCGATAGCGAAAACTTAAGCCCCACCGCACGGTAAAGCGCACCCGTATCAACATATATAAAGCCGAGCCTTTTTGCCGCAATGCGGGAAATACTGCTTTTTCCCGCTCCCGCAGGACCGTCTATTGCAACCGAAATCATACCGTTATTACACATTCTGTAATTCTCCCTTTGAAGAAGCCTTTAAATAGGCGTTTATAAAGCCGTCCAAATCTCCGTCCATAACAGCGTTAATATTGCCCGATTCAAAGCTTGTGCGGTGGTCCTTTGCAAGGGTATAGGGCATAAATACATAGGAGCGTATCTGGGAGCCCCAGGCGATTTCCTTTTGAACGCCCTTAATATCCTCGATTTTTTCAAGATGCTCTCTCTCTTTAATTTCAAGAAGCTTTGACTTTAACATCTTCATAGCCTGCTCACGGTTTTGGAACTGGCTTCGCTCGTTCTGGCAGGCAACCACAATTCCCGTAGGAATATGGGTAAGGCGTACTGCTGATGAGGTTTTGTTGATGTGCTGACCGCCCGCACCCGAGGAACGGAAAACATCCATTTTAATATCTTCTTCACGGATTTCAATGTCTGCATCGTCGCTTATTTCGGGCATAACCTCAAGGGAAGCAAAGGAAGTATGTCTTCTCCCCGATGCGTCAAAGGGGGAAACCCTTACAAGGCGGTGTACCCCCGATTCACTCTTTAAATAGCCGTAGGCGTTATCCCCTTCTATAAGCATAACCGCACTTTTAAGCCCCGCCTCGTCCCCGTCAAGGAAGTCCAGCAGCTGTACCTTAAAGCCGTGCCGCTCGCTCCAGCGGGTGTACATACGCACAAGCATTGAAACCCAGTCCATAGCCTCGGTTCCGCCGGCGCCCGCATGGAATGTAAGAATTGCGTTGTTATTATCGTATTCCCCTGTTAAGAGGGTTTGCAGTCTTTGAGAGGCAAGCCCGCTCTCGAACTCCTCAAGAGAGGCGGTGATTTCCTCCACAAGGGATAAATCACCCTCCTCGTCCCCCATTTCGATTAAGACTGTCAAATCATCATAAGAAGAACAGAGCCTGTCATAGCTTTCCACCGTGTTTTTAAGCTTGCCCGTCTTTTGCAGAATTTTTTGCGAATTCTCGGCATCGTCCCAAAAACCCGGGGCGGCGGCCTTAAGCTCTAATTCGTCAATTTCTCTTTTAAGTCTTTCATATCCTATAGCGTCCTTAAGGTCACGAAGCTCGGCTTCGTTGCCCTCAAGTCTCAACCTTAACTGCTCAAATTCAAGCATTGTTATCCTCCTGTTTCAGTGCAAAAGCGCACCAGTTGTCCTTATACCGCTTTTCAGCCACGGTAAAGCCCTGCTTTTCGGCGGCGGCAAGCACATCATTTTCCCTTAAATCAATTATACCCGAAACTATTAAAACAGCATCAGCTTCCATATAATTTTTAACATTTTCGAGCAGTCTTATAACCACATCTGCCACAATATTTGCGCATACAACCGAATATTTACCCCTCACCTTCTCGGCAAGGTCGCCTACAATAAACTCGGTTTTATCGGTAACGCTGTTAATCTCTGCATTTTCCTTTGCGGTTTTTACGGATTGTGCGTCAATATCCACACCCACCGCCGTTTTTGCCCCCAAAAGCACCGAAGCCACCGCTAAAATACCGCTTCCGCAACCGATGTCTAACATTTCGGTGTTATCATCAACATAGCTTTGGAGCATATCAAGGCAAAGGGAGGTAGTGGCGTGTGTTCCCGTGCCAAACGCCGCACCGGGGTCAATCTGTAAAATAGTGCGGTTATCCTTGTTATCATATTTTTCCCAGCTGGGTACAATAGCTAATTTTTCGCCGATTTCGGTGGCGTGGAAATACTTTTTCCAGTTTTCGTTCCAGTCGGAATCATTAACACCCACAGCCTCCACCTTATAGCCTATCCCCTCGGCGGTAAGGCGCTCCTTTAAAAACTCCAGCGCCTCGGCGGCGTTGTCACACTCCGAGATATAAATGTGAATAACCGAGGTGTCCCTGTCCTTTGCGACTAACTCCTCGTCAATTAAATCAATATGTGCAATTTCTTCAGCACCCTGCTCAAGGTCGGAATAATCCTCAATATAAATTCCGTAGGGCACGGTCATATTGGCTATCGCCGCCGCAGTATCTGTATCCCTATTAGCTACTGCAACCGTAATTTCAGTCCAGTTCATAACTTCACTCCGAAAATCAGTATTCAAATTATTATATCATCTTTCACGGCGAAAGAAAAGAATTATTTTGTATTTTAGCTACGAAAAGCTGTACAGTCGTCAATGATAGGTTACACTTTTCTCAAAAAAATATGATGAAAACTACATTGAATAAAACTTTGGATGATTGGAGGAGCCGAAGGCGACG
>CACWPS010000014.1 GCA_902762875.1 Oscillospiraceae bacterium
ATGGTTGCGGAGGCTGGACTTGAACCAACGACCTTCGGGTTATGAGCCCGACGAGCTACCAGCTGCTCCACTCCGCGATATTAAATTTATCTCTCTTGCTATATTATTATACACCAATACAGCAAATAATGCAACCTTTTTTTAAAAAATTGCAGATATTTTTTTAGGGCACAAATATCCGCCGCATTTTTACTGCGGCGGATAAAAAGCTTTTAAAGCTTAAGCGCCGAATTTAGCAACATTGAGCTTAATTCCGGGGCCCATAGTTGTAGCTACAACGCAGGACTTAATATACTGACCCTTGGTTGCGGCAGGCTTTGCCTTAACGATAGCTCCCATAAGAGCGTCGAGGTTTTCTTTAAGCTTTTCAGGGCCGAAAGAAACCTTGCCGATGGGGCAGTGAATGATGTTGGTCTTGTCGAGACGGTACTCAATCTTACCTGCCTTAGCCTCGGTAACAGCCTTGGCAACATCAGGTGTAACAGTACCTGCCTTCGGGGTCGGCATAAGACCGCGGGGGCCTAAAACCTTACCGAGACGGCCTACAACGCCCATCATATCAGGTGTTGCGATAACAACATCGAAATCAAGCCAGTTCTCATTCTGAATCTTAGCTACGAGTTCTTCAGCGCCAACATAGTCAGCACCTGCTTCTTTAGCGGCGTCAGCCTTGTCTCCCTTAGCGAAAACAAGGGCTCTTACGGTTTTACCTGTTCCGTTCGGAAGAACAACCGCACCTCTAACCTGCTGGTCAGCGTGGCGTGAGTCAACACCGAGACGAATATGGATTTCAACCGTTTCATCAAATTTAGCGGTTCCGGTTTTAACTGCTACCGCAACAGCCTCGTCTACATCGTAAAACTTACCGGTTTCGATAAGCTTTGCGCTGTCGTTATACTTTTTACCGTGTTTCATTGTTTACCTCCCAATAAGTGGTTAAATCGGAATTTTCCTCCCACAAGAGAGAATTAATCGACTACTTCAACGCCCATGCTGCGAGCAGTACCGGCTATCATACTCATAGCGGTCTCAATGCTTGCTGCATTAAGGTCGGGCATCTTGGTTTCAGCGATCTTCTTTATTTGCTCTCTGGTGATCTTGGCAACCTTTGTTTTGTTAGGTGTGCCGGAAGCACTCTCAATACCGCAAGCCTTCTTAATAAGAACGGCTGCCGGCGGAGTCTTTGTGATGAAGCTGAAGGAGCGGTCTGCGTAAACGGTAATTACTACCGGAATAATAAGACCCGCATCATTCTTTGTTCTCTCGTTAAACTCCTTTGTGAACGCCATAATGTTGACGCCGTGCTGACCGAGAGCAGGGCCTACCGGGGGAGCCGGTGTAGCCTTACCTGCAGGGATCTGCAGCTTGATGTAACCTGTGATTTTCTGAGCCATTTATTTGCACCTCCATTATTCGTGGTAACAGCGCCTTTTGAGCGCCTGGCGGAACGGTCATATTCCGCTCCTCCCACCGTGGCACTAACCTGTGCCGGGGTAACCACCCGTTTTCAGGGCGTTAATAAGCATTTCTGCGTATTAATGAATTAATCGTCCAAAGAGATTTGGTCAAGCTCAAACTCAACCGGAGTTTCTCTTCCGAACATAGAGAGCGCCACGCAAACGCTGTTATTAGCGGTATCAACCGTTTTAACCACGCCTGTATAGCCCTCAAGCGGACCGCTGATAATTTTAACATTATCTCCCGCAGAGTAGCCGACTTCAACGCTGTGCTTTTCAACGCCTAAGGCGACAACCTCTTCTTCTGTAAGGGGAACCGGCTTAGAAGCAGGTCCCACAAAGCCCGTACAGCCCCGAATGTTTCTTACAACATACCAGCTGTCGTCGGTGACTATCATTTTAATGAGAACATAACCGGGGAAAATCTTGCGTTCAACCTCACGCTTTTTGTCTTCCTTAACCTCGGTAACGGTCTCGGTAGGAATTTTAATTTCCTGAATCAAATCCTGCATACCACGGCTTTCAACCATAGTTGCAAGATCGCTTGCTACCTTATTCTCATATCCCGAATAGGTATGAACCACATACCATTTAGCTTCTTTTGTATCAGACATTGTCTACCTCCGCCTTAAGCGCCTAAAATAAGCTCAAGCAGCTGACCGAGACCGAAATCAATAAGCCAAATCAAAGCACCGATTATAAGGCACATAATAAGCACTATAACAGTGTTCTTAAGGACATCCTTCCAACCGGGCCATACGATTTTCTTAATCTCGCTTTTATAGTCACGGAAGAAACGCACGATACGCTTCGGAATAGTAAGCTTGGAACCATTTGACGCCTTAACCTCAAGGTAATCGTCAACAAGCAGATATGCTACAGCCGCCGCAGTAAATGCAAACAGCACGATTGCTGTTATAAGCACAAATGGGGCATAGTTTACAGCCGAAACATCAGGCAGAGGACGCTTGTCAACAAATTTCCAAGGACTGCTAAGTGCGATAACAAGCATATAAACCGCATCAATTATTCCCACAAAGGGTGCGGCATAGCGAAGCTTTTTCGACTTAAAGGAAACAACACCGAAAACCGCTGAAAGGGTTGTTAAGATAAAGCAGAAAAGAATATCAGAGGATTTCGCCATTTTGTATTCTGTTCCCGCTACGGTAACCTTTCCTCCGAAGCCTAACTGTGCACCGACTAAGTTAACCTCATTGCCGCCGCTTATTACGGTAGCAAAGTGTGTGAAGAAGAGTACAAGGGATGCGACACCAAATACAATCGCCAAAACTTGGCAGATTCTGTTTAAAGCTTTCATCCGTATACCCCCTTACTTAGTCTCTTTGTGCAGGGTGTGTTTTCTGCAGAACCTGCAATACTTGTTCATCTCAAGCCTATCAGGATCGTTCTTCTTGTTTTTCATTGTGTTGTAGTTGCGTTGCTTACATTCTGTGCAAGCAAGTGTGATTTTAACTCTCATAACGGCACCTCCCGCTTTACGGAAATATTTTTTGCTTTTACTTTAACGCCGAATAACCGACGCCGTAAAAGTAAACGCCTCCCTCGGTTTGAGGAAAACCGCCGTACCGCCGGCAAATTCGCCCGACGGAAAGCACATTACGGCGCTTTAATCGCCCAACCGGTTCTTACGCAAAAAAAAGAACCTTTTAGAGGTGATAACATTATAGCACATATCACCTCTAAGGTCAAGCATTTTTTATCTTTTTTTCTATTTATGGTAAGCACCGCCCGAACAAATCTTAAAAGCACGGTAAATCTGTTCAAGGAGCATAACCCTGAAAAGCTGATGCGGGAAGGTCATTTTTGAAAAGGAAAGCCTTAAATCAGCACGGCACTTTACCATATCAGCAAGCCCGCAGGAGCTTCCTATTATAAAGGTAACTCCCCTACCGATATTCATTTCCTGCTCTAAGACACCTGAAAATTCCTCGCTTGAAAGCTGTTTTCCCTCAATACAGAGGGGAACAACATAGTCCCCCGCAGGGATTTTTTTAAGTATAAGCTCCGCCTCACGCTCAAGAGCCGAATTTATTTCAGCATCAGAGGGCTTTTCAGGGAGCCTTACAGGGTCAAGCTCTATAATCTTAAGGTCGCAGTAAGGGCTAAGCCGCTTAGTATACTCCGCCGCCGCATCCTTTAAGTACTTTTCCTTAAGTGAAGCCAGAGCAATAACGGTTATTTTTATCATATTACGGTCACCCTGTTTTCTGTCGGTCCTGCAACGCTTAAAATAAAGTCTCTGCCGTTTTTAGCCCCAATGCCCGCAAGGGAAGCCTCGGCAGAGGAGAGGGCCAGCAAGGGGGTATTATTTTTTTGGCTTAAATGCCCTAAAATAAAACGCTTTGTGCCCGAGTTTAAAAGGCCTGCAAGCTCTGCGGCACAGGCGTTATTTGAAATGTGCCCCTTTTCGGACATTATACGCATTTTAAGCTCGGGGGGATAGGGGCCCTTATTAAGCATATCCACATCGTGATTCGATTCGATTAAAACCGCATCGCTCCCCGAAATTGCCTTTCTTACATCCTCGGTCACAACCCCTAAATCAGTGCAGACCGAAATTTTTTTGCCGTCAGGCATTAAAAAGGTATATCCGCTTGAGCCCTCGCAGTCATGGCTTGTAGCAAAGCGGGAAATTACAGCCCCGTTACATTCAAAGGGTGCTTCGCCGTCTATAACACAGGTTTTTGTGCCTGCGGGGAGCCTGTCGGCAGTAATGAGCGCCTTGAGGGTTTTTTCCGATGCTACAACCGTAAGGCCTGTTTTATTAAGCAAAGGCTTTAAGCCCTTAATATGGTCGAAATGCTCATGGGTGATAAATATTGCAGAAATTTCCGTCAGCGCTCCCCCCGCCCTTTCAAGGGCGGCGGTAAGCGAACGCAAAGACGCTCCCGCATCAACCAAAAAGGAGCCGTTGGCTCCCGCAATATATGTACTGTTGCCTGTTGAACCGCTGAAAAGCGGACATATTCTTGACATTTTTACTTCCCCTATCATTAACGAAGGTTCTTTATTAAATGTTGGAGTTATATGAATTTCAGCCTCCCTCTGACGAGGGAGGTGGCACGGCTAGCCGTGACGGAGGGAGAGAAAAAATGTAAGATATATATAAACTTCGGCTCTTCTCTCCCTCAGTCTCGCTACGCTCGACAGCTCCCTCATCAGAGGGAGCCGAAGAATACCTCAACAACCAAAACAGAACCTTAACAAAAACGGATCGGCAAAGACCGACCCGCAAAATTTAATAGCTTATGCCTGTTTGAGTGCGACCGTATTATCAAAAACGGGAACCCTTTTTATATCTGCCCCGAGGGCCGAGAATTTTTCCACAACATCCTCATAGCCACGGTCGATATGGTCTATTTCCTCAATCTCGGTAACGCCCTCTGTGGCAAGGCCCGCAATTATCATGGCGGCGCCTGCCCTTAAATCAACAGCCCGCACAGGAGCGGCGCTAAGCGACTTAACACCTGTTATAACCGCCATTTTGCCGTCTACCTGAATATCTGCCCCCATAAGGGTTAATTGGTCAACATACCTAAAGCGGCTGTCCCAAACCCCCTCGGTCACAATACTTGTGCCGTCGGCAAGGCTTAATACCGTTGCCATTTGGGGTTGCATATCGGTAGGAAAGCCGGGGTGCGGCATTGTCTTAACATTGCATTTATGGGGTCTGCCGGTCATCTGCACACGGACCGACTCATCGTACTCGGTGATTTTAGCACCCGCTTCCACAAGCTTTGCTATAATCGATTCAAGATGCTTTGGTGTTACATTGGTGACTAAAATATCACCCTTTGCGGCGACAGCCGCCGCCATATAGGTCCCCGCCTCAATCTGGTCGGGAATAATGCTGTAGGATGTGCCCGAAAGGTGACTGACACCGTGAATCTTAATAACGCCGGTACCCGCACCCATAATGTTAGCGCCCATAGAGTTAAGGAAGTTTGCAAGGTCTACTATGTGGGGCTCTCTTGCGGCATTTTCAATTACGGTAAGGCCCGCCGCCTTAACTGCGGCAAGCATAATATTAATTGTAGCGCCTACCGACACAACATCAAGATAGATAGAGCAACCGGTGAGCTTTTTTGCCTTAGCGTCCACCATGCCGTTTTCTATGGTCATTTTAGCGCCCAAGGCCTCAAAGCCCTTAATGTGCTGGTCGATAGGGCGAACACCGAAGTTACAGCCACCGGGGGGCGCCACCCTGGCCTTATTCATTCTTCCGAGCAGTGCACCCAAGAAATAGCTTGAAGCTCGCATACCCTCCGCCATCTTCTTTGAAACGACAAAGGAGTTTACATGCCTTGGGTCAATTTCCACAGTAGTCTTATTTATCAGCTTTATCTGTGCGCCCAATACTTGCATTGCTTTAAGTAATGTCGCAACATCGGATATATTAGGAAGATTTTCAATTACGCAGGGCCCGTCGGACAGCAGAACAGCCGGAAGAATGGCCACAGCGGCATTTTTTGCACCGCTTATGCGAACTTCTCCCTTAAGAGGCTTGCCGCCGTTTATTACGAATTTATCCAAATAAGGCACTCCCCGTCAAAAATAATCATTAACTGTTGTTATTAGTTTAACCGAATAAACTAAAAATACTTCTATTATTATAAATGTATTTTATCATTTTGTCAATTTGTATTTACATAATAAACGGTTTTAGAAATGCAAAAATGCGGTAAAGCGTGCATCGCAAAGGGGTTTGCGGGAAAAAATCAATTTTAGATTTAATATGGATTTTAAAAACAGGAACGGAAAAATCAACAAAAAAAACGGAGTTGTTGCATTATGATTAAATTGCATAAACCAAAGGCCCCCTTGCCTAAAGGGGGCTGTCGCGGCGAAGCCGTGACTGGGGGATTTGGCTTGCAAAAAGCTTAATGTATCCCTCCACCGCCATTCGGCGGTCCCCCTCCCTTTAGGCAAGGGAGGCTTTTTGTGCAAACTGATTTTAATGCGATGTCCATTGAGAATTTAATTTATTTTGCCGTAAAGGGGCATATCGCTGTCCCGCTTAGGCTCCCTTGCGGGTGCGTCCTGCGCAGGCTTTTGGGGGGTGCGTCTGCGTGAATAGTTATCCCTTCTGCCGTTTTCTTTTCTCGGGGGACGAATATCTCCGCCCTCCACTGCGATTACAACCCGTCTTGAAGCTCCTTCACCAAAGGAGTTTGAAACAACCCCGTCAATCCCCTGAACCGCTGTGTGGATAATTCTGCGTTCATAAGGATTCATAGGCTCAAGACTGCGGCTTTTACCTGTTTTAAGCACCTGCTCAGATACACGCTTTGCAAGGCTTTTAAGGGCTTCTTCCTTTTTTTCACGGTAATTGCCTATATTAATCGCAACCTTGTAATAGCCGCCGCCGTTATTTGCAGCAAGACCTGTAAGGTACTGTATTGAATCAAGGGTTTCGCCCCTATGGCCTATAACAGTGCCGAGACCCTCGCCGTCAAGCTCGATAAGTGCGGCATTTTCCTTTTCTGCCACCTTAATTTTAATATCGGTACAGCCGAGGCCTCCAAGTATTGTATTAAGATATTTAACCGCCTTGCCCGCCCTTGAATCGGCAGGAATCTCCGATGCGTCCTTCGCCTCGCCATAACCGTCGTGTATATCGTACTTTTTCGGCTGTGCCGCAGGCTCTTGGGGCTTACTCTGGGGTTTCGGAGTTTCGGTTTTCTGCACCGCAGGCTTATTTTCCTTCTTTTGAGCCTTGGGTGCGGGTTTCTTCTGTGCCTTCGGCTTTTCGTCGGGAAGCTCTATAAATACCCTTACCTCCGCTTGACGGCCGCCGAAAAGGCCTAAGGTTTTTTTCTTTGCGGTTGAAATAACCTCAAACTGTATATCTGCTTCTTCCGAAGCGTTAAGCTCTGCGATTGCATTTTCCTTTGCCTCGTCTATTGTATTGCCGAAGCCTCTTGCTTCTTTAATCAAGAAATACCCTCCTTCATCTTATTCGTCGGCATTTTCACCGTTAAGCTTTGCCTGACTGATTTTTTTAATTTGAGTTTCCTCAAAGTCACATTCTTTATTTAATTCCTTAAGTCTCTCCCTTGAGAGCATTTTGTGGGGGCCGTAGAGTTGCTGAACAGCAAGCTGAATAAAACCGCCTATAAGGGAAGAGCATGCCCAGTAGAAGGTAACACCGCCGGGCAGAGAAAATCCGATAAACAGCGATATTAAGGGCATTGTAAGCATCATACCCATCATATTAGGCGCATCGGGATTAATTTTCTTTTGCATCATGGTAGAAAGCACGCTTGTAAGCATCTGTGCTAAAAATGCAATTATAGGCATTGCCCAGATAGGCTTTATATCATGGAAAATATCAAAGGAAAATTTCGGGGTCTGGGTCAAATCAATTCCAAAGAAATTGAAGTTTAAGGTGTTAAGCTTATTTGCAATTTCGGGGACGCTGAGGCTTCCGTTGCGTACCGCCTCGATAATCTGAAGCTCACTTCTGGCATTTGCGGCAAGGCCCAGCTGACTTGCCGCATCGGAAATTGTCGCCGAATCAATATGAAGAAGATAGGTAAGCGGCGACATAATGAGCCAGTATATGCTCATCATAACCACGAGACGGATAATCATAGGCAGACAGCCGCCCGACATAGAGACATTTTCCTCTTGGTAAAGCTGCTGCATAGCCTCGCTGTATTTCTGCTTATCGTCGCCGTAGCGCTTTTTAAGCTCATCAAGCTTGGGTTTAATCCTGGTCTGCTGAACCGAGGACTTCTGGCTTTTAATAGTAAGTGGTATAAAGGCTAAGTTTGCCAAAAGGGTGAAAACAAAAACAGAAGCGGCGAAATTACCGCCGAAAATTCCTGCCAAAAATTCCAGCACCCAGCCTAAAGGTATATTGATGATATTAAATAATGTTTGCATTTATACACCGTCCATTCGCGCCGTATTGTACGGCAACGGTTATTGTTTAAATAATTTTTTACATTTTGCCGCATCTTTTTTCGGGGACGGGGTCATAACCGCCCTTACAAAGGGGGTTGCACCTTAAAATTCTCCAAATGCTAAGCGCCGTTCCGACTATTGCCCCTCTTTTTTGTATCGCCTCAATCGCATAGGCGGAGCAGGTGGGGGTAAATCGGCAACAGGAAATCTTGCGCGGCGAGATATTTTTTTGATAAAATTTAATCAAGCTTATCAGTAGCCTGCTCATTTTCTTTTGCTTCGCTCCATATGCCCGCCGATTTTAAAAGCGACCTCATTGTCGCCGCGGCGGCGGTGCTTTTAATGTCAAGTATCCTGGTTCTTGCAACTATTACGAAATCGTATCCCGAGGGAATATTTGGCAAGCACCCCCTGAATGCGGCGGTTATAACCCGCTTTGCACGGTTACGCTTTACCGCACAGCCCAGCTTCTTCCCCGCCGTTATGCCAAGCCTTACTCCCCTGCGGGTTTTGACCGCATAAATAACAAAGTAAGGGCAAACAAGGGATTTTCCCTTTTTATAAGCACGGCGGAAGCTGTAATTTTCTTTCAGTTTTACTATAATACCCATAGCCTTAATAAAAGGAAAAGCCACATTGAAGTGGCTTTAGTATGTCAACTGCTTTCTGCCCTTTGCTCTGCGGCGTGCGAGCACCTTGCGGCCGTTAGAGGTTGCCATTCTCTTTAAAAAGCCATGCTCCTTTTTTCTGTGAAGCTTCTTAGGCTGATATGTCCTTTTCATTTACGAACCCTCCTTATTAAACACATTGCGGTTATTTGGACTAATGTGAAGTCCCGAGATAATTTTAGTCATAACCTATCGATTTTAGATTATAACCCAAATTCTATGCATATGTCAACAAAAATATTTTTAAATACGAAAATTTCCGAAAATTTCACAGTCTGTCAATAAAGCTTGTTTTAGGCTCCCCTTGTCAGGGGATCTGTCTGCGGAGCAGACTGAGGGGTAGTCAGAAAAGGCTTTATTAAAGCATTTTCTCTCCCTCCGTCACGGCAAAGCCGTGCCACCTCCCTCGTCAGAGGGAGGCTAAATACAGTTTATCGACACTAACAAAAATTTTATACTCTGCTGTATAAAATTTCGGCCTTGCCCGAGATTTTAACCTCGAAATCGGCGGGAATAAAGATACTTCCGCCCTTTTTTGCGGAAATGCTGCCGCCGTTCCACCGGAGATTAAGCTCGCCGTCCAAGACAAGAAGTGAAATAAAGCTGTCGCTTAAAGAAAGCTCGGTTTCCCCGTCAAGGGTCAAAAGCTCGGCGGTGAACAAATTGCAGGAGGCAAGCTTCCTTACGGTTCCGTATTTTTCCTGCCTTATTTCGCCCACATTGCCGTAGGGAACCTTAGGCTCTGTACGGCTTGTAACCTCAAGAGCCTTTTCAATATGTAAAGGACGGGGTTTGCCGTCAGCGCCCAGTCTGCCGTAATCCGAAACTCGGTAGGTGGTGTTTGAGTTCTGCTGAACCTCGGCTATCAGTATCCCTGCTCCTATTGCGTGGAGCGTGCCCGCCGAGATAAAGAAAACATCACCCTTATGAACGGGAACATAATTGCAGATTTCGGGAAGAGTGTTATCCTTAATTCTCTGTTCAAGCTCCTCCTTTGAAACCTCACGGTTAAAGCCGTAGATAAGCTCGGCACCCTCGTCGCAGTCAACAACATACCACATCTCGGTCTTGCCGAACTCACCCTCGTTTTTAAGGGCGTATTCATCATCGGGATGAACCTGAACCGAAAGACGGTCCTTAGCGTCGATAAGCTTTATTAAAAGGGGAAAGTAGGGAAATTCAGCCGCCTTTTTGCCTATCGCCTTATCCCCCCAAAGCTCGATAACCTCGGAAAGCGTTTTGCCTGCAAGGTCGCCGTTTGTTACGGTATCTGCCCCGTCCTTATGGCAGGAAAGCACCCAAGCCTCGGCAGCTATGTCCTTCTCGGTCTCATACTTATATTCGGTTTTTAGTCTTGTTCCGCCCCAAAGGTAGTCCTTAACGGCGGGTTTTAATAATAACGGATACATATATTTTTGCTCCTTTTGAAATTAAATTCTTATTGACAGCACAGTTTCAGCGTGCTAATATATGAAAAAAGGAAGGGTGAATATTTATGAAATGCGAAGTTTTACATTTAAAGGATTACTACCCGTTTTTAGGAGAGGACAACTGTGACCCGACGGTTGAAATGTATCTTCCCTTTAATTTGACCGAAATGGGCCGCCAGAATGACAAAAGGCCCTGTATGATAGTCTGCCCCGGCGGCGGATACGCTTTTTCTTCCCAGCGGGAGGCAGAGCCTATCGCTTTGCAGTTCTTACCACAGGGTTACAATGTTTTTACTATCACATATTCTGTTAACCCCCACCGTTTCCCCACCCAGCTTCGTGAGGTTGCGGCGTTAATGGAGCTTATATACAAAAATGCAGACGCTTGGAACTGCGACACCGAAAAAATCGCAATCATCGGCTTTTCCGCCGGCGGTCACCTTGCCGCCCATTATTCCACAATGTTCGACTGTAAGGAAGTAAGGGAGGTTTTCCCCGAAAGCAAGTCGGTAAACGCCTCTGTGCTTTGCTACCCCGTAATCACAGCCGACCCTTCGCACGCAGAGAAGGGAAGTATTCACAATCTGGTTGGAAAAACCGATATTTCCCCCGAAGAAAGGGAATATTTCTCCTGCGAAAAGAATGTTAAGGACACCACTCCCCCCGCCTTTATATGGCACACCGCAGAGGACGGTTTAGTACCTGTTATGAACAGTATGCTTTATGCCGAAGCATTGAGCGCACACAAGGTTCCCTTTGAGCTTCACATTTATCCTTACGGTGCCCACGGTCTTTCAACAGGCGATGCGCAAACCAACGGCAATATGAACGAAAAAATCGAGCATGTGGGCAACTGGCTTACAAGCCTTGAAAAATGGCTTAAGCTAATCGGCTTTACAAGAAGCTAAAGTATTTCTTTTAACTCTTCAAGGGAAGAAATTTCATATTTTGAATTATATTTTTTAGGAAGATGTGCGGGATTGTACCAACAGGTATCAATTCCCGCATTTTTTCCGCCCAAAATATCCGAGCTCTGGGAGTCCCCTATAATAAGGATTTTTCCCCTGTCCTTTTCGGGAATATGCTCAATAATATAGTCGAAATACTCCTTTTCGGGCTTTTGATAGCCGGAATCCTCAGAGACAAAAACCCTGTTAAAATAAGGTGCTAAGCCCGAGCCCTCTATGCGGCGGTACTGGGTGGTGGAAAGTCCGTTTGTTGTGGCGTAAAGCTTATAGCCCTTATCCCTCAAATAATTGAGAATGTCAAACGCTCCGTCAACGGTAAAATATCCTTCCGAAAGGCCCCTGCCGTACTCAGCTGAGAGTGCGGCGGGGTCGCCCTTACAGCCGAAAAACTCTAAAAGCCTTTTAAAACGCCCTGTGAAAATCTCGCTTTTAGGTATTTCGCCCCGTTCAAAGCTTTCCCAAAAGCCTTTATTTATCTTTGAATAGGTGCGTACCGCCTCATCATCAAAGGGCAGGGAGTTGTTTTTAAGCACCTTGCGTACAGCGTATGCCTCTGCCTTCTTAAAATCAAGCAGGGTATCGTCAAGGTCAAGAAACAAGGAAGTATAGCTTATCACAGCGTTTTTACAAGCTCCTTAAGGTAATTCTTTAACTCTTCCTTAATTTCGGGGTGATTAAGCCCCACCTCTATATTCGCTCTAAGCATACCGAATTTATTGCCCATATCATAGCGTATGCCGCTGAAATCGACACCTATCATACCGTATTTCACCGCAAGCTCCCGCATAGCGTCGGTAAGCTGAAGCTCGCCGCCCACGCCTAAAGGGGTGCGCTCTAAGATGCTGAAAATCTCGCTGTCCAGCACACAGCGGCCTAAGATAGAGTAATTTGAAAATTTCTTATCAAGGCTGGGTTTTTCAATCATATCGCTGACTGCGAAATTTTTATCGTCAATTCTTTCGGTTTTTAATGAACAATATTTAACAACCAGCTCATCGGGAACTTCCTTTATTCCCACAACGCTTTTGCCGTATTTTTCGTAAGCCTCGCAGAGCTCGCCTATAGCGGGGATTTCGCCCACTATAACATCATCGCCGTAAAGGACGGCAAAGGGCTCGTCCCCCACAAATTTCTTAGCACGAAGCACCGCATCGCCAAGGCCTTTGGTTTCCTTTTGGCGTATAAAGTATATATTTGCAAGGTTTGCAACCTTATTAAGGGTTTCAAGCATCTCGGTGTTGCCCCGTCTTTCAAGCATTGCCTCAAGCTCAATAGAATGGTCAAAATGGTCCTCTATAATACCCTTGCCTCGGTTGGTAATTATGAGAATATCGGTTATTCCCGCATTTACCGCCTCTTCAACGATATACTGTATTGCGGGCTTATCCACAATGGGGAGCATCTCCTTAGGCATAGCCTTAGATGCAGGAAGCACTCTTGTGCCGAGACCTGCTGCGGGTATAATCGCTTTTTTGATTTTCATAAATTTTTCTCCTCTTTTTTATTTTAAAGTGCAGAAAGTAAAACCGTGATTGTGGATGCTATATTATTAATTACTACCATCGAAATAATGCCTACTGCTAACATTCCCCCCGAGACCCCGCCTAAGGAAGAAAGTCCCATTCGGTAATACCTCTGGTCGATTCCGTTTTGCAAAAAGCCCTTTATAGATTTTACGCAATGATTCTTATATGCGTAAAATCCAAAAAGTCCTGAAAGCACACAAGTGGCAAGGCGTGCAAGGTTATTGAGTCCCGAAGCCAAAAGGTCAAGTGCGGTTTGACTGCCACCTAAATTTTCAAATGCGTCAAGCAAGGCCTCTTGGTCGCCCTCGGTTATCGATTCAAAAATATTGCTTATGCTTTCGGAATTTGTGTCATAGGTAAGCGCCGCAGTTGTAAAGCTAAGTACTGTTCCCGCCGCAAGGAGCAGTAAGGCAATTTTATACATTTTACGGTAAAAGAACCATAGCGCCGCCCCAAACGGTCCGAATAAATAGCCTAAAATACCGGCAGGCCAGCACCAGGTTACCTTGGAACGGGTAATTTCCATTTTTAAAAATTTAGGCATTATCTCCGCCGATTTTTTGCCCACAAAGAAGGCAACATCCTCGGCAGGGACACCGTCTATTGCATAAGAGGTATAGGTATTGTAGGGTGAACCTTGGGTTTCGCCGTAGGGCGGGGTATAACCGCTTTGGGTTCCATCGGTATCGGCCTTATTCTCAGCCTCATTACCTATAAAATCCGACTCTGCCTTAGGCTCACTTTTCACAAGGGGAGCACCGCAGTTCTTGCAATAAACATAATCATCTTCATTTTCCACTCCGCATTCGGAACAAATTTTTTTATCCATAGCCTTTCTCCCTACATAAACTTAGCTATAATCGAAGGTAAATACTCCACCGCCATAAAACCGATAAGGAAGAGGAGCATATTAACCCCGCCCTTTTTTCGGTAATCGTAATCCATATCTTCGCTCTCGTTACGGATTTTCTTTACCGTCTCTATCGTATAGCTTTTGTAAATATAATCGCCGAAAATTCCCGAAACAATGCGTATTGCAAAATTTAAAACAAGGCCTATCAGGGCAAAAATCATAACCGCCGCACCTATATCCGAAAGGTGTAATAAAGCGTTATTAATAATGTCGGTATAGGTCTCGTTACCCACATAGCCTAAATTATAAATTGCATTGCTTAAGGGCAAATAAAGAAGTGATGCCGTTACGGTTAAAAGCCCCGCCACAACCCCGCTTTTATACATTTTGCGGGAAAGCATCCATGCGCAGGGGAAGAAAAACGCCATCCAGTTCCAAGAGGTTCGGTTGTTTTTGTTTAACACCGCAAATTTCGGAATATATCTTGGCGTATTTGCCGCAACAAGCCACTTTGCTTCCTCTGCGGTCACACCGTCACCTATATCACAGTCTGCGGGAACACCGCCCAAAAAGTCAAAGCTTACGAAGCTTCCCCCCGCCTTTGCGATATTAGGTGCCCCGCATTTAGGACAGGCATTAAGGGAAAAATCATAGCTTTCGTGGCACATCCGGCAGGTGATTTCCCCCTCGGCATTCTCACCCGTGTGTTCTCTCTCCGCCTCATTTTCTGGGCACGCTTCCTCGGCGGTTTTAAGCTTATCATACTGCTTATCCGTTCCGTGGAGGGCCTCAAGTGCGCAGTGCCCTATCTCGTTATAGCACTCCCTGTGATGAGGCGCTCCGCAAACAGGACAGTAAACCGCATCATCATCCTCGAAAAGATAAGCGTGACATCTTACACATGTAATGCCATTAGTATCAAAACTCATAAACTGCACCTCTAAGCTCTTTTATCTTTCCGAAAATACTGTCAAAATATTCTTTACCGTAATTGTGGAAGTTTCCGTTCTCAATCATTTCCCGAAGCTCCTCCTCGGTAACCCACTTAGCCTCTGCCACCTCGGAACGCTGGAGCACAAGCTCGCTTTCGGGAATATCGCATACTATAGCCCAAACATCAAGGAGTGAATTACGCCTTTTAATCCTTTCAAGCTTTTTAAGGCTTTGCTCGTCGGATTTTATACCCAGCTCCTCAAAAAGCTCCCTTCTTGCGGCGGCGAAGGAATCCTCCCCCGAAACAGCCGCTCCGCCCGTTGCCGCCCATTCGCCCGGCATAAGCTTTTTATCCTCCGCACGGCGCTGAATTAAAAAGTCCCCCTTGCCCGAGACAATCCATATATGCACAACAAGGTGGTATTCCCCCGACTTTAAAACGCCTTGACCCCGCAAAGCGGTTTTGCCTGTGGGAGTTCCGTTTTCGTCAAGCACATCCCATATTTCAATACTCATATTGCTTTTTTGCTACCTCGCCTGCTTTTTTATAAATACTGTTTTCGGGCACAACTCCCCGCACCGATGAAAGGGGGTAAACATTGGTATTTTTCCCGATTATGGTGCCGGGATTTAAGACCGAGCCGCAGCCCACCTCTACAAAATCGCCCAAAACCGCTCCCATTTTTTTAAGCCCTGTTTCATACCTCTCGTCACCTGATTTTATAACAACAAGGGTTTTATCCGACTTAACATTAGAGGTAATAGACCCTGCACCCATATGGGAATGTGAGCCCAAGACAGAATCCCCCACATAATTATAGTGGGGCACCTGAACGGTATCAATTAATATCACATTTTTAAGCTCGGTGGAGTTGCCCACAACGCAATTATTCCCCACAAGGGCACTGCCCCGTATAAAGGCGCAATGGCGCACCTCGGTATCCTCGCCTATAATGCAGGGGCCTGTTATGCTGGCAGTCGGGGCAACCTTGGCAGATTTCGCAATCCAGATATTCTCACCCTTTTGCTCATAAATACGGGGGTCAAGGGTGGGACCTATTTTCTTAATATAATCACTTATAAGCTTTAACGCTTCAAAGGGGTAGGTTACGGTTTTTAAAAGCCCGAAGCCTAAGCTGTCATTCTCTGCAAAAAGCTCATTTACGGTTATTCCTTTCAAAAAAACACACCTTTCAATCTTACTATACAACCTAATTATATCAACAATATGAATTTTTTTCAACATTTTATGTGTTTGGTATTGTAAAAATATTATTTTTATGATAAAATAACTCTCGTCAAGTGAATTTTGCGTGTTTAGGTGTGCGAATGGGCGGGTCCTGTGCGACGGGGCGCTGTGAACCATGTCAGGCGGGGAACCGAGCAGCATTAAGCGGTCTTCCCGTGCGCCGCAGTAAATCGGCTCATTCGTACACTTAAATACGCAATTTTTGTAACGAAGCAAAAAAGGAGGGTATAAATATGGCATATCAGGCGCTTTACCGCAAATACCGCCCCCAAACCTTTTCCGAGGTTGTGGGTCAGGAGCATATAACCGAAACCCTTAAAAACGAGCTTGCCTCAGGCAAAACCGTGCACGCCTACCTTTTTACGGGCACAAGGGGAACGGGAAAAACCAGCTGTGCTAAGATTTTAGCTAAAGCGATAAACTGCTTAAGCCCTATAGACGGCGACCCCTGCCTTACCTGTGAAAGCTGTCTTTCGGTTTCAAACGGGGAAAACACCGATATTGTGGAGATTGACGCCGCCTCAAACAACAGCGTTGAAAGCATCAGGGAGCTAAGGGATCAGGTTGCCTTCGCCCCCGCCTCTTCAAAGTACCGTGTTTATATTATAGATGAGGTGCATATGCTTTCCACAAGCGCCTTTAATGCGCTTTTAAAAACCCTTGAGGAGCCCCCCTCCCATGTTATATTTATCCTCGCTACAACCGAGGTGCACAAACTCCCCGCCACTATTCTTTCCCGCTGTCAGCGTTTTGATTTTAAAAGAATTGAGGCGGAGAGAATATGCGAGCGCATACAGTATATTGCCGATAAAGAGGGACTTACTGTGTCGCAGGGTGCTGCCTCGCTTATCGCCGCAGCGGCGGACGGCGGAATGAGGGACGCCCTCTCCATTTTAGACCTGTGCGCCTCTGCAGATAAAAATATTGACGAGGAAACGGTGGAAAGCGTTTGCGGAATGGCGGGCGGCGACTATCTTTTAACCCTCGCAGATTATATTAAGGCAAAGAATGCCGAGGGTGCTTTAATGCTTATTGATAAGCTTTACGGCAATTCGGTGGATATGGGGCGGCTCCTATCCGAGCTTACCTCCCATTACCGTGATTTAATGATAATAAAGACCGTAAAGGGTGAGTCTAAGCCCATTGTCTGCTCCGTTTCAAAGCTGAAAGCTCTTGAAGCACAGGCGGCGGACTATGATATAAAGGATATAGTGTACACCCTTTCGTTATTGCAATCGGCAAATGCCGGTATGCAAAACGGCAACCGCCGTTGCGAGATGGAAATGACGGTTATAAAGCTGTGTAATCCCGCCCTTTCCTCCGATGTTGCCTCGCTGGAACGCAGAATAAGCGCCCTTGAAAGCGGAGCGGTAAAGGTAACTGCCCCCGTAAAGGAAACTCCGAAGCCTGTCACCGAAAAGGCGGAAAGGCCGGAAGAGGACGAGGAAATTCCCCTGCCCGAGCCCCCCGAGGAGACGGTCGCCGAGGCTCCTAAGCCCCCGCAGAGCGATGAAATAACCCCCGTCCAAGACTGGGGTGAGGTTTTAAGCATATTAAAAACCTCAGCACCCCTTATTGCGGGCGTGCTTAAGGATTCAAAAGCGTATATTAAGGGGCAATATCTTTTAATAGACGCACCCAACACCCAGTTCCGCTCCCTTATAAACAGCGGTAACGGTATGTATAAGGACAGTATAAGGAAAGCCGCACAGACGGTGCTTGGCGCTACCTATAAGTTAGGGCCCTACACCCCGTCAAAGGTAACTGCTAAGGAAGACCCCCTTACTGCCCTTGCTGACAAGCTTAAAAATTTTGAAATTAATTAAGGAGAATAGATATGAAAGTAAGAATACCAAACTCAGGCGGACCCGGCAATATGAACCAGATGCTGAAGCAGGCGCAGAAGATGCAGGCGGATATTGAAACCCTACAGGCAGATTTGGAACAGAGGGAATATACCGCAGTATCGGGTGGCGGAATGATTGAGGTGACGGTTGACGGCAAGCATACCGTTAAAGCAATAAAGATTAAGCCCGAGGCGGTAGACCCCGACGATGCTGAAATGCTCGAAGACCTAATCACAGTAGCAGTCAATGAGGCTATTGAAAAAGCCAAACAGGATTCCGAGACCGAAATGGGCGCTGTCACAGGCGGGTTTAATATGCCCGGAATGTTTTAAAAATGGCTAATAATATAGTACCCCTCGCCGAGCTTATCGCCCAGTTTGAAAGACTGCCCGGCATTGGCAGAAAGACTGCGCAAAGGCTTGCCTACAGTATTCTTGAGCAACCCCCCGAGCGTGCCGAAAAGTTTGCCGAAGCCCTTGTTAATGCCAGAAGTAAAATCCATTTCTGCAAGGTCTGTCAGGGACTTACCGATAAAGAGGTGTGCGATATCTGCGACGACAGCCGCCGTGACCGTTCGGTTATATGTGTTGTGGCAGAGCCTAAGGATGTTATGGCGTTTGAGCGCACACGGGAGTATGCGGGCGTTTACCATGTATTGCACGGGGTTATTTCCCCCCTTGATGGCATAGGGCCCGACCAGTTAAGAATTAAGGAATTAATGGCGAGACTGAGCTCAGGTGAAGTAAGTGAAATTATTATGGCTACCAACCCCACGGTTGAAGGCGAGGCGACGGCGAGCTACATTTCCCGCCTTGTAAAGCCTATGGGGATTAAGGTCACCCGCCTTGCATACGGCATACCCGTAGGCGGCGACCTTGAATATGCCGACGAGTTTACATTAGCCCGTGCCTTAGAGGGCAGAAACGAAATTTGAGGTAGATTATGACCGAAGAAAAGATAAAACGCATAAACGAGCTTGCACGCAAGCAAAAGGCCGAGGGGCTTACCGAAGAAGAAAAGGCAGAGCAGTTCGGTCTTCGCCGAGAGTATATCGAGGCATACAAGCAAAGCCTTATTTCTCAGCTTGAAAACACATATATTGTAGAGCCTGACGGCACAAAAAGAAAGGTCGGGCGAAAAAATGAAGCTCCTCTTAACTGATTGCGCCACCCTTAAAGCAAACGGCGACCTATCGCTTGATACCTTTAAGCAGTTCGGCGAGGTTGTCGAGTACGAAAACATCAGCCGTACCGAGCTTTTAAAGGAAACGGCGGATACCGACATAATATTATGTAATAAGACAATTATCGACAAAGAGGTTTTCGACTCGGCACCAAACCTTAAATATATAGGTCTTTTTGCGACGGGGTATAATAATATAGATACCGTCTATGCCGCAAAAAAGGGAGTTACGGTATGCAACGCAGGGGGATATTCCACGAATGCGGTCGCCCAACAGGTTATGGGCTACATTTTAATGCACTACACCAAAATACCCCAGTATGACGCCTTTGTAAAGTCGGGGGGCTGGAAAAATGCGGAGGTCTTCTCTCCCCTTGTCTTTTCCACCGAGGAGGTTTTCGGCAAAACCCTTGGTATTGTGGGCTACGGCAGTATAGGCAAGGCGGTGGAAAGGACGGCAAAGGGTCTTGGCATTAATGTTATTGTTTACACAAGAACCGTCCGTGAAAACGGCGAGACGGAATTTGTGGATTTTGATACCCTGCTTAAAGAAAGCGATATTATTTCGCTCCATTGCCCCTTAAACGAGCAGAGTAAGGATATGATGAATAAAGAAGCCTTTAATAAATGTAAGGATGGGGCATTTTTTATCAACACCTCAAGAGGCGGCACGGTGGACGAGGATGCGCTTTATAATGCACTAAGTACGGGCAAGCTTTCGGGTGCGGCGGTGGATGTTTTAAAAACGGAGCCCCAAAGTAAAAACAGCCGTCTCGAAACAGCGCCTAATATAATAATAACGCCCCACACCTCCTGGGCACCCTTGGCCACAAGAAAGCGGCTTTTAGGGATAGTGGAGGATAATATAAGGGCGTTTTTAGCGGGCAAGCCGCAAAATAAAATAGTATAAAAACAGGCTGTTGCAGATGTGCAGAACACACGAGCAACAGCCTTGTTTTTTTTAATTTTGCCGCTTAATTAAGCAAGCTCAACAGTAGCGCCAACCTCGGCAAGCTTAGCCTTCATAGCTTCAGCCTCTTCCTTAGCTACAGCCTCTTTGAGGGTCTTGGGAGCGCCGTCAACGATAGCCTTAGCCTCAGCAAGTCCAAGACCGGTGATCTCACGAACAGCCTTGATAACCTTAATCTTCTCAGCGCCGGCTTCCTTAAGAACAACGTCAAATTCGGTCTTCTCCTCAGCTGCTGCTGCGCCGCCTGCTGCCGGAGCTGCTACTGCAACTGCTGCTGCAGCGGATACGCCGAACTCCTCTTCTACTGCTTTAACGAGCTCAGAAAGCTCAAGAACTGTAAGAGTCTTTAACTCTTCAATCATAGCTGTGATTTTCTCAGATGCCATTTTAAATTCCTCCATTAATATTTTTTAATTTAATAATTATTCCGCATCAGCGGAGCCGTCTTTATCGACGATTGCCTGTACAGCACGGGCAAATGCCGCAATAGGAGCCTGGAATGCACTGCAAACCGTTGCAAGAAGAACCTCCTTGCTGGGGAGCTTTGCAAGAGACTCGATTGTAGCTACATCAGCTACTTCACCGTCAAGGAAGCCCGACTTAACCTTAAAGTTATCGTGACCCTCGGCGAATTTGCAGAGTATTCTCGCCGCCGCAGTATAGTCCTCCTTGGACAGAGCGATAGCGGTAGTACCCTCTAAAACCGACTTCATTCCCTCAACAGAGGTTCCCTCAATAGCACGGCCTAAAATCGTGTTCTTAACAACGAAATAGTCCACACCGTTTTCACGAAGCTCCTTACGAAGGGCAGTATCGTCGGCAACATTGATACCCTTGTAGTCAACAACTACGCCTGTAACAGCGCCCGAAATCTTTTCCGCAAGAGCGGCAACCTGCTGTTGCTTTTTCTCTAAAACAGAAGCGTTAGGCATTAATTTCACCTCCGAAAAAAACTTAAAGCCCGTCCAAAGACATAGGACGGGCGTAAATAAACGAATTATTTAAGCGCACACCTCGGCAGGCGATAAACTTACGACCGAAACGGTCACCTGCTGTCTTTGGATTGCAACAAAAGAATTATAATACCGAAAGCTTAATTTGTCAAGTATTTTTTTATATTTGTTTTAGGCTGACGGGAGTCGAATCAGGCACTTTGCCTTTGGAAAGCGACAGCTTCAAAAGCACGGGGGTTATAAGTGCGGCTATAACCACGCAAAGCACTATTGCAGGGAACACAGAGGAATCTATGTAGCCGCCGTCTATTCCCTTTTGGGCGACCATAAGCGCCACCTCGCCTCTGGCAACCATTCCTATACCTACTGCAAGGGAGTCTCGGTTGCTCATTTTTGTAACCCTCGCCGCAACCCCGCAACCCACAATCTTTGTAAGAACCGCCATAACCGCCAGCACCAAAGCAAAAAGCAAAATATGCGCATTAATTCCCGAAAGGTCGGTTTTAAGGCCGATATTAGCAAAGAAAACGGGAGAAAACACAAGGTAAGAGGCGGCGGTGATTTTCTTTGCAACATACTGCCTTGACTTAGTAAGGTTACAAAGAATTACACCTGCAAAGTAAGCGCCGGTTATATCGGCAACCCCGAACAGCTTTTCGGCACAGTAGGACATAATAAAGCAGAACGCCAGCGCCCAAACGGCTACACGGCGGCTTGTTTCGTGGTGTATGGTAACCTTTTTAAATACCTTATATACAATAAAGCCCACAACAAAGGTGAAGACGAAAAATGCGAGAATTTTAAGCACCGTAACACCGGGGTTTACGGTACTGTCCCCCATAGCCGAAAGCACGCTTAATACCACAATACCTATAATATCGTCAATAATTGCGGCGGACAAAAGGGTTGTGCCCACAGGGGTTTTAAGCTTACCCATCTCGTTTAGGGTTTCAACCGTAATGCTTACCGAGGTTGCCGCAAACACAACCCCTACAAAGGCCGCCTTTAGCATATTCAACTGATTAAAGCCGCTCCCGAAAAACAGATAATAAACGCCGCCGCACCCGATAATCGGCACAAACACACCCATTACAGCGATAAGGCAGGCGGCAGGGCCTGTGCGCTTAAGCTCGTTTATATCGGTATCGATACCCGCAATAAACATAAGCATAATAACCCCTATTTCGGCGGTTTTTACAAGAAAGTCCGACTGGTGTAAAATACCTATACCGCTGGGTCCCAAAATAATACCCGCCAAAAGCGCACCCACCACCTGAGGCAGATGCACATGGGCCGAGGCAATTCCGAAAATTTTGGTGAAGAGTAAAATTAATGCCAATGATAATAAAAAGCTGTATGAGTCCACAATAAAACCCCTTAATTATAACAATTTCCAAATTTATATTATACATCATAAAAAGTCTTTTTCAAGAGCAAAAATCAATGAAAATAATGTTGACAAAGGGGGAAATATAGTGTATGATTTATCTGTACTATAGGTATTAGTACAGTTTGAAATAATTTTTCGGAGGTGTCCTGTGCTTCAGCTAAATTATAAAAGCGGCGTTCCCATTTGCGACCAGATTGTAAACGGCTTTATCCGTATGAAGGCGTTAGGGCTTTCAAAAGGGGGAGACCAACTGCCAAGCGTTCGGCAGTTGGCATTAGAGCTTTGCGTCAATCCCAACACCATACAAAAGGCATATCAGATGCTTGAGAGTGCGGGGGTTATTTACTCGGTAAAGGGCAAGGGCTCCTTCTTTTCGGATGATGCCGCAGCGGACATAGCCGTTATTAAGGCGGCAAAAAAGGATTTTCGGGCGGCGGTTCAATCTGCGGTCGAGCTTGGTATGACCAAAGCCGAGCTTAAAGAAATAGTTGAAGAAATCTGCTGTGACAGGGAGGCGGAAAAATGATTACAGCGGCTAAGCTTACTAAAATATTTGACGGTAAAAAGGCGCTTGATAATATTGATTTAAGTATTAACGACGGCTCTATTTACGGGCTTGTGGGCTCAAACGGTTCGGGCAAATCCACCTTTTTGCGCTTGGCGACGGGTATTTATACTCCCGACGGGGGCGAAATTACTGCGGACGGGGAGAAAATTTTCGACAATTTCCGCAAGAAAACCGAAATTGCCTATTTGGGCGACACACCCTATTTTTTACCCCACGCAACCATAAAGGAAACCGCCAGACTTTACCGTACGGTTTATCCTAATTTTGATAATAAGCTTTATAACAGGCTTCTCGAAATTTTCCCCCTTGACTACAAGGCAAAAATCGCCACAATGTCAAAGGGTATGCAAAGGCAGGCGGCGCTTATTATGGCTATCGCCTCGTCGCCAAAATATCTCTTGCTTGACGAGGCCTTTGACGGGCTCGACCCCGTTATAAGAAAGGTGCTTAAAAGCATTTTAATAGAGGGAGCGGAAAACCGCTCTATGACCACGGTTATCGCCTCCCACAACCTAAGGGAGCTTGAAGATTTGTGCGACAGCGTGGGACTTATTCACGGCGGCAATATAATTTTCAGCGACCCGATAGAAACCCTTAAGGGCAAGCTTCACAAGGTACAGACCGCCTTTGAGCGTATACCCGAGCTTTCGGTATTTTCGGGGCTTGATGTGCTTAAAATCGAGCGGAGCGGCTCTCTTATAACTATGATTGTACGGGGCGAAGAGGACGGAATTATGGCGTATATAAACCGCCTTTCACCGATTTTTGCGGAATGTATAGAACCTACACTTGAAGAAATGTTTGTTTATGAATTGGGGGTGACGGGGTATGACAGCAAAAGCATCATCAGTTAAATTCCACCCGTCCTTAAGGCTTTACAGGTATTCGGTTAAGCGGACTATGGGGCTTACCGTGTTAATGACGGTATTTATGCTGCTTCTCTGCCCGGGGTATGTAATCACAAGCATCAACAGGCGATTAATAATCCAAAGCTATAATGTCTATAATTTTGACGGAATCGCACCGGCTGTTATTTTTATGGTAACGCTTATTACCTGCGGGGCGGCTCTGCTTTATCTTTTCGTCAATTTTTCATTCCTTTACAGCCGCTCAGGCAGTGACTTTTTCCACTCTTTACCCATTAAGAGAACAAAGCTTTTAGCCTCCCGCTTTTTTGCAAGCATACTGCCCATATTTGTTCCCATGGTGCTTACATACGCTTCTATGCTGGGAATTTTGGCGCTGGACCATGTAGAGGGCAGTATAAGGCTTATTTTAACCGGCTTTGCCTGCAATATTTTAATTCTTCTTATGTGTGCGGCTTTTACAATGATATTCATTGTATGTGCTGGCAGTGTTTTCGACCTTATAATATCCTTTGTAACCTTTAACATAGGTGTTATCGTAGTTCAAATGATAAATTCCGCACTTTGTCAGCAATATCTCTGGGGCTACCCGTCAGATTCGGAATATGCTATGATTTTACGCTCGAGTCCCTTTTATTATGCCTTTGTGAACTTTTACGGACTGATAGACGGCGGGGCAAAATATGTTGACGGTTACCCGCTTTTCACCCTGAAGCTTGTTATTATTACCCTTTTGTCCCTTATTGCCGTATTTCTGCTTTACAGGCACAGAAAGAGCGAAAAAAGCGGAGTTTCCTATGCCTATAAATTTATTTACATAGTCTGTGCAATAATAGTCGGCATTGTGGGAGCGTACCTTGTGGGCGTGCTTTTCTCGGACGGCAATATAAACCTTATATTCTGGATTTTCACGGTTGTAGGGGGATTGTTAGCGGCGGTCACCTTCGGTGCGATTAATGACCGAGGCTTTAAAACGGTTAAAAAATCGCTTATTATAGGCGGGGCTTCGGTGGTTTGCTTAAGCTTAACCGCACTTACCCTCTTTGGCGGATTTTTCGGTTATTCAACCCGCATACCAAGCGCCGAACGGGTGAAATCGGCAACCGTTTCCTTTAGCTGGTACGAGATTGACTTTACCGACCCCGACCTTATTTTCAAGCTGCACAGCGAAATAGTACAGGATGGTGCCAATAACGATAATTACGATTATCTTGATATAAGCTATACCCTTAAAAACGGAAAAAGCTTTAAGCGGGCATTTTATGTGGATTTGAACGATTATATAGATACCCTGCTTGAGATTTACAGGAGCGATGAAAACAAAGCAAGCATAGAAAAGCAGTTTAACAGCTTTACCGAAAACAATCTCGCAATTTCCCTTTATTCAGACGAGAACACGGTAGATGGGCTTTATCTCACCCCCGCAGAGCTTACACGGCTTAAAGAGGCATATCTTAAGGATATTTCCTCTGCGACGGCAAACAGCATTACAGGCGAGCTTTACTGCACCTTAGATATTTCGGGCTTTGATAAAGATTATGAATACTTAAGGGAATCCTTTTATGTTGAAGAGGGTTTTAAAAACACCCTTGAGGTTATAAATTCCCTTGACCTTGAAGCCCGTGCAAAGTCGGTTGATAACGAGGGTTAATTATGAATAAATACAAATTTCTTAAAAAACTGCTTTGCCTTACCGCCGTATTTGTGCTTACGCTTTCGGCGGCGGGTTGCAAGGAAAAGGACACCGAAAGCAACACTTCCGATTTACCCTCATCCCCTGCAAATAATGAGCAGACCGATGCTTTAGACCCTGAAAACATTGATTTAGGCACCGAATCGGGCACGGCGGTTAAGGCCGAGGAATTGGTAATTAAAGAGGGTAAGGCAAACGGGGTCGATGTTTCCAAATGGCAGGGAAAAATCGACTGGGCGAAGGTTAAAAAGTCGGGAATAGACTTTGCGATTATAAGAATCGGCTTTCGGGGCGAAAACGGGGTTATATATAAGGACGACTGCGCCGACTACAATATTCAGCAGGCGGATAAGGCGGGCGTGCTTGTGGGTGTCTACTTTTTCTCCACCGCAACAACTACCGCCGAAGCCTTAGAGGAAGCCGAATGGACGATTTCGGCCATAGAGGGTTATCCCATTTCCTACCCCGTCGTGTATGACTGCGAGGGCTTTAAAAACGCAGAGAGCCGTATGTACGGCATATCAAATACCCAGAGGACCGACAACGCCCTTGCTTTTTTGCAGTATGTAAAGCAAAAAGGATACGAGGGAATGTTATATTCCGCAAAAAGCGAGCTTGATAATTCCCTTTACTGGGACACCCCGAGGATTGAAAACACCTATTCCGTTTGGGTTGCCCGCTACCCCGATGTTCCCTATCCTAAAACTTCAACACCCGACTATAGCGGTAAGTACGATATGTGGCAGTATACCGATAAGGGCACTGTAAGCGGTATTTCGGGCAATACGGATATGTCGGTTTCCTATTTCACAAGGCAAAAGGCGGCGGCTAAAAACCCCGATGCAAGACCTAAAGATGCCAAGGCTCCCACTGCAAACGATAATATCTACACCGCCGTTTCCGATGAGGTAACCGCAAAGATTGAGACAAACCTCCGTGACGGGGCGACCACCAAAAGCAACATTGTAGGCACCCTTAAAAACGGCGAGTTTTTAAAACGCACGGCAACAGGCAGTAACGGCTGGTCTAAGCTTGAGCTAAACGGCAAAACCGTTTACGCAATAACAAGCTATCTTACAACCGATAAAAGCTACAAGCCACAGGAAAGCACCTCTGTTTCGGACGGTTTCTCCCCCGCAGAGGGCGAGGTCACCGCAAAGGATGAAACCAATCTGCGTGCAGAGCCCAACACCAACAGCGAAATTGTCGCCACCATTAAAAACGGCGAGTTTGTAACCCGTGTAGGGGTAAAACGGCGAGTTTGTAACCCGTGTAGGGGTAAGTCCCACAGGCTGGACTAAGCTTTCGTATAACGGCAGAACCGCTTATGCAAAAACAAGTCTGCTTACTACCGAGGTAAACAGCACTTCCTCAAAAACCGAGAGTGCTTCGGACGGCTTCTCCCCCGCCTCGGGCAGAGTGACTGCGAAAACCGAAACAAATCTCCGCACAGCACCAACCACCCTGAATTCCGAGGTGATATATACCCTTAAAAAGGGGGAATTTGCCGAGCTTATAGGCAAGCATACAAACGGCTGGGCGAAGCTTACCTTTAACGGTCAAACGGTTTACGCAATTTCAAGCTATCTTTTATCCGAGGAAGAGTATAACTCGCAAAACGGTTAACATATTGTATAAAAAATAAGGCCCCCTTGTGCAAAGGGGGCTGTCGAGCAATGCGAGACTGGGGGATTGTTTTGTACCGTATCACAATCCCTCCGTCACGGCTTTGCCGTGCCACCTCCCTTTACACAAGGGAGGCTTTTTTAGCTTTTAATCAAGTCCTATATAGGAAATCGGGTTGACACGGTTTCCGTTTACCATCACCTCAAAATGCAGGTGGTTGCCCGTTGAAGTTCCCGTACTGCCCACATAGGCGATAACATCACCCTGAGACACCGTCTGACCTGTGCTCACACAAAGCTTGCTTGCGTGGGCATATCTTGTGCTAAGGCCGTTTGAATGTTTAATAACAACATTGTAGCCGTAATTTCTGTCGTATCCCGCAGATGTGACCGTGCCGTCTGCTACTGCGTAAATAGGGGTGCCCTTATCGGCGGCAAGGTCCATACCCTTATGGCCTCTGCCGTCGCCGTAATAGGAGCTTATGGTGAAACTGCCCCTTTTAAGAGGGCATATAAAGCCCGCACTGCGTTCAGACGAGCGCTGTGCCGCACTTGCCTTGGTTTTGGCGGTGCCTACGGTTTTAACCTCGGTTACAGGCTCCTTTATAACCTCGCTTGAAAGCTGGGTGCGGGAGATTTCCTCACCGTTTACTATTTCAACGCTTTCGGTTTTACGGGAAATTCCGTTTTGGCCCTCAGTGGTAACCTTGGAATAGCCTACATACTCTTCCGCTGTCTTAACCGTCTTTTTTGAATAGGCTATCTCAACATCAGAGGTGATAACCGATACGGTCTTTACCCCTATATTTTGAATTGCCGCCTCAATTTTATTAGAATCCGAAATTTCGGACCTTAAATAATATCCCTTTTGAAGGGTTACATTTTCGGTAAATTCCGAGCTGTTCTCCGCTCCCTGCGTTTCAAAGGCGGTGCGGCGCTCTTCAAGCTTACTATTAAGCTCCTCTGTATCGCCGCAGGCTACACATTCCCCGTTTACAACAAGGGCGGAAGCCTCTACAATATCGTTTGTATTCTCAACTATAGCGTTTGCAAGGGTCATTGCGGTATCAAGCCTGTCCGACACAGTAAGGGTCATTTTAAAGCCGGGGGTTTTAATGGCGCTGTCGGCATTTTTGCTCCCCATATGCTCAAGTACAATGCTTTTAGCCGTGTCAAACACGCCAGCATTTTTTACGGTAGCAATATCCGAGCCCTCATAATTAACCCTGAAGCCTAAGGTTATGCCTACCGACACAATGCTGACACCTACCGCCAGCATACCCACAAGACAAAGAGAGCCCGCCCTTACAAAAAGGCGGTTGTTTTTAACGAACTCGAAAACACGCTTAAATATATTATATTGGGACAGCTTTTCTGTCAGGATTTCTTTACTAAAAAACTCCTTAAAGATAAAGGTCACTCCTTAAAAATTACATTTTGTAATCATTTCGAAGGATATTATAACAAAAAGGTTACAAAATTGCAACCCTTTTTGTAATTTTTTTAAATTTTTTTAAATTGTTAATATTTTATAGTGGTAATACAAAGGAATTTATAGTATAATTTACATATTATTTGAAAGGAGTTATTACAATGACGGTGACTAATGATATATTATACATAGGAGTAAACGATCACAAAATTGATTTGTTTGAGGGACAGTATAAGGTCGAAAACGGTATGGCGTACAATTCCTACGCTATTATTGACGAGAAAATCGCAATTATGGACACGGTGGACGCCCGCTTTACCCACGAATGGCTTGATAATATTGAGACGACCTTAGGAGGAAGAAAGGCGGATTACCTTATAATCCAGCATATGGAGCCCGACCACTCGGCAAACATATTCAATTTTATGAAGCTTAATCCCAACACCACGGTTGTAGCCACGGCTAAGGCATTTAATATGATGGAGCAGTTCTTCGGCACCGATTTTGCCGATAACAGGATTGTTGTCGGCGAGGGGGATACCCTGTCACTTGGAAAGCACACCCTTACCTTTGTAACCGCACCTATGGTGCATTGGCCCGAGGTTATGGTCACCTATGACAGCACAGATAAGGTGCTCTTTTCAGCCGACGGCTTCGGCAAGTTCGGGGCCAATGATGTGACCGAGGACTGGGCGGACGAGGCGCGCCGCTATTATATAGGTATAGTAGGCAAATACGGCGCTCAGGTACAAGCCCTGCTTAAAAAGGCGGCGGGACTTGATATTTCGGTTATCGCCCCCCTGCACGGTCCTGTTTTAAAAGAAAATTTAGGTTATTATATTAACCTTTACAACATATGGTCTTCCTACACCCCCGAAACCGAGGGTATAGTTATCGCTTACACCTCGGTTTACGGCAACACCGCAAAGGCAGTAGAAAAGTTGGCCGAGAGCTTAAAGGCAAAGGGCTGTCCCGAAGTGGTAGTTCACGACCTTGCCCGCTGTGATATGGCTAAAGCGGTGGAAAACGCCTTCCGTTACAGCAAGCTTGTGCTTGCAACCACCACCTACAATGCGGGAATCTTCCCCTTTATGAGGGACTTTATCGAGCATTTAACCGAGCGGGGCTACCAAAACCGCACCGTAGCGTTTATGGAAAACGGCTCTTGGGCACCCATGGCGGCAAAGGTTATGAAGAATATGCTTGCCGACTCTAAAAAGCTTACCCTTTTAGAGCCTACCGTCACCATTAAATCTGCACTAAGCGCAGAAAGCAGCGAACAGCTTGAAGCACTGGTAAGCGAGCTTTGCAGGGACTATATCGCACAGGACGGCGAAACCGCCGACAAGAATGATTTAACCGCTCTGTTTAACATCGGCTACGGGCTTTATGTGATTACCTCAAACGACGGCAAAAAGGATAACGGCCTTATTGTAAACACCGTAACACAGGTTACAAACACACCAAACCGTATCGCCGTTACGATAAACAAGGAAAATTACTCCCACCATATAATAAAGCAGACGGGTGTTATGAACATCAACTGCCTGTCTGTTGACGCACCCTTCAGCGTGTTTGAAAACTTCGGCTTTAAGAGCGGAAGAAACACCGATAAGTTTGCGGGTGAAGAACAATTAAGAAGCGATAACGGGCTTATCTTCTTAAGACGGTATATTAACTCCTTTATGTCCCTTAAGGTGGAGCAGTATGTTGACCTTGACACACACGGTATGTTTATATGCAGCGTGACCGAGGCAAGGGTTATCTCGGATGCCGAGACCATGACCTACACCTATTACCAGAAGAATGTTAAGCCCAAGCCCGAAACCGAGGGCAAGAAAGGCTTTGTTTGCAAGGTGTGCGGCTATGTTTACGAGGGCGACACCCTGCCTGAGGATTATGTATGCCCCCTTTGCAAGCACGGTGCGGCGGATTTCGAGCCGATAGGCTGATAAAACACATAACGGACGGTCGTTTGAATTTATACAAAAAAGGTTCTTTTACAAATGTTAGGGTGTTCCAAGGCTCCCCTTGTCAGGGGTGACTCCTCACAGTGTGAGGAGATGTCACGAAGTGACAGAGGAGACCGCCGCAGTCAGCGGCTGTCACCGTAGGTGACTGAGGGGTAGTCAAAAAAAGCTTTATTAAAGCATTTTCTCTCCCTCCGTCTTTTGCTTCGCAAAATCCACCTCCCTCGTCAGAGGGAGGCAAAACTTATTAAACCCCAACATTTAAAATAGAACCACAAAAAATTCGGGAGGGCACTTAAGACCCTCCCCTACAGTCCGCTTGCCTTTCTAATATTTGTTTATATTCCCTCCAAATCAAATGGGGGGATATATTTTTTATCCGAGCTTTCACGCTCTTGGATATACACATTTTCAAAATCAGAATTGCAAATATAATCTAAAACCTTTTCGTACTCCCGCTTTGTGACAGGGCGGTTAATTATCGGCATATCTAAGGCCTTCCCGCAGGGGGTATACTGGCTCATAATGCTGAAATAGGCATTAGGTGTGTTTTCCCTTACCCAATCGAAAACCCTTATTGCCTCATTGGTCCCTTGAGGGAGCAAAAGATGCCTTACGATAAGACCCTTTTGCATAATTCCGTCCCTAAATTCGCAAACAGGCTGACCAAGGTAGGCTTCCTTTATCGCCGATACGGCATATTGGGGATAGTCGGGTGCGCCCGAATAAGCTTTGGCACGGTCAATAGAGAGATACTTTAAGTCCATAAGAAAAATATCAACATAACCCTTAAGCGCCCTTATTTGCTCCACGGTATCGTACCCGCCCGAGTTGTAAACTATAGGTACTTGAGGCTTATAAATATCAAGGGCACGGATTATTGCGGGGACAAATTGGGTGGGGGTTACAAGGTTTATGTTGTGGGCCCCTTTTTCTTCAAGCCCCTTAAAAATATCCGCTAATCTTTGATAAGTTATAACCTTTCCGAATCCGCCGTGGGAAATATCATAATTCTGGCAAAACACGCAGTCAAGGGTACAACCGCTGAAAAATACCGTACCCGAGCCCTTTTTACCGCTGATACTCGGCTCTTCCCAAAAATGCAAAGCAGCCCTTGCCACCTTGGGTGACAAAGGCATTTTGCAAAAACCGTTTAAATTTTCATCATTAGTGCGCTCGGCATTACACCGTCTCGGGCACAGACTGCATTTCATCTTGGTTCTTCTCCGTCTTAGGCTTTAATTCGGTTATCCTTTTGCGGACGATTAAATCATCATAGGTCTTTTTAAAGGATACCCTGCCGCAAAAGCGCCGTTCGCATTTTTTACATTCAAATTTCGCCGTAAACCAGCGGTTGCGGTAGCGCCATTTGGTAATGCGCTTTGCCTTTTCGCCGCATTTATCACAGCAAAAGCGCAAATCGCTCCTGTTAATCCGCTCGTCATTTATATCCGAAATATTATAGGGTTTAAAGCGCAGTCTTTTGTAAAATTCGGGGTCGGCGGTATCCCGTATAAGGGCAGAAAAGCGCTCCTCATTATAGCATTTTTGAAGTAATGCTACAGAAAGCAGGCTGTCATCCTTGGCGGTGTGAAGCTCCAAACCGTCGGTCTTAACGCCTAAAAGCTCAGCCGCACCGCTTAAGGAAATCTGATTTTTATCCTCATAGCCCCCAAGCCTTAGCTCCCCTTGCACAAACTTCTGCAAATCAAGGTATTTTTCGATTGCAAACTTCCTGCCCCCGAGCAGACACTCCTCGTTTTCCTTTATGGAATAAAGGTCGGAATCGCTCCAGGTCATGGTGACGGTGTCTTCCCCCGCCCAAGCATTATAGCGTTCAACCGCAGTATCAAAGGGAACGCCTGCCAGCATCATTTGGGTGGTGATTCCCGTAAGCTTTGAAAACCTGCCCGTAACCTTTTTTGAAATTTCCGATTTAACCGTTTCCTCAAAGGTGTCGGTAATATTAAAATTTTCGTCCAGCTTTACCGCACCTATCTGCAAAATTTGATTGATAAACTTCTTTTCCTTTGTGAAATAGGCGCTGTCCCATTCCAAATCGAGAATAATATAGTTCATTATTTACGTCTCGACTCCGCTTTCATACGCTCTTCCTTGTTAAGAATACGCTTGCGAAGTCTTATATTATTAGGTGTAACCTCAACAAGCTCGTCCTCTTTAATAAATTCAAGGGACTGCTCAAGGGAAAGCTTTGTAGGGGGAACGAGGCGCAGAGCGTCATCCGAGCCTGAAGCGCGGGTGTTGGTCATCTGCTTTTTCTTGCAGACATTGCACACAATATCCTCATTCTTCGGGTTTTCGCCCACAATCATACCCTCGTAAACGGGCACACCCGCACCTATAAACAGCCTGCCTCGGCTTTGGGTGTTAAAGAGCCCGTAGCCGGTGGCCTCCCCCGTTTCGTGGGCGATAATAGAGCCTGTGGAGCGCTGTTCAATATCTCCCTTGTAGGGTTGGTAGCTGTCAAAAACATGGTTCATAATGCCGTTGCCGTTAGTATCGGTAAGGAACTGGGAGCGGTATCCTAGAAGTCCCCTTGCGGGTATTAAAAACTCAAGGTGGGAAACCCCCCCCTCACGGGTGCCCATATTCTTAATTTCCGCCTTGCGAGTACCCAGTCTCTCCATAACAGAGCCCACATACTCCTCGGGCACCTCCACCATCAAAAGCTCGATAGGCTCTAACCTTTCGCCGTTCTCCCCCTGCTTATAAATAACCTCGGGGGGTGATACCTGAAACTCATAGCCCTGACGGCGCATTGTTTCAATAAGGATTGAAAGGTGAAGCTCCCCTCTGCCCGAAACCTTAAAGGTATCTGCGGAATCGGTTTCCTCTACCCTTAAGCTAACATTGGTCATAACCTCTTTAAAAAGGCGGTCCCGAAGATTGCGGGAGGTTACAAACTTGCCGTCCTTGCCCGCAAAGGGTGAATTATTTACCATAAAGTTCATAGCTAAAGTAGGCTCGTCTATCTTTACAAAGGGCAGGGGCTCTACACAGTCGGGGGCACAGGCGGTCTCGCCTATCTCAAGCTCGGAAATACCCGCAACCTGAATAATATCGCCGACACAGGCGCTTTCCTCCTCTGTGCGCTTAAGCCCCCTGTACATAAAGAGCTTTGCAATTTTAACATTAGAGGTTGTGCCGTCCTTGTGGCAGAGAGCTACCGTTTGGCCTACCTTAACAGTACCTCTTATGACCCTGCCTACGCCGATTCTGCCCAAATAATCGTCATACTCAATATTTGTGAAAAGAATCTGTGTAGGTCCTTCAACATCACCCTCGGGGGGAGCGATTTCCTTTACAATCTCGTCAAACAGGGGCTTCATATCTGTGCCCGCAGTCTCGGGTGAATAGGTGGCGTAGCCGTCCCTGCCCGAGGCGAAGATAACGGGGAACTCAATCTGCTCCTCATCTGCGCCAAGCTCAATAAACAGGTCTAACACCTCGTCCACAACCTCGTGGGGACGAGCCATGGGGCGGTCAATTTTATTCACCACAACAACCGCCTTCTTGCCTAAAGCCAGCGCCTTTTTAAGCACAAATCTCGTCTGGGGCATACAGCCCTCAAAGGCATCAACAAGCAGAAGAACCCCGTCCACCATCTGCAAAATTCGCTCAACCTCACCGCCGAAATCGGCGTGACCGGGAGTGTCTACAATATTAATCCTTACGCCGTTATACATAACGCTTGTATTCTTTGAAAGAATAGTAATTCCCCGCTCCCTTTCAAGGTCGTTGGAGTCCATTACACGCTCGTTTACGGTCTCATTGGCACGGAATGTACCGCTCTGCTTTAAAAGCTGGTCTACAAGGGTGGTTTTACCGTGGTCTACATGGGCGATAATCGCAATATTTCTTAAATTTTCTATCTTAGCCATATTAATCTCCGTTCTGCCGCTAAAGTGCAAGCAAAAATAGGTTATGAAATCTCCGGATAGCGGCAAATGGAGATTAAACCGGCATGTTACGCGGTTGCCTTTTATGCAATAAAAGGCGAGCGGAACGCCGTCCCTATATTGTTTATAGCGTGATTTTTCACGCTATTACCTCTTTTTACTTCTTCCAAATAAATTATTATAATATACAATGACCTTTTTGTCAACCGCTCTTCCCTTCTTATTGATGTCCCGCTCTGTAGGATTACAATAGATGTGTTACAGAAACCAAAAAAATAGTGACGAATGGAAAATCCTGTGTTACAGTTAAGTTGCCGAGACAAAACAGACAGGAGG
>CACWPS010000015.1 GCA_902762875.1 Oscillospiraceae bacterium
TTCCTCTGTAATACAGGTGCAGATTATTTTCCATAACATGCTTAAAAATTGCGTGGGGTGAGGTGAAGCCGCAGTCTGCCATAATGCCGTGTACATTTTCGGGAAGCTCAAGCCCTGCCGCCATAAGTACAGTTGAAGCACCCATAGAAATTCCGCAAAGGTATATCGGTAAATCGGCAAAGCCGTTTTGATTTGCCCAATTTGCCCAGTCAAGGCAGTCAAATCTCTCGGTAAGTCCGAAGCCCATATATTCGCCGCCGCTCTCGCCCTGACCTCTCTGTTCTGCATAAAGCACACTGCAACCGTTTTCGTGCCAGAATTCCGATATAACCCCGAAATCGCTCGACCACGAGGAGCGCCAGCCGTGCATAGCGATAATAAGGCGTTTTGCATTCTCACAGCGGTGAAGATGCCCCACAAGTCTTTCGTCGTCCTGTGCGGTAATTTCTACAGCTTCACAACCGCTGTTTTTAAGCCTTTCCGACGCTTCGGAAAGTCCTTTAAAAAGCTCCTGCTGGCCGCCTGCGCCCGAAAGCTTTGCCTTTTGCTTTTGATAAATCTTAGGCTGTTCTCGGTCAAGGGCGATTTTCACAAGGCTTTTCATAGCGCCGTAGGTGACTGCCGCTGCCGCCGTTCCGACTGCAACCGCCGCACTTGCCCAGATAAGGGTATTTTTCATAGCTTTGTTCATAATAGCTCCTCCTTAAATTTTTGTTTTAATATGTTATAAGGCCGACAAAATCCAAGCAACCTTTGCTCGCACTCTGCCGACCCCTTTATTTTATCCGTTTTATAAGGATAAATTCAGTATTAAATTATTTGATAGCACCTGCCGAGGTGTCCTTTTGGATAACATCGTGAGCGCCGCCCTCAACGATGCTGGTTGCCGAAACAAGGGTGAGCTTTGCTTTTGCCTGAAGCTCGGGGATAGTAAGCGCACCGCAGTTGCACATGGTGGACTTAACCTTTGAGAGGGAAAGGTTTACATTGTCCTTAAGACTGCCTGCATAGGGCACATAGGAGTCAACGCCCTCCTCAAAGGAAAGCTTCTTATCGCCGCCTAAATCGTAACGCTGCCAGTTTCTTGCACGGTTAGAGCCCTCGCCCCAATATTCCTTATAGTAATTGCCGTTTATTGTAATGCGGTTTGTGGGGCTTTCGTCAAAGCGGGCAAAATATCTGCCAAGCATCAAGAAGTCCGCCCCCATTGCAAGGGCAAGGGTCATATGGTGGTCGTGAACTATGCCGCCGTCCGAGCATACGGGGACATAAACGCCCGTCTTCTCAAAGTACTCGTCACGGGCGGCGCAAACCTCGATAAGTGCGGTAGCCTGTCCTCTGCCTATACCCTTGGTCTCACGGGTAATGCAGATAGAGCCGCCGCCGATGCCCACCTTTACAAAGTCGGCTCCCGCCTCTGCTAAGAACATAAAGCCGTCACGGTCCACAACATTTCCGGCTCCTACCTTAACGGTATCGCCGTACTTCTCACGGACAAATTTAAGGGTTCGTGCCTGCCATTCGCTGAACCCTTCCGAAGAGTCTATGCAAAGCACATCGGCTCCTGCGTTTACAAGGGCGGGAATACGCTCCTCATAATCCCGGGTGTTAATTCCGGCGCCTACTATGTATCGCTTGTGGCTGTCTAACAGCTCGTTGGGGTTTTCTTTGTGGGAGTCATAGTCCTTGCGGAATACAAAATATTTAAGACAACCGTTTTTATCCACAATCGGGAGAGAATTAAGCTTATTGTCCCAAATAATATCGTTTGCCTGCTTAAGGGTTGTGTCCTCATCGCCGATAACAAGGGACTCAAGCGGAGTCATAAAGTCACGGACAGGCGTGTCTTCCGACATACGGCTTACCCTGTAGTCACGGCTGGTAACAATTCCCAAAAGCTTGCCGCCGGATTTACCGTCCGAGGTAACCGCCACGGTGGAATGACCGTTTTTGGCCTTTAGCGCTAAAATATCGGCAAGGGTGCTGTCGGGAGTAACATTTGAGTCACTTACAACAAAGCCTGCCTTGTAGCTCTTTGCACGCTCTACCATAGCCGCCTCGTCCTCAATCGACTGTGAGCCGTAGATAAAGGAAACTCCGCCCTCACGGGCCAATGCTACGGCAAGGCGGTCGCCCGATACCGACTGCATTATAGCCGAAACAAGGGGGATATTCATAGAAATTGCAGGCTCTTCGCCCTTTTTAAACTTTACAAGCGGTGTTTTAAGGCTTACATTCGTGGGAATGCACTCTGCCGATGAATAACCGGGAACTAAAAGATAGTCGTTAAAGGTATGGGATTCCTCTTTGAAATAATATGCCATTCGTATTTACTCCCTTTCATATCATAATTTATATATTTTTATAATTATACCATAAGAAATCGGCTTGTCAACCGATAAATTTCTTAAATTTGCCCGTGTTTAAAGATTTTTCCAACAAAAATAAAAAAAGCTTGATTTTCGGTATTCTTTATGGTATAATACTTCAGCTGTGCGGTACGCATAGTAATAAAACACACATTCCGTCTTAAGCGGTCAGGTGTTTCCTAAGCAAAGACAACAAATCCGAACCCGCCTAAAACGGCTTGATTTTGGCGCTTTTCGGCTTGTCGTCACCCGCAGGCGTTAGCCTTGCGGCTTCCTTCGCACCAAAAATCACACAAAATTCCGCTCGTTTTAGGTCGCAGAATTTTAAAGAGGTGGATTTTTGTCTGTGCGAGGCATAAAACGCAGTAAATCCTAACGGATTTACGAGTATTTTAACAATGCAAAGGCGAAAATCCGCCCTTTAAAATCGGGTTCGGAATTGTTGTCTTCGCTTAAGGGAATTCGCCGTAAAATGTCGGGATGGAGGAAAAACCTCAGGAGGAATAAAAAATGGCATCAGTAGTATCAATGAAACAGCTTCTTGAAGCAGGCGTTCATTTCGGACACCAGACAAGACGCTGGAACCCGAAAATGGCAGAGTACATTTTCACCGAGCGTAACGGAATTTACATCATCGACCTTCAGAAGACCGTTAAGAAGCTTAACGAGGCTTACATCTTCGCCCGCGACATTGCGGCTGAAGGCGGCGACATTCTCTTTGTAGGCACAAAGAAGCAGGCTCAGGACTCTGTTAAGGAAGAGGCAGAGCATTGCGGTATGCCTTATGTAAATGCACGCTGGCTCGGCGGTATGCTCACCAACTTCACAACCATCCGCACCCGTATTGCAAGACTTAACCAGCTTCGCACTATGAGAGATGACGGAACCTTTGAGCTTCTCCCCAAGAAAGAGGTAGTTAAGCTCAACCTCGAGATTGAAAAGCTCGAGAAGTTCTTAGGCGGAATTCAGGATATGAAGAAGATCCCCGGTGCGCTCTTTATAGTAGACCCCCGCAAGGAGAGAATCGCTGTAGCAGAGGCTAAAAAGCTCGGCATTCCGATTATTGCTATCGTAGATACCAACTGCGATCCTGATGAAATCGACGCAGTTATTCCCGGTAATGATGACGCTATCCGTGCGGTTAAGCTCATTGCCGAGACTATGGCTGCCGCTGTTATCGAGGGCAGACAGGGCTCCGAGATGGGAACTGCCGCTGAGGAGACCGAAGAGGAAGAGGCTCCTGCCGAGGAGACAGCTGAATAATTAGCTTTTTAGGAGGAAAATACAATGGCTTTTACTGCTAAAGATGTACAGGCTTTAAGAGAAAAGACAGGCTGCGGCATGATGGACTGCAAAAAGGCACTTACCGAGTGTAATGGCGATATGGATGCCGCAACCGATTATTTAAGAGAAAAGGGACTCGCTTCCCAGGCTAAGAAGGCAAGCCGTGTTGCCGCTGAGGGTACTGTAAGCGCTTACACCGGAAACGGCGTCGGCGTTGTTGTAGAATTAAACAGCGAAACCGATTTTGTTGCTAACGGCGACGGCTTTAAGGCGCTTGCAAATGAGATTGCAGAGATTATTGCTGAGCAGAATCCTGCTGATCTTGATGCTTTGCTTGCTTGCACCAAGGACGGAAAGACGGTTGAAGAGAAGGTTCAGGAGTTGTTCCTTGCCGTTCGTGAAAATATTAAGGTTCGCCGTTTTGCCCGTTTTGAGGGTAAGGTTGTTTCTTATGTTCACGCAGGCGGAAAAATTGGCGTTCTCGTTAACTTCGATACCTCGCTTGACGCAGACAATGCTGAGTTTGTAACAATGGCTAAGAATGTTGCAATGCAGATTGCCGCTATGAACCCGTCCTATCTTGACGAGGCTTCCGTTCCCGCTGAGGTACTTGATAAGGAAAAGGAAATCCTTATCGCTCAGATGAAGGAAGACCCCAAGATGGCAAACAAGCCCGAGGCTGTTCTCGGCAAAATTGTTGAGGGTAAAATCGGTAAGTATTATAAGGAAAATTGCCTTGTTGAGCAGCAGTTCGTTATGGACGGCGACATCACCGTAGGCAAGTATATCGAGAATACCGCTAAGGCTCTCGGCGCAGATGTTAAGCTTAACTCTTTCGTTCGCTTTGAAAAGGGCGAGGGAATTGAGAAGCGTGTTGACGATTTCGCCGCTGAAGTTGCCGGAATGGTAAAATAATTAAAATTAGATTTACACCGAGGCTGTCGTTTGACGATGGCCTCGGTTTTTTTATTATTTTTCTTGTAAAGCGGGGAATATTATGTTATGATTTTTTAAAAGAGGTGTGGCACTATGACCGATAAAGAGCTTATCCTAAAAGCGGTTGAGGCAATGGATAATGCCTATGCGCCCTATTCGGGCTTTAAGGTTGGGGCGGCTTTGCTTTCGGAGGACGGCAGAGTATTCAGCGGTTGCAATATCGAAAATGCGGCATATCCTGCGGGGCTATGCGCCGAGCGTGCGGCAATAGCGGGTGCGGTTTCAGCGGGTGTAAGAAATTTTGTTAAAATAGCCATAGTCGGCGGTAAAAACGGTGAAATTATCGATTATTGCCCGCCTTGCGGAATATGCCGTCAGGTATTAAGCGAGTTTTGCGGTGAGAATTTTGAAATACTGCTATATAACGGTGAAACCCTTAAAGGCTATAGCCTAAAGGAGCTTTTACCCCATAATTTCGGGAGTGATGAGCTATGCTGATGACCGATATAATCGAAAAAAAGAGGGATAAGCTCCCGCTTAGTGATAAGGAAATAGAGTTTTTTGTATCGGGTGTTACCGATAAGAGCATACCCGATTATCAGATTTCCGCCCTTTTAATGGCTATACTTTTAAACGGTATGGATAGGCGTGAGACCTTAACCCTTACCGCACTTATGGCAAAAAGCGGCGATATGCTCAATTTGTCAGATTTACCACACACGGCAGATAAGCACAGCACAGGCGGTGTGGGGGATAAAACCACCCTTGCGGTAGCCCCCATAGCGGCGGCTCTCGGCTGTACTGTTGCTAAAATGTCCGGCAGAGGACTGGGCTTTACGGGGGGCACGGTTGATAAGCTTGAATCTATCACAGGCTATAAAACCGCGCTCGAAACTACGGAATTTAAGAAAATCGCTAAGGAATACGGAATGTGCGTTACGGGGCAAAGCGGCAATTTCGCCCCTGCCGATAAACGGCTTTACGCAATAAGGGATGTCACTGCGACAGTAAACAGTATACCGCTGATTGCTTCAAGCATTATGAGCAAAAAGCTGGCAGCGGGGGCTCAAACTATAGTCCTTGATGTAAAGTTTGGCAGCGGTGCTTTTATGAAAACAGCTGAGGACGCCGAAAAGCTTGCCCGTGAAATGGTCGAAATCGGTAATGGTGCCGGCAGAAAGACCGCCGCTGTTATTACCGATATGGATGTGCCGCTCGGTTTTGCTATAGGCAACGCTTTAGAGGTGGAAGAAGCGGTAAGGGTATTAAAGGGCGAGGGCGAGGAAGCATTGACAAGCCTTTGCGTAGCACTTGCGGCAAAAATGTATCAAATAAGCTTTGGTAAGACCGAAGAGGAAAGTATATCGGCGGCAAAGAAGGCAATAGCCGACGGCTCTGCTTTCAAAACCCTGTGCGCCGCCGTAAGAGCCCAAGGCGGCGATGAAAAGCTTTTGACAGGCGAGCATAAATTTCCCGAACCTGCAGCATCTTTAGAACTGCTTTCTCCCGCTGACGGATATATAACCGCTATGAACAGCGAAACCGTGGGCAAGGCGGCAGCTATGACGGGAGCGGGCAGGGAAAGGCTTGATGACAGTATAGATTATTCTGCGGGAATAATTCTTTCAAAGAAGTACGGCGATTATGTGCAAAAAGGGGAGCGGTTAGCCACACTTTACGGCGAATCCCGGAGGATAAGGGATGCACGGGAAAGGCTTTTAGGGGCATACTCGATAGAAGAAAGCAGACCGCCTAAAAAGCCGATTGTTTACAAGATAATTGAATGAGGTGAAAAAATGCCGCTTTGCGATAATCCACAGTATATTCACGAGCCAACCCCCTTACAATGCGGTCAGGCAGTGCTTGCAATGCTCAGCGGAAAAACGGTGGACGAGGTTGTTTTGCTTGTGGGTACCCACCGAGAAACCAAGCTTTGCGATATGCTGTCTTTCTTGAAGAACGAGGGGATTGCTTTTGAAAACCGCCGTGTGCAGGTAAATGATAAATCGGAGCTGCCCGAAATTTGCATTTTGAGCCTTGAAACACCCCGTTGCTGGCATTGGTCGCTGTATTTTAGGGGAAATTTTTTAGACCCCGAGCACGGAATACTTGATGATTTCCCAAAAGCAAACCGCAAGTATTACTGGGAAATAAAGGCTTAGGGTGGCAAGAATAATCCGAACCTGCCTGAAATAGCTACTTATTCCCACTCGATTGCGGGATTCTTCTTTGGCTTGTTTATGCCCTAAATTATATTCTAAAAGCCAATTTTGACATCGTTTTTCTAACCATTATTTCATTTATAATGATTGTTGTTTGTCGAAACGCTTGAAAGCGCTTCGACAAGCCACTTTTTAAGCGGATATAGCAAAATTAAATTCTATGATTTAATTTTGCACAACATTCATTGCAATGGGTATGGACAAATTTTCAAAGAAAATTTGCCGCAAAATCAAAGATTTTGTGTCGAAACAAGTTTGTTTCGACTAACCATAACCATTATCAAAATTTTTGTTGCAGAAAAAGCTGCAAAATTGCTTATGGAATGATGCCGCGTGGTTGTGGCCTTATCGGCTCTCACCGGTTAGCACATTCGGGTGAATCAGCATCTTATCCATAGGGCCTACCTTTTCTTATCCATAGGCAATTCACTCCAGAGAGTAAAACCCAATATTAGCAGCCCGCCAAGGATTTGCGGGGGAGTTATCCTTTCTTTTAACCAAACCACGCTCACCAAAACGGCCACCAATGGATCTATATAACTTAAAATAGCCACCTTTTGTCCCGGCAAATCCTTGATCGCAGAAAAATACATACAGTAGGAAATTCCGGTGTGCACAAGACCGACAATCAGCAAGGCGGTGATGCCGCTTTTATTTAATCCAACAAAGTTAAATCCGCTTGTACCAATAACATAAGGAAGCAGGATGACAATAGCCGACAGAAATTGCACAAATGTGCGATGCAGTCCCGTTACGCCTTTTATAAATTTATTGAGCAACATAACCACCGCATAAAATATGGCAGCCGTTAATCCAAAAACAATACCGAGCAAATCTTGTTTTCCGCCACCCGTAGCGCCAGTAATTAAAACAAGACCCATAGTAGACATCACAAAGCAGAGGATTTGTTTTGGTGAAAGTTTTTCTTTGAACAGCAAGGGACAAGCCACCATCACAAGGATAGGCGCAAAATAATAACTTAAGGTTGCCACCGATACAGAAGTGTATTTGTATGCTTCAAACAGGAAAATCCAATTCACACCCATACTTGCACCGGAAAGCAGTAGGAGCAGCAATTCTTTTTTGATATGGCTAATGGGGAGCTTTTGTTTGGTGACCAGCAGGAATCCGCCCACTAAAAAGGCGGCAAGCCCGGCACGATACAACGCCAATTCGCCGGAACGAATGTCGATATTTCGCACAAATGGAGCCAACGTACCGAATATTAACATCGATGCAGCCATTAAACTCTTTGCGGTATTTTCACGCTTCATAAAATCCAACCTCATATCCACAGGAAAAATCGTATTATAGTAATTATAGCATATGTGGAGAAAAATTTCATCATAAAACAAAAAAGAAGACCTTGATCATTGTTTACGATGACACAAGGTCTTCAAAATTACTGTATTGTTTGCTTTTGCAGTGATTCATCCAATTGCGAAAGAATAAAGAAAATTGCCTCGAAGAGGATAAATCAAATTTGCTGAAATATTGCAAATTATTCCCACTCTTTTGCCCGTAGTGTAAACACCGTGATTTTAGGTATTTTTGGCACTATTTTGTGCCGTTTTGTCTCACAAGTCCCCACTGTCTCCACAGTCTACAAAGAAATTGTAGTCAAAAGTGTAGTCACTTAATTACATCCTTGACCGACATAAAAGATTTGTATATTCGTTGCATAATTGAGTTTTCGGTTAAATACTCAAGACCTTTTAAAGTTAAAGAAATGCCACTATTATCAACTTCTAATTCACCTGTACAATCATAATAAACATGAATCCCTTTTATATATTCTGAATCTACCATCATTTGTATATATTTCGCCCATCGTTCTTTGCTGATTCCAAGTGTATTAAAACTAATTTTTTCAAGGTCAAACTCTTGCAAATCCATATCTTTTTCAAGCGCACTTAATATTTTGTATATGATTTTAAAATTATCGTTCATTTTTCTTCAAAACTCAATCCTTTCTATTGGCATTATACAACTCAATTCTTTCACCTTTATTGTTATTACTTTCGATTTTTGTTATAATCTTTTCACCTTTTTTATCAAGGATGTTTACGATATAAAAAGAGCCATTATAAACTATTATAACCCGAGCTTTTCCAAGTTCGCCATTAGCAAGAAATTCTATATCCCCCTGTATGCCGTTTGGTGGTATAATCGAAAATCCGCGTCCTTGCTTCACTTGTCTTTCTTTACTTGTTCTATCACACCAAAAGCCAAGTTTTAGAGGATATTTCGATGCTTTCCCTGTAGGAGTATTTGGAGTATAGGTAAACACACAAAATTCTGTTGATTCGTCTTTTAAAACTTTACCAAATCTAAAAACTAAATCTTCCGCATTTATTTGAACGGCTGGAAAAGAACTAATTAACATTTTAGCCTTCAACAAAAAAGTGTTTAGGTGCATAACATCGTTTTTTATGTTTTCAACATCTTCAATATTGGGTAGGTAAAATCCTCGTACAGTTTTCATTTTAGAAACGTCATACTTTAAATTCTGGGTGTTCACACGCACGACATCGTCTTCTTTTAAGAACAACCTTTTTGAAGAGAATTTGTTTTGAATATACGCACTTTCAATTATTTTTCCAATCAAACACTTTATTTGTTGTTTGCCATACAAATTATAAAAACTTCCATGAGCAGAACCATTATGTTTTGTATTCATTTCCAAATAATTAAACCCAATAGCAACGGCTTCGGAAAGAGTCTTATTACTCTTTATATGTGATAATGCAAAGCAAGATAATATATCGCTGTCAAAATAACTAATTATTTTCTTATAATCATCGTGCTTACAGGCATCTAAAATATCATTGAGTCCACTAATATTTAAAGCTTTTTGTTGTAACATATCCCAATGACACATCCAACCTAAACGAAGAAGGATGTAGTTGAATGTGTTTTCAAAAATATACTCTGGAGGAGATTCCCACAGAGCCATAAGTTTTATCCATTTTCCAACACGAATTGTTTCGTGATAACACATTTCAGATAAAGGAATTTGTTCTGTTATATGTGTGATAACTTTTTTTGCTTCTCCAAACACATTTTTTGATTCAATTATTGTTGTAATTGTGTCTTGAGGTAAATCTATACTTTCCAAATATTTTTGCAAAGAAAATAATTTATCATATTTGGGATATTTAAGTTTGGGTTGCCAATCCTCAATATAATATGTGGGTATGTAATTTGATTTCGTAGGCTGTACGTAATTTGTTTTTTTAGTATTTGTTGAATTTGAAAAAGCACTTTTGAATATATCAAACAGTCCCATATATTATCTCCTTATACTGTTGTTTAAGCAAAATGCCCCACTTATTACAGCAGGGCATTGAAAAAAGTGTAGTCATACAAAATTTTAGTTTCTCAAAACCCCTTATTTATGCGGTTTTGGGAGAGTGCTATTATTCCCACTCGATAGTTGCGGGGGGCTTGGAGGTTATATCATAGACAATGCGGTTTACACCCTTGACCTCGTTTACTATTCGGCGGGAGGCGGTGTCGAGCACATCATAGGGGATTCTCGCCCAGTCTGCCGTCATAAAGTCGCTGGTGGTAACCGCTCTTAAAGCTACGGTGTAATCGTAGGTTCTAAAGTCTCCCATTACGCCCACCGAGCGCATATCGGTAAGTACGGCGAAGTACTGACCGATTTCTCTGTCAAGCCCTGCGTTGGCGATTTCCTCACGGAAGATAGCGTCTGCGTCCTGCAGGATTGCAATTTTCTCCCTTGTAAGCTCACCGATGATTCTGACACCAAGCCCGGGGCCGGGGAAGGGCTGGCGGTAAACCATATTCTCGGGCATACCAAGCTCTAAGCCTACCTTTCTGACCTCGTCCTTAAAGAGGTCGCGGAGCGGCTCGATAATCTCGTCAAAATCTACATGGTCGGGAAGTCCGCCCACATTGTGGTGGCTCTTAATAAGTGCGGCATCGCCTACCCCCGACTCGATACAGTCGGGGTAGATTGTGCCTTGAACAAGGTAGTCAACCTTGCCGATTTTCTTAGCCTCTGCCTCGAAAACTCGGATGAATTCTCTGCCTATTATTTTGCGCTTCTGCTCAGGCTCGCTTATGCCTCTAAGCTGGCCTAAAAACTGCTCGGACGCATCGATTGAGATAAGATTGATGTTATATGTTCCCTTAAACAGGTCGTTTACCTGCTTTGCCTCATCCTTACGGAGAAGTCCGTGGTCAACAAATATGCAGGTGAGGTTGTCACCCACCGCCCTGTGGAGCAAAAGTGCGGCAACCGAGCTGTCAACACCGCCTGAAAGGGCGCAAAGCACCTTTTTATCGCCGATTTTGTTTTTTAAATCTTCAATGGTGCGGGTTGTAAAGGAGGACATGGTCCACTCGCCTTTACATTCGCAGACATTGTAAAGGAAGTTCCTTATCATCTGCGAACCGAGCTGTGTGTGCATAACCTCAGGGTGGAACTGCACTGCATAGAGCTTGTCCGCCGCATTTTCCATAGCCGCAACGGGGCAATCCTCTGTTTTGCCGATAATCTTAAAGCCGAGGGGAATCTGCTTAATATAGTCGGTGTGGCTCATCCAGCAGACGGTTTTAGCAGGAATGTCTGCAAAAAGCTTGCTCTTTTGGTCCACCTTTACCTCAACCTTGCCGTACTCGCTGGCGCCTGCCTCAACCACGCCGCCCAACATATGGGACATAAGCTGTGCGCCGTAGCAGATGCCCAGAATCGGCACTCCCAGCTCAAAAAGCTTTTTGGAATACAGAACTGCGTTTTCGCCGTAAACACTTTTGGGGCCGCCCGTTAAAATTATTCCCTTATAGCCCGCCGCAGCTATCTCCTCAATCGGAGCGGTGTAGGGGCGTATTTCGGAATAGACATTGTTTTCTCTTACCCTTCTTGCGATAAGCTGATTATACTGACCGCCGAAGTCAAGCACTAAAACCTTTTCCATAGTAACCTCCGTAAGCCTTAAACTATATATATGAGAGTGTAGACAAACTGTACTTTGCCTCCCTCTGACGAGGGAGGTGGCACGGCTTTGCCGTGACGGAGGGAGAGAAAAAGCTTTAATAAAGCCTTTTCTGATTACCCCTCAGTCTGCTCCGCAGACAGCTCCCCTGACAAGGGGAGCCGAAAACAGTTTTTTCAACAGACTGCCATATATATGTTATTATATACCAAACCGCCTCTTTTGTCTATCCAAAAAAGGCGGTTTTTTAAAAAATTTATTCTACAGTAACGGATTTTGCGAGATTTCGGGGCTTATCAATGTCACAACCCTTGTAAAGCGCAACATAATAAGAGTACATCTGGAAGGGAATTACCTCGAGAGAAGCTAAAAGCAGGGGGTCAACCTTGGGAATATAGACAACCTCCTCGGCCTCTTTGGCGATTTCAGTGTGACCCTCGGTGGCACAGGCGATAACATACGCACCTCGGGCCTTGACCTCCTTAACATTGCTTAAAAGCTTGTCAAACAGGTTCTCGTAGCAGGCAAGGGCGATGACCGTTCTGCCCTCCTCAATAAGGGAAATTGTTCCGTGCTTAAGCTCGCCTGCGGCGTATGCCTCGGAATGAATATAGGAAATTTCCTTTAATTTAAGTGACGCTTCAAGGGATACGGCATAATCTATGTTCCTGCCGATAAAGAAAAGTGATTTCGGGTCGCCTAAGCGGCTTGCGAGCTCCTTGATTTTGGGCTCCTCACGCAGTACCTTTTCGATAAGCTCGGGCAGTCTTAAAAGGTCGTCGAAAACCTTCTCAACCCTATCGGAATCGGCAGATTTAAGAAGTCTTGCCGCCCAGACAGCTATCATATAAAGCACGGAAAGCTGGGTTGTGTAGCCCTTTGTGGTGGCAACTGCGATTTCGGGGCCTGCCCAGGTGTAGATAACATCGTCCGAGGCATTAGCTATAGAGCTTCCCACAACATTTACGATAGACAGGGTGTGGGAGCCGAGTCGCTTAGCCTCTTTAAGTGCCGCTAATGTATCGGCAGTTTCACCCGACTGGCTTATTATAATAGTTAAGGTCTTCTCGTTTGTAATGGGGTTGCGGTAGCGGTATTCGCTGGCAAGGTCAACATTAGTGGGGATTCGCAGTAGCTCCTCAAATACATATTTTCCCACCATACCCGCATGGTAAGCCGAGCCGCAGGCAATAATTTCAATGCGTTCAAGGGTTTTAAGCTTTGATTCGTCGAGCTTTAGCCCTTCAAATACTATTTCACGGCCATTTAAGCGGCTTTCAACCGTCTGCTTAACGGCACCAGGCTGTTCCATAATTTCCTTCATCATAAAGTGGTCGTAGCCACCCTTTTCTGCGGCGGAAATATCCCAGTCGATAACCGAAGGCTTGCGGTTAATTTCGTTTTTATCAGAATTGTAAAGCTTAACACCATCTGGAGTTAGGACTGCAATCTCGCCGTCCTCAATATACATAATATCCCTTGTGTGGGATACTATTGCGGTTACATCCGATGCGATGAAATTTGCTTCATTAGAAAGGCCCACAATAAGGGGACTGAATTTTCTTACAGCTATAAGGGTGTCAGGGAAGTCGGCGCAAAGAATGCCCAGCGCATAAGACCCCTCAAGCCGAGCGATTGTTTTAGCGACAGCCGCAAAGAAATCGCCCTCGTAATATTTCTGTAAAAGCTGGGGAACAACCTCGGTGTCGGTCTCGCTTACGAATTCGATACCGTCTGCCTTTAATTCCTCACGGAGCTGAATGTAGTTTTCGATAATGCCGTTGTGTACTACGGCAAATTTTTTATTCCCGCTTGTGTGGGGGTGAGCATTGGAAAATGAGGGAACGCCGTGGGTTGCCCAACGGGTGTGGCCTATGCCGATATTACCGCTTACATTTTTGCCGTCCTCTGTTTTGTCCTTAAGGTTTTTAATTCTTTCGGTGGTCTTTTCAAGCTTTAAAACTCCGCCGTCAAGTACTGCTATTCCCGCAGAGTCATAGCCTCTGTATTCAAGTCTTTCAAGTCCGTCAAGCAAAAAGCCTGCCGCCTGTGTTTTTCCTGTAAATCCAACTATTCCGCACATAAAAAATACACCTTTCCTCGGTATTACGGAAGGTGCAGTCACAAAAATACCAACGCCAAAAAAGGCGGAGTAAAAATCCGTCTTGACCTACCGTACATACCTATAATTAATATATTTATTTGACATAGCGATGCGTCTTTGTTCCGAAATTACTCTCGGGTTTTAAACGCCCGTTTACGACATGCCTGCCGTGGGACATCCGCCGAATATTTCGATGCTCCCCATCCTCGTCAACCGCTATGCCATATGTACGGTCCCGGCGCTTGAATTATAATTGAATGTAAACGGATTTTCCTTTCTTCTTATTTTATGGCATATCATCCGTATAGTATATTTTAAGCAAAAAAGCGCAAAATGTCAATCTTTTTTGCAATGAATAACACCTATATAAATAAATAATTAGATTTTAAAGCCTTTTTTCGTTAAAATACTTGACAAAAAGCTAAATAAGTGTTAAAGTCTAATAAATAAGATAGAGGTGCGATTTGCTATCAGTAGCTTTTGAATGTTAAGCTCGGCGGAGTGAGGTAGAAAGCGAAAGGAGCGGTCGCCGAAGACGGCGGTCGGCGGACGGTCGGTCTGGTAAAACGGAATAATATCCGCTTTACTGTCGCTTAGGCGGAGAGCTATCGAAAGCAGAATAACAGCGCATATTTTATGCGCTTTCTGGTTTTGGTAGTCGAGCAATCGGCTATTTTTTTATGTTGATTGTAATATTTTGAAAAAGGATTGTGTAAAAATGAAAACACCGATTTTCGAGGGCATAGCAACTGCCCTTATTACCCCCATTACACCGGATGGCATTGATTATGAGGCTTTCGGCAAGCTTATCGACTGGCAGATTGAGGAGGGGGTAAACGCCCTTGTTATCTGCGGTACAACGGGGGAATCCTCAACCCTTACCGACGAGGAGCACCGTGACGCCATTGCCTATGCGGTAAAGAGGGCTAATCACCGTGTGCCCATTATTGCAGGCACAGGCTCTAACGATACAGCCTACGCCCTTGACCTTACCGATTTTTCCTGCAAGGCAGGTGTAGACGGGGTGCTTGTTGTAACCCCCTATTACAATAAGGCAACCCAGAACGGACTTATTAAGATGTTTAGTGATATTGCCGATAAGGCAACCGCTCCCGTAATTCTTTATAATGTACCCTCAAGAACAGGGGTTAATATTCAGCCCGCTACCGTAAAGGCGCTTTCTGAACATCCTAATATTTCGGGAATTAAGGAAGCGAGCGGTAATATCTCCGCTGTTGCAGAAATTGCGGCACTTTGCGGCGATAACATTAACATTTATTCGGGCAACGACGACCAGACAGTCCCCATTATGTCCCTTGGCGGTAAGGGCTGTATTTCGGTGCTTTCAAACCTTTTGCCCAAAGAGTCTGCCGAAATGTGCGCTAAATTTAAGGCAGGGGATGTTAAGGGAGCGGCTCAATTGCAGCTTAAGTATCTGCCCCTTATTAACGCCCTTTTCAGCGAGGTTAATCCCATTCCCGTTAAGGCGGCTATGGCGGCTATGGGCTTTTGCGAGGATTACCTGCGTTTGCCCCTTACCCCTATGGAACAGGCGCACCGTGAGGTACTTTTTAATGAGATGCGTAAAGTAGGAATTAAGATTTAAGGCGGCAGGGTTATGAGAGAAGTTAAGTTTACAAAAATGCACGGAATCGGAAACGATTACATATATATCGACTGCTTTAAGCAAGAAATACCCGACCCCGAGTATTTGGCAAAAATTATGTCCCCCCGCAGAACAAGTGTGGGCAGTGACGGTGTTATTTTAATTTGCCCCTCTAAGGTGGCGGACGCTAAAATGCGTATGTTCAACCTTGACGGCAGCGAGGGCAAGATGTGCGGCAACGGTATTCGCTGTGTAGGCAAGTATATTTACGATACGGGTATTGCCCATAAGGAAACCCTGACTGTAGAAACCTTAAGCGGTATTAAAACCCTTAAGGTCACTGAAGAAAAGGGCAGGGCGGTAAGCCTTACTGTTGATATGGGGGAGCCGATTCTGACTCCAAAGGATATTCCCGTAGTATTCGGCGGCGAGCGTATGATAAATGAGCCTATTGAAGTGGACGGCAAGGAATACCGCATTACCGCCGTATCAATGGGCAACCCCCACGCTGTGGTTTTCTGCGATAATGTGAAAGACCTTGACCTTGAAAAAATAGGACCTAAGTTTGAGTTTAACCCCATTTTCCCCGAGCAGGTGAATACCGAATTTATAAGGGTTATAGATGACAAAACCCTTGAAATGCGGGTCTGGGAGCGGGGAAGCGGTGAGACCTTTGCTTGCGGTACCGGTGCCTGTGCGGCGGCGGTGGCTTCGGTGCTTAACGGATACTGCAAAAAGGCGCAAGAAATCACGGTGCATTTAAAATGCGGTGATTTGAATATAACCTATGCTGATAATTCTCATATATATATGAGGGGTGCGGCAGAGAAAGTTTATGACGGAGTGTATGAGCTATGAGTTTACAAATTAAAGTCAACGAAAATTTCTTCAATGTTAAAAAGAACTATCTTTTTTCCGAGATTGCAAAGCGTGTAAACGCCTATTCTGCCGAGCATAAGGACGCTAAAATCGTAAGGCTCGGTATAGGGGATGTAACCTTGCCCCTTTCCCCCGTTGTGGTTGAGGCTATGAAAAAGGCGGCGGACGAAATGGGAAATGCCGCTACCTTCAGGGGCTATGCTCCCGAGTACGGCTATGACTTTCTGCGTGAGGCGATAGCCGAGTATTATAAAAAATTCCCCGTGATTTTAAGCGCAGAGGAAATCTTTGTGTCCGACGGAGCTAAGAGCGATGTGGGCAATATCGTGGATATTTTAGGGGACAACGAGATTTTAATTCCTGACCCCGTTTATCCCGTTTACCTTGACAGTAACATTATGAGCGGCAGAAAGGTAAGCTTCTTAAAGGGAAGTGAAGAGAACGGATTTTTGCCCTTGCCCTGCGGCGTAGAGGAAAAGCCGTATGTTATATATCTCTGCTCGCCTAACAACCCCACAGGTGCGGTTTACAGCCGTGAGGGACTTAAAAAGTGGATAGATTTTGCCAATAAGACAGGCTCGCTTATTATATTCGACTCGGCTTACGAGGCCTTTATAAGCGGCGATTATCCCCATACCATATACGAAATTGAGGGGGCGAGGTCCTGCGCTGTTGAGATTTGCAGTTTTTCAAAGACTGCGGGCTTTACAGGCACCCGCTGTGCTTGGACCGTATTCCCCGATGAATTAACGGTTGGCGAAAACAAGCTTTCCTTCCTCTGGGCAAGAAGACAGGCCACAAAGTTTAACGGTGTGCCCTATGTTGTTCAGCGTGCCGCAGAAGCCGCTTTGTCCCCAGAGGGTCAGGCACAGTGCAGGGAGGCTATCGCTTATTATATGGAAAACGCCCGCATAATAGGCGAGGTATTAAAGGAAAAGGGCATTGAGTTTACAGGCGGCGAAAATTCCCCCTACCTTTGGCTTAAGTGCCCGAACGGTATGAAGTCCTGGGAGTTCTTTGACTTTCTGCTTCATAACGCTCAGGTTGTGGGCACCCCCGGCGCAGGCTTCGGCGAGGCGGGGGAGGGCTACTTCCGCTTAACCTCCTTCGGCAGCCGTGAATCCACACTTGAGGCGGCAGACCGTCTTAGAAAATTACTTTGATTATTCTTTAGGTGAAACCAATGATTTGTGATAATATTTCAGTGAACGAGAAGGGACACTTGACCTTTGCGGGGTACGATACGGTGAAACTGGCCGAGAAGTACGGCACACCCCTTTACTTAATGGACGAGGACAAAATCCGTGAGCATGTAAGAGCCTACAAAACCGCAATGGCAAAGTATTTCCCACAGGGCTCTATGCCCGAATTTGCAAGTAAGGCCTTCTCCTGCAAGCAGATTTACCGCATTATGGCGGAAGAGGGGATTGATATTGATGTTGTCTCCCCCGGTGAGATTTACACCGCCGTAAAGGCGGGATTCCCTATGGAAAATAGCTTTTTCCACGGCAACAATAAGACAGATGCCGACATTCGCTTTGCCATTGAAAACAAGGTGGGCTGTTTTGTGGTTGACGGTGAAGACGAGCTTTTGGCTCTTGACCGCATAGCGGGTGAGATGGGTGTTAAGCAGAATATACTCCTTAGAATCACTCCGGGAATAGACCCTCACACCCATAAAAAAATCTCCACGGGCTCGGTTGATTCAAAGTTCGGAACGGCTATTGAAACGGGTCAGGCTATGGAAATTGTTAAAAAGGCGCTTTCCCTTAATAACATTAGCCTTTGCGGTTTTCATTGCCATGTCGGCTCTCAGGTTTTTGATATTCAGCCCTTTACCGATGCTTCTGAAATTATGCTCGATTTTATCGCCGATGTGCGGGACACCTTAGGCTACACCGCCGAAATCCTTAATTTGGGCGGGGGACTTGGTGTTCGATATACCGAAGCTGACCCCGAAATCGACTACGGCGAGAAGATAAAGGAAATCGCAGAAATTCTTAACTGCCAATGCGAAAAGCTTAATTTACCCGTTCCTAAAATTCTTATGGAGCCGGGGCGCAGTCTCGTAGCCGACGCAGGTATGACCCTTTATACCGTAGGAAGCGTTAAGGAAATTACGGGCTATAAAAACTATGTTTCCATTGACGGCGGTATGACCGATAATCCCCGTTACACCCTCTATGAATCCCCCTATACCGTTATTTTAGCCTCTCGGGCTAATGACGAGAAGAATTACACCGCCACCGTTGCGGGCCGCTGCTGTGAATCGGGCGACCTTATACAGGAAAATGTTAAAATGCCTAAACCCATTAGAGGCGAGATTTTGGCGGTGCTTACAACAGGCGCTTACAACTATTCAATGGCTTCTAACTACAACCGTGTAGGCAGACCCCCCGTTGTAATGCTCAATTCAAAGCGGGATTATATAGCGGTAAGACGGGAAACCCTCAAAGATATTTGTGCGCTTGATGAGTAAAAGGTGATAGAAAAACCGACCTGTGAATCAAATCTCAGGTCGGTTTTTTTGTAGGATACACCCTTTGCCAAGGCTCCCTTGTGTAAAGGGGGCTGGCACGGCAAAGCCGTGACTGGGGGATACGGGTTTGCCGTGATTTGATTGTATCCCTCCACCGCCGTTTGGCGGTCCCCCTCCCTTTAGGCAAGGGAGGCTTTAATCAAATACTTCTGCAACTTCATAACAATGTTTTTAAATTATCTATTCTTTCAGGGTTTTCAGAAGCTGCCCATTCTTTTAATTTTTCACAGGGAAAATCTTTGCATTTGCCGCAATGCTCTTGCCTTTTTTATGCATTGCACTGATATATTTCACACTTTCCCCAAAAAACTTTGCCTTTGATTTCTTTACACCCTTTGCAGCCTTGTTCTTTGGCAAATTTACAAACATCACAATCAATTCCGCAAATACTATAATTAGCCATAGTCTTTTTATTTCACCTCTTTTGATGCTTTTTGTATGTGTACTTAAACTATTGCAAACGGATTAAAAAAGGATATAAACACCGTGTAGGCGATATACAGAACCAAAAGCAGGATTCCCTGCGGGCGGGTGAATTTTCCTCTAAATAGCATCGGAATAACTGCGATACATAAAAGCAGAATACAAACGGGAATATCAAGGAAAAGATTTTGCGCACAGGCGGTAAGCGTTCCGCCGGAGACTATCGAACAAATCGGCAGTATTATCGCCAAATCAATTAAATTCGCCCCTAAAATATTTCCTACCGACAGGGAGGACTGCTTTTTAATAACTGCGGTTACCGTTGTTACAAGCTCGGGAAGAGAGGTGCCGACGGCTACAATCGTTGCGGAAATGACCGCCTCTGAAACCCCGCTTAAAGCGGCAATTTCGGTAGCGGAGCTTACAAGAAAATCTGCACCGATAACTATTCCCGCCGCACCCAAAACAAATTTTACTATGTTAATCGGAATTTCCTTTTTAGTAAAGGCTCTTTTTTCGGTCTGTGCCGATTCTTCCTTGCCGCTTTTAATGCTCTCGTAAATAGAAATAACGAATATTATAAGTAATATAATGCTCCCTATAAGCGAGAAGCTTTCACCCAAGGAAGAAATATAGAGAATCACAGAAACCAGCAGTAAAAGAAGGGATTTTACTGCATACTGCGAGCGTTTTACTGCGGCGGGGATGCAGATTATGGAAATCGCCATAATAAGCCCCGTATTCGCCGTCACCGAGCCTACCGCATTGCCTATCGCAATAGCGTTAGAGCCTCTTGCCGCACCGAGGCAGGAGACTATAAGCTCTGGCAATGTTGTCGCAAGACTTACCACCGTAGCCCCGATTACAAAATGAGGTATTCCCGAAACCTCCGCCATCCAAGAGGCGGCGTCCACAAAGAAATCTCCGCCTTTAATTATAAGTATAAGACCGCAGATAAATAAAATTATCAGCGCCCACATGGGCCAGCCTACCGCTGAAATCATTTTTCTTCCTCCAAAAAGCTTTAGCCAAAGCATTCAAACTTGAATCAGATTTTGAAACAAGTATTTTTCGCTGTGCTTTGTTAAAATACTCGTAAATCCGTTAGGATTTACTGCGTTTTGTGCCTCGCCCACCAAAAAATCCTTTATTTACAAAATTCTGCGACCTTAAAGGTGCGGTTTTTTGTGGGGATTTAGGTGAAGCGAAGCCCATAAGGCTAACGCCTATGGGCGACAATGAGCCGAAATACACCTAAAAACCGCCCTTTAAGGCTGGTTTAAGTTTAAATGCTTTGGCTAGGTAGCACTCATTTTCATTACTATACTATGCGGAAGAATTTTAGCTATAACACGGTAAAATTTAAAGAAGAGCCGATTTGTGTAAACTCCCCGCTTTTTAGACGAGGCTGTAAGGGATTTTCTTGCCATAACCGCAGGATTGACCCGAGGCAGGGTATCGAAGGTGCGGCTTGAGCCCGGGGCAATGCCCGCAAGGGGTAAAAACTCGGTATCCATAGGACCGGGGCAAACTGCCAGCACATTAATTCCTCTGCCCTTAAGCTCAATTCTAAGCGCCTTTGAAAGACTCATTACATACGCCTTTGTGGAAGAATAAACCGACATTCCCGTGTTGGGGGCAAAGGCGGCTATAGAGCAAACATTTATTATTTCCGAGTCCTTTTGCATATAGGGAAGGGTGAATGCGGTCATAACAGTTAGCGCCTCGCAGTTAAGGCGCACCATACCGCCGTTGTCCTCCGGGGAAACGGTATCGAAATTACCGAGCTTTCCGAAGCCCGCATTGTTTATAAGGAGCGAAACGGTGGGATTAAGCTCCGAAAGCAGGGAAGTGTATTTATTAAGACACTCGCTGTCTGTAATGTCAAGGGGTAAAATGCGGGTCTTTGCGCTAAGCTCTGAGGCCACCTCCTGCAGCTTGTCCTCCCGCCGTGCAATAAGCCAAATTTCATCAATTTCCTTGCGGGTACGGGAGACCTCCGCCGCATATTCCCTGCCTATTCCCGACGAAGCGCCTGTAATTACTGCTATTTTCAAAAAAACACACCCTTTACTTAAATATTATCCGTGCAGGGCGGTGCCTATAAAGCCCACCTCTTTAAAATCATTCGGGTTGTGACGGATTATGTAATCAATGTAGGAAGCCACCATTTTTGCCGTTAAAATATAGCCCATAGGATTCATATGACCGTTGAGAAAGAAGTTCTCCTTAAATTTTTCATCGTAGGTCGGCGCGTATTTAAGTAGGTCGATAACATAGGTGTTATCAAATTTTTCGGCAAAATCGTAAAGGAGCGCCGAATGCGATTGCTTTTCTTCTTTTCGGAGGTCGTTTTCACCGTCGTCCGCCATAGTCATAAGGAAGAATTTTGCACGGGGCTGAATTTTCTTTAAACGCTGTATTATTTCGGCGTAATATCCCGCAAAGCTTTTCCTGTTATTTTTATAATCCGAGAAATCAACATCGTTTACCGAGCCTAACTCCTGCTTCTGACAGATAATATCGTTTACGCCGAGGGCGATTATATAGGCTTGAGAAGCGTATTTAGCGTCCCAAAATCCGTTTGCGTCTGCAAAGCTTTCGCAGTATTCCTTTGCGGTCATACCGCCGCGGGAAAGGTTGTAAACCTTACTTGAGCACATACGGGCGATATACTGCCCCCACGAATATTCATACATATCGTGCCAGCCGTGGCTGCCGTCCGCTTTTATAGATTCAAATTCGCCTGAAGAAAGACTGTCCCCTATACAGGCGATTGTGCGGAAAATAGAGGTAAAGCCCCCGTCCGATACAATTCTGTCAAGGGGTTTTTCGTTTTCGTTTGCAATAAATTCTTCTATGTTCATAGGATTACATCTTGCTCCTTTCACATATTCTTATTTCAAATGAATTATAGCATTATGTATAAGCGTTTTCAAGCACAACCTTTAGATTGTGTAAAAAATTAAAAATATTAGGTGTATATGTTATGGTACAATAGATAGGTAACAAAATAAAAAGAAAATTCATCTCAAATATGGTATGATGTTAATAACGACAAAAACAAAGTACCATAAGAGG
>CACWPS010000016.1 GCA_902762875.1 Oscillospiraceae bacterium
AGGTCCGTTCGCAGCTCTCTTTTTTAGAGCGCCTGATTATAATACCACAACCATCCCCTCTTGTCAACACTTTTTTTCAAGTTTTTTTGAAAAAATTTTTACTTGTTGTCGAACCACCTCGAACATCACAATATCTTGTGAATTTTAACGCCTGATTACCTTTTTATCAGAACTGCCATTTACATTTCTTGGGGTCTATAGGCTCTGTAGTATATATAAGGTAGTCTACTTTGCCGCAATCTTCACATTCCATTTTTTCGTCTGTTACCCTATTCGGTATACCGAATTCCGATTTGGGCCGCTCACCGTATTTCTTTTTATAACATTCCTTGCAAATTAATTTTACTATTAACAACTTAATCACCTCATATCTATTTTAAGTGAAATACACTTATAAGTCAATAAGTGTATTTCACTTAACGCATAATATAGTAAATGAGGTGATTAAGTTGTATAACCGTATAAGAGAAATGAGGGAAGACAGGGATATTAAACAATCAACTCTTGCAAAATATCTTGGGGTTCACCAAACAACATACTCAAGCTATGAAATCGGCAAGCTTTCGCTTACTGCCGATGTACTTGTTAAATTAGCGAGGTATTATAATACCAGTGTTGATTATTTGCTTGGGTTGACCGATGATTCTAAACCTTTTCCCAAAAGCAAATAATGAGGTGCAATTATGGAAAACATACCTTTAAAAATTAAAAAGCGCGGTGATGACGGTTATCGTTTTATTTCTGTGAGAATTAAAGAATCTACCTTAGCCGAAATAGATAAGGTTGCCACCGAAAGCAATTATTCAAGGAATGAACTGATAAATCTTATCCTTGAACACGGAATTAATAATATTGAAATTGAATAAAACAAATGCGCAAGCCCGTCCGGACTTACGCATTTGCTGCTCGACCGTATAATTATAGACGATTTTAAAAAAATTTAAGTGAAATTTAATTTTATTAAAATTTTTGTTGACAAGCGGACTTCGGTTTGATATAATAATCTGGCACGATAAATGCGAGTGTGCTGGAATAGGCAGACAGGCACGTTTGAGGGGCGTGTGTCAATGACGTACGAGTTCAAGTCTCGTCACTCGCACCAGTCGAGAGCCTCGACACGCAGATGCGTAGTCGAGGTTCTTCTTTTTTTGCATTTTTCTCTCGCGTTCAAGGTTGGTTATGAACACTCGCACCAAAAATCCCGTTCACTAAAAGTGGACGGGATTTTTACTTTTTCACTATTCACTTTTCACTCTTAACTTCAATATTCCCCGATTATCATTGACTTTCTTTTAGAGATATATTAAGATAAAAAAAGAACAAACAGTATAATCCAAGAATAAAAAGGAACCACCATAATGAAGTGCAGATTTGCCGATATTAACTACGATATAAGCAACATAAATAAAGGTATTGAAAAAAGATGTCAGGAATACCTTATTTCCGACGACGCAATTTGTGATGAAAAAATTGTAATAACAGCGGAAGATATTGATTCCGAAAAAAACGACTGCGGTTATTCACCGCAGTATCTTGAATTTATCGCCCTTTGCCGCAAAATTTCGGATAAGCTTCCTTTATACGGCGGCTTCTTGCTCCATTCGGCGGTTTTTGAAGTAAAGGGCGACGGTATAGCCCTTGCCGCCGCAAGCGGTACGGGAAAAACCACCCATATGATGTTATGGCAAAGGCTTTTAGGCGAAGGCCTTACAATAGTAAACGGAGACAAGCCCTTTGTCCGCTTTTTAGATGAAGAGCCCGAAACCCCATACGCCTACGGCTCGCCCTGGAACGGCAAGGAAGGTTTAAGCTGTAACAAGCGTGTACCGCTTCGCCATATCTGCTTTATAGAGCGGGCGGAAGAAAATTCCTGCGAGCCTATCAGTTCAGACCAAGCGATTAATTTGCTCTTTAAACAGCTATACATTCCGAAGGACCCCGCCACAGCAGCCAGCGGGCTTGCGCTTACTAACAAGCTTATTACCTCCTGCAAGCTATGGCGCATACGCTGTAATATGAATATAAGTGCGGCACAGACCGCCTATAATGCGATTTTTGGCTAAATAATGTCGTAAGCCTCTACAACCCCGCTTTTGCCGTAAAGTGACGGGGTAACACGAATTGAATATCCCCTGCCGCAGTCGGCAGTCCATTCAACCGGCTTATGGTGGGGCACCGCCGAAACGCCCAAGAGCATCATAATTGCTCCCCCGTGCATAATAACACCCGCATCGGTAATGCCGTTATTCGCCATATCGATTACTATTTTGTTAAGCCCTATACAAAGCCTTTTAATAAATTCGGAATTATCCTCACCCTCAGGGGGCGCCGAAAGCTTACCCGAGGTCCAGGGGATAAAATTGGGGTCGCTTTCAAGCTCGGCGGCGGTTTTGCCCTCAAACGAGCCGAAATCATACTCCCTTAAATCCTCCACAGGGATAATTTCCATATCGGGATAAAGCACCGCTCCCGTCTGGCGGCAACGGAGCATCGGGCTTGAATACAGGCGCTTAATTTCGGGATATTCAATATCCTCCTTTAAAAGCCGTAATTCATTAAGCCCCTCGGGGGATAATGGCAGGTCGGTTTTACAGCCGATATACTGCCCCGCAAAATTAGCGTCGGTAGCGCCGTGGCGTATAAGATGTATTCTAAGTGTTTTCATTATAGGTTCTCCAGTAAATTTGTTATTACGCTGTTGGATAAAAGCATACCTTGGTGGGTAAGTGAAATACTGTCATCATTAATATTAAGCAGTCCTGCTCTTTTTAGCGGCAGGGCGGCTTTTTTTATACTGTCATTAAGGTCCTTGCCGAAGCGCTCGCGGTACTTTTCAAAGCAAAGCCCCTCTTTAAGCCGTAGCGCCAGCATTATATACTCCTCTTCCCCGCCGCCTTTTCCGTCTGATATAGGTGCCTCGCCCCTTAAAAAGGCACGGCTGTCCCGTGGGTAGTAAAATCTCTCACCCTCTAAAAAGGAATGTGCCGACGGGCCAATTCCTAAATATTCCTCGCAATGCCAGTATTTAAGGTTGTGCTTACCTTCTTTGTCTTCCTTTGCAAAATTGGAAATCTCGTAATGAGAAAAGCTTCCTTCCTCTAAATAACGGCACATAAACAAATATTGCTCGGCGGTTTCGTCCTCGTCGGGCAAATTAAGGGTATCACGATTCTTATAAAACAGGGTATTTTCCTCAAGCTTTAAAATATAGGCGGAAATGTGGTCAGGCTTTGCCGAAAGGATAAAATCAAGGTCGGCTTTAAGGGTGTTTAGGTTGGAGTTTGGCAGACCTATCATCAAATCAAGCGAAATATTATTAAATCCCATTTCCCGTGCGGTTTTAACGGTGTTAAGGGTATCCTCTACTGAGTGGGTGCGGCCTAAGAGGGACAGCATTCCATTATCCCCGCTCTGCGCACCGATTGACAGGCGGTTTACCCCCGCTTTTTTAGCGGCAGAAAGGATATTTTCGCTATTCCCCGAGGGGTTTATTTCAAGGGTTATTTCCGCAGCTTCCGCAGCATAAAAGCCCTCCCTTACCGCCTTCATTACAGGTATAATCCGCTCCCCTAAAAGAGAGGGGGTCCCCCCGCCGAAATAGACCGTATCGACTAAAGGGCGGCAAAGTCTGCCGCCCCAGTTTTTTATTTGCCAAATAAGACCCTCGGAATATTTATCGAGCATTTCTTCCCCGTAGAATGCCGAATAAAAGTCGCAATAAGCGCACTTTTTTTGACAGAACGGGATATGAAGATACAGTCCTAAAGGCTTTTTATCAGTCAAGAATTTCACCGATACAGCTGCCCGGAACGGCGGCTGCGTTAGCCTCGTCGGTATCAATGTGCATCGCAAGCTTATACTTAGGACTTACTCTGGCTACAACATCGTCGAATACAAGCGCTCTGCCCTCGGTGGGGATTTTAACCTTTATAACCTGCTTATCGGTAATGCCGTATTTCTCGGCATCCTCGGGGGTCATATGTACATGGCGCTTTGCTACGATAACGCCCTCGGTAAGCTCGATTTCGCCCGCAGGGCCTACAAGCTTGCAGGGAGCAGAGCCCGCAACATCACCCGATTCTCTTACAGGGGGCTTAACACCTATGGTGCGTGCGTCGGTCATAGAAAGCTCAATTTGTGTTTCGGGGCGGGTGGGGCCTAAAATGGAAGCCTTAAGCTCCGACTTAGGGCCTACAACGGTAACCTTTTCCTCGCAGGCGTACTGACCGGGCTGTGAAAGGTCTTTCTTAGGGGTAAGGGCGTGACCCTTGCCGAAAAGGATTTCAAGTGCCTCGTCTGTTACATGGACATGGCGGGCAGATATTTCAACTAATACTTCTTTTGCCATTATAAATTACTCCTTGCCGTTTTTAATTTATAATATAATTTTACCATATTTTACGCGGTTTTCAAGGGGTAAAGTGAAAAAAGGCAAAAATAATACTGTTATTTGACCGATGTAGGGACAGGCGTCCTCGACTGTCCGCGTCTATTGTCTAATGTCTACCATCTAACATCCGGTAGGGGAGGGTCTTAAGTGCCCTCCCGAAAGTTTTTGCGGATTGACGGGAGGGCACAGAGACCCTCCCCTACGATAGTTGATTGAAATTTCGTATAAATTTGCCTCCTCGACTGTCCGTTATCTAACATCTAAAATCTAAATTCGTAGGGGACGGTGCCCACACCGTCCCGTTAAAAAATTAAATTCAGCAATTTTTTGCTTTGATTAATGAGGCAAAGGCAAGCTTCATACAAACAGCGGTTTTAATAAGCGCCAGTATAAAAAAGAGGCAGTATACTATCCCGTCCATTCGGGTGAAAAGCTGACCTACGGTTACGGTGCTTACTGCGGCGGCAAGGGGAAATTCTATCCTTTCAGCTAAGGGCGCACCGAAAAGCAAAAGGCTTTCAAGCAGGCAGACAGCTTCAAGGGTAAGCCCTGATAAAAGCCCTGCAAATGGGGCGCAGATGCGCTTTTCCTCTGTAAAAAGTCTGCTGTATACGGGAATTAATAGGGCGGGCAGGGAGATATTTAAAAAAAACGGCTTTGTACTTTTTATTATTCCGCCAAAATCAGGAAAACTTTGAACTGCAATATTTTCCGCCTTAAAATCCTTAAAAGACAACATAAAAAACAGAAGTATTGCCATAACGGCAATAACAGCCGATATTAAGGACAGCTTTAAAATAACATCCTGTCTTCTTGTTGCAAGATAAACTGCGGCAATTATGAAGACGGCGGCGATTAAAAAGCCGGGAGTTTTCGGAAGCAGTATTTTATCCGCAAAATCGGTGCACCTTATAAAGCTAAACCCCGCATTGTAAAATGCGTACACCCCCGTCAAAATAAGCAAAATCGATTTTCCGATAAAACGGTTTGTAACAGGCAAGGAAACAAAATACAGCAATATCGCCGCCAGCGTCCCGATAAAAAATCCCAAAAGCGGATAATCCCCCGAATTTGAGGTGGGCAAAACTATAACTGCATCTCCCAAAATAAATATTGCCGCAAGGCTTGCAAGATGCTTATTGTAGGTAGGCTTTGCAGTCATTTTGGTTCCTCCGACATATGCGTAAATTTATCATTCTCAAAAACCGCTGTTCCGACAAGCCTCACCCCGTCCTCTCCCCTACGAAAATACGGCAAAGAAAACGCCGTCTCACCCTTTTCCCGCCCGCTCTCAATTTCAAAATAACGGTTAGTGAAATTCATTTTCTCGGTCTCACTTTTTTGCCCTATAATCCCCATAATATCATACCCAACCGCTGACGAGTAAAGGGGCTCGCCGTCAAGCAAGGCTTTAGGATTTTCAGCCGCTATCATATAGACCGATAGGGTTATTCGGTTTTCCTTAAAGCAGTAGTCACAAATTTTGGCGAATCTTTCTGCACTAAGGGCGGTATCTATTACAATAACCCCGCAATGCTCAAGCAGCATCGGTCTTGAAAGGGAGTCTAAGATTCCGTTCAATGCCTCGTTTATACTGTTTGCGGTGTAGGTAAGCACCTGTGTGCGGGGCTCACTCTCAGCCGATTCGGAGTTTACCGTCACAAGCTCGGCGGTAAGGGTTATATTATCCTTACCCGAAAATCCCAGCGCCGTCACCATAAAACGGCGGTCATTTTGCGTGCCGACAGGGGTACTGCAACCCACAAGCATAACGCACAAAAAAGCCGTTAAAACAGATATTATCAGCCTTTTCATTTTGTCTTTTTCACCTTTGCTCGGATAATATTTCGGTTAAAAAAGGGGCGGGTGCGCATCTTTTCCCAAGGGGATCGCCAAATGCTGTCCTTAAGGCTTTGAAGGCTTGCTCGGTCAAGGGAAACGGTACTGCTTGTACCAAAACTGCTTAAATCAAGTATGTGAATAACCGTAAGGGTCACACCTAAAATATAGCCGTAAAGCCCCAAAACCGCACTTAATATCAGATATATGATTCTAAGATAAAAAACCGCTCCCTTAAGACGGGGCACCATAAGTCCGGAAATGCCCGAAAGCGCCACAACAATAAGCATCGGTGCGCTTACAATCCGTGCCTCCACCGCCGCCTGCCCCACTACAAGACCGCCCACAATACTTAATGCGTGACCGAGACTCTGGGGCATACGCACCCCTGTTTCCTTTAGTATTTCAAAGACGAAAATAAGCAGTATACACTCCCACAACGCCGAAAATGGCACGCCGCCTCTAAGCTGAGTCACGCTAAGGGCAAGGGAGGTTGGCAGCAGCTCCTTGTGGTAGGCAGCGGCAGCAATAAATACCGCAGGTATACTGACCGACAGAAAAAAGCAGATAAAACGAAGCAACCGCCCCACCGACGATACGGCATAGTTTAAGTAGTAGTCCTCGTCCGACTGGAAATTTTCCGAAAAGAGGTAAGGTACTGTCATAACCACGGGTGTTCCGTCCACCACAAGGGCGATTCTGCCCTCAAGCAGTCTTGCCGCCGCAATATCGGGGCGTTCGGTGGAGCCGCTGGTCTTGAAAATCGAACGGGGGTGGTCTCTTATCTGTTCGGCGATATAGTTTGAGTCGAGTATCCCGTCCATATCAAGCGACTTTATCCGCTTTTTGACCGCTTGAAGGGTTATTTTATCCACAAGGGAGTCAAGGTAGCATATAAAAACCAAAGTGTCGCTCCGTCTGCCTATCTTTAAAGCCTCGGTGCAAAGGTCGGGGGTTAAAAGCTTTCGCCTTATCATAGCAAGGTTTAAAAGCGCCGCCTCGTCAAAGCCCTCGCGGGGGCCCTGCAAAACCCGCTCGTCATCCGGCTCGCTTATGCCCCTTGTGCGCCAGCCCTTGGTGTTTATTGTAATCGCCTGACTGCACCCCTCAACCAGCAAAAGGGTATCTCCGTAAAGAACCGAGCGGAGCATATCCCCCACATTATCATAAAGGGTTGTTTCCCCCGCAAAAAGCACCTGCTTTGAGATAAAGCCCACAAGGGAGTCTTCCTTTCTCTCTGCATTACTTGTAACGAGCGGGCGGATGACCGATTCGTTTAAAATCTCGGCGTTTATCATTCCGTCCATATAAAAAAGGGCGCAGTCGTAACTGCACGCATTCCTGACGCTTACCCGCCTTAGTCTCAGCACAGCGTCCTTTTTAAATATTTCCTTGAAAAGGCGTATATTATCTTCCAGATTTTTTGAAAGGGTCGTATCCTTGTAATCCGCAATCTGTCCCGCCATATTCTCACTCCCGATTTGGCTATGTTTTAACACATTTAGCTTGCCCCAAAATGCGGGAAATAATCATATCCGAAAGTCAGACGATTTATCCAATTTATTTTTTTATGTAGGGGAGGGGCTTAAGCGCCCTCCCGTTAATCTGCAAAAAAATTCGGGAGGGCGCAGAGACCCTCCCCTACTGTCCGTTGCCTTGCCTGCGTTTTCACCGCTATGTATCCTTCCGCAACGGAGGCAAATTACTCGCATATTAAAAACAACGCTCTGCGTTTTTGCAGAGCGTTGAAAAAACCGACAAGCTTGTCCCGGCGTAGCGTTCCGGAAAAGCAGAAATTGTCAAAGGCTTTAAGCTTGTCGGTTACGGTGGGGAGTACCGCCACCGCTTGTATTATAATATTTTATTATAATAATAAAACACTATAACTAAATCTGAAAATATGCTTTAGTCGTCATCGTCCTCGCCGTCATCCTCGTACAAATCGTCGTAGTTAAGCGCAAGATCGTTGCAAAGCTCATTTTCGTTTTCATATTCGCCTCTTGCAAGCATATTTTCATACACATCGCTCATTCTTCTGCCCATAATATCACCACCTTTATGTTATAAATTATAACATATTTTTATAACATTTGTCAAGGCATAATATTGGTGGGTGTTGAAAATGAAAGAAAAACTTATTATCAATAAAAAATCTCTAAAGGGCGAAGACGGTTATAAAACCTTCTCAATACGAATTAAGGATAAGACTGTCAACGATTTAGACGCACTGTCAAAAGAAACCAACCGTTCAAGAAATGAGCTGATAAATACCCTGCTTGAATATGCAATTAAAAACTGCGAGGTTAAATAACCGTTAATTGAAAAACCGAGGCCCGTTTTCGAGCCTCGGTTTTGTTATGCGAAATATTAATTATAAAAATTATTTATTAAGTATTTTTTCAAAAGGCTTTTCAAGCAGGCAGAAGAGGGCGACACCGCCGACAATGGCTATTCCCGCATTAATAAGGGTTGAGCCTTGCCCCAAAACTGCGGTTGTAAGCGCCGCATTAAAGCTTGAGCCCGCAAGTAGGTAGGTTACTAATTTCCAGGCGGTCTCGCCTATCAGGTTTACAAGCATACCGCAGGAGGCACCCACAACGGCCGAGGCGGTCTTGTGGGAAAGCTTATTCTTTAAAAGACCGAATATAATGCAGATAATTCCGATTACAAGGAATATGGGGCAGAGCACCGCACTTTTGCCTGTGTAGGAACCGTTCTGCGTAAATGTGTGGGTTAAAAGTCCCGCAAAAACCATTAAAGACAGCACACCCGAAATGTAAAGCGGTACGGCGGGATATTTCTTGCGGTTTTTAAGGAAGTTGTAAACAAGACCCGTTGCAAGGCCGATTAAAAGCTTTAACACAAAGGTCTTGGGCGAGGAATCGGCGTGGCCGTTAAATATATCGAAAAATCCCATACCGATGGAGCCTGCAAGTCCGCCCTGCCAGCCGCCCACCAAGAGAGCCGCAAGAACCACTATAAGGTTTCCGAAATGTATGTACATATTGGCGAACGGAATAAACAGCACCGTAAGCGCAATGTAGCACAGCGCCGCAAAAAGCGCTATAAAGGTTATGTCCAGTATTTTTTGATGAGTTGTTTTTTTCATTTGCTTTTCCCCATTTTGTAAAAAGTATTGCATATTTGCTTGGTAGGTGCTATTATTATAGCAACAAAGTGTACGCAAGAAAATAGACAATTTTAATTATTTTTAAAAGGACAGTTTTATATGCTACTGGATTTTATAAACCTAAAAAACGGCTCGGGAGCTATGTATTTAAGGCTTTATTCCCAAATAAACGCCGCCGTGTTAAACGGCAGCGTTAAAAAGGGGGATCGGCTCCCCTCTATAAGAGAGGCGGCGGCACAGCTAAGTATCAGCCGTACCACGGTGGAAAACGCCTATATAAAGCTATGTATAGAGGGGGTGGCGGAAAGCTCCCCCCAAAGGGGTTATTTTATATGCGGTGCGGCAAAACAGACCGAAAAGGAAGCTAAAGCCCCAAAAAGCGATAATAAATATTTGTACGATTTTTCGGGCAGGAGCATTGATTCCGCCGCCGCAGATATATCCTTTTGGAAAAAGACGGTAAGAGAGGTGCTCAGAAACACCGAGGAGCTTATATCCTACGGCGACCCACAGGGGGAATACGGACTGCGCTCAGCCCTTGCCTCTTATTCATATAAAGCGAGAGGGGTCCGCACAAGCCCTGAAAACATAATAATAGGTGCGGGAATAGGACCGCTGCTTAATATCCTTTGCGGAATTATCGGCAGAGATAACACAGTAGCTCTTGAAAACGGCGGCTTTGAGCAGGCACGGCTTATTTTTTCTGATTACGGCATAAGCTCCTCTACCCTGCAAAGCGATAAAAACGGCGCTAAAACAGAGGCGCTAAGGGCAAGCGGAGCTAATATTTTAATGCTCCTGCCCTCTGCCCTTTCAAAAATAAGCGTTACGGGGCTTTCTGCTCGGCGGTCTTCCTTTGTTAAGTGGGTAGGTGAAGAAAAAAGCCGCCTTATAATCGAGGACGATTATAACGGCGAGCTTAGATATACCGCAAGAAGCGTTACGGCGTTTCAGGGCAAGTGCCCCGAGAATACAGTATACATAGGAAGCTTTTCAAAGCTATTGCTGCCCAGTGTGCGAATAGCCTATATGGTACTGCCCGACAGCCTTGTTCCTAAATTTTATGAGCGCAGGGGCATATACAACCAAACCTGCGGTAAGACAGAGCAGATTGCCCTTAAAGAGTATATTGAAACAGGTGAGCTTGAAAAGCATTTAAGAAGACTTCGCAAGCTTTATTACGCAAAAAGCCAAGACCTAAGCCGTGCGGTAAAGGAAGTAATACCCTATGCAGAAACCACTCTTTATGAGTCCTCCATAACCGCCGAGCTTGACCTCAAAATAAATACCGAAAGCAAGGATATTTGCGCCGCCGCCGAAAAAAAGGGGATAAAGCTTTTACCCTCAAGGAAAAAGGGCTGTATTCGGCTTTGCTTTGCGGGGATTGCAGACGGCGATATACTCCCCGCTGTAAAACTGCTTAAAGAAATTTCGGATAAAAAAGCCTCCCTTGCCTAAAGGGTGACTCCCCACAGTGTGGGGAGATGTCACGAAGTGACAGAGGGGACCGCCGCCGTCAGCGGGTGCCGAGGAACGAGGCGGAGGGATACAGAAATTTCCTTCAAGCCAAATATCCCTCTCACACCTTAGCCACGGCATCAGCTTAACACTATTTAGCTTTTCCGATTAATTTTTTTACACTGTCTGCCGCAGGAAGAGATATGCTGAATTTCGTCTTCTCTTCGGTACTTGCTAAATGCTTAATAATTATAAGTGCGGCGATAACCGCCATACCTGTTCTTATTCCCGCATCCGGAACAAGGAAAAGCCCCATTACCGAGGCGGCAAAATAAGCCGCAAGGGTTCTGTAATAGTGGGGCGAAATACGGACAACCACCGACAGCGTGATGTAACAAACCGCCAAAATAAGGGCGGGTACAAGCTGTGGGAAAAGTCCCAAAAGGCAACCGAAGGAAGTTGCTATCCCCTTGCCGCCCTCAAAGCGGTAGAATACGGAATAGTTATGCCCCAGCACAGGAGCCGCAAGCACAAGGGCTATTCCAAAGCCCACAGCCCCGCCCGAGACCTTTAAAAACAGGAAAACAGGTAGAAATCCCTTTAAAATATCCCCTATAAGGGTAAGTGTTCCGCAAAGCATACCCCCGTGCATAAATGCGTTTGCCGCACCGGGGTTTTTGTCCTTACTGTTCTCTGTAATATCCTTATTAAAAAGCGTAGCGTAAACACGGGCAAAAAGAATACTGCCCGAAAAATACCCGAACGCAAAAAACAAAAATGTTTTTATCATATTCTCCCCCCAATGTATTTCCTATTAGATTATACAGCGTGACCGGTGTATTTGCAAGTATTTTAAATTTTTTTAAATTTCCTATTGACATAATGGGAAAATAGTGGTACAATTCTACCAACATATCGGATTGGTAGGTAAATGATATGAAATTTAATGTAAACCCTTTTGAGACTCTTGTAAGAGCAAATTTCCGTTTCGGGCGAATGTGCCGATGTAGGAACGCATAGCATATTTATTAACGAAAGGAAATTTAGCGTGAAAATCACGCTAAACACTATATAGGGACGGCGTTTTGCTCGCCTTTTATGTAATAAAAGGCAACCGCAAAACATGCCGATGTAATCTCCGTTTGCCGCTATCCGGAGCTTTTATAACCTATTTGTGCTGATACATTAGCGGCAGAACGGAGATTAAAATGAGCAATTACAAATTTGAAACCTTACAACTCCATGTAGGTCAGGAAAATCCCGACCCCACTACGGATGCGAGGGCTGTGCCGATTTATGCCACAACCTCTTATGTATTTAAGGATTCAGCCCAAGCGGCGGGCCGCTTCGGACTGACCGAGGGCGGAAACATCTACACAAGACTTATGAACCCCACCTCTGATGTATTTGAAAAGCGTATAGCGGCGCTTGAAGGCGGTGCGGCGGCATTAGCTACCGCATCAGGCTCGGCGGCTATTACCTATGCGGTGCAGAACATTGCCCGTGCGGGGGATCGCATAGTTTCCTCCTCTAACCTTTACGGCGGAACCTATAACCTATTCGCCAACACCTTAAAGGATCAAGGGGTTGAAACCACCTTTGCCGCTCCCGATGATTTTGAGGCTATTGAAGCCGCTATCAGACCGAACACAAAGCTTATCTATGCCGAAACTCTGGGCAACCCGAATTCCGATATTGCGGATATTGAGGGTCTCGCCGAAATTGCGCACCGCCACGGCATACCCCTTATTGTTGACAACACCTTTGCCACCCCCTATCTTTTAAGACCTATCGAGCACGGCGCAGATATCGTGGTGCACTCGGCGACAAAGTTTATCGGCGGTCACGGAACGGTAATGGGCGGCGTTGTGGTTGATTCGGGAAAATTTGACTGGGCGGCGAACGGTAAGTTCCCGGGGCTTTCCGAGCCTAACCCCTCCTATCACGGGGTGGTATTTACCGAAGCCTGCGGCAATCTCGCCTACATATTAAAGCTTCGCACAACCCTTATGCGGGATCAGGGGGCGACCATTTCGCCCTTTAACTCTTTCCTCTTATTGCAGGGACTTGAAACCCTGTCACTAAGACTTGAGCGCCATGTTGAAAACGCCCTTAAGGTTGTGGATTTCCTTAAAAACCACCCGCAGGTTGAAAAGGTAAACCACCCCTCACTCTCGACCGGTAGACAAAAGGAGCTGTATGACAGCTACTTTAAAAACGGCGGTGGCTCTATCTTCACCTTTGAAATTAAGGGCGGAGCGGAAAAGGCGAGAAAATTCACCGAATCGTTGGAGCTTTTCTCACTGCTTGCAAATGTAGCGGATGTGAAATCACTTGTAATTCACCCCGCCTCTACAACCCACTCCCAGTTAAGCGAGGAGGAGCTTTTAAGCATAGGCATTAAGCCGAATACAGTCCGCCTGTCAATCGGAACGGAGCATATTGACGATATTATAGCCGACCTTGAGCAGGGTTTTGAGCTTGTTAAGTAAAGGGGTAATTTGAAATGTCAAAAATTTATACATCTGCAGACCAGCTTATAGGAAAGACTCCGCTTTTGGAGCTTACGCATATCGAAAAAAAGTACGGCCTTAAGGCTAAGGTTTTAGCAAAGCTTGAATATTTTAATCCTGCAGGTTCTGTTAAAGACCGCATTGCAAAGGCTATGATTGACGACGCCGAAAAAAGCGGCAAGCTTAAAGAGGACTCGGTTATAATCGAGCCCACCTCAGGCAATACGGGAATAGGCCTTGCCGCAGTTGCCGCCGCAAGGGGTTACAGAATTATAATTGTTATGCCCGAGACAATGTCGGTAGAGCGCAGACAGCTAATGAAGGCATACGGAGCAGAGCTTGTGCTGACAGAGGGCGCAAAGGGAATGAAGGGGGCTATCGCCAAAGCCGAGGAATTAAGTAAAGAAATTCCGAACAGCTTTGTTGCGGGGCAGTTTGTAAACCCCGCAAACCCCAAGGCGCACTTTGAAACCACAGGACCCGAGATTTTCGAGGACACCGACGGCGAGGTTGATATTTTCGTTGCGGGCGTAGGCACAGGCGGCACCGTTACGGGCGTAGGCAAATACCTGAAATCCAAAAAGCCGCAGGTAAAGGTGGTGGCTGTGGAGCCCGCTTCTTCAGCCGTGCTTTCGGGTAAGCCGTCCGGTGCACACAAAATTCAGGGTATCGGTGCGGGCTTTGTTCCCGAGGTGCTTGATACCGACATTTATGATGAAATTTTACCCGTAGAAAATGAAGACGCTTTCACTTTCGGCAGGGAAATGGGCAAAACCGAGGGCGTGCTTGTAGGAATTTCCTCGGGTGCGGCGCTGTATGCGGCGGTGGAGCTTGCAAAGCGGGAAGAAAATGCAGGAAAAACCATTGTGGTTCTGCTTCCCGACACGGGCGACAGATATTTGTCAACCCCGCTGTTTTCGGAGTAAGCTATGACCATATCAACAAGAGGGCGTTATGCTTTAAGGGTTATGATTGACCTTGCAGAGCACGAGGGCGAGGGCTTTATCCCCTTAAAGGCCATAACCGAAAGACAGAATATATCACAAAAATATCTTGAAGGGATAATGACAAGCCTTTCAAAGGCGGGGCTTGTTAAGGGAGCACACGGCAAGGGCGGCGGCTACCGCTTAAGCCGCGAGCCCGAAGATTATAAGGTGAGCGAAATCCTTACCGTTACCGAAGGTACACTCGCCCCCGTTTCCTGCTTAAAGCCCGACGCTCCCCCCTGCGCTTTTTCCGAAAGCTGCCGCACGCTTCCTATGTGGAAGGAGTTAAACCGAGTAATAAACGAATTTTTTGATTCCTACACCGTTGCCGACCTGATGGCAAAGGATAAGGACTTTAATAATTGGATTATATAACAAAGGCTTAGATAATGAAGAGTGAAGAGTGAAAAGTGAAGAAGTAAGAAGTAAAAATCCCTCAGACTGTTGTCTGAGGGATTTTTGGTGGGGACTGCGCGGCTCGAACGCGCGACCTCCTGCGTGTGAAGCAGGCACTCTGACCGGCTGAGCTAAGCCCCCGTATATTTGTATTGTAGCATATTTTTGCAAATTTTCAATCCAAAATTTTAAAAATGCGGCAATAATTTATGAAGTACGGTCGGGAACGCCCGTGACTACGAATATAGACATTAGATATAAATTAAGCTTAAATAAAACTACCGTCTCACTGATTTAACAAGTGAGGCGGTTTATTAATTTTGTCTGTCCGTTCTTAAACTGAAGCGCCTGATTCTAAAAGTATAAATAATTCAAAAAAATTTAATGACATATAAAGAAAATAATGGTATAATAAATTATATATTGCATTTTGGGGGAGTTTTTTTGAAGCTGCTGGCACTCGACGGCAACAGTATAATCAACCGTGCGTTTTACGGCATCAAGCTGCTTACCACTAAGGACGGCAGATATACAAACGCAGTTTACGGTTTTATTAATATTTTAAATAGGCTTAACGAGCTCGAAAAGCCCGACGGGATTGCTATTGCCTTCGACCTTAAGGCGCCCACCTTCCGCCACAAAATGTACGGCGAATACAAGGCGGGGCGCAAGGGTATGCCCGAGGAGTTGGCGGAGCAGTTACCCGTTATGAAGGAATGGCTGACCCTTGCGGGGTATACCTGCATAGAGTGCGAAACCTACGAGGCGGACGATATTTTGGGTACCCTGTCTGCTCTTTGTGAGAAAAGCGGCGACGAGTGCGTAATAGCCACCGGTGACCGTGACTCCTTGCAGTTAATCTCCGATTCCACAAGGGTACTGCTTGCCGCAACCAAAATGGGCAAGCCTGAAATTATTAATTACGATAAGGCGGCGCTTTTTGAGAAGTACGGGCTTACCCCGAAAGAAATGATTGAGCTTAAAAGCCTTATGGGGGACTCTTCGGACAATATCCCCGGCGTTGCGGGGGTGGGCGAAAAGACCGCCACCGACCTTATTTCACGCTTTCACAGCATTGATTATATATATGAAAACCTTGATACACTTGATATTAAGGACTCCGTTCGCAAAAAGCTTGCCGACGGCAAAGAAAGCGCATATTTAAGCCGAGAGCTCGGCACAATCTGTAAAGAAGCACCCATCAACGGCGATATTTCTTCATATAAGACAAAGCCGCAGGATAAATCGGGACTTGCCCGACTTATGACAAGTCTTGAGTTCTTTAAGCTTATGGAAAAAATGGGCCTTACGCCTGACAGCACCGCTGTGCAGACCCCACTTGACTTTTCGGATGCAAAGAAGTTTTGCGTAGCGGAAGAATGCACCCCCGCCGATAGGGCGGATATATATTCCGAAAACGGAAAGCACTTTATTGTTTTTGACGGGAAGGTTGCAGAAGTAACTGAAGAAACGCTTGAAAGCGTCTTAAATAACGGCTCTGTTAAAAAGAGAGTTTACGATTACAAGAATTTATATAAGGAACATTCTAAGGTCTGCGGGGTTGTGTTTGACGCGATGTTGGCGGCTTACCTTATAAACCCGTCGGCTTCTTCTTACTCTGCAGACAGGCTTATAAGCGAATACGCCACCCCCGCCCCCGAAATTGAGGGGGAGAGCGATGACGAAATTAAAAATGCCTGCCTTTTCTCGATCTGCTGTGACAGGCTCGAAAAGGAGCTTGATGACACCAATCAGCGAAAACTCCTTGATGAAATCGAACTACCCCTTGCAAGGGTGCTTGGCGATATGGAGCTTTGCGGCTTTTTGGTGGACACTAAGGGGCTTAAAAGTCTCTCCGAAGAGCTGCGTAACCGCATTGAGGTTATCGAAAAGGAAATCTATTCCCTTGTAGGGTATGAATTTAACCTTAATTCTCCAAAGCAGTTAGGTATCGCACTTTTTGAAAAGTTAGGTCTTCCCGCCAAGAAAAAAACCAAAAGCGGATACAGCACTAATGCCGAGGTTTTGGAGAGTCTTCGCTATGCCCACCCTGCGGTAGGTCTGTTGCTCGAATACCGCCAGCTTGCAAAGCTAAAATCCACCTATACGGACGGTCTTCAGGACTCTGTGGCAGAGGACGGCAGAATTCACTCAACCTTTAATCAGACCGAGGCGAGAACGGGCAGAATAAGCTCGTTGGAGCCGAATTTACAAAATATTCCCGTCCGCACCGCCGAGGGAAGAAGACTTCGGGGATATTTTACCGCACCTGAGGGCAGAGTGCTTTGCGATGCAGACTATTCTCAAATTGAGCTTAGAGTTTTAGCAAGCATTGCAAACGATAAAAATATGATAGAAGCCTTTAAGAGCGGTACGGATATTCACACCGCCACCGCCTCGCAGGTCTTCGGTCTGCCTATTGATATGGTCACCCCTGAGCTTAGAAGCCGTGCAAAGGCAGTAAATTTCGGCATTGTGTACGGCATCGGCGCCTTCTCCCTTTCAAAGGATATAGGAGTAACGAGGGCCGAGGCGGACAGTTATATAAAAAATTACCTTGCCACCTACCCTCAGGTTGCAGAGTATATGGAAAAAACCATTGAGGACGCAAAGAAAAACGGCTTTGTCACCACCCTTTACGGCAGGCGCAGAAGACTGCCCGAGCTTTCAAGCTCCAACGGCAATTTGCGTGCCTTTGGGGAGCGTGCGGCGAGGAACGCCCCTATTCAGGGTACTGCCGCCGATATTATTAAGCTTGCTATGATAAGGGTGTTTGAAAGGCTTAAAACCGATGTGGCGAATGCCAAGCTTATTCTACAGGTACACGACGAGCTGATAGTGGAATGTGACGAAAGGGACGCCCAAAAGGTGTGCCGCCTTTTGGAAAACGAAATGGAAAATGCGGTAAATCTTGCGGTACGGCTTACTGCCGATGCACATTCGGGCAAAACCTGGCTTGAGGCGAAGGGCTAATGAATATATTATTTGTATGCACGGGCAATACCTGCCGAAGCCCTATGGCGGAGGGGTATTTAAAATCCAAGGGAATAGAGGGCGTGACGGTGTCGAGCCGAGGTCTGGCAGCGGACGGCTCCCCTGTAAGCCTTAACTCCAAAACGGCTATGGACGAGGCGGGCATTGATATCGGCAGTCACATCTCAAAGCAGATAACGGCCGACGATATAAATAAGGCGGATAAAATAATCTGCCTCTCCCCCTCCCACAAAGCTCTGCTTTTATCGGCAGGGGTGCCTGAAAACAAGCTTTATATCTTAGGTGACGGTATTTCCGACCCCTTCGGGGGAAGTATTGAAGTCTACCGCCGTTGCCGAGACGAAATTTTTGCGGCGATTGACATACTTATTAAGGACGGCTTTTTCGGCGATATATCGGTTATTCCGATAGAGCAAAGGCACATTAAAGAAATTGCAAGGCTTGAAGAAATATGCTTTTCGGAGCCCTGGAGTGAAGAGGGCATACTCGAGGCCTACCGCTTGGGCACAAAATTTTTCGCCGCCGAAGCAGATAAAAAGCTTATCGGTTACATAGGCATAAAGGCGGTTATAGACGAGGGATATATCACTAACATTGCGGTTTTCCCAGAATTTAGGCGAAGGGGCGTAGCAAAGGCTTTACTTAATAAGGTTTTCGAGTTTGCCAAAGAAAAGGGGCTAAGTTTTGTATCCCTTGAGGTCCGCCCCTCTAATACTGAGGCGGTTTCCCTTTATGAAAAGACAGGCTTTAAGGAAGAGGGCAGGCGGAAAAATTTTTACAGGCTCCCCTTAGAGGACGCACTTATTATGACAAAGAGGTTTTCCTATGAAGATATTAGCGATTGAAAGCTCCTGTGACGAGACCGCCGCGGCGGTTACCGAGGAGCGGCAGGTGCTCTCAAGCATTGTCTCAACCCAAATTGCGGAGCACAGAATTTACGGCGGAGTTGTGCCCGAAATAGCATCCCGCCGTCATACCGAGGCGATTAGTGCCGTCTGCTCGGACGCACTAAAGGCGGCGGGCATCACCTATTCGGATATTGATGCGGTGGCGGCCACCTTTGCACCGGGACTTATCGGCGCTTTGCTTGTGGGTGTGAATTTTGCAAAGGGACTGTCTATGGCGCTTAACAAGCCCCTTATCCCCGTTCATCACCTGCGCTCCCACATAGCGGCGAATTATATTGATAACCCCGAGCTTAAGCCCCCCTTTTTATGCCTTTTGGTATCGGGGGGAAACACGGTTATAGCCGAGGTTACCGACTACACAAAATTCAAAATATTAGGCGGCACAAGGGATGATGCGGCGGGCGAATGCTTTGACAAGACAGCAAGGGCCATGGGCTTAGCCTATCCCGGCGGGGTAACCCTTGATAAAATAGCTACAACAGCAGACCCCCAAAAATACCCCCTACCCTTCCCAAAGGTAAGCTCGGGAGAGTTCGATTTCAGCTTTTCAGGGCTTAAAACGGCAGTTATGAACCTTGTAAACAACTCGGCGCAAAAGGGCGAGGAGATAGATGTGCCGGTTGTATGCGCAACGGTACGGCAAAGGGTATGCGATATGCTGATAGACAAAACCCTTAAGGCCGCAGAAAAATACGGCTATAAAACCCTTGCAGTGGCGGGGGGAGTTTCGGCAAACAGCGAGCTTAGGGCACGGCTGACCGAAGAATGTAAGCATAAGGGCATAAGCCTTTATTTCCCTGAACTTAAGTACTGCGGCGACAATGCGGCAATGGTTGGGGTTCAGGCATTTTACGAATTTAAGGACGGTAATATAGGAGACTCATCACTTAATGCGGCGGCAACAATGCCGATTGATTAGGCTGGCGAGAGTCGAACCCGTTACGGTTTGGGTGTCCGACTTTTTCCGCCTGCTTTGCACTCATTTTTGAAATACCGCGTATTCCTGCAAATTCGTGACTTCGCAGGACGAAAAAAGTCGGAGACACAAACTCTTCGACCTGCCGCGTATTGCAAGAGATGAGACAAGTACGAACAAAATTATTCAAATGTCAGGCGTGACGGGTTTGACTCTCGTCAGCCTAAAGATAAAGAGGAAAAATTATGACTAAAAAGCTTCTACTTATTGTAAATCCCTGTTCAGGCAGGGCAAAAATGCGCACAGAGCTTTTAAGGGTGGTTGAGATTCTGTCGGACGGCGGTTACACCGTAACGGTTTACCCCACAAAGGCTCGGGGGGACGCAACAGACTTTGTTTGTACCCTACAGGAAGACGAGTATGACAGAATAGTTGTCTGCGGCGGAGACGGCACACTAAACGAGGTTATAACAGGTCTTATGAAATCGGGGCTTCATATCACCCTCGGTTATATACCCTCAGGTACGCTGAATGAGTGGTCTTCGGGGCTTGGTATCGCAAGAAGCATACCAAAAGCCGCCGAGGATATTACGGCGGGTAAAAAAATTCAGCTTGATATAGGCAGGTTCGGGGAAAAATATTTTTCCTACACCGCTTCTTTCGGGGCATTTACCGATGCTTCTTATTCCGCTCCGCAGGATATTAAAAATGTGCTGGGTCAGGCGGCATACTTCTTTGAGGGAATAAAGAGCCTCGGCAACATAAAGCCTGTCCACTTAAGGTTTAAAACCAAAGAGCGGGAAATTGAGGACGATTTCCTTTTCGGTGCGGTTTCAAACTCAATGTCGGTGGGTGGAATAGTTAAGTTTGATGAATCGATTGTAAAGCTTAATGACGGGCAGTTTGAAGTACTGCTTATCAAAAACCCCGACAATATTTTAAAGCTTCAGCCCATAATAGACGGTATTTTAAAGCGTGATTTTGCCAAAGAGGGAATTGAGTTTTTCACCGCCGACTCGGTAACCGTTACAGGCGGAGACGGGCTTTCCTGGACCCTTGACGGCGAATATGCCAAGGGTGAAGAGGAAATCGTAATTTCTAATTTGCACAATGCGATTGAGCTTATAGTTCCGCAATAAAACGGAAATACTAAAGTAATTAATATAAGGGAGTTTTAATATGTTTACGAGAGATATAGGTGTGGATTTAGGCACAGCAAATACCCTTGTTTGCGTTAAGGGCAAGGGAATTATAATGCGTGAGCCGTCGGTTGTGGCGTACGATATAAGAAATGATGCGGTGCGTGCCGTAGGTACAGAGGCTAAGGAAATGATAGGCAGAACCCCCGGTTCCATAGTAGCCGTAAGACCCCTTAAGGACGGGGTTATAGCCGATTTCGATGTAACTGCGGCAATGCTAAAAAGATTTATAAGGCAGGCTTTAAAAGGCTCTGTTTTTTCCCGTGTTAGAATGGTTGTATGTATTCCCGCAGGTGTTACCGAGGTTGAAAGCCGTGCGGTTTACGATGCGGCAAAGCAGGCGGGCGCTACCGAGGTTGATTTGGTAGAGGAGCCTATGGCGGCGGCGGTTGGTGCAGGCCTTCCCGTATGGGATGCGGCGGGCAGTATGGTAGTCGATGTGGGCGGCGGTACAAGCGAGGTTGCGGTAATTTCTCTCGGTGATATTGTGACCGCCCAGTCAATCCGTGTTGCGGGGGACGACCTTGACGAGGCGATTATTAACTATGTACGCAAAAAGCACAATTTGCTTATAGGCGAGCGCACCGCCGAGCAGATTAAGATAGAGATTGGCTCTGCAAAGCCCTACGAAAATGAAACCTCTATTGAAATTAAGGGACGCAATCAGGTTGACGGTCTGCCTAAAAATGTTGTTATCACCTCGGAAGAGGTGCGCAACGCCATGACCGACCCGATTTCCCAAATAATCGACACCATAAGGCTTACCCTTGAAAAAACCCCGCCTGAGCTTTCGGCGGATATAATCGACCGTGGCATTACCCTTACAGGCGGCGGCGCACTGCTTAGGGGCTTTGCCGAGCTTATCGCCGAGGAGACGGGTATGCCCGTTACTGTTGCCGCAAACCCCCTTGACTGCGTGGTTTTAGGTACTGCAAAGCGCCTCGAAGCCGACAGCGGCTTTGATAATTATGTTTTCCGCAGAGGAAAGAGGTTTAGATAAAGGCTCTGCCCAGCCTTTCCACAGCGTTTTTTTCGCAAATCAGCCTTCCGTGCTCCTTAGTATATGCGGCTTCAATAACGCTGTCACTTTGCCTAAGGCAAAATTCATTCATAAAGTAAAAATCTTTCTCTCCCCGTGCCGTTACAATAAGGCGGTATGTGTGAGGCATTTTATAAAGACTGCTACCCCCAAAAAATCGGCTTTTATAAAGGCGCACCGCTCCCGCTGTTAAAGCGTTTGTATCGGCAAATTCAAACATAACGGTTGAGCTTTTACTGCTTCGGCGGGAAGAATCCGCAGGCGAAACGGTGATTACGCACCCTGCGTTTTCCCGTGCCCTTATTTCAACCAAAAGCCTGCCCTCAAGCTCGGTATCGTATTCTAAAAGGCTTTTCTTTAAAAGAAGCCCCACAGCAAGCCTCGCCTCGCTGTTTGCCGAGGTAAGCCCCTTGTATGTACCGAAAAAGGAAATCACTTCCCTATCTGTAAGGGTGATTTTAAGCTTTTTCCGCCCGATTTTATACACAGTCATAGGCTTCCCTCCGATGTAATATTTTTGCCAAATCAGGGAATAATATTTACGAGGTGGCTTTTATGCAGAATAAAAAAACAAGTGCTAAAACTGCATTTTTTCGTGCAATGCTCTACACGGCTTCGGCAATAGCGCTGATTATTATAGGCTATTTTTCCGCAGGATATTTTTTCGGTTAATACTTACTTTTAAATCGGGACGGTGTAAGCCGTCCCGATATTTTTGTTTTCCTCTTTTATTCTTCGCTGTCCTCGGTTTCCTCTGTTCTCATACCGCATCCGCAGCTGTGGGTTTCTTCATCACAGGGGCGGGGCGGGAAGAAGTCATCGGTGGGGAATTTGATTTTCTTAAAGGTGTCGCAGGGGCGGTCGGTGGAATAATCGCACTGCTTTTCAGGGATACAGAAATCGTAAACAGGTATTAGCATCTGCACATTTCTTATAAGCTGTACTATTGTGAAAAGTCCCAAAGTTACATAAACGGTGGGGTCGCCTTTATGAAGGTCGGTCACCACATTACCGCCTATTTGGTCGCATATGCTTTTGGGTATACAGCGTACATTTTCGTAGCAGTCGTGAATTTGGCCGATACGGGCAGAAAGCGGAATCGGGTCAACCGCCTGAACCACGCATTTAGGCATATTATCGCTTCTGCGGGTCTTTGTGTCACAGCATTCATCGTCATTCATTTTGTTTGTGAAAATCTTTACATTGCCGTCGCTTCCGAAAAGGATTACCTTCTTTGAATAAGAGGATATGCCCCTTACGCACTGCGGGCAGGAATGTGGTGCGGTGAAGACATCAAATTCCAAAAGGAAGAAGAAGGTCAAATCGCAGGAAAAGAACCCCTTGTTGAAATTCACCGGCTCTACATCGATGAAAACATTAAGTACCTCCGCCGAGCGCAGTCTTACGCTTATTGCGTTGCAAATAAGCCCCTGATCCTCGGGCAAAAAGAAGCAACGAAGATCCTCAAGGCAATCTCGGTCACAGCAGGAGTCGTAGACTCTGCCTGCATCAACGCATACGGCTTCCTTGAAGCCGCCGTTTTCGGGCGGGCAACCGTTTTTTAAATCAGCCATATATAAAAGCCTCCCGTATAAAATATTGAAGATTTTTACTTCATTATCATAATATGAGCTATTGCAAAATCGGTGAAAATTTGCGTTTAGGTTTTTTTGAATTATCTGTAATAAAAAAAGCACCGACATTAAGTCGATACTTTTTGTCTTATTTTCAATTATTTGATTTAACTGTATTTACCGATGAAATCAGCATAACTCTTATACTTGTGCAAACAGAATCAAGATTTTTGTAGGTTTCCGCATCAATATAATTCGTTTTATATAACAGTTCAAGCCAATAGCCTGTTTCATTTGCTTCTTTAAGAGCAATTTGGAGTTTAGATATAAAATCCGCTTTGCCGTGAGCATACTGTGCTTCTCGGATATTAGCACCTATAGATGTGCCACTTCTGCCGATTTGATTGGAAATTATATTTTCCTTTTTAAGTTTGAGTTCTTTGACGAGGTTTATTATTGATACAGCGAAGTCCAATGACATATCTCGCAGTTTGCTTTCGGACATTTATACCACTCCCTATATTTTGTATTATACTATCCTAAATTCCCGCCGAAATTATCCTATACATTCATCAGTATCAAGAGCGAGAGAAGTATAGATTTCGCGCTGGGTTTTTGTTTGCGGGTTTAACGGGCG
>CACWPS010000017.1 GCA_902762875.1 Oscillospiraceae bacterium
GTCGCCTTCGGCTCCTCCAATCATCCAAAGTTTTATTCAATGTAGTTTTCATCATATTTTTTTGAGAAAAGTGTAACCTATCATTGACGACTGTACACACTTTTAGCTTAAATATTTTAAAAAAAGACTTGATTTTTGCCTAACAATCTGTTATTATAGTTATTGCTATGTGGTTCGGCAGTATGCCGACAGAAAGAAGGAGGTGCAGACCATGGCTAAATGTGATATCTGCAATAAAGAAATTGCTTTCGGAATTAAGGTTTCCCACTCTCACAGGCGTTCTAACAGAACCTGGAAGCCCAATGTTAAGAAGGTTAAAGCAATAGTAAACGGTTCTCCCCGTCGTATCAATGTTTGCACCCGCTGCTTACGCTCGGGAAAGGTTACCAGAGCTATCTAAAGTTTTAACTTGCAAAATAACCCTTAGCTATTGCTAAGGGATTTTTTGTATACAAGAAGGTATTATTAATGATAAAAGCGGTATTGTTTGATTTGGACGGAACACTTGTAAATTCCCTTACAGACCTTGCCGACAGTACTAATTTCGCTCTTGAAAAATTAGGCTATCCCACCCACGAAACCGAGAAATACAAGTATTTTGTAGGTGACGGGATACCTATGCTTATAAAGCGTGCCCTTCCTGAGGGTGAAAGGGCAAAAGAAACCCAAGCTCGATGCTTAGAGCTATTTATGTCCCGCTACAGGGAGCATTATTTTGATAAGACCGATGCATATGACGGTATTAAGGAATTGCTTTTGGTGCTCAAATCAGAGGGCTTTAAAATTGCCGTAATTTCAAACAAGGCGCAGGAAATGGCGCAAAAGGTAGTAAGTAAGGTCTTCGGTGATATATTTGATTCCGTTGCGGGCAAGCGTGAGGGCTACAAAGCAAAGCCCGACCCCGCCTTAATGCTGGAAATTATTGGGGAGCTCGGCGTAACCCCAGAGGAATGTGTACTTATAGGCGATTCGGGAATGGATATGGCGGCGGCGGTAAACGCCAAGGTTACGGGTATCGGTGTCACTTGGGGATTCAGGGATAAAGAAGAGCTGCTCTGTAACGGTGCGGATTATATTGCCGATACCCCCGCTCAAATTTTAAATATAATTAAGGAAATATAAAATGACTAAAAAACTAAACTATACCTCTACAAAAATAGCCTCCTATGCAGGACTTTTTGTTCAGGCGATAGTAAACAACTTCCTGCCTATCCTTTTTATAGCGCTTCAGGATGTTTATAAAATCGGGTACGAAAAATTAGGCAGACTTATAATGTTTAACTTCGTAACTCAGCTTGTAACCGATATGCTAACCCCTAAAATTGTGGGGCTTTTGGGCTACAGAAAATCGGCTATAATGTGTCAGGGCTTTGCGGCACTTGGACTTGCAATGCTTTCATTTATGCCGAGAATTATCCCCGTCCCCTATGTGGGTATAGTGATTTCGGTTATGGTTTACGCCTTTGCAAGCGGGCTTATGGAGGTTATTTTAAGCCCTATGGTGGAAATGCTCCCCACAAAAAACAAGAGCGGCAATATGGCGGTGTTACACTCCTTTTACTGTTGGGGTCAGGCGGTAACCACCCTTGTAACAACCTTTTTGGTAAGCCTTTTCGGCTATGTCAACTGGATGTATATACCTATACTTTGGGCGGTAGTCCCCCTTATTAATATGTTCAGCTTTTTAAGGGTGCCGATTATCGAGCCCGAGCCCGAAAGAAAGAGCGACAGCCTTAAAAAGCTTTTAAGCTCCCCCCTTTTCAGGTGCTTTATGATAATGATGGTCTGTGCGGGAGCAAGCGAAATCGCTATGGCGGAATGGGCATCGATGTTTGCACAGCAGGCTCTGGGCGTTTCAAAGGTGGTGGGCGATTTAGCGGGACCCTGCGCCTTTGCGATTCTTATGGGAACGGGGCGAATACTTTACGCAAGGTTTTCCGCAAGCCTTTCCTTTAGAAAAACAGTTATTGCCTTAAGTGCCCTTTGTGCCGCCTGCTATTTAACAACGGCGCTTACCCATATTCCCTTATTGGCTCTTATTTCCTGTGCGGTTTGCGGCTTTACGGTAAGCGTTATGTGGCCGGGAACCTATTCCGCAGGGGCTAAAGCCTTTCCGAAGGGGGATGCGGTTATGTTCAGCGTCTTTGCTATGTGCGGCGACCTGGGTTGTTGCTTAGGCCCTTGGATACTAGGCATTATTGCCGATATTAAAGACCTACACACAGGAATTGCCTTTACCGCAATTTTCCCCATAATAATGCTTATTACCGCCATTTTCTTCTTTAAGGAAGAAAAGGAATAATCAAGGAGGCGTTTTAGTTGAAAAGAGAAGATTATTTAAGCTGGGACGAATATTTTATGGGCATAGCCCTTTTATCCTCTATGCGAAGCAAGGACCCCTCAACGCAGGTGGGCGCCTGCATAGTTAATTCCGAAAAGCGCATTTTGTCTATGGGCTATAACGGTATGCCAAGGTGCTGTAGTGACGACGAGTTCCCTTGGGACAAAAACGAAAGTGCTCTGGATTCAAAATATCTTTATGTCTGCCACGCCGAGCTTAACGCTATACTTAACTGTGCCAGCGGGAATGTGCGAGGCTGTACCGTTTACACCACCCTCTTCCCCTGCAACGAGTGCGCTAAGGCGATAATCCAGTCGGGTATTGCCGAGGTTGTATATATGTCGGATAAATATGCAGAGTCCGACTCGGTTTTAGCCTCAAAGCGTATGTTTACAACCGCAGGGGTGAAATTCAGGGAGTACAATATCTCGGGCAAAACCCTCGAGCTTAAACTTTAATAGGGAAAGAAAAAATGAAGCAGAATAATTTAAAGGGAAGTCTTATTCTCTGCACCGCCTCCCTTATATGGGGGCTTGCCTTTGTGGCGCAGAGTGATGCGGCGGATTTAGTTCCGTCCTTTACATTCAACGCCCTGCGTTCCTTTATCGGTGCAGCGGCGCTCTTGGTATTTTATAAATTCACAAGCAGGAAAAGCAAGGAAAGCTTTTTCCCAACCGACAAGCCGCAGAAAAAGCAGTATTTACTGGCGGCGGCGGTCTGCGGACTGATGCTCACAATCTCGGTAAACCTACAGCAGTTCGGTCTTGCGGCGTACCCAAACGGTGCGGCGGCAGAGGCTCGGGGCGGATTTATCACGGCGCTTTATGTGGTGTTAGTGCCCGTAATATCCTTTTTTATGGGTAAAAAAACAAGCCCCGTTATTTGGCTTAGCGTGCTTGTGGCTCTTTTCGGCTTTTATCTGCTCTGCCTTTCGGGGGGACTTGGCGGAATTTACTTAGGCGACCTGCTTATATTTATATGTGCGATTGCCTTTAGTCTTCACATTTTGTCTATTGATAAATTTGTGGGAATTACAGGCGGAATCAAGCTTTCTATAATGCAGTTTACTGTGGTGGGGGTTTTATCCTCTGTATTGGCGCTTATATTTGAACACCCCCAGATTTCAAACATATTAGCCGCCGTCCCGCAGATACTGTATCTTGGTATAATGTCAAGCGGTGTTGCGTACACACTCCAAATTGTAGGTCAAAAGTATGCCGAGCCCTCTGTCGCCTCCCTTTCAATGAGCCTTGAAAGTGTTTTTGCGGCGCTGGGCGGTTGGATTATCTCGGGCAACGCATTGTCCCTTAAGGAGTTTTGCGGTTGCGCATTAGTCTTCGCCGCCATTATTGTGGCGCAAGTGCCTGATATGATAGTGTCAAAGAAAAAGAAAAAATGTTAGAATTATAGTTTAAAACGAGCTATCACACTAACGGCATTATAAACAAAAAGCCTCCCTTGCCTAAAGGGAGGGGGACCGCCGAACGGCGGTGGAGGGATATATTAAAGCTTTTTTAGGCTAAAATCCCCCAGTCACGGCTTCGCCGCGACAGCCCCCTTTAGACAAGGGGGCCTTTGTTTTATATAGTTTTGCATAAACGCGACAGTCTCATTGTCTTAACTGCTAATGCCTTATGCTCTGAAATTATGACCGCAATCATGGCAATAATAAATCTTTCTTCGGTTAGAAAACCACCTTTTAAATTGCCAAACATGACCTTTTCCCGTTGCTGTATGTATAATCGCCATCCACCAATCATAACACATTAAAATCATCAGACCGATAATCCATTTGATCATTATCCAGCAAAAATAATAGATGCCAAAAAGAACCATATATAAACATCCGTGTTTATTTGATTCATTTGATAACTGCACCTTTGTGCTTCCGCATTTCGGACACTTGATATTAATCGCCATAAATATTCCCCTTTATATTATCTTACTTTATATTATCTTACTTTATATTATCTTACTTTATATTATTTTATACTACTTTATGCTACTTGTCAATATTTATTATGATTTTATCCTATAATATTTTAAGAGGTGAAATCTATGAAACCCTTAAAAGAAAAAATCAGTATAACTATTGACGGTGATGTTTTAGAAAAATTAAAGGAAGAGGCAGAAAATGATGACCGTTCTTTGTCTCAATATATTAATATTATTTTGAGAGAACATATTAAACAAACGGCTAATAAACCTCTATCGCATTAATGAGACTATTGATAAAAATTCCAAAAATCATTATCAAAAAAGAACAGCAGGATTTCTCCCGCTGTTCTTTTTATATACTGTTAATGCTCACTGCGCTTAGGACGGCTCATAAGGTCTGTAAGCACATCCTTAACATCCTTATTTTCATAAAGTATTGCGTAACATTCATCAACTATAGGCATTTCGATTTTATACTTCTTAGATAGCTTATAGGCAAGGTCTGCGGCATAGTAGCCCTCAACCGTGCCAACCTCATCCAGCGCCTGTTTTATGGGCGTTCCCGAGCCTACTTTTTCGCCGAAACGGTGGTTACGGCTATGCTTTGAGGTACAAGTAACCACAAGGTCGCCTATTCCCGCAAGACCCGAAAATGTGTATTCCTTAGCCCCCATACAAACACCCAAGCGTGCCATTTCCGCAAGTCCTCTTGTTATAAGCGCCGCCTTTGAGTTATCCCCAAGGCCTAAGCCGTCGCAAAAGCCTGCGGCTATTGCAATAACATTTTTAAGGGCACCGCCAAGCTCAACACCCACAAGGTCATCCGAGGTGTATATTCTTAAATTATCCCCTGACATTATGCTCTGAACAATCTGTGCAGTAATGGCAGATTTAGAGGCTACAACCACCGAGGTGGGTATTCCCCGTGCAACCTCTTCTGCATGGGAGGGACCCGAAAGCACCGCCACCTGAGCTAAGGGAAGCTCCTCGGCTATAACCTCGGAAAGCCTTATAAGATTATCCTTTTCAAAACCCTTTGCCACATTTACAACTATCCCGAAGTCCTCCATTGCGGAAAGTCTTTTCGCCGTCTGCCTTACAGCCACAGACGGAGTTGCGATAATTGTAACAGCCGAACCCTTTGCAACCGATAAATCGGTAGTAACACCTATTTCCTCGGGTAGCTTTATTCCGCTTAAAAGCCGCTCATTGCCACGGTTTTTTAAAAGCATTTCTACCTCTTCGGGGAAGGGTGACCAGATATTAACCTCGTTACCCGAGCCATAGGCAGAAATCGCCAACGCCATTCCCCAGCCGCCGGCTCCAAGAACCGTAATCTTAGCCATTATTTCTTCCCCCGTACCTCTATTTTCTTTTCTTCGCCCTTTGCTAAACGCTTAATGTTGTCCTTGTGCTTTAAAAACACTATAACACCCATTGTAATACTTAAAAGTGCGGGCAGTATAATATCAGCGTCGGAATTATAAAATACTATCGAAAGTGAAATAACCGTAACCGTTGCAATAAGGGAGCTTAAGGATACAATTTTTGTAATAAGTGTCATAATCGCAAAAACGGTAAGGCCTATAATAATGGCGATAGGACAGCAGACAGCGAAAATCCCCACGCTTGTGGCAACCCCCTTGCCGCCCTTAAAGCCGAAGAAAATCGGGAAAACATGGCCTAACATACAGGCAACTCCGCACATATAGCAGACATATATCCACGGTATGGTATCAGGCAGAATATACATAAAAATCAACTTACCGATAAAGCAGGCGGCAAAGCCCTTTAATGCGTCGCAGATAAAGGTGAGCGCCCCGGGCAGAAAGCCTGCGGTACGCATAACATTGGTTGTGCCTGCGTTTCCGCTTCCAAGCTCTCTTACATCCTTTTTAAGAAAAGCGTTTGCAAAAATCACCGCAAAATTTATACTTCCCAAAAGATAGGCGATAACCACCGCCGCCAAAGCACCTAAATACATCATTAATTATCTCCCCTTTCACGGATTACAAAACGAACGGGCGTACCCTCAAGCCCGAATGTGGAGCGAATCTGATTTTCAAGGTAACGCTGATAGGAAAAATGGAACAGCTCCGCCTTGTTGCAGAAGCAAACGAAGGTAGGCGGCTTTGTAGAGGCTTGGGTCATATAATAAATCTTAAGCCTTTTGCCCTTATCTGTCGGGGGCTGAACACGGGCGGTAGCATCGGCCAAAATATCGTTAAGCATACCTGTGGAAATTCGCATTGTATTCTGCTCGTTCACATACTTTATAAGCTCAAAAAGGCGGTCTATTCTCTGCCCTGTTTTGGCGGAAATAAAGATTATGGGCGCATATGGCATAAAGGAAAAGTCATTCATAAGGCTTTTTCTCGTACTGTCCATAGTTTTGCCGTCCTTATCCACCGCATCCCATTTGTTTACGGCAATAATACACGCCTTGCCCTGCTCAACAGCAAGCCCCGCAACCTTTGAGTCCTGCTCGGTGAAGCCTTCCTTGCCGTCTATCATTATAACACATACATCGGCCCGTTCAACCGCCATTTTAGCTCTTAGCACGCTGTATTTTTCAATCTTATCTTCAACCTTACTTTTACGGCGAAGACCTGCCGTATCAATAAAGTTATATTTAACCCCGTCTCGTTCAACCCGTGTATCGATTGCATCTCGGGTAGTGCCCGCAATATCCGAAACAATAGAGCGCTCCTCCCCCGCAATTTGATTTATAAGGGAAGATTTTCCCGCATTGGGCTTACCGATAACCGCTACATTGATAATATCCTCGTCCCCGTCCTCAAACTCCGCCTCGGGGATACTTTTTATAACCTCGTCTAAAAGGTCCCCCGTGCCGTGGCCGTGAACCGAGGAAACTGCAATGGGGTCGCCTATACCTAAATTGTAAAACTCGTAAAACTCAGGGGGCAAATCGCCTATACCGTCACACTTGTTGACGCACAGCACCACAGGCTTGCCGCTTTTTTGTAAAAGGGCGGCAACCTCCATATCAGATGCCGTAACCCCCGACTTAATATCGGTAACAAAGATTATAGCCGAGGCGGTGTCAATAGCAAGCTGTGCCTGCGCCCGCATACCAGAAAGTATTACATCCCCGTTATCCGGCTCAATACCGCCGGTATCCACCATCATAAACTTTTTGCCAAGCCACTCCCCGTCGCCGTAAATACGGTCACGGGTAACGCCCGGTGTATCGTCCACAATAGAAAGTCTCTTGCCGATTATTTTATTAAAAAGTGTGGATTTGCCGACATTCGGTCTGCCGACAACCGCAACAACAGGTTTTGCCATAAGGCACGCCCCCTTTATTATTCTATTCCTAAAATTCCGTTCACAAGCTCGAAGCCGTCGTTATTAACGGGTGTTATTTTAACCCCTAAGCGGTTTGACAGCTCCTCAACCGTTACGCTGTCAAGAAACATATCCCCCTCGGCTCTGAGCATAACAGAGGGAATAAGCAGTTCTTCGCCTAAAACCTTACCCTTTAGCTGTTCTTCAATATCGGTGGCGGTAACAAGCCCCGAAACATTGATTTTTCCGCCGAAAAAGTTATTTTTAATCGCAAATACCTGCGGTGCTAAAAGCGGATTTTTTTCTTTGCATTTTTCGGCTATCATTTTAATAAGGGGATACGCCGCCTCCCCGCTTGCAAGGGAAACCTTGCGCACAGAGCTTGGTATTTCTTCAAGGCTGTCAAGCGCTTCAAAAGCCTCGCTTCTAAGGAGCGACCAAAGCCCCACGCCGTTTTCAAGCTGTAGAAAATCGCCGTAGTAGTCCGCCTCAGGAATTTCCCTTTCAGCTAAAAGGTAAAATTCGTCTGCGCCGTAAATTCGGCGCTGACCGTACTTTTCAAGGCAAATATCGCCGTATTTATCGATTATTCGGAGCACATCGCCCGCCGTCTGCTTATTAAAGGGCTCTATTTCGGCAAGCCCCTCACGGTAAGCGGTAAGACCCACGGGCACTGCGGCGATGCACTCGGCATTTTCAAGCTTACTTAAATCGCTAAGGGTTCTTTCAAGCTCTTCCCCGTCATTATAACCGGGGCATAAAACCAACTGGCAGTTAAGCTTTATCCCCGCATTATTAAAGCGGTCAATTATTTCGAGCACCCTGCCCGCATTTTTATTAGCCATCATCTTAACCCGAAGCTCGGGGTTTGTGGTATGCACCGAAATATTAATAGGGCTTATGTGCATTTTAATAATGCGCTCAACCTCATGCTCGGTAATATTCGTAAGGGTGATATAATTTCCGAAAAGGAAGGAAAGGCGGGAATCGTCGTCCTTAAAATAAAGGCTTTCCCGAAGTCCCTTAGGTAATTGGTCAATAAAGCAGAAAACACACTTATTACGGCAGGAATGTTTACTATCCATCAAATAGGTTTCAAAATCGAGGCCTAATTCCTCGTATTCGTCCTTTTTAATCTTAGCGGTTTTTGTCTTACCGACAGAATCAATAAATTCCACCTTAAGGCGTTTATTTTCCTGATAAAAGCGGTAGTCTAAAACATCGACAATTTCATTCCCGTCAATCGAAATGAGGGTATCGCCGTCCCTTATCCCCGCCTTATATGCGGGACTGCCTTTTTCGACAGATTTAATTAATACGGACATATTTTCCCTCCTTTTAGATGTTATATGATAAACGAATAGAAGCATTACGGGACGATGTGGGCATCGTCCCCTACAAGGTAAATTTAATAATAGTATAGTGTCTGGTATCTAGCGTCTACCGTCTAAAAAAGCAGAGGAGGAAACCTTCCCCCTCTGCCCCTTTTTACGAAGACCGTATGACGAAAATTATTCGCCTACTTTAACTACCTCGCGTCCATCATACTGGCCGCAGGCAGAGCAAAGTCTGTGCGGACGCTTATATTCACCGCAATTAGAGCATCTTACGAGTGTCGGAGCGGTAAGCTTCCAAAGGTTGTTTCTTCTTTTATCGCGTCTTGCTTTAGAGGTTTTTCTCTTTGGTACTGCCATTTTCAGCACCTCCTTAAAATAATAAAAGTGAATTATTAATTGTTTAACAGCTCGGCAAGTGCCGAAAGCCTTGGGTCAATCTCCTTTTGCGGGCAGTCGCATTTGCCCTCGTTGAGATTTTTGCCACATTTAAAGCATATTCCCTTGCAGTCCTCCTTGCATAAATGCTTCATAGGAAGACTCACAATCACCTCGGAATAGACAAGCTCGCTAAGGTCGAGCTTCATATCGGGAGTAAGCAAAATACTGTCACTTTCCTCCCCCTCAATAGACGGGGCCAAGGATTTCTCTATATGCAGGGTATGCTTTTTTGCGGTATAAACACCGCAGCGGTCACAGGGAGCCTCGAACACATAAGTAATATCCGCATTAAGCTCCACAAGGCTTGCTTTGTTGGTTACGACACCCTTGATTTCAGCGGGTTTTTTGAGCGGATAATCACCCGAAAAATCAACATTGCTCATATCCAACGAATACTCAATCGGTAAAGAAGAATTCTCATTGACAAAAATTTTCTTTAAATCAATAATCATACTTCCACCTCTATCGTCACAAAGATTATTATATCGTTATCTCACCGCTTTGTCAAGGCTTTATTTGAGAAATATACAAAATGATAGCTTTTAAGTATTTCAAAATATTTAACCAAACGCTCGTATAACGGATTAGCCTTTTCCCCAAAACGGGCTTCAACCGCTTCCCCTATTTCAAGAATGGTTTTTTCGCCGTCTATTAATGGCCAGACAAAGCTTCCCAGCTCATCTAAATGAATATAGCTTACCTTAGGTTTTTTAAGGAGCTTTTGAAAAACTCTGTTCCAAAAGCCCTTATTTTCAATCTCAAGGGTGACCTTGCCGTCTTCTTCAGACCAGGAAATTTTATCACTCTTTCGGGGTTTTAAATCAAGATAATTTTCGGTTTGCTTATTTCGCATAATTACTTTCTCTTTTTCCAAAGTGAAAATTTTAAGAGGGTCAGAATTATTATGCCGAATAATACAAGTCCCCCGATATCTAAAACCGCCGCAGGTATAGCCAATTTTGCGGAAAGGTCAATGGCAGAGCCAACACCGAACACCGCCAAAAGTGCCAACAGAATACCCACAAGACCTTCGCCCGCTATCATACCCGAGCAGAAAAGAATACCGTCGTTTACAATAGCATCCTTTTCCTTCTTGTCTTTCTTTAGCTTATCGAATACAAGACGGATAAGACCGCCCACCATAATGCAGGCATTAAGCTGAACGGGCAGATAAACACCGATTGCAAAGGGTAGTACGGGTATGCCCACGATTTCAACAAGCACAGCAATAAATACGCCGATGAACACAAGCGCCCAAGGAAGATTGCCTTCCATAACGCCCTCTGTAATAAGCTTCATAAGTGTCGCCTGAGGTGCCGCAAGCTCGTCTGTACCAAAGCCCCATGCACTGTCTAAAAGATAAAGGGTTCCGCCGATTGCCAGCGCCGCCGAAATAACGCCGATAATTTCACCAATCTGCTGTTTCTTAGGTGTAGCGCCTAAAAGATAGCCTGTTTTAAGGTCCTGCGATGTATCCCCCGCAATGGCCGAAACAATGCAGATAACCGAGCCTATAGCTATAGCACTGCACATACCTGCAATTCCCTCGGCTCCCGTAACCTTTAAAATCAGGGTAGCTATTAAAAGGGTGGCAATCGCCATACCCGAAACGGGGTTGTTACTGCTTCCCACCAAGCCCACCATACGGGAGGATACGGTAGCAAAGAAGAACCCGAATACAACAATAATTATAGCACCTATAAGGCTTACGGGGATAACCGGAATAAGCCATACAAGTAAGGTCAGTACCGCAATCGCCGCAAAGACAAATTTCATCGATAGGTCTTTCGAGGTGCGGTCATTGGTATCGACTTTAGAGCCTGCCATACCCTTTACCGCACCGCCGAAGGTTTTTATAATAAGCGGCAAAGATTTTACAAGGCTAATAATTCCGCCTGCCGCTAATGCGCCCGCACCGATATAGCGTATATATGTGCCCCAAATAGCACCTGCGCCGCCGGAAGCGAAAATCTCGCCAATCGGCTGAGACCCTGGATAAAGGGTAATATCTGCACCGAAAAGAACGATAAGCGGGATTATAACAAGCCAGCTTAATATACCGCCCGCAAACATATAGGAGGAAATTCTCGCACCGCAAATGTAGCCGACGCTCATAACTGCGGGATAAATCTGTGTTCCTATCTCTCCCGCAAAGCCCTTAACACTTACCGAAATTTCACCCGAAACCGCCTTTAAGCCGTCAATAATAAACTTGAATAACGCCGCAAAGCCCATACCTGCAAAAACGGTGGAGGCTTTAGCGCCCCCCTCTTCGCCCGCAAGGAGCACCTCGGAGCAGGCAGTCCCCTCAGGATAGGGAAGTATGCCGTGCTCTTTTACAATAAGTGCATTGCGAAGGGGCACCATAAAGAATACGCCGAGCAAGCCGCCGATAAGGGCGATAGCCGTTATTTCAAGTATTCCCGGCTTTTCCATTTTGCCCTCTGCCGCCCACAAAAACAGTGCGGGCAGAGTAAATATAGCTCCTGCCGCCAAGGACTCGCCGGCAGAGCCTATAGTCTGTACTATATTGCTTTCCAAAATTGAATTTTTGCGCATAAGCACACGGATAACGCCCATTGCGATAACCGCCGCAGGGATAGATGCTGAAACGGTCATACCTACTCTAAGACCCAAGTAAGCGTTTGCCGCACCGAATATAACCGCCAACAGCACGCCCATAACGATAGATGTCACCGTTATTTCGGGTGTGATTTTTTCCGCGGGAATATACGGCTTAAACTCTTTGTTTTCCATAATTTTCTGTTTCCTCTCCAAAATTTATTTGCATTTCTTGAGTATGTCACATAGCAGTTCAAAAATTTCCGTAGCAGATGAAACACTAAGTCTCTCATTCACCGTATGAACATCGAACATATCAGGCCCTACCGAGATGCAGTCAAGCCCCTCAATTTCTGCGGCAAAAACCGCACATTCAAGCCCTGCGTGAATTGCCGATACCTTAATCTCTCTGCCGAATTTTTCACAAAAAGCTTTAGAATACAATTCCCGTAGCGGGGAATCCTTTTTAAACTCCCAGGGCTCGTACCTACAGGAAATTTGAGACCCACAGCCGTTATATTCGGCAAAGGCGGTCATTCTATCCTCAAGGAATGTGAGTGCAGAGGCTTTATTGCTCCTAAGGGCGTACCTCATAACAATCCCGTCAGGCTTGGTCTTCAAAACCCCTAAGTTTAAGGAGGTTTCGACTAAACCCTCTATCTGAGCGCTCATATCCACAACACCGTTGGGGGTTGTAAGCAATAAATAAATCAGCTTGTCCCTATCGCTAGGGGTCAAAACCTCAAAATCGTCTTCGGTTCCCGCCGTCAAATTAATTAAGCAGGCTTCTTCCCTATCGCTGATTTCATTTTTCAGGTCAGAAATATAATCATTCATTATGCTTATAAATTTTTCGGCATTATCTACTGCAAGCTCTGCCCTACAGCTAAAGGGAATTGCATTATCCTTTGTACCGCCGTTAATTTTTATTAAATTAAAGTCGGTGATTTTCTTAGCCTTATTCAAAATTCTTGCCGCCAGCATATTTGCGTTTATTCGGTATTTGTTTATATCAACGCCCGAATGTCCTCCCTTTAGGCCGTCGATCTCAAGCAATACCTTGGTGCCGTGCACTACCCTTTTATCGGTCGGCACAAACAGCTTAAAATCACTGCCGCCCGCACAGGATACGGTTAAAACATCGGCCTCCTCCGAGTCAAGATTAATCATTTTTTTGGCCTTAAAGACGGAAAAATCAAGCTTTTTTGCACCAACCATTCCGATTTCCTCGTCGGTTGTGAAAACCGCCTCAATCGGAGGATGAGGGATATTTCGGCTTGCAAGCACCGCCATAATCATAGCTACCGCAATTCCGTTATCCGCACCCAAGGTTGTGCCTTCTGCCTTTATAAAGTCCCCGTCCTTGTAGGTCTTAATCCCGTCCTTTTCGAAGTCAAAGGCTATGTCTTCCCTTTTTTGGCAGACCATATCAAGGTGACCTTGAATAATAATCGGCTCGGCATTTTCATACCCCGCCGTGCCCGATTTATAAATTACAACATTTTTAGCCCCGTCAATCAGCGCCCGTAATCCGTTTTCCTGTGCAAAACGAAGGCAATAATCGGCGATAGCGTCCATATTTTCCGAGCCGTGGGGAATTTCGCATATTTCTTCAAAATACCGAAACACCTCTGCTATTTCCCTAACTGTATTTTTCATTATTTACCTCTTATGATTTTTAAGTATTATACCATATTGCTATATAAAAATCAATCAAACTTTGTATAAAAAAGAATTCCTGTTGAAAAAAATCCCGCTCAAATGCAAAAAATGACCAGCAAAAAGGTAGTACCTCAACTGCGCTTTTGCAGACGAGTGAAGAGTAAATAGGTAATAAATAAAAATCCCGAACACTTGTAGAAATGTTCTTAGCGAACATTTCTACAGCTCTATTCGCCTAACGGCGAGTTATATTGCTGCGCAGTGATATTTGACTTTCAGCCGAGTGTTATTTGCTTCGCAAGTTTACGGGCGAATAGAATATCACTAAACCCGTAGGGTTTAATATCACTTTCTTTTGAAAATATTTCGCCATAGACGAGGGATTTTCAAAAGAAAATATCACGCTGACTTTAGTCAGCATATCACTTAACAGACAAAAGAAAGAGAAGACTCGCCCTAAAAACGAATCTTCTCTTTTCTGCTGTCAGTGGGTTTGGGCTACTGCCCAACTGCTTTTGTACTTACAAATGCGATGCTGGTTCTAACACGAGATATTATTCTATGCTAAAACAAAAACTTCACTAACGACATTACGCTTTACGCATTCGGGATTTTTGAAAGGGTGTACAAATTCGATGCTCTTTTATTTTTTGCCTTATGTGTTCGAACTCCTACAGTTTTTAGTTCTATTTCTTTGATTTATAAATAAAATACACACCTACAGCAATTAAAGCAACCTGAATTCCTATAGTTATGAAATCGCTCATATTAGCGCCGTTATGTGTAATGTTCCAGTAATAGTCGTTAGCAAAACTTCCTAGAACTGAAAGTCCGCCAAGTGCGGTCATTACTATACCGCCAATTTTTTTATCCTTTGATTTTGGCTTTTGCACAGTTGATTGAAACTCTTCTGTTTTAGTAGATAATTCTACCGCTGTTCCGCAATTGCTACAAAATTTAGTTTCGTCAGGGATTTCTTTTCCACAATTTTTACAAAACATTTATAATCCACCTTAATTTTGAACTTCAAATCCGTATGTATCAACCAACAATGTAGTTATGTCGTCAATATAAAAAGCAGTATCCTCTTCATCTGCAACAAAATCCAATATTTCTTCTGCTAAAGCAACACGCTCTGCTCTGTCAGCTTCATTTAGCTTAGAAATGCCTATAACAAACGATACGCTTTCACTTAATTCAACACATGAGGCTTCGACATTCTTATCATCAGAATTGCTTATACGCTCTTCCCAAGCTTCAAAATCGCTCTTCATAGATGCATATTCACTGTGACGAACCGTTATTGTAAATGCCGCAGACACCTGACGGATAACACCATTCTCAGGATTATAACCAACGCTCAATGATACCTTTCCGTATTCACCTAAATCGCTTAAAAACATTTTTCCTGTGTTATAACCGCCGTCGATTGCCTTAAGATTTTTCTTATCAGAAGCATCTGCGTTTTCCTTCTTGCCGTTGCTTTCGGTCTTGTTATTTGCATCGTCATTTTGTGACTGTGATACATTGTTTGTCGGTATGCTCTCATCATTATCTTTTGAAAACGACGGAGCAATAACAAAAGAGCCGATAGCAAAGCAAACAACTGCAACAGCCGCGATAATAACCATTTTTAAGGTATTGTTCTTTTTCGGTGCAGTGGTTGGTTCGGTGTTATCAGCCACTGTAGGCTGTGGTGCTACTGCTTCCTGTGAAGCACCGCAATGATTACAAAATTTTGTGCCTTCATTGATTTCTTTTCCGCAATTTTTGCAAAACATAATTTTTCTCCTTAATATTTAATTTTAATAATCGCAAAATAAAATAAAAGTAATTTAATTCCGCGGCCATACTAATATATTAGTATTATAATTCCGTATTTTTAGTAAGTCAAGATTTTTTTGTGTTTTTTTTGTATAATTTAATTAAAGAACAGTTTTTGTTGTAAAGGAATTGTTGCAATGAATCGTATCAAGGAACTGCGTGAAAAGGCGGGCTTAAGGCAAATTGATGTTGCAAAAGCCACTTGCATTGACCAAAAAACTCTGTCAAATTACGAGACAGGTAAAACCAACCCTGATAGTTATTCTCTTATTCAACTTGCAGATTTTTTCGATGTAAGCATCGATTATCTTGTAGGAAGAATTGATTCGCTTCATACTGCTGTAAGCAAGGAAGATATATGCAAAAAAATTGATACCATAAAGCAAGATCTTAATGATATCAAAAAATATCTATAAAACCCGACTGCCTTGTGCAAGTCGGGTTTTATATTATAACAATTAAAACTATTTATTCTATGTTGTTTAGTTATTGGCTATATGTTCGGACCACTACAGTTTTTTAGTGATATTCTGTGCTTTCACACAGAGTGATATTATGCCTAATGGCATAGTGATATTTCTGCTTTGCAGAAGTGATATTATATTCGCCGCTAAAACTCGCGAAGCGAATATCACTTGGACGATGTCCAAATATAACTGCGTCGCAATATAACCTAAATTCCCGCCGAAATTATCCTATACATTCATCAGTATCAAGAGCGAGAGAAGTATAGATTTCGCGCTGGGTTTTTGTTTGCGGGTTTAACGGGCG
>CACWPS010000018.1 GCA_902762875.1 Oscillospiraceae bacterium
CAAAGCCTGCATAATCTCGGTAGGGGTTACACAGCCGGGGTAATAAGGCACATTATTTTCCTTGCAGATTTCGGCAACCGAAACCGAAAGTCCGGGGGAGACTATAAACTGCGCCCCCGCGTCTAAAGCCTGCTTGCATTGCTCGGCGTTGATAACCGTACCGGCGCCTATTGACATATCGGGATAATTCTTGCAGGCGTATTCAATAGCCTCTTTTGCACAGGAAGTCCTGAATGTAATTTCGGCACAGTTGATGCCGTTGGCCTTTAAAGCCGATAATATCCTATCGGTTTCGGATAATTCTTTAATCACTACTACAGGTACAAATTTTTCCATAATCTTCACCTTTTTACAATGCGGTCTGGGTATCGTTGGGGTCGCCGTTGCGTGCCAAGTCATATTCCTTTGACCAGTCAAGGTCACGGTATTCCTCGCCGCGCGGGTCGGTCTTAATCCATTCAAGAAGCATATCGAGCATTTCCTCGGTCCAGGTGTTTTTATCTATCTGGGCGGTTGTAAACTTACCCTGACAAATCATTTCAAAACCGAAATCGTCCTTAACATGGGTTTTTGCCGCACCCTCTACAACATCAGCTACAAGATGGGACGGTATAAAGAGCACTCCGCCGCCTGCACCGAATACCACATCACCGGGAAGACATACAGCACCGCCGAAAGAAGTAATATCGTTCCAGTCCTTCATTACAAATTCTCTGATAGGAGTGGGGTCTATTCCTCTGTAGTAAACCTGAACATCGGGAACCTTTTTCATCTGCTCAACATCTCGCACTCCGCCCCATATAACTGCGCCGCCTGTTTTGGTGTGCTTTTGAAGGGCTGTTGTTAAGTTTCCGCCTAAAAATGTACCCTTATATATTTTGTCGTACATATCACACACAACAACGTCCCGTTCATAGAGGTGGTCTATAACCCATTGATTATAGTTACCCTGAAGTCCGTCCTCGGCGCCTCTGCCAAACTGCACATCGTGCAAATCGGGGCGGGTAGGGCAGTAGGTGCAGGTTACGGCTCTGCCCACTAATTTTCTGCCGTCGTCGTGCAGGGTGGCAAGCGGCGCTAAACCGCCGCCCACAAACTGATGCTCGTAGCCTAACACAAAAATGGGTTTCCAGACCTCTTCCAAGGTCATTCCGTAAAGTGCGTCAAGGTATTTGTCCTCAACCTTTGGTCTGCCGTCGGGCAAACGCTCGCCCTTCCATGAGGGTGTTAATTGTATTATCTTTTCTCTGTCGTTAAAATTCATATTTATCAGCTCCAAATTCTGTCGTTAGAAAACTCCGTATTCCATTCGTCGGTGGGTTCAAAGTATCCGGGGATATTAGGATTAATGTGCTCCTTAATAACCTCCTCGTTTAAGCCGTCAAAGCCGAGACCCGGTTTTTCGGGAACCTTAATGAAGCCGTTTTGGAAGAGGGGGTTGGGAATACCCTTAACAATATCCGCCCACCACGGAACATCTACCGAGTGGAATTCAAGGGCTAAACAATTGTGCATTGCCGCCGCTGTATGCACCGCTGCAAGGCAGGCAACGGGGCTCTCTGCCATATGGACAGCTACCGCTACACCGTTTTCGTCGGCAATGTCGGCAATCTTTTTAAGCTCCAAAGCGCCGCCGCAGGTTAAAATGTCGGGGTGGATAACCGAAACACCGCCCGCCTTAATAAGGGTTTCAAAGCCCTCTTTAAGGTAAATATCCTCACCCGTGCAGACGGGAATAGTGGTGCTGTTCTTAAGCCTTACATACTGGTCGGTGTACATCCAAGGAACCATATCCTCAATCCAAGCAAGGTTGTAAGGCTCCATTCTTCTTGCAAAGCGTATGCAGTCCTCAACGCATACATGGCCGAAGTGGTCGATAGCCAAGGGCACATCGTAGCCGATTACCTCTCTTACCTCTTTCACATAATTTTCAAGGTAATCGAGTCCCTTTTCGGTGATATGTATTCCCGTAAACGGGTGTGCGGTGGTTACTATAGAATAGCTTTTCTGGCTCTTTACCATATCCGCCGTTACGCTTCCGCCCTGAACATTAAGAATGTGAGAGGCGTGCTTTTTCATATCCTCAATAAATCCGAGGGGGGCGTTAAGGGTTCCCGGCTCGTCCAGCAAAAGCCCTATCCCCAAGTCCATTTTAAGGAAGGTAAAGCCCATATCCATACGCTTTTTAAGTGCTAATCCCATATCATGGCCTGTATGCTTGCCGTCAACATCGGTATCGCAGTAAACACGAACCTCGTCACGGAATTTGCCGCCTAACAGCTGATAAAGCGGAACGCCGTATGCCTTGCCCGCTAAATCCCACAGAGCAATTTCAATACCCGAAACGCCGCCGCCCTGACGGGAGGGGCCGCCGAACTGCTTTATCTTGCGGAAAATTTTATCCACATTGCAGGGATTTTCCCCTAAAATTCGGCTTTTAAGCATTAATGCGTAGGTCTTGCTTGAGGCGTCTCTGACCTCGCCGTAGCCGGAAATGCCCTGATTTGTGTCAATGCGCAAAAGAGTACAGCGTTTGGGAGCGCCGTCTATATCGACAAAGCGCATATCGGTAATTTTAAGCTCTGACGGATTGGAGTTGTAATTCATTCAAAACACCCTTTTCAGTTATTTTACGGTTATTATAAAAGAATTTTCACTATATTACAATATTATTTTCACTACAAAACACTTGATTTTCGCTCATTCTCGGGTTATACTGTAACCGAGGTGAGTTATATGCTGCCCGAAAATGCGGCCGTTAAGGTAACAGATGTGCTGAATTATCATCAAAAAAAGGGGCATTTTACTGTTTCAAAACGCAGTTTTTCCGCCATATCGTTAAGGCTTAATACCAACGGAAAATATATTTGGAACAACAAAGCCCTTTCCTTTAAACCACCGAGCGTATGCGTTATCCCTGCAGGTGTAGCCTACGAGCGCATCTCCTTAGAGGACGATGTACTTGTTATACATTTTGACCTTTTAAACTGCACTATGGAGGATATCGAGGTTTATAAAATCTTCGACACAGAAAAATACCGCAGGCTTTTTGTTAAGGCACTTAAAATACGCCTTGAAAATTCCTCGGGAGCGCAGTACAGGGAAAACGCGGTGCTTTATGAAATTTTAGGCGAGCTTTCGGGCGATATGGGCTTGCTAAACCCCCGGAAAAACTATATTGCCGAATCGGCGGAATATATGAAGCAAAACTTTTTCAATCCCGAGCTTTCAATAGACGGGCTTGCAAAGCGTGCCAATGTAAGCCCCGCACAGTACCGGCGGAAATTCAGGGATATTTACGGAGCAAGTCCCAAGCAGTACCTTGATTCCCTGCGCTTTAATTATGCAAAATCGCTTTTGGAAACGGGATATTTTTCACAGAAGGAGGTTGCTTTCCGCTGTGGCTTTGCAAGCGTTGAATATTTCCGTACTGCATTTAAAAAAGAATTCGGCAAATCCGTAAAAGAATATTGCAAAGATTCAAATGACTAATTGGTGTACGGTGCCGTACAGAAGAATAAATAATCCCCTGTGTTTGATAAATTACATCAAACAATGGGGATTGTAATATTTAAGGGTACTTTAATCTGTTCCCGAGGAATCGGAGGAACCCGTATAAGAATTAATATAAATTTTAACCGCTGAATCGGCGCTGACCTGGGTGCCGTATTTAGGCTCCTGCTCAAGCACGGTGCCGGGCTCGTGGTCCTCGTCGTATTTTTCGGCTACTTCGATATTATCATAAAGGAAGCCCTGTTTTAAAAGCTCCAACTTAGCGTTTGTTTCATCAAGTCCCAAAACATTGGCTATCTTAATTTCCTTAGGTCCGAGGCTTATTGTAAGCTCAATTTTTGTATCCCTTACAACACCCGTACCCTCTGCAACGGATTGGGCACAGATTTGGCCCCGCTGATATTTATCGCTGTATTCCTTGCCCTTAATGACAAACTCGAATTTTTCATAAACCTCAGCTTCGGGCACGGTTGTGTCTGCAAGCTCGGCATAGTATTTTCCTGTAAGCTGAGGAACGGTAAAGAGCACATCGGAGACCTCTGCACCGCTGTCCACAGCACCTATTTCATCAACCGACGGTGCACTTACCGAAACAGTACTGCTTTGCCCTAAAGAGCTGTCATTGCCGAAAAAGTCATCCTTAAATACCGTAAAGATAAGTATAGCAACGATTGCAAAAAAGACTGCGGCGGTGCATACAGAGGAGATAACAACATATTTGGCTGTACTGCCGCTCTTTTTAGATACTTTACGGCTTGCCGTCTCTGCCTTTTCTGTCTTGCGGGTTAGGGGAGCGGTGTTCGACATTTCGGCATATACAAGCTCGTTTTTAAAGGCTTCGATATTTTTGGTGCGGTTTTGCGGCAGCACCTGAAGTCCGTTTGCAAGTGCAGACAAAACATGCCTCGGAAGCTCCTCGGCAAATTTTGCGGGGACGGTCATAGAGTCGTTGTTAAGCCTTTCTGTAGCCCTTGGAGGCACATTGCCCATAAGCACTGCAAAAAGCACCGCACAAAGTCCGTAAACATCTGTATACGCATCGGTGTGCATATCGGAATCATACTGTTCTATTGCGGCAAAACCGTGTAAAACCACACTTTCAAGGGGGCTGTCATTAAGACGCAGATTTTTAATACTGTAGCCCGAAATACGCAGCTTGCCGTCACGGCCTACAAGCACGGTATCTGTGGAAATTCCGCCGTGAATTATACCAAGGTCGTTCATACCCTTAATAGTATCAATAAGGGGTAAAAACAGCGGTCTTGCCTGCTCCCATTTAAGGGTGCCGCCGTTTTTTGTCAAAAACTCACGCAGGGTTATTGCAGAGATGCTCTGTGTTACGGTGTAAGCCGTTCCGTTCTCCTCAAAAACATCGGTTATGGGCATTTGTGAAGGCAGGGAGGACTCCATTATCTGGCGGTTAATATCAATAAACTCAATTAACCCTTCGTTAAAGGTATATTCGCCGCCCTTTACCATACCTACGGTTTTATCGGCATTCCTTACTGCAAAGCCCACAGGAAAGTATTCCCTTACAGTTACTATGGAAGCTTCCGAATTGTCCCAGCCGATGTAGGTTATACCTTCGCCGTTTGAGTGCTTTGCCTGACCTACTGTATATCGGTCATTGAGGACAAAGCCTATCGGCAGGCAATTTTCAGGGTTTTGTCTGGTTGAATCGTACCCGCAAATAGGGCATATTTTTTCGCCGCCGCTGTCGTTCATACAGCCGGGGCAGAGTTTCCCATTGCTTGACATAAGAGTTTTCACATCCTTAAATAAAAAAACAATTTAAACCATTATACCATATTATCGGCAAAATTTCAATTATTTCTGTTCGTCTGCAATTACAAAGCTGAAATTATCGTCAGGTGTCTTTATTTTTTTAGCCTTTTTAGGCTGTGCGGGATTGGTTACGGGTATCATTTCCTTAAAAACGCAGGTATGGCGTTCGGTTATGACTCTGTCCTCGTGCAGCGAGCCGAAATACCAGTGCCTGAATTCACAGGAGCGCCCTATTTCTTCAAGGTATCCGTTTAGCTTGTTTATGCGGTCGGCATCTCCTCGGCGAAGGAGAATTGCGCTTTTTACAAGGGAGGGGGGCTCATGGGTGATTATGTAATCAACTTTCAGTCCCGCCTCGTCAAGGCGTTTTGCCCCCTCTGCCATTTCTGCAGGGGTGGGCTCCTCGGCACGCCACCAGTTGCCCTGCTCAAGCCTCATATCCTTATCTGTGCTTTCCCCGCCGCCGAAGGTGAAGAAGCTTTTTCCCTCAATCTCAAAAATCTGGCCCCGCATCAGGTGGATAAGATTGCCTTTAATTCTGTGCACCATACCGCCGTGCCAGTAGGTCACCCTCGAGCGGTTGATTTTATCAAGATTATCGTGGGTGCCGTCCACAAAAGCGGTTACGAAGCGTCTGGTTGCCAGGTAGTCGATAACCTGCTTTTCGGTTTTGTCCCCATTAAATATATATCCGAAATCGCCGCATACTATCAGTATGTCTCCGCTTTTAAGCTTTCTGAAGTTTCGGTCATACAGCCGTTCAAGACAGCCGTGCATATCGCCTGTTATGTATACCGTAAATATCACCTGCCGAAATTAAAATTTTAGTCTTTAAATTATGGATTTATTATGATATAATTACTTAGTACTTTTATTATACTACATTTTCAGGGAGATTTCTATGGTAAAAAAGGTATTTTCCATTATTTTTACTTTTATTTTGGCATTTTCGGTTATTTTGACACCCTTAACCGCCTCTGCTTACGAGGTTACGGGTGTTGATATTACCGCAAAGGCGGGAATGTTAGTGTCTATGGATACCGGCGAAATTCTTTACAGTAATAATATAGACCAAAAAATGTATCCTGCCTCTTTAACCAAAATAATGACCGTGACGCTGATGCTTGAAAGCGAGAAGTACGACCCCGCGGGAAAGGTTGCAATGACCAAAGAGGTTCAAACGCTTATTTTGGGCACGGGAAGCGCGGTTTCCAATTTTCAGATAGGGGAGGAAATAACCCAGCTTGATTTGGTTTACACGGTGCTTATGTCCTCCTTCGGCGACTGTGCCTATCTTGCCGCCATCTATTACGGCGGAAGTGTAGAGGGTTTTGTGGCTATGATGAACGATAAGGCCGCTGAGTTAGGCCTTACGGGCACCCACTATTCAAACCCTGTCGGTTTGCACGATGAGGGGAATTACACTACGGTGCGGGATGTTTACACCCTTATGAGCTATGCTTTAAAAAACGAAACCTTTAAAACCGTATGCTCTGCCCCCCCGAGGTATACTGTTGAGGCTACAAATATGTCGGGCAAGCGTACCCTTTCCACAACGAACTTTTTGATTGATAATACAACAAATTATTACTACCCGTATGCAAAGGGCGGAAAAACAGGATATACGGACGAGGCGGGACGCTGTCTTGTAAGCTTTGCGTCCTATAACGGATATAACTATATGTGCGTGCTTATGAACTGCCCCGCAAATGCCGACAGGCGCTATGAATTTGTGGAAAGTGCCGCACTGTACCGTTGGGCGTTCAATAACTTTTCCTTTAAAGAGGTGGCTAATTCCACCGACCCCGTCTGCGAAATGCCGATAGAGCTCTCTCTCGATACTGATTTTGTGGCTCTTTATTTTGAAAAGCCCTTTGTAACCGTCCTGCCTAACGAGGCGGACGATTCCACCATAGTGGTCAAGCCTCACCTTAAATCGGAATCGGTTGAAGCACCCGTAAAAAAGGGTGATGTTTTAGGCACGGCTGATGTTATTTATGCGGAGCAGGTTATAGGAACTGTCAATCTTGTTGCAGGGAACAGCGTCAAGGAAAGTAAGATGCTTGTGGTGCTTAAATATGTAAAGGGCTTTTTCGGCTCGATATACATGAAGGTGGTTTATGTTATTATAGCTCTTGCGGTTGTTATATTTATCCTTATGATAATAAGGCTTAATATGGCAAGAATTAAAAAACGCAGGGTTAAATATATTCCTTACGGAAAAAGGAAAGGTGACAGAAATGAACATTAAAAAAATTACGGCGGTATTGCTTGCACTCATACTTTGTTTGGGGCTTTGTTCCTGCGGAAGCGATAAGGCCGAAGATTCAGACAGCGGAAAATACGGTATTCACCACGCCGTTATAACGGTGGAAAATTATGGGGAAATAAAGCTTGAATTGGACGGCGACACAGCACCCATAACGGTAGAGAACTTTGTTAAGCTTGCAAAAAGCGGCTTTTATGACGGCCTTACCTTCCACCGCATAATTTCGGGCTTTATGATTCAGGGCGGCGACCCAAAGGGCAACGGCACAGGCGGCAGTGATGAAAACATTAAGGGCGAATTTTCCCTTAACGGAGTTGAAAACAGCATCTCGCATGAACGGGGTGTTATCTCCATGGCGAGAAGCGGCTCTGCTTATGAGCAGTATTTAGCATACGGCTACAAAATGAGCGACCTGCCCGAAGAGGCACAGGCCGATATTGAAAAAGCGCTTAATTCGGCGTCCTCACAGTTCTTTATTATGCATAAAGATACCCCAAGCTTAGACGGAAGCTATGCCGCTTTCGGCCATGTAACCGAGGGCATGGAGGTTGTTGACAAGATAGCAGAAAACACCCCCGTTACAGACGATAACGGAACGGTATCAAGCGAAAATCAACCTGTTATTAAATCTGTAGTAATTACGGATTAAGCTTTTTTAAAAGAAAATCTCCGCCGAGAAGTTTTGGCGGAGATTTTTAATACGCTTAATTACAGCTTTCTTCCCTCAAGGTAGAAGCGCTTATCGTCGGCATGACCCATTGAAAAGGTCTTGCGTGGGAGGGATCCGTCCTGCATTACGGCGGGGAAAAGCTCGTCCTTACGCATACCGCTGAATAAAAAGCCCAATGTATCGGGCGCCTTTGCAAGCTCACGCAAGGAAGATTTGCCGTGAATATAATCGATTTTTACCTTCGGGTTTTGCTTTAAATATTTGTCTAAATAGGCTTGAAGGGTTCCCACAGCAAGCTTTGCGGTGGGCTTTAGAGAAATCTTGCGCTCCTTTTCGCCGTAAACGCAGATAAATTTTTGTGCGTCCCCGCCATTATATTCTCCGCCCAAGGAATCTACAAAGCCGTTTATAAATTCCTCGGGGTTTACGCCGAACAGCAGACGGTAAATCGGCTCAAAATCAAGGGACGAATCGTGGATATTTACTATTTCAACCAAGGCATAGCGGGAATTTTCGGTTTTGTTAAGCCTGTAACACTCCTTTGCGGTAGCAAGGGAATGGTTTCCGTCACCTACTGCAAAAAGCAGACGGTTATCCCCCTCTCCCGCAAGGTCGGAAAGCCTGTTTTGCAGGTCTTTTGCGGCTTTTCCGTTAATCGCAATACCCTTTATATGACCGCTGTTTTGCATTAAATCAAAGTCGTAAAGTGTGGGAGCGGTTTGGTTGTCAAGGGGCTCGATAACCCTTTTCTCGGGGTCGTCAATAAGCAGCATAATATGGGGAAGCTCCATAGGGGCGTCCCTTCTTATTTCCACCCTCGGCGGAATACGCTCGGCTACGGTTTCCTCGGTCGCCCTTATAAGGGTACGGCTGTTTTTTTCACAGCTGTAATTTTCTAAGTCAATAAGTCCCACTACACCTCGGCGCACTTTTCCGTCAGCGAGTCTGCGTTTTACATATACGAATGTGTTTTCGTATGTATCAAAAATACCGCCGTCAAGGTATTTTCTCATATTAGCATTAATCTCGGCTATTTTCCCGCTGTTATCTCTTGAGAGATAAACCTCGGGAAAAACAATATTAAGGGCTGAGGGAGCGTCCCCGACATATTCCTCAACATTTTTCCAGTAATCAGGCTCGGAGGTGTACTGGTCGCAGGCAATTACCGCCCACTTTTCAAAGCCGTCCTTAGGCAAAAGAATATTTGCCGGTAAAAATAAATTATCATTCATTGTGCTTCACCTCAAAAATATTAATCCGCCCCCATAAGCCTTTGAGGGCGGAAAAGTTTTATTTATAATACGAAAATTCAATAGCGGTAACAGAGTCCTCGGAGGGATTTATATAAACCGTTATGCCGTTGCGGCGGTCTTTTTCGGAAATGAAGTAGTCAAGATAATAATCATTCTCGGCTATTCCGTAAAAGTGCGAGGGCGTACCCAAGGTGTCTATAATATCGGTAATTGCCATATTATTGTTTATTCCGTTGACATTAAATTTGTGGTAATTGCCGTCGCTTGTGTAAAAATCGTTTTCAATTTTAAACTTAACGATATTGCATTTTTCAAGCTTCAGTGAGCTGTTAGAGGAATTGTAGAAGGTTGCGGTAATTTTTGCACCGTCTTCCTTTTCCAAAACCGTTTGAACATAGTCGCAGGCGTAAATAAGGGATTCCTCATCATACTGACTGCTCGGGGTCAAGCTCCAGCCCTTTTTTTGCAGGGCGGAAAGCTTGGTAGGTACAGAAAACTCATCATCTGCATAGGTCACATTGAATTTGAACTTTTTGCCGAGGTAAACCTCGGAATAATTCTCCTCGTCAAAGACGCTTATATCTACAAATTGCGGCATTATTTTATCGTCTGACATAATTTCGGGATGATTCACGCCCTCGGGTGCCGATTTAACCGACGAGAGGGAAGAAACGGGCTCCTCGCTTGAAACAGCATAATCCTTGTCCACAGGACTGCAGGCAGAAAACAGCAACACCGTCAAAGCTGTTATCAATGCGGTCGATAAGCCAAATTTATTCTTCATACCGTATACCTCCGAAACAGAAAAAAGCAAATGCGCCTTATATTACTATTTTATTCACAGCAGACATAAAAGTCAACCTTGATTTTCTATTTCTGCGCAAAGTTTTATGCGTTTACAGAATGAAACCTCCGCTTAGTGTAACAGCGGAGGTTTCAAAAGCTGTCAATCATTTGATGAAGAGCTGTTGTCCCTAAACAAAAGGGATATGCACCATATGCCTGCAAGAGCTATTACGGTATATATAATACGGCTGATAATAGCGGTTGCTCCGCCGAACGCCCAGGCGACAAGGTCAAACTCAAAGAGTCCCACCAGCCCCCAGTTAAGAGCGCCGATTATAACGAGTATAAGACATATTTTATCAAACATTTTATCACTCCTTTTTTACTATTTTGTACCGATTAGTCTGCATTATTCAAAACTTATAAACAGGCGGAGTGTTTTAAAATCTAAAGATTGGAGATAACCGTTGAATTTTCAAAGTAAATAGTGTATAATTAACTACTATCAAGAGAAGAAAAATTTTATGAAGAATTTTGAGATTTTAAGCCGTGATACCGTCGGTATTTTCTTGGCAAGGTTTTTTTAACAGCACATTATGAAATACAACAAAACAGGGAGAAATGGTTATGTCACTTTTTAAAAATAAAGTTCTTTTAATCATCGGCGGAACCGGTTCATTCGGAAATGCGGTATTGAACCGTTTTTTGAAAACAGATATTGGTGAAATACGAATTTTCTCAAGAGATGAAAAAAAACAGGATGATATGCGTCACGAATTTCAGGTGAAAATGCCTGAAGTTGCATACAAGATTAAGTTCTACATCGGGGATGTCAGAGATCTTCAATCCTGCAAGAATGCTATGCACGGGGTTGATTACATATTCCACGCTGCAGCCTTAAAGCAGGTTCCTTCCTGTGAGTTCTTCCCGATGGAAGCTGTCAAGACCAATATTATCGGGACCGATAATGTGCTGACCGCCGCTATTGAAGAGGACGTTGAAGCGGTTATCTGCCTTTCTACTGACAAGGCAGCTTATCCGATCAATGCAATGGGTAAATCTAAATCTCTTGAAGAGTCTGTGGCTATCGCAAAGTCTCGGTATAGCGGTAAGACAAAAATCTGTTGCACCCGTTATGGCAATGTAATGTGCAGCCGGGGTTCCGTTATCCCGCTTTGGATTGATCAAATAAAGGCCGGCAATCCAATCACTGTGACCGATCCTAATATGACAAGATTTATTATGAGTCTCGAAGAGGCTGTAGATTTGGTCCTCTACGCATTTGAACATGGCGAGAACGGCGACCTACTTATTATGAAAGCACCGGCATGTAAGATCGGTCTCCAGGCAGAGGCTGTCTGTGAGATGTTCGGTGGTAATCCTGACGACATCAGAATAATCGGTATCCGACACGGTGAGAAAATGTATGAGACATTGCTTACCAACGAGGAGTGCGCAAAGGCTATCGACCTTGGTGATTACTACCGTGTTCCTGCGGATAACCGCGGTCTGAACTACGATAAGTATTTTAAGTACGGAGACGCTGAGAGAAACACCTTGACCGAATTTAACAGTAATAATACAAGACTGTTAGATAAGGAAGAGATTAAAGCTAAGATGATGAAGCTTACATATATCCGGGAAAGATTGGCTGAGGAGTAGTTTCTATGAATTTTAAATGGAAAAATAACGGAAAAACCAAACTGATGATTGGTTGCGGAACAAGACCGGAGATTATTAGATTGGCTGCTGTTATGAAAAGATGCAGAGAATATTTTGATCTTTGTGTGGTTTATTACAATCAGAACTGGGATCGTAATCTCAGTACCGTGTTCTGGGAAGATTTTGAACTGAAGAACAATGCAGGAGAGTTTGGCCCGGATATTCTTGTGCCTGTTGTGGGCGATAACCTTGGTGCGACCTGTGGAAATATTCTTGCAAGAAGTTATGAGTTGCTTAGTGAACTACAGCCGGATGGGTACTTGGTGCTTGGGGACACAAATAGCTGTTTGTCCGCAATTTCTGCCAAGCGTTTGCACATTCCGCTGTTTCATATGGAAGCGGGTAACCGTTGCAAGGACGAATGCTTGCCCGAAGAAACTAACCGCCGTATTGTCGATGTGATTTCCGATGTAAATCTGTGTTATTCGGAGTTTGCAAGAAAATATCTGGCAGACACGGGCTTGCCGAAAGAAAGAACCTATATGACAGGTTCTCCTATGGCAGAGGTTCTTCGTATGAATCTTGATAAGATCGAAGCATCAGATGTTCTTGACCGTCTCGGGCTTGAACCTAATAAATACATTCTTTTATCAGCACACAGAGAAGAAAATATTGATACAGAAAAGAACTTTACAAGCCTATTCAACGCAATTAATGCCTTGGCCCAAAAGTACGATATGCCTATTCTTTATTCTTGCCACCCAAGAAGTAAAAACAGATTAGAGAAAAGCGGATTCAAGCTTGATCCAAGAGTGAGGGTTAACGAGCCGCTTGGCTTTAACGATTATAACAAGTTGCAGATGAACGCTTTGGCAATCGTGTCTGATTCAGGCACCTTGCCTGAGGAAAGCAGCTTTTATCTCTCTATCGGTCATCCGATTGCTGCTGTATGTATACGCACCTCCACAGAGCGTCCGGAAGCACTGGAAGCCGGTGACTTTATCCTTGCAGGCATCACCACAAAGGAACTCTTAAACGCCACGGATATGGCGATTGAAATGAAACAAAAGGGTGTTCTCGGCAAGCCCTGCCCTGACTATGTGGACGAAACAGTATCCATGAAGGTTGTAAGGATTATTCAGGGATATGTGAATGTGGTAAATAAAATGGTGTGGAGAAAAGACCGGTAAGCGAATCGGAGGATGGTATGAACATATTAGTAACAGGCGCAAAAGGGATGGTTGGAACCGCCCTTGTTAATAACCTGAAAAATATAAAGGAAGGGAAAAATAAAACCAGACCCAATATTCATATAAATGAGATTTATGAGTATGATGCAGAGTCCTCTCCGGAGGAATTAGAAGAATACTGCCGAAAAGCGGATTTCGTGTTCAATCTCGCGGGTGTAAACCGTCCGGAGAAGTCGGAAGATTTTATGAAAGGCAACTTCGGATTTGCGAGTGATTTACTCGATACACTGAAAAAGCACAATAACAAAGCCGGCGTTATGCTTTCTTCTTCTGTTCAGGCTACCCTTGCAGGAAGGTTTGGTAATAGCGAGTATGGCAGAAGTAAAAAAGCGGGTGAGGAACTGTTCTTTCGGTACGCTGAAGAAACAGGTGCCCCTGTATATGTTTATCGCTTTGTAAATCTAATGGGTCATTCCAAACCAAAATACAATTCTGCTATATCCACCTTCTGCTGGGCTGTTGCTAATAATGAGCCTTTCACAGTTAATGACAGAAGCACCGAGCTGGAAGTACTTTATATTGATGATTTGGTCGAGGGAATGCTTGACCTGTTAGAGGGTAAGGAACAACACTGCGATTTTGACGGTGTCGAGACCGTTATTAAGGAAGACGGCAAGTACTGCTGTGTTCCCGTAACGCATAAGGTTACCCTCGGCGAGATTGTAGATTTGCTTGAGCAGTTCAAACAGCAGCCGCAGACCCTGTTGATGCCGAAAATGCCGAACGGCTCCTTCGCCAAGAAGCTGTATAGCTTGTACCTGACCTATCTGCCTACCGAGAAGTTCAAATATGCTCTTAAAATGAATGTTGATGATCGGGGCAGTTTTACGGAACTGGTGCATACCGCCGACTGCGGTCAGGTGAGCATTAATATTTCTAAACCCGGTATTACTAAGGGACAGCACTGGCATAACAGCAAGTGGGAACAGTTTATTGTGGTTCATGGACACGGTTTGATCAAAGAACGCAACATTAACACAGGTGAGACTGTTGAGTTTGAAGTGAGCGGGGAAAGAATAGAAGCAATCTATATGATCCCGGGCTGGACTCATAATATCATCAATCTGAGTGAAACAGAAGATTTGGTGACGGTCATGACATGTAATGAGGTATTTGACTCGAACAGGCCGGATACATTCTTTGAGGTAGTGTAGTTTTTCAGCCGTATTTCTTCCGTCATAATTTCGTGTTTAGCCTCAGGATTTTGCATTTTCATAGCGTATTATAATAATGAAAATCAGGTATAAAAATAACTTTTGCCACCTTCCATATGGAAGGTGGCAAAATCTGTTCTGCTTAAACAGAACTTATTTCATGCTGTTTTCGTAAGACTCGATCATCTTTTTAACCATCTGTCCGCCGATAGAGCCGGCCTGTCTAGAGGTAAGGTCGCCATTGTAACCCTGCTTAAGGTTTACGCCAACCTCGTTGGCAGCCTCCATCTTAAAACGGTTGAGGGCGTCTTTAGCCTCAGGTACTACATTCTTAGCCATTGTATTTTTCTCTCCTAAAAATTTTTCTCTTGCGTTTGCATTACTATTTTGTGCGAGCGCTTTAATTATATTATAGGTAAATTATGATTTATTTGTATTTTTTTGTCGTGGTTTTTATAAAGTTTTAAAATTTTATCATTATGATGTTTACATAAAAGTAATATTTTTCTTATTAATATTATCTAAAGAAAAACCTGATATTGTAAAATAGAAGGGCGAGAGGGGTAATGTTATGGGTAAAATATACGGTTATGTAAGGGTATCAAGCGCAGATCAGAACGAGGATAGACAGCTTATTTGTATGAGCGATAATAAAGTGCCCGAAGGAAATGTTTATATTGATAAGCAATCGGGCAAGGATTTTAATCGACCGCAGTACAAGAAACTCGTCAAGAAATTAAAGGCGGGTGATTTGCTTTACATACTCAGCATTGACCGGTTAGGGCGTAATTACGAGGATATTCAAAAGCAATGGCGGATACTTACTAAGGATATCGGTATTGATATTTGTGTGATTGATATGCCCCTGCTTGACACCCGAAACGGCAAGGACTTAATGGGGACATTTATTGCAGACCTTGTTTTGCAGATACTTTCATTTGTAGCACAGAGCGAAAGGGAAAATATAAAAAAACGGCAAGCACAAGGAATTGCCGCCGCAAAAGCAAAAGGTATTAAATTCGGCAGACCGGAGGTTCCTATGCCTGACGGTTTTGATAAGTACATCTCTAAATGGGAAAAAGGACAAATAACAACATCGGAAATTTTAAAAATAACAGGACTTACAAAATCTACCTTCTATAGAAAGGTGCGAGAATATAATCTGATAAAAAAATAAATAGTTCCAAAAGGTACACCTTTTGCAACACTTTTTGGCAATATTTTGAAGATTTTGGAAAGAGATTTTGATTTATAGGTTGTTTTCGGGCACATTCTCAAAAGGTGTACCTTTTGAGAATATGGAGGTGCAAAATGGGATTAGTTAAGGGAATTGAAAGTGTTATTTGTGTAGAAAAAGACTACAAAGGATGCGAAATGTGTCAAAAGTACATTACCATATATGTAGAACTTATTAAAAATACTAAAATAATTATTTTGAAACAAAAATTGATAAGCAATGAAGGAAAAGAATTAGAAAGCTATAATTATCACTTTACAAGTGTTGCATCAGCAAAGAGTGATAAACTCATTTTTAGTTATAAACTCCCCGATGAGAATTATCATTTAAAAGAAGGTTCTACTTTTGATTTTGCATACAAACTTATAAATACACAAAAAGAAATAACTGAGAAGTTTGTATTAAAAAACGATGTTTGGGAGCGTGAGATGTAATGGCAAGATATAAGTACAGAATTGTTAAAGATGGTAATTGGAGATTTGAATTACTACCTAATAATAGTAATGAACAGTGTGTAGGACATTCAGGCGATTATAAAACTAAAGAAGAAATGCTTGATGGATTAAAAAGATTTAAAGAATTTTTGCGGCAAAACCAAAATGGAATTTCTTATATGAACGAAATTTTTGCAAAAGGCAAACATATATATCATTATGCGTTTTTTGTGTTTTCCGATAATAATGAAAAGTTTTACACAGCAAAGTATTGGCATAAGTATGAAACTGATAATTCTATTGAAAGAATCATCAATAATTTTAATGTGGATATCAGAGATGATTTATCCTTTATTGAATAAGGAGCAACGATTATGAAAAAGATTTTAGCAATAATATTAACGGTTTGTTTAATGCTGACAGTAATGCCGTTTGGGATCTTCAGTTTAACGGCAAGTGCGGAAACTGCAACAAGCGGTAAAACAGGCGATTGCACTTGGTCTCTTGATGGAAACGTGCTTACAATAACAGGCAATGGCAATATGGCTGATTATGTAAGTTCTTCGGCTCCTTGGGGAACTTCGGTAAAAGAAGTTATAATAGAAAATGGTGTCACAAATATAGGTGATTATGCGTTTTATGAATGTACTAGACTTAAAAATATAACTATCAGTAATAGTGTGACAAGGATAGGTAAGCTCACATTTTGGGAATGTGAAAGTCTTACAAGTATAACTATTCCAAACACGGTTTCAGTTATAGGGCATGATGCGTTTTATAATTGCGTTAACCTTTCAAGTGTATATATTACCGATATTGCTGCTTGGTGTAATATTGAGTTTCAATCTTATAAAGGTCTTTATAATGGTACCCCTTTATCATACGCAGAAAATTTGTATCTTAATAACGAATTATTAACAATATTAGAAATTCCTGATGGTGTAACCAGTATAGGAAATGCTGCTTTTAAAGGTTACGATACACTTACTCGTGTAATTATCCCTAACAGCGTAAAACTTATAGGCGATTATGCGTTTGCATCATGCGATGGACTTACTAGTATAAATATTCCCGACAGCGTAAAACTTATAGGCGATTATGCGTTTTCATCATGCGATGGACTTACTAGTATAAATATTCCCGACAGTGTTACCCAAATAGGTTTGTCAGCGTTTGAATATTGCTCAAGTCTTAAAAACATAAACATTCCAGATAGTGTTGTTAATGCGATTGTGTTTAGAGGTTGTAAAAGTCTTGAAACAGTGAATTTCGGAAATGGTATTACAAATATAACAAGTAGCACATTTTATTTGTGCTATAATTTAAAAGAAGTAACTTTAGGAAATGGTGTTACAAGTATACATGAGGATGCATTTTCGTCATGCGACACACTCGAAAGGATTACAATAACTAAAAATTTGAGAACTCTGTCAACAAAAACTTTTCTCGACTGTGAATCTTTAGAAGAGATTATATTTATCGGCACACGCAAAGAATGGGAGAATATGGAATATTCCGAGGATCTGCAATTTGCCGAAGTAAAGATTATTTGTGTTTGTATGGGAGAACATACATACACAGATGAAAATGATTCATCTTGTAATGAGTGCGATTTTATTAAATTCACTTTGGGCGATATTGACAGCGTCAAAGGTGTTACCGATGCTGATGCGGAATGGTTACTTATGTATACATTCTTCCCTGACGATTACCCTGTAAATCAGGATTGCGACTTTAACGGCGATGGAAAAGTAAATGATGCCGATGCGGAGCATTTGCTTATGTACACCTTCTTCCCAGAAGATTATCCGCTACACTAAAAGGAGAGTAAAGAAAAATGAAAAGAATAATTAGTTTTTTAGTTTGTATAATTTTGATGATGTCGGTTTGTATAACCGCAAGTGCTGCAGGCAGCTCTACACTTAACGGCAATAGTTCCGTTACAGTTGGCAGTAATATTGAATTTACCGTAAATGTTAGCGGTTGCAGTGACGCAACATCTATTGCGGTTGCGGTAAGCTATGATGGCGGGTTTGAACTTGTGTCAGGCACTTGGCTTAAAAGCGGTTCAATAACAAAATTCGATACCGCCACCAATAAAGGAGCATTAGGCGGGCTTTCTACCCCCGATGTAAACGGCAATTTGTTTAAGCTTGTATTAAAAGCAAAAACCGCTTCTGCGAGCAATCAAAATGTCAGTGTTAACGTAATTGCTAAAAACGGATCAACAGAGATTATGAACGTTACACCGTCAAAGTCGGTTAAAATTGATTGTGCAACCCACACCTACGGCGCATACAGTAAGGTAAACGACAGTCAGCACAAGCACACTTGTACCGTTTGCGGTCACACTGAGACTGCAAATCACACCTGGAACGGCGGAACGGTTACAAAGGCCGCAACCTGCAAGGAAACAGGTGTTAAAACCTATACTTGTACCGCTTGCAACGCAACAAAAACCGAAAATATAGCAAAGACCGCAAATCATTCATACGGTGCTTGGACTACCACTAAAGAACCCACCTGCACCGATGCAGGTACGCAAACCCGCACTTGCTCGGTTTGTGGGAATAGTGAAAGTAAATCAGTTTCCGCAAAGGGTCACAGTTGGGGCGGTTATCAAGTGACAAAGCAACCCACCTGCGCCGATGCAGGTACTCAAACCCGTACCTGCTCGGTATGCGGAAAAACCGAAAGTCAGTCAGTTGTGGCAACAGGTCATAATATGGGAAGTTGGAAGACTACAAAGGAAGCCACTTGTGAGGCAAAGGGCGAGCAAACAAGAACTTGTTCAAAATGTTCATACAAGGAAACTAAAGAAATTGCGGCGCTCGGTCACAGCTTTTCTCATCCTACCGTAACAAAACAGCCTACCTGTACCGAAAGCGGAACCCAGAGCGGGAAATGTACCCGTTGCGGCAAAGAAACCACAAGCGAAATTAAGCCCGTGGGACATAAATTCGGAGCATGGGCGGACGATAAAAGTGCAACCTGTACCGAGGGAGGAATTCAAAAAAGGGTTTGCTCGAAATGCGGTGCGGAGGAAACGAGAAATACAGAACCGTTAGGTCACGATTTTGAAAATCCCACCATCGTAAAAGAAGCCACTATCAGCACTACGGGACTTAAAGAGGGCAAATGCAAACGCTGCGGTCAGACTACAAGCGAGGTCATTCCATGCATGGCAAGAGATGAGATCACCGGCATAGCTTTTGAAGCCGAGGTGGGTGTATTTGCTGAGGGTACACAGCTGACGGTTGAAGAAATAGGTAAGGACAATCCGACCTATGAATCGGTAAAAAATATTCTTTCTGAAGTGACGGGCACATTTAAGGCTTATGATATTTCCGCAGTATTAAACGGCGCAAAGGTTCAGCCCGGAGGCATAGTCACGGTCACCTTTAATATACCCGAAGGCTACGGTACAGATGTGGCGGTCTTCTATATTTCGGACGAGGGCACTTACGAAAGGCTTGAATCCTTCGTGAGCGAGGACGGCAAAACGGTATCCGCAAAGCTTAATCATTTCAGCAGTTATGCTGTTTGTAAGCTGGGGGAAACCGATAAAACTGTTACCGAAGAAAATACAGAGGCTGATAATACAGCTACTGCCGAAAAAGAAACCAAAAGCAATACGGCGCTTTGGATTATTATTGCGGCGGTAATAATATCGGTAATTATCGTTGTTACTGTAATTATTATCAAAAAGAAAAGGCTTTTTAAATAATTAGCTCTTATCAGTAAAGAAAAAACAGCGGTTTGCGTTATTGCAAGCCGCTGTTTTTTTAAATGCTATTTTCCTTGCGTTCCTTTTTTATATCCCGTACGAGTGTAAATATTATATAGGCAGAGCCTAATGCCAACAGCACTATCGCGGCGATGATTACAAAGCTGAATTTGCTTTTTTCGCTTTTTTCTTTATAAAAACCGTCGGAAGAGAAGGTGTTGAAAACCTCCTCTGTATAGGCGGTGCTTGTGCCCGAGGCGGTGTAAAAGGATAGAACACAGTCCTTTTTATCAGCTACCGTTACATAATTTATAACGCTGTATTCGCCGCCTGAATCGCTGAGGGTTTGGGTGGTTTTTATGAAGCTTTGACCGTCCTTATCAATTAGCTCTCCGCTGTCGGAACCGGTTATATCGGGTATCAGCAACCTGATTTTATCTTCCGAAAGGTTTGAAAGATTGCCGATACTCGAAGAAAACGCCGATTCGGCAAGCGAAACCCTTATCTGCTTTGTATTATCTTTATTTACGGCGAGGAAGACTATACAGTTCTCGTTGCAGTAGCTTTCAAGCTCGTCGGCGGTCATACCGAGGAGTTTAGCGGTATCTTCGGCACTCCCACCCGATTTATAGCTGTAAAAATCCTTGGGAGCGGTAATTTCAATACTGTCGCTTGCCGCAAAAACAGAAGCGGTCAGCATTAAAACCGCCGAGACGGCGCAAATAATTCTTTTAATCAAAAAATCACCCTGATATTATTCAATATTATTTTGCTTTTTAGCCGCAGTAAGGGTATTTTGCATAAGCATTGCGATGGTCATAGGGCCTACGCCGCCGGGAACGGGGGTTATGGCGGAGGCTTTTTTTGCAACCTCATCATAATCCACATCGCCGTACAGTTTTCCGTCAACCCTGTTCATACCCACATCTATTACCACAGCGCCGTCCTTTACCATATCGGCGGTGACGAATTTCGCCCTTCCGACAGCCGCCACAAGAATATCGGCCTTACTGCATATTTCTTTTAAATTCTGTGTTCTTGAATGGCAGACCGTAACAGTTCCGTTTTTGTGGAGCAGAAGCATAGCCATAGGCTTGCCCACAATGTTTGAGCGTCCTATTACCACGCAGGTTTTGCCCTCGGGGTTTATATTCTCATAGGCTAACATTTCCATTATTCCTGCGGGGGTGCAGGGGACAAAATCAAAGTCGCCTATCATTATTCTGCCCACATTTGCGGGGTGGAAGGCGTCCACATCCTTTTCGGGCAGAATGGAGTTTATTATAAGCTTTTCGTCAAGGTGAGAGGGGAGCGGTAACTGGCAGAGTATGCCGTTAATGCTCTTTTTGTGATTAAGCTCGTCAACTAATTTTAAAAGCTCTTCCTCTGTTGTGCTTACGGGCAGGGCGTACTCCTCGGAGATAATGCCTAACGCCTCGCAGGCCTTTTTCTTGTTTGCAACATATATTTTAGATGCGGGGTCTTCCCCCACGATTATTACTGCAAGCCCTACAGTAATACCTTTTTTATTAAGCTCGGCGACACCTGCCCGAACACGCTCTTTGACAGCGGCAGAGATTACCTTACCGTCAATTATCTTGGTCATTTTCATCTTCCTTTGTTTCTTCTGTTAATTCTGCGGCTTCCTCATTTTCCTCAAAAACCGTGCTGTAATCGCCAGTTTTTGCGTTTTCTTTGGCTCGGCGGAGATTTACTGAAAGCAAAACCGCACCTGCAATACATATGCAAAGTGACAACAAGCAGGAAACACGGATGTTGCCTATCATAAGGCTGTCGGTGCGTAACAGCTCGATTATAGCTCTGCCAAAGCCGTACCACACGCAGTACATAAGGGAAATCTGACCGCTGAAGCGGCGTTTTTTACTGAAATAATTAAGTACGAAAAAGCCTGCAATACACCAAACCGACTCATACAAAAAGCAGGGGTGAACAAGACCCTTGCCCATTTCGGCAACGGTCCTTTCGCTTTCCATACCCCACCAGCTGCTGCCGGTAAAGGAGCCGTAGGCCTCTTGGTTTACAAAGTTGCCCCAACGCCCGACACCTTGACCGATAAGAAAGCCTACTGCGGCAATATCGAACATATCAAGAATATTGACCTTGCGGATTTTGCACATAACAGCCCCCGAGACAAAGGCGCCTATAACTCCGCCGTAAATCGCAAGCCCCGAAAAGCCCGAGGAGTTGCCGAAGCCGAAAAAGTCGCCTATACCGTTAAGCTTTTCCCCGTCAAAAATCACATAATAAGCCCTTGCCGAGAGTATGGCAACAGGGGTTGCTACCAGAACAACATCAAGCATACGGTCGGTGTTCAGGTTAAACCTTGAAGCATTTTTTATGCCGTAAATAAGGGCCAATAAAAAGCCTGTTGCAATAATAATTCCGTACCAGTAAATGTCCCAATGGCGGGAGCCTAAGGGAATGGAAAAAGCTACGGGGGAAAGGGTAAGCTTTATTCCGAAAATAACAACTTCATAGCTCATAAGCTTCACCTCACCGGGTATTTATAACCGAAAGCACGGTTTTATCGTTATCAAGCAGGGAAAGCCGCTTGTAAACCTTTTCAGGTGTTGCCGATTTTATATACTTAAGCTCGTCAAACAGCCCGCTGTCCGACATAGCGCACTCCACAAGCTGTGAAGCAATGCTCTTTACGCTGTTAAAGGAGCGCACCGCCTCGCCGTACATTCCGCAACGGACAGCGGAAAAGAGCTTTTTGTCAATACCGTCTGCCTTAAGGCGAGTAACCTCTGCCTTAATTTCCTCGGCAACCCTTTTGGGGTCTGCCGATTCACCCTCAAATATAACTGCGGAATAGCCGTTGCCTGTGAAGTATTCAAAGGAGAATTCATCATTTATAAGACCCTCGTTTATAAGCTTTTTATAAAGAGGGGAGGCGTCCCCCGCAATTATCTCAAGCAAAAGTGCGGTACGCACCTTTTCCTTTACGGTGCGTTCGGGCTTATCCATACTTTCCTTATAGCCGAAGCAGAAAATAGGCTGGGCAACCTCAAGCTTTTGCTCAACATAGCTGTCAACCACCTCTTCGGGCTCGTCACAGCCGATTCTTTCAATTTCAATGGGTGCGTTGGTTTTAATTGCGCCGTTTATCTGATTTAAAACCTTTTCGGGATTTACATTTCCCGCAATGCAGATAAACATATTAGAGGGGTTATAAAAGGTGTTATAGCACTTGTAAAGCAGTTTATCGTCAATTTCAGCGATTGACTCAACCGTGCCTGCAATATCAATTCTTACAGGGTGATTTTTATACATCGCAAGCAGCATATTAAACATAACCCGCCATTCGGGGCTGTCGTCATACATCCGTATTTCCTGACCGATTATGCCCTGCTCCTTTTGCACGGTCTCGGCTGTGAAGTAGGGGGACTGCACGAAATCAAGCAGAATACCTAAATTATCGTAAAATCTATCCGAGCAGGAAAAAAGATAGCAGGTGCGGTCAAAGGATGTATAAGCGTTGGCATAAGCGCCCGTTGCGGCGTATTTTGTAAAGGCGTCACCGTCCTCGCTTTCAAAAAGCTTATGCTCAAGAAAATGGGCTATGCCCTCGGGCACCTGGGTTCTTTCGCCGTTTACCGAAAAGCAGGTGTCGATAGAGCCGTATTTAGTGCCGAAAACCGCATAGGCGGAATTGTACTGCGGCTTTTCAAGAATGTAAATTTTAAGTCCCGACGGGTGAAGGGCCTTGATGTAGCTTTCCCCAATCTCGCTCTCAAAAACCTGTTTTTGCATTACTTTTCCTCCTTTGGAAGCAGTCTGTAAACCGTGTGAAGCCGAACGCCCTTTGCGGCGTTTATTATGTCCTCACGGGTGATTGCCGAAATTTTTTCACCTATTTCTTCGGGTGAGTAAAGGGTTTTATTATTTGCTTTAAGGGCATACCAGGTGTCAAGGGTAACCTGACTGTCATTATAAGAATTAAGGGAATCACGAATGCTTTTAAGGGAAGCCTCATATTCAAAGTCGGTGAATTCACCCTTTTTAACCGAGTCGAGCTGATTTAATATCTCACGCTGTGCTTTCTCGGCATTCTCTGCCTCAACCCCCGAGTCTACAGTTATAAGGCCCTTGCCCCGTACAGTAGAAGCCGAGCAGTAATAGCAAAGGCTCATTTTTTCACGAACATTTGAGAAAAGCTTGGAATAGGGGCCGCCGCCGAAAATATCGGTCATAACCATAAGGGGCAGGGAAACATCATCGTCCCCGTACATATCCGACGAAAAGCCCATAACAAGCTTGCCCTGCTTTACCGCCATTCTTTCGGTGATTTCGTTGGGCTTCTCTATAGGAGCGGTGGGCTCGTTTAATTTACAGTCGGTAATTTCGGCACGGCTTATACCGCCTAACCTTTCGGCAATGGTTTCAAAAAAGCGGGAGGGTAATGACGAACCGATTACCTGCACCCTTATAAATGCCTTTTTAAGCATATTTTCCCAAGCTGTATAAAGGCTTTCGCCCGTAATCTTCTCCACTTCCTCGACAGTACCGCATTTGGGCACGCCGTAAGCCTTGCCCTTATACATTTCCTCAATAAGGCGGTTTTTGGCGTAAATCCGCTTTTCGCTGATTTCACCCTTGATATGTTCTATTGCCTTGCGCTTTTCACGGTTCAGGTCATCTTCACAAAAAGCGCCGTTTTCCGCCTTGGGCTTAAAAATAAGGCTTAAAAGCATATCGGCAGCACGGCTTAAAAGGGATTCGTTTTCAAAGGTGTATTTGTCGTCAATAACCGAAATTCTTATCCTAAGCAGTTGATAATCCCCGAGCTTTTCTGCCGAGGCGTCAAGACTTGCGCCGTAAAGACGGCTCAACTTGTAATTAAGCACCGAAAAATCGGGATACTCCTCGCCGCAGGTGGTTAGCATAAAGGGCAAAAGTGCATACTCCGCCGCAGTATCAGCCGATAGCGGCAGATAAAAATTAAAGGAAACAGAGGTTGTGTTAAAGCGCTCGTTTTTGATGAACAAGCCCTCTGCACCGTTCTGTAGGCTGTAAATTTTAGCAGACATCATATTCCTCCGCATAAACAAAATATATAATATTATACCACACCTGTAATAATTTAGCAAGATTAAAGCAGATTTAATCAAATAGTCTTCTGTACAGTCGTCAATGATAGGTTACACTTTTCTCAAAAAAATATGATGAAAACTACATTGAATAAAACTTTGGATGATTGGAGGAGCCGAAGGCGACG
>CACWPS010000019.1 GCA_902762875.1 Oscillospiraceae bacterium
CCTCTTATGGTACTTTGTTTTTGTCGTTATTAACATCATACCATATTTGAGATGAATTTTCTTTTTATTTTGTTACCTATCTATTGTACCATAACATATTTTGTATTTTAGCTACGAAAAGCCTTCCAAGCCTTAAGGGAGATAGCGACCATGTGCTGACGGGGTATACAATAAAGATTCTGCATAGCCCATATCCCCCAGTCACGGCTTCGCCGCGACAGCCCCCTTTAGGCAAGGGGGCCTTTATGTGGGTGAGCCTCCCTTGTCTAAAGGGAGGGGGACCGCGTTAGCGGTGGAGGGATTCGGTTAGGATTATGTTAAACCGGTATCCCACAGTCTTTCTCCGCTCGATAACCCCGTGAGTATTTAGAGCATTAAAATCTAAAAAATCCCTCAATTTCATTTTTATCGGCTGCTACCGTCCCCTGCACCATACCGTTTCTGCCGCCGCCTCGGGCATTAAATTTTTCTTTAAACTCCTTAAAAAATAAATCAAGTGTGGCTTCCTCGCCGCAGATTGCAAAGGAATAGTTGCCCTCCTCGCCCGAAAAAACACCCCGAATACCGCCGCTTTTCTTATAGAGCGAATCGGCAAAAAGCTGTAATTCCTTAATGTCAAGGCCTTCTTCAAAAACCGCAGTTTTATCGCTTTCGGGCACAAAGCTCTTTGTCTTTTCGGCAATAAGGCGTTTTTTAAGGCTTGCAATCTCAAATTTAAGCTCACGGCTTTCGTCACTTAGCCTGTCCACCGCCGCCGCCGCTTCATACTGCTTAACCGATAATAGATTTGAAATCTTCTGCACATTTAAGTACTTATCGTTATAATCGTCGAGGGCATCTATCCCGCACTTAATAAAAATACGCACTCCGCCCTTGTTTTTAAAGGAATCGAGAATTTTTATAAGCCCGATTTCACCCGTTTTTTTAACATGGGGAGCACAGCAGGCGCAAAGGTCATAGCCTTTAATATCCACTATTCTTACATTTTCGGCAAGCTCCAATTTACTGCGGTAATCGAGGACTTTAAGCTCCTTTTCATCGGGGTAATATGCCCTTATGGGTACATTCTCACAAACCGCTTTATTAGCAAGGCGCTCCACTTCAAGTAGCTGTTCTTTAGAGATTGCGCCGTCAAAATCCACTGTCATTTCCGCTCCCAGATGAAAGCCCACATTATTAAGCCCGTAGAGCCTATGTACAATTCCCGAGACTATATGCTCACCCGAATGGTTTTGCATATTGCGAAAACGCCTGTCCCAATTTAAGTTACAAGCGTATTCTTCGCCGATATTAAGCGGGCGGTCGGTGCAATGTATTATCTCGCCGCTTACAATCCGAACATCCAAAACCGCCGCCTCGCCTATATTCCCTCTATCGGACTCCTGCCCGCCCCCCTCGGGGAAAAAGGCGGTTTTATCCAGTATTACGGAATAATTTTCTCCCGATTTTTCGCAGGATAAAACCGTGGCTGAAAACTCCTTTAGGTGTGAATCCTTATCGTAAAGCTTTTCGGTCATTTACCTAATTTCTCCTCAATAATATGCGCCGCCTTATATATATCGCCGCCCCCCATAGTGATTACAATATCACCCTTTTGGGCGGTTTTAATTGCGGTATCGGCTATATTATCGAAGCCGTCAACCACAACCGCATCGGGTAGCTTAGCCGCCAAATCTTCCGACGAAATGCCGTAGGTGTTCTTTTCACGGGAGCCCATTATGGGGGTTAAAATCACCTTATCGGCAACCGAAAGTGCGTCAATAAATTCGTCCTTTAAAAGGGCAGTTCTGGAAAAGGTAAAGGGCTGGAAAACCACTATAACTCGGTTGTAGTCAAGCTCCTTTGCAGCAGTTAAGGTTGCCTTAATCTCGGTGGGGTGGTGGGCGTAATCGTCGGCTAAAACAAAGCCGCCGTATTCCCCCAAAAATTCAAACCGTCTGCCTGCACCTGTGAATTCTTCAATAGCGTCCTTAATGCCCTCGGCCGAAACACCCATATCAAAGCAGACCGCAAAGGCGGCAAGCCCGTTTAAAACATTGTGTCTGCCGGGGATATGCATTTGAATATTAATGATTTTTTCGCCCTTTTTAATTACATCAAAGGAAAAACCGAATTTGCCCCCCTTAATATTCTCGGCACGGTAGTCATTGTCCTCATTAAAGCCGAAGGTAATGGTTTTAGCGGTAATATCCTCTGCCGCCTTGTGGGCTAATTCGTCGTCGCCGTTAATATATGCGGTTTTCGCCATTTTAAGGAACTTATGGAAAGAAAGGGTCAGGTTTTCCATAGTCTTAAAATAATCAAGGTGGTCATTATCAATATTAAGCAGCACCGCAACATCGGGGGAGAGCTGTAAAAAGGTGTCCACAAACTCGCAGGACTCGCAAACCATAGTCTCCGATTTGCCCGAAATGCCGTTTGAATTAATAAGGGGAAGCTTTCCGCCGATAACCGCTGTAGGATCCTGCTTGTTTAATATTAAAATTTGTGTTATCATAGAGGTAACGGTGGTTTTGCCGTGGGTACCGCAAACGCCTATCACATTATCAAAATGCCTTGTCAGCGCACCTAACATATGGGAACGCTCCATTGTGGGTATGCCCTTTTCTACGGCGGCTTTAAGTTCGGGGTTATCGGCAGATATAGCCGCCGAGTATACCACAAGCTCGGCACCCTCTATATTCTCTGCCCTGTGGCCCATAAACACGGGAATACCGAGGGCCTTAACACGGGCAAGAGGGTCGCTCTCATTATTATCCGACCCCGTTAAATAATAGCCCTTTCCGTTAAGTATTTCCGCAAGGGGGCACATACCGCTACCGCCTATGCCTATCATATGAATATGCTTTACGCCCTCGATTATTTTATCCTCCGCACGAAGCTGTTTCATAAAACTTCTCCTAACATATTAATCTCACCTATTATTATATTGCTAAACGAGAAAAAAATAAACCCTTTTTTGACGAAAGAAGGAAAAATATGCTTTATATTCCCAAAGAAATTCAATTTATTATCGATACGCTTGTGAAAAACGGCTTTGAAGCCTACCTTGTGGGCGGCTGTGTAAGAGATATGCTTATGGATATTCCGCCCCACGATTATGATATTACCACCTCTGCCCCGCCCGAAGCTATACTTACGCTTTTTGAGAAGACCGTCCCCACAGGCATTAAGCACGGCACGGTTACGGTGATAAACGGCGGTATTGCCGCAGAGGTTACAACCTACCGTGCCGACGGCGACTATGCCGACCACAGAAGACCTATGAGCGTAACCTTTGTTAAAAGCCTTAAAGAGGATCTTGCCCGCCGTGATTTTACGGTAAACGCAATAGCCTATAATAAAGACGAGGGTATTAAGGACTTTTTCGGCGGTACCGAGGATATAAACAACAAAATTCTCCGTGCGGTAGGCGAGCCCGAAAAGCGCTTTACTGAAGACTCACTCAGAATCCTACGGCTTTTCCGCTTTGCCTCTGTTTTGGAGTTCACCCCCGAAAATGAAACCCTTAACGCCGCCCTTAAATGTGCTCCTTTGCTTGAAAGCATCTCAGCCGAGCGCATTTCTTCGGAGCTGCGACGGGCTGTAAACGGCAAAAAGCCTATGTCTTTAAAGCCGCTTACCGATATAAAGGGACTCCGATTTATAGGGATTAAAAATCCCGATTATTCAAAAATTGTTCCACTGCAAGGCGAAGGTCTTGCCCTTTTCGGTTTTCTCTATTCTGCTACAGATGATTTAATGTCGGCTCTAAATTTTTTAAAGCCCTCAAACAAGGAAAAAAAGCTTTACCAAAATATTTTAACCCTTTTATCCCTCCCCTTTCCCCAAAGCAAACCGGAAATTAAGGAAATGTTATTTAAAACCGACCCCAACTCGGTGGAAAAATATTTGTATTTCAAAAAGCACTATTTCGGCGCCCATACCGAAAACGCTCATAATTTACTCCGTGACATAATAGAAAACGGCGAGCCCTACAGAATTTCCGACCTTAAAATCGGCGGAAAAAACCTTATTAATATGGGGGTCAGCGGTGAGAAAATCGGTGAAACCCTTGAATACCTAAGAGAGCTTGTTGTAAGAAACCCCGAGCAAAACAGGAAAAGCATGTTGCTTCAAAAATCAGAAGAATTTAACCGTAACTAAAAAGCCATAAGCGCCATAAACTGTAATGTACACAGTAGGCGCTTATTTTTATTACCGAGATGATGAGTATGAAGAAAATTACCGTAATAGGCGGCGATAAACGCCTTAAAATTGCCGTAAAAGAGCTTACCGATAAAGGTTTTGAGGTAACTACAGTAGGGCTTTATGACGATGAAAAAGAGAACACCTACGGCGATGTTTTGCTCCTACCCGTTCCCACCACAAAGGACGGCGAAACGGTCTTTGCCCCCTTTGCGAGGCGAAAAATCTATCTTTCGGAAGTGGCAGACAAGGCGGATAACCGTCTGTTGCTTACCTGTAATTACAGCTTTAAGGACAAAAACTGCATAGATTACGGAGCCCTTGACAGCTATTCACTGCTTAATGCAATCCCCACCGCCGAGGGAGCAATAAAGCTTGCGATTGAAAACACCTCGTTTACCCTGTGGCAAAGCCGAGTGCTTGTAATAGGGTACGGCAGAGTAGGTAAGGTTTTGGCCGACAGGCTGAAAGCCCTCGGAGCATATGTCACTGTAAGCGCAAGAAAGCCCGCCGATTTTGCGCTTATTAAGGCCTTGGGCTATTCTGCTTTAGAAACCAAAGCAGTAAGCGGCTCCCTTTCGGATTACGATATTGTTTTTAACACTGTTGATGTCAAGGTGATTGACGAAAAAGCCTTCCATAACTGTACCGTAAAGCTTTTAATAGATTTGTCAACTTTAGGCGGGTTTGACTTGCAAACAGCCAGAGACTGCGGTATTACTGCCCTTAAAGCACCGGGTCTGCCCGGCATCACCGCACCCTTTACCGCAGGAAAAATTTTGGCCGAAACCGTAACAGAAATACTTAATTCACATATATAAAAAGAGGAGAACTTTATGAAAGACATTACATTGGGATATGCGTTCTGCGGTTCCTTCTGCACAATAAGAAAATCCCTCGTGGCCCTAAAAGCTCTTGCAGACGAGGGTTATAAAATAAAGCCGATAATGTCGCAGATTGTATATAGCACCGATACACGCTTCGGTAAAGCCGAGGAGTTAATAAAAGAGGTGGAAGAAATCTGCGGCGAGAAAATTATACACGATATTGCCGCCGCCGAGCCCATAGGCCCTAAAAATCTTCTTGATATGATAGTCGTTTCCCCCTGCACGGGCAATACGGCGGCGAAAATTGCGCTTGGTATTACCGATACCCCCGTTACAATGGCGGTAAAGGCAAGCCTTAGAAACAACAAGCCTGTAGTGCTGGCTATAGCCACCAACGACGCACTGGGTGCGTCTGCTAAAAATTTAGGGCTTCTGCACAACACCTCAAATATCTATTTCGTCCCCTACCGTCAGGACGACCCGATAGGCAAAAACAATTCCTTGGTATGCGATTTTTCACTTATCCCGCAAACGGTGGAAAAAGCCCTTTCAGGCGAGCAAATTCAGCCGATTTTGATTTAATCAGAAACGGACAGTCGGGGACGCCTGCCCCTACGAAAAATTAATAAAATTCACACAAACCAAAGGCCCCCTTGCCTAAAGGGGGCTGTCAGCGGAGCTGACTGGGGGATATGTCTAATGTCTACCGTCTAACATCTAATATCTAAATTAATAACCGTTTTTCCCTTACTTTCGGCGAGGGCTTTAAAATCTGCCGCGCCGCCCGTGATATGGGTTACATATGTGATGACAAAATCCGCCCTTTCAAGCATCCAGCGGTTTCTTTTTATTATTGCGTATTTCGGCGGCGTTTTATCAAGGCATTCGGGATAAACGGTGCTGTCGCCCTCTTCCAAACCCAATCTCTCTTTATTATGGGGAACATATGCGAGGACGACATAATATTGTATTTTCGGATATTCTTCCTTTAATCCTCTTAAAACGCTAATCGCTGTTCGGTCAAACGACCCCTGATTGCCTACATAAAACAGGTCAACACCCCTGTTTTCAATTAAATCAACAATAGCCTTTCGTAAAATAGGTTTTATTGTATCAGGCGCATCCCTGTGTCCGAAAAATGTGCAGGTCAAATTATTTCACCCTATCGTTATATTAAATGTTGTTTGCTGACTTATAAGGAACAATACAGTCTAAATAAGTCTTTTACATTTAATATTATATATTTGCATACTAATGAAGTCAATTACATATATACGCATACTGAAATAAAAATTTCATATAAGTATACTTATAAGCATATCAATAATTTTAACTTAGAGGTGTATTTATATGGGTAAAGAGGTTGATTATAAAAACCGTGATAGGTTTATTCAGCTTGGAATAACCATCTCAACTCTTCGCCGTATTCGCGGTTTATCTCAGGAAAAATTAGCAGAGAAAGCAAATATAAGCCGTTCTTTGTTAAGCAACATAGAAGCACCGAATTTGGCATACGGTTTTTCGTTGAATGTATTTTACAATATTGCCGATGCATTGGATATAGCACCTGACAAACTGATTAATGCGTCTGTCTTTTCTGATGAGATAATCAATAATAAATAAACTATGATAGTGTTTGATAAACTTTGGGTAACAATGAAGGCTAAAGGCTTTTCAACCTATACTCTGCGGGAGAAATGCGGGATTGACAGCAAAACCGTGCGGAGACTCAAAGCCAACGAAAACATAGAAACAAAAACACTTGATAAGCTTTGCGAAGCACTTGACTGTAATATTGCGGATATAGCGGAATTTATTAAGAAATGACGGGATGATGTGGGCATCATCCCCTACTCATACTAAATTGGTTTCTGTAGGGGACAGCCCCAAATCGTCCCGTTTGCAATGTCAATTTAACCACCGTAGGGACGGGCGTCCCCGACCGTCCGTCGTCTAATGTCTAACATCTACCGTCTAACATCTAAATCCCCCGTCGCAGGGTTGTTTAAAAGCTTTCCGTCTTCCGAAAAGCGTGAGCCGTGGCAGGGGCAGTCCCAGCTGTGCTCGTTTTTATTCCATTTAAGGGCACAGCCTAAGTGTGGGCATCGCTTTACGGTAGGGTACACAAGACCGCATACCGCACTCCCCGCATTTAGGACAAGCTGTTTTCTTAAAATATGCCTTGAGGGCGAGAAGACCTCAGCAAATTCGTTTTTCTTGCCGCTTATCATATCGGTAAGTATTTCCGCCGCAACCATAGACGAGGTCATACCCCACTTATTAAACCCTGTCGCCACATACAAATCGGGGGTGTTAGCCGAGTAATTGCCGATATACGGCACGCCGTCAAGGGTTATGCAGTCCTGCGCCGCCCAGTTGTATTTTTCTGCGGCGGTCGGGTAATATTTTTCCGCAAGGGAGCGTATCTGCTCCCAACCGCCGCTTTTTTTACCCGTGCGCTTACTCTCCCCGCCGATTATAAGGAACCTTCCCGCACTTCTAAAGGAAAATCCCTTTTCCGATTCATCACGGTACATACCGTTAATAGGTTTAGCACCCAAAAACGCCGATACATAAGACCGCTTTTGATACATTTTTAAAAAATAACTCCCGTGCTTGTTTATAATCGGGAAATGAGTGGCAACTATGATTTTTTGCGACTTTATTTCCCCGCCCTCGCACACCGCCGTAAGCCCTTTAAGCTCCTTTACGGCGGTGTTTTCGTATATTGTAAGGTCTTTTGCAATAGAATACAAGAATTTTAGCGGATTAAACTGTGCCTGTCCCGACATCTTTGCCGCTCCCGCCACCCTAAACGGCAGCTCGGTTTTTTCGCAAAATTCCGCATTTCCGCCTATTTTGTTAAGTGCGGTTACCTCTTTTTCTATTTTCCTGCGGTCAGAAAGCGAATAAATATAAGAGTCTGTTTCCTTAAAATCGCAATCAATTTTTTTGCAAAGCTCCTTATATTCCGAAAGCGCCTTATCGTTAGCCTTCAAATAAAGTCCCGATTTTTCTGTGCCGAATTCGTTTATAAGCTTATCAAAAACCGCACCGTGCTGAACGGTGATTTTAGCGGTAGTCCCCGCAGTTACGCCGTGGCAGATTTTATCCGACTCGGCTATAACGCAGTCTACACCCGCCTTTTTAAGTTTATATCCGCACAGTATTCCCGCAATGCCCCCGCCGATTATAAGCACATCGGTGTGGGTATTGCCCTTTAATTTCGGAAATTGGGGTTTTTCTGCGGTGCTTTCCCAAAGTGACAGCATAAAAATCGCCTCCTTGGTTATTATTCCCTCAAAGTCTCATATATTCCCTATTAACAAACAAGGCGGCTGTTGAATACCATATAATTAGAAGATTACATACAGCGGAGGGAAAACATATGGGTCTTACCAAAAGCTCGGTGGGAATAGGTGCGGTGGATTCAGGCCTTATTATAAAAAAGCAGAGTCCAAACGATAAAATTATAGCCCTTGCGGGAAACCCTAATGTGGGCAAAAGCACGGTTTTCAACGCTCTTACGGGGCTTAATCAGCACACGGGTAACTGGCCGGGCAAGACAGTCGCCAACGCACAGGGCTACTGCAAAAGCGAAAAGCATTCTTTTGTTTTGGTTGATATACCGGGAACCTACTCCCTTATGGCACACTCTGCCGAGGAGGAGGTTGCACGGAATTTCATCTGCTTCGGTGCGCCCGATGCGGTGGCGGTGGTCTGCGACGCAACCTGCCTTGAAAGAAATATGAATTTAGTGCTTCAAACCCTTGAAATTTCCTCGAATGTTATCGTGTGTATAAACCTTATGGACGAGGCAAAGCGAAGAAAAATCAGCATTGATTTAAAAAAGCTTGAAGAGCGCTTAGGCGTTCCCGTAATAGGGGTTACGGCTCGCAAAAAGAAAAGCCTTAAAAGTCTTTTGGATACCCTTGACATTGCCTGTGATGAAAAAAGAGAAAATAAGCCCTTTAAGGTGACATATTCACCCGAAATCGAACAGGCAATAGCCATTGTTGAACCCGAGGCAAAGCGGCTATCTAAAGGCAAAATAAACAGCCGTTGGCTATCCCTTAAACTACTCGACGGCGACAGCTCGCTATTATGTGAAATTTGCGGCTGTTTAGGGGATGATTTTCTAAAAAATCCCGCCCTTTTCGCAGCACTTAATAAAGCAAAAGCCACTCTCGAAGACTCTGGCATTAATCCCCAAAAGCTAAAGGACAAAACCGTTTCAGCTGTTGTAGCCGCCGCCGAAAAAATCTGTGATGGTGCGGTTAGATACGAAAAAAAGCAGTACTCGGGGCGGGACCGCAGACTTGATAAACTGCTTACGGGAAAATTCACCGCTTATCCCTTTATGCTCCTTTTGCTCGGCGCTATTTTTTGGCTTACCATTACAGGGGCAAATTACCCCTCAGAGCTTTTATCCCGCCTTTTTTCCCTTATCGGGGATAAGCTTGATGCGTTTTTCGTCTCAATCAATGCGCCGAATTGGCTTCACGGAGCGCTTATTGACGGGGTTTACAGGGTGCTCACCTCGGTAATTGCGGTAATGCTCCCGCCAATGGCGATATTCTTCCCCCTTTTCACCCTTTTAGAGGACTCTGGATTCTTGCCGAGAATAGCCTACAACCTTGACCGCCCCTTTAAGCGTTGTAACGCCTGCGGAAAGCAAGCCCTTACAATATGTATGGGCTTCGGTTGTAATGCGGCGGGCATTGTGGGGTGTAGAATTATTGACTCCCCGAGGGAACGGCTTTTAGCGGTGCTTACAAACAATTTTATCCCCTGTAACGGCAGATTTCCGATGTTAATTTCAATAATCGCAATGTTTTTTGCTGTGGGAACGGCAGGGGGACTTTCCTCGTTTATTTCGGTTGCGGTGCTGACGGTTGCGATTATTTTATCTATAGGAATGACCTTTCTTGTAACAAAGCTCCTTTCAAACACCCTATTAAAGGGCGTGCCGTCTTCATTCACCCTTGAGCTCCCGCCCTACCGCCGCCCGCAGATAGGCAGGGTGATAGTGCGCTCGATATTTGACCGTACGCTTTTTGTGTTAGGCAGAGCCGCCTCGGTGGCGGCTCCCGCAGGACTTATTATTTGGCTGTTGGCAAATATTACGGTATCGGGAAGCAGTCTTTTAAGCCTATGTGCTAATGCACTCGACCCGTTAGGCAGACTTATGGGACTTGACGGAGTAATCCTCTTTGCCTTTATATTAGGCTTCCCCGCAAACGAAATTGTAGTCCCCATAATAATGATGAGTTATCTTTCGGCGGGAACTATAGACAGTGCATACTCTCTTGCCGAAATGCAGGCGCTATTTGTTTCCAACGGTTGGAACGCCGTCACGGCGATATGCTTTATAATCTTTACCCTTATGCACTGGCCCTGCTCTACAACTCTCCTTACAATAAAAAAAGAAACCGGCAGTCTTAAATGGACGGCACTTAGCTGCGCAATTCCCACCGCTATCGGTATCCTTCTTTGTATGTCGGTAAATTTTATTGCTTCGGTTTTCTTTTGACTTGACAAAATAAGAAAATTTGTTATAATAAAAACAGAAAGGCAACCGATAGACGGTTAGCCCTCTAAATACTTTGGTTAAAAGAAATAACCGCCGACTTTAGCGAGTGTGGGCGGTTATTTCTTTTTGCGCATTATGGAAACAACAAGAGTAATGATTGAAACAATCAAAATCCCGAATGTAAATAAATCGTTTACCGTTATGTACTCCATCGGCAACGCCCCCTTTCGAGGGCAGAACTTTAACCGCCTACCGTTTAAGGTTGCCTTTAAGGGTGTTTTAAGCACCGATACTATTTTACACAATAACTGTTTATTTGTCAATTATCATGTTATGGTACAATAGATAGGTAACAAAATAAAAAGAAAATTCATCTCAAATATGGTATGATGTTAATAACGACAAAAACAAAGTACCATAAGAGGTG
>CACWPS010000020.1 GCA_902762875.1 Oscillospiraceae bacterium
CCTCTTATGGTACTTTGTTTTTGTCGTTATTAACATCATACCATATTTGAGATGAATTTTCTTTTTATTTTGTTACCTATCTATTGTACCATAACATTTATCGGTTTTTACAGATAAACTCAGCGTTTATTGAAATTTTCACAGGTATGGGTTAAGATAAAGGCGGTTTCAAAATGGGAAAGGGGCATTATATATCCTTTCTCGCCTTTGCTACTGATGACCGCCTGCAAATAATAAAGCAGTACCCCGAATGGAATCTACAGGCTCGGATACCGATTTTACGCCACGGCCTGCTTCTCTGGTACTGCACTAAGGACGGGCTTTTTTATAAGAATATTTAATATATAAAAAAGCGGACGGGCAATGCCCGTCCCTACATTGGTTTAATTGACATTTTGTAGGGGAGGGTCTCCGTGCCCTCCCGTTTGCAAGGTAACGGGCGGTCAAGGATGCCCGCCCCTACGATAGTTAATTGAAATTTCGTATAAATATGCGGAACGGCACACAGGCCGTTCCCTACAAAGGTTAAATCCGTAGGGAACGACCTGCGTGCCGTTCCGTTTAATTTTTTATTAATCACTAAGCTTTAATGTTCCGAGGGGCTCAAAGGTTTCCAAATCGTAATACTGCAATTCATAATGGGAAGCGATGTAGAAAACATTTCCTATATACAGTCCTCTACAGTAGTCGGAGCCGTTTACATCAAGCTGAGCCCTTAACCGCTGAACAAATTTCCCGTCCTCATAGGAATAAACAAGATAATAAGGGCCATTGTCCCCGTAAACAGAGAATCCGATTATATTTTTTCCGTAATCCGCAAGGGTTGCCTTGTGGCTGTAAAGCGCCTCGGAATAGGTTGCGGGAACATCGGTTTTGGAGCTTTCGGTCACATTTGAGGGGTCGCTTATATCGAACATTGAAAGCTTCATAAGCCCCGCTCTGCCTGTTTGCTCGTCGGCGTTACGGCCTATACCCAACAGCTTATCCCCGTAGGGGAAAAGATAGCTTGAAAAACCGGGGATTTTAAGACTGCCTATAATTTTGGGGTTATAGGGGTCGCTTACATCGGCGCTGAAAAGCGGGTCAACCTGACGGAATGTGACAAAATATGCCGTTTCCCCCATAAACCGTACCGAATAAACCCGCTCATCGGGCGCTAAGTCGGTGATTTTACCCGTTTCCTTTAAATCGCCGTCTAAAATCACAAGGGAGTTTGTTTGTGTGGTTTCAACCAAATAGGCGGTGACCTCAGTACCCGAGGTTTCATGGGGCGTCTCTTTAGTATTATACTCGGTAAGCACAAAGCGGAAATAGCCCTTGTATTCATCAATGGAAAACTGGTTTAAAAGACTGCCTGATATCGAGCCTGTGGCCTTAAAATCAATCTTTCCGCCGTCAATAGCAAACCTTGCCACCTGGGTTAAGCCCTCCGAATTGGGATTCGAGCAGGTTATAATATTTTGGGTGCTTGCGTATACGGTGTAGCTCCCGCCCAAAACCGACTGAGTACCGCACAGCGAGCCGTCCTTAATATCATACCCGCAGAGCACGGTATACCGGGGGTAATTGCAGTTATCGTAAAAATACACGCTGTCCGCCGTGACCGCTCCGTCATAATCCCGGCAAACAACCGAGGGCACATAGGTCTCCTCTTCACCTTTTTTAATGCCCAAGGTATCAACCGAAAAGTTGGATATAACATAAAGCTTGCCGTCAATCAGTCGGGACTCGTTGTAATCACCGCTTTGCTTAAATCGGGTGATTTCCTTAGGGCTATTGGGGTCGGATACATCGTAAATAACCCCCAGAACCAAAAAGTCACTTTCGGAAGTGCCCAGCAGTATAAGCCTGTCACCGCTTAAATACATATCGGTGGCATAAATATCCTCTGCCTTAATGCTCGCAAGCTGTTTCGGTTTTTCCCCCGTAACATCCACAAGCTTTACCTTTTTATCCTTTGGCTTGCCCGAGAGGATATAGATGTATTTTCCGTCGGTCTTTACAATGTCGGCTTCGTCTACACCCTCAACCTGAACGGTGGTGTCGCTGTGGTCTGACGAGTTTGCTTCGGCATTACTTGCCGAGCTGCCGTTTTTGTTGGTGGGGCTTGTTCCCGTAGCCGCGCCTGTGTCCACAGCGCCTTCTTCCACTTCATACACATATTCAACATATTCTTTGCTTTTGAATTTTTTAATTATATCGTATATATCGCCGTAGCTTTGAGCGGTTTTCATAGCCTTGGTGTTGGGGGTTGTATTAACCTTTGTCCTATTCCGCCCCATTACAAGCCCTGCAGAAAAAATTATCGCTCCGCACAGCACCGCCGCCACCGCCGTACCGAAAAATGCCCTGCCGTTTCTCTTGGGGGTAACCTTTCCCTCGGCTTCCGCCATTCTGCGACGGGTTTTGTCCTTAATATAGCCGTCGGGCTTAATATTATCCAACTGATTATTATAGCTGTCTTTGAATTTCATAAATCCTCCGCCTCCAGTACTTTTTTAAGCTGTCCTCTTGCACGGGACAGTCTTGTCTTAACGGTTGAGGGGTTGGTTTTGGTGATTTCTGCTATCTCCGCCACAGAATAACCCATATAATAATGCAGGTGTATAACGGTGCGGTACTTTACGGGAAGCTTTAACACCTCATAAAGGGCATTTTCGGCGGTATTTTCATCGGTGACCGAAATGTTTTCGTCAAGCGGGGCGGTCTTTTTAAACCACGAGGAAGTAAGCCAACTGTTACTGCAATTTACGGTAATACGGATAAGGGTAGCCTTAATATGCTCCTCCGACTCCATTTTGCCCCACACCTTCATATACCGCAGAAAGACCTCCTGCAAAATATCGTCGCTGTCGCTTCTGTTGCCTGTGCGCACAAAGGCAAGCCGATAAACCGTATCGGCGTATCTTTCAAATACCGCTTCGGGAATTGCAAAGCTTTTATTATCTGTACAACTCATTTAACTTCCCCCTCGCCTATAATACTTTTAAGCGGTGCAAAAGGTTTCAAAATTTTTCCTTTTTTATAATTTTTTCGAAAAAGGGGCGAAAAAAGCCTTTATTAAAGGAAACTCTACTGTGAGTAGAGTCGGCAAAAATCTCTCTACTAAGCGCATAAAATTAATAGAGAATAAAAAAGGTGATGTATCTTGCTGTGTTTACAAGTTAATAATATAATAAGGTAAACACTTTTGCAAGGAGATTTTTATATATGTCGAATTTTGCAATTTTAACCGACTCTGCCTCAAACCTTACTGCGAAACAGCTTCGTGATAATGATATAACCGCAATCCCCTTTCCCTATTTCTTAAAAGGCAAGGAATACGGTTGCGAGCTCTTAGAGACCTTTGACGATATGGCGTTTTACGCCGCTTTAAGAAACGGCGAAAAGGTAACCACCTCCCAGATAAACCCGCAAAGGTATACCGACTTTATGCGCCCCCTGCTTGAGGGCGGAAAGGACATTCTTTTTATCGGGCTTTCCTCGGGAATAAGCGGTTCGTTTGCATCTGCGACAATAGCTAAGGAACAGCTGGCCGAGGAGTTCCCCGAGCGAAAAATAGAGCTTGTAGACAGTTTAGGCGCCAGTCTCGGCGAGGGGCTTATGGTTCTAAAGGCGGCAGAATACCGCAAGGAAGGCAAAACTCTTACTGAAACCGCCGAGGAAATACGGGTACATATAGAAAAAATGTATCAGGTATTCACGGTTGACGATTTAATGTTCCTAAAGCGCACAGGCAGACTTTCAAATATAAGCGCCGTAGTGGGAACCGTACTTGGAATAAAGCCCCTGCTAAAGGGTAATGAAGAGGGCAAAATAGTTGCTTTCGGGAAAATAAGGGGCAGAGCCAAGGTTATATCCGCCTTAGCCGAAAAGTACGATACCCTCGTTAAAGACCCCGAAACCCAGACGGTGGGTATAAGCTATTGCGACTGCAAGGAGGACGCTAAGGCACTTGCAGAGCTGATAAACAAGACAAACCCGCCCAAAAAGCTTATAATTGTCAAGCACGAGCCCGCCACAGGCTCCCACTTAGGCCCCGGTGGATTAGCCATTTATTTTGAGGGCGAAAAGGGCGTAAGAAAATCCTGAATAACATATAAAAAACCGAGCGGTTGCTCGGTTTTTTATTTTATATACGGTTATTTCTTTTTTTGCAGGACTCAATAAGCTCGGAAAGGGAGCCTGTCGCAAAGCCTATGCAGGTATCTGCACCGCCGTAATAAATGCGTATAGTTACATATTTAACTGCTTTTTCCAAGTAAAGCAGGCTGTGCCGCAGTTCTTGCTCTTGGCAAAAAGCTTAAATTCCTCGGCACCAGAATTTGGGCGGACGGCTACGGCGATTTTCCCCGCATACATCTGCCTTTCGGGCAATGAAACATTTTTATGGTCGCAGTTATCCGACCCGGTACCTAATATCCGTGCTTTTCCACAGGTGCTAAAGCTCACATATTCCTCTGCGTCAGGTACGGCTCTTCCCTTTTCGTCAAGGCATTCGCAGGTGAAAACCGCAATATCCTTTCCGTTTGGCTCAAAGCTGTTTTCAAGCTTTAAGCTTAATTTTACAGGCTTGCCCGTTGTCTCCCTGTTGTCACAGCAGACCTCTTTCCCGCCGATATACCCTTTTGCCGCAATACAGCCTTTAGTATATTTAACCATCCAAAGACCCTTTTTGAAATTAGAGGTATCCTGCTTGCCTAAGGATTCTCCATTAAGGAAAAGCTCGGCTTCTTCGCAGTTTGTGTAGACCGCCGTAAGAATTTCCTCCCCCTCTAAGCCGCAGAAATTCCAATGGGGGACAATATGTATCATGGGCTCATCCGTCCAATGAGACATATTCTGATAAAACGCTCCCTTTCTTTGCAGGAATAAGTCCAAAGCGCCCGAGCTCGAGCATACACGGGGCCACATCGCCTCGCCTCTGTGCTCTATTCCCGCCCATTGGAATGTGCCTATAACATAAGGACGGTCGGTTAGATGCCGCCATGTATATTCTCTTCCCTGAAACCATGAATTGGTCTTATTATCAATATCGGTGATTCTTCCGTTATCGGGGCTGCTTGGAAAATTCCAGTCTCTCGTTGTGCCCGTAGCACAGCTTTCGCCTGACACTATCAGCTTATCCGGATACATTTTATGGATATCATCGTAGCACTGAAGATTATAGTTCACCGCTATTATGTCGCAATCGGGGAACACCTTGGATTCAAGGGGCTTTGCGTCCTCGCAGGTGGTTATAAAGCGGGTTTTATCAAGCCTTCTTATCCTTTCAGCCAGAGCTCTGTGTACCCTTTTGCCCATATCCGTTATATGGATGCGTTCTTCGTTGCCTGTTGACCAGAACATAACACTCGGTCGGTTGCGGTCACGCTTTACAAGCTCTTCGAGCATTTCTATAGCATACTCGCTCGTTTCAAACCAGCGGGTCTCGTCCATAACTACAAAGCCGTTTTCATCAAACAAATCCATTTCATCGGCGGGGTGCTGATAATGTGAGCATCTGTAACCGTTACAGCCCATTTCTTTAAGTAATTTAATTCTGTAGGCATATATATTTTTCGGAACGGCAAGTCCCGTAATACCGTAATCCTGATGGCAGTTTACACCCTTTATAATAGTTTTCTCGCCGTTTATAAGGAACCCTTTTTCTATGGAAAGCTCAATTGTTCTAAAGCCTATTCTGATAAAATCAGCGTCTGTAACCTCTCCGCTTAATAACAGTTCGGTCTTGATTCGGTATAAATTAGGTGAAGCAATATTCCACAAAAGGGGATTTTTCACAACCGTGCTGTATTTCACGGTTGTCTTCCCCCGCTTTTCCAAAACCGCATCGGTTTTTGCCGAAGCTACAACCTCGCCGTTTTTATCCAAAACGTAGCTTATCACCTCGGCATTTTTATCCTCATAATCGGTGTTTATAAGGGTGGCTTCAAAATTTATTTGCCAATCTGTCTCATTCAGCCTTTCATAAGGCGCATAAACACCGTAGCGGTCAATGGCGGTCTTTTCGGTAACTACAAGCCTTACCTCGCGGTATATACCTCCGCCCTGATACCACCAACCCTCGAATTCTTCGGTGTTTACATAAACGGCAATAACATTGTTTCTGTCGAAATAGACATTATCGGTAATATCCACCTCAAAGCTGTTGTATGCGGAATAATTCCTTTTCACAAGACGGCCGTTTACATACACAACCGACTGCCCCGCAATGCCGTCAAACTGAAGCAGAAGCCGTTTATCCTCAAAGCCCTTATCTATTATGCTGAACTCCTTGCGATACCAGGCGTTTTCATACTTAAAGTAGCCGTGTGCATTGTTGTGTGTAGGGTCATTATCCTGATTTATTATATAATCGTGGGGAAGGTCTACATTCCTCCAACCTTCGTTGTGCATCTCACAATCCTGATAAAAGGCATCAGGCTTATCAAAGTAATAATATGCCCCCGGGCCTATGAGCCTTCTTTCATTTTTACTTTGAGAATATACAGGTCCCTTATCCGCAGGACGGGGAACCTTAATATCCCCCTTATAAAATTTCCAGCCGTTATTTAACTCTGTAATAATACGCATATAATGCCTCCCAAAATCACCCGTATAATAAAATGACACGCGGGCTTTCTTATCGGTAAAAAAGCAGTGCAACTTTTGCCTAAATAATAGCATTATTACATCTGCCTGTCAAGTCAAAACCCTAAATAAATTTAAAAAACCGTTTCTTTAAACTATTGGAATTTCAGCTCCATTTCAGCGTGGGGAACGCCCTCTTCCATAAAAACATCGGATATCACCTTAAAGCCTGATTTTTTATAGAAGCCTATGGCTTGCTCCTGTGCGTCTACCGTCACCTTTTGGGGGTTCATTTTATCTTTAATCACGGCTAAGCTTTTTCCCATTAGCTCTTTTCCTGTGCCCCTGCCGTGGCTGAGGGTCAACACCCTGCCTATTTTAACGTTTTCGGCGTCCGTGGAAAATGCCCTTAAATATGCGGTAACTCTGCCCTTTTCCGTAAAGAAGCAATGCAGGCTGTTGTAATCGGCATTATCCATATCCTGACAAAGTATTTTTTGCTCTAAAAGGAATATCTCTGCCCGTGATTTTAATATTTCATAAATCTCCGCAGCCGACAGCTCACTGAAATATTTAGCTATCAATTCCATTTTATTATACCTCACGGGGCTTACAAACATCCACCCAAGCCAAATATCCCGAATACCTTTCAAGCTCGGCTATGGTAAGCTCGATTGCGCTGGATTCGCTGAATTCCTTTATCCGTCCCTCTATTCCGACAGATTTAAAATATTCTCTTATCTTTTCAATCGACATATTTACACTTCCATAATTTTTGTTTTTAATTATATCATACAAATTATATAATAACAACCGTTAGGAGAATATTCATATGTGAAGCCCTCGAAAATTGCACTTAGGTTTATTTGGCAAAGTATTTCTCGGCGTGGTGCTTCATCGCTTCAAAGGTTTTGTCGCTTATAACATGTTCAATACGGCAAGCATCTTTTGTGGCGGTTTCTTCATCAATACCCATTGCCATTAACATTTTGGATATTACGGTGTGTCTTTCATAAATCTTTTCGGCGGTTTTTACACCCTTTTCAGTAAGGGTAATATACCCGCCCTTATCCATCAGGATAAAATCTTGTTTTTTAAGGAGCCCGATACCTCGGCTCACACTTGCCCTTGAAAAATTCATATACTCTGCAACATCAATGGAGCGAACCGAGGATTTTGACTTATATAAGATGTATATAGTTTCCAGATACATCTCGCCTGATTCTTTAAGGGACATATACTTGCCTCCGCTTCATAAAGGTGATTTGAATAATTCGTTTTATATAATATACCACTTTCTCGCTTAAAAATCAATAATTTCAACTTTTTTAAAAAAGGGTTGACAAATCAGAAAAAAATGAATATAATAATATGCGGTTAGACACTGCTAACCGATTTTTTAGAACCAAATGTTAGCATTGGCTAACCAACAAAATTAACTAAAAAATGTGGAGATAGTTATGACGCTGAAAGATGCCGTAGAAGGAAACGAATACATAATCAAAGATATTGTTACCGCTGATGAAGAGCTGAACGCATTTTTATTTTCCCTCGGTTGTTACAGCGGGGAGGCAATAACCGTAGTATCACACATTAAAGGCGGCTGTGTTGTTTCTATTAAGGACGGAAGATATAATATTGACAATCAGTTGGCAGAGGCAATCGCAATATAGTTTAAAAATTGCTGATACAAAAATCAGCTTTTTTTAAGATGTTTTGTTAGCATTAGCTAACAATTAAAAACTTAACTTTATTATAAAGTTAAAGAAGTAAGAGGAGGAACCGTAACATGAGAATAGCACTCGCAGGCAACCCTAACTCAGGTAAAACCACAATGTATAATGCCCTAACCGGACGAAACGAAAAGGTGGGAAACTGGGCAGGCGTTACCGTAGAAAAGAAAGAACATCCCATTAAGAAGGCGTACTACAACGGGGAAGAGCAGCTTATCGCCGTTGACCTTCCCGGTGCTTATTCTATGTCGCCCTTTACGAGAGAAGAAAGCATCACAAGCTCCTATGTGAAAAAGGAAAACCCCGATGTAATCATAAACATTGTGGACGCCACAAATTTGAGCCGTAGCCTTTTCTTTACAACACAGCTTTTGGAGCTGGGTATTCCCGTTGTTGTTGCACTTAATAAGAGTGATATTAACAAGAAAAAGGATACCAAAATCGATGTGGAAAAGTTATCCAAGGCTTTAGGCTGTGCGGTAGCTGAAACCATATCAACTACTGCCGACGGATTAAAAGCAGTAGTGGAAAAAGCAGTGGTAAACGCCTCTGCCTCACAGTCTGCCCCCTATCATCAGGGTGATATTGATTTAACCGATAAATCGGAGGTTGAAGCGGCAGACCGCAAACGCTTTGAATTTGTAAACAAAATCGTGAAAGATGTTGAAACCCGTAAGGTTTTAACTAAGGACAAAAGCATAAGCGATAAAATTGACAAGGTGCTCACAAACAAATGGCTGGGTATTCCGATTTTTGCCGTTGTAATGTTTTTGGTCTTCCAGATTTCTCAGGTCTGGGTCGGTACTCCTATTGCAGACCTGCTTGTCGGTTGGCTTGAGACATTCCAAGGTTGGGTCGGAGATTTGCTTGCCGATGCGTCGCCCCTTCTTTCGGCTATCCTCGTTGACGGCGTAATCGGCGGTGTAATAGCTGTTGTAGGCTTCTTACCCTTAGTTAATATCAACCAAGTCTCTTTGGCTCTCTTCGTCCAAGTAAGAGAGTTCTACGGCAGGCTGCATTTTCATCCTGCCTTTGTCAACGAAATCAAGCAGTTCAGGAATAAGTTCGGTCAATCGGATATACCGTGCAACTTGTGCAGCACTCTCTCCGGTTTGTTCACCAACAATCTCCCTGGACTTTTTCGACTTGTGCTCAAGTTGAGCACAGGTTAAATCATTGCGCTTACCCTGCCTCTTGATAGCATCTAATTTCATCTTATATGAAAATGCTTTTTCACTTGGCAAGATCTTAGAACGTTGGCAGTTGCTGTCTACCATCATGATGATGGCTTCATCATCAGTAATATCAACGATAATAGCACGAATTTTATTTATTTTTAAAATTTCATATGCCCTTTTTCTGCGGTGGCCGGAAATCAGTTCATACCGACCATCTGCTTTGCTGCGCACAATTATGGGATTAAGCAGGCCGTTAGCCTCGATGCTGGCGGCCAGTTCTGTCATGTCCTCATCATCGAAGACGTGATACGGATGATTTGGGAAACTATCTATTAAATGCACCTTAATATCGGTTTCTCCCGTTCTGATAACGCCTCTGTTAATCTTTTTTTCCATTTTTAGCTCCTTCCCGGGCATTCCGGCAAGGAAAAAGACCGGATCCCCGTTACAAATCATTTTTTGTAAAGAAAATCTCGGTCTTTTTATGCTTCTTTAATTTTTTTCGGCATAAGTTCAGGGTTCAATTCAAGTTATACCGAAAACAGTGGTAAAATATTACCCTCAAAGCAGATTCATTCAAATCGCCCTTAAAAACACAAAAAACCCTTGAAAATCAAGGGTTTTCGTGTCCTGTTCCTTATCTGGACAAGATTTGTGGCGCCTATTGTAGGACTCGAACCTACGACCCTGCGGTTAACAGCCGCATGCTCTACCGACTGAGCTAAATAGGCAAAAATGTTGGCATCTACTTATTTTCCCGGGCAGCTTCCCGCCAAGTATCTTCAGCGCAAGCGAGCTTAACTTCCGTGTTCGGTATGGGAACGGGTGGACCCTCGCCGCAATCAACACCAACTTTGCTGTACCAAAAGGTACATATATATCAAACAGCATAGCTGTTTAATAACATATTAAATTTTAAAAAATGGTGACCCGTACGGGATTCGAACCCATGTTGCCGGCGTGAGAGGCCGGAGTCTTAGGCCACTTGACCAACGGGCCACATATAGAAAAAGCTCGGTGGCTTAATCTTTAAAACTCCAAATATGTGGAAGTTCTTAACCAAATTGGTGCACCATCAGGGACTCGAACCCGGGACACCCTGATTAAGAGTCAGGTGCTCTACCAACTGAGCTAATGGTGCATATCACTCGCACCCAAAAAACCGAACAAAGTAAAGGAAGCAGAGGAACGAAATAAATAGGTCAAGCCCTCGGTCTATTAGTACAGCCTAGCACACATATCACTATGCTTACACTCGCTGCCTATCAACCCGGTAGTCTTC
>CACWPS010000021.1 GCA_902762875.1 Oscillospiraceae bacterium
TTACTGTTCTTCCTTTCAGATTTTGAAATTTTTATATCTTAATTCTTATCTGAAAGGCTTTCTCTTATTCAGCTTTTACACAAAATTTTCGGCGGTCTCAACATGACAGTGTTTTTCGAGATACTGTGGCAAGTAAAATTGTGAATATCTAAATTAAAATAATTGTATGGGTTAATTCCAGTTTTACAGAGACTCAAATTTCAGTTTTCAAATTTAAATAATATAGACCACTTACCAATCCGGTAGGTGGTCTTTCATATTATATATAGAAGATTTTCATTTTCTGTTTTTTAGCAGATGTTACTTTACAGAGGACATCATCAACTCCATCTGTATATCTGCCTTGTGCGATTAGGTCATTCTTCAGATTTATTAGAGCAGCAATAATTCTGCTGTACTCTGTATCTGTAAGATATAAGTGATAATCTCTGTTTCTCATCGTAACACCTCCTTGCAATTACATTATAAGAAATCTGTGAAGAATAATAAAATGTGCGACTAATTAACGTACTTTATCGAAAGAAAAACAACTGAATAACATTACGCTTCATAGGGTCTGTTTTTTATATCAATCGCCTTTCTTGTTAGCAAGTATTTTTGTCCTAAAATACGTCTTGTTAGCAGAGTACCTGATTTTGTTAGCGAAATAGCCTTTTTCTTGCTAACTTATGTTAGCAGACCTTTCAACAATGAGTGGATAGTTATTTGCTAACAGAAAAATCCCTTGCTAACAGAATTTCTGACACCTTAACATCCACCTTCAAACAACAAAAAAAGCCGAAAGCCTTGAAAAATCAAGGAATTTCGGCATTGTTGATGGCACCCCCTGCGAGAATCGAACTCACAACTAACCCTTAGGAGGGGTTTATTATATCCATTTAACTAAGGGGGCTTTTGAAAAATATATAACAATATTTAGTTGTAAACAAACTTAGTGTCATTCGCCTTTTCCTAAAAAGTGATTGTTATAACATATTCTTAGGAGGCGGTCGCTCTATCCGGCTGAGCTACGGAAACATCTATTATACATATTAATAACCTTGCTAAGTTATGTTATCACAACAAACCCGAAAAGTCAATAATTATTTAGCGTAAATAACGCCCCTCAGTTTAGTCCTTTGAGGGGCGCTGGCTCATATTTCCTTTTTAAGTGCTTCCTGCTCTTTTTTAAGTCTTTCCTTTGCTTCCTCTACCGTTTCCCCATCTTTTGTGAGATAACGTTTACACTTTATTTTATTTCGTTAATATTATACGGTGTGGTTTGATATACAAAATAGTTAAGCCAGTTTGAATAAAGCAAATTTGCGTGTGACCGCCAGGTGACAAGGGGCGGATTTTCGGGGTTATCGTCGGGGAAATAGTTTTTCGGAATATCGATAGGCTTTCCCTCTCTCTTATCACGGAAATACTCAGCGGCAAGGGTGCCTGCGTCATATTCCGAATGCCCCGTTATGAAAATCTGTCTTCCCTTTTCGGTCATAGCGGCGTACACGCCCGTTTCCTCGGAGGAGGCTAAAATTTTAAGCTTGGCTACAGCCTTTATATCCTCGGTTTTAACGGTGGTGTGACGGGATTGCGGCACCATAAAGGTATCGTCAAAGCCCCTAAGCAGTATTGACTGCTTATAATCCGCCGTGGTGGGGAAAACCCCGAACAGCTTTTTATCAAGGGGGTATTTTTTTACACCGAAATGGTAGTAAAGCCCTGCCTGAGCGCCCCAGCAGATATGGAAGGTGCTGTGAACATGGGTCTTGCTCCACTCCATTATCTCGCAAAGCTCCTCCCAGTACTCCACCTCTTCAAATTCCAGCTGTTCAACAGGCGCACCGGTTATTATCATACCGTCAAAGGTACGGTTTTTTACATCTTGAAAGGTCTTGTAAAAGGTAAAAAGGTGCTCCGCCGAGGTGTTTTTTGATTTGTGGCTCTTGGTGTGTATAAGCTCTAAATCCACCTGTAAGGGCGAGTTGCCGAGAAGACGGGACAGCTGTGTCTCGGTCTCAATCTTTTTAGGCATTAGGTTTAAAAGCAGTATTTTAAGGGGACGAATATCCTGGGTTATAGCCCTTGTTTCGGTCATAACGAAGATATTTTCGTCATTCAAAGTTTTTACTGCGGGTAAATCGTTAGGTATTTTAATAGGCATAGCTAAAACCGCCTTTATTTAATGCAGTCGAGTGCCTGCTTAATATCGGCTATTAAGTCTTCTGCGCTTTCAAGTCCGCAGGAAAGCCTTACAAGGTCGGAGGGCACTCCCGCCGCAGTAAGCTCCTCCTCGGTCATCTGGCGGTGGGTAGAGCTTGCGGGGTGCAGACAGCAGGTGCGAGCATCGGCAACATGGGTCTCAATAGCGGCGATTTTAAGGTTTTTCATAAAGGCCTCCGCCGCTTTTCTGCCGCCCTTTAAGCCGAAACTTACAACACCCGTTGTGCCCTTCGGCATATATTTTTGAGCTTCATTGTAGTATTTATCTCCCTCTAAACCGGGGTATACAACATAGGCAATTCTATCGTCAACATTCAGTGCCCTTGCGACCGCAAGAGCGTTTTCGCAATGTCTCGCCATTCTTACATGCAGGCTTTCAAGACCCAAATTCAGGATAAATGCGCTCTGGGGCGACTGCACCGAGCCGAAATCACGCATAAGCTGAACGGTAGCCTTTGTGATATATGCCCCCTCAATACCGAAGCGTTCGGTATAGGTAACACCGTGGTAGCTGTCATCAGGGGTGCAAAGACCGGGGTACTTTTCGGGGTACTTTGTCCAATCAAATTTGCCCGAATCCACGATACAGCCGCCAACCGCCGCACCGTGACCGTCCATATACTTTGTGGTGGAGTGGGTTACAATATCCGCTCCCCACTCAAAGGGACGGCAGTTTACGGGGGTGGCAAAGGTGTTATCCACAATAAGGGGAACGCCGTGTTCATGCGCCGCACTTGCGAATTTTTCAAAATCAAGCACGGTAAGGGCGGGATTAGCGATGGTCTCGCCGAAGACCGCCTTGGTGTTAGGCTTAAAAGCGGCGTCAAGCTCCTCTTTGGTACAGTCGGGAGAAACAAAGGTAAAATCAATGCCCATTCTCTTCATTGTAACGGCGAAAAGGTTATATGTGCCGCCGTAAATGGTGGAAGAGGAAACTATGTGGTCCCCGCAAGAGGCAATGTTAAATATCGCATAGAATGATGCCGCCTGACCCGATGAGGTAAGCATAGCGGCAGAGCCCCCCTCTAACTGGCAGATTTTAGCCGCCACGGTATCACAGGTGGGGTTTTGCAGGCGGGAGTAAAAATACCCGCTTGCTTCCAAGTCAAAAAGCTTGCCCATATCCTCGCTGGTAGCGTATTTAAAGGTGGTGCTTTGGATTATCGGTATCTGTCTCGGCTCGCCGTTGCCGGGGGTGTATCCGCCCTGAACACAAATGGTGTCCCTATTCCAATTATTCATATATAAATCACTCCGTAAGTATTATTCATCTTTTGCCGTTACGGCTATTGACAGCTCGCACAGCTGTTTTTCGTCAACCTCTGCGGGTGCGCCCGACATAAGCTCCGAGGAATTGGAAACCTTCGGAAATGCCACAACATCACGCAGATTGTCACAGCCGCACATAAGCATTGTAAGGCGGTCAAGCCCTATGCCCATTCCCCCGTGGGGCGGTGCGCCAAACCTGAAGGCATCGGTTAAGAAGCCGAACTTTTGGTAAGCCTCCTCGTCCGAAAGTCCCAAAGCCTTAAACATATGCTTTTGAAGCTCGGGGTCGGTAATACGAATAGAGCCTGACGACAGCTCAATACCGTTAAGCACCAAATCGTAGGCATCGGCAAAGACCTTTTCGGGGGCATTGTCGAGATACTGTATGCACTCGTCAAGAGGCTTTGTAAAGGGATGGTGCATTGCGTCCCAGTTGCCCGTTTCCTCATTATACTCAAAGAAGGGGAACTCGGTTATCCAAAGGAAGTTAAACTGCTCGGGTATAATATCAAGCCGCTTTGCAACAGTAAGGCGCAGTGCACCCAAAACCGAAAGAACGGTCTTTTTGCGGTCGGCTACTATTAACACAACATCACCCTTTTCGGCACCGGTGCGCTCGTAAATAGCCTTTAATTCCTCCTCGGTCATAAACTTAGCAAAGGAGCAAGAGGGAGCGTCCTCTACCCAACGAATAAAGGCAAGACCCTTAGCGCCTATTCCCTTAGCCTCTTCGGTAAGCTTGTCAATTTCCTTTCTTGTGTAAACCCCTGCGGCATTTTTAGCGGTAATTGCCCTTACGGTTCCGCCGTTTTTAACGGTATCGGCAAATACGCCGAAGCCGCAATTTTCCACAATATCCGACAAATCCTTTATCTTCATATCAAAGCGGGTGTCGGGCTTATCAGAGCCGTAGTTTTCCATAGCCTCGGTATAGGTAAGACGGGTGAGCGGAGTAGGAATATCCACATTAAGCACATCCTTAAAGAGACGCTTAATATACCCCTCTGCAATAGTGAAAACATCTTCCTTTTCCACAAAGGACATTTCAAGGTCAATCTGTGTAAACTCGGGCTGACGGTCGGCTCTTAGGTCCTCGTCACGGTAGCAACGGGCAATCTGCATGTAGCGGTCAAAGCCCGACAGCATTAGCAGCTGCTTATAAAGCTGGGGCGACTGGGGCAGAGCGAAAAAGCTGCCCTTATGAACACGGGATGGAACAAGATAATCCCTCGCACCCTCGGGGGTGGACTTAATAAGGGTTGGGGTTTCAATTTCAATAAACCCGTTTTCGTCAAAATAGTCTCTGGTCACCTTTGCTATCTTATGGCGCATTAAAATATTGCGCTGAAGGGGTGCTCTGCGCAGGTCAAGATAGCGGTATTTAAGCCTTAATTCCTCATTAGCGGCGGAATTGGGCAAAATTTCAAAGGGCGGGGTTTCCGACTCGCCCAAAATTTTAAGCTCGGTTACCTCAATTTCAATTTCGCCTGTGGGAATTTCGGTATTTATGGAAGAGCGCATTCGCACCTTACCCTTTGCCATAACCACAAACTCACTGCGTAGGCTCCCCGCCTTTTCAAAAACTGCGGGGTCGGTTGTATCGTCAAAGGCGAGCTGAATAATACCACTGCGGTCACGCAAATCGACGAAAATTAGCCCGCCCAAATCACGCTGGCGCTGTACCCAACCGGATACAACTACTTCCTCGCCTATTTTTTCCTTAGTCAGCTCACCGCAATAGTCGGTGCGCTTCATTCCGTTCATTCTGTCAAGCTTCAAAATAAACACCTCTTAAAAAATCAACCGGCGGCCTAATGACCGCCAAGGATTATTGTTGTTTTAAAACCGAATCCGCAAGCTCATCTAATGCGGAAGAATTAAGTGCCTTAAAAAGACTGTCGGAAAGGTTATTAAGGTCAATTTCCCATTTATCCCCGTTCTTCATATTTTTTAGAACCGCCTTACCCGATTCAATCTCATTATCGCCCAAAACAATGGAAAATGCGGCACCGATTTTATCGGCATACTTCATTTGGGCCTTAAGTCCCCTGCCGCAAATATCGGTTTGGGCCTTAAAGCCGTCTTTTCGTAAATCGGCTACAAGCTGGGTTGCCTTAAGAGAGGCGGTCTTGCCCATAGCGGCAATATAAATATCACAGGAATTATTTTGAGGTAACTTTGTGCCCTGTGCTTCAAGCAGTAGCATTATACGCTCAATACCCATAGCAAAGCCGAGGGACGGAACTTGGGGCCCGCCCATTTGAGAAATAAGTCCGTCATATCTTCCGCCGCCGCAAACGGTGGACTGTGCGCCGATATCGCCGGAAACAAACTCAAACACCGTGCGGGTATAGTAATCAAGGCCCCTTACAATATGCGGGTTTACGGTAAATTTTATTCCTGCGGCGGTAAGGTGCTTCTGCACTTCACCAAAATGCTCACGGCAATCATCACAGAGATAATCTGTAACAACAGGAGCACCCTTAGCAATTTCACTGCAAACAGGAGACTTGCAATCAAGTATTCTCATAGGATTACGCTCTAACCTGTCCTTGCAGGTGTCGCACAGCTCGTCTATATGCGACTTAAAATATTCTTTAAGCGCCGCAACATAATCCTTACGGCATTCGGGACAGCCTATTGAATTAATTTCAAGGGATATTTTTTCAATACCCACCGAGTCAAGAACCTGACCTGCAAGGGCAATAACCTCTGCATCGGCATTAGGCTCTGCCGCACCGATACACTCCACACCGAACTGGTGGAACTCACGCAGTCTTCCCGCCTGGGGCTTTTCGTAGCGGTAGCAACCGCCCACATAGGCCGCCTTAACGGGCAAAGCACCGTTTACAAGCCCCTTTTCAATAGCAGAGCGGATAACACCCGCCGTAAATTCGGGGCGAAGTGTGATAGAACGGCCGCCCTTGTCATCAAAGGTGTACATTTCCTTTTGGACAACATCGGTGGTATCGCCGACACTGCGCAAAAAGACTTCGGTATGCTCAAATACAGGTATACGAATTTCATTAAAACCGAAAAGTCGGGCGGTTTCAAGCATTTTACCCTCTACAAACTGCCATTTATAGCTGTCGCTCGGCAAAACATCGCCCGTTCCCTTTACGGCACGGTTAATTTCAGACATAAAGAAAACTCCGAGAAAATTATTTGTTGTTTTTTACAATCTCACGCCAATCAAGGTCGCCCCGCTCAAGGCCGTGGATAAGCATTTCGGCGGTGGCGATATTGGTAGCAACAGGGATATTGTGAACATCGCAAAGGCGCAGAAGCGCACGCTCGTCAGGCTCGCTGGGCTTGGGGTTAAGCGGGTCACGGAAAATGAGCAATAAATCTATTTCATCACAGCCTATGCGTGAGGCAATCTGCTGTGCTCCCCCCTGAGAGCCCCCTAAAAAGCTTACTATTTCAAGACCTGTTGCTTCAGCCACAGTCTTTCCCGTAGCACCCGTAGCAATCAAATTGTACCTGCTTAAAATACCGCAGTATGCTATGCAAAACTGCACCATAAGTTCTTTTTTTGCGTCGTGAGCGATTAAAGCAATAGTCATTTTAAAAATCCCTTCATATTTTTTTTGGCTTCGGCAGTAAAATATGCTCGCCGCAAAGCCTTTTTGCAATTCTTAAAAAAGCCGCCATGGGCTTGCCATTTGGCTTTATATTATGCCTTACAGACAGAAGCATTAGCTCCTCGCTATGGGGGACTACCCCTAAAAGCTGAAGCCCCGCACTGTCTATCATACTGTCAATATTTTGGAAAATCCCATGTTTAATAAGACTGTAGGTGAAATTATTAATGATAAGACGGGAGTTGCAAGAAATATCGGAAAGCTTCCTGCTTACCGCCGCGGCATCCCTTACCGAAACTGGGTCGGGTACGGCAACTGTCAAAAAGAGGGAGTCTTCGGGCAAACAGTGATAAAGCGTAAAATCAATTCCCGCTGGGAAATCGAATATTACCGTATCATACTCCTCAGCCGCCTGCCTTGCAAAGGCAGAAAAGGAAAAAGCATCAATTTTGCCTATATCAGAGGGAGCGGGAACAAGGTAAAGCCCGTCAGCATTCTCCGCCTCATATACAGCGTCGCTCATATCCCTGCCCATAAGTATATCCGACAAATCAAAAACCGCCGATTTATCAGCCCCCAACATTAGGTCAAGACATCTAAGCCCCTCGTCCATATCGACAAGGAGAGTCCTTTTATTAAGCTTTGTAAAAGCGAACGCCAAGCCCACCGCAACGGTTGACTTGCCTACTCCGCCCTTACCCGATGTAACGGCATATACCTGACCCATAATGCAAACTACCTCATATTAACATTATTTATCATTTTATCACAAATAGATTTTTTTGTCAATTTCAATTATAATAAAAAATGCTAAAAATGTGTACAGTCGTCAATGATAGGTTACACTTTTCTCAAAAAAATATGATGAAAACTACATTGAATAAAACTTTGGATGATTGGAGGAGCCGAAGGCGAC
>CACWPS010000022.1 GCA_902762875.1 Oscillospiraceae bacterium
CGTCGCCTTCGGCTCCTCCAATCATCCAAAGTTTTATTCAATGTAGTTTTCATCATATTTTTTTGAGAAAAGTGTAACCTATCATTGACGACTGTACACCCGTTTAACTTCTAATCTCTAATATCTAATTGACATCTTGCCTTAAAGAATGTATAATTTAAAAGAGAAATAGGCGGTGTGAAAAATGATTGATAAAAGTATTAAAAAGCTGGTTTGTTACGGATTGGAAAAAGGGCTCTTTTCTGAGCGTGACAGAATTTATGTTACGAACCGTATTCTTGAAATTTTAAATTTGGACGAATATGATTGTGACGAAGAATTTACAGAAGTAAACCTTGAAGAAACCTTAAAGGAGCTCTTAGACTTTGCGGTTGAAAAGGGACTTATAGAGGACAGTATCGTTCACCGTGATTTGTTTGATACAAAGCTTATGGGCGCTATGATGCCCCGCCCCTCAGAGGTGACCGACAGATTTAATGAATTGTACAAGGACTCGCCCAAGTCGGCGACCGATTATTTCTACAAGCTCAGCTGTGACAGCGATTACATAAGGCGCTACCGTGTTGAAAAGGATATTAAATGGGTTACCGACACCGAATACGGCGGACTTGATATTACAATTAATCTTTCAAAGCCCGAAAAAGACCCCAAGGCGATAGCTGCGGCAAAGAACGCTCCTCAGGCGGGTTATCCTAAATGTATGCTCTGCCGTGAGTGCGAGGGCTACGCAGGAAGACTTAACTATCCCGCAAGGCAAAATCACAGGGTTATACCCGTTAAAATAAATAACAGCGACTGGTGCTTCCAATACTCACCCTATGTTTACTACAACGAGCATTGCATAGTATTTAACGCAAAGCACACACCTATGGCGATAAACCGTGACACATTTAAAAAACTGCTGGACTTTGTAAAGCAGTTCCCCCATTACTTTGTGGGCTCAAATGCCGATTTGCCGATTGTGGGCGGTTCTATTTTAAGCCACGACCATTTTCAGGGCGGTAACTACACCTTTGCTATGGCAAAGGCAGAGGTTGAGTATCCACTTACCTTTGAGGGATTTAATGATGTGGAAGCGGGCATTTTAAAGTGGCCTATGTCGGTAATACGGCTTTCCTGCCCCGATTCAGACCGCCTTATAGAGCTTGCCGATAAAATCTTAAAGGCTTGGCGAGGGTATACCGACGAATCGGCATTTATATTTGCCGAAACCGACGGCGAGCCCCACAACACCATAACCCCCATCGCCCGCAAAAAGGGGGAGAGCTTTGAGCTTGATTTGGTGCTTCGTAACAACATTACTACAAAAGAGCATCCCTTGGGTGTATATCACCCCCACAAGGAGCTACACCACATTAAAAAGGAAAATATCGGACTTATTGAGGTTATGGGTCTTGCGGTACTTCCCGCCCGTCTTAAAAACGAAATTGCTCTCCTGGAAGACGCAATGCTCGAAAATAAGGACATTAAGAATGATGAAGTACTCTCAAAGCACTATGACTGGGCAGAGGAAATCAAAGCCAAATACAGCAATATAACAAAGGAAAATATAGATAAAATCATAAAGGACGAAATCGGTCTTGTGTTTGCAAAGGTGCTTGAGCACGCAGGCGTTTACAAGCGTACCCCCGAGGGCATTTCCGCCTTTAAGAAATTTGCGGAGAGCGTAAAATAATGCTTACAACCGTTTTTTCGCAGGTAATGATTTTGATGATAATGATAGCAGTGGGCTTTATTGCGGCAAAGGCCAAAATTATGACCGCCGAGGGGGCACGGTGCTGTACCGATATTGCCCTTATCATCGCAACGCCCTGCGTTATCATCAAATCTCTTATCCGCGAGTACAGTAAAGAGATAATGAAATCCCTTGCCTTTGCAATTTTCATCACCCTGATTGTTCAGGTTTTGATGATTGCTTTAAGCTACATTATTCTTCATTCAAAGGATAAATCGAGGGAGCGTGTACTGCGTTTCGGCACAATCTTTGCAAACTGCGGGTTTATGTCCCTGCCGCTTCAACAGGTCATTTTAGGGGCGGACGGCACCCTTTACGGCTCAGCTTATGTTATAATGTTCAATCTGGTTATCTGGAGCTACGGCGTTTATCTTATAAGCGGGGATAAAAAGTACATAAAACCCAAAAAGCTGTTTATAAACCCGGGGTTAATAGGTCTTGCAATAGGGCTTGTAATTTTCATTTTTTCTATACCAATACCGAAAATTCTCAATTCAGCTATAGATTATATGTCGGCGTTGTATACTCCACTTCCTATGCTTATTATCGGCTACCACTTGGCGCAGAACAATCTGCTTACCGCCTTTAAGGATGCAAAATGCCTTTTTGCGGTACTGCTTAGAATGATAATCTATCCCCTTGCGGTGCTCGGGTTCTTATATATAATAGGTGTAAGAGGGACTCTGCTTGTTTCGGTAATAATTTCGGTCAGCGCACCTGTTGCGGCGATTACCGCAATGTTTTCCTCAAAATACGGGGCAGACACTCCCCTTTCGGTGGATATGGTGTCCCTAAGTACGGTTGCCGCAGCGGTCACAATGCCCCTTGTAATCACTTTGGCACAGCTTTTAGCTTAAATATTTTAAAAAATGTTATGGTACAATAGATAGGTAACAAAATAAAAAGAAAATTCATCTCAAATATGGTATGATGTTAATAACGACAAAAACAAAGTACCATAAGAGG